>NZ_JBHRSS010000001.1:0-724931 GCF_042643355.1 Salinisphaera aquimarina
CACCCTCGGCCCGCTCACTACCGATATCGCCCCCGGCTACGACCACATCACCTCCGGTATCGGCGCCGCCCAGATCGGCTGGTACGGTACCGCCATGCTCTGCTACGTCACGCCCAAGGAGCATCTCGGCCTGCCCAACAAGGCCGACGTGCGCGAAGGCATCATCACCTACAAGATCGCGGCTCATGCTGCGGATCTGGCCAAGGGTCACCCCGGCGCGCAGATCCGCGACAACGCGCTGTCCAAGGCGCGCTTCGAATTCCGTTGGGAAGACCAGTTCAATCTCGGCCTGGACCCGTTGAAGGCACGCGAATTCCACGACGAGACCCTGCCCAAGGACAGCGCCAAGGTCGCGCATTTCTGCAGCATGTGCGGCCCGAAGTTCTGTTCCATGCGGATTTCACAGGAAGTGCGCGAGTTCGCCCACGAACGCGGCATCCATACCGCGCAGGACGCCATCGATGCGGGCTTGGAGGAAAAGGCCGAGGAATTTCGCGAGGGTGGGAGCAAGATCTATCAATGACGAAAGTCCTTTGAGGTTAAGTCTCGATTCATCTAGATCGGGCTAGCTTCAAGATCAGCAAGAAGTGGCTAAAAGGGAAGTGAAATATGAACATGAGTTCCAGCACGATCAAACGCGGCGTTGCGCTGTGCAGCGTCATGGCAATCGGCCTGAGCGTCGCGACGATCAGTTCGGCGCGTGATCGCGATGACCTGATCACCACGGCCAGCACGGCCGGCACCACGGCCTATATCGTCGGCAAGAACATCGACGATAACGATTTTGCCCAGGCCCAGGATTTCGCGGACACGCAGCAGGTCGCCTTGCGCCGTGAGGCCGCCACCGGCGAGGGCGAGAACATCGACTCGCTCGCGGCCCTGCTGGGTGAAGAGAATCCGCAGGCTTTCGGCCAATGGATGCAATCGCATTACGCCGAGCTGTATTCGAACGAGGCGTCGGCGAAGACTAATCTCGCCGATCGCATCGTGGCCATGCGTTGAGTCCCGGGCACTAGGCTTGACCATGACCAGGCGCCGCGTTCATCGCGGCGTTTTTTTGTCCGCGGCCCAGCGACGCCGGGCCTGTTGCAATCAGGCAGGCGCTGGTGTTGGATGAGCGCTGAACAATAACAGCGGCCGGCCGAGCCGCCCCGAGGAGCCAGCGCAGATGGGCAAAGCATGACGACCGCGTATTTCAGTCACGACAGCTCGGCGCTGCACGACATGGGCGGCGGCCACCCCGAGTCGCCGGGCCGGCTGATCGCCGTCGAGAAGGGCATGGGCGTGGTCGGCGTGGACCGGCGCGTGCAACGCCACGAAGCGCCGGCGGCGTCGGTCGAAGCGATCAAGCGCGTCCATGACAGCGGCTATGTCGACGAGCTCATGGCGTTCGCGCCGCGCGAGGGGCTGCGCCAGATCGACGGCGACACCGCCATGAACCCGCACAGTCTGACCGCCGCGCTGCATGGTGCCGGGGCCGCCATCGCCGCCACCGACGCCGTGATCGCAGGCCAGGTCGCCAACGCGTTCTGTGCGGTGCGTCCACCCGGCCATCACGCCGAACATGCCCGAGCGATGGGGTTCTGTTTTTTCGACAACGTGGCGGTCGGCGCCGCCCATGCCATCGCCGCACACGGCCTGAGTCGGGTCGCGATTCTCGATTTCGATGTGCACCATGGCAACGGCACGGAAGACGTCTTTCGCGGCAATCCCAACGTGCTGTTCTGTTCCAGCTACCAGAATCCGCTGTTCCCGTTCACCACCGATACCAGCGTGCCCGGCTCGTTGATCAAGTCGCCGCTGCGTCCGGGCACCGGCGGCCATGTGTTTCGCAAGGCCATAGAGCGCGACTGGCTACCGGCGCTGGACGCCTTCGCCCCGGAAATGATCTTCATCTCCGCGGGTTTCGACGCGCACCGCTCGGACCCGCTCGCCGATCTGCTGCTCGAGGCCGATGATTTCGCTTGGGTCACCGAACGAATTACGGAAGCGGCGGCGCTCTATTGTGACGGCCGTATCGTGAGTACGCTGGAAGGCGGCTACGCGCTGGATGCGCTGGCGGCGAGCGCGGCCGTGCATATCGATACCCTGTCCAGTGCAGGTGAGTGATGAGATATCCGACGCTGACCACGGGATGGCGGATCGCGGCCTTGCTGTCGCTGGCTCTTGTGGTGATCACGGTCACGGCGCGCGCGCAGGACGCGTCCGGCGGGGCGCCGACGGACGGTGACGACGCGCCGCCGGCAGCAACGGCCGAGCGCCCGCATAGCAACGATCCGCGCGACTATCTGAAATTCAGCACCACGCTGACCGCCGACTGCATGCTGCATCGCGCCCAGCTTCGCCAGATCGTGAATACCCATCCGACGCGGGCGATAAAGGTCGTGTTGTGGAATTACACCGGCAAGACGCGCAGCCAGGGCAGCAGCACCAAGATACTGCCGCCGCATGCCAAGCCCGAACCGCTGGGATGCGACGGCATGAGTGGGCTCAAGCGCCATTGGGAGATTGAAAGCGCGGAATTCGTGGCGATAAACGATCCGCCGGATGACAAATAGCCGTGTCGATCATCTATGGCATGTGCCCGACTCGACGGGACAGGGCCACGTAAGCCGGCGCGACGACGGTATGCCTCACGCAAAGGCGCAAGGAAGAGATGAGCATGTCGATGTAGGCGCTTCGCAGGCATGGCCTTCAGATTACCGGCGTCCTTGCGGCTTCGCGTGAACCCTCTTTTCTCGAATGCGTCTAATGCGCGTATTGGTGTGGAAACAGGCCGCCCGGCTTCGCCCACGATCAGGATCGACGTTCATGCCGCGCCATTGTCAGCTCAGACGCCGGCTGCGTGGTGTTCCAGCCACCAGGCGCGGAGCCGTTTTCGGGCGATCTTGCCGTTGTCGTCGCGGGGCAGATCGGCCACCCGCGTGAATCGTCGCGGTACCTTGTAGCCGGCGATGCGCGCCCGCAGTTGTTCGCTTAGCTCGGACTCGATCGATGCGGCGCTGCCCTCAGCCGCGACCAGGGCCACCAGCGACTCGCCGTATTCGGGATCGGGTATGCCGAAGACTGCGCAGTCGAGTACGCCAGGCAGATCGATCAGCACCGCCTCGATTTCGGCCGGGTAGATGTTGACCCCGCCGGAGATGACCATGTCGGAGGCACGGTCGCAGACGAACAGATAGCCGTCGGCATCGAGATAGCCGATATCGCCGACCGTCACGAGATCGCCGCGCGCCATCGCCTGTCGGTCGGCATCGCGGTTCTGGTAGGTGAAATCCGCGACCGCCGGTTGATGACAGTAGATCAGACCGGCCTCACCGACCGCGCATTCGACGCCGTCCTCGCCCACGATGCGCACCACTGCGTCGCCCGCCGGTCGGCCGGCACTGCCGGGTTTGTGTCTGACGTCGTCGGGCGTCTGCACCGTGATCACGCCGGTTTCGCTCGAAGCATAGAACTCGTGGATCACCGGGCCCCACCAGGCCAGCATGTCGGCCTTGACCTGCGGGGCGCACGGCGACCCCGTCGATGCCACGAAACGCACCGACGAGATGTCGTAGCGATCGCGCACCGCCTGCGGCAGTCGCAGCAGGCGCACGTACATGATCGGCACCAGGAACACGGTTTCCACCTGGTGGCGTTCGATCAGCGCGAGTGTCTGTTCGGGGTCGAAACGCGGCGCCACGACCAGGGCGTCGCCCTGCAGCAGCACGTGCTGCGCGAACAGGCTGGGTCCGCTGTGATAGAGCGGCGCTGGCACCAGCGCGCGCACGCCCGGCCGGATGCCCAGTGCGGACTCGAGAATAGGGCGCATCTGCTCGGCCTGGCGTGCCGCGCGATCGCTGGGCGACTGCAGGCGCCGCACGCCTTTCGGCCGGCCGGTAGTACCGGAGGTATAGGCGAGATGCCCGCGCGGCGTGCGCGCCGGTCCGGCATAGGCCGGCTGCCGCGCCAGCCAGGGCTCGAACGACATGGCGTCGGTGCCGGCCGCGATTGTGGGCTCGGCGGGCGTGGGCTCATCCACTACGAGGACGGTGACCGCGACCGGTATGCTGCCCGCAATCTGGTCGAGCAGGTCGGCCTGCACGATCAGCACCTTCGCGCCGGAGTCGGCGAGAATATAACCGACTTCATCGGCCTTGAAGTGCCAGTTGACCGGGCAATAGAAACAGCCGGCGCTGCGACAGGCCTGGATGATGTCGATATAGACCGGGTGATTGCGCAGCATCACCGCGATCACGTCGCCGTCGTCCACCCCCAGCGCGGCGAGGCCGCCGGCCAGCCGCAGGCTGCGCCAGTCGACCTCGTCACCCGCTATGCGGCGGCCGTCGAAATACAGCTCCGCGGTCATCTGCGTGCGGCCGAACGCGACAGCGTCCGGCCGTGTTCTGCCAGGCGTCGGCGTTCAGGCCGACGCATCGGATGTGGCCATGCCGTGCGCACAATCAGCCATGGGCCGCCACGACCCGGCCGCGATTCGACCAGAACGCCAGCGCCAGCGCCGGCAGGCCGAGCACCGCGCTGATCAGCCAGAGCTGGCTGTCGGACAGCGGCACCGCGCCACCGCCGGGCACGGCAATGGCCAGGCCGGCCAGTATCAGCATCAGCCGCATGGGCCACTGCAACAGCGCGTGGCGACACAGATTGCCCACGCCAAGCAGATAGCCCTGCATGGCGCCGGCGATCAGGACGACGCCGATCACCGCCTCGCTGAACACGAGCGCGATCTCCCCGGCGCTGCCCTGCAGAATCAGTGCCGGGTTGAGTACGAACAGGAAGGGAATGAAATAGATGATGCTGCCCAGGCGCATGGCCTGGAAGCCCGTGGCCATCGGCCGGGCCCCGGCAATGGTCGCCGCGGCGAAGGCGCCGAGTGCGACCGGTGGGGTGATATAACTGAGCATGCCCCAGTAGAGAATGAACAGGTGCACCGCCAGCGCATTCATGCCGCCGCCGTTGACCAGCGCCGGCGCCAACGCCACCGCAAGGAAGATATAGGCCGCGGTGACGGTCATGCCGATGCCGAGAATGAAACTCGTCGCCGCGCCCATGAACAGCAGCACCAGCGTGCTGCCGCCGGCCAGATAGATCAGGTCGTTGGCGATGGTGCCCGACAGCCCGGTCACAGACAGCGCGCCCACCAGCAGGCCCACGCCACAGAGAATGGCAATGAGTTCGGCAAACAGCTTGGCCGCGCCCGAGAAGAAGTCCTTGACCTCGGCCCAGCCCCAGCGTTGGAACGGCAGCACCTGGTTGATCACGATCAGCAGGGCGGTGGCATAGAACGGCGCGATCGCTTCCTGGCGCAGCACGAACAGCATCCAGATCAGCAGCACGAACACGAAGATGAAATACCAGCCTTCCTTCATGGTCTGAGCTAGTGACGGCAGTTCCTCGCGCGGCAGGCCTTCGAGCTCGTGGCGCGCGGCATAGGCATCGATCTGGATGAACAGACCCAGGAAATACAGCACCGAGGGCACCACCGCGGCGAGCGCGATATCGCCGTAGGGGATATTGAGAAAGCTGGCCATGATGAAGGCGGTCGCGCCCATCACCGGCGGCATCAGAACACCGCCGGTCGAAGCGCAGGCTTCCACGCCGGCCGCGTAGGACTTGCCGAAACCGACCCGGCGCATGGCCGGAATCGAGAGCACGCCGGTGGTGAGCACGTTGGTGATCACGCTGCCGCTCATGGAACCCATCAGGCCGCTGGAAAAGATCGACACCTTGGCCGGGCCGCCGCGGACGTGGCCGAGCAGGGCGAAGGCGAGATTGATGAAAAACTTGCCGCCGCCGGTTTTCTGCAGGGCGACGCCGAACAGCAGGAAGCCGATCACCAGATTGGCGAAGGCCTGCAACGGAATACCCATGACGCTTTCGCGGCTCATGGCGTGATAGATGGCGGTCTGCGACCAGCTCGACGGAAAGCCCTGGATCGGCCCGGGCATGACGTCGGCGAAGATCGGGTAGACGCTCGCCAGGCCCACGATGATCGCGATCGGCAGCCCGCCCGCGCGGCGGGTGGCTTCCAGCACGACCACCCAGAGCAGAAAGCTCATGTATATCGCGTTCTGGGGCGCGGCGTACTCCCAGCCCAGATCGATGATATCGGTCGCGTTATAGACGAAATATCCGCAGGTGCCGAGTGCCACCAGAAACAGGATCACGTCGTACCACGGCACCGTGGTGCGCCTGGAGTGGCCCCAGGCCGGCCACATCACGAACACCAGCGGTAGCATCAGCAGCACCACGGTATAGAAGAACTGGCTCTCCACCGAGGTGATGATCGACAGATAGCCCAGATTGAGCAGGTAGTCGAGCGTGGTCAGGGTCAGCGCGAGCGTGGCCAGACGCGGCAGCCACGCCCAGGCGCCGGCCAGTGGGCGAATCCCCGATATCTCGGTGGCTTCGCTGTCTGTTTCCTTGATCGGATCATTCGGTGTCATGGACATAACCGCGGTACGGTGAAAAGCGCCTGCGAATCCGGAGGGTTCGCGCGCGAGAGTGAACGGGCCGGGCCCGATAGAACGAGCGACGGCGCGTGTCGTTGCCGATCACGCGCCGCCGTCGTCGGTGGTATGACGCTACTTGAAGACGGGGTCCATGCCCTGTGCTTCCAGCGCTTCGGCTCGTGCCGACATCCAGCCCTTCTTGAAGGCCGCATCGTCGCTCGGCGGATCGCTGGCCATATAGCCTTTCCATGCACTGGCGAGCGTGTCCTGACGCTTGACCAGCATGTCCTGATGGGCCTGCATGGCATCGGTCCAGTAGCCGGTGTCCTTGTAGTACTGGACCACCGAATCATGGAACGGAATCACCCATTCCATGTTCTGCTTGTCCCGCGCATAGCCGGCGTTGCCCGGCGCGGCGTCCTTGTACTTGTCGAAATCCTCGATCAGTACCTTCACCAGGCTGTAGGCGGTCTTGTCGTCGAGCTTGTCGGTGCCGATGAGGATCGGATAGGGATAGCTGGCGCCGACCCAGGGTTTGTCCTTGCTGTAACCGCCCGCGGCCGAGGTGACCTGATGCGGGTCGAAATAAGGCGCTACCGTCTTGAGACGCTTCCAGCCCTCGGTGTCCTTCGGATCCAGCGTCGGCCAGACGATGCCGCGCGGGCTGGCCGCCAGCTGCTGGGCCGGCGGCGCCACGCTCATCGTGAACGACGCATCGACCTGGTTGGCGATGATGCCGTCGAAGGAGCGCCCATAGCCGGGATAGGTCACTTTCTTGACGTCGTCCCAGGTCAGGCCGCCAAAGGCGAGGAACGCCTCGGTGCCCTTGTTGAGCGCATCGTCGCCGCGGATATAGGCAATCCGCTTGCCCTTGAGATCGGCGGGCGTCTTGACGTCGATATCATCGGCCACGGCAACGCCGAGACCGAAACTTGCCGTCGAGGTGGCGATCACCCGGATCGGCTGCGGTCCCCACTGGCGCCCGGCGAACATCAGCACGCCCTCGAAACCGTAGTAGCTGGCAATACCGCAGGCGCACAGCGGAACACGGCCCACGCGCAGCGGCGTCATCCGCGACACATCGTTCTCGCCGGGCAGAATACGCACCGACGTGCCGTATTCGTTCTGCAGCAGGTTGCCGATGGATACCATCTGCGTATAGCCCGCAGAGCCGGTGCCATAAGCGGTCATGGCGAGGGTTTTAGGCAGTTCCACTTTATCGGCGGCGAGCGCCATCGATGTGCTCAGCGCGAGCGCGCTGACGGTCAGCGCCTTTATGATCGGTCGCATGGTTAGGGTCTCCTGAGGGCTTTTGGGGCGTGCAATCGCTGCACATGTTTCGCTTAGTGAAACTTTGTTTTACTCGATTCGCGATTAACAGTAGACAGCGCGCTCGGGAGTGTCAACGAATCCTTGTCTACAACTTTTGTAGGACGGATATCGTTGTAATTGCCATGTTTTCAGCCGGTGCGCAGCGAAATCGATATGCCCGGATCAACTTTCGGGCCCCGTTCGCCGGTTTGTCAGCAGCGCTGTTTTTCTCTCGTTCAATGGGCACATCGACGCTCGTCGGTGCCTGAATAAAAGCATGGACGATCGCCAGGGTCCATATAAAATATTGTTTGTTAATATTTTATTTAAATAGTAGAGCGTTGGAGGGTCTGATTCTATAGCGGCACGATAAGGCGATTATCCACGAAATAGCGAAGATTACCGCACTGAAATCATGTTTTATGACTAGGTTTCGATCGATCGATGGAGGTGGCGGCCACGGCGTATCGATAAAGAAAGAAATCCAGCGCTGTGATTTGCACTCGTGAATTACCTGCGTGTACCTTGCACTTTCGGCGTAAATACAACAAAAAAGGACTGATAATGAAAACAACAATCCTGATCCTGGTGCTCATGACGGGCTTCTTCGCGACGGCCGCGCTCGCCGCCGTCAACGTCAATACGGCCGGTGCCGACATGCTGGAACAACTCAGCGGCATCGGGCCTGCCAAGGCCGACGCGATCATCGAGGATCGTGAGGAAAACGGGGACTACCAGAAGCTGGACGAGATGACGCGCGTCAGCGGCATCGGCAGCAAGACCGTCGATGGTCTGCGCGACGAGGCAACGGTCACGACCAGCCAATAGGACCGATGCTCCAGCAATGCGCAAGAAAGCCCGCTTCGGCGGGCTTTTTCATGGGAGCAACCATCCGTTTCCAGAATGGGTGGCTGGGAGGCGGCCGGCTACCGCGTCGACGAGGCTAAGCTATACCCGCGCCAGCCATCCATTGTCCATCGATTCGCGTGCCAGTGCACTGCGCGGGCGTACACGTCGACCCGGGCATCGACAGGCCGTGTGGGTAAGCGCTCAGGCGTAGGCGTAAGGCCCGCCTTTTTCGAGCGCCCGGAGATAGGCGGGTCGTTCGTGGATGCGTTTTACGAAAGCCCGGATTCGCGGGCATCGGTCTTCCAGGCCGCGGCGGCTTGACGCTGCCTCGAGCGGGAAGCTCATCATGATGTCGGCGGCGCTGAATTCGTTGCCCACAAACCACTCGTGCTGACGCAGTTCGTTTTCCATGTAGTCGAGATGCAGATCCAGCTGTGGGCGAATGAACTGTTTCTTCACGTTTGCCGAGATCGCCTTTGCGATCGGCCGGATCAGGAACGGCGATTTTTTCTCCACGGTGTCGAATACCAGATGCAGAAGCAGTGGCGGCATGGCCGAGCCCTCGGCGTAGTGCAGCCAGTAGTCATACTGCAATCGCTCCGGAGTGCCGCGCTCCGGTGCCAGGCGGCCGCTGGCGTGACGATCGACGATGTAGTCCACGATCAGGCCGGTTTCGGCGACCGTGTTGGCGTTGTCGGTAATCACCGGCGACTTGCCCAGTGGATGAACCTGGCGCAGGGCATCGGGGGCGAGCATGGTTTTCGGATCGCGCTTGTAATGCTTGACCTCGTACTCGAGCCCCAGCTCTTCAAGCAACCACAGCACACGCTGCGAGCGTGAATCTTCGAGGTGGTGAACGGTAATCATCTCAGGTCTCCCGGTGCGTCAAAGCATCGGTCAAGATACGCCGATGTCTCATCTATTTCAGCGACATGCCTTAGGGGATGCACCGGCGTGACCTAGCCACGCGCCCGCCGGCCGCCCCCGGGGCCGGGCGCCGTGGGTGGTGCCCATACATTGCGAATCGCCTGACGGCCGACTTCGGGGAAGTCGTCTGAAAATCGCAGCCGCGCGTGGCGGCCGCGGCCCTTGCATTCGATTTCGCCGCGGGTCACGCCATGCAGGGCGATCACGTCGCGCACCGCGGCGACGAAACGGCGGCCGGGCTGGCCAGTGACGATCTGCACGCCGTTGTCCGTGACCCGCAGTTTGTAGACCAGACGAAATCGGGAGAACAAGGATATTTGTGTTGGATCGGTTTGATGTCACAGTCTGCGTATGAGCTCAGATTCTGGCAAGCAGCGGGACGTCACCGCCAAGACCTCGGTGCGGGTCGACAAATGGCTGTGGGCGGCGCGATTTTTCAAGACACGCTCGCTGGCGTCGCAGGCGGTCAAGGGCGGCAAAGTGCATGTGAACGGTCACCGGGCCAAGGCGAGCACCGGCGTTCACGTGGGCGATCGTCTGGATATCACCAAGGGCGAGGTCGCCTTCGTGATCGACGTTATCGATCTGGCCGAGCAGCGCGGTTCGGCCGAGCGCGCGCAGCAGCTGTATGCGGAGACGCCGGCCAGTTCACAAGAGCGCGAACGCCGAAGTGAAGAGCGGCGCGCAGCGCGTGTCTCGATGCCAAGGCCTTCCATTCGGCCGGACAAGAAACAACGGCGTCAGCTGCGGCGGTTCAAGCAGGGCGAGTAAGGTCTGTTGACCTAGCGACAGCTGGCCGGCAGATAACGCACCGGTACGCCATCGCTGGATGGCGCAGTGCAGTTCCACCGGATCGTGCCACCGTTGAAATCGGCCTCGATGAACACGAGTTCGTTGTCCAGCAGGCCGCCGTCATAGCGGATCCGGATCGCGGGATGGTTGGTGTTGTTGTTCCACCAGATACGTTTTACGTATCGCCCGCTGCCCGCGCCGGCCTCGCTGTCGTTGCCCATGCCCAACTCTTCGAGCACGTTGCCCCAGTTGTTGTTGGCCACTACCGGAAGGCGGCCGTTGACGGCGTAGTATTCGGCGACCGCACGACGCAGTGGCTGTGCGAGCGTCAGGCCCTCGCTGACCTTGGTGCGGGCAACATAGTTCTGATATGCCGGAATGGCGATCGCCGCCAGTGCACCGACGATGGCGACCACGATCATCAGCTCGATCAGGGTGAAACCCGGTGTTGTGCGCCCGGCCACTCGGCTGAAGTGTCGCATCGCGGACCTTTTTATTATTTTTATTATGAAGATAGTTTTCGCGCGGTTGCCCGGACGCTGTCAACCCGTAAGCGATCCATGCCGCGCGACCCGCTACAATCGCGCTGCACCGACACCGGGTAACGATGACGTGGGGTCGTCGCCGGCGTCGAGCCATTCGCAAGACAGGGAGAGAACATGACAGATCGGTTCAGTAAGGCGCGGCGCGCCGGCATCGTTGCGGCCATGGCCGGTACCTTGATCGGCACCACCGCCTGTGGCGTGGTCCTGTATCCGGAACGCAAGGGCCAGGTCGACGGGCGTATCGACCCGGCGGTCGCGGTCCTCGACGCGGTCGGGCTGCTGTTCTTCATCGTGCCTGGCGTGATTGCGTTCGCGGTCGATTTCGCGACCGGGGCGATCTATCTGCCGGGTTCGGCCGGCTTCACGACGCTGGATATGGATGATGCCAATGTCTACAGGATGGATGCCGGCAGTCTCGATGCCGCAGCTATCCAGCGCGTGATCCGGGAGCAGACCGGCGAGCAGGTATCGCTGGCCGACCCCGCGCTGCGTACCCGCAGCGTTGGCGGCGAAGCGTGGTTGCCGCTCGACGCGGTGCTCGACCGTAGCCAGTACGCGGCGCTCACGGGCGTGCGCATGCAGGCCGCGCGCTAGCCTGCCCGTCCGTGTCCTTGTATAGCGAAGACACGGCCGCAGCCCGCTGCGTTCGAGGCATGACCAGGACACACGTTATCTCGTCAATCGGCAGGCTGCGTCGCTTGAGTAAAAGGCGCGCGGTAGTGGGTCGTCTTTTCCCCGGCGGGTATCACATCGGCCTCAAAACAGGGGCCAGTAATCGAGCATTATCAACAGTGCCACGGCGCCGGTCATCGCCACACAGGTAGCGCTGGAGGCCACCAGCAAGCCCAATCGCTGCCCGCCGAGCAGGTAGGCGAGCAGGCTCTTGAACAACACACTGCTCATCGCCGCGACGACCAGCGCCCGGGCCGCGGTGTCGGTCGGCACGCCGGTTTGGGTCAGCTGTGCCATCGACAGGGTGACCGCGGTCAGATCGCCCATCGCCGCAATGGCGGCAATGGCGAATACGCCGGCATCGCCCACCAGATGATGCGCGGTTGCGCTGGCCAGGGTGATGGCGACCAGTAGCACCGCGAAGCGCAGCGTGTCTTTGAGACGAAACGGCGGCCCCAGCCGGCGCGGGGCACGCAGGCGCGAGGTATCGAGGCGTGAATGCAGCAACAGGGCGCTTATCAGCGCAACGCCCATCATCACCAGCAGCGGCACGACGGCCGCGCGCGCAAGCACGGGGCTGGCGACCGCGGCGACCACGATCATGCGTGGCATGCCCATGGCCTGAGCGAGGATGATGCCCACGGCCAGCAACGCGTCGAGGCCGCGGGTGCGACGCGACAGGCGCGCGAAATGAAGAGTGAGCGCGGTCGACGAGGCCAGGCCACCGAACACGCCAGTGGTAAGAATGCCGCGGGCCTGGCCGAGCAGCCGGACCGCGAAATGCCCCGCAAACGAGATCGACGCGACCACGACGACCAGCATCCAGATCCGATAGGGGTTGAGCGTTGCCCACGGGCCCAGGCCCTGATCGGGCATCAGCGGCAGCACCAGCACCGAGATCATCAGCAGCTTGAGCGCGGCGATCAGTTCGTCGCGATCCAGACGCTCCAGCCAGCCGTGCAGTTCCGGCTTGAGGCCCAGCAGGGTCGCGGTGACCACGGCGCCGGCCGCGGCCGGCGCCGGTGAGCCCGTCGTCGCCATGGCCGCCAGCGCGAAAGTGGTGAAGGCCGCGATCTCGCTGGTGATGCCGTAATCGCGGCTGGCACGCGACGACAACACATGGGCGGCGATGAGTATGGATGCGATGGCGATCAGGCCCAGCCCGAGCACGATCGGCCCCATCGTCACGGACAACTGGCCGATGACGCCGCCCCCGACACCGATGATTGCGAAGGTTCGCAATCCGGCCACGCGCTGCCCCGAGTCGGCATCGCGTTTCTGCCAGCCGCGTTCGAGGCCGATGAGCAGGCCGACCGCGAGCGCGACCGCCAGATTCCGGAAAGCCAGCAGCGTGGGATCGATCTCCATGAACCGGATTTTTACCCATCTGGGCGTGCGCAGGGTAGTCAGGCGCCAGTGGAAGTCCCGGAGCGTGCGTCACTGGCTCGCGTCGCGCAAAGACGGCACAGTGAGACAAATCCCTCACCTCGTCGCTTGCATGAGCCAGTCCGAAACCGTCGTCATTGAACGCCAGGCCGATGTGGCCCACGTATGCCTGAACCGGCCAGACAAGCACAACGGCATGAATTTCGAGATGCTGGACGCGGTCAACGACGCCGCCAGGACTCTGGCCAAGGACCGTGCCCTGCGCGCGATCGTCCTGCAGGGAGCCGGCCCGTCGTTCTGTGCCGGGCTCGATTTCAAGGCCGTATTCAATGCGCCACTGGCCGCGGCGCCCGCGCTGGCGCAGCTGTGGCTGCCCTATGCCAATCGTTTCCAGCGCTGGAGTCTGGGCTGGCGCGACATCGGCGTGCCGGTAGTGGCTGCGGTTCACGGCAACTGCTTCGGCGCGGGGCTGCAACTCGCACTGGGCGCGGATATACGCGTCGCGCGGCCCGACGCCCGATTGTCGGTCATGGAGGCGAAATGGGGACTGATTCCGGATATGGGCGGCGTGGCACTACTGCGCGAGCTCATGTCCATCGATCAGGCCAAGCGGCTGACGCTGTCGGCGCGGGTGATCGACGGCCGCGAGGCGGAGCGGATCGGGCTGGTCACGCATCTGGCCGACGATCCGCTGGTGGCGGCGGCTGAAATCGCCGACGAGATGAGCCGTTATTCGCCGGATGCGGTGGCCGCCGGCAAATTCCTTCTCCAGGAAGCCTGGCAGAGCAGCGAATCACAGGCCACGGCCGCCGAGCGAAAATATCAACGAAGGCTGATCGGGCGGGCCAATCAGCGCATCAGCATCGAACGCAACAGCAGCGATGCCGACAAGCCGTTCAGGAAACGGCGGATCGATTCCTAGCGGCTTTCAGCCGGACGCGGCTATTTACGCATCGGTGAAGATCGGCAGATGGCCGAGGGCGATGACGTCGCGCCAGTTCTCGCGATCGCCTTCGGTGAGGATCGCTGCCTGCGCAGCGATCGTGGCGCCGGCCTTGTCCATGATCGTGCGCATTGCCTCCAGCGTTGAACCCGAACTGATGACGTCGTCGACCAGCACGATCGGCGCGTCGGAGACCAGGTCGCGGTCCTTGGCATCCAGAAACAGCGTCTGCGGCTTGCCCGTGGTGATCGACAGCGTCTCGGCCTCCAGCGCATCGCCCATATAGGGTTTGTAGTTCTTGCGCAGCACCACGTACGGCTTGCCGGTGACGACCGACAGCGCATGTATCAGGGGAATGGATTTCGCCTCGGCGGTGACCAGAACCCGGTAGTCGACGACCTTGAGTCGCTCGGCGAGAGCAGTGGCCGCGGCCTCCACGAGCTCGGTATCGCCGAGCACGTTCAGCACCGCGATCCGGGTGCCGGGCGCCACTTCGAACAGGGCCAGATCCCGGTGCAGGCCGGCGATATCGATAGCGTGGGTGCTCGCGCTCTGTTTCATGGTCGTACGTATCCGAAAACTCAGTGGTGACAAAGGCCGGGGGCCGCGATGGCCTTGGCCGCGCATTGTGCCTCATGACAGGCCACGGCTCGACCGCAAGGCGCGCAAACCCCGATCGCGCCCGGATGATAAATTGCCGGTTCGGCCGGAACAGCCCGGCATCAGCAATCCAAGGAGACGCCATGCAGACCCGAGCTGCCGTTTTGCGCGATATGGCCCCGTCGCGGCCTTATCACGAGTCCAACCCGCTCAAGATCGAGACGTTCGATCTGGCGCCGCCGCAGGCGGGCGAGCTGTTGCTCAAGATCCATGCGGCGGGGCTGTGTCATTCCGATCTGTCGAGTATCGACGGCAACCGGCCGCGGCCGATGCCGATGGTGCTTGGCCACGAAGCGGCCGGCGAAGTCATCGAGATCGGGCCCGACGTGCATGATTTCGCAGTCGGCGATCACGTCGTGTGTTCGTTCGTGCCCAGCTGCGGGCATTGCGAATACTGTGCCGATGGCCGTGCCGCGCTGTGTACCCCGGGGGCGAAGGCGAACAACGACGGCACGCTGCTCTCCGGCGGCCGCCGGCTGAGCGAAAACGGCGCGGACGTGCATCATCATCTGGGTATTTCGGGTTTTGCCGAATACGCGGTCGTGCGCCGCGAATCGCTGGTCAGGATCGACCCGGAACTCGACTATGAAATCGCCGCGGTGTTCGGCTGTGCGGTACTCACCGGTGTGGGGGCGATGATCCACACGGCGAAACTGCGTCTGGGCCAGACCGCGCTGGTGGTCGGGCTGGGCGGCGTTGGCTTGTCGGCCGTACTGGGCGCGATCGCGGCGGGTGCCGCCCAGGTGATCGCCGCGGATATCGACGACGACAAATTGGCCAAGGCCCGTGAGCTCGGCGCTACCGCGACCGTCAATACCCGTGACGAGGATGCGCTGGAACAGATTCAGGCCCTCACCGGCGGCGGAGCCGATGTCGCCGCCGAGTTCGCCGGCGTGCAGGCCGCGCTCGAATTCGCCTTTGCCGCCACCGGCAAGGGCGGCAAGACCGTCAGCGCCGGCCTGCAGCATCCGGACAGCCGCATGCAGCTGCCCGCGCTGCAGCTGGTGGCCCAGGAACGCACGCTGATGGGCTCGTATCTGGGGGGGCACGTGCCCAAGCTGGATATACCCGAATACATCGCGCTCTATCAGGCCGGCCGCCTGCCGGTCGACAAGCTGCTCACCCACCGGCTGACCCTGGACGAGATCAACCTCGGCTTCGAACGGCTGGCTGCCGGCCAGGCGATTCGCCAGGTGGTGGTGTTCTAGCAAGCCGACGTTCAGGCATGGCGCCGTAGATTGAATCTGTTGTAGCGGCCGGACGCGTAGCAGTAGGCACCACTGCACGCGTGCATTTCCGGTCGCCGGACTTGCGCATGCCGCGCTATGGTTGCATGGTGCAACGACAAATAACGAAGGAGATCTCTCGTATGATGAAGAAAACGATGGCCTTGATGATGTTCGCCGTATTGTCGGTCTCGGCGTTTGCCGCCCAGGCCAAGACGGTTGAAATCGAAGGCATGAACAGCCTGAAATTCAGCAAGGAAAGCATCACCGTCAAGCCGGGCGAAAAGGTCACCATCAAGCTGAGCAACAACAGCAAGTTGCCGGCTGCAGCGATGGCCCATAACTGGGTGCTGCTCAAGGCCGACGCGAACCCGCAGAAATTTGACGAAGCCGCGGTCAACGCCAAGGACAGCGACTACATTCCCTCCGATATGAGCGATCAGGTCATCGCCCACACCGGACTCGTGGCGGGCGGCAGTTCGGATACGGTGACCTTCACCGCCCCCGACAAGCCGGGCGACTACACCTACATCTGCTCCTTCCCGGGGCATTTCGCGGCCGGCATGAAAGGCACGCTGACTGTCAGCGGCGGCTAATCAAACCACCGTACAGCGCCTCTCCGAGGCCCCGTCGCGCTGCGGCGGGGCCTTTTTCATGGGCGCCATTGCCACAGCACATCGTCGCGATTAATAGCGCGCGGCTTGATTTTGCGCAACCCAACGCCATCTCATATAGCCAACAGCAAACCTGTTTCCCCAAAGGAGATTTCATGGGTTTCGATAAATTGCTTTCGCCCGTCCGGTTCGGTGCGGTCGACCTGCCCAACCGCGTGATCATGGCGCCGTTGACGCGCTCGCGCACGCCCGATCAGGTGCCCGGCCCCATGCAGCAGGAATATTATTCCCAGCGCGCCGGCGCCGGTCTGATCATCTCCGAGGCAACCAATATCTCGGAAGGCGCACGGGGCTATGTCTACACGCCCAGCATTTTCACCGATGCCCAGGAAGCCGGCTGGAAAGGCGTGGTCGATGCCGTGCATAAGGCAGGCGGTCGTATCGCCCTGCAACTGTGGCACGTCGGCCGGGTCGGCCATGAAATGGTCCACCCGGACGGGCGCAAGCCGGTCGCCCCCAGCGCGATCCGTGGCGAAGGCGCCAAGAGCTTCGTCGAGTTCGAGGACGGCTCCAACGGTCTGCAGGATTCCAGCACCCCGCGCGCGCTGGAAACCAAGGAAATCCCGGATCTGGTCGACGAGTACCGCCAGGCCGCGATCCGCGCCAAGCGGGCCGGGTTCGATCTGGTCGAGGTGCATGCCGCCAACGCCTATCTGCTCCAGCAGTTCATGGCCACCGGCTCCAACAAGCGCAGCGATGCCTACGGGGGTTCCATCGAGAACCGGGCCCGGCTGGCACTGGAAGTCGTGGACGCGGTCTGCGAAGTCATGGGCGCGGATCGCGTGGGCATTCGCCTGTCGCCGTTCATCGAAATCTTCGGGCTGAGCGACGACGAGCCCAAGGCGATGGCCTTCTACATGGCCGAACAGCTCAACGCGCGCGGTCTGGCCTATCTGCACGTCAACGAGCCCGACTGGGCCGGCGGCGATATCAAGCTCACCGACGCGTTCCGTGCCGCCATTCGCGAGCGCTTTTCCGACGGTGCCTTGATCTTCTGCGGGCATTACACCGCCGAGCGCGCCGAAGCGCTGATCGAGAACGGCAACGGCGACGGCGCCGCGTTCGGTCGACCCTTTATCGCCAATCCCGATCTGGTCGAGCGTTTCCGCGTGGACGCCGAACTCGCCAAACCGGATGAAGCCACCTATTACGGTGGCGACGAGAAGGGTTACACCGACTATCCCTTCCTTGGTGAACAGCAGAAGACCGGCACGGCGTAGATCGAGAACATGCGCTGGTAGCAGCGCGCTACGTGAATCGAAAAAGCCGGCGGGGTTTTCCCCGCCGGCTTTTTTAGGTCTGGTTCATCCGCAGGTTCACGCCGATAAAGAAGGGAATCGGCAGCCATTGCCCGCTCGAGGAGGGTGGGGCGCGTCGCCGCATCCGCGTTTCCAGTCCGCGTTCATCTGCGGATAGCAGTCACGCCTCGAAGAAACTCGCCCTGCCGTCGGCGGACGACCAGTCGATATCGTTGTTCTCGGCGATGGTGATCATCACGTTGTACGCGTCGATGCCGGGATGTTTCTTCAGGTTTTCGGTGCACTTCGCGTAGAACGCCTTCTTCTGCGCATCGGTCTTTCGCGAGCGCATGATCAGCGACAGCATCACCCGGTCGCCGCTGCGCGTGTGCAGTTGCAGCGCGTGCGGCGGGTATTCCCGGATCAACTGATAGCGATCGACGGCCGGAAAACCCATGGTCTCGATCACGGCTGCATTGACGCCGTCGGCGACGGCCTCCGCGTAGTTTTTCCCCTACCTTCGAGAATCGCGATATTGACGAACGGCATGATGGTCTCCTGAGTAGTTGGATTCAAAGCACGAAATAAAGCGTCAGCGGAATAGCCGCCAAGGCGATGACGTGGCCCACCGCGACGATCGCCGCGACCCGCTGCGGCGCGACCGCGAACTGCTCGGCCAGCATGTAGTTGAGCACCGCCGGCGGCAGCGCGCCGAACACGATCAACAGGGCTGCCAGCGGCGGCGCGGGTTGCGTGAGCCAGACCCAGGGCACCGCAATCGCCAGACCGGTCAACGGACAGGCCAGCCCGCCCACGAAACCGGCCGCCCACTGGCCCGGCGCGCCGTCGGCCAGGCGCACGCCCAGTGCCACCAGCATGAGCGGAATCGATACCTCGCCGAGCATACGGATGCCGGGCGCGATCATCGCCGGCGCGTGCCAGTCCATGATCATGCACAGCACGCCGGCCGCGGTGGCGATGAGCATCGGGTTGGTCGCGAGCTTGCGCAGTTGCACGGAATCGCCCAGCAGCCACAGACCGACCGTGAACTGGAGCAGGTTCTCGGTCACCAGCAGCACCACCGCCAGCGGCAGCGCGTCCTCGCCGAAGGCCAGCAAGGCGATGGGCAGGCCCAGATTGCCGCAGTTGTTGAACATCGCCGGGCCGACATAGATCGCCGGGTCGCGGTGCGTCAGCCGGGTCCACAGCCAGGCGAGTACGCCCGAGCCGAGCACGATGACCACGGCACCCAGCGCCGCCATCACGAAATCGCCGCTGCCCTGTGAGCGTTCGGTGAGCGCGTGAAAGATCAGCGCCGGCGTGAATATGACGATATTCAGGCGATTGGCATCGCGCAGATAGGTCGGTCGCGCGCGCCCGTAGAAATAGGCCAGGGCGATGATGCCGAATACCGGCACCGTGATTTCGAGTATCCGAAGTAGCACGAATGCTCCCGGTGGTGTCCGCAGGGGTACACGGCGCGCGCATTTCAGCCGGTCGCGGCATGCGCCACCGATGTGCGAGCGATGCGAAGGGCCTTGGCGCCCGACGCCCGGGCGGACAAAGCGCTGCAGTCTAGCTGTATTCTGCAGGCGTAAGCCATCGTGGGGCGGCGCGGGCCCGTATACTCGGGCGCGAGTTTTCCAACACGAGAGCGCCATGTTCATTGCCATGAACCGATTCAAGATCAAGCCCGGCCACGAGGAGGATTTCCTCGAGGTCTGGCGCAGCCGCGATACGCATCTGCAGGAGGTGCCCGGCTTCAAGCAGTTCAATCTGCTGCAGGGCGCGACCACCGACGAGCACACGCTGTTCGCCTCGCATTCCGAGTGGGAATCCCGCGAGGCGTTCGAGAAATGGACCCAGTCCGAAGCGTTCCGCAAGGCCCACGCCAGCGCCGGCGCGCGCAAGGATATTTACTTAGGCCCGCCGCAGTTCGAGGGTTTTGAAGTCAAGCTGTAGACCGCCTGAGGCTGAAATCGGCGGTCTGGTGGCAGCCAAAGGAGGCCAATCAATACAGGCGAAGGCCATCCGCAGATAGACGCAGATGAACGCAGCATCAAGGCGGAAATGAGCCCGCGGCTTGCCGCGGGCTCATTGCGACAGCGTTCAGCGCCGAGCCAAAAACTGGCGTCGGCACAAGCGAGGGCTGCCCATTCGTCTGCTTGACGATGTGCAAAGCTCAGCTCGCTATTTCGCCTTCAATTCAGGTATTGGAAATATTCAGGCAAAGCCGTTCCACGCAAAGCCGCGAAGGCGCCATAAGGCCAGATCTGCACCACGGGCTTATCTTTCCATCGCGGCTCAGCGTCTTTGGGCGAGGCGTGCGATGGCGCGTTGAGTTATCTGGCCTTGCGTAATCGAGCCGGCTGAATGTTATACACAATCAAGTTCGTCTTATCTGTGTTCTTCTGCGTCATCTGCGGATAAATCTCCGTCGAATCGACTGCGTGATCGGTTTGATGCGCTGTCGACGACTTCCGGCGGCGGCCCGCCCGGTCGCCGGCGCAGAAAACGCGCGAAGCGGGGCAGGCCGGTCGCGGTTTCGCCGGTATAGCGGTAGGTGATCCACGACCCCACCGGCGGCGGATCGGCGCGCTGGTCGTCGGAAAAGCCGCTACCGATGGCGAACGCGCGCCCGTCCGGCGTGACCACATCCACCGACCCCATCAGCCCTTCGAGCCGGCCGCCGCCGGGATTGATGCCCACGACCTTCGCCTCGGCGTCGTCGAATGGCTTGAGCTTGAGCAGGTCGTCGCTGCGCCCGGCGACATAGGCCGCGCCGCCGCGATGCAGTACCAGACCTTCACCGCCGTGGGCGAGCACGTCTTCGAATGCGGCATCGAGCGCGGCCGCATCGTCGACGTGGAACTGGCGGATAGCGATTACCCACGGCTCGTCGATGGCGGCTACGGTATCGACAATCGCGGGCACGCGAGCGTCGAAATGGCCGGGATGGTCGGGCAGGTCGAATATCCGGTAGCTCACGTCGTGCCATTCGGCGTCATCTGCGGCGTGGCTTCGCACGATGCCCGATACGCGCGCGAATTCGCCGTAGCCGCTCCAGAGTTCGCCGTCGAGCGCGGTGTCCGGCCAGCCGGCGGTAAACCAGTCGGGCGCGTTGATCACCGTGCCGCCACGGGTGAGCAGGCGCTCACCGTCCCAGTAGCCGCGCACGCCGTCGTATTTCTCGCTGACCCAGTAATCGGTCAGCGCGATGCCGGGCGTATAGCTTTCGGCGAGCGTTACCGCGGGTGGCGGCGCGGCCGTTGCCGTTGCGCTCAGCAGCAGGCAGAGCGCAACGGCTTTTGCGAGTCGTATTGTTATGGTTTGTCGCATCGAGCCCCCAGCCCGACGCTATCGCAGATTGGCGTGGCCTGCATCCGTCGGCGCGCGCGGACGCTAGACTGGTTCCTTGTGCAGCGTTACCCGGATCCGCATGTCTATCGAACTGCCCAGCCACGATCGCTATGCCTACAGCGCCATCGGCGATCGCCCGGATTTCTCCTGGCCGCAGGGCTGGCGGCTGGCCGTATACATCGGACTCAACCTGGAGCATTTCGCCTTTGGCGAAGGTCTCGGGGCCGCCTTGGTCCCGGGGCGTGCCAAGCTGGACGTGCTCAACTATGCATGGCGCGACTACGGCAACCGGGTCGGCGCCTGGCGGCTGCTGGATCTGTTCGAAGCACTGGATCTGCCGGTCGGGCTGATCGCCAACAGCGCGATCGCCGATTATTGCCCGGAGTTGGTCACCGCCTACAGACAGCGGCTGAATACAGAACTGATCGCGCACGGACGCACCAACAGCGAAACCCAGAACGCATTGGACGAGCGCGGCGAGAGCACCCTGATCGTGGCCGCACGCGACCGGCTGGCTGCTGTGTTTGGCGATACGCCCACCGGCTGGCTCGGGCCTTGGATCGCCCAGAGCCAGGTGACGCCCGATCTGCTCGCCGAGGCCGGCTTTGCCTATCATCTGGACTGGTGCCACGACGATCAGCCGACATGGATGGCCACGCGCGGCGGTGAATCCATTCTGTCGGTGCCGTACCCGCAGGAGTTGAACGATATCCCCGCAATCGGCGTGCGCGCTGCAGACTATCGCGAATTCGCCTGCATGATCGTCGATCAGTTCGACGAAATGCTCGAACAGTCGCAGGCTCAGCCGCTGGTGATGGGCATTGCACTACACCCGTATATCGTCGGCCAGCCGTTCCGGCTGCGGGTGCTGCGCCAGGCGCTGGCCCATATCGCCGCTCGCCGCGACGAGATCTGGCTGACCACCCCGGGCGCGATCGCCGCGCACTACGCGCGTGTTTTTCCGGCCGCCGGATAGGCGCGCGCGATTATGAACCGCCGGGGCTTGAAGCCGCCGGCGGTCCGTAGCTGGCAGGCGTTGGAAACCGTGCTTAGTTCCCGCGCTCGGCTTCGACGTCCTTGTTCCAGATCGATTGATCGATGCCATCCCTGAGTTGCGGGTATTCCTTGATACGGAACAGCGGCTCCTCGCCTTTCTTGCGTTGGGCGAAATAATCGCGGGTCAGCAGGATCACGGTCTTCGACAGGATCAGGATCGCGATCAGATTGATGGTGGCCATGGTCGCCATGGTGGCGTCGGCGAAGTTGAACACGGTCTTGACCGGCTGCAGCGCGCCCCAGATCACCATGCCCAGCGCGGCCAGCTTGAGCACGGTCAGCGCCGAGCGCTGGCCCAACCCCAGAAATTCCATCGCGTTTTCGGCGTAGGAATAGTTACCGATGATCGACGTGAACGCGAAGAAGAAGATGGCCACGGCCGCGAAGGTGGGGCCGGCAAAGCCGATATGCGCGCTCAGCGCGTTCTGGGTCAGCTCCATGCCGGTGACGCCGTCGGGGCCGTAATCGACCGCGCCCGAGAGCAGGATCATGAGCGCCGTTGCGGTACAGATCAGCAGCGTATCGATGAATACGCCCAGGCCCTGCACCAGCCCTTGACTCGACGGGTGATGCGGGTCCGGCACCGCGACCGCGGCGATGTTCGGCGCCGAACCCATACCGGCCTCGTTGGAGAACATGCCGCGCTTCACGCCGTTGAGCAGGGTGGCCATGATGCCGCCGGCAAAGCCCGATGCGGCCTGATCGAAACCGAAGGCGGATTTGACGATCAGCGCCAGCACGCCCGGCACCTCGGTGATATGGATCGCGATGACGTACAGGGCCAGCAGCAGGTAGAGTCCGGCCATCACCGGCACGATCTTTTCGGCCACGCGGGCAATAGAGCGGATGCCGCCGAACATCACCACGCCGGCGATGACGGCCACGCCAATCCCCGTGGCGAACTTGGGTACCGAGAACGCCGACTCCATGGCCTCGGCGATCGAGTTGGACTGCACGGCCGAGAACACCAGGCCGAACGAGGCCAGCAGGCACACCGAAAAGACCATGCCCATCAGCCGCGAGCCCACGCCTTTTTCCATGTAGAAGGCCGGGCCGCCGCGATACTGTGAATCCGCGTTGCGCACCTTGTACAGCTGCGCCAGCGTGGATTCGGCATAGGCGGTGGCGATACCGAACAGCGCTACCAGCCACATCCAGAACACCGCACCCGGCCCGCCCAGATAGATGGCGACCGCCACACCGGCGAGGTTGCCGGTGCCCACGCGTGACGCCAGGCTGACCGTGAGCGCCTGCACCGGCGAGATGCCATCGGCGGTGGCCCCGCGCGAGCCGATGATCACGCGGAAGAACTCGGTGAAGTGGCGGAACTGCGGGAACCCGAGACGGATGGTGAAGAACACGCCCGTCGCGAGCAGGCCGTAGACCAGCACGTACCCCCAGAGTATGCCGTTGACGAAATCGATCACAGTAGACATTGCTTTGCCCCCTTGGCAGGTCTTTGGAACAGCCGGCACGCCGGTTCGTGACGCGACGTGCAGGCCGCTCGGCCGGTACGCCGTTTATTGTTTCTGAGTGCCGAGGCGAGGTCGGATGCCAACCCGTCGGAAGCAGCTCAGGCTTTTATCGATTAACCATTACACAAGCAGCAAGAAAAATGCCAGAGACAGAGGGACGCACCGTCCTCCAAGGCCTGCGACGCACGGATGTGATCGGATAGGGACCACTGCCGAGACTGGCAAACGGTGGATTGACGTCACGCTTCGGATCGGCGATCGCGGCTGCGTGGGTACGCCTCCGTGACTGTCCGTCTGACCAGGCGGTTCACGCGCCGGCGATCCGCCAGACCATGCGCGGTCGCAACCGTGAATCGCGACCAGGGAACACGTAGCGCATCGTTGCTGTCTCGAAATCAGCGATTCGTTGCCGCGTGGTGGTGCAGGCGCGCGAACGACGTTTGCTATGGTCCCTAGGCGAGCACGAAGGAGCAACGATATGGCAGCAGTTGAACTTCCCGACACCATGGCCGCGATGCGGCTCACCGGCCATGGCGGTATCGACCGGCTGGTGTATGACGAAGACGTGCCCACGCCGCGGCCGGGTCCGGGCGAAGTGTTGGTGCGCGTGACCGCGACTGCCAAGAACAACACCGATCGCAAGGCCCGGGAGGGTCTGTATCCGACCGAAGAGGAAGACGATGTCACCTCGTTCGCGATCGGCGGCTCGCCCACGCTGACGTTCCCGCGTATCCAGGGCGCCGACGTGGTCGGACGTGTGGCCGCGGTGGGCGAGGGCGTCGACGCGGCTCGCATCGGCGAGCGCGGCCTGCTCGATTTCAATATCTACGCCGACGATCGTCGTGATATCAATCTCACCCCGGACTACTACGGCCACGGTGCAGACGGCGGCTATGCCGAATACGTCGCCGTGCCGGCGGACCAGTTCCATGCGGTGGCCAATGCCGATCTGAGTGACGCGCAGCTGGCATCGATGGGCATGTGTTCCTATCAGACCGGTTATCACATGCTCACCGCCGCCGGCATCAAGGCCGGCGAACGCGTGCTGGTCACCGGCGCCAGCGGCGGCGTGGGCACCGCGCTGATCCAGATGTGCCGGGTGATCGGCGCGATTCCCTACGCACTGAGCAAGCCGGACAAGGCCGAGGCGCTGCGCGAGCTGGGGGCGGAGGCGGTTCTGGATCGCTCCGACATGGACGGATTCACCGATACCGTGAAAACGCTCACCGGCGGTGCGCCGATCGATGCGGTCATGGATCTAGTCGGCGGCGACATGACGCATCACTTCATCGACGCCATGATCTTCGACATGAAGCGCCGCACCACCTATCCGCGCCTGAGTATCGCGGGGGCCAGCGGTGGCAACGTCAGCGAAGTGATGTGGACGCGTATCTATCTCTATCAGGTGCAGATATTCGGCGTGTCACACGGCACCCGCGAAGAGGCCGACCAGCTGGTGGCCTGGATACGTTCGGGCCAGCTCAAGCCAGTGTTGCATGCGGCGTTCAGGCTCTCGGATCTGCACGCGGCCGAGCGTTACTTCATGAGTCGGTCGAGCAACTACCTGGGCAAGATCGTGATCGTGCCCGACGCCCAGTGGGACGAATACGGCGCGCCTTACGCCATCCAGGACAGCCAATGAAAGACCAACTCACGCTACAACTGATCGACACCCACGCCGGCGGCGACGTCAGCCGTATCGTCGTCGGCGGGATCAATCCGCTGCCAGGCGCGACCGTGCGGGCGCAGATGGAATACCTGCAGAGCGAGGCCGACGGGCTGCGCACGTTGCTGCTCGAAGAGCCCTACGGCATCCCGGAGATGTCGGTGGATCTGATCGTGCCGGCCACCGACCCGCAGGCCCAGGCCGGCTATATCATCATGGAAGTGATGGGCTATCCGATCTATTCGGGTTCGAACACGATCTGTACCGCCACCGCGTTGCTCGAAAGCGGCATCGTGCCCAAGAAAGAGGGCAGCCAGCGTTTCGTGCTGGAGTCACCCGCCGGTCTGGTGCAGATCGAGGCACGGGTGGTCGACGACGTGGTCGAATCCATCACCTGTGAAGGTCTGCCCAGTTATATCGACACCTATCGGGCCAGCGTGCACGTGCCGCTACTCGGCGACGTGACCTACAGCATCGCCTACAGCGGCGGCTTCTACGCGCTGGTCGACGCCACCGAACTCGGGTTTGCGCTCACGCTCGACGAGGAAAACAGGCTGGCCCACTGTGCCCAGGCAATCGTCGAGGCGATCCGCGAGGAGAAAGGCTTTTCCCACTACACGCTCGGCGACGTGGGTCCGCTGCCGTTTCTGCATTTCATGGGACCGGTGGAACAGATCGACGGCCATTTCTACCGCTCGCGCTCGGCGACCTATGTCCATCCCGGCGTGATCTGTCGCAGCACCACCGGCACCGGCACGTCGGCGCGGCTGGCCCTGATGCACTACGAGGGCCGTCTGCAACCTGGCGACCGGCTCGAAACCGTGTCGCTGCGCGAGACCTGTTTCATCGGCGAGTTGATGGAGGTCGAGCAGGCCGGCGCGCACGACGTCATCAAGAACACCATCACCGGCCGCAGTCATGTACTGGCCCACTCGGACATCGTGGTCAACTGCGACGATCCGCTGGTCGACTGCACGGGGCTGCGGCAATTGCTCACGCCGGTCGAGCAGACGAACTGAGCGGCATTCAGCGCTGCGGGTCGTCGTCCACTTTGCCGTGGCTTGAATCCTGCCCGCCCGGACGCGGGCTCGTGCCCGGTCTGGTACCGGGCCGCGCCGCAGACTGCGCCGGCGCCGTATCGGTACGTTTGCGATCATTGAAGCGAGACCACAGCTGTCGGGCCGTTCGCTTGATTCTCTGCTGGTTTTCCGGCTTTCTCAGCCAGTTCGCCGCCATGGCGCCGAGTGCGCGTTTCATTATCAACTCCAGGGTGTTTGTGTGGGGCGACGCGCCCGCTCCTGCGGCGGACGCCCTTTGGCATCCAGCATACGCGTGCGCGGCAAACACCGGGCCGACGTCGCCGCATTCCGCGGTGTACGATCGCCTGGCTGAACAATTGCCGGCCTCTGGAACCTTATGAAAACAGACAACAGGGATGGACGCTGTGGATGGGCCGCCGGCCACGACACGCTCGCGGCGTATCACGACAGCGAATGGGGCGTGCCTGAATACGACAGCCGTGCGCTATGGGAAAAACTCATGCTGGATGGTTTTCAGGCCGGGCTGTCGTGGCTGACGATACTGCGCAAGCGCGATGCGTTCCGGGAAGTGTTCGCCGAGTTCGACCCCGAGGCAGTCGCGGCTTTCGGCGCGGCCGACGTCCAACGGTTGCTGGAGGACGCGCGGATCGTGCGTTCGCGCGCCAAGATCGAAGCCACGATCGGCAACGCCCGCGCTTATCTGGCGATGCAGGCTGCCGGCGAGGATTTCGCCACCTTCGTCTGGTCCCATGTCGATGGGCGGCCGATCGAGGGCGACGGTATCCACGTGCCCACGCAAACACCCCGGTCCGCGGCGTTGTCGAAAGCGCTCAAGCAGCGCGGCTTCAAGTTCGTCGGTCCGACCATCGTCTACGCCTGGATGCAAGCGGTCGGCATGGTCAACGATCATGCCCTGGACTGTTTTCGACGCGAGCCGGTGCGTGCGCTGCGCTGATGCCGATTAGCGGCTTGTCGGTCGCTGCCTGCAGCCCGTGGAACGGCCACACGGAAACGAAAGGGGAAGATCGCCCTGGAGCACGGTCTGCCGGTGCTAACTGTCAGCACAGTCGAACAACGCGGGTGGCTTTCGCTGAGCACAGCAACACCCCCTTCAAAGAGCAGCCCATGCCAACAAGGCCTGCCCTACTGTGTTCGTGCTCGCGCACACTGGCATTGAGACGGCGCTGTGCGGGTGAATCGGCAGGCAGCGAGCACGCGCGCTGCCGCTGCCTGCCGCCGATGGCACAGACTACCTGGCGTTGCGCGGATCGTCCTTCGGGTCGAGATACTCGATCTTGAAGGGTCCGATAGCGGTCAGCTGAACCACGGCCGGCCTATCGGTGGTCCAGACCGAGTGCGGTGTATTCGAGGGCAGGTAGATGAAGCCGCCCGGAGCGACTGCCTGTGCATCGGCGTCGTCGTTGCCCAGATCATGCATCATCTCGCCCGAGATCATGGTCAGGTTTTCGACCATCGGGTGGGTATGCATGGCCACCTTGAAATGGGCCGGAAAGCGGAAACGAACCACGAACGGCCCTTGTTTGCCCGGATCGCCGGCCAGCACCTTCATTTGCGCGCCTGCGGGCAGCGAATCCGGCCCTGCCTGCCATTCGATCTGGTCGGCCTGAGCGATATGAAAGGCATCCTCGGCGGCAAGAGCCGCCGGTGCCGCGCTTGCCAGGGCGGCGGCCAGCAGCAGGGCAAGAGGCTTACGTGATGCACGCTTCGTCATCATGAATATCTCTCCGTGGGTGCGGGCACTCGCTGACGCAGGCGGGCCCGTTATCCGTATTTATCGTTGAACGTCGGCCCAAGGGTAATCCAGATTGTGGCTGTATGCTTCGCCTGCCGATGGTGGTGTGCCAACCTCCGGCAGAGACGCTTGTCACATCAATCCATGCGCTCGACGCGATAGCCTTTCGATTGCAGAAGTGCCACGAGCCCGCGTGGGCCGACCAGATGCGCGGCCCCCACGAGCACCATGGCGTTGTCCGGGCTGTTGAGCACCGCCGTGATCGTGGCCAGCCACTGCGTGTTGCGATCGAAGATCAGCCGGTCGTAGAGCGCCGGATAGGCATCGGCCTGTTCATTCACCGATTGGGCGAAGCCTGCGATATCGCCGCTTTGCCAATAGCGATAGATCTGCTCGGGTGACGTATCCAGTTCGTCGGCGTTGTCGAGGGTGACCGCGAGCTGATCACGCGACAGCGTCGCGGGCATGTCCGTGAATACTGCCAGATGGGCGGCGATGGTCTGTAACGGCAGAATCGGTTTGTCATCACGCACCGCGCGATCGTGGAAATAGCCGTCCAGGCCGAGATCGGGGCGAAATCCCTGCGCCTGATAGGCCTGCACCTCGATCGCCATCGACACGAACCAGGGCCGGTAGGCATTCATGCGGTCGATGGACAGCCCCGTCCGGTCGAGGACCTCGCGCGTGCGCGCAAGCATGGGCGCGTCCAGATGATCCACCAATCCGCCTTCGCGGTAGTGTGCGGCCGCGAGCATGGTCTGGCGCACGGCATCGGCCTGCAGTCTGTCCTGATCGGCTTCGACGACCAGCAGGCCGCTGTCCGCGTAGGCGTCTTCGTAGGCCTGCGGCAAGGGGTAGGCGCGCTCGGGCAACAGATGCATGGAACCGGCGAGGTAGACCGTGTTTTCGGTGCCCGCAACCCGCCAGACGAAGCTGCCCGCATGCGCGGACGCGCTGACGATGCATGCCAGCAGCACAACGGCTCCAATCACTCGGCCCATGATTCACTCCCCGTGCCCGCGATGATCCACATTAGCGAGTTACGGCTGCCCGATGCCAGCGGTTGCCGAGGGCCGTGTGTAGTCACCAGGGCACGCCCCGTTCGACGGGCTTGATCTCCTCGGCGCTCACAGCGAGATCGAAGGCAGCGAGGGATTCGTCCAGGCCCTCGCGGGTGCGCGCGTCGACTCAGCGGCACGAGGCGTTCGTCCTGGGACGCTACTCGGACGATCGCGCCCCGGCAGACGCCTGCGCCTGAATTCAGCGGTCGCCTCGTTGCGCCGGGAACGGCGGCTAACGCCTGGACAGAGTGGGAATCTGACAGTGCATGCCCGGCCGCCTGTTATGTGCCGGCCTTGCGCTGGTGCAGATCCCGATGTCGCCACCGGCGGGTCATGACGCCTGCCGGTCCGCCAGCAAGGCCAGGGTTTCGCTGATCCAGTCGAGATAGCTTTCAGCGGCCAGTATCCCGCGCCGCAGGGCGATATAAAGCATGAAGTCTCGATCGATCGGCGCCCGCGCGTCCGGTGCGGGGCTGTAGTCGAATGACTCGATCGCGCGATATGCCGCAAGACGCGCCTCGGTCTGCTCGCGCTGCCGATCGAGTTCGGCGCGCAACGACGCGATGGGTGCGACCGGTCCGGCAAGCAGCTTGACCAGCACCGGTTCTTTCTCGGCGCGCGGGGGCAGCGGCTTGTCGACCCATGCCATGAGTTCGGCATGACCCGTTGTGGTGATCGAATACACCTTCTTGTCGGGTCGGTCGCTCTGCGTCTGTCGATCGAAGCGGACCCAGTCGCGCTCCGCGAGGCCGCCGAGTTCCCGATAGACCTGCTGATGACTGGCTGACCAGAAATAGCCCACCGCGCGGTCGAATGACTTGACCATCTCGTAGCCGGTCAGCGGTTCGTGCTCGAGCAGGGCCAGGACGACGTATCGAAGTGACATATGCAAACAGTTGCATAAAAATGCTTGGAGCGCTATATATGCAACAAGTTGCTTATGTATCGATTCTATCGATGGACGACGTCACAAGAGACGATCGTCGCGGTTACGGGAAATACCGGGCCAACGACGAATTGTCTTCACGCCTGTCATCAATACCGGAGGTCAAACCCATGCCGACAATCGAGACACAGCGCGTCACCGCCGCCATCGACGGCGACTTCGTGGTTTTTCTCATCGGTGTTCGCATCAACGCGTTCTGGAGGATAAACAAGTGGTTGCCGGTGTTCCTCGCCATGCCGCGCATGCTGCGGGAATTGTCGATGCAACCGGAACTGGGTCTGATGGGTTTTCGTACACGCTGGGCAGGCCGCCATGTCGAGGTCATTCAGTACTGGCGCTCGTTCGACCAGTTGAACGCCTATGCACGGCAGCGCGACGCCAGCCATTTGCCTGCATGGCGTGATTTCAACAAGAAGAACAGCGGCAACAAGGCGGTCGGGATCTGGCACGAGACCTACCTGGCGACCGCTAGCCAGCACGAATCCGTCTACGTCAATATGCCTGCGCACGGTCTGGCGGCCGCGACCACCGCGGTCCCGGCCACCGGTCGGCGCAAGACCGCCGCCGGGCGCCTGGGCCGGCCGACGGCCTGACGGGGTAGGCGAGCGTCAGGCGGCTGCTGCCTGCGCTTGTCTATGCGCCGCGAGATAGACACAGGCGCCGGCCGCCACCGCGAATACAAGACAAATCGCCATGATCCCGCCCCAGCCCATCAGTTCGTAGAGCGACACCATCACGCTCGAGCCGATGGTGCCGCCGGCAAAGACCGCGGCCACGAACAGCGCGCTCACGGTGCCCGACTGAGAGCGGGCGAAATAATCGTTGAGCAGCACGATCTGGGTGGCCTGCATGAAGACCATGCTGCCGCACAGCAACACGACGCCGCCGACCAGCGCGATGAACGAGCCCTGGATGACGCCGCACAGACCGATCGTGAACAGTATGGCGGCCGCCAGCGTGGCATTCGGCAGCCCGCGGCTGATCCGCGTGATCCGCGGCGCGCCCAGCGAGGTCGCGATGCCGATGGCATAGCCGCCATAGACGATCGCCAGCATCAGCGTGCCGCCGCGGTCGTAGCCGATTTCGAACGGCAGGCAGGTCAGTACCGTGGTCAGGGTACCGAACGATAGCGCCAGCCCCGGATACGACAGCGTGACCGCGCTGAACCAGCTTTTCTTCTCGATCGGGGCGACCACGCCGCTATGCATGCCGGTGACCGGGAGCTCGCTTGCCAGAACGGGTGGCCGCCGCAACAGCGCCGCCGAACACAGCAACATCGCGGTGATCGCCAGACTGCCCAGCTGCCAGTGGTCCAGTGCCACCGAACCCACGGCCACCAGGCGCCCGCCCACGCCACCGACGATGGTGCCGGCGGTGTAGAACGCCAGATCGCGGGCCCGGTTGTCCGAGCCGCGAATATTCGACGAGCCGGTGATCACCGCGGGAATCAGCAGCGGCAACAACAGCACCTGCAGCCCGCGAATCACGAAGTAGGCGGTCGGCGACGTCGCCAGCGCCTGCACCGCGAACAGCGCGGCGAGGATCAGCTCGCTGACGACCACGATACGCATCGCCCGCTGCACGGTGATCAGCCGGCCGAACAGCACCGGGCCCGAGGTGAGCACGATGAATGCCGCGGTCATGGGCATCGCGCCCCAGAGGGCGGTCATATCGAACGACGTCTGAATACGCGCGGCCAGCGGCTGCGGAAAATAGATACAGGCGGCGGCCGCAGCGCCCGCAACGGCGAGCTTGAGTCCGTCTCGGTAAGGAGTCATGTATGCGTCTGGGTCGATGTCAGCTGATATGCCCAGAGTGTGGCTCATACAGCGAATGCACGCGAACAGGCCGCTGCTCGCGGCATCCTGACCGGGTTGGGCGTAGATCGCGTCTCTGGTGGGGTCGTACCGGTAGCAACCCGGAGGCGATATCCTCGGTTGAATCAACGATATGGCCAAGGCAGGCGCTGTTCGCCCCGGTCATTCGTCAGAAGACCGTCTATGACGGATCGCGCCCGACCCCCACGCTGACACTCGACCGCAAGCCGCGAGGTGCGAACCATGCGACCCAAAGCCGAGTTACGCTCGCTAGCCGAGCAGCGATGGTATTACATGCCTCTGGATGCGGCCGAGGTCGATGACCAAGAGCAGCACCGGATGAAACTACGCTTCGAATACCGTTATCTGGATGCCGGCAAGCCGGATAAAATGGCGCTGTGGTTCGCTACACGAGCTGACGGCGGGCGGGTATCTAATCTGTCGCCGCAGTCGATCGTCGGTTCTGGATTCCTCCAGCGTTATCACGCCACGGTGTGTGCCGATCCCTCGCAGCCCGTGTGGTGGATTGCCGGGCATCGTCAAAAGTCGTCACGGCGGACCGGTTGAATAACCCGGCCGTACCGCTGGCCGATAGCGGCACTGCCACGCGATCGCGCTGGATAATCGGCGCTCGACTGTATTCGCGTCGCATCGCGTGGCGCCGGGCGGGTCGGCTCAGTGGCCGGGGCTGGACGCGCCACCGATCGGATACCGGCCGAGCCGGTTGAGCGGGAAGGTCGCGATCCCCCAGTCCGGACTGGTGCTGCCACGGGCATGAGCCCGTGCCGTCGGGTCTCGCGGCACGGCCTGGCCGAGATGGAAACCGAGCAATGGCGGTGACGCGACGGTGAGTCGGCGCAGATAGTGCTCGGCGGCGGCAGTGGATAACGTCTGTCCCGGCGGCCGGCAGAAATAGCCGAAATAAGCGCGGCGGGGGCGGTTCAGCGGGTCCAGCGACTGCAGCGCCCAGGTGCGGATGAAGGCCATGCACGAACGTGAGCCTGCGCCGCCGCGATGTCGATAGAGGCGATAGTCGATGCCGGCGCCCGGTAGTTCATGCGCCCGGGCCGGCTCCCATTCAAGCGGCCCGGCCTGCCGGTTAAAAGCCCAGAGCCGGGTCAGCGATTCGAGCTGTCGGGACGACAGATCCACCGCCGTGCCCGAAGCGGTGGCGCGGATGAACAAGGCCTCGGCGCGGCCGTCGACGTGAGAGCGATCGTATTCCTGGTACTCGAACGGGCTGCGATAGGCTACGGCCTGATGGCCGGAAGCGGCGGCGCCGGGCAACCGCAGGTGTCGCATGTCGTCCTGCACATAGGCGCTGCCCGCGGCCGAGCCACGCAGAAAGGCACAGCCGCCGAGCAATACGACGGCGCCGAGCGTCATGACAAGGCCGATGAGTTGTGGGAATCCGCGCATCCGAACCTCGTTGCCTGGCACGTTCGAGCCGATCCACACGCTACGACAGAATGGCCCAACCCGGCGGCGCCAGATTCAGGTTCCTGTCAGCCCAGAACGAGCGCCGCGATGCCGCAGATCATGCCGGCCGCGCCGAGCAGACGCGTGCGTATCTGCCCTTCGTCGAGCAGCCGCGCACCGAGCACCACAGCGATCAGAATACTGACTTCCCGCGCCGGCGCGACATAGCTCACCGGCGTGAACGTCATCGCGGTGAGTACGAGGATATAGGCCAGCGGGCTGAGTACCGCCACGCCGATGATCGCGCCGCGGTTGGCGCGCCACTCGCTCGCGATCTGCCCGCGCCGACGCAAGGCATAGGGCGTGATCAGCAGCATGCGGCCGAGGTTTCCCAGCCAGTCGTAGAGCAGCGGCGGTATCAGCAATGCGCTGACCGCGTATTTGTCGAGCAGCGTATAGCTTGCGATGAGCACGCCGGTCAGCAGCCCGTACCCGATGGCTGCGGCCGGTGGCCGTGTCCCGGTCAGGCCCTGCAATCCACCGGAAAGGATGAAGACGCTGACAATGATCAACGCGGCACCGACGAGCGCCAGCCCGCTGGGCTGCTCGCCGAGCAGGGCAATGGCCAGAACGGTCGCCAGCAAGGGCCCGGTGCCGCGCGCCAGTGGATAGACCAGCGACAGATCGCCGCTGCGATAGCCACGCTGCAGAGACAGAAAATAGCCCAGATGCAGAAGAGCGGTTCCGGCGACGCACAGCCAGGCGCCGAGCCCCATGTGCGGCGGCTGGAGAATAACCAGACTCGCAACGAACGGGGCATAGATCAGGGAGGACAGTCCGGCGAACAGCCAGACGAATATCGCACCGCCGCCGCTGCGCTTGGCGAGCAGATTCCATGAGGCGTGCAGAAAAGCGGCGGTGAGAATCAGCGACAGGGCCAAAAGCGTCATGCAAGGTCTCCTTTGCCAACGCCAATGGCGTCAACAGAAAATGAGACCTCCAGGCTTTTATCCCGTCAGTTGTCGGTGCACGACCAACGTCAGTGCATATACACCGTGACACCGCTCGGTCCAGTCCGCCGTCGGTACGAGAGCGCGGAACCCTAGGTGTAATCGGACTCCAAGCTAGCACGCTGCCAAATCGTCCCGCAAACGCGGCCGGCACCGCCCTAGCGGGATCGTTCTCGACCTGTCGGCGGCTGCCCGCGCAAACCGAGGTGGCGCCGCCAAGCGCTCGCAGGGTCCGAGCGCGCGGCGGCGAACAGGTGTCGGGCCTGTGCGGAGCCTGCCGCCGCTCAGTGACGCAGCGCCTTCTTGTCGAGCTTGCCGACCGGCGTCAGCGGCATCTCGTCGATGAAATGGATCAGCTTGGGCACCTTGTAGGGGGCCAGATGCTCGCGGCAGAAGGTCATGATTTTGTCTTTCGCCTGGTCCTCTGGCTGCGCCCGGCCGGCGGCCGAGAGCTGCACATAGAGGTTGACCTTGTCGTTGCCGGCGCGCTGTTCGTCCGGCGTACCGATGACCGCGGCGATCTCGATTTCCTCGACTGCCTTGAGTGCGTTCTCGACCTCGACGGAAAATACCTTGTAGCCGCCCACGATCAGCATGTCCTTGCTGCGGTCGCAGATGGTGATATAGCCGTCGGCGTCCATGCGCGCGATATCGCCGGTATAAAAGAAGGTCTTGCCGTCGTGTTGTCGCAGCGCCTTGGCGGTTTCGTCGGGCAGCCCGAGATAGCCGCCGAACACCTGCGGTCCGTGGGCGATCAGTTCGCCGGGTTCATTGAAGGGCATGGGCTCGGTACCGTTCTCGGCATCGACGATACGGATATCCGTGCCGGGCAGGGCAACACCAATGGTGCCCGGTCTGGCCTTGCCGACCGGGTTCATGGTCAGCACTGGACTGGTTTCGGTCAGGCCATAGACTTCACAGAACTTGCCTTGTCCGACGATGGCTTCGATTTTCGGAATCAGCTCGGCCGGCATCGGCCCGGCGCCGGATATCGCGATCTTCAGATGCGAGAAATCGACCTTGCGGAACTCGGGCTCGCCCAGCAGCATCTGGTAGAGCGTCGGTACGTTGCCGAAAAAGGTCGGCGGATGGCTCTGCATGGCCTTGCAGAACGACTTCAGATCGCGTGGATCGGGCACCACGATAACGCGAGCGCGTTGGCGCAGGCCCATCAGGCAGGCGCCCAGGCCGGCGATATGGAAATACGGAAACACCGAGGCGAAGGTCTCCCGGCCGATGTCGTAGCCGACCATCGACTCGCTCTGCACCGCGTTCGCCTGGACGTTGCGCAGCGTCAACTCTGCGCCCTTGGGCCGGCCGGTGGTACCGCCGGTGTACTGGATGAGCACCACGTCGTCCATGCCTACATCGCTGTGCACAGGGGCGTCGCCGGCGGCATTGATCGCCGGCCAGAATTCGATCAACTTGAGTTGGCGGGTCTGCGGCAGGCTGAATTTCGGCACCTTGCGCAGCAAATGCGCGAGCATCTTTTTCCAGCCCGGCAGAAAATCGATCGGCGAACAGACGATCACGGTCTTCAAGCCGGGCAACTGGCCGTCGTTGGGGGCCAAGGCCGAGGCATACAGGCTGTCGAGCGTGACCAGATAGCGGATGCCGGCATCCTCGACCTGATACTTGAGTTCGGGCGCGCTCAGTAGCGGCGATACGCCGGATGCGGGGCAGCCCAGCTTGGACGCCGCCACCAGGGCGATGACGTACTGCGGCGTGTTCGGCAGATGGCAGCCAATCACGTCGCCGCGCGCGATGCCGCGTTCCTGCAACAGATTGGCAAAGCGGTTGGCCCAGCGATCCAGATCGCCGTAACTGATCGAGACCCCCAGATACGTCAGGCCTGGCGCATCCGGCGCGGCCTGGGCATGTGCCTCGATGACCTGTGCCAGGGTGTGTTCATCGCTTGCCGGCATCGGCGGCGGTGCCGGCGCGAGATCCGGCGTTGCTGCAACTTCGTTCTGATGGGTGGCCATGACGTCTCCTCGAGCGTAGCGCTCTTGTTTTTATGTTTCTCGTCGGGCCCGGTGTCTCAGGTCGGCCGCAGCACCGCAATATGCCCAGACATTTCGAGTCTTGAGTGTCCTGCGGACAACGTCAACAAATCAGGGTAAGTGAAGCGATGGTCGTACCGTGGCGTGGTCGCCGGTTTCGATACCGCGCTTGTCTGAATTGCTGCGCTATATGGTATGGATGTCGCCTCGCCGAATGAGGCGCGCCGCGGTTTGCCTGGCGTCGGCCGGGCCGCAATAATCACGGGTCGGACGACCTTGGATTGGAGAATATCCGCATGGATTTTAATCTGACCGATGAGCAGCGCGCGATCGGCGATGCCGTCGAAGCCATGATGATGACTTATCCTGACGCGTACTGGGCTGAAAAGGATCAGAAAGGCGAGTTTCCCTGGGAGTTCTACAACGATTTCGCCAATGCGGGATATCTCGGCGTCGTCATGCCGGAAGAATATGGCGGGGCTGGACTCGGCATCACGGAAGCATCCATCGTGTTGTCGAAAGTCGTCGGTGCGAGCGGTGGCGGGCTGGCTGCCGCGACGGCGGTTCATTTGAGCATCTTCGGAATGACGCCGGTCGTTAAGTTCGCAAGTGCCGAAATGCGGCGAAAGTATCTGCCGCGTGTCATCTCCGGCGATCTTCATGTGTGTTTCGGGGTGACGGAGCCAAACGCCGGCACGGATACCACGCAGATTCAAACCCGGGCGCGCAGATCAGGCGATAAGTATCTTGTCAGCGGTAGCAAGGTCTGGACTTCTAAAGCGCTTGAGTCGGAAAAATGCCTATTGCTGACGCGGACCACGCCGATTGCCGAGTGCGCCAAACGCACGGACGGTATGACCCTTTTGCTGGCTGATATTCAGCGCCCCGAAGTGACGCTGCGGCCAATACCCAAGATGGGGCGCGCGGCCGTCTCTTCCTGCGAAGCGTTCTACGATGAGTTGCCGGTCGATGTCAGTGATCGGGTGGGCGAGGAAGGCCAAGGCTTTCGTTATCTGCTCGATGGCCTGAACGCCGAACGCATTCTCGTCGGCTGGGAGGCCGTGGCGCTTGGCCGCGCCGCGCTCCGGCGGGCGACGCGCTACGCGCAAGAGCGCCGAGTATTCGGACGTTCCATCGGCCAGAATCAAGGGGTGCAGTTTCCGCTCGCCGAGTCGTACGCCAAACTCGAAGCCGCGCAGCTGGTGTGCGAAAAAGCGGCGTGGTTGTACGACAACGATATGCCCTGTGGCGAGTTGAGCAATATCGCGAAACTGCTGGCTTCCGAAGCAGGCTTTGAGGCGGCCGATCGCGCCGTCCAGACGCATGGCGGATTCGGCTACGCCAAGGAGTATCACGTCGAGCGCTATTTTCGGGAGTCGCGCGTCTGGCGTATCGCCCCCATTTCGCAGAACTTCATTCTGTCGTATATCGCCGAGAAGGTGCTCGGTCTGCCGCGTTCGTATTAGCCAACGCCTGTCTGCGCTCGCGGCGCAGGCGAGGCAGGGCTGGGCTCGGCCCCGCCGGATGGTCCATCTATCGCCAAATTCAGGGCTATTATTCTGGTGACGAAGTAGGCAAATGCTGAAGAAGTAATTTCGCGTATTTTGTCGCCGAACTGATAGGTTGTGGTATGAGTCGAATTGGCCCGCAACCATGCCGCAGCGGGCTCTGCGAGAGGACACCAGACGATGACCACGCCCGCCGAACAGATTCTCGAGCCGGAACGGCCGATCATCGACCCACATCATCACCTGTGGGATCGATCGCGGCTGGACCTGAAGGAGGGCCCGTTCGCCGACCACGGCTTCACGCAAATGCTGCGCGAGCGCGCCCGTTATCTGCTGGAGGAGTTCCAGGCCGATCTCGACAGCGGCCACAATATCCGCGCTTCCGTGTTCATCGAATGCCGGTCCATGTACCGCGCCGATGGGCCGAAGGATTTCCGCTGTGTGGGTGAAACAGAGTTCGTCAACGGCGTCGCGGCCATGGCCGCCAGCGGCACCTACGGCGACGCCAGGGCCTGTGCCGGTATTGTGTCGCACGTCGATCTGCGTATCGGCGCGCAGGCGAAGGACGTGCTTCAGGCCCATATCGAAGCCGGCGGCGGGCGTTTTCGGGGTATCCGTCATAGCGCGGCGTATGACGCCGATGCCAATGTGCTCGGACCGCTGTCGGCTCGAGGCGTGCCCGAAGGGCTGTTTCGCGATGCCGATTTCCGCGAGGGCTTTGCCGCCTTGCAGCCGCTGGGCCTGACCTTCGACGCCTGGCTGCTCGAACCGCAGCTGCCGGACGTGATCGATCTTGCCCAGGCCTTTCCGGATACCGCCATCGTGCTGGATCATGTCGGTGGGCCGGTCGGTATCGGCGCCTATGCCGGCCAGCGCGAAACCCGCTTCGCGGGCTGGCGCGATCAGGTCCGGGCACTCGCCGCCTGCGAGAATGTGGTCGTCAAGCTTGGTGGTCTGGCCATGCCGTTTCCCGGTTTCCAATGGTCCTACGGCAATCGCCCGGCGTCGTCGCAAGACCTCGCCAAGGCCTGGGCGCCCTATATCGAAACCTGTATCGAGGCTTTTGGCGTCGAGCGCTGCATGTTCGAGAGCAATTTCCCGGTCGATCACTTCACCTGCGATTACGACACGCTCTGGAATGCGTTCAAGCATCTGGTGGCCGACTATTCCGAGCACGAGAAAAACGCGTTGTTCTCTGGCACGGCGGCGCGTATCTATGCACTGGACAACGTGGTCTGACACGTAGCGGTACGCATCCGAGCCCGTCGCCGCGAAGTCAGGCGGGGCGGTCGTCTGGCTGGCCGTGTGATCGGGCGCGTGGCGCGGGGAGGGCTGTACGCAGGGGTTATCCTGAGCGCTGCCTGCCATCCACGCGACTGCTCACTTGACTCTACTTCCCATTACCGCCGTTCTGGTATCGCTCGCCGCGCTGCTGGCGTTCATCAATTATCGCTTTGTGGGGCTGCCGACCAGCATCGGGGTGATGCTGCTGAGCCTGGTGTTTTCCGCCCTGCTGGTCGCGGCCGATTTTTTTGGCCTGGGCATGGGTATTCGTGACCACACCGAGGGTTGGCTGCTCGGCGTGGATTTCAACAAGGCGCTCATGGACGGCATGCTCAGCTTCCTGCTGTTCGCCGGCGCGTTGCAGGTCAATCTCGGCGACCTGTGGAAGCACCGGTTTTCCATCGGCGTGCTGGCATCGGTGGGCGTGGTGCTCTCCACCGCCATCATCGGCGTGGTCACCTACCTGCTGTTTCCACTGCTCGGCTTCGAACTGCCGCTTCTGTATTGCCTGTTGTTCGGCGCACTGATCTCGCCGACCGACCCGATCGCGGTGCTGGCCATTCTCAAGCAGGCTGGCGTTACGCCCGAACTGGAAACCAATATCACCGGCGAATCGCTGTTCAACGACGGCGTCGCGGTGGTGGTCTTTCTCGCCCTGCTGGGTCTGCTCGGGGCCGAATATGCCAGCGGGCCGGGCGGCATCGCCTTGTTGTTTCTGCAGGAAGTGGTTGGCGGCGCGGTACTGGGCCTGGTTCTCGGCGGCGCCACTTTCTGGATGCTCAAGGAGATCGACGATCATCAGGTCGAGATCCTGCTCACGCTGGCACTCGTTCTCGGTGGCTATCAACTCGCGCTGGCGCTGCACGCCTCCGGGCCGATCGCCATGGTCGTGGCCGGTCTGCTCATCGGCAACCACGGCCGCATGTTCGCGATGAGCAAGACCACCCGCGAACATCTGGATATCTTCTGGGAGATCGTGGACGAAATCCTCAACACCGTGCTGTTCGTGATGATCGGCCTGGAAATGATCCACATCACCGTCGATGGTCGCTATCTCACCGCCGGCCTGCTGGCGATTCCGCTGGTGCTGGTCACCCGTTTCGGCTGTGTGAGCACGGCGCTGCAACTGGTACGCCCGTGGCATCGTCTGGGCGAGCATGCCAGCCTGCTGCTCACCTGGGCCGGTCTGCGCGGTGGCATCTCGGTCGCCCTGGCCCTCGCGCTGCCGCAAGGCGAGGCCCGCAACGCCATCCTTACCATCACCTACTGCGTGGTGCTGTTCTCCATCGTCGTGCAGGGGCTGACCGTGGGCAAGGTGATCGGCCGGCTCAGCCCGCCGTCATAATCTACGCAGGCCATGCCATGCGTCATACAGCAATGTTCTCCATTATCTGTAGACTCTGACTCACCCCGGCGCATCACTTCGCGCCCTCAATCGGGAACACGATTCATGAACGACGAAACCTCCTATACCCCGCCCGCCGTGTGGACCTGGCAGAAAGAAAGCGGTGGCAAGTTCGCCAGTATTAACCGGCCCATCGCCGGGCCGACCCACGACAAGGAATTGCCGATCGGCAAGCACCCGTTCCAGCTCTACTCGCTGGGCACGCCGAACGGCGTCAAGGCCACGGTGATGTTCGAGGAACTGCTCGCGGCGGGCCATACCGGCGCCGAGTACGACGCCTGGCTGATCAACATCGGCGAGGGCGACCAGTTTTCCAGCGGCTATGTCGAGATCAACCCCAACTCCAAGATTCCGGTCATGGTTGATCACAGCGCGCCCGAGCCGATCCGCGTGTTCGAGTCCGGCTCCATCCTCGTCTATCTGGCCGAGAAGTTCGGCGCCTTCCTGCCGAGCGACTTGCCGACCCGCACCGAAACCATGAACTGGCTGTTCTGGCAGATGGGCAGCGCGCCGTATCTGGGCGGTGGCTTCGGCCACTTCTATGCCTACGCGCCGGAAAAACTCGAATACCCGATCGACCGCTTCGCCATGGAAGTCAAGCGCCAGCTCGACGTACTGGACCGTCGCCTGGCCGAGACGCAATTCCTCGCCGGCAGCGAATACACCATCGCCGATATCGCCACCTGGCCGTGGTACGGCCAACTCGCCAAGGGCCGTCTCTACGACGCCGGCGAATTCCTGCAGGTGCAGGAATACAAGAACGTCCAGCGCTGGGCCAACGAGATCGAGAACCGTCCGGCCGTAAAACGCGGACGCATGGTCAACCGCCCCTTCGGCGAGCCGGAAGAGCAGCTACGCGAGCGGCATGATGCGAGCGATTTCGAGCTACGGACCGAGGATAAGCTGCAGGCTTCGGGATAGAGGGCTGCGGGGCTACAGGACTCGCGCTGGCGTTTCATGCGGGTGCCAAGCATAGTTTGACGACCATCACGCGATGGGTAATTGCCAATAGGGGCGGCCACCAGCCGCCTGCTTCATGAGCACGACCGGGAGATCAAGCATGTCCACCAAAGCCCTGCACACGACTGCGGTTGTTCTGGCCCTTGCGATCAGCGGCTCGGCCAGCGCCGCCGACGTCGTCAAGGTCACGCCGCTCGGTGGCCAGAGCGGGGAGTTCTGCACCCTGGACCGGGCGCTGGTGTTCGAGGACCCGAACGGTACACGGCTGCTCTACGACGCCGGCCGCACCGTGGCCGGAGCCGACGACCCGCGTCTGGGCGAGATCGACGCCGTGCTCGTCAGCCATGTGCATGGCGATCATATCGGTGACCGGCACACCAAGGCCGTCAATGCCGGCAGTTGTGCCAAACCGGATACCTCCGTGGACGCCACGCCGGAATCCAGCAGCGTGCAGATCGCCGTCGCCAAGCAGGCCAAAATCGTGACCGGCAGCGAAATGGCGAGCTTCTTCGGCCAGAAGCTCGAAGCGGCAGGCGGCAACGCCGACGATTCGGTGCTGGTGCGGTTCGGTGCCATGACCCATATTGGCGGTGTCGGCATCACCACCGTCACCGCGGCGCACAGCAACGGTCTGGATCCGGCGTTCCTCGACGGGTCGCTGGGCAAGTCGATGGCGGCCGACGGCGTCAAGGCATCGGTGGGGCCACCCACGGGCTATGTGTTGACGTTCAGCAACGGGCTTGTCGTCTATCTGTCCGGCGACACAGGCATCATCGCCGATCAGAAAACCGTGGTCGGGGACTACTACAAGCCGAAGCTCGCGGTCATGAATATCGGTGATACCTACACCACCGGGCCGACCGAGGCCGCCTATGTCATCAACGATCTCGTCAAACCCGACTCGGTCATCCCGTCGCACGCCAATGAAGCGGCCACGCAGGACGGCAAGGTACAACCGGGCACCCGCACGCAGGCGTTCATCGACGCAACGGACGTCCCCGTGCATGTGCCGCTGAGCGGGAAGACGATGTCGTTCGATTCAGATGGGCAGTGCACCGCCGGATGCTGAAGCGCGTCTTTGAGCACCACCATCATGGTGAATGCTGTCGAACCGAAGCGTGCCGGCGTGCGTTCTATAGTACTGACAACAAAGAAAATCGCCGGCGCATCGAAGCTGTGAATCGCTTCTGTTTTACAGAGTACCCGTGGGGTTTGCTCATGCCGCAATTGGCTACGACTCGCTTTTTCTCGGGCAACGGATCAACGGACGGCTTTACGATGCCGGCGAATTCCCGCATGCAGGTGTAAGAACACAAGAACGTCCTGCGCTCGCCCGGCGAGATCAAGAATTGGCCGGCCGTAAAACGCAGTCGAATGGTTCATGGAGACTTCGGCGAACCGGAAGAGCAGCTACGCAGGCGGCATGGCACGAGTGATTTCGAACTACCGGCTGAGGATAAGCAGCAGGCCCCTGGCTAAGCTTTTGGACTTAGAAGATGTAGGGTCAGCGTATTAGCTCGCAAACGTGATGCGACCATGCAATATGTAACTACATATTCCGACTAATCAAAAAAATCATGACTAGTAAACCCAAGCTACGCCCGAGATTTCTCAGAAATCTGTTATTGTCGGTAAATTTTGACTTGTTCGCTATTCACGATGTGCTTTCGCTTCACGTCGATCAATCGCGATTCAAATTGTCTACTTTTGAATCATTAGTGCTTGTCCTAGAAGACAGGCGCTTTAAACGACATATTGGTATAGACGTTAAATCGGTGCTGCGAAATATATTTTATGCGCTTATTAAACGGCGCCATGGGGGTGGCAGTACGATCGATATGCAGCTTGTGCGTACGATTACCAATCGCCGCGAGAAGACAATTAGGCGGAAACTTAGAGAAATGCTTCTTGCGGTCTTATTACAGTTGCGGTATTCGAAGCTAACGATACTTCGAAGTTACATATCAATTGCTTATTTTGGTACTGGACTGGACGGCGCCGCTGCCGCCTCATGTAAATGCTTTAATAAATTACCTTCAGAACTGTCTGTCGATGAGGCCGCTTGCGTAGCGTCGATGTTGGTTTATCCTCGACCGAGAACACCTTCTGAAGCTTGGCAATTAAAAATCGACCGGCGAGCGAGTTACGGAAAAGCTGTCTATATCGCGAATCCAGAGAAGTTTAAATAACTCCCAAGTCGTAAAACGCTGAAGATTTGTTGCCGTGGGGACTACGCGATTGACTCCAAACAACCTCGTTCTCGTTTCCTGCAACAGGGTTTGAACGTGGTCGACGAATTGCCCAGCGTGACCCTGAATGCTGTTCAGCTCTCCGTCCGCTTTTATGCCAGCTATCTCGGCACTGCGCACATCTCCTCGATGAGCGCTAATTATTTTATTTATTGATGAATTAGCTTGTACAAACAAAGGCTGTATGACGTGCTCTAGATTGTGAGCTAGAGTTTTGGCAGATAGATGGTTCAAACTCACGCAGTAAGCGACAAGAGCTTGGTTCCAAGTCGAAAGCTCTTGATTATAGTCTTTCACAAGCTTTTCAAAAAGTTCTTGGTCTGTGTTTCCCGCGTTTTTTGCAACTCGCTGCATTGCAAATATTCTCGCGGCAATGGATTGGGATATCTTGTCGGTCAAGGTTTGCAGCAACTCGTATTCACGTTCAGCTTGCAAGACCTGGCGACGATAGAGCCAAGTGCGGAGTTGCCACCGAGTCAATAGCCGGTTGCCCACGTAAGCAGCGATTATTGGTGCCAGAAGTACTGAGATTGAAGTGATCATGCTGAGTGGTGGAATAGTTTAGAGGCAGACCTTGCGCTGCCCAATTTATCGGATGTTGTTAGGGCCTTCTGAGCGGGTAAATTTGTCACGAGTGCTGTGCTCTGGTTTGACGTCAACTCTGCCGTCGATTAGTGAGGATTTTCCGCCCACGAACGCAATCCTCTTCGTGCGGTTTATCGACCCAAGTCTCCTCGATACCTTCGTGAACCCACTGAGAGATCGACGGGTGATGCCACAGGCGTTCGGGGTATGCCATGGCCGGCTCGCCCAGCGTGAGCTGATAGCCGCGAATACGCACCGCGACCGGGGCGTAAAACGCATCCACGGTGGTGAAGTCGGAGCCGCCGAGCCAGGGACCGTGGAAACGGCTGAGGCCGTCGGTCCATAGCTGGTCGAGCCGGTCGAGATCGGCTTGCAGGGCGTCGCTCGGCGTGCCGAGGTCGATGGTCAGGCTGCAGTTCATCGAGCATTCGTCGCGCAGAGCGGGAAACCCGGAATGCATTTCGGCCGTGGCTGAGCGGGCCCAGGCCCGTGCCGGGCCGTTTGCAGGCCAGGCGTGCGAGTAGCTTTCGGCCAGATACTCGGCAATCGCCAGCGAATCCCAGATGGTGAGTTCACCGTGTTCCAGGCAGGGCACCTTCCCGGTGGGCGAGAAGGTGTCGAAGGCGGTCTGTCGACCGGCGCCGTCGAACGGCGTGAGAACTTCCTTGAACGGGATGCCCAGCGCTTTCATCAGCACCCAGGCGCGCATGGACCAGGACGAATAGTTCTTGTTGGCGATATGCAGCCGGTATGACATGAGTCCTCGCACGCGATGATGTGGTAACGCGAATAAGCCGAGGATGCCAGATCGGCCGTGATGCGTGCGAGATGGTGTGCCGCGGACTTGCATGGAGTGGCAGTGTCAATTTTTATCGAAGAATTGATCAGGCCCTGGACGGCCAAGGTGCGATGCGTGCCACGAGCAGCCTTGAGCGAATTCAAGGATATAGCGGCCCTGACTGTCGCCAGGCCGATCCTCAAATCCCTCCGGGCCGAGCGAATAACCGTGTCGCGCGGGTTGCGGCGGTAGACGCTGCTGACATATAACTGACTTGCCGGCCTCTTACGCCTATACAACAACGAAATGGAGGGTCTAGCCATGACTCGTTCCTGCCGCGTTGAGGATTCTGTGCTTTGGTGGCGTTTATTCGCTGCATGGATCGGGCTGGTGATGCTGTGCATTGCACTGGGCGCGCCGGCGGTGTCGTTCGCCGGTTCCGGCGTGGGCGTGCCTGGCGTGCGTGGTGGTGTGGTCACCACCACCGAACCCAATGCGGCCCGCGCCGGTGCCCGGATACTGCGCGAGGGCGGCAATGCGATCGATGCGGCAGCAGCCGTCGCGTTTGCGCTGAACGTGGTCGAGCCACAATCCTCCGGCCTCGGGGGCGGCGGGTTCATGGTGGTCTACGACGCCAAGCACCATCAGACATGGACCGTGGACTCGCGCGAAACCGCGCCGGCTGCGGCCACGCCGGACATGTTCGTGCCGTTTACCGATGCCGGGAGCGTCGGCGGCGGCTTTGGCGTTGCGTCCACGACCGGCCTTGCGGCCGGCGTGCCGGGCACTGTTCGCAGTGTCGAACTGGCGCTCGATCGCTGGGGCACAAAATCCTTCGCGCAGGTGTTGCAGCCCGCGATCGACCTCGCGGAAGACGGGTTTCGGGTTGGGCCGCGGCTTGCCGAGAGCATACTCAGCGGCCGTCTGAGCAATGAACCCGGTGTGCCGGCCTACGACGAGGCTCGTGCGGTATTCCGGCCGGGCGGTGAGCCGCTCGAGACCGGCGAGTTGCTGGTCCAGCCGGACCTCGCGTCCACGTTCAAGATGCTCGCCGAGCAGGGGCCGGATGCGTTCTACAATGGCCCGCTTGCCGAGGCGATCGTGGCTACCCAGCGCGCCAGCCGAGGCGGCCGGCCCGAGGGCGAGGGCCGCATGACGCTGGATGACCTGGCGGGCTACGAGGCCAAGCTGCGCCGGCCGGTCGAGGGCGATTATCGCGGTTATACGGTCAAGGGCATGGGGCCGCCGTCCTCGGGCGGTCTGACGGTGCTGATGATCCTCAAGCAGCTGGAACGCTTCCCCGTGGGTGATGACGAACAGGGCTTCGGGTTCGGCAGCACGCGCACGCTCAATGTGATGGTCGAATCCATGCGTCTGGCCTTCGCCGATCGCGCGGTCTGGATGGGCGACTCGGACTTCATCGACGTGCCCGAGAAAGGCCTGATCAGCGACGCCTATACCCGGATGCGCGGCGCCATGATCGACCCGGACGGGCGTCAGGCCACCGTGGAGGCGGATGATCCACGGCCCTACGACACCGCCTACAACGGCGTGCCGGTGAAACTCGCCAGTCTGGTGCCGGAAGGCCGCAAGGGGCTCAACACCACCCACTTCTCGATCGTGGATCGCTGGGGCAATATCGTCAGCTATACCAACACCGTCGAGTCGGCCTGGGGTACCGGGCTCATGGTGCCGGGCTACGGTTTCGTGCTGAATAACGAACTGACGGACTTCAACTTCGTGCCGACCGCCAACCCGGACCCGGCCGATTTCAATCCCGGCGCCAACGACGTCGCCGGGGGCAAGCGGCCGCGGTCGAGCATGTCGCCGGTCATTCTCTTCCGCGGCCGGCGTCCGGTGGCCGCCTACGGCTCGCCCGGCGGCTCCACCATCATCAACACGGTGGCGAACATGACGATGAACCTCGTCGATCACGAACTCGATGTACAGGAGGCCGTGGACGCGCCGCGTATTTCCCAGACCAGTGCCAACGGCTCCGTGTCGCGGGAGATCGGTTTCGATGAGCAGGCGATCGACGGGCTCACCGCACTCGGGCACCAGGTCAACTTCCCCGGTGAGATCGGCTCGGTACAGGCGGTGGTGATCGATCCCGCCGGCCGACAGCAGTACGGCGCCGCCGACCGCCGCCGCGTCGGGGCGATCGTCACGCTGACGCGCGACGAATTATCGCGCAAAGGCAGAGGTGGCCATGGTGGGGGTCATTTCCCCGAGCCATAACCGTTCCCGAATAATGGGTGGCACCACTGACAGACCGGCAGACTACTGGTGTGAGGTGGCCTGACCCGTGATCAGCGCTGCGCCCTCGAACTCATCGAGCCGAGCACGGCGCAGCGGCTCTGCGACGATCGGGGAGTCGCCGCTACGTGGGTGCGCCGAACTCGGCAATGGCCCACGGTCATGCCCTCGAAACATGGATGCGGGACGCCTGTCGGGGCCAGGCGCTTGGCCGGTCAGTGCGGCTGACATCGTGTGCGGCCGCACGCAGTGATCCGCAAGAGCTGGCCGGCAGATCTGCCGGCTTCAATGCCGCTCCGATTTTCTTCGTCCAACTTCTGGTACTCGATTAAGAATTGGTGAGTGTCGGGCTGAGCAGGGCGCTACTTATTATCGGCGCAGTTGTGCATCGGAGCATGTGACAGCTCCTGGTGAATGCGGCACGCGGGTCCGATGTCTTCGAGCGGATCGTTAATCAGCGAGAATAGCTCGTGACGCGTGCAAAACGTTGCGCTCGTCGTCATACGAGGACGCTGGCAGGCGGGGCCGGCGGCGTTTTATGCCGCCGGCCGTTGCATCAACGCAGTGCAGGTGCCCGCGTCGACTTGTGTCTATCGGCGCGGTCTAATCCTCGACCGTATCCGTGATGTCATAGACGAGATTGACCGGCGATGGCCCGAACGAACCGTTCGCGACCACGCCGGTGTAGTTGCCGGACTGGGTCCAGTCGCAGACCCCGTCGGGAAACACGTCCTGCAGACGTGTCCATTCGGCATCGGTGAAGGTGATGTTGTAGTCGTCGCGGGATACGGGCTTGAGATCGCATTTCATGATGTTCGCCGCCAGCGGGCCGCCGGCGATAAAGCGCGGAAAGCTCCAGGACGGGAACAGGTCGTTGCACTGCGAGCCTTCGGTGCCCAGCGTCTGCTCTTCGGCAATGAAAGTCGTCTCATCGCTCCAGCACCCGTCGACCGCGTCGGCCGGCTTGTTGCGGATGACTTTCTCGCGCTCGGTTCCGTCGGCCTGGTCTGCCTTGTCGGCGGCGACCCAGGCGATGAAGGTCGACCAGACGGTGTCGTAGGGGACCGGATTCCCGCGCCACATGACGTGGTTTTCGGTATCGCCGTTGGCCTTCAGCAGCCGCTCGCGCAGAGCGAAGTGAAACCACTGATAGTGGTAGCCGCCGTCGTCGTTGTAGATACCGGTGATATCGAACACCGGGATCGACGCCAGGCCGCCATTACCGCCAAGTTGTAGCCCGGACTGCTGGGCACGCAGCATCGCGCCCGGGTCCCCTTCACTGCGGGCGGACTCGAAGCTGGCGTCGCGATCGTAACCGCCGGCACCCGCGTTGAGGTCCAGGAATTGCGCGACCGAGATCGCCCCGGCATTGAGGGCCTCCAGCCCGTACTGCACGCCGATATTGTCGAAGGGGCGCAGCGCGTAGCCGTCCGCATCGATGCCGTAGATATTGCGGGAGGCGTCATACACCGTCGGACGCGCCCCGGTCGGGTTGCTGTCCGGGTCGTAGCGAAGATCCACCGGTACGGCGTCGTTCCAGGCCGCATTCACGGCATAGCCGGGAATATCGCTGCCCTCGGGCCGGGTCGGCACCGGGTCGGTGCGCCGCGCCTGATCGGCCAGGTCGAGATGGGCCTGCGCCGTCTTGTTGCCGGTGACGGCGGCGATCTCATCGTCGGAGAATTCGCCCGGATGCTGGTCCCAGTAGTGCTGTAACAGCCGCCCGTCGGATGACGACAGGGCGATCGAGAGCGGGTCCGGGAATGTGCAGGTGATCAGAATGCCGTCGAACAGATCGGGAATACGGTCGGCGGGCAGGGCGCTGCCGTAGGAGCCGCCGGAACAGCCGGCACTGACGGTGAACTCCGGCACGCCGTGGTTCTTGATGAACTGCTCCTTGGACATCATCGCAGCTTCGCTGGCGAGCACGTGGTTGCAGTTGTTGGAGGCGTGCTGCAGCGTGTTGGCGAACGTCGCGTAGCCTTCGCCCAGCTGTTTCACGTTCAGCAAGGTGAAGTCTGCACCTGCAATCGACAAGTTGCCCTGACTGGCGCCCTGGATATACCAGCCGCCGGGACAGCCGAAGCCCTCGACGGCGATCAGGCGCCGGTTCCAGCCCTTGGGCGGATTGAAGGGCGTGGGTTCCGCTTCTGTTGTGGGGTCGTGCAGGACAACGCTCTGGTAAATACCGCGATCGACGGTGCTGGTCTGCACGCGGACCACGAACGGCACCGTGACGCCGGTGGTCGTGGTCGTCGTGGCGACGTCGTCCGGCAGCGCGCTGGTATCGTCCATGGGCACCAGTTCCGTCCCCCCGTCCGGCAGATACAGATAGGTGACCTGGGGCGCGGCGGTGCAGTCCTCATCCAGTGCACCCTGAAGGCTGGTACCGTCCGGCAGCAGGAACTCGGCGGTCTGACAGATGAAGGGATCCTGGTGCGGCCCGGAGATGATGGGGCCGGTGATCGGATAGGAGGTCAGTTCGTAGCTCGTCGAGCGGTCGTCCTGAGTCGCGGTCAGGGTGTTGCTGCCGTCGTCGAGATCGGTCACCAGTCCGAGCATGTGCCCCGGTTCGGTCGGGCTTTCCTGGAAGACATCGGTGACGTCGACGCCGTTGAGTTGGACGTTCAACGCCGCGCCGCTCGAATTGGGCGTGATATCGATGAGGGCGCTGCCGCCCGACACGTATTCCGGCATTGATGAAACAGCCCGGACAGCCGGTGGCGAGACGGTGGCGGTATCGTCTCCACCGCCGTGGTGATCACTGTCGCTACAGCCCCCAAGGACGAGGATGGCGGCCAGGACCGCCATCGATTGCACTGCGGTTTTTATCGTTTTCACGTCGATCTCCCTGTATGAACAAGCGCATTGGGGCCGTGTCTTGCACGGCTCCGGTTCAGAACGCGTGACTGGAAATCGACGGCGATGCCGATTCCCGGTTCATGGAATTTTTCTCAACGCGTACCGCAACGGATGCCGACTCCATCACGGGCTCTGTGCAAACGGTTCGAGCAGATCGTCAATGGTGTACAGATGCCCGCCTACCATCACCATCTGCACGTTGGCGGCGGCGCGAATGTCTTGCAGCGGATTGCCGTCAACGAACGACAGGTCGGCGAGTTTGCCGGGCTCTAGGGTGCCGAGATCGCCGCCACGGCCCACGTCGCGCGTCGGTGCCACCGTGGCGGTACGCAGTGCCTCATAGGGTGTGAAACCGCCGAACTGCACTTGCGACTCCAGGGTCTGGTGCAGGCTCTGGGCTACATGCACCAGTGGTTCGTCGGTACCGGCCCACACGGAGCCGCCGCCTTGCTGGATCTTGTGCAGGGTTTCGCCTTCGCGGCGCAAGCCGTCGCGGGCCACCGATTGATCCGCCGACGTGACGTCGTCGAAGGTGTCCTGAAGGCTCTGCAGCTGCCACGGCGTGAACAGCGTGGTGATACGGGGGTCGCTGATGTCCTCCGGATGCTCGTTGAACAGGGTGGAACTGGCGAACGGCGTGTCGGTGATCGCCATCCTGGAGGCGGTCGCCAGATCGATGACGTCCTGATAGGTACGGCCGCCGAGGCTCTTGGTATGGGAGAACTCCCAGCGCTGGGTCGCGGATAGATGTGACATGTCGTCCTGACCGAAGCCCAGAGACGGGTAGAAATAGTGCGAAAACGTCGGCAGGCCGTGCTCGTGGGCCGCTTCGTTCGCGCGCAGTTGAAGATCGAAGGGCAGGCGGACATAGGTCTTCACTTGGTCCATGCCCAGCGCGAAGATGCGCGACAGTTCGTTGGTGAACATCTTCTCGTTCGACGTCGTGCGCATGAAGCCGTAGTAGATGCGCGAGCCGTTGATATGCCCGCCGGTCGTAAATGCACGCGGGCCGACCAGGTTTCCGGATTCCAGCGCTTCCTTGCGAGCCTGGCCGCGGTAGGCCGGGTCGCCCAGCGACACAACGCTGGTGATGCCGTAGGCCAGCAGCTGACGCCCCAGCCGAGCGCCGACATAGGGAATCCACTCGCGGTGCATGTGGCCCTCGGTCAGGCCAGGCATGACGGTCAGGTTCGAGGCATCGACATAGCGCACGTTGTCGGCCGGGTCTGCGTCCTCGTGGTCGCGGATGGCGACAATGCGTTCGTCCTGCAACTCGATATCGACATCGCTGCGCAGGCTCTCGCTCGCGCCGTCCCAGAACTGGCCGGCATAGACGATGGTGCGTCCTTCGGGCAGTTGCGGTGTCCAGTTCAGGTCGACCGGCACGGTCTGGGCGTCGCCACCGCTGGCGGCGATGGTGCGCAGCACGCCGTCGGCCAAGTACATGAGCTGCTGAGAGTCGCCGCGCCAGCTGATGTAGTCGGCGTTCTCGTCGGTGACCAGCTGCGGCGAGCCGGCCGCCTCGCCGGCCGGACCGACCGGCAGCAGATAGAGCCCGTCGCCGCCGTTATAAGCCATGAACTGGCCGTCCGGCGACCACACCGGGCCGTTGCCGGAATCGCGCTGGTTGATGTTGCTGAACACGTCGTCCGGGTCCGGCGGCATCTGCCGCGTTTCGCCGCTGTTCACGTCGACGACCAGGATATGGTTCCAGCCCTGGCGGAATCGAACCGAGGCCGCATTGAGCGCGGCCATGGCCAGCGTGTTGCAGCTCGGTCCCCAGCTCGGCCGGCCGGCCTCGAACTGCTGCGATAGCGCGTCCACCGCGGTGACGGCGCCGGAATCTACATCGGCCACGTAGGTGATCGGCGGAGTGAACACACCCCGCCCGGTCTGGAAGACGATACGGTTGCCGGTCGGGCACCAGCTTGCCCGATACTGGTTCTTGGCGGCGTACTCGTCGCCCGCGAAAGAGGCCAGCACGCGTTCGTCGCCGCTGTCCATGTCGCGGATATAGATCTGTTCGATGCCGTCGCGGTCCGAGGAATAGGCCAGCGACTGGCCGTCGGGCGACCAGGTCGGCTGCAGTTCGGTGAACGAATCGTCGGTGATCTGCTCCGGCGTACCGCCGATATCCATGACCCAGAGATCGTTGAGTGCGACGAAGGCAACACGGTTGCCGTCCGGAGAAATTGCCGGCGTGACGATGCCCTTGACCTGGGCCGGAGGGCGGTCGGCGCCGTATTCGTGATTCTTGTAGCTGTAGGTCTTGCGGTCGAACGAGATTTTGGCCTCGAACGGAATCGCGTCGAGGCTGTCGCCGTCGAGATCGCGGCGCTGGATCTTGCCGTCCGAGGTGTAGAGCAGGGTACTGTCGGACAGCCAGCGCGGCCGGAACTGGAAGACATCCTCGTCTTCATCGGATACCTGGGCATCGTCCACATAGAGATGGTTGTTGCCATCGACCAGAAGCGTGTAGGCGATGCGGTTGCCGTCGGGCGACCAGGCCGGTGCATTGATCTGCCCGCTGGGTTGGCGGATGAGCACGGTCGTGTTGCCGGTCGCGTCGGTGGCCTGGATGCTGTACTGGCCGTCGCCTGCCGCGAGGTCCGTCGGCGAACTCACGGTATAGGCGATACGCGTGCCGTCCGGCGACCAGGCGGGCTGGTATTCGGATTCGGGATCGTCGGTCCATTGGGTGAGATCGCCGCTGGCGATATCCAGCACCCAGATATTGGAATTGCCCTTGGTCGTCGGGTCGTCGTTGCGGTCGGACGCGAAGGCGATCTTGCTGCCGTCGGGCGAGTAGACCGGCCCGCGATCGTCGTACTGGCCCGAAGTCAGCGCCTGCACATCGGAGCCGTCCGGCGCCATCGTCAGGATATGGAAATTGTTGTCGGTATAGCCCTGGAAGACGATCCGCTCGCCGTCCGGCGACCAGTCCGGCCGCACGTAGTCCTCTTCCGGCTCGTTGAGCCGCGTGGCCTCGCCACCGTCGCCGGCCATCCGCCAGAGGCCGTTCTGGAGGCCGAAGATGAGGGTGCTCTGATCGGGCGAGAGGTCGGCATCGAGATCGGTGCCCTCGGTGATGGTCACCGTCTCGGCCTGCCCGCCGCCCGTGCCGGAGCTCGGCGGTGGCGGGGCGGAGCCGCCGTCGTTGTCGTGGTGATCGTTGTCACTACAGCCGGCGGCGATGACGCACGCCAGTAGTGCAGCGGCTAGCGGCCCAATGGTAATGGCCTTGCGGCCTGTCCCGAGCGCTGATTGCAGAGTCTTCTTCATGACTTCTTCTCCAGCTTATGCCCCTCGCTTATTGTTCTACTGCACCGTTTCGAAGCGCGACACTATCCCTTTGTCGTATGCAACAATCTCGGTAGCGTTGTATTTCGACGATTTGCGGCGGGCTGCCCGTCTGGGCCGGATAACTACACTGGGCCGCCCTATAGGACGATCCCCTAGGCCGACCAGACCGAGGAAACAGCCCCGAGGCAAATGCGGGGACGCGTCGGACGGCGACACACAAAAAAGCGCGGTGCCGATTACCGGTCACCGCGCCTGTTTTTGTGCGATATCGAACGCCGTCGTCAGAGCCCGAGGCGCACGAAGAATAAGCCCCAGAGCGCGGTGGCTATGACCACCACGGCGAGCATGACCAACCATACGCGCCGATATTCGCGGATGAGCGTGGCGCCACTGCTGTCCTGCTGCAGGAAACGGCCGATCGTGATCTCGGACATGCGCTGTGTTTTCATCTCCTCGAAGCGGTCGAGTTCGTAGTCGCTGGGATTACGCATGAAACCCATGATGATCAGCGTCACCGTGCCCAGGGCGAAGGCGATCATCAGGCTGTCCAGTCCGGCGGGCAGCGTGATCAGCCCGTTGCGCTCGAGTTCGCCCAGCAGTACGAAGCTGATCGAGCCGACCAGCATGCAGGTCAGCGCTGCCGACGCATTCATTCGTCGCCACTTCATGGCGCCGACGATCGTCGGCAGCCAGGCGACGGCGAAGATCGAGCCGGCATAGATGGAGATCCAGTAAATGCCGGCGGGCCGGGCGATCGCGATCACGCACACGATCGCCGCTACGACGATCTGCGACACGCGCCCGAGCAGCACGCTGCGTTTCTCGCTGACCTGTTTTTCGAACAGCTTCTCGTAGAGATCGCGGGCCAGCGCAAAACCGGTGAGTACGAACAGGGTGGAGGCCGTGGACATGATCGAAGCCATCAGCCCGGCCAGGCCGAGGCCGGCGAGCGCTGGGTTGGTATGGTCCATGAAGCCGACGATCATGGCGCGATCGGCCGGCTCGATGCCGGGCTGGATGACCTGCATGGCGGCGGCGGCCATATAGACCATCAGCTGCAGCGCCGGCGCGAAGAACACACCGATGATCGCCACCTTGAGGATGACGAAATCGTTCTTGGCCGGGAACACGCGCGACACCAGCGCGGGGGTACAGGCAAAGAACAGAATCCAGACCAGGAACTGCGAGATCGACCAGCTGAAGGTACGGCCGTCGGCGCCTGCCAGCGTCCAGTAGCCGGGCAGGCGCTGGCCCAGATCGCGCATGCTGTCGAGGCCGGCCTGATCGATCAGCATGGGCGAGATCACGAACGCGATCGCCAGCATGGTGAAGAACATCATGGTGTCGGTGTAGACCACGCCGTACATGCCCGACAGGCTGCAAAACACCATCAACGCGAGGGTGAAGGCGACGATGATCACCGGGAACGGCACGTTGATGATCTCGGCCAGCACCAGCCCGGCGCCGATCAGCTGGATGATGCCGTAGCCGAGCAGGCCGATCACCATGAGGATGAGCGCGACCACGCTCACCCACTTGTTGTTGAAGCGCCGATCGAAGAAATCCATCATCGTGCGGCACTGCATGGCCTTCATCTTGCGGCCGATCCAGACCACCGCAATGAGCGTGCCGATCCAGGCGCCGAAGGAGCCGAGTGCGCCGATCACCAGCGGCCCTTCGCTGTAGGAGATGCCGGCGATGCCCATGAGCGTGACCGCGCTCAGGAAGGTGGCGGCGAGCGTACCGACGATCAGCAGGGTCGAGCCCTGCTCGCCCATTACGTAGAAATCGTCGCGATTCTTGATCAGGCGCGCGAGGCCGGCGGCCACCAGTACATAGGCCGCGAGTACCGCGACAAAAATCGTGAGCGTTATGGTCATCGTCGACCCTTTTCGAGCGGTTTGGTTGGGTGCGGGCGAGCCGCTACTAGCGCTGGCGGGCGCGGCGTTCCTGCTTGAGACGCTGGATCGTGGGCCGGTATTCGCGCAGCAGGACGACGGCCACGACCGCCGCGGAGATCAGCGTGGTCAGCAGGGCGTTGCCGAACAGCATCAGTACATAGGGTTTGAAATCCATCAGTGTGATTGCCTTTTCGGGTGCGTTGTCGAAGGGGCGGCGCGTGCGCGGGCACAGGCCGGTCGGTATTTCGGGCGGGCACGATACAGGGCGCGCGCCGGTTTGAGGCCGGCGGCGTCAGACACGACCGGCTCGCGCCAGTGCGGCATGCAGCAGCACGTCGGCGCCCTGGCGGGCATGATCGGGTTCGATCGACTCGGCCTCGTGGTGGCTGAGGCCGCCGGCACAGGGAATGAAGATCATCGCCGTCGGGCAGTGCCGAGCCAGATGAAAGGCGTCGTGGCCGGCGCCGCTGATCATCTCTTGCCAGCTGACCTCCAGCGCCCGGGCGGCGTCGCGGACATGGCCCACGCAGGTCGCGTCGAACGGCAGGGCCGGGCTGCGCCAGTGCAGATCGATACGGCATTCGACGCCGCGCGGTTGGCACCGGCGCTCGAACAGGACGTGCAGCTCGTCGATCAGCGCATCGACCACGCCATCCTCGGGATGGCGCAGATCGAGGGTGAACCTCAGCTCGCCGGCGATGGTGTTGCGCGAGGCATGGGCGACATGGAATTCGCCGATGGTGGTCATCAGCCCGTCGGTCTCGGCGACGCGCGACTCCAGGGCCTGAATGAGTTCGCTGGCCGCGAACAGCGCATCCTGGCGGACCGCCATCGGCGTGGTGCCGGCATGGGCGCTGTGACCGGTCAGATGCACGTCGAGCCAGCGAATCGCCTGGCCGCCGGTGACCACGCCGATCGTCTTGTCGTTGTCTTCGAGCACCGGCCCCTGCTCGATATGCGCCTCGAAGTAGGCATCGAACGATCGACCGAGCGGAGCCTCGCCGGCTTCGCCTGTGGCTTCGAGGCTTTCGGATAAACGTACTCCGTCGGCGTCTGCGCGCGCCAGCCCATCCTCCAGCGCCATGGCGCCGGTGAACACCGACGAGCCGAGCATGGCCGGCGTGAAACGCGCGCCTTCCTCGTTGGTCCAGTTCGCGATCTCGATCGGCGCGCGCGTGGCGATATCGTGTTCGTTGAGCGTGCGTACGGCCTCGAGCGCGGCGAGTACGCCGTAGACGCCGTCGAAGCGTCCGCCTTTGGGCTGGGTATCGAGATGGCTGCCGATGACCACCGGGTCGATATCCTCGCTGCCGGCGCGGCGCGCGAACATATTGCCGATCGCATCGCGCGAGACCGTCAGCCCTTCGGCCTCGCACCAGTCCACGAACCGCGCGCGCCCGGCGGCGTCCTCGGCGCTCACGGCCAGCCGGCTGCTGCCGCCGTTGGCGGTCGCGCCGATTTCGGCCATGGCCATGAGGCTGTTCCAGAGTCGTTCGCCGTTGGTCTTGAGCATGCGATTTCCTCTCCTGGTTGACGACGGCGTGGCGCAGGTACACAAGACGGCGGCCTGACGGTTCGGGGCCCGGTGATGCACGCGCGTTCAGTCGTAAAGTACTTGTTGCGTCGCGCCTGGGCAGACCTGCGCGTTTACGCGACCGCGGTACCGTGTCGTGGTATCCGTTGTTGTCCCGGCGTGCACAACTCGCGGTGCGGTATCTGGTCTTTGTTCTTCAATCTAGCGCCATGCGCGCATGATTAGTCAAAGCATGTATCATTATTTTAATTATTATTTTGAATAATAATATCTATTCTCAGGCGGATGCGAGGGTATGAACAGGGCTTCGGATACGCCGACGGCAACGCCGGGTGAGCACGGACAGAGGGCCCTGGCCGCGCGCCTGGACTGGAATCTGATCCGCACCTATCTGGTGGTGGCCGAGGAACTCAGCTTCAGTCGTGCCGCCGCACGGCTGTTCGTCACCCAGCCGGCGGTCAGCCAGGCGATCAAGCGTCTGCAGGCGCAGCTGGGCTATACGCTGATCCGCCGTCGCGGCCCGCGCATTTCGCTCACCACGGCCGGCGAAGAGGTCTATCGCATCGCCGGCGGCGTCTTCGCCGAGGTCTCCAGCCTGGAGATGCCGGCCAGCCGGGTGGCCGATCAGATCGTGGGCCGGGTGAAGCTGCTCACCGTGAGCCGCGTGCATTCGGCGCGCTACAACGCGTTTCTCGTCGATTTCCACCGCCGCCATCCGCGCGTGGAACTCGAGGTCGAGGTGATGCGCGGCCACGATCTGCTGCTGGCGCTGCGCCAGAACACCGCCTCGCTCGGCCTCGGCCTGTGCCGGGTCGAGACGAAGACGATCGAGCGGCGGCTGATCATTCCCCAGCGCTATGCCCTGTTCTGCGGCCGGCCGCATCGGCTCTACGCGCACGATGACGTCGATATCCAGACCTTGCTACACGAGGATCTGGTCACCTTTACCGGCGACCAGCTCGGCGATACGCTCTCGCCGCTGACCCTGTTTCGCGAAAACCACGAATTCCAGGGCCGGTTGGCGGCATCGTCGTCCAATCTGGAAGAAGTCTGTCGGCTGATCATCTGCGGCTACGGCATCGGCTTCCTGCCCGAAGGCGCGTTCCGGAAGGAAATCGAGAACGGCATGCTCCGCAAGTTGCCGCCGCCCGATGGCCTGGCCGACGTGGATATTCACCTGCTCTGGAACAGCGATCGGCCCATGCGTGCCGCCGAGGCCGTGTTCCGGGATGAACTGCTGGCCGCATTCGAGGGCGATTGATGGCCGTGGCCGTCACCTATCCGACGTGGGCGCGGGTGCTCGGGTCAGAGCTCGCGCCACTCGCCGGGCTGCAGCGCGCCAAGTTCCCAGTCGCCGATTGCGACCCGGACCAGCCGCAGCGTCGGTAGGCCGACCGCAGCGGTCATCCGCCGCACCTGCCGGTTACGGCCCTCGCGGATGGTAATCGCCAGCCAGGTGGTAGGCACGCTCTTGCGATAGCGCACCGGCGGGTTACGCAACCATAGGGCGGGTTCCGCGATCACTTCGATATCGGCAGGGCGGGTCGGGCCGTCCTTGAGTGTGGGTCCGGCGCGCAGCTGTTCGAGCTGTCGTTCGCCCGGTTCGCCATCCACCTGCACCCAGTAGGTCTTGGCCAGCTTGTGCTTCGGGTCGGTGATGCGTGCCTGCAGGCCACCGTCGTTGGTGAGCAGCAGCAGGCCCTCGCTGTCGCGATCCAGCCGGCCGGCGGGGTAGACGCCGGGGACGTCGATGAAATCCTTGAGCGTGGCGCGGTTGTCGGCGTCGGTGAACTGGGTCAGCACCTTGAACGGCTTGTTGAACGCGATCAGGCGCGGCACCGCCGGGGGCGAGGCCGGCTTGCGGCCGGGCGTTTTCCCCGGCCTGTTGGTTGCTGTATTTCTAGCCATGCCGCGAGATGTTCGAAATGATTGTTCAAGCCGGCGATGTCGCTTGTTCGATCGCCAGGGATCGACTCGCCGCTGCCCGGAGTGACCTACATATTCCTGGCCCAGCTGGCGCGCGCCAGTTCGATAGCGCGGGCGACTTCCTCTGCAGGCACCGCGTCCGGTTCGCCCGGTTCCAGCGGGTCGTAGTGGAAGACATACAGGCGCGCGGCGAACTGGTGGATCGGCAGGGACGCCTCGCCGTAGAACTCGCCGTGGCCTTCGGTGGCGGTGACGATGCCCTGTCCCCAGTCCTGGCCACTGTCGCTGTTGGGGTTGAAGAAATACACGCGCATCTCGTTGTCCGGATCCAGGGCAACACGTCGAATGCTGATGGCGTGGCGGCCGACATAACGCGCCGCGCTGTCGGTCGCGGCAATGCCCGCAGGCTGGGGATGAATACGCGGAATATTGCCGTTGTAGTAGGGGTGATAACCCGCATAGAAACGGCGGATGAAGCGCTCGTGATCGTCGATCCGGCCGGTCTGTGCGTTGGCCACGGCACAAAAGCCGATGCCGACCCACCAGCCATAGAAGCCCGGGTTGATCCAGCGGTGCAGATCTTCGTCGCGTTCGCCGCACAGGCGGCCCATTTCGATATAGATACGGTCCAGATGTGGCACGAGTACCAGCGACACGGCATCGACATCCAGCGGCGCCTGTTTCGCCAGGCCCGCCGCGAGCCCGGCCGAGGAGACACGCTCGCCTTCGAAGCGGGCCAGCACTTCGTTGTCACGCGCGGCCCAGGCAATGAGCTGCAGCAGATATGTGGGGTCGTTAGCGGCCCACATGGACAGACCGATCACGGACTGACAGGTCGGGTTGTTGCCCTGGCCGATCCCGAGCGGCTGTCCGAGCAGGCCGATGACGCCGGCCAGCAGGAACACGCGCGGCGGCTGGTCGGTGCCTAGCGCCGTACTCAGCACTTCGGCGGTCTCGGGTGACAGTTCCAGCCGGATCTGCCGCCAGATGGCCGCGGCGACCGGCGGCGAAAACAGCACCCCGCGTTCGAGCAGCCGCGCGAGACCGTACAGCGCCTGGCTGGTCTCGGCGAACACGGCCTCGTCGATGAGCGCATGCACGAGTTGCTGATAGCACATCAGGGTTTCGTGGCCGGTACTGCTCAGGCCCAGGGCGGTCGGAATCAGCTTGTTGCCGAAGTCGCCGCCCAGATCGTCCTTGAGACCACGAAGATGACGCACGAATACCGCGTGGTAGACCGACACCAGCCCCGTGTTGTGCATGGCCTGCGCGAAGGCGATCGCCTCGGTGGTGAGGGCTTCGCCGTTCATGGCGGCCAGCCGCTGGCCATAGACTTCAAGCCCCGGGTCGTCGCCGCAGCCGGGCGCCGGCCCGAACAGCGACGCGACCAGATCCGCGGCTCTTTCATTGTGTATGTCGGGATTCGTGGTGATCGCGGGTTCGTAGAGACAGGTGGCGATCTGAATCACCATCTGGCGGGCGCTGTCGACCTGGATCGGCCGCTGCGCGAGGATGCGCCAGACCTCGTCGACGAGGCTGTCGAGAATGCTCTCGTAGCCCATGTGCTCGAGCTGAAATCGATACAGCCGCTGTACCGCGAGCCCCATCTGACGCGGGCGTTCGCGGTCGGCTTCGTTGAGCGTGTCGGACAGCAGATCCAGATTCAGTGCCATCACCTGGGTGATGAAACGACGCGCACGCTCGGCGGAAATGCCCGGATGCACATAGTCACCCTTGGCAACGGCCAACAGACGCAGTTCGCTGAGCGCCTCGATTGCCGTCATCTCTGGCGCCCCCGCGCGCAGCGAATACTTCGCCAGCCGCGCCTGCAGGATATTGGGTCTGGCCCAGTCGGTGCCGACATAGACGCCGGCGGCTTCGATCGCGATCGAGCGCCAGTACAGGGCGTTCGGCCCACCTTCCGCAGCCAGCACCGCGCCCGCGGCCTCCAGAACTTCGGTCTTGGGTGCGTAGGCGTCGAGCACGCGCGCTTCATGCAGGCGCGCCAGCGCGTCATCGAAATACGCGATGCGCTGGTCGAGTGTCGCGGTGCTGTCTAGTAAATCCATTCGGTCTGGTGAGCTCGGTTGCGATAGAGAATGCAGATGCGAGCATGGTACGCCGCTGGTGCGGCGCGCCCCATCGGCCAGCGGCCGCGATGCCGGGCAATCGATGATGCCACCAGTGTATTTGTATGCGCCGATCATTGCATGGGCGGCGCATCGCTGGCGTATTCCGCTATTTCGCGACGTATTACAACGCCTGCGCACGGTTGAACGGATCTGCCGATCGATCACCTCGCGGCGGGGAAATGGCGCGGGCGGCAGTAACAGGACGGCGGTTGGGGCCGGGCGTCTGCCGCGACGCTCAATTAACGAGAGCTCGCGCGTCGCTGCCGTGCGATTCGGTCTTGTCGTCGACTGAGCCCGGTGGCGATGGCCTGAATCAGCTCGAAGCACCGAGTTGCGCGCGCAGTGTCCTGTTTTCTGCTTCCAGTTCGGCCACCCGGGCTTCGAGTTCCGCAATCCGCGCTTTCGACGAGTTCGTCGAGCCGCCGCCGGCACCGGCTGCCTCGGCATATGCCGCCCGATCGATCGGGCCGCTCAACTGATGCATGAACTCGGCGTCCTTGCGGCCGTGCGTTCTGGGCAGCTCGACGATGAGCGAATCCTCGCTGTCCTCGTCGATCAGGCCGGCGGCCGCCGCTACCACTGCCCCATTGTCGGCGAAACCATGTAGCCGGCCGCTGCGAGCGCGCAGTTCACCCGGCGTCTGCGGGCCGCGCAGCAGCAGCAGGCAGACGATCGCGAAGCCGGCGCTGTCGAGTTGCAGGTCGTTATAGGCGGTATTGCATAGCCGCTGTTTGTACTTCTCCGCGCCCGTCCTGAAATTCTCTTCTATATGCAAGAGTGATTTCGTCTTGAGTTCGCGGGCGGCGCGCTGCACCTCGGCGGGCTTGAGCGCCATCACCGGTTCGCGCGCGGATTTCTGGTTGCAGGCGTTGGTCAGCGCGTTGAGCGTGAGCGGATACTGGTCGGGCGTGGTGACGGATTTCTCCATCAGGCAGCCAATGATGCGGGCTTCGGTGGCGGTCAGTTGCGGGAGCATGCAGGCCTCGTAACAGATGGGCTCGGTGGAGCCCGGGAATGGGACGCAGCATAGCGGGTTGATGGCGTCGACCGCGATGCGGTGAAGGCCTCGCCCGCGGCGTCAGCCCTGCTCACGGGCAGCGGCGCAGTCGAGACAACGCAGGATGGTCGGGTCGTGCAGCAAGCGGGCTTGCGCGATCGTCTCGTCGCAATCCATGCAGACGCCGAATTCGGCGCTGCCCAGGCGTTTGCGGGTGCTGCCGATGCGCTGCAACTGCTGGTTGGCGCGATCGCGCGCCGCGCGACTCATGGCCTGGGCCTGCATGGCATCCATGCGCGACAGCCGGCCTTGGCGGGTCTGATCGAGTTCCACCGACTGCTCGGCGCTGGCGCTGTCGGCCAGATAACGCCGGGTTTGTGCTTCGAGTTCATCGAGGCGTGCTCGCAGGCGTTTCTGGTATGGATTGTCAGCGGACATGGTTCTGACAGCGTGCCGTATTCGGCACGCCGCTCATAGCCCCATTATCCGGATTGCGGCCACGCCACGCGTGCGGTGCTGCGTTGCACGCTGTGGCAAACTGAACGCTGGGAGTCGCCACACAGTCATCGGGGAATTGCATCGTGAAATCCTTTATCGCGCGTTCGAACCGCATCGCGGCCCGCGCCTTGCCGGGCGTCGTACTGGGCGTGCTGGCGCTCACCCTGTCGGCCTGCAGTCAGGACCAGGGCGGCAGCGTCGACGGCATTAACCTGGTCGACAAGAATGCGCTCACGGTGTGCACGCATCTGCCGTACAAGCCGTTCCAGTTCACCAACGACGACGGCGATGTGGTCGGTTTCGACGTGGATATCCTCAAGCTGCTGGCCGACGATCTGGGCGTCAAGGAAAACGTGGTCAGCATGGACTGGAACCAGATCACGTCCGCGGCGGTGTTTGCGGCCAACAAGTGCGACGTGGCCATGGGCGGCGCGACGATTACGCCGGAGCGCGCCGAGGCGGTGCTGTTCTCGGCGCCGTACTTCAATTCCACGCAGGCGCTGCTGGTCAAGAAAGACAGCGGTATCAAGGGTCTGGATGATCTGAAGGGCAAGCGTCTGGGGATTCAGGCCGATACCACGGGCGCGATCTACGCAGAAAAACACGCCGACGAGTACGGTTACACGACCGTCGTGTTCGACGATCTGGCACTGGAGACGACCGCCGTCTCGGCTGGCAAGGTCGTCGCCTCGATCGGCGACAATGGCCCGCTCTATCAATACGCCGAGGACAACCCGGGGATGGCGATTGCCGCCGAGTTCGATACCGGCGAGCACTACGGTTTTCTGGCCAAGAAAGACGACGATAACGCCAAGAAGCTCGTAGACCGTCTGAACACGCTGATTGCCAAGGCGAAGGAAGACGGCGAGTACGACCGCATCTTCAAGAAGTGGTTTGGCCACCTGCCGGCCGAAGTGAACAAGGGCGAGTAGGCCTTGCGATGCGCATTACGCTGTTTCTCCCGAGGTCGGAAGACCACGGCAGGGCGTGGCCTTTTGATGGGTCGCCCGTGAACGTCATGAGCGCCACTTGAGCGGCGACTCCGATCGAGCGCGCACGCCACGCAAGCGCCTGAGCCCGCGTCGCCGCGCGCGGCGTATACGAATCGCGCAATACGTCGTGCTTGGGCTGCTGGTCGTGGCCGCGGGCTGGGGCGCGGACTGGTCGACGATCGGTCATACCTTCTTCGACCCGGGCCTGATCGGCGGCACCATCGCCCACGGGCTCTGGCGGGCGCTGTGGAACACGATCGCCTATTCCGCCGGCGGCTTCCTGATCGGTCTGGTGGCGGGCACGCTGCTGGCATTGATGCGGTTGTCCGACGTGGCGCCGTACCGCTGGCTGGCCACGATCTATATCGAGTTCTTTCGCGGGCTGCCGGCGCTGGTGGTGTTCATGGCGTTCTCGCTGCTGCCACTGGCGTTTCCGGGGCTGGCCATGCCGTGGCCGCCCTATGGCACGGTATGGGCAGCGCTGGGCATCGTCGGCAGCGCCTATATGGCAGAGACCATTCGCGCCGGCATTCTGGCGGTGCCGACAGGCCAGATCGAGGCCGCGCGTTCGCTGGGCATGAGCGCCGGCCAGGCCCTGCGCAAGGTGACCCTGCCGCAGGCGTTTCGCATCATGATCCCGCCGCTGACCAACGAACTGATCATGCTGATCAAGGATTCGTCGCTGGTGTTCATCGTCGGCCTGTCGGCGGCCAACTTCGACCTGACCAAGTTCGGGCGGGCCGCGGCGAACACTCATGTCAACATCACGCCGCTGGTGGTGGCGGGGCTGGGTTATCTGTTGATCACGCTGCCGCTGTCCATTCTCGTGCGGCGCATGGAAGCCGCGGCGGCGCGGGGACGATGAGGGTGGGACAGTGAGCGTGTCGTCCTCCGCGCTGGTCGAAATCAGCAAGCTGAACAAATACTTCGGCGACAATCACGTGCTGCGCGATATCGACTTCAGCGTCGCGTCCGGCGAGGTCGTGTGCGTGATCGGGCCGTCCGGCTCGGGCAAGTCCACGCTGCTGCGCTGCGTGAATCTGCTGGAGCGGCCGCAGTCCGGTCACGTCCGGGTGGCGGGTGAGGATCTCACCGATCTCGATTGTGATATCGATGCCGCCCGTCGCCAGATCGGCATGGTCTTTCAGCAGTTCAATCTGTTTCCGCATCACAGCGCCCTCGACAACTGCGCGCTGGCGCTGACCACGGTGCTCAAACACAAGCGCGCCGAGGCCGAGGCCATCGCCCGCGCCAACCTCGAACGGGTCGGGCTTGCCGACAAGCTGGACGCCTATCCGGCCCGGCTGTCGGGCGGTCAGCAGCAGCGCGTGGCGATCGCCCGCGCGCTGTCGATGGACCCGCAGCTGATGCTGTTCGACGAACCGACCTCGGCCCTGGACCCGGAACTGGTCGGCGAGGTGCTGAGCGTCATGCGACGTCTGGCCGACGAGGGCATGACCATGATTGTCGTGACCCACGAAATCGCCTTCGCGCGCGAGGTGGCCGACCGCGTGGTGTTCATGGACGCCGGCGCCATTGTCGAGCAGGGCCGCCCCGATCAGCTGCTGGAAGCGCCGCGCGAACAGCGCACGCGCGATTTTCTCGAACGCGTGCTCACGCCGACCGGCGACGCCTGAGGCTTTCCGGGGCTGCGCCCTCGCAGCAGCCAACTGCGCGACGCGGATCTAGTGATAGAACAGGGCGGGCAGCACCTGGCTGATCCACGGCACGTAGGTGATCAGCCCCAGCACCAGAATGGATGCGATCAGAAACGGCACGATGGCGACCCAGATCTTCTCGATTGGCTCGCCGCTCACGCGTGCGCTCACGAACAGATTGACCGCCACCGGCGGGGTGATCTGACCGATCGCCAGATTCAGCGTCATCATCACCCCGAACCAGACCGGGTCCCAGCCCAGATGCTGCATCACCGGGATGAGCACCGGCAGGGTCAGATAATAGATGCTGATCGCATCCATCATCATCCCCAGCACCAGCCACATCAGGTTGAGTAGCAGCAGGAACCAGCCGCCGTTGTCGGCGAGCGTGAGCAGGGCGTTGCTGAGGGTATCGACAAGACCGATGGTGTTCGCTGCCCAGGCGAACAGCCCGGCCCAGGCGACGATGAGCAGAATCACGCCGCTGGAAACCGCGGAGGTCACCAGCACGGCGTGGATATCGCGCCAGCCCAACGTGCGGTAGATCGCAACGCCCACGAACAGCGCCCAGAACACACCCACGGCGGCGGCTTCGGTGGGCGTGAACAACCCGCCGTAGATACCACCGAGGATGATGACCGGGGTCATCAGGCCCCAGAATGCGTCGCGCGCCAGTTGCCAGGTGCTTTGCCGCTCGTCGCCGGTGTCCTCCGGCGCGCCCCAGCCGCGCAGGTGCACGACCAGCACCGCCGCGGCACCGAGGAACAACCCGGTGAGCATGCCGGGCAGGATGCCGGCGACGAACTGCTCGGCCACCGAGCCGCTGATGATGGTGGCGTAGATGATGAACGCGATCGACGGCGGGATGATGATCGACACTTCCGATGCCGCGGCCACCAGCGCGCCCCCGAACGGCCGGCCGTAGCCCTGACGCGTCATCATTGGAATCAGGATCGGCCCGAGCGCGGCCACTGTCGCCGGCCCCGAGCCGGACACCGCGCCCCAGAACATGGCCACCACAATAGTCGTGACCGCCGCGCCGCTGCGTCGCCGCCGGAACATCGTCATCGCCAGCCGCACGATCCGACGGGCGATGCCGGCACGATCCATGATCGCTCCGGCGAGGATGAAGAACGGAATCGCCAGCAGCGGGAAATTGCTGATGCCGGCCTGGAAATTGAACGACACGATGCCCACGCCCAGATCGCCCTGCCAGATCAGGAACACGGCCGCTGCACCCAGCGCCACGCCCACGGGCACGCGCAGGAACAACAGCACGACGAAAACGGCGATCAGCGCCCAGCCCGGCATCGCCTATCCGCCCTCAGCGCTTGCGCAGGGCGGCGAACGCGCCGGCCAGCGCGCGCACCGAAACCCAGGCCGACAGCGCCGGCGTCGGGCCGGTATAGACCCAGTTCGGCCAGCCCAGCGCGGGTGAGGTCATGCCCAGCAGCAGATCGTCCTGGACCTGCAGGAAACTAAGCCAGGCCAGTACCCCGAACAGTGCCGCCGTGACCAGGAAGCCGAGCGCGATCGCACCGCGGCGCAGCGCCGGCGGCAGGAACTCCGTGGCTGCCACGAAGCGGATATGCGCGCCTTCCTCGCCTTCACGCAGGCCGATGGCGATGCCGATGAGCGTGAGCCACACGAAAGCATTGACGATCAGCTCGTGCGAGGCGGCCAGCGGATAATGCAGCAGATAGCGCGTGAGTACGTTCGCGAAGGCGAGCGTGACCATCGCCGCCAATACCAGGGCGGCGAGGCTTTCCTCGATCCGGTTCAACCATCGCGGCACGAGCGTCTACGCGGCTACTGCGCCTGTTTCTGATCGGTGCGCGCGGTGTCGACCAGATCGGCGCCGATGGTGTCGGTCCACTTGTCGACGACCGGCGCCACCTTCTTCTTGAAGGCGGCCAGCTGATCGGCGTCCAGCCGGGTGACGGTCACGCCGTTCTTCTCGAGCACGCCGTAGGGATCGGTCACGTCTGGGGCTTCGTGCTGCTCCTTCAGATAAGCCAGAGCCGCGCCGTCGTCCAGGCCCACGCGCGCGAGTGCTTTCTGGTAGCGCGCGGCGTCTTGCGCGGACTGCAGCAGCACTTTCTTGATCTCGGGCGAAAACGCCTTCCACTCGCGGCCGTTGACCGCGTAGATCAGCGGGTCGACGACATAGTTCCAGACCGTCAGGTATTTCTGGCTGTACTGCCATAGCTTGTAGGGCACGATCACGCCGCCGACCGGGTTCTCCTGCCCGTCGACCACCCCCTGTTGCAGCGCCGTGAGCGCTTCCGAATACGGCATGGCGGTCGGGTTGGCGCCCAACGCCTGAAAGGTGTCTATGAACAGCTTGGAGCCGACCACACGGATCTTCAGGTCGGCTAGGTCGGCGGGTGCGGCGATCTCGTGACGGCTGTTGGTCAGCTGCCGGAAACCGTTCTCGCCCCAGGCCAGCGGTTTGACGCCCAGGCGGTCGAGACGCGCGAAGATCTGATCGCCGGCCTTGCCCTGAACCACCGCGTCCAGCGAGGCGTGGTCCGGAAAGAAGAACGGCAGCGAGAACAGGTTCAGTTCCTTGACCTGCGGCGACCAGTTGATCGTCGAGGCCAGCGAGAAGTCGGCGACGCCCTGGCGCAGCAGGGTGAACTCGTTGGTCTGCTTGCCCGCAAACAGGGCGCCCGAATAATAGACCTTGATATTGATCTTGCCGTCGGTGCGCTCCTTGACCAGATCGGCAAAGCGCTGTGCGCCCATGCCCCAGGCGGTGTTCGGCCCGACCACCATCGACATCTTGTACTGCGACTTGAACGCCAGCGCCGGTGCGCTGACCAGCGTGAGTGCGAGCGATGCCGCGATCAGGACCGTTGTCCATTGTTTGGACATGATTTCTCCCCTCCAGCGTCGGGCAGCCAACGGCTGTCCGGTGAGGCCCCGCACGGGGCCGGATGACCCGTCCTGCCCTTGGGCCGTCGGGTCGCTTCTTGTTTTGCAAACGATAGCGATGCGTCGGCCATGCCGCGTTGATGGCCGGCCGGTCGAATCGTTTCCTTGCGCCAGGGAAGTTTAGGCGCCGCCACTGCGCGCTGGCAACCGTATACGGGGAGTCTCGCAGGGGCGAACCACGATTGACCCCGGGCGCCGGCGCGCGCAGCGTCTACGGCATCGCTTCAAAACCGGACGTGAAAATGGACGATATTCATAATCGCGTGGCGCTGGTCACCGGCGCATCGCGTGGCATCGGCCGTGGCGCCGCGCTGGCATTGGCCGGTGCCGGCTGCAAGGTCGCACTCGGCTACAAGCAATCGCGCGATGCCGCCGACGCGGCCGTCGCCGAGATCGAGCAGGGCGGCGGCGAGGCCATCGCCGTGCAGGCCGACATGGCCGATCCCGGCGCGATCGAGGCGATGGTCGCCACGGTCGAGGCCGAACTCGGCGCGGTCGAGATTCTGGTCAACAATGCCGGCATCAATCCCATCTATCCGCTGGCCGAGATCGACGCCGAGCGGTGGAACGAAACGCTGCAGGTCAACCTGACCTCCTGTTTCATCCTGGCCCAGCGGGTCGTGCCCGGCATGCGTGAACGCGGCTGGGGCCGGCTGATCATGATGTCCTCGGTGGCCGCTCATATCGGCGGCGTCATCGGCCCGCATTATGCCGCCAGCAAGGCCGGCCAGCTCGGCCTGATGCGCAGCTATTCCCGTATGCTGGCCACCGACGGCATCACCTCCAACGCCATCGCCCCGGCGCTCATAGAAACCGACATGATCGCCGGCAACGACAACATCACACCGGACCTGATTCCGGTGAAACGCTTCGGCCGCGTCGACGAAATCGCGGACATGGTCATCCATCTTGCGCGCAACGCCTACATGACCGGACAGACGGTGAATATCGATGGCGGGTTGTACATGAGTTGACGAGCGAGGAGCGAGCGTCTTGTTAGCGGGCCAGGTCGCCATTGCGAAGGCACCGTCCGCGGTACAGGTTCGCCATGCTCGGCTCAAGCGTGAGCCGGTGACCGAAGACCTGAGAACGCGACCCCGAAACCGCGAAAGACGGTGGAAGCATCATTGACCGGTCGCATCCGCCACGCGGCTCGGGCACAGTCTCGGTCATGCAAAGCTATCTCCGCGCCGGCCGGGCGCTCGTCTTCGTCACGATCCTGGGGCTCAGCGGCTGTGCGTCGTGGCGTCCGCCCGAGGTGCCGGCACGTCCGGCGTCGGCTGTACGTGCCGATATCATCAACCTGATGCCCACCAGCGTCAGCGACCGGTCCGGCTGGGCGCGGGATATCCAGACCGCCTTCGCCACGCAGAATATCGAGGCGTCGACGAGCAATCTGTGCGCAACGCTGGCGGTGGTGGCGCAGGAATCCTCCTATCAGGCCGATCCCGTGGTGGCTGGATTGCCCCGTATCGCCCGTGCCGAGATCGAGCGCCGTGCCAACGCCGCCCATGTGCCGGCCTTCATCCTTAACGGCGCGCTCGGGCTGAAGTCGTCCAACGGCCAGACTTACAACGAACGCCTCGATAACGTACGCACCGAAAAACAGCTCAGTGATCTGTTCGAGGACTTCGCCGGCAAGGTGCCGCTCGGCCGATCGCTGTTCGGCGGCTTCAACCCCGTGCATACCGGCGGGCCGATGCAGGTCGCCGTCGACTTCGCCGAGGCCCACAGCGACGATTATCCCTATGCCGACGCCACTTCGGCCCGCGCGGAAGTATTCAGCCGCCGCGGCGGTCTGTATTTCGGCATCCTGCATCTGCTCGGCTACGCGGCCGATTATCCGAGTCCGCTGTATCGCTTCGCCGACTACAACGCCGGCTGGTACGCCAGCCGCAACGCCGCCTTCCAGCGCGCGGTCAGCCAGCTCACCGGCATAGATCTGGCGCTGGACGGCGATCTCGTCAGCTACGGCATCACGCCCAGCCATACCGAGCGTGCTACGAAGACGCTGAGCGCGCGCATCGATCTCGAAGAAGGGCTGATCCGGCGCGACCTGACAGAAGGCGACACCGCCGACTTCAACGACACCACGCTCTATCAGCGTGTTTACGCGCTGGCCGACTCGGTCGCGGGCCGGCCCGTGCCCAGAGTGATTCTCCCAGGCATCACCCTGGAAAGCCCCAAGATCACCCGCAATCTCACCACCGCCTGGTTCGCCCAGCGTGTTGAATCCCGTTGGCAATCCTGTATGAACCGGGCCGGCAGCTGATGCACTTACCGCACCGTCAATGGAGATCGCCCATGCTTCGCAACGTTGTCATGCTGATGAGTCTTTTACTATTGGCCGCCTGCAACACTGGTGATCTGGAGCCGGCTGCCGATACGAATCCGCCGACCGCCGCCGGCACGACACAAGCCACGCAGGCCACCGACAGCGCATCGCAGGCGAACAATAATGACGATGACGGCGATGCGTCATCGGCACCGATCAACCAGACCGTCGAGCAGGCGATCCCGACGCCGGTCCAGGGCCGCTGGGGCCTGACGCCCGCGGACTGCGAACCCGGCCGCGCCGATGCCAAGGGGCTGCTGGTGATCGACGCCACCACGCTCGAGTTCTACGAATCCCGCGGCACGCTCGCCGCGGTGGCCGAACGCGACGCCAGTCGTATCCGTGCCACCTTCGAATTCTCGGGCGAGGGCATGACGTGGACGCGCGACGAGACTCTGGACGCGCAGGACCGCGGCAAGACGCTCATACGCCGTGAATATGGTGACGATGCGGCGCCGGGGCCGTTCAAGTATCGCCGTTGCCCCGACTGATGCGGGCAGATCAATCGTAGACCGGAATATAGCCTCGCCGGGCCTGGCCCGTATCGCTCGACGAAAAACACCGCCGCGCCCGCCAGCAAGGCGGTCGCGGCGGTGAATGAGCAGCGTTGTTTTATGGCGTTACGATGGCGAAGCCGCGATCCGGCGCTTCCAGCAGCGAGAAGAATCGGCCCAGGCTGGCCCGGTCGCCGTCGACCTTGAGCTGCTTGGGCGACATCTGGCCACCGATAAGCGCCAGCAGCGCCGGGTGGGTGAGATGCACGGTGGCGTCGGCATCGTCGGCCACCGGCCGCTGCCAGTGGTGGAGTACGCCGTTCTCGATGCGCAGTACGTGGTTCTCGCCGAGATCCTTGAAGTCGAAGTTGATCGTGAGATCGCTCTTGGCGGCCTCCGGGCCGTTCAGGCGCGCAGCCATGGCATCGAAGAAGCGATCGACCGGTACCTGACGCAGCAGGCCGATGCCCTTGCGCAGATCCAGCGACGTGCCCTGGGCGCCGTGGCGCAGTTCGAGCGCGCCGGTCAGGTAGAAGTCACGCCAGGGACCGGATTCCGCGCGGTAGCCGAGCTGGTCGTAGGTCTTGGCGAGCAGTTTCTTGGCGGCCGTATTATCCGGCTGGGCGAAGACCACGTGGTTGAGCACCTCGGCGGTCCAGCGATATTCGCCGGCGTCGTATGATTGCTGGGCCTTGTCGACGACCGCGTCCGCGCCGCCCATGAATTCGACGTACTTCTTCGCCGATTCGGTCGGCGGCAACGGGTTGAGGTGGGCCGGGTTGCCGTCGAACCAGCCGAAGTACCACTGGTACACCGCCTTGGAATCGTGGCTGACCGTGCCGTAGTAGCCGCGGTTGTGAAAGGATTTCGTCAGCGAATCGGGCAGGGTGAGTTGTTCGGCGATCTCGCGCGGCGTGTAGCCGGCGTTGGCCATACGCAGCGTCTGGTCGTGGATGTACTTGTAGGTGTCGCGCTGGACCTTGAGATAGTCGACGATCTGGTCGTGGCCCCACACCGGCCAGTGATGGCTGTTGAAGACCACGTCGGCCTGGTTGCCGAACAGCTGCAACGCTTCGTCGATGTAGTCGCTCCACTTGAGCGCGTCGCGCACTTTGGCGCCGCGCAGGGTGTAGATGTTGTGCAGGTTGTGGCTGACGATTTCCGCGCCGCAGAAGGCCTTCAGCTGGGGCAGATAGAAGGTCAGCTCGGCGGGGGCCTCGGATTCGGGGGCGTACTGGAACTCGAATTCGAGCCCGTCGACGGTGAGTTTCTGGCCGGTGTGATCGATCACGTCGGTGGGCGCGAGGATGCTGAAGTGACCCTGGGCCGGGGCCTTGCCCAGGCCGGAATCGACATGGCCGCGCGGGCTGCGTTCCAGCGCGCCGCCGAACATGTAGGTGGCGCGTCGGCCCATGGCCGGCCCGGCCAGCAGATTCTCGCTGGTCGACTCTTCCATGAAGCCTTTCGGCGCGATGATGCGTACGCCGTTCTTCTTCGCCTGCTCGGCGCTGATCACGCCTTCGATACCGCCGAAATGATCGACATGGCTGTGGGTGAAGATGACGGCGACGATCGGCTTGTCGCCGATGATGTGCTCTTTGGCCATCTGCCAGGCCGCGCCGGCGGTCTCGGGGGTGATCAGCGGGTCGACCACGATCCAGCCGCTGTCGCCCTCGATCAGCGACATGTTCGACAGGTCGTAGCCGCGCAACTGATAGATACGGTCGGTGACCTTGTACAGGCCGTGCAGATCGTTGAGCTTGGCCTGGCGCCAGAGACTCGGATTGACGCTGGCGGGTGCCTCGCCCTTGATGAAGTCGTATGCGGTCATATCCCATACCGGGCCACCGTCGGCGTCGGTGATCACGAGCTTGGGATCGCGCGCGATCAAGCCGCGTTTGGCCGCCTCGAAGTCGGCCTGGTCATCCAGGGGCAGCTGTTTCGCGACCGCGGCGTTGGCCTGTTCGGTGGTTGCCGTGGCCGCAACGTTTCCCTCGGCGTCGGCCGCGTCGGCCTGGGTCGTGGCCTGGGCGAAAGCCAGCGGCATTCCGGCGCTCAGTCCCATTCCCAGCACCAGTGCCGTGACTCGAGTGATGGTCAATCTGTTCTTCATGGCGTTCTCCTCTCGTGGGCGCTTCGATCACCGATCTTTTGTCGGCTCGGGCGGTGCACGTGTTGTTCGGTACTCGCGAACAGGTATCGTCGCCCGTGTCGAACCCGCGCGTATTGACAGCGCACGTCAAATTCTTAACTTTTGGTGACAGCGTCGCTCAGGCGCGCCGCAGGAGCATTTGATGACGAGCCTGGTTCGCAACAGCGCACTGGATGGTTTCGGCGCATTCGTGCGCGAGCTTGGCGGCGAGCCCGAGACGCTGCTTGCCCGATGCAATATCCCGACCGATATCGAGTCTCGCGAGGATGCGTTCCTGCCGTATCGCGCGCTGATCCAGCTCCTGGAAGACTGCGCCGAACATCTGGCCTGTCCGGATTTCGGCATGCGGCTCGCCGGCGCGCAGGGCATCGGTATCCTCGGCCCGCTTGCGGTGGTGATCCGTCATTCCAGTACGGTCGCCGAAGCCATCGATCAGGGGGCGAAATACCTGCACGTCTTCAATCCGGGCCAGCGAGTGACGGCGCGTCGCGTCGGCAGCACGCTATGTCTGCGCTTCGAGATCCTGCTCGAGAATCTGGCCTGTCCGCGCCAGGCCAACGAGCGCGCGCTGGTCTTCCTGAAACGGCTCACGGAACTGGGTGGCAACGCGCCGACGCCCACTCGAATGCTCTTCGCGCAGAGCCGGCTCGCACCGGTCGCCGTCTACAAGCGGTTCTTCGGCGATACGGCGCTATGCTTCGATCAGCCCGTGTGCGGTCTCGATATCGACGCCCAGGCGATGCAGGAATCGCTACGCCGTTCGGACCGGCACATCCGCTCCATGGCCATCGCGTTTCTGGAACAGAACCGCGCCGCGCGCGACCCGCCGGTAGCCGCTCGTGTACGCGAGATCGTGCGGCGGCTGCTGCCGACAGGGCAGGTCGGGATCGATCTGGTTGCTGAATCTCTCAACCTGCACCGGCGTACGCTGCAGCGTCGATTGGACGCGGAGGACGCGACGTTCTCGGTCCTGCTGGACAGCGCGCAGGGAACTGGCCATGCGTTATCTGGCCGAGGACGACATGCCTTTCAACCAGGTAGCGGCGCTGCTCGGCTATACAGAGCAGAGCGCATTCAACCGCGCCTGCAAGCGCTGGTTCGCAACTACGCCGCGGCAGTATCGACAGTGTGAGGCCGTGGCGGACAGTTGACACACGAATGTGTTGACTGCCTGGAGCGCGAGCAGGTCAGTCCCACCTACCGCGGCTCAGCCGGCATCGAACCATGCAGTGGTGGATGCTCGCCACCTGTACTGATGGCCGAGCCGCTCAAACGGAATACAGGTCTGCGCCGCCGGGCTAAACGGGGCGGGCAACGCGTGCCGAAATCTATGCCGTCGCCGCGTAACGGGATTCGTGACGTACAAGACGACGGCCGGACGTAGATTCTGGCCACGCGGTGTTGGGATCATTCGAGTGCAGCCGTTGTTCGAGCGGGACTCTGCCTCCCCCTCACCCTATCTCTCTTATGGATGAGGAGTGGCCAGAATGGCGTGCGGTAAGACGCGACTCCGTGCCATTGCTGAGCAAAGCTAATTCCGTTTGCTATTGACCGTTGCTAGCAGACAAGTTGATCGATAGGATAGTAGTAAAACTAAAGCTTAATCGATAACCATGACAGACCTGATCACGCTCTCGCCGAAGTTCCAGGTGGCTATTCCGAAGGCGGTCCGTGAGCGCCTGCATCTGCATGCCGGCCAGAAGTTGCAGATCGTCACCTATGGTGACCGGATTGAGCTTGTGCCGCAGCGGAGCATCAAAAGCATGCGTGGCTTTCTGTCCGGTATCTCGACGAATGTACCTCGCGACGAAGATCGCTTATGAACGTCGTCGACTCATCCGGGTGGCTGGCGTATTTCGCCGACGACGCACACGCGGATTACTTCGCCGAGCCGATTGAAGACATCGACACCTTGATCGTGCCGACCTTGAGTCTCTACGAAGTGTTCAAGCGCGTGTTGCAACAACGCGGTGAGGGTGACGCGCTGCAAGCCATCGCGCTCATGCAGCAGGGGCAGGTCGTGGAGCTCGATTCGTCCATCGCCCTTGTCGCCGCTCGTATCAGCCACGAACAGAAGCTCGCCATGGCTGACAGTGTGATGCTGACGAGCGCAAGGATGCATGACGCTGTCTTCTGGACGCAGGACGCCGATTTTGAAGGGATGAGCGGTGTGCGCTTCCGGCGAAAATAGAAAGTGAGAGTTGCCTGCGTTTCCGCCACGCAAGGCCGCTAGTGCCTCAAGCTGATGCCATCGAAACCCGTGGGCTGTCCCGGTTATTCCCGCATGCTCCCCGCGGCATATGGCGACGGACGGCTCGCAACCGCCCGACGCCGATGTCTAGTTTTGGTCCGGACGCTATTCGCCGGTATAGGAAATACGGTAGATGGCGCCAGTCGTGTCATCCGACACCAGTAACGAACCGTCCAGATACTGTTTCACATCGACCGGCCGCCCGAGATACTCGCCGGTGTCCTCGGTCAGCCAGCCCGAGGCAAAGCTGCGCATCTCGCCAGCGGTGCCATCGTCCTTGATCGGCGTGAACATGATGCGGGCACCGACCGGCGTTGTTCGGTTCCAGGAGCCGTGCTGGGCACTGAAGATGCCGCCCCGGTACTGCTCGGGGAACATCTTGCCGTCGTAGAACGTCATGCCCAGATCTGCCGCATGGGCGATCGTTTCCACCTGCGGGAACACGACATCGGCCGGCGGCTCCTCGTCCTTGTATTGCTCGGTGCGCACGTGTCCGCCACCGAAATACGGAAAGCCGAAATTCTGGCCCTTCTCGGTGGCGTGATTGACTTCGCCCGGCGGGATATCGTCCCCCATGCCATCCACCTGGTTATCAGTGAACCAGAGCTCATCCGTTTTCGGGTCCCAGGCCTGGCCCACGGAATTGCGGACGCCGCGGGCATAGACCTCGCGTTCGGTGCCGTCCTGGTTCATGCGGATAATTCCGGCCAGGCCGACCTTGTTATACAGCGCCATCTTGTCTTTCGGCGGCACGTTGTACGGCTGGCCGATGGTGATGTAGAGCTTGTCGTCGGGACCGATGGTGCAGGTCCGCGCACCATGATTGAACGATTCCTCACTCTCCGGCACCAATTGCTCGGTGACCACGCCGATGGCGACGTCCGGGCTTTCATAAAAGAACTCGGCGGCCGGAAATACCAGCACGCGGTTATGTTCGATGAGATAGAGCATCCCGTCCCTGGAAAAGCACATGCCGTTTGGAACTTTCAGGTCGACCGACGGCGCGAAACGTTTGACTTCGTCGGCCACCCGGTCCTTGTCGCGATCGGTCACCGCCCAGGCCTTGGTCTTGCGCGTACCCGCGAAGACCACGCCAGCATTACGGCCGATCGCCATATGGCGGGCATCCGGCACGATCGCATACAGATCGATACTGAAGCCCGACGGCAGCTTCACTTTCTGCAATGTTTTGCGGATCGCGGCCGCTCGGTCGGGGTCCTGGGGCACGGTTTCGATATCGAGCGAAGCGCCCGTCGAGCCCATATGTTCCAGTGTCTTGATATTGTCGGACAACGCGAACGCACTCTGTGCGACCATCATGCCGAACAGGCCTGTGGCGGCCGCAGCGATTAGCTTTCTGTTGATCATCGCTCTCTCCCTTGGGTTGTAATTTTATTATTCTGGGATTCCGTTATAACGCGGTCGTTATTCGTTGCGCAATATCGCAAATTCGCCCTATGCGCACGGGTATGAACTGCAGCTGCGGTAAGTTTTGATGCCCGGCTATACCGGGCGAGGAGCTCGGTCCAGTGAGCCGACACAACGACGTTTCTAGAAAGCGGTCGGGGTGTTTGATGAGGCCTAGGGGATCGACGCTAGCGGTATTCGTGGCTGGTTCGGATTCTCGGACGGGGGATGACCTGGAGCCGCGACGGGATACTCGCGTACATCGGCTATGCCCAGACGCTACTTTGGCGTGAGCAAAGCGACGACGCGGTGTCGGGGTCGTTCAGGTACGGTCGTTGTTGGAGCCAATCGTTATGGCTTAGATGTGACCAGAATGTGGCAGTGCGAGACGTGACCCCAAATCCCACTGGTTCGCGACGACGCCGCGGCAATATCGACAGGGCGCGGGCGTGACCGGCCGTTGAAGTACGGCCGTTGTTTGAGTTCGTGGTCAGGGTGGTGAATGATCTAAATGTGGCAATGCAAGACCTGACCCCAAATCCGCACAAATCCGCATGGCAATGCAAGACCTGACCCCAAATCCGCAGTTATCGCCGGAGCGCGCAGCACGTAGGGAACCCAAATCGCGCCAGCGATTTGGGCGGTCAACTGCAGCGATTTGTTCGACTGCAGCGGACTAGACCGACGAGATTTGGAGGCTGCACCCACATGCTGGGCAACTAGTAGTTACAGGCGAACTGGGTGTGACCGACCCCGTTCCGACACTAGGCGGCGACGTTGGCGTGACTCCTGGCTGCTCTGGGGATGGTCCAACGTGGAGGCCGACAAAGCCGAGTACTGATGGGTCGGGCCCATAGTACGTCCCGAGTTGAACCACTCGGTTTCCATAGATAGCGTCGACGACCTCTATTTTGCGCTCTTCCGACAGCTCTTCGAACCAGCTATTCAATTGGCTTAAAACATCGCTCATCTTAAAGCCCCTATAGGCGTGAATAAAGGCAAGAGTCTATAACATCCACATGTCTTGCAATCTGAAGGTTTTTCGATGCTGGAAGGCGTTTTGTCACAACACTTGCAAACGAGATCTTTCTCGAATAATGCGGCTCGGTATCCGTAACGCTTCTCGCCGTCCGATACGGACTTTAGTCTGTCGCGTGCTTCAAGGGATTCCAGATCTCTATTTGCATTGCCGACCAGTACAGTTGCCTCAGCTCCGCTGACTTCGGGCATTCTGGCGTGCGTATCAAAAATCAAAGAAAGTCGTCTATTCTCTAAGGACGACTCCTCACTGTATTCAAGCTCTTCGTCCCACCTAGCCACTACAGCCCACAACGAAACGATAAGCTGAATCGTGCCTAAAATACCGGCTAAGGCTACAAAACAAAGTGTCAAGGTCGACTCATCGCCGTACGTGACATAAGTAATTCCGACTACAGCAGGAGTAACAATACCTAAATATGTCAGAACGCGGAGGCGGAGTTGATACACCGCAAACCTTCGCTCGAAGATTATAGCCGTGGCAAAACATTGGAAGCTTTTGTCGAGTGATTGTTTACGGATCGGATCGGCTTCAATCGCATGGATTTGCATTACAGCCCTACCTCATCTGCAGTAGTTCGATCTTAGTTAGTGAAGTTCTGTCAATCGACATTAACCTCCGTGTACCGTCGAACGTCTAAGCTCAGTTGCCGTCGGAGCGCGAAGCCCGGAGGGAACCCAAAACGCGGCAGCGTTTTGGGCGGTCAACTGCAGCGATTTGTTGAGGAATTTAAACTCCGCCTCTGGCAAGAGGAACATATATTTCCCCTTTTCGAATAAGGTGCGGCGAAAATGGCAAGATTCCGGGAATATAAGGCTCGCTATCGATGCCGGTAATTTGATGAATTACTGACCAGTTGGCATTGATTTTATCAATTATAAGACCGATATCGTCTAACGACTTCACTTCGTTCCAATAGCTATACCTATTAGCACCTTTGGCATTAACTAACTCCAAAATATCGTTTGCGGATTTGCCATTTAGCCGACTGGAATGTGCCACTAGGGCGTCGCTAGCGACGATCTGTACTCGAAACTCAGATCTAACCTTATCTCGTTCGGCTTGTAATTCTGGTGAATGCCGGTTGTTTTGGCCATGGTAAGAAAGCGATGTTGCCGGCTTGTCACTCACGAAAACGCAATCGTTTGCCCCAAGTTGAAAACGACAGTCGACGGCCCAGCCGGATGAGCTTAGGAATCTACCAAGCGCCTCGTCTCCAGCCTTAACGTATTTCGCCCCTATAGCGCGGAGCGCAAATCGAAACTCTTCGTCACTTATCGCTACTTTCACCTAATATCCCCAACGCCTAAGCTCAGTTGTGGCGGCGCAGCCGACATCAACTGCAGCGATTCGTTATACGTGAACTGCGTCGGTCGACGCTCACTGAGCTAACCAGCGGACCGCAGAGCCCGACACACCATTAGAAAGAATTTCTAAATCTGAACTTACCGGTAATCGTCGCTGACGGGAAGACGCCGGAATAGGTCAAAGGTCGCGGATTCGGAAATGGCTGAGAGCTAGAAAGACGGGCGAAGGCTCAGCTACCGGCTGCAATTCGTTAGCAGACTATTTAGCTTGACCGAAATAAGAACTAACCGCCGTATAACGCCTAAGCTCAATTGCCGCCGGAGCGCGAAGCGCGGAGGGAACCCAAAGCGCGCCAGCGCTTTGGGCGGTCAACTGCAGCGATTTGTTAGCTTTTATTTCAACCGTGAGTAGAACTCATGCAATCCGAAACCCGCTCCTCTGCGCATCTCGGACTCCCGAGCCTTGAGATCCATAAGCTGTGGACCATAGCTTTTTGCTCTATCGAAAGCCCACATGCCTCCGGCCGCCAGAGTCAATCCGATGCTCGCAGTCGGAGAACCGATTTGTGCTAGCAGTCCGCTTAGTGTGATGCCGCTACCAAGAAAACCCTTGCCAAAATCGCATTTTATTTCGAAGCCTAATTTCCTTCTTTCTTTTACTAAATCCTCGGACTGCACCCTATACTGGACAATTCTCTCCATTACCTGATTTTCAAAGTTAGAAGCGTTATCAACTTCGGTGGCAATATTGAATACCGACTCAAACAGCCCTTCACGTGCCGACGCCTGTCGCCCCCAGGCTCGTGTCCGTAATTTCAGAACATCCCTAAATGAAAGGCTATCGAGCTGATTTTCAACCATGAATTCTTCGTGACAGAGTTGCAAAGCACGATTTCTCTTCACCCAAAATAGATCGTTATCACCTTCCAAAAACACGGAATGAGCATTGTTCAAAAGTCGCTCAATTACAGCAGCGTAGGTTTTAGACGGAAATAAAGGAACCATATCCTTTGCTTCACAGTATCCCGCGTATTTTACGACTGCTGCTAGCCTTCCTCGAGCGATCTCTGTTAGCGAATGTTGTACATCTGAGTCTCCGTAAGCACGCTCGAGCTCAGGTAGCGCCTGTGAGTCGTTAATGCCACCGTCGCCTCTGCCGTCCAGCGCTAATGTGTCAGATTCTGGGATGAATCCAATTAAGTCAGAGTGGTCTGCTTGTATCGCATCATTTAAAAAATCTTGGTCGTTTGCCATCGACCGATAAAGCCAGAATACGAATGGTATATTTAACGGGTACCCACCGGTTGGAATGGCTCCTATAGTGAGTTGCTCTTTTGCTTCTTGCTGAAACGTTGATCGCACTTCCAGTAGACCAGCTTTTACAGCGTCCTTGGCACCTTCCAATACCTGAGAAAAATCGTCAGCGTAGTCCGGAACGTGGCCTTGGGGCCTCACGGGGCCCATGTCTATACCCATGATCGGTGGCATGCCCATTGCCAGCATAAAAGCATTTCGCGGAATCAGCTCTCGGTCGCTGGGATCAATAAGCACCACTTTGTCGTAGGTGAGAAGCGCACGTTTTATATCCCGGGCGTGGGGAGAGAATTCGTTGGGGACAAGTAATGCTTCGTAAATCATTTGACTACTGTTAGCTAACGCCGAAGCTCAGTTGCCGACCGAAGCGCGGCAGCGATTTGGGCGGTCAACTGCAGCGCTTTGTTAGCGGTCACGTTGGGTTCACCATACGCTGACGCCCCTGCGCTTGGACTACTATTGATTGGTGCTTTTCAGAGAGCGGTACAACGACTATTTCGACGCCAAACACTCTTGTAGCTTCGGCCGCCCAAGACTTTCCCGTTACATATTTTGCCGCCTCTTTTGAGGCGAAACACAATATCTTTTGCCACTCAGGCCCTATATTTTCGCCAATTAACGCGAGCTTCAGAATATCGCCTTTGACCTTATGTAGTTGCGCCCCTTTTAATGGACCCAGCCGCGCATAAACTTCGACCACTACACGGTTCTCTGGATCTATAGCGTCGGGTTGAACGCCAACAGAAATAGGAAGCTTTGCGTTTGGATCGAATTGGAGTCCGCGTTGACTCTCCAAAGTCGCCAGCATTACGGATTCTGCAGCTTTTTGCTCTGATGAGTCGGATTGATGCTTTGACATTCGATGTGACCGCTAACGCCAAGTATACGGCTGAAAGTAGGTATAGCACTGCACCTCTTTTTCGCATATCAAACCGCGCCCCCCTTACAGTCAGTCAGTTACACGATTTCCCGGCTGCTATACCGCTATTTGATATTTGCAACTACGAAAACACCGAAAAGCGTTGTTCGGAATGCTATGGAAGCAGTACGAGGCCTCTGGCCTTCTTGGAGGCCGTGCCCGCCTATGGCTGTGTCGTGAACATCCCACAAATACCGCCTACAGAAAAGGCCCGCGGAGGAAATAAGACCGTTCACTTGCGCGGTGCCGCCCGCCGACTGACAGAGTAACGCGCCGGTCGTCTCTCAAACTCGGTAAACTCGGGTAGTGGCTGACTAACGGCAAACCGATTGCTGCGTGGTCGATATCCCTTTCTAGTCGCAGCGACTTGGGTTTCGCGCTGCTGCGCGAGACACTTAATATTTGCTTGCCCACATGCGTGCCTTGTTATTGAAGGGTACCCTGTCTTGCGCCGATGCTTCGCATCGGTGCCTGCGCGGCTCCAGCCGCCTGGTAAATTCCACTGGGAGCCAGTCGGAAACTTGCTTTGCTCAAACATCCGGTTGTCTTTATCCGCTCTCGGCCTCCACTGCTCGGCGCTACGCCCAAGGGGGCGAATACAGACGCCGTAGAGACAGCGCTGGTGAGTTGCTGCTTGGTTGCCTGTATTCGGGCCCCGTCTGGAGCGACGAGAAGCGCAGCACCGAAGGGCCGCTTCATGCGGCAGCATGTCTGAGGGCTGCGTAGCGGCCCGAGTTCTGCCGCATCCCTTCGGTGCGAGCATCGCAGTGGACCGGCGTGAGCCGGCGCGTAATTCGGGTGTCTTTTGCTTTGCTTCCTTTCATTTGGACAAGCAAACGAAAGGGAGTCGCGCTGCAGCGCGAAACCAAAGTTTGGTCAAACTCGTGAGTGCCAAAAGACTCGTGGCGCCGAGCCAACGACTGTTGGATCAACGATTTGGGAGCATTGCGACTTGGGGTTTCGCACTGATGTGCGAGCGACTTGTATTTGCTTGCCCAAATAAAAGTAGCCAAAACAAAAGGCACCCTGTCTTGCGCCGATGCTGCGCATCGGTCCCCTGCGCGGCTCCGGCCGAAAGCGGGCCAGCCGGAAACTCGCTTCGCTCAAACATCCAGCTGTCTCTATCCGCTTTCGGCCTCCACTGCTCGGCGCTGCGCCCAAGGGGACCCGATACATACAAGCTCGCTGGCGCTCGCCTCAAGCCGCGTCGGGATCTTAAGGTCGCATTAGCCGAAGGCGTAATCCGACAGGAACATGGGCGCACGATCCTATTTCGACTCCGTGGCGGTTAACGCTCGATTCCGAGCCGTGCTGCCTGTATTCGGGCCCCGTTGCACGGCGACGGAGACGCGCAGCGGCGAAGGGTGTCCGGCGCACTGCGCCGGTGCGGCCAGCCTGTTTGAGGACCGCCAAAGCGGGCCGAGTTCTGGCCGCATCCCTTCGCCGCGAGCATCGGAGTGCACTGGCGCAGCCGGCGCCGTGCCGGGTGTCTTTTCCTTTGCTTCCTTTTGTTTGGACAAGCAAACGAAAGGGAGTCGCGCTGCAGCGCGAAACCAAAGTTTGGTCAAACTCGTGAGTGCCAAAAGACTCGTGGCGCCGAACCGACGAGTCTTGAATCAACGACCGGGGCTTTATCGACTTGGTGTTTCGCCCTGATGTGCGAGCGACTTATATTTGCTTGCCCAAATATAAGTAGCCAACACAAAGGGCACCCTGTCTTGCGCCGATGCTTCGCATCGGTTCCCTGCGCGGCTCCGGCCGAAAGCGGGCCAGCCGGAAACTCGCTTCGCTCAAACATCCGACTGTCTATTTCTCTTTCGGCCTCCACTGCTCGGCGCTGCGCCCAAGGGGACCCAATACAACCAAGCTCGCTGGCGCTCGCTCAAGGTCGTGTTCTTTTATGTCGGATTAGGCATTTGCCTAATCCGACAAGAACGGAGTCGCGCGCTGCATTTCGGCTCGGTAGGCGAGTGGGCTCCAGTTGTTGGCTGAGCGTCTGTATTCGGACCCGTTGCACGGCGACGGAGACGCGCAGCGGCGAAGGGTGTCCGGCGCACTGCGCCGGTGCGGCCAGCCTGTTTGAGGATCGCCAAAGCGATCCGAGTTCTGGCCGCATCCCTTCGTCGCGAGCATCGGAGTGCATCGGCGGAGCCGGCGCCGTGCCGGGTGTCTTTTCCTTTGCTTCCTTTTGTTTGGACAAGCAAACGAAAGGGAGTCGCGCTGCGGCGCGAAACCAAAGTTTGGTCAAACTCGTGAGTGCCAAAAGACTCGTGGCGCCGAACCAACGAGTCTTGAATCAAAGATTTGGGAGCATTGCGGCTTGGGGTTTCGCACTGATGCGCGAGCCACTTTTCGTTGCTTGCCCAACGAAAAGTAGCCAAAAGGAAGGGCACCCTGTCTGGCGCCGATGCTTCGCATCGGTGCCCTGCGCGGCTCCGGCCGCAAGCGGGCCAGCCGGAAACTCGCTGCGCTCAAACATCCGACTGTCTATTTCTCTTTCGGCCTCCACTGCTCGGCGCTGCGCCCAAGGGGACCCAATACAACCAAGCTCGCTGGCGCTCGCTCAAGGTCGTGTTCTTTTATGTCGGATTAGGCATTTGCCTAATCCGACAAGAACGGAGTCGCGCGCTGAATTTCGGCTCGGTAGGCGAGTGGGCTCCAGTTGTTGGCTGAGCGTCTATATTCGGACCCGTTGCACGGCGACGGAGACGCGCAGCGGCTAAGGGTGTCCGGCGCACTGCGCCGGTGCGGCCAGCCTGTTTGAGGACCGCCAAAGCGGGCCGACCTAGTCAGATTCTCAAGGGGCCGCATCCCTTCGTCGCGAGCATCGGAGTGCCCCGGCGTAGCCGGCGCTGTGCCGGGTGTCGTTTCCTTTGCTGCCTTTCGTTTGGACAAGCAAACGAAAGACAGTCGCACAGCAGTGCGAAACAAAAGGTTATTCAAGCTCGTGGGTGCCGAAAGACTCGCGGCCCAAAAGGGCCGAGCCCCGATGGCCGTGTCGAGCCCACCGCCATTCGGCCTGCTACAGTCTTCGCTCTTTGTAACCGGACGCCATGTTCGACGCCGGGCTGTATTGGAGTTCTCGAAATGCCGAAGAACATACTAGCGAGCTGCTGGGCCACTATTGCCGGCGCAGGCCTGCTCGCCGCCACGATTGCCGTCCACGCAGCACCGACCGACAAGCCGGGCAATGCTGAGTTGCCACCGGTGTTGCAGCAGGCGATCGACGGCGGCACGCTGACGGTGAACAAGCAGTTCGAGACGGACGTGCCGGGCGTGACGGGCTACGTGATCGAGCGTGGCGGGCGGCATCAGATCGTCTACGGCGAGGCGGGCTATCTGTTCATGGGTCAGCTGGTGTCGCCGGACGGCAAGAACCTGTCGGCGGACTATGCGGACAAATACATGCCCAAGCCGGATCTCGCCAAGGTGGTCGAACAGCTGAAGGATACTGGCCAGCTGATCCAGCAGGGACCGGACGATGCACCGCTGATGTATGTGTTCGCGGATCCGAACTGTACTTATTGTCATCGGTTCTATGAGCAGGCCGATGCGCTGGTAAAGGCCGGCAAGTTGCAACTGCAGTGGGCAATGGTCGGCTTCGTGAAAGCGTCCAGCACCGGCCGGGCGGCGGCGATCCTGTCGGCGGACGATCCGCTGGCCGCGCTGATCGAGAACGAGGCCGGTTTCGATGAGGAAACCGAGAACGGCGGTATCGCCCCGGTGGAGTCGCCCGCCGGCGAGATCAAGACCGTGCTCGATAGCCACGCCAAGCAGATGGCTGCCGCCGGCGGTACGGGCACACCGATGCTGCTCTATCAGCAGGACGGCAAGTGGGTGTCCAGGACGGGTGCGCCGGGTACGCCCTGGCTGCAGACCTATGTCGAGAGCCAAGAGTAGCGGCTTTGCAACGCGCCATCGTTCGATCGTGAAGATCGGTTGGCGCCCCTGTTTGCGCTCAATGGTAAGGGGCAAAACGCCACGCGATTTGCCTGGGTCCGGTGATCGGGGCGGGCTTCCGGATTGCGATAAAGCAATACCAGAGCCCGCCCCGTCCGCTGTATTGATCAGTTCGTCTCCGGTATGCGCGCGATGACCTTGATCTCGAAATCGAAACCGGCCAGCCAGTTCACGCCGACCGCGGTCCAGTTCGGGTAGGGCGGATCGCCGATCACTTTCATTCGCGCTGCCATCACGGCTTCGAACTGCGGCTCGGGGTCGGTATGGAAGGTCGTGACGTCCACGACATCGTCGAAGGTGCAGTCGGCCGCATCCAGCACGGCAGACAGATTCTCGAAAGCCAGCCGAACCTGATTTTCAAATACGGGCTCGGGTGAGCCGTCCTCACGGCTGCCCACCTGGCCTGAGACGAACAATAGATCGCCCGACCGGATTGCGGCGGAATATCGGTTGATCTCGTATAGCGCCTGTCGGCCGGCAGGAAAGATGGCATTACGTGTAGGCATGGTATTGCTCCGGGTAAATATCTTGTTGATTCGAAAAACGAGGCTAGGTGTCCGAGGTGCGGTTATCGAATTGCGGTTGCAGCACCGCGAAATGACACGAGCGTCGCCAGACTTTTGGGCTTGTCGTATCCGTGTCGCCTCAGCGCTGGCTAATTGACATACGCCGTGTATGTTAATAATCCAAGCATACGCGCCGTATGTCAAATAAAATACGATGCGTATGTCAATTACGAGGTGGCGGCAATGGCCAGGCGGCGCACGCAGATGGTGGAAGAGACCCGGGTCAAGCTCATTCGTGCCGCGCGGAGCGCGTTTGCGGCTAAGGGGTATGCCGCGTCATCGATGGACGATCTGACCGCCGATGCGGGTCTGACGCGAGGCGCGCTTTATCACAACTTTGGCGACAAGAAGGGCCTGCTGCAGGCGGTGATCGACCAGATCGATGCGGAAATGCTGGCTCGCATGCGCGTAGAGCGAGGCCGGGCACAAACCCCGTGGCTGGCGTTCCTCGCCGAAGGCATCAGCTATATCGAGATGGCACTGGAGCCGGAGATTCAGCGGATCATGCTGCTGGACGGCCCGGCTGTACTCGGCGATCCTTCACAGTGGCCCAGCCAGAACACCTGTCTTCAGACGACGACCCACACGATCCAGGCGCTCATTGACGACGGTACGGTCCGCCCGATGGACGCCGAAGCCGCCGCTCGTCTCGTCAACGGGGCTGCACTCAACGCCGCGCTCTGGATTGCTGCAGCCGACGATCCGCACGCTGTCTTGCAGAAGGCGGTCGAGGCGTTCCGACATCTCGCCGAGGGGTTGCTGCAGCGCCAGCGATAGCCGTAGAGATAAGTCGGAGCTTCGCTGTGGCGGTGCGTTTCAGCGTCGGCTTATGACGACCGTCTTCGCCCTTGGCGCCGTCAAGCAAGCGCGTTTCTGACTATCCACAAAACGCAGCCGCAGAGTCGCCCACCGATATGGCCCGACTGAGTGTCGTCCCTTGTATGGGTGTTTAAACCAGCGACCGCAGCTTCCCACTCCAGGCTTTCAGATCCAGCAGCAGCTGCAGCTTGGCCGGTTCGCCCTGGACGCGTTCCATGAGCTGGGCGATGACGTCGTCGTAATCGTCCAGTGATAACCCGCCGTCGGGGGCGTATTCGAGGCGCTTGGCGACCCAGCTGTTCCAGTCGTCGCGCTCGGCGTCGACCAGCGTGTCCGGGAAATGCCGGGCGCGGTAGCGCAGCAGCAGTTCGTTGAGGCGGTTGTCGCTGAACACGAGATCGCCGGCGGCGAGTTCTTCGCCGCTCGCGCGCCGTACACGTTCGGCGATCTTGCGGTCGGCGTCGCCGACGAAGCCGGCGTAGAGCGCGGTTTCGGCATCGCCGGAGGGGTCGAAGGCGTGGGCATCGAACACGGCGACGGCCTTGGCGGCGACGGTGTCGATATCGTGATTGATCGCTTTCCAGTGCCGCCGGCAGGCGGGCACGTCCAGGCTCAGGCGTTCGGCTTCGCCGTCGCGCAGCATCTCGAACGGGGCGAGTACCGGGCATTTGTTGATATGCACACCCTTGAGGGCGACGCGCGGCGCATCCTCGGGCAGGTCTTCGCTGGGCGTGAAGATGCGCTCGTGGATTTCTTCGGGCGAGAGTTCCAGCAGCGGCGCGGGGTCGACGCGCAGGTCGTAGACGATGACCGCGTTCTTGTTGCTCGGATGCGGCGCGATCGGCATGACCGGCGACAGACAGCCCAGCTTTGCCGGGAATTTCTGCGATACATGCAGGGCCGGTTTGCGGGTCTTGAGATCGAGCAGGGCGGCGGCGGAGCGCTTGTCGCGGTTGTTGACGACATAGTCGTACAGGCGCGGCTGCTTTTCGCGGATCAGCCGGGCCAGGGCGATGGTGGCGTGCACGTCCGAGAGGGCGTCGTGGGCGCGTTCCTGGGCGAGGTTGTTGGCTTTGGCCAGATCCTCGAGCCGGAAACTCGGTGCGCCGTCTTCGCGCAGCGGCCATTCGATACCGTCGGGGCGCAGCGCGTAGGCCAGGCGCACCATGTCGATGATGTCCCAGCGCGAGCAGCCGTTCTGCCATTCGCGGGCATAGGGATCGAAGAAGTTGCGCCACAGCGTGTGGCGGGTGACTTCGTCATCGAAGCGCAGGCTGTTGTAGCCGACGTTGCAGGTGCCGGGGACGGCCATTTCGGAGACGATACGCTCGATGAACTCGGGCTCGGGCACGCCGCGCTCGAGCGCCATCTGCGGCGTGATGCCGGTGATGAGCGTGGCTTCGGGGTGGCCGAGCGTATCCATGTCCGGCTGGCAGAAAATCTCGACCGGTTCGCCGACGACGTTGAAGTCTGCGTCGGTACGGATGCCGGCAAACTGGGCCGGGCGGTCGCGTCTGGGGTTGGCGCCGAAGGTTTCGTAGTCGTGCCAGAAGAAGGTGAAATCGGGCATTCAGAGGCTCATTCAGTGTCGCGTGACGAAACTCATGACGCGGCGGCCTGTGCCTCCAGCGCCTCGGCGTTTTCCATCCAGCGGGCTTCGGCGGCGTCCAGCTGCTTGCGCAGTTTGCCCTGCTCCTGCGACAGGCGCGCGACCTCGGTGCGATTGCCGTAGACGCTGGGCTTGGCCATTTCCTTTTCCATCGCCGCGATCTTTTCTTCGAGCGTACCCATTTCCCGCTCGGCCTGCTTGATCGCCTGGCGCAGCGGCTTTTCTCGGGCGCGCTGGTCGGCGGCGGCACGGCGCGCGTCGCCGCCGCTGTTCTTGTCACTCTTGGCGGTTTTTCTGGTGGTGGCCGCGGGCGCGTCGCCTTCGGTGTTGGCGCGTTGCTGGGTCAACCAGCGCGAGTAGTCGTCCAGATCGCCGTCGAAGGGCGCGAGATGGCCGTCGTCCACGCGCCAGAGCTGTTCGCAGGTGGCGTCGATGAGATGCCGGTCATGGGCGATGAGCACCACCGCGCCGTCGAAGCCCTGTAGCGCCAGCTCTAGGGCGTGGCGCATATCCAGATCGAGATGGTTGGTCGGTTCGTCGAGCAGCAGCAGGTTGGGGCGGTCGAAGACCACCAGGGCCAACGCCAGACGTGCTTTTTCGCCGCCGGAGAACGGCCCGATCGCTTCCAGCGCCTTGTCGCCGTGGAAATCGAAGCCGCCGAGAAAATCACGGATATGCTGTTCGCTGGCCTTGGGCGCGGCGCGTTGCAGATGCGCATAGGGGCTGGCGGTGTCGTCCAGTTGCTCGAGTTGATGCTGGGCGAAATAGCCGATGTTGAGATAACGATCCGGCTGCGACTCGCCGTGCATGGGTGCCAGTTCGCCGGCGAGCAGCTTCATCACCGTCGACTTGCCGGCGCCGTTGCGCCCGAGAATGGCGATACGGTCGCCCGGCACCAGCCGCAGCTTGATGCCGGCAACCAGCGGCGTGTCGCCGTAGCCGATGGCGGCGTTATCGATACGCAGCAGGGTTTCCGGGCTGCGCTTGGGGGCGAGGAACTGGAACGAGAACGGCGTATCCCAATGCGCCGCCTCGACCGTTTCCATGCGCTCGATCTGCTTGAGCTTGCTCTGCGCCTGGCTGGCCTTGCTGGCCTTGGCACGAAAACGGTCGACGAAGTGCTGCAGCTGGGCGACCCGTTTCTGCTGCGCCTCGAACTGGGCCTGCTGTTGCAGCATGGCTTCGGCGCGCATCTTCTCGAACACCGAGTAGTTGCCGGTATACAGCGTCGCGCTGCCGCTCGCCAGATGCAGCGTATGGGTGGTGATGGCGTCGAGAAAATCGCGATCGTGAGAAATGATCAGCAGGGTGGCGGGATGCCGGCCCAGATATTCCTGCAGCCAGAACACCGCGTCCATGTCGAGATGGTTGGTCGGTTCGTCGAGCAGGAGCAGGTCGCAGCGGCGCATGAGCGCAGCCGCGAGATTGAGGCGCATGCGCCAGCCACCGGAGAAATCGTCGATCGGCGCGTAATGGGTCGCCGAAGCAAAGCCCAGCCCGTGGAGCAGCCGGGCCGCGCGCGACGTGGCGGCATAGCCGTCCATCTCGCCGAGCCGGCCATGCAGTTCCGCCATGGCGCTGCCGTCGCCTTCGATCTCGGCTTTTTCCAGCCGGGCCTGGACGTCGCGCAGTTCGGTGTCGCCGTCGAGTACGAAATCGATCGCGAGCTGTGAGCCGGCCGGCGTGTGCTGGCGCACGGTGGCGATATCCAGCGTTCTGGGGACGTCGATCTCGCCCGAGTCGGCGCCGAGTTCGCCGAGCAGCATGGAGAACAGGCTCGACTTGCCGGTGCCGTTGCGGCCGACGATGCCGACCCGCTGCCCGGCGTGCAGCCGCAGATTGACGTCTTCCAGGAGTTTGCGCGGGCCACGGCGTAGCGTGACGTTGTTCAGACCGATCATGGCGTTAATTATAAAGCAGGAAATGAAAACGCCGGGTCGGCATTGCTGCCGCCCGGCGTCTTGCGAGCCGTCTTTCCGACTGCTCTAGGAGGAGGCGCCGCCACCGCCCGAGCGATTGCCGCCCCGGTTGCCACCACGACTGCGGCGACGCTGGCCGCCCCGATTGCCGGGTGCATTGTTGTTGGCGTTGTTGCCGCCACCGCCACGCTTGGGCGCACGATTGCCGCCGTTGTTGTTGCCTTGGCGGCGCGGCGGACGGTCGTCCTCGGCCTCGTCGCTTTCATTGGAGCGCAGATCCACGCCCTCGACGGTCATGCGTTCGATCTGCTGGCCGATAAGCTTTTCGATATCCTTCAGGAACTTGCGTTCGTCCGGGCCGACCAGCGAAATCGCCTCGCCCGAGCCGCCGGCGCGGCCGGTACGGCCGATGCGGTGGACATAATCCTCGGAGATATTGGGCAGCTCGAAGTTGACTACATGCGGCAGCGAGTCGATATCGATACCGCGGGCGGCGATATCGGTGGCGACCAGCACCTGGATCTTGCCGTTCTTGAAGCCTTCGAGCGCCTTGGTGCGGGCGTTCTGGCTCTTGTTGCCGTGCAGCGCCGCCGACGGCAGGCCGTCGCTTTCGAGCTGCTTGCACAGGCGGTTGGAGCCGTGCTTTGTGCGCGCGAACACCAGCACCTGATGCCAGTTGTTTTCCTTGATCAGGTGGCTGAGCACCGCGCGCTTGCGCGATTTCTCCACCATCACGACCTTCTGCTCGATGCGATCGGCGGTGGCGTTGCGCGGCGCGACGTCGATCTCGATCGGATTGTGCAGCAGGCCCGAGGCCAGCTTGCGGATATCGTTGGAGAACGTGGCCGAGAACAACAGCGTCTGACGCTTGTTCGGCACGTACTTGAGCACGCGCTTGATGTCGTGGATGAAGCCCATGTCGAGCATGCGATCGGCTTCGTCGAGCACCAGCGTTTCGATATTCGACAGATCGACGTGGCCCTGCTGGAGCAGGTCGAGCAGACGGCCCGGGGTGGCGACGACGATATCCACGCCTTTCTTGAACATGGAGATCTGCGGCTGGTAACCCACGCCCCCAAAGATCACGGCGCTGCGCAGCAGGCCGGACTTGCCGTAGGTCTTGACCGATTCGTTGACCTGGGCGGCCAGCTCACGGGTCGGCGTGAGCACGAGTACGCGCGGCTTCTTCTGCTGGGTCTCGCCCAGGCGATGCAGCAACGGCAGAGTGAAAGCGGCGGTCTTGCCGGTGCCCGTCTGGGCGGCGGCGAGGACATCCTTGCCTTCGAGAACGGCGGGGATGGATTTGGCCTGGATCGGCGTGGGCGTGTCATAGCCCGCGGCGGCGACGGCGTCGAGAAGCGACGGCGCCAGGCCGAGTTGATCAAACGACATAGAAATTCCTGGATAGTGACTGCGGCGATTCGTGAATCACGACACCGGCTGCCGCATGGCATGATGGCGTGGCAGACGCAGTCGGTTCCGGAACGAGTGCCGGTTACTGCGACGGGTGCGGTCGTGGTCGGGGAATGCGTGGCGGATATCGCACACAGCAATGACCAAGCCGCCGAGTATACGCCCCGAGCCGGTGCTTTGACAGCGCGGCTCGAACCTTCGCTCCTCCGGTCTGTCCGATTGTGTTCGCCTGTTCACGCGCTGGAATCTCGAATCTCTTATGGCTCTACTGCTGTTCTACCTGTTTCTGGCGCTGGGCGTGTCGTTTCTGTGCTCGATACTGGAAGCGGTGCTGCTGTCGATCTCGCCGTCCTATATCACCTTGATGCAGGAGCAGGGCGGCATAGCCGGCAGGCGCCTCAAGGCGCTCAAGGAGGATGTCGATCGGCCGCTGGCCGCATTGCTCAGTCTCAACACGATCGCGCATACGGTCGGCGCGGCGGGGGTGGGCGCGCAGTCGCAGACGCTGTTCGGCAACGGCTATCTGGCAATCACCTCGGCGCTGGTCACCCTCGGTATTCTGGTGATCTCGGAGATCATCCCGAAGACGCTGGGCGCGACCTACTGGCGCGGGCTGGCGCCGTTCTCGGCGGCCGTGCTGCGGGTGCTCGTTATTCTGCTCTATCCGCTGGTGTTGCTGTCCATGGGCATCACTCGCCTGCTCACGCCCAACGAGCCGGAGCCGGCAGTGTCGCGCGCCGAGTTCCGGGCGATGGCCGATCAGGGCGAAGCCGACGGCGTGTTCGCCCTCGAGGAATCCCAGATCCTGCGCAACCTGCTGCATTTCGAATCGCTGCGGGTCAAGGACGTGCTCACGCCGCGCGTGGTGATGGTCGCTTTCGCCGAATCGGCCACCGCCACCGAAGTCTTCGAGCAACTCGGCGAACGCCGCATCTCGCGCCTGCCGGTGTTTTCGGACGACCACGAGGACATCACCGGCTTCGTGCTGCTCTCCGACGTACTCATCGAGATCGCGCGCGATCGTCACCACACGCTGTTGTCGCAGCTCAAGCGCGACGTACTGGTCGTACCGGAGACGCTGTCGCTGTACGGGCTGTTCCGCAAGCTGCTCGAACGCCAGGAACAGCTGTCGGTGGTGGTCGATGAATACGGCGGCATCGTCGGCGTGGCGACCATGGAAGACATCGTCGAAACCATGCTCGGCATGGAGATCATGGACGAGGGCGATCACGTCGAGGACATGCGCGTGATGGCCCGCCAGCGTTGGCTCAAGCGCGCCCGCAAGCTGGGCCTGGTGACCGAGGACGACGAGCGTATCGAAGCGGCAGCGACGCGGCCGCCGGCCTGATTCGGGCCTGTTCGGGGCCCGGGTTCATTCCACCGGCAGGATCGACTCGCGATCGGCGGGGCTGTGCTCGCGAATGGCGGCCACGGCCTCGCGCATGCAGTCCACGAAGATCCGGGCCGTGGGCGAGAGACCGTCGCGCTCGGTATGGACATAGCCGAACGACACCCAGCGCTCGGGCGTGAGCGGACGCATGACCGCGCCGGTCATGTCGATCGAGGGTGCGCACAGGCGGTCGAGCACGGCGACGCCGGCGCCGTCGCGGGCCATCTGGCAGGCCAGCAGCGATGAGCTGCTCTGTACGATATGGCGTGCTTCCACGCCGCCGGCCTGCAGAAAATTATCGATATGATCGCGCCAGACCTGGCCCGGGCCGAGTCCGAGCATCGGCTGGCTGGCCAGATCGTCGGCACTGATGCTGGCCTGCGCGGCGAGCGGATGATCGGCCGCCATCAAGGCTTCGGCGCGCACCTTGACCAGCGGCGTGGCCACGATTTCCAGCAGCGAATGCGCCACCGGCAGCGAGATCACGCCCAGATCGTAGACGCCGATGCCGAGCTGTTTTTCCAGCTGCATGCGCGAATACACGTCGACCTGTATCTCCATGTCCGGATGGCTGCGGCGCATGCGCACCAGCGCCGGCGCGACCAGTCCCTGGCCGATGCGCGCGGCCGTGAGCACCCGGAACCGCTGGGCACGGCGGGTACGGATGTCGTGGGCGATACGCGGAATCTCGTCCAGCCCGGAGACGATATGTTCGGCTTCGCGGAAGAACTGCTCGCCTTCCTCGGTCAACAGCAGGCGCCGGCGCGAGCGATGAAACAGCGGGATACGCACCTCTGCCTCCAGCTGTGATATCAGCCGGCTCGCGGCAGGCTGGCTGATATGCAGCGATTGCGCCGCCGCGGACAGCGATCCCTGAATAACGATCTGGCGAAACAGGCGCAGCGCCTTGATATTCATAAGCCCATGTTCCGGTAACCCGCGCAACGCAGTCGATAAAAAACCGACTCATCCGATATGTGGATCATTAAATAGATTATTTCTATTTTTGCAATACAAATCGCTTTGCTAGCGTTCCTTGCATCGCGATCGAACGGTTGGTCGACGACCCATAAAACTGTCGGTCAGGCAGTAGAACGAACAACACGGGGAGAGAACACATGCGACGTCTATTGTTTCTTGTGCTGCTGCTGATACAGGCGCCCTGGGCGCTGGCGGCGACAACGGGCGGGCTGGAGAGCGGCGCCGGCCAATACCAGTACCAGGATCCGGCGACCGGCCACGCGGTCACGGTCTACTACTACAAGCCCAACGCCTACAGCGCGCAAACGCCGATCGTGTTCGTGCTCCACGGTCTGCGTCGCAACGCCGCCGAGTACCGCGATAGCTGGGCCGATTACGCCGAGCAGAACAATCTGATGGTGCTCGCGCCGTTGTTCGAGCGCGACCCCTACCGCGGCGCGGCCGGCTACAACCTCGGCAATGTCTTTCATCCCACCACGAGTCTGGAAGCCCGCGGGCGTGCCAAACCCGAGCGACTCAACGCGCGTCCGCAGTGGGCATTCACGCTGGTCGAGCGGCTGTTCTCCGACTTCGAGGCCAACCGCGAAGCCAATAACAACCCGCGCTACTACCTCTACGGTCACGGCGCCGGTGCTCAGTTCGCGCACCGCTTCGCGCTGTTCATGCCCGAGGCCCGCGTCGAGCAGATCATCGTCGCCAATTCGGGTTGGTACACCATGCCCGACGCCAGCATCGAATGGCCCTACGGCACCGGCGGCGTGTCGATCGTGGACGACGCGTTGCTGAAGTCGTTCTATGCCCAGCACATGCTGCTGCTCTCCGGCGGCGCGGATACCGCGACCACGAACACGGTGATGCGTCAGAACCGCTACACCAATGCCCAGGGCAAGAACCGGCTGGTGCGTGCCCAGAACTACTACGCCGTGGGTCAGGCCAATGCGGCCGCGATGAACACGCCGTTTCACTGGCAGAAATGGACGGTGCCGGGCGTTGGCCACAGCGACGACCAGATGGCGCCGTTCGCGGCCCGCTATATCGCCACCATGGCCGCCAACTAGCGTCTGCGTCGCTGCCGGGCGCATCCGACGCTACCCGATCCGTTGCTGAACCAATAAACAGCCCATAGAGGCGAAGGGGAGAGAGATCATGTCCCAATCGAAACAGAACCCGACACGGCGCGCCTGGCCACTGGCCGCCGCGACCCTGCTCACGATGGCGCCCGCGCTGGCGGTGACCGCGCAGGCCGCGACCAGCGACGAGCTGGCCGAACTGGTACGCCAGCAATCGGCGATGCTCAAGCAGCAGGCGGCCCAGATAGAGAAACTGCAGGAGCGCCTCGACGACGTCGAGCAGTCGCAGGGCGTGGCGGCCACGACCGCGCCGGCACCAGCCAGGACTCAGCCGCGTGTCGCGACCAGTGTGCCCACGGCCGAGGTCAAGACCGCGCCCGACGACGGCAAGACCGAATCCCTGCGTGATCTGCGTAGCCGGGTGGCGCTGCTCGAGGCCGGCAACGCCAGCCAGTCCGGCATCGACTGGAGCGACGGCGCGCCCGAATTCATCAGCCCCGACGGCGAGCGCAGTTTCAAGATCGGCGGGCGGCTGCAGTTCGATGCCTCGACCACCCACGGTTCGCGTTTCGACGATACCGGCGCCGATCGCAACGTCAGCGGCACGGAAGCCCGTCGGCTGCGCCTGGATGCCTCCGGCCAGCTGGCCCGCTGGCTCGGCTACAAGCTCGAGTACGATCTGGCCAACAACGGCGCCAGCGTACGCGACGCGTTTCTCAAGACCGGTTTCGGCCTGGGCAGCAACGACGTGGCCCTGTATCTGGGTAACAAGTACGACGACCGCACCCTCGACGGTGCCACGTCGTCGAACAAGACCTGGTTCATGGAACGCAGCCTGGTAAACGAAGCCATCGCCCCGGATCGCGGCAGCTACGGTCTCGGCATCAAGGGCAAGATCTACGATGGTGGGCGCAACTGGCACGGCTCGTTTGCGATCACCAGCGGCGAGGTCGGCCGCGACAACGATACGTCCGACAACGTGACCTACATGTCGCGCGTGCACTGGAACCCCTGGCGCTCCGGCGAGAACATGGTGCATCTGGGCACCTGGGGCTTCTATGAGGACTTCGATCAAACCGACAGCACGGTGTTCAAGAACACCCGTATCGCCGATCACTTCAACGAGAATGCCACCATACGCAGCCGCGGCATCAGCGATCCCGACAACAGCACCGCCTACGGCTTCGAACTGGCCACCTCGCTGGGTTCGTTCGCCGCAGCGGCCGAATACGGTGAGCGCGCGGTCGATCAGCGCGAGGAGAGCGGCGACGAAACCATGCGCTACGACGCCTACAGCGTTCAGGCCGGCTACTTCCTCACCGGCGAGCACCACGGCTACTCGCACAAGAGCGGTGTCTGGAAGTTTCCCGAGGTCAAACATCCGCTCTCGGCCGGTGGCATCGGTGCCTTCGAGATCGCGGCGCGCTACCAGGGCCTGGATTATTTCGATGCACCGGATTATCCCGGTGGCAACGGCCGCTCGCGGACCTTCGGGCTCAACTGGTATCCCAATGACTGGTCGCGTCTGATGGTCAACTACATCCTCTGGGATACCAACAACCGCAGCGGTGATTTCCAGGGGGCGGACGACGGCAACACGCTGTCGGCACGGGTCCAGGTCGTATTCTGATGAATGCGCGGCGCAACAACCGCCGCCGTGGCTGGATCCCGGCATCGGCCGGGATCCTTGCTGCCACGCTGGTGTCGCTGATCGCACTGGGCGGCTGTACCGAGCCGAACGCCCAGGACGATGTCCTCGATGTGGCCTTCCAGGAACAGATCAGCAATCTGGACCGGACCTTCACGACCAAGCGCGAGTACATCATCCTCTCGCAGCTGATCGACGATTTCCTGTTCGCGGTCAATCCGGACACGCTCGACTACGAGCCGCTGCTGGCCAAGTCCTACGAGTTCGTCGACAAGACCACGCTGGACGTGACCCTGCGCAAGGGCGTGACCTTCCACGACGGCTCGCCGCTGAGCGCGGACGACGTCGTCTATACCTATCGTTTCGTCATCGACCCGGCAAACGGCGCGCGCGCTCAGCAGCATGTCTCCAAATGGCTGGATTCGGTCGAGAAGACCGGCCCGCGCTCGGTGCGGTTTCATCTGAGCTATGCCTATCCGCTGGCGCTGCGCGACATGGCCGTGACCGTGCCGATCCGCAAGGCCGGCAGCTACACCCGCGATGGCGAACTGGACAAGGGCGCGCTGGTGACCCGCGAGAACGGGCTGGGCCCATACAAGGTGGTCAAGTTCGACCCCGGCCGCGAAGTGCTGCTCAAGCGCTATGACGGCTACTACGACGGATCGCCCAAGGGTCAGCCGGCGATCGACACCATTCGTATTCATACGATCTCGGACTGGGGTTCGCAGCAGGCAGGACTGCTCAGCGGCGAGCTAGACTGGCTCTATAACGTACCGGGTGATATCGCCGAGAATCTGGCCGCCTCCGGCTACGCCAAGCGCGAGGTCGGCAGTTCCATGCGCATCGGGTTTCTGGTGCTCGACGCCAAGGGCATCACCGGCGCGGACAATCCGCTGACCAAGCTCAAGGTGCGGCGCGGCATCAACCACGCGATCAACCGGCAGTCGATCGTCGACAACATCGTGCGCGGCGGGGCCAAGGTCATCGATTCGTCCTGTCATCCGGTGCAGTTCGGCTGCGAACAAGACGTGCGTCACTACGATTTCGACCCGGACAAGGCGCGCCAGCTGTTTGCCGACGCGGGTTATCCGAACGGCTTTCCCATGACCGTATGGGCCTATCGCAACCCGTACGTGGCCGAGGCCATGGCCCAGGATCTGCGCAATGTCGGCATCAACGTAGACCTGCGCTACGTCAAGCTGCCGGTGCTCAACAAGGCGCGCTCGGGCGGCCAGATCCAGTCTTATTTCGGCACCTGGGGCGCGGGCGGTACACCGGACGCCGATGCCACCCTGAGCGTGCTCTGGAACGCCGATACCGATCGCAACTTCAGCGGCGATGCGATGGTGTCGCGCAAGGTCGCAGAGGCGTCACAGACACGAGACAAGGCCGTGCGAAGGAAACTTTACAGCCAGGTGCTCAAGCGCATCGCCGACCAGGCCTACTACGTGCCGCTGTATGCGTTCCCTCAGAACTACGTCCTCTCCAATCGCCTCGACTTTCCGGCGCCCAAGGACGGCATGCCGCGGCTGTATCGCGCGCGTTGGAGCCCGCCAGAACCAGACGAAGCCAGCGGTTCGGCCGCCGGTGCACAGGAGTAGGCCATGCTGCGTTATGCGATGAAGCGTTTTGTGCTGGCCATCGCCGTGGCGTTCACGGTGTCCATCGGCGCGTTTCTGGCCCTGCATCTGGCCACCGATCCGGCCCGCGCGATCGCGGGTGAGGACGCCGAGGCCCAGGTGGTTCAGCAGATTCGGGTCGAATACGGCCTCGACCGGCCGCTGCCGGCGCAATACGGCGAATGGCTGACCGATCTGGCCCAGGGCGATTTCGGCGACAGCTATTACTGGCACCAGTCGGTCGCGCATCTGATCATCGAAGCCGCGCCCACCACGCTGCGCCTGGCCGGTTTCGCCTTGCTGATCACCATTCTGGTATCGATTCCGCTGGGGGCGCTGGCGGCAATCAACGCCAATACCTGGATCGATCGCGCGGCGCTGTCGGTGGCGGTCTCGGCCCAGGCGATTCCCAGTTTCTGGCTGGGGCTGGTGATGATCGTGGTGTTTGCCGTCGAGCTGCACTGGTTTCCGGTGTCGGGCGGCGGCAGCTGGGCGCATTTCGTGCTGCCGGCCTTCGTGCTCGGCATGCGCTCGGTGCCGGCGGTGATGCGTCTGACCCGCGCCGGGCTGATCGAGGTGTACGAGTCCGACTACATCCGCACGGCGCGCGCCAAGGGTTTTCGCGGTCGAAAGCTGCTCACCGGTCAGGCCCTGCGCAACGCGCTGCTGCCGGTGGTGAGCGTGCTCGCGGTACAGCTGGGTCACAAGCTGGGCGGCTCGATCATCATCGAATCGGTGTTCTCCATGCGCGGGCTCGGGCGCCTGGCGCTGGACTCCATTCTGGGCGGCGATATTCCCACCGTGCAGATGCTGGTGTTCCTGTTCGCGCTGACCTTCGTGTTTCTGACGTTTCTGTCGGATCTGATCAACGCGTGGATAGATCCACGCCTGCGCTTGAGGTAGGCCATGAGTACCACCCCCGACAGCCTGCCCGAACGCCAGTCCACGCGCGACGCCGGTCTAGACGAGGCACTGGCGCCGATGACGCCGCGCCAGCTGCTGCGCCGGCGTGCGTTTTCGCACCTGGGCCTGCTTATCGGTGCGGGCCTGATTCTCACGCTGGTGCTGGCGGCCATCTTCGGCCCGATGCTCGTGCCCCACGATGCCTATGCCCAGGATCTGGCCGGCCGTCTCGCGCCGCCGGTGTGGTCGGGCGGCAGCTGGGATCATCCCTTCGGCACCGACCACGTCGGTCGCGATTATCTGGCCCGGCTGCTGGTCGGTGCGCGTATCTCGCTCACCGTCGGCTTCTTCGCCGCGATCGTCGGCAGCATTATCGGCGTGGGCCTGGGCATCTGCGGCGGCTATTTCGGCGGCCGTGTCGATCAGGTCGTGTCCTATCTGCTGACCTGTCAGCTGGCCTTGCCGCAGATCCTGCTGGCGATGGCGCTGGTGTTTCTGATCGGCCCCTCAATGATCGTGGTCATCGGCGTCATCGGCGTGCTGCACTGGAGTTACTACCTGGTGGTGTCGCGCTCGGCGGCGATGCGTATCCGCGAACTGGATTATGTTGCCTCGGCGCGCGCGATCGGCAGTTCCACCGCGTCGATCCTCTGGCACGAGGTGCTGCCTAATCTGCGCAGCCAGGTGATCGTGATCTTCACCATCGAAATGGGCACGGCGATTCTGTCCGAGGCGGCCTTGTCGTTCCTCGGCGTGGGCATTCAGTCGCCGACGCCGTCTTGGGGGCTGATGATCGCGGAAGGGCGCCAGTCCATGTTTTTCGATCCGTGGCTGACCATTCTCCCGGGCATCGCGCTGTTCCTGCTGGTGATGGGCGTGAACCTGTTCGGCGACGGGCTGCGCGACGTGCTGTCCCCGGAGGGCAAGAACTAGATGCCATATTCAAACGACCCGCTGCTGTGCGTCGATGGGCTGTCGGTGGGGCTGACCTCGCCGCGCGGCGACACCACCTGGCCGGTACGCCAGGTCGGCTTCGAGCTGGCGCGCGGCGAAGCGCTGGGCATTGTCGGCGAATCCGGTTCCGGCAAGTCGATGGCCATGCTCGCGCTGATGGGCCTGCTGCCGGGTAGCGCACGCCGCGAGGCGACGCGTGTGTCGCTGGGCGAGACCGACCTGCTGACCCTGCCGGACGCACAGTTCGCCCGCCAGGTCGCCGGCAAGCGTATCGGCATGATCTTCCAGGAACCCATGACCTCGCTCAATCCGGTCTATTCGATCGGCCGCCAGCTCACCGAGACCATGACCCTGCACGGTCAGGCCGATGCCCGCACCGCCCGCCGGCGCGCGCTGGAACTGCTCGAACGTGTGGGCGTGCCGGAGCCGGAAGTGCGGCTGCGCCAGTATCCGCATCAATTGTCCGGCGGTTTGCGTCAGCGCGTGATGATCGCCATGGCATTGATGAATTCGCCCGAGCTGATCATTGCCGACGAGCCGACCACCGCGCTCGACGTGACCATCAAGGCGCAGATTCTGGATCTGCTCGCCGAGCTGCGCGCCGAACTCGGTACCGCCATGATTCTGGTCAGCCACGACATCGCCGCGGTATCGCGGGCGGTGGACCGGGTCGCAGTGATGTACGCCGGCGCGCTGGTGGAGCAGGGCTCCTTGCGGCAGGTGCTGGAAACGCCATTGCATCCGTACACGCAGGGGCTGCTGCGCTGCGCGCCGCGGGCACTGGCTCCCAACGGCGGCGGCCGGCTGGGGTCGATCGCGGGCAGCGTGCCGCGGCCGTTCGCGCGGCTGTCGCGCTGTGCGTTTTCCGATCGTTGTCCGCTGGTGCACGACGCCTGTCATGACGGCGAGCCGGTGATGCACAGGGCCGACGATCGGGCTTATCGCTGCATGCTCGGCGCGGATCGGCTGCGCGCCTTCGAGTGGGCCGATACAGCCCAGTCGGAGCAAATGACGCAGCCGAGCCGCGCGACGGCGGCTGCAAACGACACGCCGATCCTGTCGCTGGAATCGGTCAGCTGCGAATTCGTCACCCGTCGTGGCCTGCTCGGCGCGGCCCACCGCCTGCGCGCGGTAGACGACGTATCGCTGGGTCTGTATCGCGGCGAAATCCTGGCGGTAGTGGGTGAATCCGGCTCCGGAAAGACCACAATGGCGCGCATGCTGCTCGGCCTGCAGGCGCCGACCGCCGGCGTGGTGCGGTTCGATGACAGACCGCTCGCCGACACCGGTGCCCGCGAACGTGCCCGCCAGATCCAGCCCGTGTTCCAGGACCCGTATTCGTCGCTCAATCCGCTACGCACCGTCGCCGACTCGATCGGCCGACCGCTGGTGGTGCACGGCATCGGCAACAGCCGTTCGCGGAGCGAGCGCGTACGCGAGGTGATGGCGCTGGTCGGCCTCGATGCACGCTTCTATGACAGCTATCCCGGCCAGATGTCGGGCGGCCAGCGCCAGCGCGTCGCGGTGGCCCGGGCACTGGTGCTGGAGCCGGACGTGATCGTCTGCGACGAGCCGACGTCGGCGCTGGATATCTCGGTACAGGCCCAGATCCTGAATCTGCTGCTCGATCTGCAGGCACGCCTGAACCTGACCTATTTCATCATCACCCACGATCTCGCGGTGGTGCGCTATATGGCCAGCCGCGTGGCGGTGATGCAGGGCGGTCGGATCGTCGAAACCGGGCCGACCGAGCAGGTCTACACCCGGCCGGCCAGCGCCTATACCCGCGAGCTGCTGGCCTCGATGAGCGATCCCCTGAGCCAGCGCGCGCCCGCCGCCGCGTCGGTCTGATTCCTTTCCTTCAAGAGTGTTTGACCCGATGACCGAATTGTTGAGTGCCGATGCCGTGCGTGAACTGTTCAGCGCGCGCAGCCGCCACCAGTCCTGGCTCGACGTCGAGGCCGCACTCGCGCTGGCCGAGGGCGAACTGGGCATGATTCCAAAGGCCGCCGCCGAGGACATCGCCCGGCACGCCCATCTGGACACGATCGACGCGAAGGCATTCACCGAACTGGCGGCCCGCAACCGCGCACCCATACTCGCGCTCGTCGAGACCCTGGCCACGGCCTGCGACGACGACGCCGGCGCCTATGTGCACTGGGGCGGCACCACCCAGAACATCATCCAGACCGCGCGCATCGTGCAGATGAAAAAAGCCCACGCGGCACTGATGGCGCGTCTGGGCGCGATCTTCGGCCGCCTCGCGGGCATGGCCGACGAAAGCGCGGAAATGGTGGTGGCCGGGCGCTCGAACCGGCGCCAGGGCCTGCCGATCACCTTCGGCTTCAAGGTCGCGGCCTGGATCGATGAAATGCTGCGCCACGAAGAACGCCTCAAGGCGGCCGAGTCGCGGGTGTTCATGTCCCAGTTCGGCGGCGCGCTGGGGGCAATGCATGCCTTCGGAGACAACGGCCCGGCGCTGAACGCAGCCATCTCCACGCGTCTCGGTCTCGCACCGTCGGCGGTGCCGGTGCGCTCGGCGCTCGATCATATCGCCGAATACATGCAGCTGCTGGCGCTGCTGGCGGGCAGCTGCGCCAAGATCGCGCGCGAATTCTACACCTTGATGACCGACGAACTGGGCGAAGTGATCGAGGACATCGAAGGCGCGGTCGGCAGCAGCACGATGCCGCAGAAGGTCAATTCCAAGATCGCGGTGAAGGTCATGGCCCACGCCACGCGGCTGCGCGGCTATGCCGCCACCACGCTCGAGGCCATGCAGCCGTCGCACGAGGGCGACGCCGCCTCCAATATGGTCATGTACAGCGCCATCGACGAAGCGGTGCCGTTGGCCTATGAACTGACCTGCCTGTTCGATGAACTGCTCGCCAGTATCCGCCTGATCCCGGACAACATGCGCCGTAATCTCGCCGCCAGCGACGGCCTGATCATGGCCGAGAAAGCGATGATGTTGCTGGCCGCGCACGTCGGCCGCTCGCAGGCCCATCATCTGGTCCAGGAAAGCGTGGCGCGGGCACGCCGGGACGGCAATGGTTTTGCCAGCGCTCTGGCCGGCCACGAGCAACTGCCCGCGCAAATCGATGCCGCGGAACTGGCCGCTGCCCTGCGGCCCGAAACCCATACCGGCCAGAGTGTGCCCATGGCCCGTCGAGCGGTGGACCTGGCGCGCAAGGCGGCGGCGCGTCTGGGCTGAACTGGCGAGAAAAACAGTCCGCGCCTGGCTTCGTATGGCATCTTGGGCGGCTTAGGCTGTTTCCAATCGTGAGGCCGTAATGGGCGAAGCCACAAACCCGACATTCATCCCGCTGCATATCGCGGTCCTGACCGTATCCGATACGCGCACCGAAGCCACCGACAAGTCCGGCAAGCTGCTGGTCGATCGGCTCGAGGCCGCCGGCCATGTGCTGCACGAGAAGGCGATCTGCCCGGACGACGTCTACGAACTGCGTGCCCGCGTGTCGCGCTGGATCGCCGACGCCAAGCCGGACGTGGTGATCACCACCGGCGGTACCGGCCTGACTGGAAGGGACGTTACCCCGCAGGCGATCGAGATCCTGTTCGACCGCCGTATCGACGGTTTCGGCGAGATGTTCCGGGTGCTGTCCTACGACGTCATCGGCACGTCCACCCTGCAGTCGCGGGCACTGGCGGGGGTGGCCAAGGCGACGTTCATCTTCTGCCTGCCGGGGTCATCCGGCGCCTGTGCCGACGGCTGGGACAAGCTCATCTGTGAACAGATCGATGCCCGTACCCAGCCGTGCAACCTGCATGAGCTGCTGCCGCGTCTGACCGAGCGCTAGAAGACAACCGGCAACAGCCGGTTGTGCTGTTCAGCCGTTGTGGCGGCGGCGCACGCCCCAGCCGAGCAGTACCAGAGCAAGCGCGAACAGGGCGATGGTCGAGGGCTCGGGCACGTCGGCCACGGCACGCACGGTCGGCGTGTAATCGCCCGAGATGAAGCCGCTATCGAACGGGTTGGCGGCGCCGACCACGGCCATGAATGAGGATTCATTGCCGATGAGCGCCACGGTGCAGTCGCTGCAGCCCGGCAGGGCGATGAACATCGACAGGAAGTCGAACGAGCTCAGCGTCGTGCCGTCGCTCGAGATCTGACCCGCAAACGCAGCGAACGGACCGATCGAGGCGAGCGAGAAATCCACCGCGCCGATGGAAAGACTGAAGCTGAGCAGGTCACTGGCGTTGAAATTCGCGTTCGGCAGGGCGGCCGCGTCGTCGATTTCCAGGGTCGCGGTGACCGCATCGCCGATCATGAAAGGCGCCGGTGCCGGTGCCGAGAACGAGAAACCACTGTCCACCGAGCCGGAGAAATCGATGAATGCCGCGCTCGCCGCGGTCGGCAAGGCCAGCGCCAGGGGAATGATCAGAGCGGCCAGCGTACGCGCCGCGATGAAACCCAGGCCTGTTTTGTTGTTCATTGAGTCTTCCCTGAAATTCGAAAACGCCGGGAATTTCCGGCCGTGTTTTCAGATTGGAAGCAATTTTTGTGCCTTTTAAATAAATAAGTAAAAACAGCAGCTTGATATAGTCTTCGTTGGACGGTGTCGCGTTCTGTTAATCAAGTTGACGCTTTGCTACAGCGTCCAGGGCGTGGAGTGGGGGCAGAAGGCGCGCACGATCGTAGCAACGCCTTGAAGCCAAGACGCGAGCGCTGGGTATGCGAGGACACGCCTGCGGAGAACGGCGTGTCAGAAAAACCGACGTATGCCGGGATGGGTCGGTTTACTGCCGCACTGGGGCTGAGCTCGGTTACTTGCCGTTATTCAGCGTCAGCGCCTGGGCGGTATCGAAGGTGGACGGGGTGAAATCGATGCCGAAGCCGGCGACGGTGTCGCGGGCCTCTTTTTCGATCCAGTCGCAAACCAGGGTGACGTGGTCATCCGCGCAGCGCTCGCGTGAGCGGCTGATCCAGATATCGGCGGATCGACGCAGCGCGGTACTGAAAGGCATCACCAGTTTTCCGCTGGCCAGTTCGTTTTCGACGAGCAGGCGCTGCGCCATCGCCACGCCCAGCCCCTGGGTCGCGGCCTGATTGGCCAGGCCGGATTCCTTGAACGTGAGTTCCTGATGCGCGTGCAGATCCTGCGCATTCATGATCTCGAGCCAGCTGGGCCAGTCCAGTCGCCGGTAGCGCGAGCGAAGCAGGGTGTGCTGGGCGAGATTCTCCACCGGCGGCAGGGCATGGGGGCCGCGGGTCAGCGACGGGCTGCAGACGGGGAGAATGATATCCGGAAGAATCGCTTTTCCGCATTCGCCGTGGGGCTGCTCGTGCCCGTATTTGATGGTGATATCGGCGTGCGCGGCTTCGAATTCGTCAGGTTTGGAGGCAGTGATCAGGTTGAGGTTGATTTCGGGATGTTCGCTGCGGAAATGTCCCATCCTCGGAATCAGCCACTGCATGATGAATCCGGGATAGGTACAGAGGTTGACCGCGGTATCGCCCTTGGCGGAGAGCAGGCGGGCACCGTCGTTGAGCATGTCCAGCGCGGCGCTGACCGATGGCAGCAGGGCCACACCGTCTGCCGTGAGCTCGATTATGTTGGCGTGCCGGATGAACAGCGACTTGGAAAAATAATTTTCCAGAACAATAACTTGGCGACTCACCGCGGCCGGTGTGACGTTCAGTTCCGCGGCCGCCTGGGTAAAGCTGCCGCAACGAGCGGCGGCTTCGAAGTTGCGTAGCGGGTTGAGTGGTGGCAGCCGGCGTTTGCTCATTGATGCAGCATAACAAAAAGTTTGGGTAGGTTGATTTATTGCCGCTTTCGCCGTCTCTGAAGACGTGGCTATAGTCGGGACGTCGTCGCAGCACAGTGCAGAAAAAAGCACGGCGCGACGCGCTCCCTGCCGGATCGCCGGCCGGGGTCAAGTCGGAGGAGATACCGATAATGAATTCGTTCCGTTTCGATCCGGTCGAACTGCCGGACAGTGCCCTGTCGTTTCGTCACGCGGCCCGTTCTTTTCTGGCCGACGAGCTGGCGCACGAACGTTTTACGCCGCATCGCAATTCCTGGGGCACTTACGACGCGGATTTCAGTCGGCGCTGTGGCCAGCATGGCTTCATCGGCATGCATTGGCCCGAGCGTTACGGCGGTCACGAGGCCAGCGCGCTGGATCGCTTTGTAGTGATCGAGGAAATGCTGGCGGCCGGTGCCCCCATGGGCGCGCACTGGGTGGCCGATCGTCAGAGTGGCAACAACATTCTCGCCAACGGCTCGGAGGCCGCGCGCGAAAAGATATTGCCGCAGATCGCGGCCGGCGAATGTTTTTTCGCCATCGGCATGAGCGAGCCCAACTCCGGTTCCGATCTGGCGTCGGTAGGCATGCGGGCCACGCGCGCCGACGGCGGCTGGCTGCTCAACGGCACCAAGATATGGACCAGCAATGCCCATCAGGCGCACTACCTGATTGCCCTGGCGCGCAGTGAGCCGCTCGGCGAGGACCGCCATGCGGGCCTGACCCAGTTCATCGTCAATCTGCGTGAAAGCGAGGGCATCACCACCCGCCCGATCTACAACCTCTATAACAGTCACGATTTCAACGAGGTGTTCTTCGACGACGTGTTCGTCGCCGACGACATGCTCATCGGCGAGGAAGGCCGCGGTTGGCAGATGGTGACCGGCGAGCTCGCCTTCGAACGCAGTGGCCCGGATCGCATTCTCAGTACATACCAATTGTTGCGCCAGCTCGTCGACGCGGTGGCAAGAAAGGCCGAGAGCCGTGACCGGATCGCGGTCGGTCGCCTGATCGCGCACCTCGTGACGCTGCGGCAGATGTCGCTGTCGGTGGCCGGCATGCTCGAACGCGGCGAGTCGCCCGAACTCGAGGCGGCGGCGGTCAAGGATGTCGGCACGGCCTTCGAGCAGGAGATTCCGGAAATCGCGCGTCTGCTGGTCGACGTCGCGCCCTCGCTGGATAACGGCAATCCCTACGCCGAGGCGTTGGGTAAGGGGATGCTCTCGGCGCCGTCCTTCTCCATTCGGGGCGGCACGCGCGAAATATTGCGCGGCATTATCGCAAAAGGGTTGGGCCTACGATGAACGATATCCGTGACATGATGCTGGACTCGGCGGGGCGTCTGTTCTCCGACCGGGTGGACCGCGAACTCTGGCAGGCGAGCGAGGACGGCGGTTTCTCCGACGACGCCTGGCATGCCGTGGCCGAGATGGGTCTGGCGGGCATGCTGCTCGAGGAAGACGAGGGTGGCGCCGGTCTGGCCGTCACCGACGGTCTGTCGCTGGCCGAACTCGCCGGCTATCACGCCTTGCCGCTGCCCCTGGCCGAAACCTTCGTCGGCATGCGGCTGCTTGCAGACCGTATCGACGTCTCCGGCGAGGAAATCATCGCCCTGGCAGGGGAACACAATATCGTCGACGCCCGTCTCGAAGCCGCGGACGACGGCTGGACACTGACCGGCGAACTGCAGCGGATCGCCTGGGGCCGGCATGCGCACTATGTGCTCCTGGATATGCCGGCGCGCGACGGTGACATGCGCCGGGTCGTGATCAAGGCGGATCGCCTGGACTGGCGGCCGGATGTCAGCCTGGCCGGGGAGGCGCGCGACAGTGCGTCGCTCGACGGCCTGGAACTGACCGCGGATGCGGTGACGGCCAAGACCATGACCGGGCCGAGTATCACCGAGTGGGGTGCGCTGCTGCGTTCGCTGCAGATGGCGGGTGCGATGCGTCGGGCGCTGGATCTGGCCGTCGAGCACGCCAACGAGCGCAAGCAGTTCGGCCGCCCGATTGCCAAGTTCCAGGCGGTCCAGCAACAGCTGGCGGCGATGGCCGGCCAGGTCGCCGCTGCCGGTGCCGCAGCAGCCGCGGCCGCCCGTGCGACCGACGGCGAGGAGCCCGGTTTCATGATCGCGGTGGCCAAGGCGCGGGTGGGCGAAGCCGCCGGCATGGCGGCTGCCGTCGCCCATCAGGTGCATGCGGCGATGGGTTTTACCCGCGAACACACCCTGCATTACTACACCCGTCGTCTATGGTCGTGGCGCGATGAGTTCGGCACCGAGCCGTACTGGCAGGATCGGATCGGCCAACGCATCTGCGCCACCGGTGGCGATGGCATGTGGCCTTTTCTCAGTGATCTTTGAATACATGACTTTTCAACGCGTCGGCCGGCAACAGCACCAGGCCGGCCTGAGCAGAATCTGTCCGCACGGAGATCAGCCATGAAACCCATGCTTGCCTCGGATACGTTTGCCGGCCGCGTCGCGCTGGTCACCGGCGGTGGCAGCGGCATCGGCTACGAGATCGCCAAGACATTGGGCCTGCTGGGGGCGAAGGTCGTCATCGGCAGTCGGCGTCAGGAGGTGATCGATCAGGCCGCTACCGAACTGCGTGCGCTCGGCGCCGAGGCGATCGGCCTGCGCGTCGATGTACGCGACCCCGAACAGGTTGAGGCGTTCGTGGACGGCGCCGAGGCCGAATACGGCCGTATCGACATGCTGGTCAATTCCGCGGCCGGCAATTTCCGGGTCAAGGCCGAGGAGATGTCGGTCAATGCCTGGCGGGCCGTGGTGTCGATCGTGCTCGACGGCACCTGGTACTGCAGCCAGATCGCCGGCAGGAAAATGATCGCGGCCGGTGGTGGGTCGATCCTCAACATCGGCACCGTGGGCGGTTTTCACGGCGGGCCGCTGGCGGTGCATTCGGCCAGCGCCAAGGCAGGCGTGCTGGCGATGACCCGAACGCTGGCGGTCGAGTGGGGGCAGCACAATATCCGGGTCAACCTGGTGACGCCGGGATCCACGGCGGATACCGGCGCCGTGGCCCAGCTGTTTCCCACCGAGGCTGACCGCGAGCGAATTCTGCGCGGGGTCCCGCGCGGCCGTCTGGCCGAACGCATCGAGATTGCCAACGCGGTGGCGTACCTGCTCAGCGACTACGCGGATTTCATCACCGGCGAGAACCTGGTCATCGACGGCGGTCGCTGGCTTGGCAAGGGCCACCTTGAGAACAGGTGATTTGCGATCGTAGCGCACAGGTCGAGCGGTCGGGAACAGCTTTACAGGAACGAGGTTTTCTATGCAGCAAGCGGGCCGAAACAATGCAGTCAGCGCAAGTCAGCAATTCACGCACGCACCGGGCGAAGACATCACTGTCGACGCCGGTGGACCGCGTATGAACGACACCGATTCGGGTCGTCCCCTGGCGCGTATGTTCCGGCCGCGCTCGGTCGCGCTGGTGGGCGCCTCCGGGCGTGCCGACAGCGCGATGGCGCGACCCATGCGTTATCTGGCCGAGCACGGGTTTCAGGGCGAGATCTACCCGGTCAACCCCAACTACGACGAACTGGGCGGCAAGCCCTGCTATGCCTCGCTCAAGAGCGTGCCGGCGCCGGTGGATCTGGTGATGGTCATGGTGCCCGCGGCCCAGGCGGCCCAGACCATACGGGATGCCGGTGCCGCGGGCGCAGTGGCAGCGATCGTTTTCGCATCCGGATTTGCCGAGACCGGCGCCACCGGCGCGGCGCTCCAGGATGAACTGGTGGCAGCCGGTCGCGAGGCCGGTGTGCGGGTGCTGGGGCCCAATTGTCAGGGAGTGCTCTTTACTCCCATTGGCCTGTCGGCGACCTTCACGGCCGCGGCCGACCGCCCGCTGGTATTCAAGCGCGGCGGCGGCGCCTATGTCGGCCAGAGCGGCGCGGTCGGCGGCTCGATTCTGGATCTGTCGATGGAAATGGGCCTGGGCCTGACCGCCTGGGTCAGCACCGGCAATCAGGCCGATCTCGAACTCTACGAGGTCGCCGACGAACTGCTGGAAGAGCCGGAAGTGCGTTTTCTGATGCTCTATGTGGAATCGATCGGCGATGGTCATGTCTACGAGCGCCTGGCACGCAAGGCCCAGGAACTCGCCAAGCCGATCGTGCTGCTGCAGAGCGGCCGTTCCGAGGCCGGGCGTCGCGCGGCGGCCTCGCACACCGGCGCGATGCTCAGCGAAAGCATCGCCTTCACGCTGGTATCGCAGAAATACGGTGTGACGCTGGTCAACGACATCAGCGAACTGCTCTCGGTCGCGGCGGTGCTGTCGGCCACCCCGGTGGTTGCGGGCCGGCGTATGGGCGTGGTGACCACCTCGGGCGGCGCCGGCAGCCTGGCGGCCGATCAGTGCGAGGCCCATGCCATCACGCTGCCCGAACTGGGCGAGCCGACGCAGGCCCTGCTGGCGCCGATGATTCCCGCATTCGGGGCGTTGGCCAATCCGGTCGACGTGACCGCGCAGTTGTTCAATCAGAGCGGCAATCCCTTCGGGCGCGTCTGCCAGATCGTCGCCGACGACCCGGCCATCGACGCCGTGGCTGTCTTGCTGACCATGGTTACCGGCAAGGCGGGTGCGGAACTGGCCGACGGCATCGTCGAGACTGCCGCCGCCCTGTCCAAGCCGGTGCTGGTGGCCTGGCTGGCCGGCCGGGAACTCACCGAAGAAGGTCGCCAGATATTCCGGGCCGCCGGTGTGCCGGTCTTTCATTCCGTGGGTGAACTCACCCGCGCCGCCGCGCTGATCATGCCGGCGGCGCCGGCTGAACCGTCGCCGGGAGAGCCGGCGTCGGTCGGCGAGGTGGATTTGCCGCCACTGGGCGATCTGCTCGCCTCGGCCGGCGCCGACGGCGGTCAGGCCCTGCTCGACGCGATCGGTATTCGCCGACCGGCATCGGCGCTGGTTACGGATGGCGCGCAGGCGCAGCAGGCGGTGGCGGCGATGCAATCGGCCGCCGCGATGAAACTGCAGGCCGGCACGCTGGCGCATAAATCGGATGTCGGCGGCGTGCGCCTGAGCGTGAACGCCGACCAGGCGGCCGCGGTCTTCGACGAGCTGATGGCCGCGGCGGTCCACCACGGTGTCGACGCCGACGGCGTGCTGGTGCAGGAAATGATAGCGCCGGGCGTCGAACTGATTGTTGCCACCACCGCCGCCAGAGACGGTTTTCCGCCGGTGATCACGGTGGGTTTCGGCGGCATCACCACTGAAATCTATCGCGACGTGGCCTCGGGGCTGGCACCGGTGGCGCCCGATGAGGCCTATCGGATGCTGCGCAGTCTTCGTGCGTGGCCGCTGCTGGCCGGTTATCGCGGCGCGGTCGCATGCGACGTCGAGGCCGTGGTCGACGCCGTGGTGCGCGTCAGCCACGTGGCGGTCGCGGCCGGCGAGCAGTTGGCCGAATTCGAAATCAATCCGTTGATCGTGGCGGCGCGTGGCGAAGGCGTCACCGCGGTCGACGTGCTGGTACAGCTGGCGCCGTAGCGCGTTGGTGCGAGAAAAACAATGAATCCGACGCCGTGTGTCGGTCAATCGAAACAGGATCAGAGAGGAGCATATTCATGGGACAGATAAACCTGGAGCGAAAGGACGGTGTGGCGTTGCTCACGGTCGATTCGGTCGAAGTCAAGAACGGTCTTACCCCCGAGATGGGGCGACAGCTCGCGGATTTCTGCGAGGAGATCGATGCCGATGATTCGATCGGCGCGGCCGTGGTGCGCGGCGCCGGCGGCACGTTCTGCTCGGGCGCCGATCGGCGCCGCTGGCAGCCGGGCGCCGATCAGGCCGAGGAGACGACCTACAAGGAAGCGGGCCAGGTCTACGGTGCGTTCATGCGGGTCGGCGCGTTGAAGGTGCCGACCATTGCCGCGGTACGCGGTGCGGCGGTGGGTGCGGGCATCAATCTGATGCTGGCGACCGACCTGCGCATCGTTGCCGACAACGCCCGCATCATGTCCGGCTTTCTGCGTATCGGCCTGCACCCCGGCGGCGGCTATTTCACTATTTCCGGGCGTACCGCCGGCCGTGAGGCCACCGCGGCGATGGGTCTGTTCAGCGAGGAGATCGATGGCCGCCGCGCGCAGGAGATCGGTCTGGCCTGGCGTTCGCTGGCCGACGACGAGGTCGAGGATTTCGCGATGGAACTGGCGAAGAAACCGGCCAAGGACCCGGCCCTGGCGCGCGAGGCCGTGCGGTCGTTCCGTACCGAGCTGGGTCCCCCGGGGATCGGCTGGGAAGCTGCGCTGCAGTTCGAGCGTGCCACGCAGATGTGGTCACAGCGGCGTCGCAACAAGTCATGAGCAGTGAATCAGGGCCTGTTTCCAGGTCTTAGATCAACAAGGAGTGCGGAGGAGGCTTATGAATACAATAATTAGAAAGCTTGGTTGGTTATCCGGTAGCGCGGCGTTGGTGCTGCTGCTGGCCATGGTCGCGGGTTGTGGAAGTAACGACAGTGACACGGCCCAGTCCGCCGACAATTCCGGCAGCGGCGCTGCGGCGGATTCGGGCGATCAGAAGGTGGCGGAGGTCAAGGAACCCCGCTGCCCGGAGATGACCGACGGCATCGACAAGTCGCAGACGTTCACCTGGATGTACAGCGTCGGCAATACCAGTTTTGATCCGGACAAGATCACTACCAACAACAGCCAGATGTATCTGTTTCCGATCTACGACAGCCTTGTCTACATGGACGACTCGGGCAAGCCGCAGCCGATGCTGGCGACGTCGTGGACACTCTCCGACGAGGGCAAGACGCTCGAGTTGAAACTGCGCGATGGCTGGAGCTATCACGACGGCACCGCTTTCGACGCGGCGTCGGTCAAGGCCAACATCGAGCGTTCGAAGACGCTGCCGGGGTCGTTCAACGCCAATTCGCTGGCGTCGGTGAAGTCGGTGGAAGTGGTGGATCCGCACACCGTGCGTATTCATACCGACGGCGGCGCCGGTGCCCTGGTTGGCGTGCTCGGCGGTTCGGCCGGCATGATGATGAGCCCGGCGGCCTTCGACAAGAAGGGCGAGGACATCAAGCCCACCGGTGGTTCGGGACCGTATCGGATGGCCAGCTATCAGCCGGGTAATCGAGTCGAGTACACCGCGGTGAAGGATTACTGGGACCCGGACGCCCAGAACGTGGCCAAGATGGTGTTTCTCATCTCCGGCGACGACAACGCGCGTCTGAATGCCGTGATCACGGGTGCCGCCGACTCCACCTTCCTGCGGGCGAGCATGTACGAGCCCGCCAAGAAGGCCGACCTCGTGGTATGCCAGCGGCCCAGCCTGTCGAGCTACAACATCAAGCTCAACACCAAACGCTCGAAGTTCGGCGACAAGCGGGTGCGCAAGGCGATCAGCTATGCGATCAACCGCAAGGCCGTCCAGCAGGTCACGGACGGGTTCTGCGAGCCGTCGATCCAGCTGTTCCCGTCGTCGTATTTCGCCTCCAATCCGGATCTCGACAAGGGTGAACTCTACGACCCGGACAAGGCCAAGCAGTTGTTGAAGGAGGCCGGCCTTGCCGATGGCTTCTCGTTCGATCTTGAGGTGATCAATCTGTCGCTATACCAGCAGATCGCCGAGATCGTGCAATACAACCTGGCCCAGGTCGGCATCAAGATGTCGATCACGCCCAAGAGTATCGGCCTGTTGTCCGAGGATTTCTCGGTCAAGAAGTCGGCTGATGCGGTCCTCGAGGAACAGAAGGCGTCATCCGATCCCAGCATTCTGACCTCGGAATACTATCTGGCCGATGGCTTCTCCAATCCCGGCGGTTACACCACCGACGAGATCACGCGCTTGAACGCCGAGGCCATGAACAGCGCGGACGCCGAGAAACGCGGGCCGATCTACGCAAAACTGTTCAAGGCGGTGGCCGACGAGGCCTATCCCAATATCACCCTGTGTCATCTGACGACGCCGTTCACGATGAACAAAAAGGTGGTGGGTCTGAATATCCACACCGATGGAGCTCGAGAGTTCCGCGGCGTCGGTATCGATCCGGGTCGCAGCAAGTAATCGACCGGTGCCGGCCAGCGCGGGGCATTGTCCCCGCGCTGGCTCGCCGATGCCGATTCATCGGACAGAGCGTGTTTCATGCTTAAGATATTCCTGTCGCGTGTGGCCGCAGCGATCCCCTTGCTGGCGATCATCAGTTTTCTGATATTCAGTCTCATCGTGCTGATTCCGGGCGACCCGGCGATCAGCCTGGCGGGGCAGAATCCGACGCCCGAGCAGATCGCGGCGATCCGCGAAAGCCTCGGGCTCAACGAGCCGTTTCTGGTGCGCTACTGGCACTGGATAAGCGGCGTATTACATGGCGATCTCGGCCATTCGCTGTTCAGCAGCCAGACCGTGTGGGTCGATATCACCGCACGACTGCCGACCACGATTTCGCTGGTTGGTCTGTGCATGGTGATCGCGCTGGTGCTGGGCGTGGCCATGGGTTCGATTGCCGGGCTGCGTCCCGGTACCTGGGTCGATCGCAGTGCCACGGTACTTGCCAGTATCGGCGTCGCGGTGCCGTATTTCTGGGTCGGCATGCTGCTGATCATGCTGCTGTCGGTGGATCTGCCCTGGTTCCCGTCGGTGGGTTATGTGCCGCTGACCGAGGATCCACTGGAGTGGCTGCGGCATCTGACGCTGCCGGCGTTCGCATTATCGCTGACGCCGTCGGCGATCATCGCCCGGCAGACCCGGGCCTCGCTGGTGACCGTGATGTCCGAGGACTACATCCGCACCGCGCGTGCCAAGGGGCTCAGGCCGGCGCGGGTAGTGATGAAGCATGCGCTCAAGAACGCGGCGTTGCCGGTGATCACCGTCTTCGGCATCGAGATGAGCCGACTGCTGGGCAGCACGGTGGTCATCGAACAGCTGTTCTCGCTGCCCGGCATCGGCAAGCTTGCCTACGACGCGGTCTTCAACCGGGATTTCCCGATCGTGCAGGGCGTGGTGCTGGTGGCGGCCGCGATGGTGATCGTGATCAACATACTGGTGGACGTCTCCTATGCCTATTTCAATCCGAGGGTGCGCTGATCATGAATAGCAGCCACACAGGATCGACACAGTCCGGCCCGGCGGCGCCGAAGACGGCCGCCACAACGTCGGGCCGCGGATCGGGTCGTGAAACATCGTTGCACCGCTTCACCCGACGCTTCTGTGCGAACCGGATCGCGCTCGCGGCGCTGATCGTGCTCGTTCTCATGGTTCTGGGCGCGATCGCGGCACCGCTGCTCGCGCCCTACAGCCCCGATGCCATCGACGTGGTCAACCGCCTGTCCGGGCCGTCGATGTCGCACTGGCTGGGCACCGACTCGCTCGGGCGCGACACCTTGAGCCGCATCATCTACGCCGGCCGCGCGTCGCTGTTCGCGGCCACGTTCGCGGTCACCGTTGCCGTGATCCTGGGCGTGCCGTCCGGGCTGGTGGCCGGTTATTTCGGCGGCTGGGTGGACTGGCTGCTCGGCCGTACGGCCGACGTGCTGATGACGTTTCCGGCCCTGATTCTGGCGGTGGCCATCATCGCCTCGACCGGGCCGGGCTTGATCAAGGCGATGAGCGCTATCGGCCTGGTCTATGCGCCGAGGCTGTTTCGCGTGGTGCGCAGTGCCGCGCTGTCGGTGCGGGCGGAGACCTATATCGAGGCCTCGGTGAGCATCGGCACGCCCGCCGTCAACATCATCTTCCGGCGCGTGCTGCCCAACATCCTGTCGCCGCTGCTGGTGCAGATCTCGTTGCTACTGGCGTCGGCCTTGCTGGCCGAAGCCGCCCTGAGTCTGCTCGGCCTGGGCGTGATTCCGCCCACCCCCAGCTGGGGCAACATGCTCGGCCGCGGTTTTCCCGAAATCCGCTCTACCCCAGGGCTGGTGTTCTGGCCGGGGCTGGCGATCGCGATCGCGACGCTGTCATTCAACCTGCTCGGCGACGGCCTGCGCGATGCGCTGGGCCGCGAAGTACGGAAAGGAGATTGACGCATGTCATCGATTGAATCCGCGCATGACGAACGGACACGGTCGCCCGCGGCGGCCGCGAGCAAGGACAGGCTGCTGGATGTCGACGGCCTGTCCATCGACTTCGCCACCGATCACGGCTGGGCCAACGTGGTCAACGATGTTTCCTTCGATATCGGTCACCATGAAATTCTGGGGCTGGTGGGCGAGTCCGGCTCCGGCAAGACCGTCACCGGTCTGTCGATTCTCGGCCTCGTGCCCATGCCGCCCGGGCGGCTGTCGGGCGGCCACGTCTGGTTCGAAGGACAGGATCTGCTGACGCTGCCCGAGCGCGCACGACGCGATATTCGCGGCAACGACATCTCCATGATCTTCCAGGAGCCGATGACCAGCCTCAATCCGGCCTTCACCATCGGCGACCAGATCAGCGAAACCGTGCTGCGCCATCGCGGCGGTAGTCGCCGCGCGGCCAAGCGTCGTGCCATCGAAGTGCTCGATCTGGTCGGCATCCCCAAGGCCGTCAAGCGTGTCGATGACTATCCGCATGAGTTCTCCGGCGGCATGCGCCAGCGCGCCATGATCGCGATGGCGTTGAGCTGCGAGCCCAAACTGCTGCTCGCCGACGAGCCGACCACCGCGCTCGACGTGACCATTCAGGCCCAGATTCTGGAGTTGCTGGCGTCGATGCGCGACGAGATCGGCATGTCGATTCTGATGATCACCCACGATCTGGGCGTGGTTGCCGAGATCTGTGACCGCGTGGTGGTCATGTACGCCGGCCAGGTGGTCGAGCGCGCGCCGGCGATCGAGCTGTTCGAAACACCGGACATGCCCTACACCGACGGTCTGCTCAAGGCGATGCCGCAGCTCGGCCCGGCCACCGGCAAGCTCGCCTCGATTCCGGGGCATACGCCCGAGCCGTGGAACATGCCGGTGGGCTGTCGTTTTCATCCGCGCTGTCCCTACGGCGAGTCCAAATGCACCCAGAGCCCGATCGAGCTTCGGCAGACCGGGCCCGAGCAGATGAGCCGCTGCGTGCGCAGCGGTGAAATCGATTTGCGAGGTATATCGTGAGCGGCGAACCAGTAAACAGGACCACGCAGGGGCAGGGCATGGCGCTGCTCGAGGTCGAGCGGTTGCAGGTGACGTTTCGCAAGCACACGCTGTTCGGCGGCCGCCGGGTGGTACGGGCGGTCAACGACGTCAGCCTGCATATCGCTCCGGGCGAGACCCTGGGGCTGGTGGGCGAATCCGGCTCGGGTAAATCGACCACCGGACGCGCCATTCTCAAGCTCGTGCCGATCGAATCGGGCACTGTGCGGATCGAGGGGCAGGACATCGCGTCGGTGCGCGGCAAGGCGTTGCGCACGATCCGCTCGCAGATGCAGATGGTCTTCCAGGACCCGTATTCCTCGCTCGACCCGTCGTCGACCATCGGTGCCAGCATCAGCGAGCCGCTGCGCGTGCATCGGGCCATGACGCGTGCCCAGATGCGCGAGCGCGTCGAGGAGCTGCTCGAGCTGGTCGGGCTGCGGCCCAGCCACGCCGACCGCTATCCCTATGAATTCTCCGGCGGCCAGCGCCAGCGCGTGGTCATCGCCCGCGCACTGGCGCTCAATCCGCGTCTGATCGTCTGCGACGAGGCCGTGTCGGCGCTCGATGTGTCGACCCAGAATCAGGTCATCAACCTGCTCGAGGATATCCGCGAGAAGCTGTCGCTGTCCTATCTGTTCATCGCCCACGACCTGGCGGTGGTACGGCATATCTCGCACCGGGTGGCAGTGATGTATCTCGGCCATATCGTCGAGTCCGGGCCAACCCAGCGCCTGTATCAATCGCCGGCGCATCCCTATACGCAGGCGCTGCTGTCGGCCATTCCCGTGCCCAATCCGCGCAAGCGCGATCAGGCCCGGCGGATGGTGTTGCAGGGCAGTATTCCCGATCCGTCGAATCCGCCGTCGGGCTGCCCGTTTCATACCCGCTGTCCCTACGCGATGGATGTCTGCGGCCAAAGCATGCCGCAGATGACGCCCATCGACGGCGGCGGCGAGGTGGCCTGTCATCTGCAGACCTCGGGGCCGACCTTAGGTGGCCGTTGCCTGGATGAGCTGACCCCACCGGCGCGACAGACCGAGGTTCTCGAAACGACGACTGCTCGGCCCGACGCCGTCATCAAGTGCGTCTCGACGCAACCTGCATAACCCGGGAGCTCGTTCATGCAAGGACCGTACGCCGATATCACCGTGGTCGAATTCGGGCAGTTCGTGGTCGCGCCGTTCTGTGCCCAGATGCTCGCCGATGCGGGTGCAAGGGTGATCAAGGTCGAACCGCCGACCGGTGACTCGTACCGCTCATGGGCCGATCAGCTCGCCCCCGGCGAGACCCGTCCGTTTCTGATCAAGAATCGGGGCAAGGAAAGCATCGCCATCAATCTGGGTCATCCCGAGGCGGCGCCGGTGGTGCGTGCCCTGATCGAGATTGCGGATGTAGTGCTCGTCAATCTCAGCCCGGCCGCGATCAAACGCCGCGGGCTCGACTACGACGCGGTTGCCGCGATCAACCCCAAAGTCATCTACGGCGCGGTGACGGCCTACGGCCAGGTCGGACCGGAGGCGCCGCTGCCGGGCATGGACGTGGTGGTGCAGGCGCGCTCGGGATTGATGAGCTCGCTCGCCGCCGAGCAGGAGGGGCTGGCTTTTCATAGCGAGGTCCAGGTTGCGGACTACACCGCCGCCATGCTGCTGTTCGGCGGTATCGGCGCCGCGCTCTATGCCCGCGAGCGCAGCGGCGTGGGGCAGTGCGTGCAGACCTCGCTGCTGGGCGGCGCGCTCGCGATTCAGAACAACGCGCTGGCCCATGTCTACGGCCACGACGAATGGCGGCACGAGTTCGTGGACGCGCAGCTGCCCGCTCTGCGCAAGCAACGCGCGACGCACGACGAGGTCGAACAGGTCCGGCGTGATCTGCGCCCGGACCCGCCGACCCACACCGCCCATTACGGCGTGTTCGCCACCGCCGATGGCAGCATTGCGCTGGGCGCCGGCAGCGCGCCGGCTCGACGGCGTCTGGCCGCGGCGACCGGTATCGCCGCTGCGATTGCCGACGCCGACCCGATGGAGTTCGGCGCCCAGCTCAAGACGTTGCTGGTCGAACGCAGCAGTGCCGACTGGGTCGCCCTGATGCGCGAAAACGAAGTGCCGGTGGCCGAGGTGCGGCATGTGGATGAGTTGTTCTTCGATCCGCACGTCGAGGCCGAGGGCATTCTCACCGATTACGAACACGAAACGGCGGGCCGGTATCGGGCTTTGGCGACACCGATCCGCATGAGTGCGACACCGTTCAATCTGGCCCGTGCCGCGTCACCGTGTTTTGCCGCGCATACGCGGCCCATTCTCTCCGAACTGGGATTCGATGCGGCCGCGCTCGAACAATTGTGCGAGGCCGGCGCGGTGGTCGCAGCCGACCGGCCGAAACCGGAGGGATAGGTTCTGGTGCCGCCGTGGGCTGCGATGGCGCATCGCGGCCGCGCGATCACGCTTTCAACGGGCTTGAGCGCCAGCGCCGACCGGGCCGTTTGGTCAACGATTTCATACACCGCCAGTGGAGATTGCCATGTCGAACACCCCCAACGGACTGAGCATCGAGGTCGTCGACCGTATTGCCAAGGTCACGCTCGATCGCCCGGATCGGCTCAACGCGCTCAGCTCGGGCCTGATCTGCGATCTGATCGAGGCCTTCGACCGGTTCAGCGCGGACGACGACGTCTGGGCCGTACTCATCACCGGCAGCGGCTCGCGCGCGTTCTCCGCCGGCATCGACCTCAAGGAAATGAACGAGGCCGATCAGTCACAGCGGGCGCCGACGCTGCCCATGCGCGGCGTGCAGCGCAACGTGTTCGAGGTGATTCTCGAATGCAGCAAACCGGTGGTGGCCGCGCTTAACGGGGTCGCGGTCGGCGGCGGCTGTGAAGTCGCGCTGGCCTGCGATATCCGGATCGCCGCCCATCACGCGCGCATCGGCCTGCCCGAAGCCAAGCGCGGTCTCGGTTCCAATTTCGGCTGTCAACTGCTGCCGCGGCTGATTCCGCGCGGTATCGCCTACGAACTGCTGTACACCGGCGAGCTGATCAGCGCGGAACAGGCCCAGCGCTGGGGCCTGGTCAACCGGGTCGTGCCCGGCGATGCGCTGGCCGAGGAGGCGATGAATTTCTGTCGCCAGCTGGTGGCGAACGCACCGCTCACGCTGCGTCGCTACAAGGCGATGATCGGCAAGGGCGGGGAGTTGCCACTGGCCGCCGCACTGCGGCTGCACGTCGGGCCCAATCCCTATCACAGCGAGGATCGCGCGGAAGGCGTGGCGGCGTTTCTGGAGAAGCGGGAACCGGTCTGGCAGGCCAAGTGACGAACGCCTTGCCATCTGACGCGCCGACCGCGTTGCTCCGGCCGAGCGCCGGCGCGGTGGGTGTCGCCACGTTCACGGTGCTGCCGCTGTTTCTGGTTGGCGCGCTGGGCATTCAGCTGAGCGCGGATATCGGCGTGCCGGTGAGCGCGCTCGGCATTGCCTCGGCGGCCTTCTTCGGCTCGGGTGCGCTGGCCTCGTATTTTGCCGGCCGCGTCGCCACGGCCTATGGCGTGCGTACGACCATGCGCGCCTCGCTGGTGCTGGTGATCATGGTCCTGCTGTTTCTGGCGGTCGGCGTGCATTCTCTTGCCGGTCTGGTGGTGATCCTCGCGCTGGGCGGCATGGGCAATGCGCTGGCGCAACCGTCGGTGAATCTCTATCTGGCCGAACGCATAGATCGCCATCGCCAGGGCACCGCCTACGGGATCAAGCAGTCCGCCATTCCCGTGGCCGGCATGCTGGCCGGGCTGGCGGTGCCGATCATCGGCTTGACGGTCGGCTGGCGCTGGGCGTTCGCGTTGTTCGCACTCCCGGCGGTCTTGCTGGCGATCTATACGCCGAACGCCCGGCTGGCCGTGCGTTCGACGCAGGCGGCTGCGCCGGCGTTACGGCTGCCGCGCAAGGCGCTGATGGTCATTTCGACCGGGTCGGGGCTGGGCATGGCCGCCGGCAGTTCCCTGAGTATCTTTCTGGTGCCGGGCGCGGTCGTCGCCGGCTGGAGTCCGGGGCAGGCCGGCGTCGTATTCGCCGGGGCCAGCATCGTGGGTGTGTCCGGTCGACTTCTGTCCGGCGTGCTCGCCGACCGGCGTGATGAAAAACATCTGCAGGCGATCGCGCTCATGCTGGTTGCCGGTGCCATCGGCTTTCTCGCCCTGGCGCTTTCTCATCAGTGGCTGTATGTGGTCGGCGCCTCGATCGCGTTCGGTTTCGGCTGGGGCTGGACCGGACTGCTGATCCATGCGGTGGTACAGCTCAGCCCCGCGGACCCGGCCGCATCGACCGGCCTGGTCCAGGTCGGCACGTCGTCGGGGGCGGTGATCGGCCCGTTGATATTCGGATTCATTGTCGAGCATTTTTCCTACCGCGTGGCCTGGGGCGCGGCCGGGCTCGAGTTGCTGCTGGGAAGCGCCATCCTGCTGGTGGCAGCCGCGCTCACCCGCAGCACGCTTTCACCCACGTTGGCATCCACTCGCTAGGGGTTCGTCCATGAACAAGCATCATGATCTGGTCAGCCGGTATTTTCATGCCTGCAGCCATCTGTCGGCGGCCGAGATCGCCGCCTATTTCTGTAGCGACGCCGTCGTGTACGACACCAATCACAGGCCGGTTACGGGCGCGGAGACGATCGGCGCGTTCTATGTGAAGGTGCGCGACCAATGGGACGGCGCGAGCTGGCATGTGGATACGTTCATCGACGGTGTGTCGGTCGCGGCCAGTGAATGGACGATGCTCGTGCGCACCGATGGCAGCAAAAAGGCCGTGCGCGGCTCGGAGCACTACCGCTTTCGCGATGGCCTTATCGAGCAGATACGCCAGTACTGGACCTACAACCCAGACGATATCGCCACGGCTCTCAAGGATTACCCGTATGAGGAGGATGCTCGCTTCACGAGCGAAAAATAGTACTGAATCAAAGTGTTGCATTACAAGAATAGCGATTCGAGGAGAGAGAAATGTTCAACAGAAACACTCTGGCCCTGATGGCAGTCGCCTGTTCGGCAGCGTTGCTGCCCTGTGCGTCGGCCGTGGCGGAAAACTGGAACGCCTACACGTATATCAACACCCCGGTGATGACCGCGGGCTCGATGATGCAGAAGATCACCCAGCAGGTGACCGAGCAGACCGACGGCGACCTGACCGTGCGAATGCATTTCGGCGGTTCCTTGCCGATACAGGCCACCAACATCACCCAGTCGGTGAGCCGCGGTGGCACGATCCAGTTGGCTGACGACGGTTTTCCGTATGGCAACGTCCCGATCGCCGGCATTCTCAATCTGCCGTTGCTGCTGACCAGCGAAGCGGACTTCGACAAGGCGGTCGACGTCATGCGGCCCGCGCTGGAAAAGGCGTTCGCGGCGCGGGGCATCCAGATTCTGGCGATCTACCATTATCCGCAACAGGTGGCCTGGTCCAGCAAGAAACTGACGTCGCTGGCCGATATGGCCGGCAGCAAGATGCGCGTGTCATCGCCGCAGCAGGCGGCCTTCGTGCGCGCCTTCGGTGGCACTCCGGTCACCATCGGCACGCCGGAGGTGGCACCGGCGTTGCAACGGGGCGTGGTCGACGGTGTGTTCACCGCAAGTTCGGGCGGTGCGCGCACCTGGAAGGACCTGCTCAACTACAGCTATCGCCTGGGCCCGAACTATTTCGCGTCATTTGTTCTCGTCAACAAGAAAGCCTTCGATGCGCTCGATCCGAAACTCCAGAAGACGCTGGAGAGTGTCGTGCAGAAGAATGCCGACTGGGGTACCACGCAGATGCGCAAGGAGGAACAGACCCTCACCGACGAGATGCAGTCCGAGGGTATGACCGTGACCGCGGCCAGCGCCGAGGACACGCAGCAGGGCGTCGAGAAGATGTCGTCCTACTGGGAGGAGTGGGCCAGCGACCAGGGAGCGCCCACTCAGGCGCTTCTCAAGAAAGTTCGCGCCGCGATCGACAAGTAGGGCGCACCGGGCATGCAAGGCGCAACCGACGGGCGCGATCGTCAACGGCGCGCGATCGCGAGCCTCTGTCTTGCCGTCGAAAAACTGATCGCGGGGGCCTGTGCGATTGCATGTGCCCTCGCGCTGACGGTGATGGCGGTGGGCATCGTGGCCGAGATCGTGGCGCGTAACGTGTTCGATTATTCGTTTCTGAGTGTCGACGAGGTGTCCGGCTATCTGCTGGTCGCCGTCATATTTCTGGGACTGGCAGTGGCCGTTCACGACAACGCCCTGTTTCGGGTGGAGATCCTGACCGAGCGCCTGTCGGCCTCGAAGGCGCGAATGCTTGATTGGCTACTGTCGCTGGTGTTCATCGGCTTTGTGCTGGTTCTGGACTACCAGTGTTTCCAGCTGGCCATGGACTCCCTGAACGGCAGCTACAGCGCACCGACCCTGCTGGGCACGCCGCTGTATATTCCCCAGCTGCTGATGCCGATCGGGTTGAGTGCGACGGCGTTGATTCTGGTGCTGAGAGTAGTGCGGCTGTCGATTGCGCGATCGGACCCGCAACCGGAGGTAGGACGATGAGTCTGATCGTCGAGGCCCTTTTCCTGTTCGGCGCCTTTCTTGTGTTGCTGCTGCTGGGCGTCTGGGTGCCGCTGGCCATCGGCTTGGCCGGGCTGTTCAACCTGTGGCTGACCAGCGGCTTTGGCAGTTTTCAGGGCATGGCGCTGGCGCTCTGGGGCGGCACGAACAGTTTTACCTTGACCGCGATACCGCTGTTCATCCTGATGGCCGAGTTTCTGCTGCAGGCAGGGCTGAGCTTTCGGGTATACCGCGGGCTCGCCCGTCTGGTGAAGCGATTGCCGGGTGGGCTGCTGCAGACCAATATCGTGGGCTGCGCGATATTCGCGGCCATAACCGGCTCGAGCGTGGCCACGGCGGCCAGTATCGGCACGGTCGGTATTCCGGAGTTGCTCAAGCGCGATTACGACCGCAGTCTGTCGGTCGGCACGATCGCCGCCGGCGGCACTCTGGGTATTCTGATCCCGCCCAGCATTGCCATGATCATCTATGGCTCCTTCACCAATCTTTCGGTCGCCAAACTGTTCATGGCGGGGCTGCTGCCGGGTATCGTGCTGGCGCTGCTGTTCATGCTCTATGTCGGCGTGCGCGCCCTCATCAACCCGGCGCTGGCGCCCAGTGGCGATGAGCCGGGTGAAATCGAAGCGGGCGATCAAGGCGTTCTCGCCACGCTCAATGATCTGTTGCCGTTCGCGGTGCTGATCGGTCTGGTGCTGGGTTCACTCTACTTCGGCTATGCCACACCCACCGAATCGGCGGCGCTGGGCTGTGTGCTCAGCGCGATCATCGCGTGGACCTGGGGCGACATGAATCGAGCGGTTCTGACGCGTGTCTTTCGCCGTACGATCAGTGTCAGCGCCTCCATCCTGGCGATCGTGTTCGCGGCCTATATCTTTTCCTACAGCGTCAGCCTGTCGGGGCTGGGGAGTGACGTGGCGACCTGGCTTGGCGGGCTGGAACTGAGCCGGCTCGAGTTCATCATCCTGCTGTTCGTGTTCTACACGCTGCTCGGTTGTCTGGTGGACAGCATCAGCATGATCGTGATGACGATCCCGGTGCTGTACCCGGTGCTCGGCGTGTACGGCTTCGACGGCATCTGGTTCGGCGTGATTCTGGTGCTGCTGATAGAACTCGGACAAATCACGCCGCCGATGGGGCTCAATCTGTTTGTCATCCAGGGGGTCTGGGACGGACGCCTGGGCGAGATCGTGCGTGGTGTCCTGCCGTTCTACGGCCTGATCATCCTGATGATTCTGATCGTGACCCTGCTGCCCAGCCTTGCCCTGTGGTTGCCGTCACACATGACCGTGCGCTGACAGTTCTGATCGTAGAGGAGCGTGTGCCGATGTTTGCCCCACCCGAAATCATCAAGAGCCGTGTCTTTGCCCGCCTGCCCGATCGCTTGCGCAATACTGGCCAGCGGACCCGCTGGGGCGACGCGCAACGGCCCGGGCATACCTTTGACAGCTTTCTGGAAGGCCCGTCCTTCGACCGCGACGGCAATCTGTATGTGGTCGACATCCCCTACGGCCGGGTGTTCCGAATATCGCCAGCCGGCGAGTTCGACCTGGTGACGGAGTACGACGGCGAGCCGAACGGCCTGAAGATCCATGCGGACGGTCGTATATTCATTGCCGATTACCGCAACGGGATCATGCAGCTCGATCCGGGCTCCGGCGAGGTGACGGCGATTCTCGAGCGTCGCTACGCCGAGCGTTTCAAGGGGGTGAACGATCTCGTGTTCGCCAGCAACGGCGACATGTACTTCACCGACCAGGGCCAGACCGGTCTGCAGGATCCGACCGGCCGCGTCTATCGCCTGCGCGCGGATGGAAGGCTGGAACTGCTGTTGAACAACGTGCCCAGCCCCAACGGAATCGTTCTGGACCCGGCCGAGAAGACGCTGTACGTGGCCGTCACCCGCGGCAATTGTGTCTGGCGCGTGCCGCTGCAACCGGATGGCGGGACATCGAAGGTCGGGCTGTTCATTCAGCTGTCCGGCGGCTGGGGCGGTCCCGACGGCCTGGCCGTGGATAGCGAGGGCGGGCTGTTGATCGCTCATGCCGGTTTCGGCGCCGTATGGCACTTCAGCCCGCTGGGCGAGCCGCTGCACCGGATCGTGAGCGAGGTCGGCGTGGCGACCACGAATATCGCCTTCGGCGGCGCCGGCAATCGCGAGCTCTATATCACCGAGTCGGAAAGCGGTTCCATACTGACAGCGGAGTTGCCTGTTGCCGGCCAGCCGATGTATTCACATCAGTCGCGTGGCTGAGATGCATTGACGCGTACGCAATGACTCGCGCCTCTGGTTGCTGGTGTTTTTTACCGTCACCAGTAAAAAAGCCACCGTCGGCGAAGACGGTGGCTTTCCGTGGTGATGCCGACCGGCGCGAAGGCCGGCGATGCCACTGCGATCAGCCCTTGTTGTAGGCCTCGATCGACTTGCTGATTTCGGCCTTGGCCTTGTCGGCACCTTCCCAGCCGGTGATCTTCACCCACTTGCCTTTTTCGTGATCCTTGTAGTGCTCGAAAAAGTGGTGAATCTTGTTCTTCAGGCGCTCGTCGATGTCGGCGAGGTCCTTGATGTCCTTGTAGTAGTCGGTGGCGATCTTGTCGGTCGGCACGCACAGGATCTTGGCGTCGAGGCCGGATTCGTCCTCGGTGCCGAGCACGGCCACGGGACGCGCCTTGATCACGCAGCCCGGCACGATCGGCTCGGGGGTGAGCACCAGCACGTCGACCGGGTCGCCGTCGTCATACAGGGTCTGCGGTACGAAACCGTAGTTGGCCGGGTAGTGCATGGCCACGTTCATGAAGCGATCGACGGTCAGACAGTTGGTCTCCTTGTCGACTTCGTACTTGACCGAGCTCGAGCCTTCCACGATCTCGATGACGACATTGACTTCTTCGGGCGCGTTCTTGCCCGGCGTGACGGATTCATAGCCCATTGCAGACCCCTATTAACGGTGAATGATCAAATCTGAGGCGCGCCAGTGTAACCGATGCATGGCATCGACCGCCGGTTCAGATCTCGAACGTGTCCTTCAGCTTCTTTTTCACCGCGACTTTCTTCAGGCGCGCGTACTGCGGCAGACCGTCGGCATAGGGCGGATAGGATTCGCCTGCGATCAGCGGCTTGAGATAACGTCGGGCGGCGTCAGTGATATGAAAACCGTCCTCGCTGATGAACTCGCGCGGCATCATCTTCTCGACGTTGGCGACTTCCTCCAGCGGCGCTTCGCCGATCGACCACTGATAGGGCTCGTCGGATTCGCGCACGATCGAGACCATGATCCCGGATTTGCCAGCCGCCGCGTATTCGACCGCGGCGCGACCTACCGCATAGGCCTGGTCGACATCGGTCTGGGAGGCGATATGACGTGCCGCGCGCATGAGATAGTCGGCGATCGCATAGTGGTACTTGTGGCCGAGCCTGGTCTGGATCAGTTCCGCCAGCGTCGGCGCCATGCCGCCGAGCTGCTTGTGGCCGAAGGCATCGGTGTTGCCGGCATCGGACAGGAATTCGCCGTCGGCGTTGCGCACGCCCTCGGAGGCGACGATGGTGCAATAGCCGTAGCGTTTGACACAGTCTTCGACCCTGGCGAGGAACTTGTCTTCGTCGAAGGCGATTTCCGGGAACAGCAGGATATGCGGGTCCTGGCCCTCGGCCTCGGCGGCGAGCCCGCCGGCCGCGGCCGTCCAGCCAGCGTGACGACCCATGACTTCCAGAATGAAGACCTTGGTGGAGGTCTTGCACATGCTGGCCAGATCGAATCCGGCTTCGCGGATGGACACCGCCGTATATTTGGCCACGCTGCCGAAACCTGGGGAGCAGTCGGTATGCGGCAGGTCGTTGTCCATGGTCTTGGGTATATGGATCGCCTGGATCGGATAGCCCATTTTTTCCGACAGCTGGCTGATCTTGAGACAGGTATCGGCCGAGTCGCCGCCGCCGTTGTAGAAGAAATAGCCGATGTCGTGGGCCTTGAAGACCTCGATCAGGCGCTCGTACTGGGCGCGACTTTCTTCCAGCCCCTTGAGCTTGTAGCGGGCCGAGCCGAACGCACCCGAGGGCGTGTGTCTGAGTGCGGCGATGGCGCCGGCCGACTCTTCACTGGTATCGATGAGATCTTCGGTCAACGCGCCCACGATGCCGTCGCGGCCGGCGTACACCTTGCCGATCACGTCGCCATGCTCGCGGGCGGCTTCGATCACGCCGGCGGCGGAGGCGTTGATGACGGCGGTCACACCGCCGCTCTGGGCATAAAACGCGTTCTTCTTGCTCATGAATTCATCCTGTGATCCGGGGTCGGCAGACCTGTAGATAGCGCGTGCAGGGCGCGCTCCGAGTAATGTTAGGTGGCGTCATGCGTGGTTCAACGGTTCCGTCGGCCAGGGTCGAATCGCAGATGTTTGCCAGGCCGCAACGGCCGGACACCGGGTAACGATCGACACAGGTCCGTTCGGATCCCTGCGAGGGCAAAGCATACGTGAGCAGGGCGGGTCGAGAAAATTGACTTGCCTTATGGGAATCATTAACGTCGAGCGTTCGTCTGCGCTGGGCGTTGTGTATCGTCGTGCGCAAAATCCTGTCTCGAAGGTCTTTTGCGGGGAAATCATGCTGAAAATCGTGCTGCTGGGTGCGCCCGGCTCGGGCAAGGGAACGCAGAGTGAAAAACTGGTCGCCGAATTCGGCGTGCCGCAGATTTCGACCGGTGATCTGCTCCGCAGCGCGGTCGCCAACCAGACCGAACTCGGCAAGAAAGCCAAGGCGGCGATGGACGCCGGCGAGCTCGTGTCCGATGACATCGTGGTCGGCATGATCCGCGAGCGGCTCAACGAACCGGACGCCGAGAAGGGTTTCATCCTCGACGGCTTTCCGCGCAGCCTCGCTCAGGCCGAAGCGCTGGACGAGTTGCTGGCCAAACTCGATCGGCCGCTGCAGGGCGTGATTCATATCAAGGTCGATAACGAAGAGATCGTTCAGCGTCTGATGGCGCGTGGTCGTGCCGATGATAATGAAGAGACGATCCGCAACCGGCTCAAGGTGTTCCAGGAACAGACCCAGCCGCTGGTCGAGTACTACGACAACAAGGACATGCTCTCGGCGGTCGCCGGCGTCGGCGATATCGACGATATCTATGCCCGTATCAAGGCGGCGCTGCCCGCCTGAAGCGCGTGGCTTCGGCGCGGTCTCGAGACCGCGCCGGGGTGCCGATTCAGCCTGCGCCGGAGTCGTGTTCGACTTCGGCGTTTTTTATGGTCGCGAGCACATCGTCGCCGGCTGCGCGGGCGCGCCAGCCGCGTAGCAGTCGGGTATCGCGTTCGCCGGCCACGATCGCGGCGACTTCCTTGCGGCTGGCCAGCACATTGGCGGCGACACCGATGGCCTCGGCGCATTCGCCCAGCCGATCCATGCCGGCCCGGATACGCGCTTTTTCCTGGCCGCTGGGCGGCTCGGGTACGGCAGCCAGCGGTTCGGCCTTGCGTTGTCCAGCGCGCTCTACGCAGGCGATGAGATCGCTGCCATGTCGGGCGGCGGTCTTGCCGGGCAGCGTGGCAATCGCCTCCAGCGCTTGCATATCGGTCGGCCGTACGCGCGCGATATCGCTCAGCGCGTCGTCCGCCAGCACCCATTTGCGCGGTCGGTTGGCGCGCATGGCTTCGCGTTCGCGCCAGTCGGCCAGCTCGGCCAGCACCTGCTGCTGGGCGGCTGGCATGCGATGCCAGTGCTTGAGTCGGCGCCAGGCGCGGGTGGTATCGATGTTGAAACGGGCGGGATCGGCCAACTGCTGAAAATCGTCGGTCAGCCATGCGGCACGGCCGAGTTCGTTGAGCTGCGTGCAGATCACTTCGTAGGCGACGGCGAGGTAGCGCACGTCGTCGGCGGCATAATCGAGCGCGCCGTCGGGCAGCGGCCGTCGGCTCCAGTCGGTGCGCGTGTGGGTCTTGGGCAGGTCGACCTCGAGCAGGGCGGTGATCAGCCGTGCATAGCCCATCTGATCGTCCTGGCCCACGAGGGCAGCCGCGATCTGGGTGTCGAACAGCGGCGCCGGAACCGGGCCAAAGCGCTGCGACAGCACTTCCAGATCCTGTTCGGCGGAATGAAACACCTTCAGCACGCGAGGATCCGACAGCAGATCGGCGAGCGGGCCGAGATCGTCGATGACGAGCACGTCGATCAGGCCGATCTCTTCACGATCGGCGATCTGCACGAGACACAGCTTGGGATAATAGGTGCTCTCGCGCAGGAATTCGGTGTCGATGGCGACCCAGTCACGCGCGCGCATGCGCGCGCAGAATTCGCGCAGGGTCGATGCATCGGTAATCGTGGCGACGTGTTCGGGCGGCTTCGGTATCATGCGGCAGGCTTGTTTCCGGCTTTTATCAGGATGAATTGTTGATGGTCTTCGCGCGACGAATAATCGAACTGATGCTGCTGCGTCGAGGCCCCCAGGATATGCCCGGGGACTCGACCGCGCTCGTGGGCAGCGCCGCGGCCTATTGTATCCTGCTGTTCATCCAGGTCGGGTTGATCGCGCCGAGCGGCCGCGCGGCCTTTCAGGCCGTGGTCGCGACGGTCTTGCTCGCGCTCTACGTGCAAAGCGTGCTGCGCGTGCGCAAACTGCCGGCCCGCTTTGCCCAGACGGCGACCGCCCTGTTTGCCTCCGGCGCGGTGCTCACGCTGGTAATGCTGGCGCCTACCCAGGTGATGGCGCCGTATCTGCAGGCGATCAGCCACGCCAGCGATCCGCAGAGCGTGCCGATGCCGCCGGCGGTCGTTACCTTCGCCTATGTGGCCATGGGTTTCTGGGGGCTTGCGATCTACAGTCATATCTACCGGCACGCGCTGGATGCGGGGCTGTGGCTGGGTTTTGGCGCTGCCATGGCGTTCGAGATCCTGCTGCTTTTCGTCTTTTCCATCCTGGGCTAGCGCGACCGGAGACCTTTGCATGCATGTTCATATTCTGGGAATCGGCGGCACCTTCATGGCCGGCGTCGCGCTGCTGGCACGGGCCGCCGGCCATCGCGTAACCGGCTCCGATGCGGGCCTGTATCCGCCGATGAGTACGCAGCTGGCGGATGCCGGCATCCAGGTGATGGAGGGTTACGACCCCGCGCATCTGCAGCCCGCGCCCGATCAGGTCGTGATCGGCAACGCGATGACCCGCGGCAACCCGGCGGTGGAATACGTGCTCGACGCCGGGCTGCGCTATGCGTCCGGGCCGCAGTGGCTGGCCGAGAACGTACTTGAATCGCGCTGGGTGCTGGCCGTGGCCGGCACCCACGGCAAGACCACTACATCGAGCATGTTGGCGCATATTCTGCAGTACGCGGGCCTGGCGCCGGGCTATCTGATCGGTGGCATCGCCGCGGATCTGGGCCAGTCGGCATGCATGGGGGAGAGCGATTTTTTCGTGGTCGAGGCGGATGAATACGACACCGCGTTCTTCGACAAGCGATCCAAGTTCGTGCACTACCGACCGCGCACGCTGATCCTCAACAATCTGGAATTCGACCACGCCGATATCTTCGATGATCTGGAAGCGATCAAGCGCCAGTTCCATCATCTGGTGCGGACCGTGCCCAGCACCGGTCAGATCATCTGCAACGCCGAGGACGCCGAGCTGGCGGACGTGATCGAACGCGGCTGCTGGACGCCAACACTGGGCTTTGGTGGCGACGGCGCATGGCAGGCCGAGCCATTGGCCGCGGACGGTCGCCGGCTTCGGATACGGCTGGCCGGCGAGATCGTGGGCGAGCTGTGCTGGTCGCTGACGGGTGCGCACAATCAGGCCAACGCGTTGGCGGCGATGGCGGCGGCACGCCACGTCGGCGTCACGCCGGCCGTGGCGATCGAGGCGTTGACCGTCTTCAAGGGCGTCAAGCGGCGCATGGAACTGCGGGGCTCGCCCAACGGCATTCGCGTATTCGACGATTTCGCGCATCACCCCACGGCGATCACAAGCACGCTGGAAGGCGTGCGCGCCGCGGCAGAAGCCGATTCCGAGGCCGGGCGCATTCTGGCCGTGTTCGAGCCACGATCGAACACCATGCGCCGCGGTGTGCACGCACAGACGCTGGCCGCAAGCTTCGCCGCGGCCGACCAGGTGTTCCTTTATGACGCCGGTCTGGATTGGGATGCGCGGGCCGTGTTCGCCGATCGCGGCCATACCCTCGTCAGCGAAGACGATCTCGACGCATTGGTCGAGGCGGTAGCCGATAGCGCCCAGGCGGGCGACACCGTCATTGTGATGAGCAACGGCGGGTTCGGCGGCATCCACGGCAAGCTACTGGCAGCACTCGAGGCCCGTGCCCCGAGCTGATTGACCTGTTGATGGTGGCCCGCAACGGGTCGCGGGTCGCCGTGATTCGGTAGCCCGGACGCTTTCCGACGTTCGACCTCTTGCCTGGCGGATGCCTTTCGTTGCAGGCGCACATTCGGGCGTGTCGTGGTCACGGCGGCCGGGGCTTGCGGACGCGCCGGTCACGAGAATGTCGGGCAAAAAAAAGACCGCCGGAGCGGTCTTTGAAGTTTCGCATTGACCGAATCTAACCACGTCGAAACACGAGGGGGACCGGAAGACGCCGACGCGATCAAGCGAAAAACATGGGCAAGCCGTCTTGCCGTTGTCGTAAATTTCGCTGGAGCCGGACCGTACCACGCCGAGGCACGAGGGGGGACCGGGAGACGACAGCCCGACCCAGCGAAAACATTAAGCACCGCAGTGCTATTGGAAATTTCGCTCTGACCGGGCCGTACCACGTCGAGGCACGAGGGGGGACCGGGAGACGTCGGCCCGGCCGAGCGAAACAGTGAGGCAGCGCATGCTGCCGAAATCGACTCCTACATATTGCCGTTGCTGGCTTTGTGTTGTTTCTGTGTCTTCTTCATGTTGGCCATGTAGCCCTTGAATTCCTTCTTGGTCGCTTTGCCGTCGCCGTTGGCATCCATGGCATCGAACTTCGCCTGCCACGGTGTCGCCGATACTTCCTCCGGCGAAAGCGCGCCATCCGTATTGGCGTCCATGGTCGCCCAGGATGCGGCAGCCTGACTGGCGGCGTCCGCTGCGTGGACTGAACTGGCAGCACCAAACGGAATCGCGAATGCCATGCCGGCGATGACTGCGTAGCGTTTCTTCATAAAATCCGAGGACTCGAAACTGCGTATCTGATGGAGACTAGAGCAACCCCCGTGCCATGTTTTTTAAATATATATAAAACAGTCGTTTGGGTGTGTTTCTTGATCGCCGGTCAGGCGTGGTGCCGAAAAATGCCAGTCAATGCATCGAATCCGTTGCCTGTAAGCGACATATAAGCGATAAAAAAGATAACTGTCGGAAATAAAAGTAAAAAAAATGTCGCCATTTGGCGACATTTTCAGTTCCGGGCTGACGAAAGACGTCGTTTATGGGCAACAGCCCTCTTCGATCAGCTCTTGTACAGGGCGGGGTCGATCTCGTGGCGGTTGAGCAGCTTGTAGAACTCGGTGCGATTGCGTTTGGCCAGACGCGCGCTACGGGCGACGTTGCCGTCGGCGATTCGCAACAGCTGGATGAGGTAGTCGCGCACGAACGCGTCGCGTGCCTCGGCCAACGGCATGAGCGTTTGGGAACGTTCCCGCCGACCCGCCTGGCCGGCCAGTGCCTTCTCCACGGACTGCGCGGAAATGATATGCCCGCGGGTGAGCGCCACGTTCTGCTCGACCACGTTGGAAAGCTGTCGGATATTACCCGGCCAGTTGTGGGCGCACAGCAGTTCCATCGCGTCCGGCGCGTAGATCTTGGTACGACGTCCGTTGCGGCGCGCAAGGCTTTCCAGGAAATGCCGGGCCAGCGGGGCGATATCTTCCGGGCGTTCGCGCAGGCCGGGCAGGCCGAGCGTGACCACGGCGAGGCGGTAATACAGATCCTCGCGGAACCGGTTGTCCTCGATCGATTGGGTGAGATTGCGATGCGTCGCCGAGATCACCCGGACGTTGACCGGCAGAGCGCGTGCCGCGCCCACCGGCCGGACCTCGCGCTCCTGGAGCACCCGCAGCAGTTTCACCTGCAGGGCCAGCGGCATGTCGCCGATCTCGTCGAGAAACACGGTGCCGCCTTCGGCGCTTCGAAACAGGCCCTGCTGCGCCTGCTTGGCGTCGGTGAACGCACCTTTCTCGTGGCCGAACAGTTCCGATTCCAGCAGCTGCTCCGGCATGGCGCCGCAGTTGATGGCGACAAAAGGGGCGGCCTTGCGTGGACTCGCGTCATGCAGGCTGCGGGCCAGCACTTCCTTGCCGGTGCCGGAGTCGCCGGTGATCAGTACGCTGGTATCGCTGTCGGCGACCAGCCGTGCCTCCTCGAGCAGCCGATGCATGACCGGCGAGCGGGTGACGATGCGCTTGTGCCATATCTTGCGCCAGTCATCACCGGCGAGGCCGGTGTGGCCGAGCGCCTGCTCGATGCGCGAGAGCAGCATGTCCTTGTCGACCGGCTTGGCGAGAAAATCCAGGGCGCCGCGCTGGGTCGCACTCACGGCCTCCGGAATCGTGCCGTGCGCGGTGATCAGAATCACCGGCAGGGTCGGCCTTTCCTCGGTCAGGCGCTCGAGCAGGGCGATGCCGTCCATGCCGTCCATGCGTAGATCGGTTATGACACAGTCGGCCGCGAATTCATCCAGTGCGCGCAATGCCGCGGCACCGCTGTCGACGGTTTCGACCGTATGGCCGGCGCTCTCGATGCGCAGTGCAAGCAGCCGGCGCAGGCTCGGATCATCGTCCACCAGCAGGATGTTGCCGCTACGTGCCGTCATGGCTCGGTATCGCCCAGTCGGTCTTCGATGTTGGCCAGTTCGCGCAGCTTGCGATGGGCCTCGTCGAGTTGCGCCTGCAGCCGGGCGATGTGTGCGCGATCGGCATCGGCGCGGGCATTGGAATCCGCCCGCGCCTGTCGGCCAGCCGCTTGCGTTGCCTGGTCTTGCGCAGCCTCCGGGCGGGCTTCGGCCTGGTGCGCGGGCGCGGTGGTCTGGTTGTTGTCCGCGACCGCCTGATAGAGACGCGCGCAGTCGCTCAGATACTGGCGGGCGGCGGGGCTCCAGTGGTTGTCCTCGGCGTCGAGTGCCCGCTGTGCATAGCGGGCGGCCTCGTCCGGCGTATACCGACGCTGGTTGGGGGTGCCGTAGGCCAGGGCCAGCCGTGCGAAGCTGTTGGCGCCGGCGTACTCGCTGACGGCACGACGCGCCGTGACCACATGCTGCTCGCGCTGCTCTGGCGTGGCGTTCTGCAGTCGGCGTGCGTAATCGAGCAGCGCCAGCGCCGGATCCGGTCTCTTTCCAGGTGTGGCGACCGGGCGCTGCGCAATGTCCGCCGGCGCCTCGGGCGGCGCATGGGCACAGCCGCCGATCGTCGCCACCAGCAACACGGCGATGCCGGCGCGGCGGGCGTTGTAGCGTAGATCAAACGGCATGACGATCCGGAATATGAATTCTGAACAGCGCCCCGCCGCCGGGGGCACTGTCGACATCGATGCGACCGGCGTGCGCCTGTACGCATTCGAGCACTACCGACAAGCCGATGCCGGTGCCGCGCAGTGCGCCATCCGCATGCGCCTGATTCTCACGGCTCTGGTAGAAGACATCGAAGATCACGCTGCGTTCGTGCGCAGATACACCCGGCCCCTGATCGGCCACGCTGATCAGGGTGGCTTCGCCCACGCGTTCGGCGGCCAGCGTCACGCGGCCGCCGGGCGGCGAAAACTTGACGGCATTGCCAAGCAGATTGTCGATGATCAGATGCATACGGTCCCGGTCAGCCGTGATCGTGAGCGGCCGGGCCGGTATCACGACGTCGAGCTGTTTCCCCTCGATCGTCAGCCGTTGCCGGGCGACGATCCCCTCGAAGAGCGCGTTCAGATCAAAGCGCTCGTACTCCAGTCTAGCGTGTTGTTGCTGCCAGGCGGCAAAGTCGAGCAGGTTGTCGATGAGCTTGGCCAGCTCGAGGCTATTCTGCTGCAATATTCCGGCGACTTCGGCCTGGGATTCGGTCAACGCGCCGACGGTGCCATCGCGCAGCAATTCCGCGCCTTCGCGGATGCTGGCCAGCGGCGTCTTGAGCTCGTGCGACATATGCCGGATGAACTGCTGTTTCTCGCTCTCCAGTGTCGCCAGACGCCGGCGCATCCAGTCGAGGCGCGAGCCGAGCTGGTCCAGTTCCGCGGCCGGTGCGAAGACACGGATACGCCGCTCGAAATCGCCGTCGCCGAGTTTGGTTACCGCCGCCGAGATCTGGCGCAGCGGCCGTGAGATGACGGTCACGAAGAACGCGGTGAGCACGATCACGCCGGGCATGAGCGCGAATACGCACAGCAGCAGGAAAGTGCGCGCGTTGGCAGCCGTCGACTGCAGACGCGACAGCTCCCGATCGACGAACAGATTGCCCTGGTCGGCGATCAGCTCGGTCTCGCGCTGCATGGCGCCGAGTTGTTCGATCGCGCGCTCGATGTTCTCGGGCCGGCCGGACAGTTGCGTGGCGAGGTGCTGGGTCTGGCTGCGCAGCGCATCGAGGTTCCAGTCGGGCAGGGTATCGAGCTCGAGGGCGCCCAGGGCGTCGATCATCTGGTCGAAATCGCTGGCCTGGCGCTGGAACCGAGTGATCAGTTCGTCGCTCTCGAGCACCTCGTACTGACGTGTGCTGCGCTCCATGGCGATCAGCAGGCTGCTCAGGCGCTTGCTGTAGCGCGTGACTTCCACGCCCTGGAGAACCAGGCGTTCGCTTTGATCGGTCAGCCGGTCGACATAGATCACGCTGAATACGATGGCCACGATCAGCGGCAGCGCCACCAGAGCGAAGCTGGTGAGCAGCAGGCCGGTGATCGAGCGCGGGCGAAACAGCAGGCGCCGCCCGGCCAGGCGCGCCTTGCGCGGAGAAATAGCGACAGCGGGACGAGACATGTCCCATAGCATACCGACGTTGCGCGCCGGGGCGTTGCGGGGCTACCGTTCGCGCCATGATTTGACCATGGGGCGATTGCCGGGTGGCCGTGCACGCCGTGCCGCCACGTCGCGGGCAGTCGCCTGAACCGTCGAACCCATTTGCGCTGAAGGATGCGAAATGACTGAGTTGACTTCCACCACCGAGCACGCCGACACCGGCAGCGCCGATACACGGACGCTGCCGGACGCCGGACAGCTGACCGAGCAACTGCGGGACCTGCTCGAGCGCGCCCGTGCCGGTGGCGCGGATCAGGCCGAGGCGTCGCTGTCCGCTTCGCGCGCGTTGTCGGTGTCTGCCCGGGCCCGGGCACGCGAGTCGGTCGAATACGAGGGGGATCGCGCGGCCAGTATCACCGTCTACCGCGACAAGCGCAGCGGCAGTGCCTCCACGACCGACCTGAGCGCGAAAGGGCTGAATGCCGCCCTCGACCAGGCGCTGACCATCGCGCGCTTCACCGAGGCCGATCCCTATGCGGGCCTGGCCGATGCCGAGTTGATGGCCGGCGACTGGCCTGATCTGTCGCTTTATCATCCCTGGTCGCTGGGCGCGGACGACGCGCTCGAGCTGGCCCTGCGGCTGGAGGCGGCCGCCCTCGACCACGATCCACGCATCGTCCAGAGCGAGGGCGCGACCGTGGCCAGCCAGGACAGCCTGTCTGTCTATGGCAACAGTCACGGTTTCGTGGCGGCCGAACATGCCAGCCGTCATGCACTCAGCTGTCAGCCGATTGCCCGCGACGGCGCTGGCATGCAGCGCGAAGTCGCGTTTTCGCAGGCGCGTGTCGCCGCCGAACTCGACGGCGTGGAGGCCGTGGGCCGGCTCGGGGCGGAACGCGCCCTGGCCCGTCTGGGTGCGCGCACGCCGCCGACCACGACCGCACCGGTGCTGTTCACGCCGCGCGTGGCGCGCAGTCTCTGGGGGCATCTGATCGGCGCGATCAGCGGCGGCGCACTGTATCGCGATGCCAGTTTTCTCAAGGATCGGGTCGATACTCGCATCGGCGCCGCGTCGCTCACGCTGGCGCAGTTCCCGCATCGTCCGCGCGGCCTGTCGAGCACCGGCTTCGACGCCGACGGCGTCGCCACGACGCAGCGCACGCTGGTGGAAGACGGCGTGCTGCGCGGCTATCTATTGAGTGCTTATACGGCGCGTCGACTGGGCCTGGTCAGCACCGGCAACGCCGGCGGCGTATTCAATCTGGATGTGACGCCGGGCGCCCAGGATTTCGATGCGCTGGTGGCCGGCATGGGGCGCGGCCTGGTCGTCACCGAGCTGATGGGGCAGGGGGTGAATCTGGTCAACGGTGACTACTCGCGCGGCGCGGCCGGGTTCTGGGTCGAAAACGGCGAGATCGCCTATCCGGTGGAGAACGCCACCATCGCCGGCAACCTGCTCGACATGTACGGCGCGGTCGAAGCACTCGGCAACGATGTGGAGATGCAGAGCCCGTTGCGTACGCCGTCGGTGCTCATCGGCGCGATGACCATTGCCGGCGAGTGAAAGACGTGTTCTTTGACGTTGTCCGCAAATGAACGCGAAGAAGACGGGCGGGCGCTGATCCGCAGATGACGCAGATTGCACGGATTCAGGACACAGGCAGATCGACTCATAGGGATCCGTCTTCAATCTGTGTCATCTGCGGATAGACCTGGAGAGCGCGCCGCCGATGTAGGAAGCGGCCGTTGGCGTCTCGTATTTCTCGATCGTATTGTCTTTGGTCGCGTTTACTTGCGAAAGAAAGCGCAATAGCGTGATCAGCGCAGCAGGAACAGCGTCCCGAGGCCCAGGAAGGCGCCGAAGCCGATGACGTCGGTGAAGGTCGTGAGCACGACCGAGCCGGCCAGCGCCGGGTCGATGCCCATCTTCTTCATCGCCAGCGGAATCGCCACGCCAGCGATCGCCGCGCCGATCTGGTTGATGACCAGGGCCACGGCGATGATCACGCCCAGCACCCAGTTGCCGAACCAGATCTGGGCGATCACGCCGACCACCGCGCCCCAGAGCAGCCCGTTGATCACCGCCACCGCCAGTTCCTTGATCAACAGGGTGCGGGCGTTGGCAAAGCCGATCTGGCCCAGCGACAGGCCGCGGATCATCAGCGTGAGTGTCTGCGAGCCGCCGATGCCGCCCATGCTGGCCACGATTGGCATGAGCACCGCCAGGGCCACGACCTGTGACAGCGTCGCCTCGAACAGGCCCACCACCTGGGCGGCGAGAAACGCGGTGAACAGGTTGGCGCCCAGCCACACCGCGCGCCGGCGCGCGCTGCGCGCGATCGGCGCGAATACGTCTTCTTCCTCGTCGAGGCCGGCCATGCTCATGATGCTGTGCTCGGCCTCGTCGCGGATCACGTCGACCACGTCGTCGATGGTGATCCGCCCGACCAGGCGGCCGTCGTCCTCCACCACCGGCGCGGAGATCAGATCCAGATCCTGAAAACGCTTGGCGACCTGGGCAGCCGACATGTCCACGGGCAGCGCCTCGAGGTCGGTGTTCATGACCTCCGAGACATCGCGCTCGGGGTCGAGCGTCACCAGCTTGGCGAGCGTGAGCATGCCCAGATAACGCCCGTAGCGCGAGACCACGAACAGTGATTCGGTGTCTTCGGGCAGGGTGCCGCGCTGCTGCAGATAACGGCTGACCACGTCCAGCGACACGTCCGGGCGCACCGTGACCGTATCGTTGTTCATCAGGCCGCCGGCCGAGTCCGAAGGGTAGGACAGCACCGCATTGAGGCGGTCGCGGTTCTGCACGTCCATCGAGCGCAGCACTTCGCGGGTGACCTGTTCCGGCAGGTCCTCGATGAGATCGGCGAGATCATCGATCGGCATGCCTTCGGTGGCGGCCAGCAGTACGTCGTGATCGAGGGCGTCGATCAGCTCCGAGCGCACTTCGTCGTTGACGTGCAGCAGGGTTTCGCCGTGGTCCTCGTCCGGAACCAGTCGCCAGACCAGCTCACGCTTGGCACGCGGAATCGACTCCAGCAGCAGCGCGGTTTCAGCCGGATGCAGTGAATGCAGCATCGGCTTGAGGCGACGCATGCGGCCGGATTCCAGCGCCTCGTTGAGATCGACGAGACGGGATTCCATTTTGGCTTCAGTGGTCTTCGCGTCGCTCATCGGGCGCTTTCCGGCAGGCAGGAGGATTCGTCGGCTGGATCAGCAAGCAGCGTGCCATGACGGCCGCTGCCAACTGCTAATCAAAATAGCAGAAAAAGCCGGATTTTCTTGCTCTGGGGCCGTTGCGGGCGATGTTTTCGTTATCCCGCCAGCTGTTGGCTGAGGGTATCGAGCGCGTCGCGATAGGCATGGGCGTCGGTCAGCGCGAGAATTTCGCCGGTGCGGGCCTTGAGAGCGCCAACATCCGCGCTCATGATCGCGCGCTTGACCTCGAGCACGCTGGCCGGATGCATGGAGAATTCGGTCAGGCCCAGACCCAGCAACAGGGCGGTATAGCGCTTGTCCGAGGCCATCTCGCCGCACATGGACACGGGGATGCCGGCGGCGTCGCCGGCCTCGATGGTCATGCGGATCAACTGCAGCACGGCCGGGTGCAGCGGGTCGTAGAGATAATTGATCTCGTCGTCGATGCGATCCATGGCCAGGGTGTACTGGATCAGGTCGTTGGTGCCGATCGAGAAGAAATCGCAGTAGCGCGCCAGTAGCGGCGCGGACAGTGCCGCGGCCGGCACTTCGATCATGGCGCCGACCGGCAGTTGGGCATCGAAATCCAGGCCGTCGCGCTTGAGTTCTTCCATCACCTCGCCGATCAGATGCCGGGTCTGGCGCAGTTCCTGGATGTTGGAGACCATCGGCAGCATGATCTGCAGATCGCCCTCGGCCGAGGCGCGCAGCAGGGCCCTGAGCTGGGTGCGGAACAGATCCGTCTCCTTGAGACACAGACGGATCGCGCGCAGGCCCAGGGCCGGATTGGACGAGGTCTTGGTGGTCGCCCGGCCGATGGTCTTGTCCGCGCCCAGATCGAGAGTGCGGATGGTGACCGGTCCGTCGACAGAGCGCAGAACACGCCGATAGGCGGCCAGCTGTTCTTCCTCGCCGGGCGTCTCCTCCCGGTTCATGTACAGGAACTCGGTACGATACAGGCCGATGCCCTCGGCGCCCACATCGGCCGCGTCCTTGCTGTCGTCGGGCAGCTCGACGTTGGCGAGCATGCGCACGCGCACACCGTCGGTGGAGACCGCGGTTTCGTCCTTGAGCATGCCGAGCATGCGCCGATAGCGCTCGTCGCGTTTCTGGCGATGCCGATAGAACTCGAGCGCGGCCTCGTCCGGGCCGGCGAGAACATGGCCGGCCTCGCCGTCGACGATGACGGTTTCGTCGTCGAGCAGCATGCGGCGTGCGTTGTGCATGCCCACGATCGCGGGAATGCGCAGGCTGCGGGCGAGAATCGCGCTGTGCGAGAGCGGGCCGCCGTGCTCGGTGACGAACGCGGCCACGCCCTGCTGGTGCAGCAGGATGATATCGGCGGGCGTGAGTTCGTCGGCCACGATCACCGGCGGCGGGGCATCATCCTCGGCGTGTGTCTCGATGCTGCGCTCCTGCTTGAGCAGGATGCGCTGAATACGCGCGGTCACGTGCACGACGTCGTCACGACGGGTACGCAGATAGCTGTCGTCCATCTGGTCGAACATCGCGGTCAGATGCTCGGCCTGGCGCTTGAGCGCCCATTCGGCGTTGTAGCGGTGTTCGCGGATCAGCGCAGCCACCGTGTCGGTGAGCGTGCTGTCCTGCATCATCAGCAGATGCGTTTCGATGAAGGCGCCGATCTCGGCGGGCGCGTTCGCCGGAATCTGCTCGCGGATCGCGGCCAGCTGGCCGCGCGCATCGTCGAGCGCGGTTTCGAAGCGCGCGACTTCGGCGTCCACGGCATTCGACTCGACGTGATATTCGGGAATATCCAGGTCGGTGCCGTGCACGCGGTGGACCGCGCCGATGGCGACTCCGCGCGATACGCCGATGGCGGCGAGCCAGAGACTCATGCCGCGGCGCTGCTCGGCTTGATGACGACGGACCGACGCATTGCTACTGGCCCTCGCCGAAACGATCGCGTACCAGTTCCTCGAGCGCGTTCAGTGCCGCTTCGGCGTCCTCGCCCTCGGCGCTTACATCGATCCGGCTGCCGCGCGCGGCGGCCAGCATCATGACACCCATGATCGACTTGCCCGAGACCTCGCGTCCGTCCTTGCTGACCTTGATATCGGCCTCATGCTGTGAAGCGACGGTCACGAACTTGCTGGCCGCGCGTGCGTGCAGGCCGAGTTTGTTGACGATGGCGAATTCGCGGGTAGGCATAGTGGGTCTGACTTTTTATTTATACGAAACGAGGTACGAACGGCTCATCAATCGGCCTGCGGGCAGCGCATCACGCCGGCCCGGCCGGCCTCGATGGCAGAGGCGGCGAGATCGTCGAGCGCGAGCTGGGGATAATTGTAGACGCGTACGAGCATGGACAGGTTGATGCCGGCGACCACGCGCGTGCCGTTGACGCTGGCCGCGCGGGTGGCGATATTGCTGGGCGTCGAGCCGAAGGCGTCGGTGATGATCAGCACGCCATCGCCCTGATCCAGGCGGGCGAGGGCATCGGCCGCCGCCTGGCTGCGTTCATCCGGGTCGTCGTGACGATGCACCTCCAGCACTTCCGTCGGGCGCGAGAGCTCGCCGATCATGCCGGTTACAGTGTCGACGAACTGGGCGCCCAGACTGCCGTGGGTGATCAGCAGCACGCCAATCACGCCGACCGCTCCGGCGCCCGAGTCGAGGCTTGATCAATGCAGTTCATTATGTCGTACCAGAGTCTGGGCATAGTGTTCGCGCAGCCGTGCCGCCAACTGTTCGACCAGATAAACCGAGCGATGCTTGCCGCCGGTACAGCCGATGGCAATGGTGACATAGGCGCGGTTTTCGCGTGCGAATTCGGGCAGCCAGCGCTCCAGAAAGCCGTGGATATCGTCGAGCATGGCGCCGGTGGCCGGCTGGGCGGCGAGGTGCTCGGCCACCGGCGCGTCCAGACCGGTCAGTGCGCGCAGTTCCGGCACCCAGTGCGGGTTGGGCAGACAGCGTACGTCGAACACGAAATCGACGGCCTGCGGCACGCCGTACTTGAAGCCGAACGACTGCACCAGAATCGACAGTTCGCCGGACTGGCTGGCCTCCACGCGGTTGCGGATGATGTCGCGCAGCTGGTGGATATTGGTGTTGCTGGTATCGATCGAGACGTCGGCCTTGGCGGCGATCGGTTCCAGCAGTCGCCGGTCGGCTTCGACGGCGTCGATGAGCGACGTATCCGAATCGGTGAGCGGATGCTTGCGCCGGGTCTCGGAATAGCGTCGCAGAATCGATTCGCTGTCGGCGTGCAGGTAGATCACTTCGATATCGATGCCGCCGGCGCGCAGCGCCTCCACACGCTCGGGAAAGCCGGCGATCTCGGCGCGGCGCGCGCGCGCATCGATGCCGACCGCTAGGCGATCGAAATTCAGGCCCTGATTCTTGAGCGTCGCCGCCGAGACCTCGCGCAGCAGGCCCATGGGCAGATTGTCGATGCAGTAGTAGCCCAGATCCTCGAGCATGTGCAGCGCAACCGATTTGCCGGCGCCGGCGAGTCCGCTGACGATGATCAGCCGCATGATGTGGGTTCCTGTATGGCTTTGTGCTGGCGCAAGGCGAACTCCTCGTCACTGTACTGGCCCTGCATGCGCAGCAGATGATCGCGACAGGCGGCCTCGACCAGAACCGACAGATTATGGCCGACCGCGACCGGCAGGGTGATCTCGGGTATCTCCACGTCCAGCAGACGCTGGATCGTGCGCGTGCCGGCCAGCCGGTCGGGGGCATCGAGCACCCCGGACTTGGGGCGCACCAGCCGGATGATCAGGCCCAGCTGCTTGCGCCGCTTGATCGCGGCCTCGCCGAACATCGCGCGGATATTGAGAATACCGAGGCCGCGCACTTCGAGAAAATCCTGCAGCACCGGCGGGCAGCCGCCGTTGAGATCGTCCGGGCCGAGCAGGGCGAACTCGGGGGCGTCGTCGGCTACCAGCCGATGGCCCCGGTTGACCAGCTCCAGGGCGAGCTCGCTCTTGCCCACGCCCGAGTCGCCGGTGAGCAGCAGGCCGATCGACAGCACTTCCAGAAAGACGCCGTGCACCGTGATCTGGCGCGCCAGCGCCTCGCCTAGAAAATGCCGCAGGCGATAGGCGGATCGATGCGCGGTGGCGGCGGTTTCGAACACCGCGATGCCGGCGCCGTCGAAGGCGGCGCGCACTTCCTTGCGCAACACGCGCCCATCGGCGATGACCACGAGCTTGGTAGCACCCGCGGTCACCCGTTCGAGCACGTGACTCAACTGATCGTCGCCGATCGACTCCAGATAGGCGATCTCGGGCTCGCCGATGACCTGGACCTGGGGCGGATGGATGAAGTTGAGATACCCCACCATCGGCACGCGTCGTCCGTCCAGACGTGTCGCGCCGAGCGTGGCGGTACCACCGCCGCCTTCGGGCCAGTGCAGGCCGAGCGACGATCTCAGCCGATTGAATACGGTTTCGACCGCAACCCGGCGCGTGGCCGGCGATTCATCGAACAGATCGTCGCCGGTCACCGGCATGCGTCCTACCCCGTGCTGTCGCGGGCGATCAGCACGCGGTGCAGATTGTCGTCGTCGGCGGCGTCGCGCAATTCGGACAGCGCCTGACTTTCGGAGAACATCTCGGCGAGCTTGCGCAGCAGGTTGAGATGCTCCTCGGTGGATTTCTCCGGCACCAGCAGGCCGAAGACCAGATCCACGGGCTGTTCGTCGTTGGATTCGAAATCCACCGGCTGGGGCAGGCGCATGAAGGCGCCGATGCATTCATCGGCGCCCTTCATGCGGGCGTGCGGGATGGCGACGCCGTCGCCGATACCGGTGCTGCCCAGTTTTTCGCGCGCAATCAAACCGTTGAAGATCTCGCTGGCGGTGAGATAGGGCGTGCCCTGGGTGAGGATCTCGGCCAGCTGCTCGAGCGCGCGTTTCTTGCTCTGGACGTCATCTGCAAGTCGTACCCGCTCGGGTGCGACGATATCGGCGATATTCATAAACTTCCTTTACTTACAATGCTATAAGGCGTGTCAATCGACTTCCGGATCGATATGCCGGGCCTGTCGCTGGTGGTGATTCTGTCCTTTTTCCTTGTGCCGGAGCGTCTGCCGGTCGAGCTTGTCGACCATGCAGTCGATGGCAGCGTACATGTCTTCCTTGGTCGACTCTGCGTGCAGCGTGGCGCCGCGCACCTGCATGGTGGCTTCGGCCTTGTGGCGCAACTTTTCCACTTCGAGCACGATTTCGGCATCGATCACGTGATCGAAATGACGCTCGACGCGCTCCATTTTGGAGGACACGTAGTTGTGCAGCGCTTCGGTCATGTCGACATGATGCCCAGAGATATTCAGGTTCATTATGTGCTCCTGGTCGGCTTGGGGAAGAACATGAAAGGTCGTTTTCGGCGTATGGCATCGATCCCGGGCGTGGCGCCCTAACTGGTCTGGCGTCGGCGCTCGTGAGAGGGCGCGATCGACAGGGCTTCGCGATACTTGGCCACGGTCCGGCGGGCGACCTTGATGCCATTATCCAGCAATAATTCGGCCAGTTTGCTGTCCGACAGCGGTTTGCCCGCGGACTCGGCCGCGACCATGCGCTTGATCATGGCCTGGATCGCAGTCGCCGAGGCGCTGCCGCCGTCGGTGGTCGAGACATGGCTGGAAAAGAAATACTTGAGCTCGAAAATGCCGCGCGGGGTCTGCATGTACTTGTTGGCGGTGGCGCGCGAGACCGTGGATTCGTGGATCTCGAGCTGCTCGGCGACATCGCGCAGCACCAGCGGCTTCATCGCCTCTTCGCCGTATTCGAGAAAGGCGCGCTGGGCTTCGACAATCGTCTGGGCCACCTGCAACAGGGTGTCGTTGCGCGACTTCAGGCTGTTGAGAAAAAATCGTGCTTCCTGCAGATGCGACTTGAGCGTGGTCTGGTCGGCGGACTTGTCGGCGCGCTTGATCAGGGCGAGATACTGGCTGTTGATGCGCAGCCGTGGTGCGATCTCGGCGTTGAGCGAGACCTGCCAGCGGGCGGACTGGCGGGTGACGAACACTTCCGGCACGACATAGGTCGATTCGTGGTCGGAAAAAGCCTCGCCGGGATGCGGCTGCAGGGTCTGGATCAGGGCGATCGCACGGTCGAGTTCCTCGAGCGTGACGTCGAGGCGTTTGGCTACCGGTGCGTGATCACGCGAGGCCAGGCACTCGAGCGGCTCGTTGTCGACGATGCGCAGCGCCAATGCCAGGGCCGGGGTGTCCTCGGGCATCTGATGCAGCTGGATGCTCAGGCATTCGGCCAGGCAACGCGCGGCCACGCCGGGCGGGTCGAACTGCTGGATCGCGCGCAGCACTTTCTCCACGCCCTGGGTGTCGGTGTCGTATTCGCTCGACAGCCGGCTTTCGAGGTCGGACCAGTCGTCGAGCAGACCATGTTCGTTGATCGCGTCGATCAGATTCGCGGAAATGTCGCGTTCCGCGGCCGAGAAGGAATGCATCTCGGCCTGCCAGCTCAGATGCGCGTGCAGGTCCGGCGTGCTGGTCAGATTGGCCTGGCGATAGTCCCAGTAGTCGTCGTCGCCGGCGCTGGGGGCGGGCGCGGGTGCGGCGCTGCCGGAGTAGATATCGTTCCAGTCGGCGTCGACGGGGAGGTTCTCGGGAATCTCGTTGCCGGCTTCACCGGCCGTGCTGCGCTCGACGCTGGCCTCGCGGGCGTCCGGGGTCTCGACCTCGCCCAGGCCTTCGTCCGACTCGAGCATGACATTGGATTCGAGCGCCTCCTGGATTTCGGTCTTCAGGTCCAGCGTCGACAACTGCAGCATGCGGATCGCCTGCTGCAGCGCAGGCGTCATCGTCAGGCTTTGCGATAGATTCAGATTCAGCGATTGCTTCATAAGCGGAAGTCCTCGCCCAGATAGACTTCGCGCACCTTGCGATCGGCGAGAATCGTCTCGCCGGTGCCGTCGGCGATGACCTTGCCGTCGCTGAGGATATAGGCGCGCTCGCAGATGCCGAGGGTTTCGCGCACGTTGTGATCGGTGATCAATACGCCGATGCCACGGTTCTTGAGATGGGTGATGATGCCCCGGATATCGCCGATCGAGATCGGGTCGATACCGGCAAACGGCTCGTCGAGCAGCATGAAGCGCGGCTCGGCCGCCAGTGCGCGGGCTATTTCCACGCGCCGACGCTCGCCGCCGGACAGATTCAGCCCCTTCGACTCGGCGATATGGCCGATCGAGAGTTCGTCCATCAGGCTCGCCAGTTCCCGGTCGATGTCGGCTTTCTTCAGGCCGGGCCGGACCTGGAGGATGGCGCGGATATTGTCGGCCACCGACAGCTTGCGGAATACCGAGGCTTCCTGGGGCAGATAGCCGATGCCCAGCTGGGCGCGCTTGTGCATGGGCACGCCCACGAGGCTGCGCTCGCCCAGGCTGATAGTGCCCCTGTCGGGCGTGACCAGGCCCACGATCATGTAGAAGGACGTGGTCTTGCCGGCCCCGTTGGGCCCGAGCAGGCCGACGACTTCGCCCTGGCCGACCGTCAGGCTGACATCCTCGACCACGTCGCGGCCGCGGTAGCGCTTGCTCAGGTTCTGCGCGACCAGGCGCTGACTGCTGTTGTTCGGATGCGGTTGTGACTGCAGCGCGGCACTCATGATCCGGTATCCGACTGCGGCTGAATGGTGATGCGTACGCGCCCGCTGTTGCTGCCGCCGCTGCCGCCTTCGGCCTGGGTGCGTTCGGTGTCCAGGTTGTGGCGGATCACCTGGCCGGTGACTTCGTCGCCGCCGCGTTCGACCACGGCATTGCCGCGCAGCACGATGGTGGAATCGTTGTTGGCGTATTCGATCTTTTCCGAGTGGCCGGTGACGACGTCGTCACCGTCGCGGTCGGGCTGCTTGTCCAGATGCGCGGGCGAGCCGGTGAGCACGGCCCGGACGTTGCCGCGGTCGTTGATACGGGTGATCACCAGGCGGCTGCCGGTGAGGGTGAGCCCGCCGCGGGTGAGCACCACGTTGCCGGTGTAGGTGCTGGTGCCACTCTGCTGCGACAGATCCGCGTTGTTGGATTCGATACGAATGGGCAGCGCTTTCTGCGCCAGCGCGGCGGTGCTGGCCAGCGTCAGGCCGAACGCCAGCGCGAGCGCCAGGCGGCGGCCGCCGGCGGCGCGGCGTGACGGATCAGGGCGTGTAGGTGACTTGTACATTCTTGAGCAGTCTCAGCTTGTCGGTTTTGAGGTCGACTTCCATGCCATCGCCTTCGACACGCTGGCCCGGCTGGACGGCGGTGACGTGGGCCTGGGTATCGATCCGATTGCTGTCGGGGCGTACCCAGGCGTTGTCGGTGTTGATCCTGACCACCGGGCCATCGGGCTTCGGATGGCGCCCCTCAACGCCGCCGTAAAGATAGATATCGCGTTCGCCGGCCGGTACCCGGCCCTGCTTGGCGGTCACATCCCAGTAGGTTTTCGTGCCTGCCAGATAGTGTACGTCAATATCCTTGAGTCGAGCCGAGTCGTCCGGGAAGTGCAGCGTTTCGCCCAGCGTCATGCGATAGGCCAGCGCGCCTTGCTTGTCCATCTGCTTCACGACCGCATCGGTGAGGTAGTAGTCGCTGTTGTCCGGCGTAGACAAACGCGGCTCGCCCGGTGTTCCGATAGCCGGGGTTTCGAACAGACGCAGGCCGAGCAGCACGGCCGAGACCGCCAGCAGAACAACCAGAACACGAAGCATGTCGGCGGCCTCTCTAGTGCGCGTCGCGCGCGGCGATGATCAGCTCGCAGGCTTCGCGTACCGCACCCTGGCCACCGTCGAGGCGGCTGACCCAGTGGGCGGCATCGATGACATCGTCCACGGCGTCGGCGACACACAGCGCCAGCCCGGCCTGGCGCATGAGCCCCAGATCCGGCAGATCATCGCCCATCATCGACGCCTGGTCGGGGGTGAGTTCCAGTTCCGCGAGCAGGGCCTCGAAATCGAGCTGCTTGTCGCGGCTGTCGAGATAGATGTAGTCCACGCCCAGATCGTGCAGGCGCGCGGCAGCTGCCGGAGACGGGCGGCCGCTGATCGCCGCCACCGCCACGCCGGCGGCCTGCAGGCGTTTGATGCCCAGGCCGTCGCGTACGTGCATGGTCTTGATCTCGTCGCCATGGTCGTAGAGATAGAGCTTGCCGTCGGTCATCACGCCGTCGACGTCGAATACCGCGACCTTGACGGCCGCCGCACGCTGATGGAGTTCTTCGGGGCTGATCTTCATATCACGCCTGCTCGCAGCAAATCCTGCATGTTGAGTGCGCCGACGGGTCGTCCGGCGTCATCGACCACCATCAACGCACCGCCGCCGATACGATGCATCTCCAGCAGACGCACCGCCTCTGCGGCCAGTGTGTCCGGGGTCACGGTCTTGGGTCCACGGGTCATGTGATCGGCGATGGTGGCCTGTTTGATATCGATGTCCTTGTCCAGTGTGCGGCGCAGATCGCCGTCGGTAAACAGACCGGCGAGATGGCCCCGGGCGTCGACCACGCCGGTCATGCCCAGGCCCTTGGCGGTCATTTCCAGCAGGGCTTCGCGTAGCCGTGCGTCCTCGGCCACCAGCGGCAGTTGCTTGCCGGTATGCATGACGTCGGCGACGGTCAGCAGCAGGCGCCGGCCGAGTGCGCCGCCGGGGTGCGAGCGGGCGAAATCCTCGGCGGTGAAATGGCGTGCCTCGAGCAGCGCGATCGCCAGAGCATCGCCCATCGCCAGGGCTGCCGTGGTCGAGGCGGTCGGGGCCAGTTCCAACGGGCAGGCCTCGATCGCCACCGACACGTCCAGATTCACGTCGGCGTGGGCGGCGAGCGTCGAGTCGGCGTTGCCAGTCATCGCGATCAGCGGCACCCCCAGACGCTTGAGCAGCGGCAGAATGGTCAGAATTTCGCCGGTTTCGCCGGAATAGGACAGCGCGATCACAACATCGTCGGCGGTGATCATGCCCAAGTCACCGTGGCTGGCTTCGCCGGGGTGCACGAAGAACGCCGGCGTGCCGGTGGAGGCCAGCGTTGCGGCGATCTTGCCGGCGATATGGCCGGACTTGCCCATGCCGGTGACCACGACCCGTGCGCGGCAGCCCAGTACACATTCGGCCGCCTGCGAGAAGGCGCCGTCTATCCGGGTTTCCAGCGCCGCGACGGCGGCGGCTTCGATGCTCAGTACGCGGCGTGCCGCAGCGATCAGTTCGCAGGTATCCATGGGGCTATTCTAGCGTAGCCCGAGGTCGACGCGGCATGTCCGTGGCAGGGCTGGGTCGCCGCAGCCGTCGGTCGCGGGTCGTTGTCTTATGCATGTTTTGCGCCAGGCCGTATAATGCGCGCCTTTTCAAGAAAACCGCCAGGCATCGATCGTCTTGCGATTTCGATGAAACCAGGCGCTTTCAGCAACGGCAGGCTCATGACAGATACCGCGATTTCCATTCAGAACGTGCACAAGCGCTACGCATCGACGCATGCGCTCAAGGGCGTGAGTTTCGATATCCAGCGCGGCGAATATTTCGGGCTGCTCGGGCCCAACGGCGCGGGCAAATCGACCCTCATTTCCGTGATCGCCGGTCTGACCCATGCCACGTCGGGTTCGGTGGCCGTGCTCGGCCACGACGTGCAGCAGCAGTTTCGTGCCGCGCGCCGCGCGCTGGGCGTGGTGCCGCAGGAGCTGGTCTACGATCCGTTCTTCCCGGTGCGCGACATGTTGCGCATCCAGGCCGGTTATTTCGGCTGCGGGCGCGACTACTGGCCGTGGATCGACGAACTGCTCGAGCGTCTCGATCTCACCGACAAGGCCGAGCAGTCGATGCGCGCGCTCTCCGGCGGCATGAAGCGACGCGTGCTCATCGCCCAGGCGCTGGTGCACAAGCCCGACGTGGTGATTCTCGACGAGCCGACCGCCGGCGTGGACGTGGAGCTGCGGCGCACGCTCTGGCATTTCACTCGCGAGCTCAATGACGCTGGTCATACCATCGTGCTGACCACGCATTATCTGGAAGAAGCCGAGGAGCTGTGCGATCGCATCGCCATCCTCAATCACGGCGAACTGCAGGTGCTGGAGGAAAAACGCGCGTTGCTGAATCGGCATCCGTATCGATTCCTGTCGCTGCAGCTCACCGGCGACGGCGGCGCGCTGCCGCCCGAGGTCGAGAGACTGGTCGAGGATAGGCACGAGGACACGCTCGAACTCAAGCTGGAGCAGGGCAAGGATTTCATTGCCGACGTGATGGAGGCAATTCGCAACGCCGGCTATCGCATTCAGGACGTGCGTACGCGCGAGCCGCATCTCGAGGATATCTTCATGGAGCTGACGTCGGACGCGCACACGGATAGCGCCAGCGGAGCGGCGGCATGAACTGGCGCGGCTGCAATACGTTGTTCGTCAAGGAAGTGCGGCGTTTCTACAGCGTCATTCTGCAGACCGTCGGCGCGCCGGTGGTCACCGCGCTGCTGTATATGGTGGTGTTCGGCCAGGTGCTGCAGGGCCAGACCATCCAGGGCGTGCCGTCATCGGCTTTCCTGGTGCCGGGGCTGATGATGATGAGCATCATCCAGAACTCGTTCGCCAATACCTCGTCGAGCATCACCCAGTCCAAGATCATGGGCAATCTGGTGTTTCTGCTGATGACGCCGCTGTCGGCGTTCGAGATCTATCTGGCGTATATCGGTGCTTCGCTGCTGCGCGCGACCCTGGTCGCGATCGTGTTGTATGCGGTGACCGCGTTCTTCGTCGACGTGCCGATCCATAATCCGCTGCTGGTGCTGGTCATGCTGTTGCTGTCCGGCGGGACGCTCGCGGTGCTCGGCATGATTGCGGGTATCGTGGCGAACAAGTTCGATCATCTGGCGGCGTTCCAGAATTTCTTCATCATGCCGCTGTCGTTTCTGTCCGGCGTGTTCTATTCCATCCACTCGTTGCCGGAGTTCTGGCAGAAGGCGTCGCACTTCAACCCGGTCTTCTACATGATCGACGGATTCCGACAGGGTTTTTTCGGCGTCGGCGACAGCAACCCGACGATCAGCGTGATCGTGGCCGCCTGCGTGTTCACGCTCGTGTCCGCGCTGTGCGTGACCATGCTCAGCCGCGGCTACAAGATTCGTGGCTAGCCCACCTTGCGGCGATGAATGGCCGCGCTCGTGCTAGCATTTCGCGCCAGTTTTCAATGAACAGACATCATGTATAGCCCCGACTCGATACGCGAACTCATCCAGGAAGGTCTGCCCGACGCCAGCGTCGAGGTGATGGGCGACGATGGCACCCATTTCGCCGCCCGGGTCATCAGTGCCAGTTTCGTGGGCAAGGGCATCGTCGAGCAGCATCGCATGGTCTACGCCACGCTCGGCGCTCGCATGGGCGAAGAAATTCATGCGCTGTCGCTCAAGACCATGACCCCCGAACAGGCAGGGCAAGTTTAGCTGCGGATTTCCAATCCGCGATTACCGGCTACGGTTTAAGGACACGCGTAATGGATTTACTTCGGATCGAGGGCGGCCCACCGCTCAATGGCGACGTCCGGGCCTCCGGGGCCAAGAACGCCACCCTGCCGATCATGACGGCGGCGTTGCTGATCGACGAGACTCTATATATAGAAAACGTCCCGCACCTGGAGGACGTCACCACCACGAACGTGCTGCTCGCGCACATGGGCGTGTCGGTGACCATCGGCGATTATATGGTGGTCGAGGCGGATGCCTCGACCATTACCCAGTGCGTCGCTCCTTATGATCTGGTCAAGACCATGCGCGCCTCCATCCTCGTGCTCGGGCCGCTGCTGGCGCGCCACGGCGAGGCCGAGGTATCGCTGCCGGGTGGCTGTGCGATCGGCGCGCGGCCGGTGGATATCCATCTGCGCGGGCTGGAAGCCATGGGCGCGGAGATCCGGGTCGAGGCGGGCTATGTGAAAGCCAGGGCATCGCGCCTGAAAGGCGCGCGTATCGCCATGGATACGGTCACCGTGACCGGTACCGAGAACCTGATGATGGCGGCCACGCTGGCCGATGGCGTCACTATTCTGGAAAACGCCGCGCGCGAACCGGAAGTGGTGGATCTGGCCCGTTGCCTGATCGCCATGGGCGCCGAAATCGAAGGCGAGGGCACCTCGACGATCACGATCCGCGGCAAGAAACGGCTGCACGGCGCGCGCCACCGCGTTCTGCCCGATCGGATCGAGACCGGTACGTTCCTGGTGGCGGGCGCGGCCAGCCGTGGCCGGGTGAAGGTCACGCAGACCGACCCGGTACTGGTGGACGCGATCACTGCCAAGCTGGCCGAGGCCGGTGCCCAGGTGACCCAGGGCAACGACTGGGTCGAAGTCGACATGCGCGGCCAGCGGCCGACGTCGATCGGCCTGCGTACCGCACCATACCCGGGTTTTCCTACCGATATGCAGGCCCAGTTCTGTGTGCTCAATGCGCTCGCGGAGGGTGTCGGTACGGTCACCGAAACGGTGTTCGAAAACCGCTTCATGCATGTGTCGGAGCTGCAGCGCATGGGGGCGAAGATTCGCCAGGAAGGCAATACCGTGATCGTCACCGGCGTCGACCGGCTCACCGGCGCGCCGGTGATGGCGACCGACCTGCGCGCCTCGGCGTCGCTGGTGATCGCCGGCCTGGTTGCCGACGGCACCACTGATGTGCGCCGGATCTATCATATCGATCGCGGCTATGAGTGCATCGAGGAAAAGATGGCGCAACTGGGCGGACATATTCAGCGCCTGCCCGATCGCGCGCCGGTGACCGCACGCGGGGTGGGTACATGACCACGACTGTCACCCTGGCACTGTCCAAGGGCCGTATTCTGGAAGCCACGCTGCCGCTGCTGGCGGCCGCCGGCATCGAGCCGGAAGTCGATCCCGGCGCGTCGCGCAAGCTGGTGTTCGAAACCAATCATCCGGGGTTGCGGCTGCTGGTGATCCGGGCCTCGGACGTGCCGACCTTCGTCGCCTACGGTGCGGCCGATATCGGCGTGTCCGGCAAGGACGTGCTCATCGAGCACGGCGGCGCGGATCTCTACGAGCCGCTGGATCTGGGTATCGCCCGCTGCAAGCTGATGACCGCCGGGCTGCCGGGGGCAATGGATGCCGCCCGTCACCGGCCGCTGCGGGTGGCGACCAAGTATGTCGAGACCACGCGTGCCTATTTCGCCCGGCTCGGGCGTCAGGTCGAGATCATCAAGCTCTACGGTTCGATGGAACTGGCGCCGCTCGTCGGCCTCGCCGATGTGATCGTGGATCTGGTGGATACCGGCAACACGCTGCGCGCCAACGGTCTGGAAGCGTTCGACGTGATCGAGGAAATCAGCGCGCGGCTGGTGGTCAACAAGGCGGCACAGAAGATGAAGCATGCCGCGCTCGCCGAACTGCTCACGCTGTTCCAGCCGGTCGATCAGGCCTCGTGATGCGCCGTCTCGATACGCGTGATGCCGGCTTCGAGACAGATTTCGCTGCACTCGTCGACCACGACACCCCGGCCCAGGCGCAGATCGATACGCGTGTGGCCGCGATCATTGCCGACGTGCGTGAACGCGGTGACGCGGCGGTACTGCAGTACACCCGCGAACTCGATGCCCACCCTGCGACCGATATGGCCGCGCTGGAGATCGCGCCGGCGCGCCTGGCCGCGGCGCTCGAGGCCATGCCCGCCGCGCCGCGGGCGGCGCTGGAAACCGCGGCCGACCGGATTACCCGGTTTGCCGAATCGCAGAAGCTGGAATCGCACCGCTACGAAGACGAATACGGCAACCAGCTGGGCCAGATCGTGCGCCCGATCGAGCGGGCGGGCATCTACGCACCCGGTGGCAAGGCCGCGTATCCGTCGAGTGTACTGATGAACGCGCTGCCGGCGCGCGTGGCCGGTGTTGCCGAGATCGTGATGATGTCGCCGGCGCCCAACGGCGAGCTCAACGACTGGGTGCTGGCGGCGGCCGCGCTGGCCGGCGTGCATCGGTTCTTCACTATTGGGGGTGCCCAGGCCGTGGCCGCGTTGGCTCACGGCACCGCCACCGTGCCCCAGGTGGACAAGATCGTTGGCCCCGGCAATGCCTATGTTGCCTCGGCCAAACGCCAGGTCTTCGGCCGCGTGGGCATCGAATCGGTGGCCGGGCCGTCGGAGGTGCTGATTCTCGCCGATGGCAGCGGCGACCCCGAATGGGCCGCGCTGGATCTGTTCGCTCAGGCCGAGCACGGCGAGGACTCGCGCGCCGTGCTGATCACTCCGGACAGCGATTATCTGGAGGCGGTCGAGGCTGCAGTGGCGCGTCTGCTCGTCGACCAGCCGCGCCGGGCGATCATCGAGACGTCGCTGCGTGCCTACGGGGCGTTGATCCACGCTGCCGACATGAGCCAGGCGGTGGCGCTGTCCAATCGCATCGCCCCCGAGCATCTGGAACTGGCGGTGGACGACCCCGACGCGCTGCTCGACGGCATCGCCCATGCGGGCGCGATTTTCATGGGCCATCGCACGCCTGAAGCGTTCGGCGATTACTGCGCGGGACCCAATCACGTCCTGCCGACCGGGCGTACCGCCCGGTTCTCGTCGGCGCTCGGCGTCTATGATTTCCAGAAGCGTCTTTCGCTCATCAAGGCCAGCGAAACAGGGGCTGTCGCACTTGCCCCCGTGGCCGCGGAACTGGCCATGGGAGAAGGTTTGCACGCCCATGCCGCGTCGGCCATGGCACGCGCACATCGGGACGCGTGACTTGCTGCACCTAGGCTGAATCAAGGATTGCTGTGCTATACTTTTTCAATCTTGGCAGCGTCTTGTCACGCCGCCGACCACGCAGTTCAACTATAAATCGAACCGGCATTTTTGCCTTGCTCGAAGAGGTCTAACGCATGAGCAAAGAGGGGGTCGACGTCCGCAGGCGGCGATTTTTGACCACCGCCACCGCAGCCGTCGGTGGTGTGGGCGCAGCTTTTGTAGCCACTCCGTTCATCAAGTCCTGGTTGCCGAGTGCGCGCGCCAGGGCTGCGGGTGCGCCCGTCGAAGTGAACATTGCGGCTCTGGAAGAAGGTGCCCTGGTCAGTGTCACCTGGCGTGGGAAACCGGTCTGGGTCGTGCGCCGCACGCCCGATATGCTCGAGACGCTCGACGAAGTCGCGCCCGAGCTGTCCGATCCCGACTGCAAGACCGATCAGCAGCCCGAGTATTGCCGCAACAAGTTCCGTGCGATCAAGCAGCCGGTACTGGTGATGATCGGCATCTGCACCCATCTCGGCTGCTCGCCGAAGTACCGGCCTGACGCCTCCGGCGGCCAGCTCGACTACGCCGGCTTCTTCTGCCCCTGTCATGGGTCGCATTACGATATATCCGGACGTGTCTACGCGGGCCAGCCGGCACCGCTGAACATGGTCGTTCCGCCGCATCATTACGAAGGCGACGACCTGATCGTCGTGGGCGTGGATCCGGGCAGTGAAGGCGAGGAGGCGGCGTAAATGGCTAACAAGTTCATGAACTGGGTCGATGACCGCTTCCCGGCTACGCAGCTCTGGAACGAGCATATCGGCCAGTACTACGCGCCGAAGAACTTCAACGTCTGGTACTACATGGGCTCGCTGGCCATGCTGGTGCTGGTCAACCAGCTGGTGACCGGTATCTGGCTGGCGATGTTCTACCAGCCCGGCGCAGAAACCGCCTTCGGTTCGGTCGCCTACATCATGCGCGACGTGGAATGGGGCTGGCTGATCCGCTACATGCACTCCACGGGTGCCTCGTTCTTCTTCATCGTCGTCTATCTGCACATGTTCCGTGCGCTGCTCTACGGCTCCTACAAGAAGCCGCGTGAACTGCTGTGGATCTTCGGCTGCCTGATCTATCTCGCGCTCATGGCCGAAGCTTTCATGGGCTACGTGCTGCCCTGGGGCAACATGTCCTACTGGGGCGCGCAGGTGATCATCTCCCTGTTCTCGGCGGTGCCCGTGGTCGGCGATTCGCTGACGCAGTGGATTCGAGGCGACTTCGTGGTCAGTGGGGCGACGCTCAACCGGTTCTTCGCCCTGCACGTGGTGGCCCTGCCGTTCGTGCTGGTCGGCCTGGTGATTGCGCACATCATGGCGCTGCATCACGTCGGCTCGAACAACCCCGACGGCATCGAGATCAAGGCCAACAAGGGCGCGGACGGTCATCCGCTCGACGGCATTCCCTTTCACCCGTACTACACGGTCAAGGATCTGTTCGGCGTCGGCGTGTTCCTGATCCTGTTTTCGGGCGTGATCTTCTTCGCGCCGACGTTTGGCGGCCTGTTCCTGGAGCCGGATAACTTCACCGCGGCCGATCCGAGCGTCACCCCGGCGCATATCAAGCCGTCGTGGTACTTCACGCCGTTCTACGCCATGTTGCGCGCCGTGCCGAGCAAGGGTGGTGGCGTGATCACGATGTTCTCGGCGGTGTTGATCCTGTTCATCCTGCCGTGGCTGGATCGCAGCCCGGTCAAGTCGATCCGCTACAAGGGCATCGTGTCCAAGGTCGCCCTGACGCTGTTCGCGATCTCGTTCGTCGGTCTGGCCTATCTGGGTATGCAGGCGCCGGCCGACTGGGTCAAGCTGTGGTCGCGCATCTTCGCGGTCATATATTTCTTGTTCTTCCTGCTGATGCCGCTGTACAGCAAATTCGACAGGACCAAGCCGGTTCCGGAAAGGGTGACGGGATGATGCGTCAGCTGTTCATTGCGCTACTGTTGTTCGTGCCGCTGATGGCATCGGCGGCCGAAGGGACCGTGCCGTTCCATTTCGACCCGAACCTGTCGAACGAAGCGTCGCTGCAGCGCGGCGCCAAGCTGTTCATGAACTACTGTTCGGGCTGCCATTCGCTGCAGTACATGCGCTATCAGCGCATCGGCGATGATCTGGGTATCCCGGACGACGTCGTCGAGAACAACCTGCTGATGACCGGTGGCAAGATCGGCGACACCATTCAGGCGTCGATGCCGGCCGAAAAGGCAGCCGAGTGGTTCGGCAAGGCGCCGCCCGATCTGTCGCTCGAGTCACGCGCGCGCGGCGCGGACTGGATCTACAGTTTCCTGATGAGTTTCTATCTGGATGACTCGCGCCCGAGCGGCGTGAACAATGTGGTGCTGGCCAACACCGCCATGCCCGCGGTGCTGGCGCCGTTGCAGGGTTTCCAGGCGCTCAAGAAGGATGAGGGCGGGCACGCCGAGGAAGGCGGCGAAGGCGAGCATGCCGCGCCCAGGTTCGATCTTGTCCAGAAAGGCCAGATGAACTCCGCGGAGTACGAGCGGGCGGTCGGCGACATCACCAACTTCCTGGTGTACGTCGGTGAGCCGGCTCAACTCGTGCGCTATTCTCTGGGTTTCAAAGTGCTTATTTTCCTGCTGATCTTCACCGGTCTGGCTTACATGCTCAAGCGCGAATTCTGGCGCGACGTGCATTAGACAATCACAGAGGCGCGCCACGATGGCCAGTCGCAGTTCCACGATAACGCTCTACTCGCGTGAGGCCTGTGTCCATAGTCATCGGGTGCGCCTGGTGATGGCCGAAAAAGGCGTTGCCAACTACGACATCGTCGAGTTGCGCGAGGATGAGGAAAGCGAGGATCTGCTCCAGCTGAATCCTTACAACACGGTGCCCACGCTCGTGGATCGCGAGCTGGTGGTCTATGACCCGCGCATCATTCTCGAGTACATCGACGAGCGCTACCCGCATCCGCCGCTGATGCCGGTGGATCCGGTGTTGCGGGCGCAGTATCGACTCGCCATATTCCGCATGGAGTCCGATCTCTATGCCCTCTGCGACGATCTCGAATCCACGCCCGCGGTTGCGCGCAAGGCGCGCGAACGCATGACTGAACTGTTGACCACGCTTGCCACCGATTTCTCGGCGCGCAAGTATATCGGCGAGGAGTTTTCGCTGGTCGACTGCACGCTGGCGCCGATTCTCTGGCGGCTCGATCATTACCAGGTCAAGCTGCCGGAACGTCGTGCCAAACAGCTGAGCAGCTACGCGCGGCGTCTGTTCAAACGGCCTGCCTTTGCCGAGAGCCTTACCGGTATCGAGGCCGATATGGGCCAGATCGACGCCAGCTGAAATGAAGAGCGTGCCGCCAGTGGCGGTGCGCTCCCAATCGGAGTTTCCCATGGCCGAATTGTCTTCGCGCCGTCCCTATCTCATCCGGGCACTCTACGACTGGGTGCTCGACAATGATCTTACGCCACACCTGCTGGTGGCCGCCGATGCCGAAGGCGTGAATGTGCCGCGTCAGTTCGTCACGGAGGACGGCAAGATCACGGTGAACATCAGCCCGGGCGCGGTACGCGCGCTGGCGCTGGAAAATCAGCTGATCAGTTTCTCCGCGCGTTTTTCCGGCCAGAACTACAACGTCAGTCTGCCGCCGGGCGCAGTGCTGGCGCTGTATGCGCGTGAAAACGGCGAAGGCATGCTTTTCGGCGAGGTCGAGGCCACGCCCACACCGCCCGACGGTGGCCCCGGGGGCGCCGGGGCAGAAGCCAGCGAGGACTCGGCGGAGGGCGCCGCCAAGAAGCGTTCGCATCTCAAAGTGGTGAAATAGCCCCGCGCAGTGCATTCGCTGCGCGGCGGTTGTTGGGAATCACCCCGTGCCGAGCAGATGATCCTCGATCAGCCGGCAGATGCAGTGAATGAACAGCAGATGCATCTCCTGGATACGCGCGGTGGTGTCGGCCGCGGCGCGCAGTTCGATGTCGGAATCGGAGAGCAGGGCGGCAAGCGCTCCGCCGTCCTTGCCGGTCAGCGCGATCACGCTCATGCCCTGGGCATGAGCGCTGTGTACCGCGGCGACCACGTTGGCTGAATTGCCGCTGGTGCTGATCGCCAGCAGGACATCCCCCTGGCGACCCAGCGCTTCGATCTGGCGCGAAAACAGCCGGTCGTAGTCGTAGTCGTTGGCAATGGCCGTGAGCGTGGAGCTTTCAGTGGTCAGGGCGATCGCCGCCAATGCCCGGCGTTCGCGCTCGAAGCGATTGATCAGTTCCGAGGAGAAATGCTGGGCATCGCCGGCCGAGCCGCCGTTGCCGCAGGACAGTATCTTGTGATCGGCGTCGACACAGGCGATCACGCGGTCGGCCGCGGCCACGATGACGTGGTTGGTGGCGGCCAGGGTGGCGCGATTGGCGCGCGCACTGTCTTCGAACAGGCGGCTGACGAGGGCGTTACGCGCATCGTGATCGGCGTTATTCGGCATAGAAAGCATTCTCTATCCAGTCCAGTTCGTCGCTGTCGTTCACGCCGACCACGTCGAAGCGGATCGGCCGCTGCGCATGGCGCGGGTGCTGCGCAAGAAAATGACGGGTGGCGAGTATGATCCGCTGCTGCTTGCGTGTCGTCACGCTGGCTGCGGCACTGCCGTAGTCGGTGCGGGACCGGTAGCGCACCTCGACGATCACCAGCAGTTCGGCGGCGCGGTAGACCAGATCCAGTTCACCCCCACGGGCGTTGTAGTTGCGCGCGATGCGCCGCCAACCGCGCCGGCGAGCGGCGCGGTCGACCCGATCTTCGGCAGCGTGGCCCGATTCTAGCGTTGTTCCCACGGCACGGACTGCGTCGAATCGATGCGCGCGTCACTCTCGCTGGGCATCTGCACCAGCTGCGGCCTGCCGCTGCGAAAGACCGCCCAGGCGAGATAGCGGGTGACACGGCCGTCCGGCTGCAGCGCCAGCACGCCGGTCATGCCTTCGAATACGTCACCGCTGCTCAAGCCTTCCTTAGCGATATTGTCGGTCAGTTTCCAGGCGTCCATGCCCATCGCGAACAGACGCGAGTAGTGTTCTGCGACGTCGCCATATTGCTGCCGGGCCTCGTTGCGACGTGTCTCCAGGAAGTCGCCGGAGCCGACCACCCAGGGCATGTCGGCAAAACCGACGCCGTTGAGATCGATATCGTCGCCAGCGTTGACCGTGCCGGTATAGGCATGCGAGGTCGACAGCATCGGCAGATTGCTCGCCCGGTAGAAACGCAGCTGGCTGCGGATCAGACGGGCCTGCAGCGGGCGTGCCGCGACGAAGATGAAGTCGGCGCCCTGACCCTGCTGATAGCCGCTGAGCACCGACTGGATCGGGCCGCGATAATCGCGGTCGCCGGCGTCGTAGGTTGCATAGTTGACCACCTGGCCACCATCGGCGTTGAAGCGGCTGCGAAAGGCGTCGAACACCCGGCTGCCCCAGTCGCCCTTGGGGACCAGCGCCAGCGCGCGGGCATAGCCGCGTTCGCTGGCATGGCGGGCCACCGCCGCCGCTTCATCCTCGGGCGCGAGCGCGAACTGGTAGAAGCCGGGGCGGTTGTTCTGGGTGTCGGTGTAGTTGAGCGCCACCTCTGGGATATCGCTGGGCAGCCGGCCGATTTCCGCGACCTTGGGCTTGTCGAGCGGGCCGACGAGAATACCGACGCCGTCCCGCTGCGCCTGGTCGAGAATAGCGGCGGGGGTGAGCGTGTTGGAGTCGTAGATCAGCGGCTGCGGTGCATTCGTGCGGGTGTTGCCGTAGGCGAACAGAAAGCCGTCGCGGATCGCCTCGGCCGCATTGGCGAACTTGCCGGTCAGCGGCAGCGCGAGGGCGACGGTATCGCTGCTGGGGCGTGGTGCCGGGCCCTGCTGCGGGAACTGGCCGGGCTGTCCGGTCGCCGCCGGCTGGGTCGCCGGCGTGTAGTCGAAACGATCGCGCAGGATGGAGCGGGTCGCGGGGTGGCCGGGGTAGCGCTGTTCCCAGGCGGCCAGCGCCTGGTCGCGTTGGTCGCGGCTTGCCCATTGGCGCTGCCCGATGTCCGCCAACGCCAGCCAGCCGCGGGTGGTGTCGTCGGCGTTGCCGGCAGGGCGGCTTTCCGGGCCCTGTCCGTATGCGATCGAATCCAGCGCCTTGGCGTAGATCCGCTCGTCGTTGGCGCTCAGGGCGGTCTCGTCGACCAGCCATACACCGCGCTGTACCAGATCGCCGATCCCGGCGATCAGTGCGTTCTGGGCAAAATGCAGCTGGGCGCGTTTCTCCCATACCAGTTCCGCTATCGCCGGCGGCACGCCGCTGTTGGGCGGCGGCAGCTGCGCGAGCGCCTGGTCGGGGGTGAGCCCGTCGATGCTGATTTCGCGACGCGCCAGTTCATAGCGGCTGCGATCCATATCACCCAGCGTCGAGGGCTGGATGCTCGCCAGAATCTGCTGGGCCATCGAAGCGTTGCCCGCCTGGGCCGCGGCAAGGCCGGCTTGCAGGCGCAGCCGCTGGCGCTGCGCCGGGTCCGACGTGCGCGTCGAAGCCTGCATGTAGAGATTGGCCGCGCGCTCGTAGTCGCCCTGGGCGGCCGCCATCTGTGGATTGTTCGACTGAGTCGGCTGCGGGCCGGGCGTCGAGCGTGGCTGCTGCACGGCGCAGCCGGCGAGCACGAAAGCCACAAGCAGCAGGCTCAGGGCGTGGAAAGTCGGCTTGATCGAAGGCGTCATCGGATAAGGCTCCCAAGTGTTGCACGCGAGATCCCCCTGCGCGCGATCATGAACTGCATAATATCAGCGCCTGACACTCAAGGAATCTCTGATTGATTCCTCGCGGATCGCGTTCGAGTCCCCAACTGAGTCGATACAAGGCGCGAGGCGCAGCGTCCGGGTCAATCCCGGATCAAGCCGCGCAATGCTGTAGCGGCGCATTTGGGGCCGAATTTTTCTCGCGCCGCGAGAAAAACCGAGGCTTTGCGCGCGCCTGTCCGTGCGCGGCGAGGAGCGGGGCCCCGACGCGAAGCGGCGGGGTGCGACCGCCGGCGCTCGGACCAGAGCTGCGAGGCAACGACTCGCACGGGGTCGCATCCCACGGCCTCGCCGCGGGTCTCCACCTGTACTTGGCCTGCTCTGCCGCTCGCAGCGACGGCGTCATCTCTCGCTACCGTGCCCTTGTTAATTTACATGGGCACGCTACGCTCTCCATTCCTTGCCAGCGACGCGCAAAGCACTCCGGCGCGACCGTGGCGATTCGATCAGAGATTCCTTAAACGTCCCATGAGTCCCTAATGGCGCCTGACCGCACATCGCCCGCAACGCTGTGGATTGTCGCCACGCCGATCGGCAATCTCGAAGACATCAGCGCGCGTGCCGTGCGTATTCTCAAGACGGTGGCGGTGATCGCCGCCGAGGATACCCGCCACAGCGCGCGCCTGACCCAGCATCTGGGCATCGATACGCCGATGTTGTCGTTGCACGAACATAACGAGCAGGCCCGCACGACCCAGCTGCTCGAGCGCCTGGACGCGGGCGAATCGGTGGCGTTGATCAGCGATGCCGGTACCCCGTTGATCAGTGATCCCGGCTTCGTGCTGGTGCGTGCCGTGCGTCAGGCGGGCCACGAAGTCCAGACGGTGCCCGGTGCCTGTGCCGCGATCGCGGCGATATCGGTAGCCGGGTTGCCCAGTGACCGCTTCGTCTTCGAAGGTTTTCTGCCGGCCAGGACCACGGCTCGCCGGGCACGCCTGGCCGCCCTGGCCGAGGAGACACGCAGCCTTGTCTTCTATGAGTCCAGTCACCGCATCGACAAGACGGTGGCGGACATGACGCAGGCGTTCGGCGCCGAACGCCAGATCGCGCTGTGCCGTGAACTCACCAAGCTGCACGAGCAAAGCGTATGCATGGGGGGTGCAGAACTGGTCGCATGGCTTGCCACGGACGATAATCATCGGCGCGGCGAGTTCGTGCTGGTGGTCGCCGGTGCTGCTGCGGTCGAACGCGCCACCAGTGAGATCGGTCTCGATGCGCTGCTGCGTGAGCTGCTGCAGATCACCGGCACCAAGCCGGCCGCGAGTGCGGCCGCCCGGCTGACCGGTGTCACCCGCAACGCAGCCTATGCACGGGCGCTGGAGCTGGGTGCCGAATAGCCGCAGCTGATAGACTCCCGCGCTCGGAGTCGGCCACGCAGCCGCGGCGTCCGTTTACGGGCGCGGAGGAAAGTCCGGGCTCCATAGGGCAGGATGCCAGGTAACCCCTGGGAAGCGTGAGCTTACGGAAAGTGCAACAGAGAGTAGACCGCCTAAGGCCCGTTCGCGGGCCCGGTAAGGGTGAAAGGGTGCGGTAAGAGCGCACCGCGCGACCGGCAACGGTTCGTGGCACGGTAAACCCCATCCGGAGCAAGACCAAATAGGAGGACGACGCGCGGCCCGCGCAGTCCTCGGGTAGGTCGCATGAGGCGCACGGCGACGTGCGTCCCAGATGAATGGCTGCGCACGACAGAACCCGGCTTATCGGCCGACTCCGAACTTCTTGTTCAGGCTCATGCCCAACCCGCGCCGTCCGGTGTGGGCCAGCGCCCCACCTGCGCGTGTTGCGCGCCCCTTTGCCCCACTCGGGGATATGCGACATCCACGGAATTGTTGCGTGGCAAGGCCCAAGGCGGTCATCCGCAGTGACAAAGTCGTAGAGGAGGAGCCGTTAAAACACTGGAAAACAAAACAAAAATGAAAAGCGGATTTTCGACACGAAATGCTGTCGGAAGGCTTCAGAAATTGCTGTTTCGCAGGCATTTTTTCCATTCGCCAACATGCTTGACACCCCAAAGCCTGACTGCCTATAGTGGCGCCACGGGGTGAGAAGTGGGGTAAAGTGGTTTAACAGCGACGAGAGGCCGCTGCGTGTTCAAGGGGTCACATCCGGTCAGCATTGATGCCAAGGGTCGCATTGCGATCCCGGCGTCTTATCGACAGTCGTTGATCGACGACTGTGCGGGCCGGCTCGTCATTACCCGACACTGGGACGGCTGTCTGTTGATTTATCCCGCTACTGAATTCCAGTCATTCGAAGCGCAGCTTCTGTCCAAGGGCAGCCTCAATCCGAAAGTGCGTGATATCCAGCGATTCTTCATCGGCAATGCACGCGACATCGATATGGATCGCCAGGGCCGTCTGCTGCTGCCGTCCAATCTGCGGGTCGCCGCCAGCCTCGAATCGCGGGCCGTGCTGTCGGGGCTCGGCAATCTGTTCGAGCTCTGGGACGAGACCCAGTTCAACGATCGCGCCGCCGACACCGCCGCCACGCTGGCCGAAGATGCCGCCAACGGCGAGCTGCCCGACGTCCTCATGGACATCAGTCTGTGATGTGTTTTTCTGCCGCCATCCGTTTCTGACGCAATGAGGGACGCTGCTCACATGCCGCAGGCCGAACATCAACCGGTACTGCTCGACGCCGCGTTGGCCGCGCTCGCGGTCAAGCCCGATGGCGTCTATATCGATGCCACCTTCGGCCGTGGTGGCCACAGCCGCGCGCTGCTGGCCGCGCTCGGCGATGGGGGGCGCCTGATCGCCTTCGATCAGGACCCGGACGCCGAACGCAATGCCCAGGCGCTGGCCGCCGAGGACACACGACTGACGTTCCTGCGGGCCTCGTTTTCGGAGCTGGCCGCACGGGTCGCCGCACTCGGCCTGGCCGGGCATATCGACGGCCTGTTGTTCGATCTGGGCGTGTCGTCGCCGCAGTTCGATGTTGCCGATCGCGGATTTTCGTTTCGACACGCCGGGCCGCTCGACATGCGGATGAATCCGGATGTCGGCGCCCCGGTGGCGGATTGGCTGCATCGCGCCAGCCACGGCGAAATCGCCTCCGTAATCAAGCGCTACGGCGAAGAGCCCTTTGCCGGTCGGATTGCGGGCGCGATTCTCGAAGCCCGTGAGAAAGCGCCGATCGCCAACACCGTCGAACTCGCCGAGCTGGTGCGCGCTGCGATTCCGGCCCGCGTCGCCGCGGGCAAGCGCGTTCATCCGGCCACCCGCACGTTCCAGGCGCTGCGCATGCACGTCAACGACGAGCTGGGCGCGCTGGACGCCGCGCTCGACGCCAGCCTGGACGTGCTCGCGCCCGGCGCGCGCATGGCAGTGATCAGCTTTCATTCGCTCGAAGACCGGCGGGTGAAGCGTTTCATGCGCGGTCAGGCCCAGCCGGCCCAGCCGCCGGTGCCGATGGCGCCGGTTCCCGCGCCGTCGCTGAAGCTGGTCGGCAAGCCGGTTCGTGCCGATGCCCAGGAGACCGCCGCGAATGCTCGGGCGCGCAGCGCGATCATGCGCGTGGCCGAGCGCACCGACGCCGCCAGGGTGACGACATGACTCGGAGTGTTATCACATTGCTGGCGCTGCTGATGGCCATTCTGGTCAGCTCCATCGCCGTGGTGCAGGCCAAGCACCGCACGCGGGAGCTGGCGCACGAACTCCAGGTCGAGCGGGTCGAACGCGACAAGCTCACCACCGAATGGGCACAGCTGCAGCTCGAGGAGAGCGCCTGGGCCAATCCCGACCGTGTGGCACAGGTGGCGCGCGGCAAGCTCGACATGGTCCAGCCGCGAAACTATGTGGTGCTCGAGCCCAAGGCCTCGGGGGCGCGACCATGAGTCGGCGCGAAAGCAACAAGCGGCTGCCGCCGCCGGAACGCTGGCGCGGGTACTTCGTGCTCGCGATTTTCGCGGTTTTTGCCGTGGTGCTGGCCGGCCGCGCTTTCGATCTGCAGGTGCTGGACCAGGCGTTTCTGACTCACGAAGGCGACAAGCGCCATCTGCGCACGGTGTCGGTGCCCGCCGGTCGTGGCGCGATCAAGGATCGTAACGGCGAACCGCTGGCGCTGTCGGCGCCTACCGAATCGGTATGGGCGGTGCCGGGCGCGGTGCTCGAAGCCCCCGAAAAGCTGGCGCCGCTCGCGCGTACGCTGAACATGTCGAGCGCCGAGTTGCGCAAGCGTCTGCAGGCCTACAAGAGCCGGCAGTTCCTGTATTTGCGTCGCCAGTACTCGCCCGCCGATGCGCGCGCCGTAATGGCGGTCGACGCGCCGGGTATCTTCCTGCAGCGCGAATACAAGCGGTATTATCCGGCCGGCGAAGCGGCGGCCCAGATCGTGGGCATGACCAATATCGACGGTCGCGGCCAGGAAGGCATCGAGCTGGATCGCGACAAGTTCCTGCACGGCGGTCCGGGCAGCCGGCGCGTGGTCAAGGATCGGCTCGGGCGCGTAGTCGAGGATCTGGCCGAGTTCAAGCCGCCGCAGGCGGGCCACGATCTGCAGCTGACCATCGATTCACGCATGCAGTATCTGGCCTATCGCCATATCAAGTCGGCGGTGATCAAGAACGACGCCAAGGGCGGTCTGGTGGTGATGCTCGATCCGCATACGGGCGAGCTGCGCGCGGTCGCCTCGTATCCTAGTTTCAATCCCAACGACCGCGATTCCATCGATCCGGCGGGCGTGCGCGCACGAGCGGCCACCGATGTCATGGAGCCGGGCTCCACGGTCAAGCCGATCCTGTTGTCGCAGGCGCTGGATAGCGGCCTCTACAACACCGGTGACGTCATCCACACCAAGGGCTGGTTCATGGTCGGCCGGCTGACCGTGCGCGATTTCCGCAACTACGGCGACGTCGACTTTGCCAAGATCCTGCAGAAATCGAGCAACGTCGGCGCCGCCCACGTGGGCCTGAAGATGGGCGCCGAAGGCGTGTGGTCGGCCTACAACAAATTCGGCTTCGGCGAGACCACCGGTACCGGCTTCCCGGGCGAGCGCTACGGCGTGCTCAAGGATTTCTACCAGTGGAACAACGTCGAGACCGCCACCGCGTCCTACGGCTACGGTCTGTCGGTGACCGCACTGCAGCTCATTCGGGCCTACGGCGCGATCGCCGATGACGGCATGCTGCGCAGCCTGCGTTTCATCAAGGGCGACGGCGCGAACATGCATTCGCCGCCGCGGCGGGTGATTTCGGCACAGACCGCACGCACCATGCGGCATCTGCTCGAGGGCGTGGTCACCCCGGCGGGTACCGCGACACGCGCCGCGATCCCCGGCTATCGGGTGGCCGGCAAGACCGGCACCGCGCGCAAGGCCGGCGGCGGCGGCTACAAGCATGACAGTCACCAGGCGTTGTTCGTGGGCATGGCGCCCGCCGAAGATCCCGCGCTGGTCACGCTGGTAATGCTCGACGAGCCCAAGAAAGACGCCTACTACGGCGGTGCCGTGGCCGCACCGGTTTTTGCCGCCGTGATGCGCGATGCGTTGCGCCTGCTGCGCGTGCCGCCGGACAATCCGGGCGTGCTGGCTGCCGCCGCGAACTCGTCGAGGGCGGGCACGTGATGGCGCTGTCCCACATCAATCCCGAGCAGCGGCCGCTGTCGATGCTGCTCGACGGCCTGACCGACGGGGCAGTGCCTTCGGTCGACGTGGCCGGCGTGGCGATCGACAGCCGTGCGGTTACGCCCGGATCTCTGTTCATGGCCTATGCCGGCACCCGCGCGCACGGGCTGGATTTCGTCGATCAGGCCGTTGCCAACGGCGCTCGCGCCATCGCCTGGGACGGCGATCACGCGCCCGATACGTCGGTGCCGGCGATTCGTGTGCCCGAGCTGGCCGCCCGCGCCAGTGCGATCGCGGGTCGCTTCTTTGGCCGGCCGGCCGAGCGCCTGTTCGTCGCCGGCATCACCGGCACCGATGGCAAGACCTCCTGCGCCTGGATGCTGGCACGGGCGCTGGAAGAACTCGGCGTGCACTGTGGTTATATCGGCACGCTCGGTGCGGGGCTGCCCGACGACCTGGCCGAGGCGACGCATACCACGCCGGACCCGGTCGTCGTACAGCAATGGCTGGCGCGGCTCGTCGCCGACGCGGCCGATGCGGTCGCCTTCGAAGTGTCGTCGCATGCGCTCCACCAGCATCGCGTCGACGGCGTGGCTTTCGATGTCGCCGTGCTGACCCAGATCGGGCGCGATCATCTCGACTACCACGGCGACCTGGCGGCCTATGCCCGGGCCAAACGACGGCTGTTCGAATTCGCCGGCTTGAAATATGCCGTGCTCAACGCCGACGACGCGTTCGGGCGCGCCTGGCTCGATGCCCTGGATGCGTCGGTCACTCCGATCGTCTACGGTCGCGGCGACGTGGCCTCGCTGGCGGCCTGCCATGTCGCCATCGAATCGATTGAAACCCGTATCGACGGCGTCGTGCTCGAGGTCAGCACGCACGCCGGGAGCGCGCGCATCGAAAGCGGTCTTGTCGGCGAATTCAACGCCATGAATCTTGCCGCGGTGCTGGCCGTGCTGTTGGCCCGTGGTGAAACGCTTACCGATGCGGCCGCCGCGCTCGCCGCGATCGACACCGTGCCGGGACGCATGCAGCGCATCGACGCACGCGTCGATCAGCCGCTGGTAGTGGTCGATTTCGCCCATACGCCGGGCGCGCTCGCGCAGGCACTGGGTGCCGTGCGTGCCCATGCCGAGGGCCGCGTGCTGTGCGTATTCGGCTGTGGCGGTGATCGCGATCGCGGCAAGCGTGCCCTGATGGGGCAGGCCGCGGTGGCCGGTGCCGATGCGGTCTGGGTGACCGACGACAATCCACGCAGCGAATCACCCCAGGCGATCGTCGACGAGATACTGGCCGGCATCGCCGACAGGACGGCCGTGCAGGTCGTGCATGACCGCGGCCGCGCGATTGCGGCCGCGATCGCCGCAGCCGGCGTCGGCGACGTCGTGCTGATTGCGGGCAAGGGTCACGAGACCACCCAGCAGATCGGCAGCGAACGACGCCCGTTCGACGATCGCATCGAAGCGCGCCGCGCCCTGGAGGCCGCATGAACGGCCGGCTGTCCGAACTCGCCCGTATTCTCGGCGCCGAGCTGCACGGCAGCGATGGTGATTTCTCGGGCGCGAGCATCGATACACGACGCCTGCCGCGCGGCGCGCTGTTCTTCGCGCTGCCGGGCACCCGCGTCGACGGGCATGACTTCGTGAGTCGTGCCGCCAGTCTGGGTGCAGCCGCCGCGGTGGTGGAGCGCGCCGTCGATTCGCCCTTGCCGCAGCTGCAGGTGGCGAGCGTCGAGGCCGCGCTTCAAAAAGCCGGCGCGACCGCCCGCTCGACCTTCGACGGCGACGTGATCGGGGTCACCGGCAGCAACGGCAAGACCACGGTCAAGCAGATGCTGGCCGCGATTCTGGGCGAAGCCGGCTCGGTATTGGCTACCGAAGGCAATCTCAACAATCATCTGGGCGTGCCGCTGACGCTGCTGCGCCTGGACGAGGCCACCCACCGCGCGGTGGTGGAAATGGGCGCGTCGCACGCCGGCGAGATCGCCATGCTCAGTGAGCTCGCGCGGCCCACCGTGGGCGTGGTCACCAACGCGGGCTGGGCGCATCTGGAAGGCTTCGGCAGCCGCGAAGGCGTGGCCCGTGCCAAGGGCGAACTCTTTGCCGCGCTCGCCGACAGAGGTGTGGCGGTGATCAACGGCGACGACGATTATGCGCCGCTGTGGCGGACCATGGCCGGCAACAGCCGCCGTGTCGTTTTTGCCCGCGAGCAGGGGGCGGACGTCGATGTCTATGCGAGCGACGAACGTCTGGGCGCCGATGCCAGCCGATTTACCCTGCACACGCCCACCGGTTCCGTGGACGTATTACTGCCGCTGGCCGGCGCCCACAACGTCAGCAATGCGCTGGCCGCCGCGGCGGCCGCCAGCGCCATCGATCTCGACGCAGATCTGATCGCCCACGCGCTTGCCGGAATGGTCGCTGTCGGCGGGCGCATGGCGGTGACGGTCGGACGCCACGGCTCGCGCGTGGTCGACGATAGCTACAACGCCAACCCCGGTTCGCTGGCCGCCGCGCTGAACTGGCTCGGCCAACAGCCGGGCCCGCGCTGGGCGGCGCTCGGTGATATGGGTGAACTCGGCGCTTTTGCCGAAGATGCACATCGCGACGCCGGTATCTCCGCGCGCAAGGCCGGTATCGAACGACTCTGGGCCACCGGTCCGATGAGCGAGTTGACCGTGGACGCTTTTGGCGCCGGCGGGCAATGGTTTGCCGATCACGATGCGCTGAATAATGCGCTGCTCGAGGCGCTGCAGGCAGCCGACGAGAGCGTGACGGTGCTGGTCAAGGGCTCGCGCTCGGCGCGCATGGATCGCGTCGCCGATGCCCTGCGTGTCGAGGCGACTGCCCGGGCGGGGGCGTCATGCTGATGTATCTCGCCGAATGGCTGGAACCGCTGCACAGCGGATTCCGGGTCTTCCAGTTCATCACCCTGCGGGCGATTCTGGGCGTGCTCACGGCGATGATCTTCTCGTTCGTGTTCGGCCCGATCATGATCCGCAAGCTGACCTTTCATCAGATCGGCCAGCATGTGCGTGACGACGGCCCGCAGAGCCATCTGGTCAAGGCCGGTACGCCGACCATGGGTGGGGCGCTGATTCTCGCCGCCGTGATCGTGTCGACCCTGCTCTGGGCGGATCTGGCCAATCGCTGGGTCTGGCTGGCGGTGCTGGTGACCGGCGCGTTCGGCACCATCGGTTTCGTCGACGACTACCGCAAGCTCAAGTTCGGCAACAGCAAGGGCCTGTCCGCGAAGGCCAAGTACAGCGCGCAGACGCTCGTCGGCCTGCTCGCCGGGTTGTGGCTCTATGTCGGCGCGCACAGCTCGGCCGAGACCAGCGTGCTCATTCCCATGCTCAAGGATGTCGCCGTGCCGCTGGGGGCCGGCTATATCGTCTGGAGCTACCTGGTGATCGTGGGTACCAGCAACGCGGTGAACCTCACCGACGGGCTGGATGGGCTGGCGATCATGCCCTGCGTGCTGGTGGCCTCGGCGCTGGCGATATTTGCCTATGTGACCGGCAACGTCGAGTTCGCCAAGTATCTCGGGTTCTCCTATATCAAGGGCGTCGGCGAACTGTCGATCTTCTGTACCGCGATCGGCGGGGCGGGGCTGGGCTTCCTCTGGTTCAACGCCTATCCGGCCCAGGTGTTCATGGGCGACGTCGGCGCGCTCGCGCTCGGGGCCGCGCTGGGCGTGGTCGCGGTGGTGGTTCGGCAGGAGCTGATCCTGCTCGTCATGGGCGGTATTTTCGTGGCCGAGACCGTGTCCGTGATCCTGCAGGTGGCCACCTTCAAGATGACCGGCAAGCGCATGTTCCGCATGGCGCCGCTGCATCACCATTTCGAACTCAAGGGCTGGGCCGAGCCCAAGATCATCGTGCGATTCTGGATCGTCACGCTGGTGCTCGTGCTCATTGGCCTGTCCACGTTGAAGATCCGATGAGCCGTTTTCAGGAACAACTCGCCCAGGCCACCGTGCTGGTGATCGGCTGCGGTTTGTCCGGGGTATCCGCGGCGCGCTTCGCCAGCGACTGCGGCGCCCGGGTACGTGTGATCGATACCCGTAGCGAGCCGCCCGGGGCAGAGGCGCTGGCCGCGGCCTGTCCGAGCGCAAGTCTCATCGTCGGCGAATTCCAGCCCGCGGTGCTGGAAGGCATCGACCATGTGGTGGTTTCGCCCGGCGTGGATCTGCGTGAGCCGTTGATTGACCAGGCGCGTGCACGTGGTCTGGAGATCGTTGGCGATATCGAATGGTTTGCGCGCACGGTCAATGCGCCGGTGATCGCAATCACCGGTTCGAACGGCAAATCGACAGTCACCGCATGGATAGGCGAGGTGTTGCAGGCGGCCGGACTCAAGGTCGCGGTTGGCGGCAATTTCGGCACGCCGGCGCTGGATCTGTTGGCCGACGACATCGACTGCTACGTGCTGGAGCTTTCCAGCTTTCAACTGGAGCTCACCGAAACGCTGGCGCCGCGCGCGGCGACGGTGCTCAACGTCAGCCCCGATCATATCGATCGGCACGGCGATATGGATCGCTACAGCGAGCTGAAAGCACGGATATTCCGGTACACGGAAGTCGCCGTGATCAACGACGACGACGCGCGGGTACGCGAGATGGCCACCGGCGCCGCCCGCCGCCTGCGCTTCGGCTACAGTGCCGACGCCGACTACCGGTTGCTGGATGTCGAGGGCGCGCTCGTGCTTGCCCATGACGACATCCCGTGGCTGGCCTGCGACAGGCTGCGTCTGACCGGCCGCCACAATTACACCAACGCGCTCGCGGTCTGGGCGCTTGCCGACGCGCTCGGCATCGACGACGGCCCGATCCGTGCCGGACTGAAATCCTTCGCCGGTCTGCCGCATCGTTGCCAGACGGTCGCTGAAATTAATGGCGTGCGCTGGGTCAACGACTCCAAGGGCACCAACCTGGGCGCGCTCATGGCCTCGCTGGAGGGCATGGATACGCCGGTGCTGCTGCTCGCTGGCGGCCAGGCCAAGGGTGCGGACTTCGCGCCGCTCGCCCCGCTGGCTGCTGCCAGGGCACGCGCGGTGATCGTGTTCGGCCAGGACGCCGAGCGCATCGCTACGGCGGTCGAAGAGCAGGTTTGCGTTTATCGGGTGGCGACACTGCGCGACGCGGTGGCGATGGCGGTTTCGCTCGCGCAGCGCGGCGATACGGTGTTGCTGTCACCGGGCTGCGCCAGTCTCGATCAGTTCGCCAATTATGCCGAGCGCGGCGATGCCTTCGTCGCCGCCGTCCAGGAGTTGGCGGCATGAGCCGGCTTGTCGACGCACTCACCCTGCCGCGCGTACGTCCGGACGTGGCGCTGCTGGCCGCGCTCGTGCTGATCATCAGCATCGGCCTGATCATGGTCGGTTCGGCCTCAGTCGCGGTAGCCGACCGGCTGACCGGCGAGCCGATGTATTTCTTCTACCGGCAGGCGATCTACGCGCTACTGGGGCTGGTGGCCGCGTTCGTGGTGCTGCATATTCCGCTGCGCGCCTGGGAAGCCAATACCTTCACGCTGCTCGGCGGCGGCCTGTTCATGCTGGTGCTGGTACTGGTGCCGGGACTCGGCCATTCGGTCAACGGCGCCCAGCGCTGGATCGATCTCGGCCCGGTGGCGATGCAGGCCTCCGAGCCGGCGCGCCTGTTCCTGATTCTCTATGTGGCCGGCTATGCGGCGCGGCGCCAACTCGAATTGTCGACCTCCTGGGGCGGTCTGTTCCGGCCCATGTTCTTCATGGTCGTGGCCAGCTTTCTGTTGTTGCTGGAGCCGGATTTCGGCGCCGCGGCGATTCTGGTCACCATCGCCGGCATGATCCTGTTCCTGGCCGGCGCGCGCCTGTTCTACCTGCTCGTGGTCGGCGGGGCCGCGGCTGGCGCGGTGGTGTTGCTGGTGCTGTCCTCGCCGTATCGTCTGGCGCGTCTGGTCAGCTTTGCCGATCCCTGGGCGCATCCCTATGCGAGCGGTTTCCAGCTGACCCAGTCGCTGATTGCGATCGGGCGCGGCCAGGTGGCCGGTGTAGGTCTGGGCAACTCGGTACAGAAGCTGCTGTATCTGCCGGAAACCCACACCGATTTCCTGTTCGCGATCTACGCCGAGGAATTCGGCCTGCTGGGCTCGCTGGTCCTGATCACGCTGTTCGGAATGGTGGTCTGGCGTGGTTTCGTGATCGGGCGCCGTGCGATCGATGCCGACCAGTTGTTTGCCGGTTTCGCTGCCTATGGGCTGTCGGCCTGGTTGGCGCTGCAGGCGTTCACCAATATCGCGGTCAACATGGGCATGCTGCCGACCAAGGGGCTGACCCTGCCGCTGATGAGCTACGGCGGCTCCTCGCTGGTGATCATGTGCGTGCTCTGCGCGCTGCTGCTTCGCGTTGATCTGGAAACACGACAGCCGGAACGCAGGAGGCGCACATGAGCCGCGTCGCTGCACAATCCACTGCCGATATGGGCGCGTCGAGCGCGCCGCATGTGCTGATCATGGCCGGCGGCACCGGCGGCCATGTATTTCCCGCGCTCGCGGTCGCCCACGCGCTGATCGAACGTGGCGCACGGGTGTCGTGGCTGGGAACGAAGGCCGGCATCGAGGCGCGGCTGGTGCCGGCCAACGATCTGGCGTTGCATACGATCGACGTGGCCGGCCTGCGCGGCAAGGGCACGTTGTCCTGGCTAATCGCACCGCTGAAGCTGGTGCGGGCCTGTCTGCAGGCGCTCGGCCTGGTGCGCCAGCTGGCGCCGCAGCTGGTGGTCGGCATGGGCGGTTTTGCCGCCGGCCCCGGCGGCCTGGCGGCACGCCTGACCGGCCGGCCGCTGCTCATCCACGAACAGAATGCCTCGGCGGGCCTGACCAACCGGCTGTTGTCGCGTTTGGCCACGACCGTATTGCAGGCGTTTCCGAACACCTTTGCCGCACAACGCGCCGCGAAGACGGTAGGCAATCCGGTACGGCGCGAAATTCTGGAACTCGCGGCCCCGGCGGACCGCTGGCAGACCCGCGAAGGGCGCGTACGCCTGCTGGTGCTCGGCGGCAGCGGCGGGGCGCTGGCGATCAATGAACGCGTGCCGGCCGCGCTGGCCACGCTGGCCGAGGATGAGCGCCCGCAGGTTCGCCATCAGGCCGGCCGTACGCTGCGCGAGGCCACGACGGCCTATGCCAAATATGACGTCAGTGCCGACGTCAGCGAATTCATCGACGATATGGCCGCGGCCTATGCCTGGGCCGATGTGGTCGTGTGCCGCAGCGGCGCGCTGACCGTGGCCGAACTGGCCGCTGCCGGCGTGGGCGCGCTGCTGGTGCCGTACCCGTTCGCGGCCGACGATCATCAGCGCGCCAACGGCGAATACCTGGTCGCCGCCGGCGCCGCGTCGCTGATTAATCAGGACGAACTCACGGTCGAGCGTCTGGCCGCCGAACTGCGCACGCTGTGCGCCGATCGCGCGGCGCTGCTGGGGCGTGCCGAGGCCGCCCGTGCGGTGGCCTGGCCACGCGCGACCGACGATATCGTCGATGCCTGTTTCTCTACGCTGGAGGCCGCATGATGGACCCGCAGTCCAAAGCCTCGGGCCAGAACCGCCATCAGCCGCTTACGCATCGGCCGATGCGCCGCGTGAACACGGTGCACATGGTCGGTATCGGCGGCGTCGGCATGGCCGGTATCGCACGCGTGCTGCTCAACCTGGGCTATGCCGTGACCGGCAGTGATATCAAGGACGGCGTGGCCACGCGCGCGCTGGCGGCGCAGGGCGCCGAGATCTTCGTCGGTCATGCGGCCGGCAACGTCGACAAGGCCGATGTGGTCGTGGTGTCGACTGCCGTGGCCGACGACAATCCGGAGCTGGTGGCAGCCCACGAGCGCCTGGTGCCGGTCGTCCGGCGCGCGGAAATGCTCGCCGAGCTGATGCGTTTTCGCTATGGCATCGCAGTCGCCGGCACCCACGGCAAGACCACGACCACGAGTCTCGTGGCATCGCTGCTGGCCGACGGCGGGCTGGACCCGACCTTCATCGTTGGCGGCAAGGTGCTGGGCGCGGACAGCAATGCACGCCTGGGTGAGGGCCCGTATCTGGTTGCCGAGGCCGACGAATCGGATGCCTCGTTCCTGTTTCTGACCCCGATGATGGCGATCGTCACCAATATCGACGCCGATCATCTGGAAACCTACGGCGGTGAGTTCTCCAAGCTCACCGAGACCTTTGTTGAATTCCTGCATCACCTGCCGTTCTACGGATTGGCGGTGCTGTGCGTCGACGATCCCGTGGTGCGCTCGATCCTGGCCGACGTCGGCCGGCCGATCGTGACCTACGGTATCGATCACGACGCCGATTTCATGGCCGAGAATCTGTCCTTCGACGGCACCGGCACGCGCTTCACCCTGCGCTGCGCCGGCCAGGATGGCTTTGATGTACATCTGAACCTGCCGGGGCGGCACAACGTGCTCAACGCGCTGGCCGCGGCGGCGGTGGCGCACGAACTGGGCGTGGACATGCCGGCGATCGGCAAGGGGCTGTCCCAGTTCGCCGGCATCGGCCGTCGCTGTGAAGTGCACGGCGAAATCCGGCTGGGCGACAAGCAGGTGCTTCTGGTCGACGACTACGGTCATCACCCGCGTGAACTGTCCTGCATCATCAGCGCCGCCCGCGGCGCCTGGCCCGAGCGGCGGTTGGTCGTTGTGTTTCAACCGCACCGGTTCAGCCGGACCCGCGATCTTTTCGACGACTTCTGCCAGGTGCTGGCGGATCTGGATGTGCTCGTGTTGTGTGAAGTCTATGCGGCGGGCGAGACCCCGATCGCCAACGCCGACGGCCGTGCGCTGTCGCGCAGCGTGCGGGCGCGCGGCAAGGTCGACCCGGTATTCGTGGACGATGTCCACAAGCTGGCCGACGTACTGCCCGGCGTGGTGCAGGACGGCGACGTGCTGCTCACCCTGGGTGCCGGCGATATCGGCGGTATCGCGCAACAACTGGCCGCGCTGGGCGTCGTCAAGGCGGGTTCGGCATGAGCCGCCTGCGTATTACCGATCCGGCCCGGTTCGGGCGCGTGGCTGTGCTTATGGGCGGCTGGTCCGCCGAGCGCGCCGTGTCGCTGGATTCCGGCGCCGCCGTGGCCGCGGGACTGGAACGCCGTGGTGTCGACGTCACCGCGATCGATATCGATCGGGAACGGGTGCTCGGATTGGCCGCGGAAGGTTTCGACCGCATCTGGCTGGCGCTGCACGGACCCGGCGGCGAAGACGGTGTGGTGCAGGGTGCGCTGGAACTGCAGGGGCTGCCGTACACCGGCAGCGGCGTGCTCGCGTGTGCCCTGTCCATGGACAAGGTACGGACCAAGGCGATCTGGGCCGCGCAGGGTATTCCCACGCCGGCCCATCGCGTGCTTACCGAGACGACCGATTCGGCGGCCGTGGTCGAAGCGCTGGGCCTGCCGTTGATCGTCAAGCCGGTACATGAAGGCTCGACCATCGGCATCAGCCGGGTTACGCGCGTCGAGGAGCTGGAAGCCGCCCGCGCCGAGGCCGCGCGCTTCGACCGTGACGTGATGGCCGAGCAACTCATCGACGGGCCCGAATACACCGCCGCGATTCTCGGCGATCAGGCGCTGCCGCTGATTCATATCGAGCCGTCCAGTGGTTTCTACGACTACGAGGCGAAGTACGTCGCCAACGACACCCTCTATCACTGTCCCTGCGATCTGCCCGCCGATCAGGAAACCGAACTGCGCCGGCTGGCGCGGCGCGCCTTCGAGATCACCGGCGCGAGCGGCTGGGGCCGGGTCGATCTGATGCTCGACAGTGCCGGTCATCCCTGGTTTCTGGAATTGAACGCCACCCCCGGCATGACCTCGCACTCGCTCGTGCCGATGGCCGCGCGCGCGGCGGGCATGGATTTCGATGAACTGGTCTGGCGGATTCTGGCCGCCACCGTGGCGCATGAGGAGGTTTCGCATGAAACGCGCTGATGCCAAGGGCCTGCGCGACCTGCTGCTCGGTGGCCTGTTGCTGCTGGGCGTTGCCGCCTGCACCTGGCAGGGCATCAAGCCCGACGGCGACAACACGGGCCATCTGTATATCAGCGGCGAGTCCGCGCACGTCAGTGACGCACGTATCGCCAAGGTCGCCGCGCCCTATATGAAGGCTGCGTTTTTCGACGTGGATATCGAAGCGCTCCAGGCCGCGCTCGCGCGTGAGCCCTGGCTGAGCGATGTCGATGTGGCCCGCCATTGGCCGGACGGCATCGCCGTGCACGTGACGGAACACACCCCGGTCGCGCTCTGGGGCAAGCAGGCGGTGCTCGGCGCCAACGGCCGGGTATTCGTGCCCGACGCCGCCAGCCGCCCGCACGATCTCGTCGAACTCGACGGGCCGGCGACCGCCGGTCTGAAGGTCTATGAACAATATCGCCATCTGTCGGAACTGTTGAACGGCCAGGACGTGCATCTCGCGCGGCTGGCGCTGGACGCGCGCGGCTCGTGGACGGCGACCCTGACCGATGGCCTGGAACTGCGCCTGGGTCGTGGAGAACTGGATGAGCGCGTGCAGCGTTTCATCGATTACGCGCTCGGAGACGATCAGGCCCGTACCGCGCTGGCAACGGCCGGCTATGTGGATTTGCGATACAGCGACGGTTTCGCGGTGGGCGGCAGTCGCGCCGCCGACCCCAAGGATCAGGAGAAGGGTAATGAGCAAGCGGCCTGAGAAGAATCTCGTCGTCGGTCTGGACATCGGCACATCGAAGGTTGCGTGCATCGTGGCCGAGGTGAACAACGGTGAGCTCGAGATCATTGGTCTCGGCAGCGCGCCCTCGCGCGGCATGAAGAAGGGCATGGTGGTGAATATCGAATCCACCACCGACTCCATCCGGCGCGCGGTGGAGGAGGCCGAACTGATGGCGGGCTGCCGTATTCAGTCGGTCCACTGCGGTATTTCGGGCGCCCATGTGCGCTCGCTCAACTCGCACGGCATCGTGGCGGTGCGCAACAAGGAAGTCACCGAATCGGATATCGAACGGGTGATCGACGCTGCCTGCGCGGTCGCGATTCCCGCGGATCAGAAGATCCTGCATGTCCTGCCGCAGGAATTCACGGTCGACGACAACGAAGGCATCCAGGAGCCGGTCGGCATGTCCGGTGTGCGCCTGGAAGCCAAGGTGCATATCGTTACCGGCGCGGTCACCTCGGCCCAGAATATCCAGAAATGCGTGGCCCGCTGCGGACTGGAAGTCTCCAAGCTGTCGCTGGAGCAACTGGCTTCCAGCTATGCGGTGCTCACCGACGACGAGAAGGATCTGGGCGTGGCCCTGGTCGATATCGGCGGCGGCACGTCGGATATCGCGGTGTTCATCAACGGCTCGATCCGGCATACGGCGGTGATCCCGATCGCCGGTGACCAGGTCACCAACGACATCGCCGTGGCCCTGCGTACGCCGACCCAGCACGCCGAAGGCATCAAGATCCGCTACGGCTGTGCGCTGCCGGAGCTGATCGAGGACGACGACGCCATCGAAGTGCCGAGCGTGGGCGAACGGCCGCCGCGCCGGCTGTCGCGCTACACCCTGGCCGAGGTCATCAAGCCCCGCTACGAAGAGCTGTTCATGCTCATCCACAAGGAACTGGTCCGATCCGGCTTCGAGGATCTGCTGGCCGGCGGCGTGGTGATCACCGGCGGCTCTTCGAAGATGGAAGGGCTGACCGATCTCGCCGAGGAAGTCTTTCACATGTCCGTGCGGCTGGGCGTGCCCCAGCGTGTGCACGGGCTTTCGGATGTGGTGAAGAACCCGATCCATGCCACCGGCGTGGGCCTGCTCGAGTTCGGCAACCGCGCCCTGCCCAAGCAGGGCATGGATCTGTCCCATAACGACAACAGTTTTGCCCAGGTCTGGGAGCGGATGAAGGCCTGGTTCCAGGGCAATTTCTAGAACAACAAACAATCAGGGGAAGGGCCGGCAACCGCCGGCCAGTGACTCAACACAGTTTTCCGCAAGGAAAAGCACGGCAACCAAGATAGAGGTGCATCATGCCTGAAGTATTCGAATTCGCAGATCAGAAGACCGACAAAGCGGTCATCAAGGTCATCGGCGTCGGCGGTGGCGGCGGCAATACCATCAATCAGATGGTCAATGGCGGCATCCAGGGCGTCGATTTCATTTGTGCCAACACCGACGCGCAGCATCTGGAACGCTGCGACGCCGACGTACTCGTCCAGCTGGGCATGAACGTCACCCGTGGCCTCGGCGCGGGTGCCGATCCGGCCATCGGCCGGCAGGCCGCCGAAGAGGATCGCGATCGGATTCGCGAGTCCATCGAAGGCGCCGACATGCTGTTCATTACCTGCGGCATGGGCGGCGGCACCGGTACTGGTGCGGCACCGGTCGTGGCCGAAATCGCCCGCGAGATGGGTATTCTCACCCTCGCCGTGGTGACCAAGCCGTTCCCGTTCGAGCGCGGCAAGCGCATGGAAATCGCCAAGCAGGGCATCGAGGATCTGGGTCGTTTCGTCGACTCGCTGATCGTGATCCCGAACGAGAAGCTGCTGACCGCCCTCGGCAAGGGCACCACGCTGAAGAACGCCTTCCAGGCCGCCAACAACGTGCTGCACAATGCGGTTCAGGGTATTTCCGACCTGATCACGCGCCCGGGCGTCATCAACGTCGACTTTGCCGACGTGCGTCGGGTGATGTCGGTCCAGGGCATGGCCATGATGGGCCGCGCCACGGCGTCCGGCGACGATCGTGCCCGTGAGGCCGCCGAAGCCGCACTGGCGAGCCCGCTGCTGGACGATCTGAGCCTGCATGGCGCCCAGGGCCTGCTGGTCAACGTCACCGGCGACGAGAATCTGGGTATCAACGAGTTCCAGATCGTCAACGAAGTAATCGCCGACATGGGCGGCGAGCACGCCGAAGTGATCGTCGGCATGGCCGAAGATCCGGAGATGGGCGACGAGATCTGTGTGACCGTGGTCGCAACCGGGCTCGGTCATCAGGCCGAGGAACGCGTCGCCGCGGTGCGTCCGCTCAAGCGCGATGCCGGTGGTCAGATGCGCTACGAGGACCTGGATCGTCCGACCGTCATCCGCAATCGTCCGCAGCAGTCTTCACGCGACAACGCAGCGGTCGATATGGATTACTTCGACGTACCGGCCTTCCTGCGCAATCAGGCCGACTGATTGCAGGTTGGGGGTTGAATGATGCGCTTCGCCTGTCCACGGGGACAGGCGCCGGTCGGCGGCTGCCGTGCGCCGCCGACCGGGTATCGCGTGTTATTCTAGGCGGCTTTTGAGCGGGCAACAGCATTCGCGGCGCTGCAACATTAAGGTAAAGTTAAGGCACCGTAGATAAAGTATCGCCCTATCGTATGACACCGTCGTTACACGGTGTGCGCGGCGTTTAAAAATCGCCACAAGGGATAACAATTCGATGCTCAGACAACGTACTCTAAAGAATCCGATTCGCGCCACGGGCGTGGGGCTGCATACCGGTCAGAAGGTCTATATGACGCTGCGTCCGGCTGCCGCGAATCAGGGTATCGTGTTTCGCCGCACGGATCAGTCGCCGATGGTCGAATTCCGTGGCGATGCATTCAAGGTCGGCGATACGACGCTCGCCACAACGCTGATCAACGAGGACGGCGTACGCGTACAGACCGTCGAGCACCTGCTGTCGGCCATGGCCGGGCTGGGCATCGACAACGCGATCGTGGAACTGTCGTCGGACGAGCTGCCGATCATGGATGGCAGCGCCGGTCCGTTCGTGTTCCTGATCCAGTCGGCCGGCATCCAGGAACTGGATGCGCCGAAGAAATTCATCCGTATCAAGCGCGCGGTGGAAGTCACCGAAGACGACAAATGGGCCCGCTTCGACCCGTTTGACGGTTTCAAGGTCAGCTTCTGCATCGACTTCGATCATCCGGCCTTCGATTCCGACACGCAGTCGGCGACCGTGGACTTCTCCACGACGTCTTTCGTCAAGGAAGTCAGCCGTGCGCGCACCTTTGGTTTCATGCGCGATATCGAATTCCTGCGCTCCAACAATCTGGCCCGCGGCGGCAGCATGGACAACGCGGTCGTGCTCGACGACTACCGTGTGCTCAATGCCGACGGCCTGCGCTACGACAACGAGTTCGTGCGCCACAAGATTCTCGACGCCATCGGCGATCTGTATCTGCTCGGTCATGGCCTGATCGGCAGCTACTCCGGCTACAAGTCCGGCCATGCGCTCAACAACAAGCTGCTGCGCGCACTGCTCGACGACGAAAAAGCCTGGGAGGAAGTCACCTATGAGGATATTTCCGAATCGCCGGTGACCTATATCAACGCCCGGCCGGTGGTCGCGGCCGCCTGAGCCGGACTCGGCCAGGCGATTTGAAAAGCGTCGACCGTTCTCGCGGCCGGCGTTTTTTTATGGTCGCCGTTCGCAGGCCTCAGCGCAGCAGCCGCTGGCGGTAGACACGCCAGAGTGCGACCCAGCCGAACACGAGCGGGTGGCGCCGCAGGCGATCGGTCACCTCGATTGCAACCCCGGTATGGCGTTCGATCTTGAAGGCGGCATAGTCGACCGCGTCGCTGAACGTGAAACAGGCCTTGACGAGCCGCGCGACCGACACCAGCTTGCCGGCGCCGCGCCGTAGCGGCCAACTGATCTTCGCCAGCTGTCGGCGCTGTGCCGAGGGCCGATACCGTACCGCCTGCGGATCGTCGAGATTGACCTCGAACGACAGCAACGGCGCCGCGCACCGCAGCCGGTGGCTGTATTCCGCCGCATCGGCGGCGACCAGCGCAACGCTGCGCCCGGCGCGCTCGACCCGCAGCTCGCTGGCGTAGCTCAGTGTGAGCGCGGCGGCGAAGGTGTCGGCCGCCGAGGCGGGCGGTGCAACGGCGGGCAGGGCCTTTTCCAGCAGGGTGACAACGGCCTCGCCACAGGCGGCGCGTACACGGTCGTGGTCGTGCGCGCTGCGTGCGTTGACAATCGCGACGGGCTGCGCGAACCGCCCCCAGATCGACGACAGGAACGCACGCCTGCCGACGCCGGCCTCCAGTTGCTCGACGCTGAGCACCGCGTATTTGCAGCGCAGTATGCCGTGCCCGGTCGCGCGTTCGGCGTAATACACATTGGGCGGTACGAGCCGGTTGGCGAGGGCGCCGATACGGCTCTGGCCGGGGCGCCCGTAGTCGTCGACCACGACATAGAAATCGATCAGGCCATCGTAGGGATCGCCGCTGCGCAGGCAGGAGCCGTAGTAGATGACGGCGGCGAGGGCGTCGCCGAAGCGCGCACTGATCACGGCCAGCAGCGGTTCGAGCTGCGGCGTTTGTGGCGTGCTGCATGGTCCGGCGATGGTGTGCAGTTGATGCAGCCGGCGGTCGCGCTGTGCGGCTGGCATGTTCAAAGATTCAGGAACGAGGCCTTGCCCGCCGAACTGAGTACGACCGGCCCGTCGGCCACGCGGGCGCTGAAGAATTCGCCGTCGACGATATAACCGCCGTCGAACAGCAGCTCCAGGCGCTGGGTATTGTGGCTGCGATAGCCTTTCTCGGGCGTCATCCAGCGCCGCCGTCGCCCACGGCAGACGGCCGGCATGCGGCGCAGGAATTTCTCCGCCGATTCGGCCACCGTGGTCCAGGCGACCGGACCCGGTTCCTCGCCCCAGAACGGATGCAGCCTGAGCACGAGGGTGTCGAGCGTGCTGGCGAACAGCAGAATGCTGGCTTCGTCGAGATCGTTGCCCAAGTCATCGCGCAGGCGCACCGTCACCGGTGAGAAATAGCGTCGATCGCCGGTCGCAACGGCCTTGACGAAGCGCGTGAATGCCACCCCGGGGCCGACGTCGCCGCGCAGACCGTACTGGTGCAGATTGCGTTGCGTATGTTCGACCGCGTTGTAGATCGCGCCGGCGCCGAAGAACATGCCGCAGAACGCGGGGGCATCGCCGCCGGGGTCTATCTTGAGCACGTCGCGGGCGACCACGCGTTGTTCGATATCGACCGGGTTGTCGGCCCAGGCCCGCAGTTTCTGCCATCCCTCGCGCTTGACCCGCACCGTGCCGACGTCGTTGCCGGTCATGTTGGTGCTGCCGGTGGGCACGAGCGCCAGCAGCGGCGGGCGCTCGAACAGATCGCCGAGCATCACTTGGCTCAGCACCGACTGAACAGTGCCGTCACCGCCCGCGATGGCGAGCAGCTCGACGCCCTCGCGGGCGAGTTCGGTCAGTCCGGCGCGGATTTCTTCGGCGGTCTTGGCACGAATCGCGGGTACGCTGTCGCCGAGGTCGGGCTGGGCCCAGCGTTTGCGATGTCGACCGCTGTGGGCGTTGTAGAGGATGCCCAGCTTGAGCGACCGCTGAGCCACGGCCGCAGGTTGCCGCGCGCCGGTCACGAGCGGCACACGACAGCAGATGCCGTCGGCGGGCGCCGGTCATCGGCGCGGGGAGAGCGGGCGTCGAGCATGGGCCGCAGCTTGCGGGTCGGGGGGTCAAGGCGCCGATGGTAACGCATGTGCCCCGGATGGACCCACGCGCATGCCTCATCCCACGCGTCTGAGCCAGAGCACCGCGACCACGCATAGCAGCAACCCCGGGGTGAGCATGCACAACGGCGCCGACAGCCCCAGCACGAACGCGAGATTGCCGACCGCCTGCATCGATGCATAAGCGAGCAGGCCGATGCCGGCGGCGACCGCGACCCGGAGCCCGAAATTGGCACCGCGGGGATTAGCGAAGACCAGCGGCATGGCCAGCAGCAGCATGGCGATCGCGGTCAGCGGCATGGCGAGCTTTTGCCACAGCGCGACGCGAAAACGCTGAGCGTCCTGATCATGGGTCTGCAGATAGCGGCTGTAGCGATACAGCGACAGCGGCGACAGGCTCTCGGGCGACCGGTCGAGTACCGCCAGCTGGCGCTCGTAGAGGGTGGGCGACCACGCCAGCGTGGCGCGCTGCGCGGTGGTGTCGCCGCGGGGGTTGAAGCTTTTGACCGTCACCTGCTGCAGCCGCCAGGGCCCGGACAAGGGGATATCCGCGCGCGCGGCGTGCAGATAACGGGTCAGGGTCGCGTCCGCGCCGAACTCGAATATCTCGATCTGTACCGGTACCCGCGCATTTTCCAGCGCGCCGATGTGGACGACGCCGTTGCGGGCGCGTAGCCAGAAACTGGCGTCGTCGGCGATGCTGCCGCCGATGATCGCGCTTGCCCGCATCTGTTGCGCTCGCTGCAGCAGCGGCGGCGCCACGAACGATTGCACACACAGCATGATCACGAGCAGTGCCACGCCGGCCTTGAACACGGTGCCGGCGATACGGGCCGGAGACAGCCCGGCGCCGCGCAGGACGACCAGTTCGTGGCGGCTGGCCATCAGTCCCAGGGCAATGACCACGGTGAGCAGGGTCGCGAACGGGGTCAGCTCGACCAGCCGCTGCGGCAGTTGGCGCAGCGTGAAGGCCACGGCGTCGAAAGTGCTGTAGTTGCCCTGGCCGACGTCGTCCAGCTGCACCGACAGATCGAAGAAGCCGAACAACCCGAGCAGCATGAGATTGACCACGACCCAGGCGCGCAGCAGTTCGGCGTGGATATAGCGTTCGTAGAGGCGCATCAGTAGCTCGAGCGCCGACGAAACAGCAGAACGCAGGCAATGGCGCCGACCAGCGCGTCGACCCAGTACACGCCTGGAATGATCGCCACCACACCCTGTTCCACCCAGCTGCGCGCGACGCTTGCCAGCCCGTAGTACAAGGCGAAACTCACCGCGGCGGCGACCATGTTGCCGGCACGCCCCCGGCGCGGCGTCGAACGCGCGAACACGATGCCCAGCAACGCCAGAAAGATCACCGCGACCGGCCGAGAATAACGCCACTGGCGTTCGGCGATATCGTCGCGATCGGTCATCTGAAGCAGCGAAGCGCTGGATGCGGCCTTGCGCTTGTAGCCGACCACGCGGCTGGACGGCGCCAGATGCCACTGCAGCTTGCCGAAGCCGACCACCCGATCGTTCGGGCCCTGCATGTCCAGCTGATAGAGATGACCGTCGCGAAAATCCAGTGTCGGTGCGCCATCGGCGTCAGTGGAGCGGCGCATATGGGCAGCGCGGATGACGACGCGGCGCTCGTCATCGATGAAACGGGCGAATACGTCGTTCAGCTGGTGCCCGTTATCGGACTTGCTGTTGGCGTAGATGGCGGCATCGTCGCTGGTATAGAACCGCCGCGGGGTAATGGCGTTCAGGTCCAGGCGTGCTTCGGCGGCGACTTCCACGGCGTAGAGCTTGCCGTAGGCCCAGGGGCGTCCGTACAGCGACAACGCGGCGACCAGCACGCTCACCACCAGCGCGAACGCCAGCAGTGGCCGGAGCATGCGCGACCGGCCGAGGCCGCCGGCCTGCAATGCAATCATCTCGCTGTCTGCGTAGAGACGGCCGAGACCGATGATGATACCCAGGTACAGACCCAGCGGCAGCAGTACCTCGAGTGCCACGACCACGCGCAAGCCGATCATCTCGGCGACGAAGCGCATCGCCTGCTGGCCCTGGGCGGCTTCGGCCAGGTAGCGCGTCACGCTGTAACTGGCGAAGATCGCGGCCAGCGCCGCGGTCACCGCGAGCCAGGGCCAGAACACCGCGCGCAGGAGATAGCGGTCGGATACGGTCAGCATGTCAGCACCGCCGCGTTGATGGGCCGATACAGCGTGCGTCGACGCCGATCAACGCGGGCGAGACCGTACGGTATCGAAGCATTCGCAGACGGGCGGATCGGTGAGGTTCATCTTGTATTACGTTGTATCGACGGGGCGGTTACCGGCGAACGCGGCCAGACGCGTGGCCAGAATCGACTCGACGAGCCGCAGATCGGCCAGCGAATCGACATCGATCGCGGCCTCCGGCTCGGACAGCAGCACGGCGCTTACGTTCACGCGCCTGCGCCGGGACAGACGGGAGAAGGCGTCGGCCAGCGTCAGCCGATGCAGGGCATAGCGCAGCACGCCCATCCAGCCGAGCATGCCGGCGACCACGCGCGCCGGGTTCTTGCGTTCACGCTCGACGCGGCGCCAGTCCGACACCAGTTGCCGGCCGGCCGCGGTATGAATCGCGAACAGGTTGCAGCTACAGTAGCCATCGCCTCGGCCCAGCCGGATCGCGGTGCGCCGGCTATGCGGGTAGGCGGCGCGCACGGCGGCATATTCGACCATGCCCACCGACAGATCGTTGCCCTCGGCCGCCAGCAGCGGCGCGATCATCGACGGCCTCAGCAGCGCGTGATCGGCGGTGGTGAGCAGCGCCGGCTGGTCGGGTTCGAGCAGCGCCAGCGCCCCTGCCGCGCTCGCGCTCGGTGAATCGGCGGGTGCGACCCACTGCACGCCGGGCATTTGTAGCAGGGTGTCGAGTTGTGCCGCGGCATGGCTGTCATCGGCGAACATCGTGCGCGCGGGGCCGACCACGATGATCGATCCGATCCGGGGCGTGTCGCGCAGCGTCTCCAGCACACGTTCGAGCAGGGCGATGCCGCCCACCGGACTCAGCGATTTGCAGGGCGCGCCGGTCGCCGCGGCAATCGGGTCGTCCGGACCGCGGTCGCCGGCGAGCACGATGGCCGCGTAGGCACGCGTTCTCGTCACAGCGGTTTTTCGTAGATACGGTAGGTCTTGTAGACATCGCCGCCGATGCTTTCGATGATATCGCGCATGCCCTTGTTCGACTCCAGAATCCACGACAGCTCACAACCGCGGGCCCCGCGCGCATAGAGTTCGGTCTGCAGCGCACCGATTACGCAATAGGCCAGGGCCGCGCCCAGCGGGCCGCCCTGATAGCGCTGGCGCACGCCCATGAGCGGTACGCGAGAGGTCTCGGGAAAACGGACCTTGAGCCGCCACAACAGCTTCATCAGCCCGGCCGGGAACAGACGACCGTTGAGATCGCGCGCCGCTTCGTTGAGGTTGGGCAGGCCGACGATGAAGGCCGCCGGCTCGCCGTCGACCTCGGCAATCTGGACCAGTTCGTTGGGCAGCAGCAGCTTGAGCGTCTTGCCCATGTCTCGGAACTCTTCTTCGGTGAGCGGCACGAACCCCCAGTTGTTGGCCCAGGCGTCGTTGAACATGTCGCGGATGATATCCAGCTCCTCGACGAACTTCTTGCCATTGATCGGCCGTACCGTCACACGCTTTGCATAGCGCGCGAGCAGACGCTGCATCACGCGCGGATGCTCGAAATCGAGGTTGATCCAGTACGCGTGCAGATCGATTGCCTTGGCGTAGCCCAGCCGCGTCAGTTGCTGCGCGTAGTAGGGCCGTGCATGCCCCATCATCACCATCGGCGGGGTGTCGAAACCATCGACGAGCAGGCCGCATTCCTCGTTGATGGTCAGATTGAACGGGCCGTGCACCGCGCGCATGCCGCGTTCGCACAGCCAGCTTTCCGCGGTTTCGACCAGGGCGCTGAAAACGGCCGTGTCGTCGGGCGCGTCGAGCATGCCGAAATAACCGACATCGTCACCGTGGATCGGCTTGCGCAGACTATCGATCTGGGCGCTGATGCGGCCGACGCATTCGCCGTCCTGCCATGCCAGCCAGGCCTGGAATTCCAGATGCTCGAACGCCGGATTCTGTTTTGGCGACAGATGCATCTGGCGTTCGATGCGCAGCGGCGCACGCCAGGCGTTATCATCACGAAATATACGCGCGGGCACGTCGATGAACCGCCCACGAGCCTTGCGGCCGTCGACCGCGGTAATGCTGATTTCCCTGTCCGATTTCACGGATATCGCCATGGCCGATTCAACTCATTGTCGTGGGTGCGGGATATTGAGGCAATGTCGCGCGCAGGTTTAAAAAAATCCCGACACGACCGTTATATTTTGTTAACGGAAGTAGGTGGAAAAACCGTTAAACTTACCCTAAAGCAAAGGTTGAAAACGGTATGCGTTTTTCATGATGCACTCAAGCGGCAGGATTCGGCGTGCCGGGGTTTGAAACCCGCGCGATCGTCGCTCATGGCCATCGTGAACGCGTGTTTTTTCAGTCTCTCCGGGCATTGCGGTTATATTGCGTGCCAACTTGCGGTATTCTCGATAAAATATATGTCAGATGCACGGTCATAAAAACGGTTGTCGGCACGCGACCTGCGCCCGCGGGCTGTCCAGGTTCGCGCGCGCCGGATGGTCCGAGCGGGCGAACCTTCTCGACCGGTACCGGTCATTGAACCGGGCGCGCGCCACCTGGTGGACCCGATCCGCGCGCTGTGCGCGATCCCGATCGCCGATCGCGCCCACCGATCCGTGCGAGACAGCTTTTAATCAGGAATCCGGAACATGATGCCAACCCCCACACAGCATCGACTACCGATGCGTCACGGCGATTTTTCCAGGCTCGCGGATGCGCTGGATTACGCAGCCCAAGGGGAGACCGGGTTCAATTTCTATAACGGCCGGGGTGATCTCGTCGCGCCGTTGTCGTATCGGGAACTGCGCACGCGGGCGCTGGCGACCGCGCGCCGGCTGATCGGTCTCGGGCTCGAACCCGGCGATCGCGTCGCGCTGGTTGCGGATACGGTGCCGGGCTTCATGGATTGCTTCTGGGCTTGCCAGTACGTGGGCCTGGTGCCGGTGCCGCTGCCCGTGACCGTGGGCCTGGGCAGTCGCGACGCATATATCCGCCAGTTGAGCGGCCTGCTTGGCGGCTGCGATGCGGCGGCTGCGTTCGCGCCCGAAGATTTCATGGCATTCCTGGAAAAAGCCGCCGAGGGACATCCCCTACGCCATATCGGTAGTTTCGAGACGCTCCAGAACTTGCCCGAGGCCGATACGTTGCCGCCGTTGCCGGAGGTGTCCGCGACCGCGTATCTGCAGTTCACCTCGGGCAGCACCCAGTTTCCGCGCGGCGTGATCATCACCCAGGCGCAGGTCATGCAGAATCTGACCAGCATCCTGCGCCTGGGCGTACAGATGCGTGAGGACGATCGGCTGGTGTCCTGGCTGCCGCTCTACCACGACATGGGCCTGGTCGGCTTCATGCTGGCGGCGCTCACCTCGCAGCGCTCGGTGGACTATCTCGCGACCCGCGATTTCGCCATGCGCCCGCGCCAGTGGCTGAGTCTGATCAGCCGCAACCGCGGCACCATCGCCTTCAGCCCGTCGTTCGGCTACGAGCTGTGCGCGCGCCGTATCCGTCACGGTGCCACCGATTTCGATCTGAGCAGCTGGCGTATCGCCGGCGCCGGGGCCGAGACCATCCGCCCGACGTCGCTCAACCGGTTCGCCGAGACGCTGGCGCCGGCGGGTTTCGATTCGCGCGCGTTCCTGGCCTGTTACGGCATGGCCGAGTGCTCGCTGGCGATCAGCTTCGCGCCGCTCGATACCGGCCTGGAAATCGACACCGTCGACGCCGAGAAGCTCGCCACGCAACAGATTGCCGAGCCGGCCGATGCCCAGCAGGTCGAACGGACCAACACCTTCGTCGATTGCGGCGAGGTGCTGCCGGAATACGACTTCGAGATTCTCGACGGCGAGGGTCACCCGTTGGGCGATCGGCGCGTCGGTGCGATCAAGGTGCGCGGTCCTAGCGTGATGTCGGGCTATTTCGGCAGCCCCGAGCAGACGCGCAAATCGCTTTCCGACGACGGCTGGCTGGACACCGGCGATCTCGGCTATCGGATCGGCCGGCGTATTGTGATCACCGGTCGTGCCAAGGATCTGATCATCGTCAACGGCCGCAATATCTGGCCGCAGGATCTGGAATGGCTGGCCGAGCAGCAACCGGAACTGCGCCCGGGCGATGCACTGGCCTTTGCCGCGCCGTCGGCGGTGGGTTCGGATGCCGCCGTCGTGGTCGTGCAGTGCCGGGCGCGCGAGGCCGAAGCACGCAATGCCTTGATCAAGCGCCTGGAAGGCCTGATTCGGCGTGAATTCGGCGTGGAGTGCCTGGTCGAGGCAGTGGCGCCGCATACGCTGCCGCGGACGTCGTCGGGCAAGCTCTCGCGTGCTGGCGCGCGTCGCGACTATATTGCGCGTCTGCAGGAGCGGGTGCATGAGCGCCGCCGCCCGGCGGATGTGGGCAGCACGGCGGACGCCGATCACGATAGCGATCGCCAGGCAGGCTGACGCTTTGGCGCCCCGCGTCGCGGTCACCGGCGCCTCCGGCTTCATCGGCTCGACCGTCACCCGTGCGCTCGCCGCCGAAGGCTGGCAGGTCAGGGCACTGACGCGTACCGACAGCTGGGCCGGTCGGCTGCGTGATCAGGGGCTCGAGGTGACCGTCGGCTCATTGGCAGAGCCTGCGGCACTCGATGAACTCGTGGCCGGCGTCGATGCGGTCGTGCACTGCGCGGGCGCGGTGCGGGGTTCGTGTTATGCCGACTTCGCCGAGATCAACGTCGCCGGCACCGAGAATCTGATCGCGGCGATGGCGGGTCGCCACCTGCCGCTGGTGGCGCTGTCCTCGCTGGCCGCGCGTGAGCCGCAGTTGTCGGACTACGCGCGCAGCAAGCAGGCCATGGAAGCGCTGCTCGCGGAGACCGATATCCCGCTGGACTGTCTCGTGTTGCGTCCGCCGGCGGTCTACGGCCCCGGCGATACCGAACTCAAGCCGCTGTTCGATGCCTTTGCCCGCGGCCTGGCCCCGTTGCCCGGCGCCCCGGATGCGCGCGTGTCGCTGCTTTATGTGGACGATCTCGCGGCGGCGATTGTCGCCTGGCTGAATGCATCCGAACGTGCCGGTGGGGTGTATGAAATTGGCGACGCGAGCGCACGTGGCTATAGCTGGGACGAGGTGGTGCGGACCGCGGAAACGCTGCTCGAACGTCGTATCCGTAGAATACCGGTGCCCGGCGCGGCGCTCGATGGTGTGGCCTGGGTGAACACGCGCATGTCGCGCTGGCTTGGGTATGCGCCCATGCTGACACCGGGCAAGCTACAGGAACTGCGCCATGCCGACTGGGTCTGCGACAACCGCCCGCTGCAGCAGATGCTCGACTGGGCGCCGCAGGTCGATCTGGCGGCGGGTCTGAAAACGACCTGTGGCTGGGGCCGGGCCGCGTAGAATAGAGCGGCAGGCAAAACGACGAGGCAAGTTCAATGGCGAGTTACGACGATATCTACGGCGAGCTGCGTACGCTGCTCGCGGCGTATGTGCCGGCCGGCAAGACGATCGAGCCGGACAGTCTGCTTGTCGACGATCTGGGGCTGGATTCGATGCAAACCATGGAAATGGTCATGGATATGGAAGATCAGCTGGATATGGCGATTCCGCTGAATCTGCTGCCCGACGTGCAGACCGTGGACGATCTGGTCAAGGCGCTGGCGCAGGTCGCCGCATGAGTATCTTCGACAAGTTCGCGCCCATCGCCGACGTGCGCCGGCGGATCGCCGCCACCGGGGTCGATCCGCTCGGCGTGCCCATCGATCAGATCCTGTCTGCCACCGAAGCCATGGTGCGCGGCAAGCGCACGATCCTGGCCGGTAGCAACAACTATCTGGGCCTGACCTTCGATGCCGCCTGTGTGGACGCCGGGGCCGACGCGGTCCGGCGCGAAGGCACCGGCACGACCGGTTCGCGCATGGCCAACGGCTCCTACGCCGGGCATCTGGCCCTTGAACGTGAACTCGCCGAGTTCTACGGCGTGGGCCAGGCGATCGTGTTCTCGACCGGCTATCAGGCGAATCTGGGCATGCTCTCGGCGCTGGCGGGGCCGCGCGACGTGGTCATGCTCGACGCCGACTGCCATGCCAGCATCTACGACGGCGTCAAGCTCGGCGGCGCCGAAACCCTGCGTTTTCGCCACAACGACGCTGCCGATCTGGACAAGCGCCTGCGGCGTCTGGGCGAACGTGCGACCGATGCACTGGTGGTGGTCGAAGGCATCTACAGCATGCTCGGCGACCGCGCCCCGCTGGCGGCGCTGTGCGAAGTCGCACATCGCCACGGCGCGCTCATCTATGTCGACGAAGCGCACTCGCTGGGCATCTGCGGCGAGACCGGCAGCGGCGTCGCCGAGGCCGACGGAGTGCTCGACCAGGTGGATTTCATCGTCGGCACTTTCAGCAAGAGCCTGGGCGCTGCCGGTGGCTACTGCGTGAGTCGCCACGACGCGCTCGACGTGGTCCGCTATGCCAGCCGGCCGTATATATTCACCGCGTCGCCGGTGCCGTCGGTGATCGCCTCGACGCGTGCCGCGCTCGCGCGTCTGCGCGCCGCGCCGCAACTGCGTGAGCAGCTCTGGCGCAATGCCCACCGGCTGCACGACGCACTCGTGGCCCAGGATTTTCGTCTCGGCGCCGAGCCCGGCCCCGTCGTCGCAGCCATGTTCGATACCCCCGAACAGGCGTTGACCTTCTGGCAGGGACTGCTCGATCACGGTGTGTACGTGAACCTCATGCTGCCGCCGGCGACCCCGAACGGCTGGTGTCTGGTGCGGTGCAGCCTGAGCGCGGCTCACAGCGACGCACAGATCGATCACCTGATCGCGTCGTTCAGCGCGCTCAAGGACGATGCCGGGCAGCGGCCGCCGGTTGAACGATTCCATGCGTAGCGACCATGCTCTGTTGTCCGAACATTCCGCCCGTAGTGGTGTGTTGCCATGGGCGTGACCCTGCTCACCGGCGCCTCGTCCGGCATCGGTCGCAGTCTCGCGCGCCGGCTGGCGGCCGGCGGCGAGGCAATGGCGCTGGTCGCGAGGCGCGACGAGTTGCTGGCCAGTCTGGTGATGGAAATCGAAGCGGCCGGTGGCAAGGCGCTGGCCCTGCCCTGCGACGTCACTGATCGGGTCGCGCTCGCAAACGCCGTGGACATCGCGGAATCCCAGCTGGGACCGGTCACGCGTCTGGTCGCCAACGCGGGCGGTGGCGAGCCCACGGATGCGACGCAATTCGACGCCGGCGTTTTCGAGTCGGTGGTCCGACTCAATCTCGTCGGCGTGGCCAATGCCGTCGCCGCGGTGCTGCCGGGCATGCTTGCCCGCGGCGACGGGCATCTGGTCGCGACCGGTAGCCTCGCGGGCTGTCGCGGCCTGCCGAGTGCCGCGGCCTATTCGGCGGCCAAGGGCGGGCTGGCCAATCTCATGGACAGCTTGCGTATCGATCTGCGTGGGCATGGCATTGCCGTTACCCTGTTGATGCCGGGCTTCGTGCGCCCCAAACCGAAAAAGCCCGGCGGCTCGCGCGGCAAGCCGTTCCGGGTGGATCTCGAGGTGGCGACCGCGCGTATGGAAAACGCGATCCTGGCGCGCCGGCGGCGGCTGATATTTCCCTGGTCGCTGGCGCTCGCGATTGGCCTGACGCGGCTGCTACCATTCGGTATCGACGAGTGGCTGCTGGCCGGGCGCGGCCGCACGGCCGGGACGCGCCGAAACGAACCGCCGGCATGATCCCGATCACTTTTCGAGCATCCCTTTTCCAGAAAGGCAATCCCATGGCGACCCAAGCAGATCAATCCGGCGACAAGCGCCGCAAACTCGTCAAGCGTTTCGGCAAGAAACTCTTTCGCGGCACGCTCCTCGAGTTTCTCTCCAAGCAGTCGAAGATTCCGGACCAGCCGGTGCTCGACAACGCCTTGTTTCCCTGGGCGGAAGAACTGCGGGTGCAGTGGCCCGAGATCCGTGACGAACTCGAGGCCTTGCTCGAACATCGCGCCGCCTTGCCGAGCTTTCAGGAAATCAGCCCGGATCAGGCGCGTATCTCCAGCGATGCGCGCTGGAAGACGTTCATGCTCTACGGCTTTGGCACGCGCATGGATTTCGGCTGCGAGATGTGTCCGAAAACCGCGGCGGCGCTCGAGAAGCTGCCCAATATTTCCAATGCCTTCTTCTCCATTCTCGCACCCGGCAAGCATATTCCGCGTCATCGCGGCGTCACCAAGGGGCTGGTGCGCTGTCATCTCGGCCTGCGCGTACCCAAGGGCCCGGAACGTTGCCTGATCGAAATCGATGATCAGCCGATGCGCTGGGGCGAAGGCGAAATGTTCTTCTTTGACGATACCTATCCGCACGAAGTCTGGAACGAAACCAGCGAAGAGCGGGCGGTGCTGTTGTTCGATATCGAGCGGCCCATGGGGCCCGCCGGGCGCGCGGTTTCGCGTGCAATGATCTCGGTGCTGCGGCGCACGGCCTATTTCAAGGACGCGATGCGCAATCAACGCGCCTGGGAACAGCGCTATCGCGAGACGGTGCTGGCCGGTCAGGGGCACTGACGCCGTGACGATGCATGCCCGCGAGTCCGTCGGTCGTCGCGCGATCGCGTCGGCGTGGCAGCGGTCGGCGCGCAGCTGAGGTCGCGACATGGCTCGGTATTATTTTCTTCCCCAGCGCCTGCAGAAGGCGGTACGGCTGCCCCAGCGACTGGTGTGGTGGGTCGAATACATCGTCATCGGCGGTCTGATCGAGTTGTTCAAGCGCCTGCCGATCCGTTTGTCGATGCGGTTTGCCGCGTTCGTATTCGGCCTTTTCGGTCCCTATACCCCGCGCGCCGACAAGGTCCGGGGCAATCTGACGGTCGCTTTTCCGCAGACGCCGGACACGCGGCTCGAGGAGTTGATGCGCGACTCCTATCGTCATCTGGGCGTGGCGATCGCGGAGCTGGCGTCGCTGAAACAGATCTGGCGCGAGCGCGAACGACGGATCGAATTCACCCTGGAGCCGGGCGCGGTCATGCCCACCCCGGACAAGCGCAGCGTGTTCGTCACCGCGCATCTGGGGGCCTGGCAGCTGACCCCGCTGATCGGCCCGCATTACGGGGTCACGCTTCCGGTGATCTATGCGCCCGAGCAGAATCCGCTGGTCGACCGCAAGCTGGGCGCGATGCGTCGTGCCTTCGGTGGGCCACTGGTGTCGCGTGATGGCGGTATCCGCGTGCTGATGCGGGCGCTCGATCAGGGGCAGTCGATCGGCCTGACCGCCGACACGCGTATGGACGCGGGCGAATCGCTGCCGTTCTTCGACGAGCCGGCGATGACCAATACCGCACCGGCGCGGCTGGCGCTGCGCTATGACTGCGACCTGGTGCCTGTGCTCGCCGAGCGTCTGCCCGGTGCGCGTTATCGGGTCAAACTGTTCGCGCCGATCCGCGCCCGTGCGGATGCCGCCGATCGGCAGGCGCGGGTACAGGACATGACCGGCCAGCTGAATCGCCTGTTCGAGCAATGGATCCGCGATCGTCCGGATCAGTGGCTGTGCCTCAAGCGCCGCTGGCCGAAGGCGGTTTACAAGCGTCTTCAGGCGCGCTGAGCCGCGATGTTGTCGTCGGTTCCAGTTATCTTTTCCATCATCGCGCCCCCACGGGCCGCGATCCCGGGGAGTCGTTAGTCCATGGCCGTTCGATCGCAACGTGTACTGGCCTCGTTTCTGGCCGGCGACGACAATCGTCGTCCAAGCGCGGCACAGGTCGGCACTATCTGCATCACCTTGGCGCCCAAGGCCGGTGTCACGCCCAGCGACAAGCCGCCGGTACGGATATATCTGGGCACGGAATCGGCCCAGTTCCGCGCGGAGCGGGCGTTCGTGTGGTCGATCGAGCGCCTGCGCGATCCGGCGCGTCGCTACGATATCCATCTGATGAAGGACTTCGCGGGTTTCGAGCGCCGCCTGTGGTTGACCGGCTTCACCAACTACCGTTTCGCGATTCCGGAGCTGGCCGGGCGTGACGGTCGGGCGATCTACAACGACGCCGATCAGATCTATCTGAAGGATCCGGCATTGTTGTTCGACACGGCCATGGGTGATCACGGCGTGCTGTCGATCAACGATCGCGATACCTCGGTCATGCTTATCGACTGCGCCCGCATGGCGCCGCTGTGGAACTGGGACAGCGCCAAGGCGACCAAGAACCGCGAACTGGAAGCGCGCATGCGCGCCGTGGACGGCCTGTGGGGCGAGCTCGACGCCGGCTGGAACGCCCGTGACGAGGAGTATGCCCCGGCCACCTCGCATCTGGTTCACTACACCACGATTCATACTCAGCCGTGGCGGCCGACGCCCGGCGACTATGTGTACCGGGCCAATGTCGCCAGCGATCTGTGGCTCAACATCGAAGCGGAGGCGGATGCCGCCGGCTTCCAGCTGTTTCATGCCGAGGACCCGACGCCGCAGTTTGCCGATGCCGCCACGGTCAGCGATGAGCGCCGGCGGCAGTTCACGCCGGATCTCGAGGCGTTTCGAGAGCTTGCCCAGGACGCCGAGGCGCAATCGTTGTACTACTGCGGCTTCGCCTCGGCCGCGACCCTGCGCACGCTGGCCGATCAGAGCGGCTTGAGCGTGGAGCGTATCGACACGGCGACGCCGCTACAGGAAAGCGGTCGCGATCCGAACCGGGACAGCGTGGATGTGGTCGCCGCGGATGGCCTCGAGCAACTGCCCGATCTGGATATTCCCTGGCTGCTGGACCGGCTGTTCGCCCGCGCGACGCGTGCGCTGGTGGTGAGCGTGACGCTGGGCAGTGATCGAACGCGCCTGTGTCCGGCCGACCCGCACTGGTGGTATGCGCAGCTCGCGGCCGCCGGTCAGCGTTTTCCGGACCGCCACTGGCATCTGGTGGTGCATCGCAAGCGCCGCAGGTATGGCGCGCAGGCGGCTCACTGGTCGGGTGGGGCGCTGTTGCGCGTGCCGCCGACGACCTGGGTGCTTCAGCATCACAAGACGGGCCATCGCAGCCAGGCGCTCGGCATCGCCGACGCCCTGGGCTGGGATTACGAAACGCGCGAGATTCCCCACGCGCCGGCGCGTACATTGCTCGCCGCGCTGCGAGCACGCCTGCCGGTGGGCGCGCACGGGCTGTCGGATGCCATCCGCCCGCCGTGGCCGGATCTGATCATCGCCTCGGGCTGGCTGCCGGGCCTGGTGGCCCGCTGGGTGCGGGACCAGAACCAGGGTAATACCCGGGTCATCCTGATGGGGCGCCGCGGCGGGCCGGTCGGCGAGACACAGGATCTGGCGATCGACTGCCCGCACTTCGGTCTGACCCCGCACCCGCAGCACCTGCAAACGGTGCTGCCGCCGAGCAAGGTCGGCGCCGATCGCATGGCCGCGGCGGAAGGGCGCTGGCCGGACGTGTTCGGCAAGGATGCCACCACGCCGCGCGTTGCCTGGCTGGTCGGCGGTACCAGCGCCCAGCATCGCCTGGACGCCGAGCACGCGGCCCGGATGCTCGACGAAGTCCACAGTGCCGCCCGCACAGCAGGCGGCACGCTGGCGGTGCTCACCAGTCGCCGTACCGGCGAAGCGGTCACCCGCGCGCTTGCCCAGCGTGGTGACGAGAGTGTCATTTTCGAGCCCTGGCGGGCGGCGTCCGATGCCGAGAATCCGTTCCTGGGTTATCTGGCCCATGCCGATATTCTGGTCGTGACCGGTGAGAGCGAATCGATGCTTGCCGAAGCCGTGGCCACCGGCAAGCCCGTCTATATCCTGCCGTTGCCCGAACGCGCGCCCTCTGTGCGCCAGCGTATTGCCGACTGGATGCATACCCAGTCGCAGACCGATCGCTACAACGCCCGTGGCTCGCGTCGTCCCCAGCAGGGCCTGCAGTATCTGAGCGCGCGCCTGATCGAGCAGCGGGTGTTCCTGCCGCGGCGGGATATGCCCGCGTTGCACGGCGCGCTCGAGGATCAGGGTCTGGCGCGGGTTTTCGACGGTGTACTGGAGACCTGGCAGCCGCAGCCGTGGAACGAACTCGAACTGCTCGCAGGCGAGATTCGCGCACGGCTGGCCCCCGACGTTCGCCGTGGCTGATATCCGCGCTCACGACGCGTCGGCCCCGCGCGTGTGGGTGCTGCTGGGCGAAGGCGCCGGCGGTAATGCCCAGATGTGCGCGCTGGCCGAGGCACTCGGCTGGCCGTTCGAGACCCTGCAACTGCGCTACAACCGGCTCAACCATGTGCCCAGCGTGCTGCTCGGCCCCAGCGTGCGTACCGTGGATCGGGCCCGCTCCGACCCGCTGACGCCGCCGTGGCCCGACCTGGTCATTGCCGCTTCGCGGCGTTCGGCGCCGGTGGCACGCTGGATCAAGGCCCAGTCCGGTGGACATACGCGCCTGGTTCATCTGTTGCACGCGCAGGCGCCGCTGCATCATTTCGATCTTATCGTGACCCTGCCGCAGTTTCGGCTGCCCGACGCGCCCAACGTGCTGCACAACACGCTGCCGTTGAACGTGCTCGATCAGGCGCGTCTGGAGCGTGCCGCCCAACGCTGGCGCCCGCGTTTTTCGGACTTGCCGCGACCGTGGATCGCAGTACTCGTCGGCGGCGACAGTTCCAGCTATCGTCTCGATCCGGCCACCGCCCGAAAGCTGGCCGAGCAAGCGGTCGCTACCGCCGAGCGCCACGGCGGCAGCCTGCTGGTGACGACCAGCAAACGGACCCGCGCCGATGCCGCCCAGGCGCTGTGGCAGGCGATCCGTGGGCCGTCGTACCGCTATGCATGGCAGGCCGACGACGCCGACAATCCCTATCCGGCTTTTCTCGCGCTCGCCGATCGTTTCATCGTGACCGCCGACAGCGCCTCGCTGCCGGCCGAGGCCTGTGCGACCGGTCGTCCGGTGGAGCTGTTCGACTGGCAGCCGCGTGCGCGGCCGACGGTATGGGCGCGGGGGGCGCAGACGGCACTCGCACAACGCATCGGGCGCGGTTTAATCTACTGGGGTGCGGTCAAGCCGCGGCGCGATTTCGCGGCCTTTCATCGCGGGCTCGTCGAACGCGGCCTGGTCGGCAGCGACAGTCCCCGCGGCCGGGTACCCGACGACATGGGCCGCACCGTGGCTCGGATCCGCGCGTTGATGCACACGGCGGTGTCGCCGTCCGCCGGCGATCGGCGATCGCGCAACGATTCGCCGTGCTCCAATCATTCTTCCTGAAGGACATCGTGTTCGCCATGGAATTTCTCGACTACAAGCGCCTGGAAGCCATCGAAGCGAAACGCTTCCAGCAGACCGATCCCTATCCGTGGATCAATCCGGCCGGCCTGCTGACCGACGCCGGCTATGAGCGTCTGCTCGGGCATATGCCCAGCACCGATCAGATGACGCCGACCTTCGGCATGCAACGCTCGCACGGCCAGAAGGCCCACGATCGCTATGCGCTGGAATACCGCGACGATGTCGATCTGGACCCGGCCTGGCACGAATTCATCGCCGAACTGCGCGGCAAGCGCTACCACGACTTCATCAAGCGCATGTTCGGCCGGGGCCTGTTCAAGCTGAATTTTCACTGGCACTACGCGCCCCGTGGGGCGTCGGTGTCGCCGCACTGCGATGCCCAGCGCAAGCTCGGGTCGCATATCTTCTATTTCAGTTCGCCCGAAAACTGGGATGCGAGTTGGGGCGGGGATACTGTGATCCTCGACGACCACGGCAAGTTCGATCGCAAGTCCGCCCCGGAGTTCGAGGATTTTCCCGACGCCTACCAGGGCGAGAGCATGGGCAACTACAGCCTGCTGTTCCAGCGCCAGGCCAAGTCCTGGCACGGTGTGCGCGAGATCACCTGTCCGGAAGGCATGCACCGCAAGGTCTTCATCGTGGTCATCAACGACCGCGTGCGCGCGGCCGTGCGCCGGATCAAGGGTCGCCTCAAGGGCGAGGAAATTCGTGACGTCTGAGACGGCTGCCCGTACCGACACCGTCGTGGCTCCGCCGGATCCGAATCGCTCCACCGTGATCGCGGTACTCGGCGCGGGCCGCAGCGGTACCAGCGCAATCACGCGCGGGCTGGCCGCGCTCGGCGTGGATCTGGGCGACAAGCTGCGTCGGCCGGGCGGCAAGAACCCGACCGGCTTCTTCGAAGACAACGATGTGCTGGCGATCAGCAAACGCCTCAAGCGGGCGCTGGGCATCCGTGGACACAGCGTACGCCTGCTCGATGACGCCGAATTCGACACGCCGCGCATGAAAGCCATCCAGGCGCGCGCAATCGCCACCCTCGGCGCGCGTTTCGGCGCCACGCCGCTGTGGGGCTACAAGTATTCGCGAACCCTGCGCACGATGCCGTTCTGGGAAGGCATCCACAACGCCCTGGATCTGGACGTGCGCTATGTCATCGCGCTGCGCAATCCCCTGAGCGTGGCTCGCTCGCGCGGCCAGATCAATCCGCAGCGCGGTCGTCAGGTCTGGTCGGATATGGAATGGCTGGTCAACGTGGTGCCGTATTTTCACCGCACCGCGGGCTGTCTCCGTACCGTCGTCGACTTCGACCGGCTGATGGCCGATCCACAGGCGCAGCTCGCCCGGGTGGCGCGCGACCTGGGCCTGCCGATCGGCGCGGCGGAGCAGGCCGGCATCCACGAGTACGCGACCCGGTTCCTGAAGCAAGACAAGCCGCGTACGCGCTTCACCCGCGCTGATCTGCTCACGGATCCCACCGCCAATCGCTGGACCGCCGAGGGCTACAGCCTGCTCGACGAGGTGGCGGCCGATGAACGAACGCTGGATGCCCCGGAGTTCATCGAGCGCTGGGCCGCGGTCGAACAGGCGGTTACCGATCTGGGCCCGTTCCTGGCCGAGTTCGATCATATGCGGGCCGAAAACGTGAAAGCGCGCTGGAACCCGGCCAGTCCGCTCCACGAAGTGCATCAGATCTGGCGGGATCTCAAGGCGAAGTAGGCCTGCTCCGAGTTGCCTGGCAAGCGCAGGCCGCAAACGGATTCGGCCATGCGCTCAGTCCAGTCAAGCGGCGGGCGGCCGCGCTCCGATGAGCAGTTGGGCGTAGCGCGCGGCCGATCGCTCGGCCGAGTAGTCCTCCGCTCGGGCCATCAGTCGGGCGCTGTCCGGAGGCAAGTCCAGCGTGGCCTCGATCGCGCCGGCCATGGCGTCGATGTCGCCGATCGGTACCAGCTGGCCGTAGTCGCCGTTCGCGAGAATTTCCGCGCTGCCGCCGGGGCAATCGGTGGCCACCGGCGGGCAGCCACAGGCGAGCGCCTGGATGAGCACGCCGGGCAGGCCTTCCCACTTCGACGGCAGCACGAACACCCGGGCCGCGGCCATGGCCGAAAACGGGTTGTCGTCCCAGCCGGGCAGAGCGACATCGTCGGCCACCCCGAGCTCTTCGGCCAGCGCTGCCAGCCCCGCGCGCAGCGGGCCTTCGCCGATCAGCATCAGTCGGGCCGGCCGGCGGCGGCGCAGTTGCGCAAAAGCACGTAGCAGCGTCTCCGGATCCTTTTGTTCGAGCAGACGCCCGACCCCGAGAATCACCGGCGGCTCGCCGGCGCGAAACCAGGGATGGTCCGATCGGCTGCCTGCCGCGCGGCGCAGCGCGTCGTCGACCACGGGATTGGGCGCGGTGGTGATGGTCGCGCGCGGCAGGCCGCTGCATTCGGCCAGATCGTCCGCCACTGCTTGGGAGACACCGACAATCGCGTCGGCACGTGGGTAGCTGCGTGCGACCAGCGCCGGCAGATGTCGCCAGCGCGATTTGCCGGCATGACGAGTGACGAAGCTCGACAGCATATTGCGTTCGCTGACCACGACACGGCAGTCGATGCCGGCGCGCGCGCGCGCCCACAGCGCCACCAGATTGCACTGGGTCATGGCCGCCAGCAGCCCGGTCGGCCGCGCCGAGCTCAGATAGTCGCGCAGGGCGGCGATATAGCGCACCTTGGACCAGGTCTTGAGCGGCAGCAGCACGGTCGGTGCCAGAGGTCCGAGGCCTGCCGGGTCGGCGCGCAAGGCCAGTGCACGCCCCACCAGCGGCGCCGACCGCGCCAGCGTGATGACCTGGACGCCGGCGTCGGCAAGTGCCGCGGCCTGCGCGTCGTCGCCGTGACAGACCAGCAGGTCGACCTGGTACCCGGCCTGCGTGAGCGCGACCGCCAGATTGCGCAGCGAACGTTGCACGCCACCGCCGGTCAAGGCCGAGGTGAACAGAGCCAGTCGTACCCGGTCGGTCGAAGGGGGCGGTGGCATCAGGTGCCCAGGCGCAGGCGCGTGCGCGCTTCCTCGCGCAGGCCCGGCCAGATGGTGGCACGCAGCGGCGAGCGGATGAAGCGCACCAGCGCCGCCGGGCCCAGGCGGGGCAGGGCAAACCAGCAGGTCTTACTCCAGAAGGCACCGAGCGCCGCCGAGAACGCCGGCTCCGGATACAGGCCGCGCGCGGCGTTGGCCTCGCGCAGGCGGGTGAACCAGGATTCGGTCCAGTCCAGATAGGCGTGGTCGGGGCGAAAGGCTTCCTTGTGCATCCGGCGCAGCACGTAATGATGCTCCAGGTCCTGATCGTCGAAATCGATGCCGAGTGCGTCGAGCTGGTCGGCGAAAATGGCCAGCCGCCAGCGCTTGTAGTCGGGGTTGCGTTCGTCGCTGGCCTGGCTGTCGTGCTGACGGCGCTCGACCAGCACCTGCGGGAGTGCCGCGAGACGGTAATCGGCGGCGATCCGGGCCCACAGGTCGTAGTCCGAGCCGAGCCGGTAGTCCTCGCGGTGCGGATAGGCCTTGAGAACAGCGGTGCGCGCGGTGGCGGTGGAGTTCTCGAGACAGGAGCGGAACAGGCGTTCGGCGGCGATCTGATCGGGGTCGGCGGCCTTGCGCTTGGTGCGCCCGCGGGTGGCCCCACTGTCGTCGATCCAGCGGATCCAGCTGCCCACCGCGGCGAAATCCGGGTGCGTGTCCAGAAAGGCTACCTGCCGGGCCAGTCGATCGGGCAGGGCGCGGTCGTCGCTGTCCAGAAACGCCAGATACTCGCCGCGCGCGGCCTCGATGCCGCGGTTTCGGGTCGCGGCGATGCCGAGATTGCGGGGGTTTTCGATCAACCGGATCCGCGGGTCGGCGTGGGCGCGAATCGTGTCCTGGCTGCCGTCGGTCGAGCCATCATCGACCAGCAGCAGTTCGAAATCGTCGAACGTCTGCGCGAGTACGCTGTCGATGGCGTCGCCGATGAAGCGAACGCGGTTGTAGACGGGGATCAGGACCGTGACTTTGGGCATGGCATGCACAGACGTCTGGCCAGCGGGACTGGCGCAAAACCGATAGGATAACCGGTCGCGCGACGGGCCGTGCCGCAGCAATGCGGACCATCGCCGGGGCAGGCGAAGCTGTAGAATACACTTTCAACGGGGCGTGAGCGGATAGCGTGCAACTGATCAAAGCCTTTTTCAAGCAGTACCCGACCCAGTGTCTGGTCGTCTGGAGCTGCCTGATCGTCGCCAGTATTGCCGAAGGCCTGAGCCTGTCGACACTGTTGCCCATGCTCTCGATTGCCACCGGCAACCAGAGCGGTATGGTCGACGAGAAGACCTCGGATTTTCTCACCGCGGCCCTGCATGATCTGGCGATCAGCCCGACCATCGGCACGATGGTTCTGATCGTGCTGGTGGGCCTGATCATCAAGGCGCTGCTGACCCTGCTGGCCTATCGCCAGGTGGGTTTCACTGTCGCCGCCATCGCCACCGATGTACGGCTGGCATTCCTGCGGGCGCTGTCGGCGTCGCGCTGGGAGTATTTCCTGCGTCAGCGCACCGGCCGGCTGGCCAATTCGATCTCCACCGAGGCATCGAGCAGCGCCAGCGCTTTTCAGAGTGTGGCAGCGCTGGCCGCGTTGCTGTCGCAGTCGGTGGTGTTCCTTGGTGTGGCCCTGCTGATCAATTGGCGGATCGCGCTGCTGGCGCTGGCGGTGGGCGCGGTGATTTTCGGCCTGCTCAAGGTCATGGTGTCGATCTCGCGCGACGCCGGCGGGCGCCAGAAAGGTCTCTTCCAGCAACTCATGTCGTTGATGACCGATTCGCTGTCGTCGCTCAAGCCGCTCAAGTCCATGGCCCGCGAAGGCGAAATGGACGACCTGCTGGAGCGTCAGACGCGCGAACTCAACGCCACCATGCGCACGCAGGTGCTGGCCAGCGAAGTTCTCAAGGCGATGCAGGAACTGCTGATCGGCCTGGTGCTGGTCGCCGGCGTGGCGGTTTCGCTGCTGATCTGGAAACTGCAGCTGGCCGAGATCATGGTGCTGACCATCGTGCTGGCGCGCATGCTCACGCGTCTGAGCAAGGTGCAGCAGGAATACCAGAAGCTGGCGTCCAAGGAGGCTTTCTACTGGGCCATGACCGAGGCCGTGGACGAGGCGCGGGCTGCGCGCGAGCAGCCGTTTGGCAGTCGCACGCCGACCCTGACGAGCGGAATCCATCTGGCCGCGCTGGATTTCGGATACGGCGACTCGCGCGTGCTCGAACAGTTCGAGCTCGAGATTCCGGCGGGCGAGGTCACCGCGCTCATCGGCCCGTCGGGCGCGGGCAAGACCACGGCGGTGGACCTGATCATCGGCCTGCTGCGCGCCGGCAAGGGCGACGTGCTCGTCGACGGCGTGCCGCTCACCGATATCGATATCCGCAAATGGCGCGGCATGATCGGCTATGTGCCGCAGGACACGGTGTTGCTGCACGACACGATTCTCAACAATGTCCGTATCGGCAACGCCGATATCACCGAAGCGGATGCGCTCTGGGCGCTGGACAAGGCCGGCGCGAGCGGCTTCGTTGCCGAGCTTGAAGAAGGCGCGAACACCGTCGTCGGCGAGCATGGGGCACGCTTTTCCGGCGGCCAGCGGCAACGCATCGTGATCGCGCGCGCGCTGGCGCATCGGCCCAAACTGCTGATTCTCGACGAAGCCACCAGCGCGCTCGATCCGGCCACCGAGCGCGCGGTCAGCCAGACCCTGCGCGGGCTGGGCCGTGACTACACGGTGTTGGCGATCTCGCATCGGCCGACGCTCATGGAACTGGCCGATCATGTGTATCGGATCGAGAACGGCAAGGCCTGGCGCCTGAACCGGGACCAGGCGAGCGCTGAAGCAGGCTGAGCAACGCGCCGCGCTGATCGGCGTCGAAGGGATACTACGTGCTATCCGTCGCGCCGGTCAGCGCCAATCGCTGGAGCGCATCGGCCAGCTGCGGGTCGCTCACGTAGGAGGCGATCTGTCTTATGTGGGTGCGATTGTCGGGGCTGATATAGCGGGGTTTGACCGGTGGCGTCGTGTCGCTGGGCGCAATGCGCACGCGGATCTGTACCGACTCGATATGCAACTTCATGCGCTGGGCCAGCGCCTGGGCGATCGCCGGCTGCATATAGCGCAGCCGGGTAGCCCAGCTGGCATGGCCGACGTGCAGCGTGAGCCGGTACTGATCATAGGCCGCGACCCGCACGAGCGGGCCGGCCGCCGCCGGCAGAATCTCCAGCAACGCGGCCCGGATGCGCTCGAGAAAACGCGCCCGGCCGAGCAGATCGGCGATGTCGGGGGTCGCTGTATGCAGCAAGGACTGGATCGAAAGCGGGGTCGTCCCCATAGTAACGGCCACAGCTATAACAAGGGCACGCGAAAAGCGTATCAGGCGCAGCCGACACGCGTCACTTAAAGGCGTGCCGGGGCTGCGGTATCATGCCCCTTTTGAATTGACCGGGCGCGATCCGTGCGGGCCGATTCGAGCGGGCGAGACGACGAGGGTTCATGAGCAATTTTCTGACCAAACTGATCGGCAGCCGCAACCAGCGGGTCGTCAAGCGCCTGCACCGGATCGTGGGGTCGGTAAACGCGCTGGAGGCCGAGTACGAGGCGCTGACCGACGCGCAGCTCACCGGCAAGACCGACGAACTGCGCGCACGCCTGGAGAAGGGCGCCAGCCTCGACGACATCATGTCCGAGGCCTTCGCTACCGTGCGCGAGGCCGGCAAGCGCGTGCTCGGCATGCGCCATTTCGATGTTCAGCTGGTCGGCGGCATGGTCCTGCATCAGGGCAAGATCGCGGAAATGAAGACCGGTGAGGGCAAGACCCTGGTCGCCACGCTTGCCACCTACCTGAACGCGCTCGAAGGCAAGGGCCTGCACATCGTCACGGTCAACGATTATCTGGCCAGTCGCGACGCCGAGTGGATGGGTCGCTTGTATCGTTTTCTCGGTCTCACCGTCGGCGTGATCTATTCCGGACAGGACCCGCAGGGCAAGCGCGCGGCCTATGCCTGCGACATCACCTACGGGACCAACAACGAGTACGGCTTCGATTATCTGCGCGACAACATGGCGTTCTCGCCGGCCGACCGTGTCCAGCGCCCGCTCAACTACGCGATCATCGATGAGGTCGACTCGATTCTCATTGACGAGGCGCGCACGCCGCTGATCATCTCCGGGCCGACCGACGACGACCCCGAGACCTCGCTGCGTGTGGACAAGCTGGTCAAGCATCTCGAGCGTCAGGAAGAGGAAGAAGGGCCGGGTGACTATTACGCCGAAGAGAAGAACAAACAGGTCTTTCTCACCGAAGACGGTCATCAGAAGGTCGAAGGCCTGATGCGCGAAGCCGGGCTTCTGGACGCCGAGGAATCGCTCTACGACGCCAATAACGTCGTGCTCATGCATCATATGAACGCGGCGCTGCGCGCCCACGTGCTGTATCAGAAGGACATCGAATACATCATCGCGGACGATCAGATCGTGATCGTCGACGAATTCACCGGCCGTACCATGCCCGGCCGGCGCTGGTCCGATGGCCTGCATCAGGCGATCGAAGCCAAGGAAGGCGTGAAGATCCAGAAGGAGAATCAGACCCTGGCGTCGATCACCTTCCAGAACTTCTTCCGCCTCTACGACAAGCTCTCCGGCATGACCGGTACGGCCGATACCGAGGCCTTCGAGTTCCAGTCGATCTACAACCTGGAAGTGGTGGTGATCCCGACCAACCGGCCGCTGCTGCGCAAGGACCTGCCGGATCAGATCTACCTGACCGGCCTGGAGAAATTCCAGGCGATCGCGGACGAAGCCAAGCAGGCCAGCGAAAGAGGCCAGCCGGTACTGATCGGTACTGCGTCGATCGAGGCCTCGGAGTTGTCTTCGCGTCTGCTGCGCGACCTCGGTATCCGCCACGAAGTGCTCAACGCCAAGCAGCACGAGCGCGAGGCCGAGATCATTGCCCAGGCCGGCCGCCCGGGGGCCGTGACCATTGCCACCAACATGGCCGGTCGCGGTACCGATATCGTGCTCGGCGGCAACGTCGAGGAAGCGATCGAAGCGCTGGAGGACGACGACGAGGCCGGCCGTCAGAAGATCCGCGACGACTGGCAGAAGGTTCACGACGCCGTGCTCGAGGCCGGGGGGCTGTACGTGATCGGCTCGGAACGCCACGAATCACGCCGCGTGGACAACCAACTACGCGGGCGCTCCGGTCGCCAGGGCGATCCGGGCGCGAGCCGTTTCTATCTGTCGCTCGAAGACAGCCTGATGCGTATCTTCACCCCGCCCCGGCTGCGCTCGATGCTGCAGAACCTGGGCCTGGAGAAGGGCGAGGCGATCGAACACAAATGGGTCTCGCGCGCGATCGAGAATGCGCAGCGCAAGGTCGAGTCGCACCATTTCGATATCCGCAAGCAGTTGCTCGAATACGACAACGTGGCCAACGACCAGCGCCAGGTGGTCTACGAGCAGCGCAACGAGATCATGGATTCCGAAGACGTCGGCGACGTGGTCCAGAACGTCTGGGATGACGTCGTCAACGATGCCATCAGCGAACACATCCCGCCCCAGAGTCTGGAAGAGCAATGGGACGTCGAAGGCCTGAGCGAGGCCATTCAGCGTGATTTCGGCGAGGAGCTGCCGATTCAGGAATGGCTGGACAACGAGAAGGCTCTGGACGAGGAAGGATTGCGCGATCGCATCAGCGCCGAACTCAAGCAGGCCTACGAGGCCAAGCGGGAGGAGGCCGGTGCCGAGGTGCTGGCCCAGATCGAAAAAGCGGTTCTGTTGCAGGTGCTCGATTCACTCTGGCGCGAGCATCTGGCCTCGATGGATTATCTGCGCAAGGGCATTCACCTGCGCGGCTATGCCCAGAAGGACCCGAAGAACGAGTACAAGCGCGAAGCGTTCAACATGTTCAACGACATGCTGGGACGGCTCAAGCACGAAACGGTGACGGTGCTGGCACGCGGACGCGTGCGCGCCGAGATTACCGAAGAGGCTCGCGAGGCCAGTCGCCGGCAGATGGAGAATCTCGACTTCCAGCACGAGGATGCGGCATCGGCCGCGGACCAGGCCGTGGCCGCCGCGGCGCAGCAGCAGCCCGCGGACGGCGAGCCGATGCCGGCGGAACAGGCCGCCCGGGCCAGCCTGCCGGGATCGGGCCAGGACGGGCCACAGGCCGACCCAGCCGAGCGTCCGGAAACCTTCGTGCGCAACGAGCGCAAGATCGGTCGCAACGAACCCTGTCCCTGTGGGTCGGGCAAGAAATTCAAGCACTGCCATGGCCGTGACTGAATGATCGCGCCCACGTGGCGCGCACAGGATGGCTCGTGAAAAGGAATCTGCAATGGCCGTGAATCTGATAGCCCCGGCGCGCCTTGAAGCCGTGCCCGGCGCGCGCTGGGCGGTGGCCGAGGCCGCGATCAAGAAGCCCGGACGCCCGGACATGGCACTGCTGCTGCTGCCGGAGACGGCGACGCTTGCCGGTGTGTTCACACGCAATGCGTTCGCTGCTGCCCCGGTGCGTGTCGCCCAGCAGCACATGGCCACCGGCCGCGCTCGCGCGTTGCTCGTCAACAGTGGCAACGCCAACGCCGGCACGGGCCGGGGCGGGTTGGCCGATGCGCAGGCCTGCTGCGCACGCGCCGCTGAGCTGCTGGGCCTCGACGCCGAGCAGGTGCTGCCGTTTTCCACCGGGGTGATCGGGCAAGCGTTGCCGCTGGATCGTATGCAGGGTGCAATCGATACGTTGGCCAGCGGTCTCGATGAAGACGGCTGGCTCGCCGCCGCCGATGCCATCAGAACCACCGATACCGTCGCCAAGGGCGCCTCGCGCGCCGTCGATATCGGCAGCGGGCAGCGTATCGTGCTGACCGGTATTGCCAAGGGTTCGGGCATGATCCGCCCGGATATGGCGACCATGCTCGCGTTCATCGCCACCGATGCCGCGATCGACAGCGACGATCTTGACGCTGCCCTGCGCGCGGCGATGGCGGATTCATTCAATGCCATTTCGGTCGATGGGGATACCTCGACCAACGATGCCTGCATGCTCTGCGCGACCGGCGCCGGGCCCGGGTTGTCCGCCAGCGACAGTGGCTGGCCGCTGTTCGTGAGCGCGCTCACAGATCTGGCCCGCGAGCTGGCGCAGGCGATCGTGCGCGACGGCGAAGGCGCGACGCGTTTCATCACCCTGGCGGTGACTGGGGCACGCGATCCGGAAGAGGCGCGCGAGGTGGGCTTCACCGTCGCGCATTCGCCGCTGGTCAAGACCGCCTGTTTCGCCGGCGACCCCAACTGGGGGCGTATCCTCGCCGCGGTGGGTCGTGCGCGGGTCGCCGATTTCAGCATCGATCGCGTGGCGATTGCGCTGGATGATGTCGCCCTGGTGGCCGACGGCGAGCCCTGCGCCGACTACGCCGAAGCCGATGGCGCGGCGGTGATGGCGCGATCCGAATACACCATTGCCATCGATCTGGGCCGGGGCTCGGGCGAGGCCACGATCTGGACATCGGATCTGTCCTACGAGTACGTGCGCATCAACGCCGAATACCGCAGTTGATGGATAGCGCGGCCCACACCCAGGCCGAGCCCCACGCCCAGGCGCTCGAGATCGCCGTGGGTGTGCTCGTCGACCGCCAGGGACGTCTGCTGATCGCCCAGCGACGGGCGGGCACCCCCGGTGCCGGCCGCTGGGAATTTCCCGGCGGCAAGCAGGAGCCGGGCGAGTCGATGTTCGATTGTCTGGCTCGCGAGCTCGACGAGGAGATCGGTGTGCGTGGTCTTCGGGCAGAGCCGGTGATCCGGTTTTCTCACGCCCACGGCGATCGTCCGGTGCGGCTGCATGTCTGGCGTATCGATGAGTGGTCGGGCCAGGCGCAGGGCCGCGAAGGCCAGCGCTTGGAATGGGTCGAGCGCGAGGCGCTGGCCGATTACCAGTTGTTGCCGGCGACCGGAGCCATCCTGCATGCGCTCTTTCTGCCCGATCGCTATGTGATCACCCCGTCCATGGCCGCCGCCGGCGAGCAGGCCTGGTGGCCGGCGCTGGAGGCCACGCTGGCCGACGGCGCGCCGTTGCTGCGTCTGCGTGACCATGCATTGGACGACGCCGCCTACCAGGCGCTCGCCGCGCGGGTTCTGGCGTGCGCGCATGCCCATGGCGCGCGGCTGCTCATCGATCGCGACAGCGACATGTGCGAAGCCCTGGGCGCGGACGGCGTGCATTGGCCCGTGGCCCGGCTGTTGGCCAAGGGCAAGCGCCCACTTGCGGCGCATCGGCTACTCGCGGTGTCGGCGCATTCATACAGCGATCTGAAGGCTGCGACGCGCCTGGGCGCCGACTTCGCCGTGCTGTCGCCGGTCGCACCGACACCCACGCATCCCGGCGCGTCGCCGTTGGGGTGGGACGGCTGGAACGAGGCGCGCGCCGAGCATGCCCTGCCGGTCTACGCGCTGGGTGGGCTCGGCGGCGAGGACATCGCCACCGCCCGGGCGCACAACGCCCAGGGCGTGGCCGCGATCCGGGCCTTCTGGCGCGGCTGATGCGCCGCGCCATATAAAAAGCCTCTAGTGCGGCAGACCCTGGTCGTCACCGCCGCCATTGTCCCAGTTGCCCTGCGGCGCGGAGCCGCTGGGGTCGGGAATACGGTTGCTTTCATCGAGCCAGTCGCCCAGATCGATCAGCTTGCAGCGCCGTGAGCAGAACGGACGATAGTCGTTGCTGCTGTCCACGCGTGCAGGTTCGCCGCAGTGCGGGCAGCTTATGGTCTTTGGATTACTCATGCTAGAAACGGCAGCAGGCCATGCGAAAGTGAACGGGTGATTGGGTCTGGCGCACATGCAGCTGGCTGTCGTCATACTGCATGAAGCGAATCGTGGCGCGGTGGCGGCCGGCGCTGATCTCGGGATAGACGCTGGCATCGGTGAGCAACACGCGCACCATCTGCGTGTTGGCCTCGGTATTGTGGACCAGCACCCCGGCATCGGCGGTCACGGAGGCCGGTGTGGTGCTGGCGCGCAGCAGTCGCAGTACGGTGGCGATCGCCTTTTCGAAGGGCGCGATGCGTCGACACCAGTCCTCGAAATCCTGCTCGATACGGCGATTGCCCTGCGACAGCCAATGCTGGTAGGCAGGTAGGTCGAAGCTGCAACTGCCCCCGGGAATCGACATCCGGTTGTTGAGACTGTTGAGCAGTTCATTGTCGCGGATCTGGTAGGACGCGAACTGCGGCGGCATGCGCTGCATGTCTCGACCCAGATCATCGAGTTCGGTAAGCACCCGCGTCAATGCGGTGCTGTCGATATCATCGCGATCGGCGAGCCGTTCCAGATTTCCGTAGCGCAGGCCGAGTTCCTTGCTGACCTCACCGCGGGTGTCGTAACGCGACATCACGTTGAGAACATCGAGCAGTGCGTCCATCGCCGCGCGCCGACCCCACACGCTGTCGTCCGCCTCGTGATAACGCAGGCGACCAATCAGGTGTTCAAGGCGCAAAAACGTCCGTATCCGTTCATTGAGCGGTTGCTCAAAGCAGAACACACCATCGTCTGTCACGTAACAGACTCTCTTTAAGCAAATCAGGGGCCTAGTCTATGCCGCATGCACGGGCGGGCAAAATACCGTTGTGCGTGATCGGGGCCGGGCGGTCGCCTATCCGGGCAAGTGCAGCGGTGGCAAATCGGCGAGTTCGCCCTGAGCCAGGCGCAGATAGCCTGCGTGCAGCGCGGCGGCGAGGTCGGCGATATCCTTGCGCGGGCCCGTGTTCACGAGTACGTCATCGGACATGGCCAGGCGCTCCGCGCGCGAATCCTGTGCCGCGATCATGCGCCGGGCCAGCGATTCGTCGATATCATCGCGCGAGATCAGGCGTTCGAGCTGAACCGACTCGGGCGCGTCGACGACCAGCACGCGATCGACCAGATCGAGCATGCTCGATTTCACCAGCAGCGGAACCACCAGCAGACAGTAGTCGGACTGTGCCGCATCGCGCTGACGGGCCAACTCTTCGCGAATGCGCGGATGGGTGATCGCTTCCAGATCGGCACGCGCGTTGTCGTCGGAAAACACGATCTCGCGCAGCGCGCGGCGCTTGAGCCGGCCCTCTGCGTCGAGGATGTCGGCACCGAAACGTTCGGCGATCTCGTCGAGCGCCGGTTGTCCGGGTTCGACGACTTCGCGCGCGACCAGATCCGCATCGATGATGGTCACGCCCAGGCGCTGGAACGCGCTCGCGACCGCGGATTTGCCACTGGCGATTCCGCCGGTCAGGCCGACGGCGAGGGTGCTCGACATATCTCTAGTGTCCTGTGACGGGAATTCGGAAGGCTCAAGTTCGCGTGATCTGTTGTGTCAGGCAAGGCGCGGTAGCGAACCACGGTCTCGAAAAAACGCCGACATGGGTAAATGCTAAAGGGTACAGCGGCACCGATATTCTAGGGCAGATCAGGCCAGCCCGGTCGCGCAAGCAGGGCTAGCGCAATCCGGAGACCGTTAGATAACCGTCCATTATTGTATCGCCTGCGATGAGTGTCAGCCAGCCGGCGATTGCCAGCCAAGGGCCAAACGGCATGGGTTTTCCGCGCGCGAGTTGCCCGCTGGCCATGAGCGCGCCGCCCACGACCGCACCCGCAAGTGATGCCATGAGCAGCACCATCGGCAGGGTCTGCCAGCCAAGCCAGGCGCCGATCACGGCGAGCAGCTTGAAGTCGCCATAGCCCATGCCTTCCTTGCCGGTGACCAGTAGAAAAACCTGAAAGACCAGCCACAGCACGAGATAGCCCGCCGCGGCGCCGATGATTGCGGTAGCCGGGTCTACGAGCGCGAAGCCGGCGTTGTGGCCGAGACTGATCAGCAGGCCCAGCCACAACAGGGGCAGACTGAGCGCATCGGGCAGGAGTTGGGTGTGCCAGTCGATCATGGCGAGCGCGAGCAGGCACCAGGAAAACAGCAGCGCCATGACCATGAAAGGGGTCGGCCCGAAATGCAGCGCGACCAGCAGCGCCATGGCCGCGCTGGCGATCTCGATCGCCGGGTACTGCCAAGAAATCGCTGTGCCGCAGGCGGCGCAGCGCCCTCTCAGAAAGACGAAGCTGAGCACCGGAATATTGTGAATAGCCCGTATCGGCGTGCCGCAATTCCCGCAGCATGATCGTGGCCGGGACAGGTTCACCCTTACGGTGTCGTCGGCGGTGGCCGGCTGACCGAGGATCTCGGCTGCGCTGGCGCGCCATTCGGCTTCCATCATGCGCGGCAGGCGCAGGATGACGACGTTGACAAAACTGCCCACGATCAGCCCGAACAGCGTGATCGCGGCGTAGCAGAACAGCGGCTGTAGTGCGAACAGTTCGACCATCTAGTGCTCTGTCACGTCGGTTCGTGAAATAAAGTTCGCGTGATTTTGTGTGTCAGGCAAGGCGCGGCAACGAGTCATGGCTGGTGCCATGGCGAGGCGGTGCAACGCCGCATGGCGCACAAAAGCGCCGAAATCGTAAAGCGTATCGGCGTCACAGGGCACTAGACGACCGAACCGAGCTTGAAGATCGGCAGGTACATGGCGATAACCAGGCCGCCGACCAGTACGCCGATGATGGCCATGATCATCGGTTCGAGCAGGCTCGAGAGCGAATCGACCTGATTGTCGACCTCGGCTTCATAGAAATCCGCAACGCGCGAGCACATCGCATCCAGGGATCCGGATTCCTCGCCAATCGCCACCATCTGCAGTGCCATGCTTGGAAACAGGCCGGTATTGTTCATGGCCAGTTGCAGTTGCACGCCCGATGACACCTGATCACGCATCTGCAGGATGGCCTCCTCGAAGACGATATTGCCGGCCGCGCGCGCGACCGAGTCCATGGCCTCGACCAGCGGCACACCGGCCGCGAACATGGTCGCCAATGTGCGCGCGAAACGCGCCACCGCGGCCTTGTAGAGGATATCGCCGATCACCGGCAGCTTGAGCGCGATCCGGTCGTTGGAGCGTCGAAAGGCACGGGATCGCAGTCGCGCCTGAAAGAACCCGTAGAAGGCGAGCCCGATCGCGGCCATGATCGCCCACCACCAGCGCTGCACGAATTCGGACAGGCTGATCACCAGCAGCGTGAATGCCGGCAGGTCGGCGCCGAAGCCCTGGAACAGGGACTGGAACTGCGGGACCACGAAATACAGCAGGATGCCCATCACGATGATGGCCACGACAATGACCGCGCTCGGGTAGAACAGCGCCTTCTTGACCTTCGCCTTGATCTGCTCGGTCTTTTCCTTGTATGTGGCGATCTTGTCGAGCAGCGATTCGAGCGCGCCCGATTTTTCGCCGGCGTCGACCAGATTCACGAACAGATCATCGAAATGCTTGGGGTGCCGGGACAGGGCATTGGCGAGGGTAATGCCGTCCTCGATATCGTCGCGGATTGCACTGACAAGCTCGGCCAGCGACGGGTTGTCGGCACCCTTGGAGATGATATCCAGCGATTGCACCAGCGGCACCCCCGCCTGCAGCATCGTTGCCAGCTGGCGCGCGAAGATGGCGATATCGCCGGCCTTGATCTTCTTCTTGCGCTTGCCGCCGAGGCCGAACAGCGTGGTCTGCTTGCGCACACGCTGCGGGTTGATGCCCTGCTTGCGCAATGCGACCTTGACCATGGCCTCGTTGGGGCCGTCGGTCTGGCCCTTGACGCGCGCACCGCTGCGGTCGGTGCCGGTCCAGAAAAACGTCTGTTGCTCGGTTGCTGCTTTCGCCACTTACGCCATCCCCTGTCTGTTCGTGTGCCGGCTCATGTATCGGCCGTTGTCGACATGATCTGGACTCTTTGCGTCGCATCCCGACTCGGGACGGGGCCGGCAGCGACGCGGTAGCGGTGGTTGCGGGGCGATGTATCGATCAATTCATGCCCAGCTTGGCCAGCCGGTAGCGCAGGGCACGAAACGTGATGCCCAGATGCTTGGCGGCCTTGGTCTTGTTGTAGTGGCATACCTCGAGTGCGGCGCGGATACGTTCGCGTTCGAGCGCCTCCAGCTGACTTTCCAGATCCGCGCTGGTATCCATGGCGTGCCCCTGGGCGAACCCCGGCCCGTCGGCCACAGCCTGCTGAACGGCCGCGGGCGCGTCGATGGCGTTTTCGCGGGTGACCGACTCGCTCAGCGGCGAGTTGAGCCGCAGATACTTGAGATCGATGATCGCATCTTCACTGAGTGTGACCGCCCGTTCGAGTATGTTTTCCAGCTCACGGATATTGCCGGGAAACGCGTATTCCTCGAGTGCATCGAGGGCGCTGCGTGACAACTGCGGAGAATGCCGCAGGCGCATCTTGCGTGCCAGAGCCTCGAGGATACGGCCGGCCAGCGCAGCGATATCCGCGCGTCGTTCGCGCAGCGGTGCGACATGCACCTCAATGACGTTCAGGCGATAATAGAGGTCTTCGCGAAAACGCCCGCGTGCGACTTCGGTGGCCAGGTCACGATGGGTGGCGCAGATCACGCGCACATCGACGGCGGTTTCCGCGTTCGCGCCGACCGGCCGGATCGCGCGCTCCTGGATCGCGCGCAGCAGTTTGACCTGCATCGTCAATGGCAGATCGGCTACTTCATCGAGAAACAGGGTGCCGCCATCGGCGCGCGCGAACAGACCCGGCGTATCCCGCATGGCCCCGGTGAAGGCGCCCCGCAGATAGCCGAAGAACTCCGATTCCATCAGCTCCGAGGGTATGGCGCCGCAGTTGACCGGCACGAACGCGCTGCCCATGCGCGGGCCTTCCGCATGAATCATGCGCGCCACCAGTTCCTTGCCGGTGCCCGACTCGCCGGTGATATACACCGGAGCCTGGCTGCGCGACAGCTTGGCGATGGTCTCGCGCAGACGATGCATGACCGGGGTGTCGCCGATCAGGCGCGGGGAGGCATCCAGCGAGGGATGGGGCGGCGCGTCGTGATCGAGTCCGGCCAGCTTGAGGGCCTGGCCCACCAGCGATCGCAGGCCGGCCACATCGATCGGCTTGGTGACGAAATCGAAAGCGCCCGCCTTGAGACTGGCCACCGCGCTCTGTGCGCTGCCGTAGGCGGTGATGACCGCGACCGGACAGTGCGGATAGCGCTCGCTGATATGTGCGACCAGGTCCAGGCCTTCACCGTCGGGCAGTCGCATGTCGGTGAGACACAGGTCGAAGGATTGTCCGGCCAGGGCCGCACGGGCCTCGGCGAGGGTCGCCACCGCAAAGGTACGGATCGACATTCGGGAGAGCGTGATTTCCACGAGCTCTCGGATGTCGGCCTCGTCATCGACGATAAGGGCATGTGCCGTGCTGTCAGTAACGCTCATTGAACCTGCTTTATTCGGGGTGACGCAGCGACCGGCATGTCGCCTGACCACACGTGAGCAAAAACGATACGAAAGCAGGCGCCGGCGGATTGTGCAACCGGCAGCAGACGCGCGCCGTTGGCCTCGCACAGTTCGCTGGCGATATGCAGGCCCAGGCCCGTGCCCTCGCGTGCCGTGGTGAAAAAGGGTTCCATGATCTCGTCGGCGATCGCGACGTCGATGCCGGGGCCGTTGTCGCGCACGTCGAGACAGAATTGACCGGTACGGTTGTGTCCGCCCGACAGCTCGATCGCCAGTTCGGCGTCCTCACGGCGTGCATAACGCTGCGCGTTGTCCCAGAGGTTGAACAGTACCTGGCGCAGGTGATCGGGATCGAACTCGACCTGCAGATCGTCGGCAATCGCCTTGATGGAGAAATCCGGCACGTCCTCTCCGGTCTCTCGATAATCCTCGACCGTGTCGGCCAGCCATTGCGCAATGGGCAGGGGACGCCGTGCCAGTCGCGAACGACGCGACAGCCCCAGCACGTTGTTGACGATGCCATCGATACGGCGGGTATGGCGATGGATGATATCGAGCAGCCGAATCTCGTCGTCGCTCATGGCGTGCGATTCGGCCAGCAACTGACCGGCGTGACTGATCGCGCCCAGCGGATTGCGGATCTCGTGTGCAATGTTGGAAGTCAGACGGCCGATGGAGACGAGCTTGAGCTGCTGCGCCTGCTCGCGCTGGCGCACGGCGTCTTCGAGAAAGATAAGTACCGGGGCTCCGGCGTCGTTGCCCAGGCGCGAGAACAGCGGCAGCAGGGACTGCTGCCCGGAGCTAACGGGGGCGATAGCGGCGTGGGGATGCGCGCGCCATTGATCCAGGGCGTCGTCAAGCGCGGGCGCAAGCAGGGCCAATGGTTCGCCGGCCACCGGCATCTGCTCGAGATCCAGCAGGGCGACGGCGGCGTCGTTGATCAACTCGATGCGGTGCTCGGCATCGATGACCACCGCGCCAATATTCATCTGCTGGATGATGCGCCGATTGAGGGTGGCCAGATCGCGTACTTCGGTTGCGCGTTCAGCGGCCAGCGCTTCGCTGACGCGCGCCCGGCGTGCCAACCAGTGCGACAGGCCGACAGTGACGAAAAACAGGGTGCCGAGAATACCTGCCTGTACGAAATCCTCGGTTGCGTCGTCGAATCGCAGGCCACGCCATGCTTCCTGACCGATGATGCCGATGGCGGCACAGGCGGCCAGCAACGAGGCGATGCGCCCTGGCAGCAGCATGCCGGCGGCCGCCATGGGCGCCAGCAGCAACATGCCGAGGCCGCCTGCCACGCCCATGCTGGTCAGCGCGAGACAGGTGAAAAAACCCACGTCCACCGAGCAGGCCACGAGGATCTGAAACCGCAGGGCAGGCCAGCGCAGCAATGCCGCCACCATGGCCAGCGCGGATTGGGCAAGATAGATGAGTGATGCCAGGCGGAACAGGTCCGGCATGGTCACGTCGAACAGCGTGGTGGTGGCGCCGAACAGCAGCAGTGCCACCAGCCCGAAGGCGATCAGACAGCGATAGGCGTTGAGCGTGACAATGGCACGCCAGTCTTCAACGTGACGGATCAGCGGCGTGGTGGCCGGCGTGTTCATCGGCGGTGATCGGGCTCGGTATCGTGACCGCGGCGGCCGCTGCAATCGGGGTCGGCGCAGACATGTCCCTGATGGTCGGGGCGCGCCAGCGACATGGGCAGATGGACACCACAGCGCGCACAGCGGACTGTTTTCTCGAATCGCGGCTGGGGTTTGTCCCGTGCCACGGGCTCGGGACCCAGCAGGCGTTTGACCACGAGCCAGCCGAGGCCAAGCAGAAACAACAGTCCGAGCAGTCGCGCCATGGGTGAGAATGGTTGGTGACGAAAATTGTCAGTCCTGATCATACGTCAGCTGACACCCCGGAATGAAACCGTTCGCTCAAACGATGGCAGGTGAAGCAAGTTGTCGTTGTGCGCTTCAGGCGCCACAATGCGCAGCATTAACAAGTTTGGTTCCCAATAAGGCAGCGTCATGAACGTTCACGAATATCAGGCCAAGGAAATCTTTGCGCGCTTCGGCGTGCCCGCAGGCGAGGGCAAGGTGGCCCGGTCCGCGGATGAGGCGGTCGAGGTCGCCCAGTCGCTCGGCGGTGAAAAATGGGTGGTCAAGGCCCAGGTCCACGCGGGCGGTCGCGGCAAGGCCGGCGGCGTGAAAATCTGCGACAGCGTGGACGAGGTGAAAAAGGTCGCCGGCGAGATGATCGGCGCCACCCTCAAGACCAAGCAGACCGGCGACACCGCGCTGCCGATCAATTCGGTCTATGTGGAAAAGCCGGCCGATATCGTCTCGGAGCTGTATCTGTCGGTGCTGGTCGACCGCGCCACGCGTCGCGTGACCTTCATCGCTTCGCCGGAAGGCGGCATGGACATCGAGGAAGTGGCCGAAAAGACGCCGGAACGCATCATGCAGATGGCGATTCATCCGGCGGCCGGTTTTCAGGCCTATCAGGGCCGCGAGGTTGGTTTCTTCCTGGGTCTGGACAAGAAGCAGGTCGGCGAATTCGTCAAGGTCATGAAGAGCCTGTACGAGATGTTCGTCGCCACCGACGCGGCGCTGGTCGAGATCAACCCGCTGGTGACCACCAAGCAGGGTGGTCTGGTCGCGCTCGACGGCAAGCTGGACTTCGACGACAACGCGCTGTTTCGGCATAAAGAATTTGCCGACATGCGCGATCCCACCCAGGAAGACGAGCGCGAGGCCGAGGCCGCCAAGCACGATCTCAACTATATCCAGCTGGACGGCAACATCGGCTGCATGGTCAACGGCGCGGGCCTGGCCATGGGCACCATGGATCTGGTCAAGCTGCACGGCGGCGAGCCGGCCAACTTCCTGGACGTGGGCGGCGGCGCCACCACCGAGCGCGTCACCGAAGCGTTCAAGCTGATTACATCCGGCGCCAGCGTGAAGGCCATCCTGGTCAATATCTTTGGCGGCATCGTGCGCTGTGACCTGATTGCCGAAGGCATCATCACCGCGGCCAAGGATGTCGGCATCAAGGTGCCGGTGGTCGTGCGCCTGGAAGGCACCAACGCCGAGGCAGGCCGCAAGCTGCTGGACGAGTGCGATTTCGATCTCATCGCCGCCCAGGATCTGACCGACGCGGCCAAGAAGGTCGTGGCCGAGGCCAAGGGTTAATCCCGGCTTTTCGATCCCCACAGCTTCCACCGAACACGATTCAGACCAGGATTAATCCATGAGCATTCTTGTCAATAACGACACCAAACTCATCGTGCAGGGCTTCACCGGCTCGCAGGGCACCTTCCATTCCGAGCAGTGCATCGCCTACGGCACCAACATCGTCGGCGGCGTGACCCCGGGCCGCGGCGGCGAAACCCATCTCGATCTGCCGGTGTTCAACACCTGCGCGGACGCGGTCGCCAAGACCGGCGCCAACGCCACCATGATCTATGTGCCGGCGCCGTTCGCCGCCGACGCGATCCTGGAGGCCGCAGCTGCCGGCATCAAGGTGATCATCTGCATCACCGAGCACATCCCGGTGCTCGACATGCTGCGCGTGCGCGCCGCACTCGACGATTCCGACTCCGTGCTGATCGGCCCCAACTGCCCCGGCGTGATCACCCCGGGTGAGTGCAAGATCGGCATCATGCCCGCGCATATTCACCAGAAAGGGCGTATCGGCATCGTCTCGCGCTCCGGCACCCTGACCTACGAGGCGGTCTACCAGACCACCCAGAACGGGCTCGGCCAGAGCACATGCGTGGGCATCGGTGGCGATCCGATTCACGGGCTGGACTTCATCGACGTGCTCGAGATGTTCGAGAACGACGGCCAGACCGACGGCATTGTCATGGTCGGCGAGATCGGCGGTACCGCCGAGGAAGAGGCGGCCGAATACATCCAGGCCAACATCTCCAAGCCGGTGGTCGCCTATATCGCGGGCGTGACCGCGCCGGCCGGCAAGCGCATGGGTCATGCCGGTGCGATCATTTCCGGTGGCAAGGGCACGGCCGACGACAAGTTCGCCGCGCTCGAGAAGGCCGGCGTCGCCACCGTGCGCTCCACCGCCGAGATCGGCAGCAAGATGCTGGAAATTCTCGGCTGAGCGAGTGCATGAGCACTATTATCAAGCCGGATTCGCCCTGCGTGAATCCGGCTTTTTTCTGCTCACAAGCTTGGGTTGGCACCGCTTTGCGTGCTTGAATACCCGCACGTTTGGCGAAGGGTAATCAAAATGACCGACAACACTTACGATCTGAGCTGCGACTGCGGCCACGTCACCATGAGGGCCCACGGCGCGCCGGAGCTATCGCTGTATTGTCATTGCGGCAGCTGTCGCGACATGTACAGCGTGGATATGCTCTCAGCCACCGGCTGGGCGGATGACAACGTCGAATTGCCGGAGGAATCGGCGATGTTCACCTATGCCGTGCCGGGCAAGCAGATGAAGCGTTTCGGCTGCCCGAAATGCGGCATGATCATGTACGGCCGTCACAAGCCGGGCATCCCGGTAATCCCGCATGGCGTGTTCCGAAAAGCCAACGGCGGCCGACTGCCGGCGGAGCTGGCGCCCACACTGCACCTGTTCTATCGAGAGCGTGTGCTGGACGTACAGGACGACCTACCCAAATCAGAAGGCGGTGAAGCCATTGGACTGGACGGTTGAACACGTGGCCGCGGAGACTTCGTTGCAGATGACAATCGGCGCGTCGGCGCCGACAGCGTCATGAGCGACAGATCACTACGTATTGCGCTGGCCCAGCTCAACGTCTGGGTGGGCGATATCGAAGGCAACGCGCGTCAGATGATCGAGGCGGCGAACATCGCCCGTGATCGGGACGGCGCCGATCTGGTCGCCTTTCCCGAAATGGCGCTGCTCGGCTATCCGCCGGACGATCTGTTGCTGCGGCGCGGTCTGCCGAAAGCGATCACCGCGGCACTGGCGCGTCTCGGCCGGGAAATCCGCGGCATCACCGCCATCATCGGTTATCCCGAATACCAGGGCGATACCATCTACAACGCCGCGCTCGTGCTGCGCGACGGTGAACGCATTGCCCACTATCGCAAGCAGTGCCTGCCCAACTACGGCGTGTTCGACGAGCGTCGCCACTACAAGGCGGGCGACGCGCCGTGCGTGTTCGAACTGCAGGGGCGCCAGGTCGGCATTACCATTTGCGAAGATATCTGGGAGAAGGGTCCGGCGGCGCAGGCCCGAGCCGCCGGCGCCGAGCTGCTGGTCAATCTCAATGCATCGCCGTTTCATGCCGAAAAGCAGGCCGAACGCGAGGGCCTGCTAGCCGAGCGTGCCAGGGCCAATTCGTTTGCGATCTGCTACGTCAATTGTGTCGGCGGACAGGATGAACTGGTCTTCGACGGTCGTTCCTGCGCCGTCGACGCCACCGGCGCCATCACCCTGCGTGCGCCGGCGTTCGAGGGCGGCGTCTATTGTCTCGACTGGCCCAGCGGTGAGTCGAGCGCCATTGCTGAACTGTCCTCCCCGGAAGCACTGGTCTACGACGCGCTGGTGCGTGCAACCCGCGATTATGTCGATCGCAACGGCTTCCCCGGCGCACTGATCGGCGCCTCCGGCGGTATCGATTCGGCATTGGTCATGGCGATTGCCGCGGACGCGCTCGGTGGGGATCGCGTGTGGGCGGTGTCCATGCCGTCGCGCTACACCGCCGAAATCAGCAACGCCGATGCCGCCGAGCAGGCCGAGCGCATGGGCGTCCGCTACGACGACCTGCCGATCGAAGACGGTTTTTCCGCGTTGCTGGGTACGCTCGCGCCGCTGTTCGGTGACCGCCCGGCCGATACCGCGGAGGAGAATCTGCAATCCCGCATCCGCGGGGCGTTGCTGATGTCGTTGTCCAACAAGTTCGGCCATGTCGTGCTCGCCACCGGCAACAAGAGCGAGATGGCGGTTGGCTATGCCACGCTCTATGGCGATATGTGTGGCGGTTTCGCGCCGCTCAAGGATGTCTACAAGACCTGGGTCTATCGGCTGGCGAAATTCCGGAACACGCGTAGCGAAGTCATTCCCGAGCGGGTGATCACGCGGCCGCCGTCGGCAGAGCTGCGCGACGACCAGGCCGATACCGACACGTTGCCCGAATACGACGTGCTGGATCCGATCATCGAAGCTTATGTCGAGGACGGCGAGTCCATCGAGGGTATCTGTGCGCTGGGTTACGCGGAGGACGATGTTCGTCAGACCGCGGGCCTGATCCGCCGCAACGAATACAAGCGCCGCCAGGCCGCGCCCGGGCCCAAGGTCACCCATCGCGCGTTCGGGCGCGACCGCCGCTATCCGATCACGGCGGTCTACGGCGACCTCTAGGGCGCGTTGCCATTTGGCCCGACGCCGCGCCAGCGGCCATTTTTTTGCGAGACAAGGCGCAGTGCGCGTCGCGTAGCCGAGCTACATGAGCGTGCTGCAACGCCGTATTGCAGGAAAATGGACGCTGTCCCGAAGGGTTGCGGCCCGAAATCGGACCATACGGCGTTGCGCGGTTTGACCCTAGAATGACTAGGGTCGGCACCCCGCGCCTTGTCTGGACCGATTTCGGGGTGCAACGCGGGGTCGCGCCAAACGGCAACACACCCTAGGGCGCGTTGCCCGTATTTGATATGGGCGTCGCTGCTGTGCGTCGTCCGTACCAGAGCGTGGTGCCAACGACGATGACGAGCAGTGCGAGCGTGACCGCCGATGCCTGGCCGGTACCGAAATTCAATCCGCCCTTGGCCAGTGGCTTGGTCAGGAAGTCGCCGAACGTGGCGCCAAATGGGCGGGTGAACACGAACGCGACCCAGAACAGCAGAACATGATTGAGGCGGGTCGCATAGTGCAGAAGCAGTACCAGCGCGATCACGCCGGCCGTCACGAGGGCGCCGGTCACGTAACCCAGGCCGGCGCTGTCGCTCAGGAAATCGCCGAATGCGGTGCCCAGACTGTTGGAGAACAGGATCGCGGTCCAGTAGAACAGCTCTTCACCCCGACCGGTTATCGGATGGATTCGTATCCGGCCCTGGTGCCACCGCCATAGCGCGAGTGTCGCCAACAGACCGCTGATGAGCAGGGCAGAGCCGCCGGTATAGCCCAGATGTAGCGTGCGATCCATCAGATCGGAGATTTCGGTGCCGACGGTGGTGGTGCCCACGATCGCGGCCCAGAACAGGAACGCGTGAAAACGCGAGGCGGACAGCTGCGCACAGAGCACGGCGATCAGAAATACCATCGTGATCGCCAGCCCCGCGACATAGCCCAGATTCAGGGTGATGGCCAGCAGATCACCGGATGTCTCGCCGAGGGTGGTCGCCAGTATCTTGAGTACCCAGAACGACAGCGTTACGGCGGCTACCTTGTTCCACCGGCCCGCGTTGCGGTACTTGACGTCGTTATTACTCATATCGCTATGCTCTCGAAGGATTTTACGTGGCGCACGATGTGCTGGAGATCGCGAAATCGTGTGACCGACCGCGAGCAGGGGCGCATGCCGCGGGCAGCGATCATCCGAAGTGCAGGAATAGTTGAGTTGCCGTGAGCGCGGCGAGATACAACGAAATGATCAGCGATCTGAATGGCCTGCAATGCTCAAGCAGATCGGTTGCTGAAGACGTCGTGTTCGTTCGCAATCGAACGTACGCGCCGAGCGCGCAGATGAGCAGGTAATACAGCACCAGACCGTAGATAGCGAATCCCAGCGCGTGCCCTGTCGCGGTCATGCCGACGCCCTAGACGGTTGCTTCGTTACTCATGAGGCGAAGTGTCGCGGCCACGGCGTTTGAGGACCGTAACAGCGTATCGATCCCGGTTCGTGGTCACGGGTGGCGCGCGGTTTCGGTGTCTAGCGCGTTCGCGATCAGCGCGGATCGCACAGGGGCGATCACGCTGGGCATCGTGAACTGCCGGCAAACGGAGATCGCCGACCGAACAAATAGAACCGGTCGCGAAAAATCGGGCGTACACGGATAGGGCGGGTCATCGTGCCGCTCGCAGGCGGTCGGTCCGCTTGGCCATTCCCGAAGCCGGTCGGCCGCATGCCGGACGAAGCAACCTGTCGGTCGTCGTTTTCCGGGTCTACTTTGAGTTCCGGGCGACCTGCATCGGCTGTATGCCAGGTTATGACGACGGCATGCGGCATGCCGTCGTCAGTATGTCCGTGACGTTTTGCGTCGGCGTGCTCCGGATAAAGGACCCAGCGCCATATCGTCTTCAGCCGGCGTTGCTGCCCTCGGCCGAATCCGGGTCGAGCGGTTTGCCGCCCGCCGGTGCGCCACCGACGTCGGGCAGGTCATAACGCGGCTTGTCGCCCGCCCGCTGACGATAGAACTCTTCGCGGTGAAGAATGTAGTTGGGGTAGGAGGCCTGCAGGATGGCACGCGTGTCTTCCGCGAGATCCGGCAGGCTCAGCTTGGCGTAGCTCTCTTCCATGATCTCGAGCGCGCGTGGCACCGAATCCGAACCCTGATAGCGCGACACCACGGTTTCCGCACGGCGACTGGCGGCCACGTAGGCATGGCGGCGCAGGTAATACTCGGCGACATTGACGTCGAACGTCGCCAGCCGGTTGCGGATATCGATCATGTGCAGTTGCGCGTCCTTGCGGTAGACGCTCTGAGGATAGTTCTGCACCAGCAGGCTGAAGTCGGTGAACGATTGTCGCAGGTAGCTGGTGTCGCGCTTGTCCGGGTCGCCGCCGAGAATGCCGGTCTCGTTGCGGTTGTAGTTGGACAGGGCGCGCAGGTAGTAGATGTAGTCGATATGCGGGTTGCGCGGGCGCTGCTTGATGAAGCGGTCGGCGCCGGAAACCGCGGCGTCGAACTCTTCGGCCTTGTAGTGGGCCGTGACCGATTCCATCTCCGATTGCGCCGCATAGGGCGAAAACGGGAATCGTGCCTGAACTTCCGCGTATAATCGGAGCGCTTTCTCGGGTTGCTCGTCGACCATGAATTCGCGCGCCGATTTGTACATGCGTTCGGCGTCGGCCGAATCCAGGTCATTGCCCTGACGGTCCTTGAGCGGCTCGTCGCTGTAGCCGGTTTCGTTGATGCCCTTGTCGCCACCGCAACCGGCGACGCCGAGCAGCATGAATACCAAGAGCGCGAGAACGATTTTCCGCATGCCAGCCCCGAGCGCGTGCTTGCGCGCATCATTTGAAGTAACAGAATCAGACGCGGAGTATACCCAATGGCGGCGAGCCGCAGCGAACCCGATTTCGACGCGCCGATTCCGATCGAATATGTCGGCCAACGCCTGGATCGCGCGCTGGCCGCGCTTCTGCCCGACTACTCGCGTTCGCGCCTGCAGCGCTGGCTGGCGGACGGCAATCTGACCGTCGACGGCGAGACGCCACCGGCCAAGACACCGGTCGTCGGTGGAGAGCAGGTGCGCCTGATCCTGCCGAGCGAGCCCGATCGGGCCGATGTGCAGCCGGAGCGGATCGCACTGAACATCATCTATGAAGACGATGCGATCATCGTGCTCGACAAGCCTGCCGGGCTGGTGATGCATCCCGGTGCCGGCAATCCCGACGGCACCCTGCAGAACGCCCTCGTGGCACACGATGAATCGATGGCCGCACTGCCGCGCGCCGGTATCGTGCATCGCCTGGACAAGGACACGTCCGGCATTCTGGTCGTGGCCCGAACGTTTGCGGCGCACAAGAAGCTGGTCGACGATCTCGCCGCGCGCACGGTCAAGCGCGAGTACGAAGCGGTGGCGATCGGGGTGATGACCGCCGGCGGCCATGTCGATGCCAATATCGATCGCCACCCGGTCGACCGCAAACGCATGGCGGTACGCGAGTTCGGGCGCGAGGCCATTACCCACTACCGGGTGATCAAGCGCTATCGCGCCCATACCCATGTGCGCTGTTCGCTGGAAACCGGGCGTACCCACCAGATCCGCGTGCACCTGTCGCATATCCGTTATCCGCTGCTGGGCGATGCCACCTACGGCCGCCGCTTGTCCCTGCCGCGCGATTCCAGCGATGACTTCACGGATGCCCTGCGCGGCTTCAAGCGACAGGCGCTGCACGCCCGAACCCTGGGCTTGACGCATCCGGTCACCGGCGAGCAGATGAGCTGGCAGGCGCCGCGTCCGGCGGATTTCAAGGCGCTGCTGGCGGCTCTGGCGGCCGACGCGAAACTTCACGACATCACGTGAGTGCATCCATCGGTTTTCTGGAAGCCGACTGGCCGGCGCCGCCCGGCATTCGGGCGGGTACAACGCTGCGCCGCGGCGGCGTGAGTCGACCGCCGTTCGACAGTCTGAATCTCGGCGCGCATACGACGGATGACTCCGACCGGGTCGAGACCAACCGGCGGCGAGTATGCGATGCGCTCGAACTGCCCGCTGACCCGGCGTGGTTGACACAAGTGCATGGCATCACCGTCGCTGATGCCGATCGACCCATCGCGGGCCCGGCGGACGCCAGCGTGGCTCGTCACCCGAACACAGTGTGCGCGGTGCTCACCGCCGACTGTCTGCCCGTCGTGTTCTGCGATCGGGCGGGAACCTGCTGGGGCGCCGCCCACGCGGGCTGGCGGGGGCTGGCCGCGGGAGTTCTGGAAGCCACGATCGCGCAGATGCCGGCGCCGCCGGATGCATTGATGGCCTGGCTGGGCCCGTCCATCGGCGCGCATAACTTCGAAGTAGGCGAGGACGTGAAATCGGCATTCAGCGCTGCGCATGCTGCCGATGCATCCTGGTTTGTCGATGGACGCAGCGTCGGAAAGTATCTGGTGGATATCTATGCGTTGGCGCGCGCGCGGCTGGCACGAGCGGGTGTCACAGCCGTCTACGGCGGTGGGCTGTGCACAATAGACGACGCGACACGATTCTATTCGTACCGACGCGCGCCGCAGACCGGTCGGATGGCTACGCTGACCTGGTCCCTGCGCTGATTCCGCGGTTTGATCTGCAGGGCGTCTGCCGCGCAGCTGGCGCAGCAATGGATGGCGGACGCCGCGTTGTAAGCGGCTGAGAAATATCGTCTACTAACGACTTGTTCGGGGACTGCATTGCCGCTGGGGGCCATATCTTGACGCGTTCGAATCGATTCTTCCGTACGGTTTTTCCCGTGCTGTTGCTGTTCATGCTGGCCGGCTGTGGCGGCGGCAGTGGTGGCAGTGACTCCAATTCCGGCTCGAACGCCGGTGGCGACTCGAATAACGGCGGGTCGAGCCAAATGCTGCGCGCCAACGCGGGTAACGACCGCGACGTGGTAACCGGAACGACGGTCACACTCGATGGCTCCCAGAGCAGTACCACTGGCGACGGCCAGCTCAGCTACGACTGGCGCCTCGTTTCCAAGCCTTCGGGCAGCGATGCTGTGCTGACGCGTGCGCAGGCGGCCACGCCCAGCTTCACGGCGGACGCCGATGGCGCCTACGTGGCACAGCTCGTGCTCGGCTCGGGCGCGCAGGAAAGCCCGGCGGATCAGGTCACGATCACGGCCACGCGAGGCAACACCAGGCCCTCTGCCGACGCCGGTGCCGACCAGAACGTCAAGACCGGCGCGCTGGTTACACTCGACGGCGGCGCCAGCGCCGATGCCGACGGCAATACGCTGACTTATCGCTGGTCGGTCACATCGCGGCCGGCGGCAAGCAAGGCGCCGCTGAGCAATTCGACTACACGCACTCCGTCATTTACCGCCGGCGTGGCGGGACGCTATGTCGTCTCGTTGGTCGTCAGCGACGGCACGGTGTCGAGCCGCGCCGACAGCGTGGTCGTTATCGCGTCTCAGGGGAACAGCGTCCCGGTGGCTGAGGCAGGCGCCAATCAAGAGATCGCTACCGGCGCGACGGTGCAACTCGATGGCAGGGCCAGTAGCGACGCCGATGGCGATACCCTCAGCTACAGCTGGCGTATCGTCTCCCAGCCGCAGGGCAGCGCCGCTGGGCTGGCGAACCCGAATAGCGCGCGGCCATCTCTGACGACCGACGCGCTGGGGGACTATGTCATCGAGTTGGTGGCCAGTGATGGGCAGGCCAGTAGCGTGGCCGACCGGTTGGTGGTCAGTGCCGGGCCGGTGCTTGCGTTGTTTCTTTACGACAATGAGCAGCAGGCAATCATCCGTGCGCCCAATCAGGTCACCACCGCGGCCGATGTGGAGGAAGGGACCGGAGATCGGACGATCGTCAACGTTCCGCTTAGCCGCTTCGTCTTCCGGGCTGTGGGACGCGACTACACGATCCAGGACGTGTCGACGGAGATCATTGCGACGCCCAGCGGACGCACGCTGGACCCGAATTTCCAGAATTTCGACAACGGCGTGATACCGATGGGCACGACGGTTGAGTTCACGACCAACGCTTCATCGGTGACGGGTAGCGGCATATACGATTTCGTTTTCACGTTCACGATAGTCGAAACCGGCGAAAAATACCGGTTCGCCTATCGTCTGACGGTCAACTGATCGCGATACGCTCTCGATCGGCCCCAGGCTAAGTACCTCAGTCCGGCGCGTTCACGCGCCGGACTTGGAGGGGCGTTTGCGGGTTGGGCTTTTCGTCTTGCTCGATTTGTCTTTCTTCGGCGGCAGGCCGGTGGGTTTCTCGTCACCGCTGGTGTTGTGGCCCGTACCCGGCGCGCTCGAACCGAGCATCGCCTTGAGGAAGTGCCCGGTATGCGAGGCCTCGACCGTGGCTATGTCCTCGGGCGTGCCGGTGGCGATGATCTCGCCGCCGCCGTCGCCGCCTTCCGGACCCAGATCGATCAGCCAGTCGGCAGTCTTGATGACGTCCAGGTTGTGCTCGATGACGACCACGGCATTGCCGGCGTCGCGCAGGCGCAGGAGCACGGTCAGAAGCTGCTTGATGTCGTGGAAATGCAGCCCGGTGGTGGGCTCGTCCAGCAGATAGAGTGTGCGCCCGGTGTCGCGTTTGGACAGCTCGCGGGCGAGCTTGATGCGCTGGGCCTCGCCGCCGGACAGCGTGGTCGCGTTCTGGCCGAGCTTGACATAGGACAGGCCCACGTCCATCAGCGTTTCCAGTTTGCGTCTGAGGCTTGGCACGGGGGCAAAGAACTCGAGCGCGGCTTCCACGCGCATGTCGAGTACATCGGCGATGGTCTTGCCCTTGTAGTGCACCTGCAGGGTCTCGCGGTTGTAGCGCGCCCCCTTGCAGGTGTCGCAGGTGACATAGATATCCGGCAGGAAATGCATCTCCACCTTGATCACGCCGTCGCCCTGACAGGCCTCGCAGCGTCCGCCTTTTACGTTGAAGGAGAAACGACCCGGCTGATAGCCGCGCGCGCGGGCTTCCGGGGTATTCGAGAACAGCTCGCGAATGGTGCCGAACAGGCCCGTGTAGGTCGCCGGATTCGAGCGCGGCGTGCGCCCGATCGGTGCCTGGTTGATATCGATGACCTTGTCCAGATGCTCGAGGCCTTCGATCGATGTCACCGGCGCGGCACGCGCCACCGCCCGGTTGACCTGGCGGGCCGCGGCCGGGAACAGGGTTTCGTTGATGAGCGTCGACTTGCCCGAGCCGGATACGCCGGTGATACAGGTCAGCTGGCCCATCGAGATGCTGGCACTGGCGTTCTTGAGATTGTTGCCGCGCGCGCCCTTGATCTTGATCTGGCGTTTCTTGTCGAAGGCGATGCGCTTGTCGGGCAGTGCGATCGACAGTCGGCCGGACAGATACTGGCCGGTGAGAGAATCTTCACTGGCGGCTATGTCCTCGGCGCTGCCCTGAGCGATGACATGGCCACCGTGGTCGCCGGCGCCCACACCCATGTCGACCACATACTCGGCCTCGCGGATGGCATCCTCGTCGTGCTCGACCACGATCACGGTATTGCCGAGATCGCGTAGCCGTTCGAGCGTGTTGAGCAGGCGTCGGTTGTCACGCTGATGCAGTCCGATGGACGGCTCGTCGAGCACATACAGCACGCCCACGAGGCCCGCGCCGATCTGACTGGCCAGGCGAATGCGCTGGGCTTCGCCGCCGGAGAGTGTTTCCGCGCTGCGCGACAGGGTCAGATAGTCCAGGCCGACGTCGAGCAGAAAGCTCAGACGCTGGCGGATTTCCTTGAGGATCGGCGCCGCGATCTGGGCGCGATGCCCGGAAATATCCAGGCCGTCGATGATCTCCTGCGCGCCGGCGATGCTCGCTGCGTTGATGGTCGGCAGCGTCGTGTTGGCCACCTGCACATGCCGGGCGGCGGTGTTCAGACGTGCGCCGCCGCAGGTGGGGCAGGGCTTGTTGGACAGATACTTGGCCAGTTCCTCGCGTACCGCCAGCGAATCGGTCTCGGCGTAGCGGCGCTGCATGTTGTTGAGTACGCCTTCGAAGGCATGCTTGCGGACCCGGGTACGCCCGCGCGCGTTCACGTAGCGGAATTCGATGCGTTCGCCGTCGGAACCATCGAGAACGATATTGCGGGCACGGTCCGGCAAGTCGCGCCAGGGCGTATCCACATCGAAATCGTAGCGATCGGCCAGCGACTGAATCAGGCCGAAGAAATACGGATTGCGCCGGTCCCAGCCGCGCACCGCGCCGCCGGCCAGGCTCAGGCTGTCGTCGGTGATCACCCGGTCCACGTCGAACACCGACTGCGAGCCCAGGCCGTCGCAGCCCGAGCAGGCGCCGTGCGGCGAGTTGAAGGAGAACAGCCGCGGTTCCATGTCGTTGATCGAATAACCGCAGACCGGGCAGGCGAACTGGGCCGAGAAGACTTCCGGCTCGCCTTCGCCGCGCCAGGGCATGATCCAGGCAATGCCTTCGGACAGGCGCAGGGCGGTCTCGAAGGATTCGGCCAGCCGCTGCTGGATGCCGTCGCGGATCTTGAAGCGGTCGACGACCACTTCGATATCGTGTTTTTTCTTGGGATCGAGCGTGGGCACCTCGTCGATTTCCACGATCTCGCCGTCCACGCGTGTGCGCACGAAGCCCTGGCCGCGCATCTGCTCGAACACGTCGCGGTGCTCGCCCTTGCGGCTGCGGATCACCGGCGCCAGCAGCATCCACGCGGATTCGGCTTCCTTTTCGAGCGTCTGGTCGACCATCTGCGAGACGGTCTGCGCGGTCAGCGGCTCGCCGTGGTCGGGGCAGTAGGGCGTGCCGGCGCGTGCATACAGCAGGCGCAGATAATCGTGGATCTCGGTCACCGTGCCCACGGTCGAGCGCGGATTGTGTGAGGTGGATTTCTGCTCGATCGAGATCGCCGGCGACAGCCCTTCGATGGAATCCAGATCCGGCTTTTCCATCATCGACAGGAACTGGCGCGCATAGGCCGACAGCGACTCGACGTAGCGGCGCTGGCCTTCGGCATAGATGGTGTCGAAGGCCAGGCTCGACTTGCCCGAGCCGGACAAGCCGGTGATCACGATCAGCTTGTTGCGCGGCAGATCGAGATCGACGTTCTTGAGATTGTGCGTGCGTGCACCGCGGATGCGGATACTGTCCATGCGAAAGCCGTGGCCATACGAGGGAATAACCGACAAGTATACGTGGCTCGGCAAGCGGGTCACGAAGCGGGCATGGCGGCGAGGCGCGGACTTGGCTGTGCTAGAATCCGCGGCCTGTCGGCAGCGCCGATAACCGGTGCGACGGCGGCCTGATCGCGCGTTCGCGCGCAGCCCGCCACGGCCTTTTGCACACCCCAGGCAGGCGGCTTATGACCAAATTCGAGACTCGCGCAGCGTTTTCTCTCGCAGGCATCTTTTCCCTGCGAATGCTCGGCCTGTTCATGATTTATCCGGTCTTCACCTTCTACGCCAATCGGTTGGATGGCTCCACGCCGGTCACGGTGGGGCTGGCGCTGGGTGCCTACGGTCTCACCCAGGCCATGCTGCAGATTCCCTTCGGTATGTTGTCCGATCGTTTCGGGCGCAAGCCGATGATTACCATCGGCCTTGTCATTTTTGCCTTCGGCAGCGTGGTGGCGGCGATGTCGGGCACGATCTACGGCGTGATACTCGGGCGTGTCCTGCAGGGCGCCGGCGCGGTCGGCTCTGTGATTCTGGCGCTGGGCGCGGATCTGACCCGTGAAGAGGTCCGGACCAAGACGATGGCGGTCATCGGCATGACCATCGGGCTGTCTTTCGCCGTGGCGCTGGTGGTCGGGCCGTTGCTCAATGCGGTGGTCGGGGTGTCCGGCATCTTCTGGCTGACCGCAGTGCTCGCATTGCTGGGTATCGGCGTGCTGTATGGGGTCACGCCGCAGCCGACCGCGCTCAGAAGTCATCGCGATACCGGCGCAGTGCCAGCGCTGTTCGCGCGCGTGCTCGGCGACGGCCAGCTGCTGCGCCTGGATTTCGGCATTTTTTCGCTGCACGCAATTCTCACCGCCAGCTTCATCGCGCTGCCAAACGTGCTGCACGACGTCCTCGGTATCGATCAGGCCCATCAATGGATGGTCTACCTGCCGGTATTGCTGGCCTCGGTGGCGTTGATGGTGCCGATGATCATCATCGCCGAGGCCAAGCGCAAGATGAAGCCGGTTTTCATCGGCGCCATCGTGGTGCTCGGCATGAGCCAGGTCGCACTGCTCATGTGGCACGCCAGCCTGGTGGAACTGGTGATCGTGCTCACGCTGTTCTTCGCCGCCTTCAATACCATGGAGGCGAGCCTGCCGTCACTGATCTCCAAGGTGGCGCCCGCCGAGGCCAAGGGCACGGCGATGGGCGTCTATTCCAGTTCGCAGTTCTTCGGCATCTTCATCGGTGGCACGGTGGGTGGCTGGGCCTACGGCATCGACGGGCCGTCCGGCGTATTCATTTTTTCGGCGATCGCCGCGCTGCTATGGTTTGCGGTGGCGGTGACCATGAAGGCACCGCGTTTCACCCAGAGCCGGATGCTCAAGGTCGATGTGGCCGACAAGGCCGAGGCCGACCGACTGACCGCCGAACTGCTGGGTCAGCCCGGTGTGGTGGAGGCCGTGGTCGTGCCCGAGGACGGCGTGGCGTATCTTAAGATAGACAGCGAGCGCGCAGACGACGTGGATCTCGACAAATTTTCCGGGCGCCCGGTCGAAGCCTGAGGGCGAACCGGACGACTCACATATGGATGGAGTGTGGCAATGGCAAGTAGGGGCGTGAACAAGGCGATTCTGATCGGCAATCTGGGCGCCGATCCGGAAACCCGTTATACGGCCGGCGGCACGGCGGTGACCAACGTCAACGTGGCGACCTCCGACACCTGGCGCGACAAGACCTCCGGCGAGATGCAGGAGCGCACCGAATGGCACCGCGTGGTGTTCTTCGCGCGGTTGGCGGAAGTGGCCGGCGAGTATCTGCGCAAGGGCAGCAAGATCTATGTCGAAGGCCGTATTCAGACGCGTAAATGGCAGAACAAGGACGGCGTCGACCAGTACACCACCGAAATCGTCGGCAACGAGATGCAGATGCTCGACTCCAAGGGCGGCAGCGGCGGTGGCAGCGCGCCCTTTGGCGGCGGTGGTGGCGGTCAGCAGCAGCGCCCGCAGCAGCCGAGCGCAGGCCAGCAGGGCGGCGGTGGCGGTCAGCAGAGTCGTGGCCAGGGCCAGCCGCAATATCAGCAGCCCCAGCGCGAACCGGCCGGCGATCCGGGCTTCGACGACGATCTGGATGACGATATTCCGTTCTAGAACAACAGAATAACCATCCTGCCGAGATAGGGCAGGAAGACGTCGGAGGCCCTCGTTATGAGGGCCTTTCCGTATCGCCCGAAGGTGATTGTTCAAGGAGTTCCCCGTGCCCCAATCCATAGCCCTGATCGGCGAATGCATGATCGAGCTGCATGGCCAGCCGGGCGCCACTCTGCAACAGAACTTTGGCGGTGACACCTTCAATACCGCGGCCTATCTGGCGCGGTTGATTGCTGACCGGGGCTGGCGGGTCGAATATGTATCCGCTCTCGGTCGCGATACCTTCAGCGATGCCATGCTCGCCCGTTGGGCACAGGAACAGGTGCATCATCGGCTCACCGCCCGGCTGGACGCGCATCTGCCGGGGCTGTATATCATCGAAACCGATACGGCCGGCGAGCGCCGCTTTCATTACTGGCGCAGCGAGTCGGCGGCGCGGCTGATGTTCGACGATATCGCGGACGGCTCTTCACGCCTCGAGCAGCTGTGCGCCATGGATGTCATCTACCTCAGCGGTATTTCGCTCGCGATTCTGACCGTCACCGGCCGCGCGCGCCTGTTCGAAACCCTGGCCAAGGCCCGTCAAGGCGGCACCCGGGTAGTATTCGACAACAACTACCGGCCCCGGCTATGGCCGGATCGGGAGACCGCGGAGCGTAGCTATCGGCAATTGCTGAACTACGTGGATACCGCAATCGTGACCGAGGACGACGATAGGGCACTGTATGGACATCAGTCGCTGTCGGTATTGATCGACTGGTATGCCGATAAGGGCGTCTCCGAGCTGGTCATCAAGCGGGGCGCGGGATCCTGTGTGATCGTGTCCTCGGCAGGGCGCGAAGAAGTGGTCGCCGAGCAGGTCGCGCAGGTTGTCGATACCACGGCGGCCGGCGATGCCTTCAGTGCCGGCTATCTGGCCTGCCGTCTGCAGGGCGGTAGCCGCCAGACAGCGGCTTCGTGGGGGCACCGGCTGGCCGCGACCGTGATCCAGCATCGCGGTGCGGTGATCGAGCGGGCCTTGATGCCCGAGATGCCGGCACTGGGCTAGCGCGATCCGTCCCTGCGGGCTTCGGACGACGCCGTCCCCGAAGCCGGGCAAAGCGACATCCCGGTTGGTCCTCAGCGCGCCCGCGCCTGCTGGTACAGATAGCCGTCGAAGCGCGGGTCGTCGGTATCCGATAGCGCGAACAGGGTCGTCTTGACGTTTTCCAGATGTATCCACATGGCCTGCTGCGCGGCCTGGCTGTCGCGTTTTCGCAGCTGTCGGAGGATCGCGTCATGATCGGCAAGCCAGTCATTGCGATAGGAGAAATCCAGAATGCGTGCATGCAGGTGTTGCCACATCGGGCTGCGCCGGCGCTGATCCCACAGGCGCGTCGCCATCTCGTAGAGCAGGGTGTTCTGGGTGGCTTCGGCAATCCCCAGGTGGAAAGCCCGATCCGCGGCATCGGCCTCGACATGCTGTGACCGACCGCGCGCGACGTCGGTCAGGCCACGACGCTCGTCATCCAGCAGCTGCTGCAAGCGGCGTATCTCCGGTTTGGTGATCAGTTCGGCGGCGCAGGCGGCGATCGCGCTTTCCACCACCTGGCGAGCGTTGAGCAATTCAAACGGACCGATATCCTCGCTGTCCGGGGCATCGCCAGCGGGGGCGGGATTCGTTAGCGCGGCCGAGTTGGGGTCGCAGACGTAGGTGCCCGAGCCCTTGCGCACATTCACGCGGCCGGCCAACTCCAGCATGATGAAGGCTTCGCGCACCACCGTGCGGCTCACCCCGAAACGTTCGGCGTATTCGCGCTCGGTGGGCAGGCGATCGCCGGTGGTCAGATCGCCCTGAGCGATTTCGGCGCTGATACGTTCGCCGATGCGTTGATATTGGCGGCTCATGCCGGACTCCGAAATTTGGTATGCCAATTAGGCGGATAGGCCAGCGCTGGTTCTGGTTCAGGGCTGGCGCCACGCTCGCTGTCGGTCGCGTCTCCGCCCAGCGCAGCCTATAGCGTAAAGCAATAAGATGTCTTTTTCTGTTTGGTAGACCAAAGTCTATTTGGTATGCCAGTTATTGGCGCGTATCTTACCTGCCGTTCGACGCAGTCCCAGGTATACGCATATGCTCATCACCCGCGCGCGGGTCATCGTCTGTTGCCCAGGCCGCAACCTGGTCACGCTCAAGATCGAAACCGCCGACGGCTGTCACGGTATTGGCGATGCGACCCTGAATGGGCGTGAGCAGGCAGTGGTGGCCTATCTCGAAGCGCATGTGATTCCGGCGTTGGTCGGCCGCGACGCCCAGGCGATAGAGGATATCTGGCAGTTCCTGTACCGCGGTGCCTACTGGCGGCGGGGCCCGGTGACCATGGCTGCGATTGCGGCGGTCGACGTGGCGCTGTGGGACATCAAGGCCAAGACCGCCGGCATGCCGCTCTATCAACTGCTCGGCGGCAGGAGCCGTGACCGGGTGATGGTCTATGGCCATGCTACCGGGCGCGATATCGAGAGTTGCCTGGACGAAGTGGCGCGGCATGTGGAACTCGGCTATCGCGCGGTACGGGTGCAGTGCGGCATTCCCGGCATCGCCACCACCTACGGCGTAGCCAAGCGCGACGGCGAGCGCTATGAGCCGGCCGATGCGGAGCTGCCGGCCGAACATGTCTGGGATACGGCAAAATACCTCAACCATGTGCCGAAACTGTTCGCGGCGGTGCGCGAACGCTTCGGCGACGATTTGCATGTGCTGCACGACGCGCACCATCGTCTGACGCCGATCGAGGCGGCGCGGCTGGGCAAGGCGGTCGAGCCCTATCATCTGTTCTGGCTGGAGGACTGCGTACCGGCCGAGAACCCGTCGGCGTTCGCGCTGATCCGCCAGCACACGACCACGCCGCTAGCCGTCGGCGAAGTGTTCAACTCGATCCACGACTGCCGCGAACTGATCGAATCGCAATCGATCGACTATATCCGCGCTTCGCTGACCCACGCCGGTGGTATCACCCACATGCGCCGGATCGCCGATCTCGCCGCGCTGCATCACGTGCGCACCGGCTGTCACGGGGCTACCGATCTGTCGCCGGTGTGCATGGGCGCGGCCCTGCATTTCGATACCTGGGTGCCGAATTTCGGCATCCAGGAACACATGCCCCATGACGAGGCGACCGAAGCGGTCTTCCCGCACGCCTACCGGTTCGATGACGGCCATTTCATGGCGGGGGAGAACCCGGGGCATGGTGTGGATATCGACGAGGCGCTGGCCGAGCAATACCCCTATCGGCCGGCGAGTCTGCCGGTCAACCGGCTGGAGGACGGCACGCTATGGCACTGGTAGCGGTGAACACGATGCTATCCACGAGCAGGAGCGCGGCATGAAAGGCTTCCAGGTTAGCGCGCCACATGCCTACGCGGTGGTCGACACCGCCGAGGCCATCCCGGATGTGGACGAGGTGCGGGTCACGGTTGCCCATGCCGGCATCTGTGGTTCGGACATGCATATCATCCACGGCGACAATGCTTTCGTGCGCTACCCGCGGATAACCGGGCACGAATTTGCCGGCACCGTGACGGCGGTAGGCGCGAACGTCGACAGCGCACGGGTCGGCCAGCGCGTATGTGTAGATCCCGTGATCAGTTGTGGTAGCTGTTATCCCTGCCGTATCGGGCGGCCGAATGTCTGTACCCATCTCGAAGTGATCGGCGTCCACCGCGACGGCGGTTTTCAGACCCAGGTGGCAGTGCCGGCAGCCAATGCCCATGTGCTGCCCGAGTCGTTGTCGCCGGAAGCCGGTGCCCTGGTCGAGCCTTATTCGATCGCCGCCAACGTGCTGGCGCGCATGGCGCCGCAGCCCGGCGATCGTCTGCTGATCTTCGGCGCCGGCGTAATCGGGTTGACCGTGTTGCAGATGGCCCGCGCCCTGGGTATCGAGGAGGTCGCGGTGACCGACATCATCGATGCCCGCCTGGAGGCGGCACGCGCGCTCGGCGCGGCCCGGGTCGTCAACGGCGGGCAACAGGATATCGAGGCATTCGCCTCGCAATGGACCGACGGTGAAGGCGTGCCGCTGGTGGCTGATGCGGCCTGCGTGCCGGCGCTGCTGGCGTCGATGGTGCGGCTGGCTTCGCCGGCCGCGCGTATCGGCCTGCTCGGTTTTTCTGCGACCGCCAGCGATCTGGTCCAACTCGAGGTTATTCGCAAGGAACTGACCCTGGTGGGCTCGCGACTGAACAACCGGCGTTTCCCGCAGGTGCTGGAGTTGATTGCGTCGGGTCGGCTGGATCCCGCCGCACTGGTGAGCCATCGCCTGCCCCTTACCGACATGGTCGAGGCCATCGATCTGATCGAGCGCACCCCGGAGCAGACTCGCAAGGTGCTGATCGATGTCGCCTCGTCAGTGAGCTGAGTAATACACAAAACCAAGATCGGGAGATCAGACATGTTCAGAACAATCACCATATCGAGAAATTTCGTCGCCGCGGCGCTGGTGGCGGCCAGTCTCATGGGCGCCGGTGCAGCGCAGGCGGCCGACTACACGCTGAAATTCGGTCACCTTGCGAACACCGACAACATCTGGAACAAGGCCGCGCTCAAGTTCAAGACGCTGGTAGAGAAGAATTCGGACGGCCGCATCGCGGTCAAGGTCTATCCGAACGAGCAACTGGGCAGCGAGATGGAGGTGATCAATTCCATCCAGCTGGGCACCGCAGACATGACCATCACCGGCGAGAGCCTGGAGAACTGGGCACCGCTGGCCGCACTGATGGCCGTGCCGTATCTGTTCGATTCCAGCGAGCAGATGAAACAGACCATCGAGGGCCCGATCGGCGAGAAGATCAAGCAGCAGGTCATCGAAAAGACCGGATTGCTGCCGATCGCCTGGTTCGAGCGCGGCCCGCGCGAGCTGACCTCCAATCGGCCGATCCGCAAGCCCGAGGATCTCAACGGGCTGCGCCTGCGCGTGCCCAACGTGCCGCTGTTCGTGAAGAGCTGGCAGGCGCTGGGCGCGAAACCGACACCGATGGCCTTCAGCGAAGTGTTCACCTCGTTGCAGCAGGGCACTGTCGACGCCCAGGAGAATCCGCTGTCGCTGATCCAGAGCGCCAGTTTCAACGAAGTGCAGAAGTATGTGGATGTCACCGATCACGTGCGCAGCTGGATCTATGTGGTGATCGGCAAGCAGAAGTTCGACAGCATGCCCCAGGATCTGCAGAAGGTGGTGATGGACGCCGCTCAGCAGATGCAGACCTACGAGCAAAAGCTGTTTGTCCAGGACCAGAAGCGGCTGGAAAAAGAACTCAAGGACAAGGGCATGGAGTTCGTCAAGGTCGACAAGCAGGCGTTTGCCGAGAAGGCGCGGGCCGCGGTAAGCAGCGCGCTGACCGGCGAGCAGAAAACACTCTACAACCAGATTCTGCAGCAGCAGGACGGCAAGTAGGGCCCAGGCTCAAGGAGACGTCGGCCGCTGGCGCGCGGCCGGCGCCACCCCGACGGAACAGCACCTATGGCTACACCCGAGCAGGAAGTACTGGAAACCCTCGATCCCGCACCGCAGGTGCCGCCGCTGGGTGGCCTGCCGGGGCGGCTGATTGCCGTGCTGGATACGATCTTTTCCACGCTGGCCGTGCTCAGCCTGCTGGGCATCGCGGTCGTCGTGCTGCTGCAGATCATCTGCCGCCTGCTGCTGCCTTTCTCCCCGCCGTGGACCGAGGAGCTGTCGCGTTATCTGTTCATCTACATGGTGTCGCTGTCGTCCGGCGTGATTCTTCGGCGACGGCGTCATATCAGCCTGGAGCTGTTCCAGCACCGGTTGGCGCTGCGCGGACAGGCGCTCCATCAGATGCTGGTCTGTATCGCACTGGGGGGCTTTTCACTGATCGTCATCGAGCCGGCCTGGCGCTTTGCCAGCATCGGTACCTTTCAGACCTCGCCGGCGCTCGGCATGCCAATGATCTACGTGTTCTCGTCGATGGCTGTGCTGCTGGGGCTGGTGGCCTTCTACAGCCTGCTTGGCTTTATCGAAGCTGCGCTGGCGTTATGGCGCCCGCCGACACCGGGAGCATGGTGAACTGATGGATATCTTCGCGCTTTTCGGGGTCTTTGCGGTTCTGCTGGTCATCGGCATCCCGATTGCCTTTTCGCTCGGGCTGGCCTCGCTGACCTATCTGCTGCTGGCGGGTATCCCGCTGACCATCGTGCCGCAGAAACTCTACGGCGGTATCGATTCCTTCGTGCTGTTGTGTATTCCCGGCTTCGTGCTCGCCGGCAACCTGATGAATGCCGGCAACATCACCGAGCAGATCGTGCGTTTCTCGAATGCACTGCTCGGTCATATCCGAGGCGGGCTGGGCTTTGCCAACGTCGGCGGTTCGATGATCTTTGGTGGTATATCGGGTACGGCGGTCGCCGATGCCGCCAGTATCGGTTCGGTGATGATCCCCGGCATGGAAAAGGCCGGTTACGACAAGCCGTTTGCGGCCGCGGTCACCGCCGCCTCGTCGACCGTCGCCCCGATCATTCCGCCCAGCGTGCCGATGATCATCGTCGGATCGCTGTCGAGCATTTCCGTGGGCCGGATGTTTCTGGCCGGTGCGGTGCCGGGCATCCTGCTGGGCCTGGCCATGATGATCACGGTCTATATCCTCGCCGTGCGCCGCGGCTATCCGAAGGAAGAGCGGGCCTCGATCAAGACCGTTCTTCGCACCGGGCGCAGCGCGTTCTGGGCGCTGATGATGATGTTCATCATCCTCTACGGCATCATCGGCGGCCTGTTCACGCCCACCGAAGCGGCGATCGTCGCGAGCGTCTATGCGCTGGTGGTCGGCATGTTCGTCTACAAGGGCCTGACCCTGCGCAAGCTGCCCGCCCTGCTGGTCGATACCGTACTGACCTCGGGTTCGCTGCTGTTGCTGGTGGGCCTGGCCAATCTGTTCGGCTGGATTCTCACCAGCGAACAGATTCCGCAGATGATCGCCGGCGGCATCCTCAATATCAGCGATACGCCCTGGGTGGTGATCCTGATCCTCAATCTGATCCTGCTGGTGGTCGGCACCTTCATGGAGACCATCGCGGCGCTGATCATCCTGTTCCCGGCGCTGCTGGCGGTGGCGACCGGTGTCGGCATGGATCCGGTGCATTTCGGCATCATGGCGGTGCTCAATCTGATGATCGGTCTGAGTACGCCGCCGGTCGGAGTCTGTTTGTTCGTGGTGGCCGGCATCGGCAACCTGCAGGTCAGCCAGGTGGCGCGCGCGATCGTGCCGTTTCTGATCTGCAATATCCTGGTGCTGGGGCTGGTGTCCTATGTACCGGCTATTTCGCTATGGCTGCCCAACTGGCTGATGGGGGCTGCGTGATCGACGCTGAGGGCGCGGCTTCGGCGGCAATGCGGCCGCAACTGACCCCTGCGCCATGACCCGCGTCGAACGCATCGACGCGAGGCGCACGCCCGCGACCAGCGGTATCGTCCATCTGGGGCTGGGCGCCTTTCATCGCGCCCACCAGGCAGTCTATGTGCAGCAGTGCATCGATGCCGGCGCAGTGGATTGGGGTATCACCAGCGTCAATCTTCGCGGCAATCATGCGCTGGTCGAGCAGCTACGCCGCCAGGGGCATCGTTATCACGTCGCCGAATATCGCGATCGCGGGCAGGCGGCGCTGCGCGAGATCAGCGCCATCCGCGAAACCCTGTTCACCGGTCGTGGCGCCGGCACGGGCGATATCACCGACGATCTGGAGGTATTGCTGGCCCGGCTGGCCGCGCCCGAGACACGGATTGTCACCCTGACCGTGACCGAGAAGGGCTATTGCCTGAACCCGGCCGCGGGCACGCTGAATGCCGACGACCCGGCTGTTCAGGCCGATCTGGCCAGCCCGCAGGCCCCGCGCAGCGTCCCGGGGCTGCTGGTCGAGGCCCTGTGGCGACGACGCGTGGCCGGCATCGCGCCGTTCGCCGTGCTGTCTTGCGACAACATGCCCGACAACGGCCGTCGGACCCGCGCGGCGGTGATCGAGTTGGCGCGCGAACTGCAAGCACGAGGCGCCGAACCGATGGCCGGCTGGATCGCCGACGCGGTCGCCTTCCCTTCGAGCATGGTCGATCGCATCGTGCCGGCAATGGATGCGAAAGCCCGTGAAAAGCTGGCGGCGCTGAACCGTGACGACCCGGCTGCCGTGATCTGCGAGGCGTTCTCGCAGTGGGTGGTCGAGGATGATTTCCCGCTCGGCCGGCCGGACTGGGCACCCCACGGCGTGACGATGGTGGCGGATGTCACCCCGTTCGAGACCATGAAGCTGCGCATGCTCAACGGCAGCCATTCGCTGCTGGCCTATGTTGGTGTGCTTGCAGGTTTTACTACCGTCGCCGAGGCGATCCGTGAACCGGCCATGGCGACTCTGATCGGCCATTACATGCGCCGAGAGGCCGCGCCCACGCTGGCCACGCCCGAAGGCGTTGATCTGGCGCAATACGAAGCCCGGCTGCTTGCGCGCTTTGGCAACGACAGCCTGGATCACCGTCTGCAGCAGATTGCCATGGACGGCTCGCAGAAACTGCCGCAGCGCTGGCTGAGCGTTGCTGGCTGCCAGCTGTTCGAGACCCCGGCGGATACGCCGGCGGTCGATGTCGTCGCCTTCGGTGTCGCGGCCTGGATCCGCTATACCGCGGGTCGGGATTGCCATGGCAACCGGTTCACCGTCGACGACCCCTCGGCCGCCCGTCTGGCCGATTTGCATACCCGACATCCACAAGCGCAAGCGCGGGTCGACGCCGTGCTTGCACTCGACGATATCTTTTCCCCGGCACTGGCGGCCCACGCGGGCTTTCGTGATCGCGTGGTCGCAGCGCTCACAGCGATCGAAGACCACGGCATGACCGCTGCGCTCAACCGCTTTGCCGCAACCTTAGACAGGACCTGATCCATGGAACACACCTGGCGCTGGTTCGGACCTGATGATCCGATCACGCTCGAAGATATCCGTCAAACCGGTGCGACCGGTGTCGTGACCGCGCTCCACGATTTCCCTGCCGGCCAGGCCTGGCCGCTCGAGGCGATCCGCCAGCGTCGCGCCATGATCGAAGCCGCCGGGCTGCGCTGGGCGGTGGTGGAGAGCATTCCGGTCCATGAGGCGATCAAGCAGGGTCGAGACGAGGGCGCCGCGCGATCACGCTGTCTCGCGGCCTGGTGCGAGACGCTGGAAAACCTGGCCGCCTGCGGTATTCGCACGGTCTGCTACAACTTCATGCCGGTTCTCGACTGGACCCGCACCGAGTTGGCCGCGCCGGTCGCCTCGGGCGGCCGCGCGCTGCGTTTCGACCATACTGCCTTTGCGGCCTTCGAGCTTTTCGTGCTGCAACGTCCGGGCGCCGCAGCCGATTACAGTGCCGAAGACATCGCGGCCGCGCGCGCCCATGCGCAGAGACTGGACGAGGCCGGTCGTCAGCGGCTGGTGGACACCGTGATCGCCGGCTTGCCCGGCACCATGGAGCATTACACCCCGGAAGGATTTCTCGAGGCCCTGTCGGCCTACCGCAGCATCGACGAGACCCGCTTGCGGGAGCACCTGATTCATTTTCTGCAGACCGTGGTGCCGGTCGCCGAGCGTCTGGGCATGCGCTTGGCGATCCATCCCGACGATCCGCCACGTGCGCTGCTCGGGTTGCCCCGAATCGTGTCCACGCTCGCGGATATGCAGGCTGCGATCCAGGCCGTGCCCAGCCCTGCCAACGGCGTTGCGTTCTGTACCGGTTCGCTGGGCGTGCGCGCGGACAACGAACTGGTGACGATGGCGCGCACGCTTGCCCCGCATATCCACTTCGCCCATCTGCGCGCCACCCGACGGGATCAGGAAGACCCGCGCAGTTTCGAGGAGGCGCCGCATCTGGAGGGCGATGTCGACATGGTCGGTGTGATCGGCGAGCTGTTGCACGAAGAAAGACGGCGTCGCTCGGCGAACGCTGGCGAGCTGATTCCGATGCGTCCGGATCATGGTCACCAGCTGCTCGATGACCTCAAGCGCGACAGCCAGCCCGGCTACCCGTTGATCGGACGGCTGCGCGGGTTGGCCGAGTTGCGCGGTGTCGAGTGTGCACTGGCTCAGGTGGTGCAGAACTGCCCCGGCTAGTGCCTCGCGGCACAAAAAATATCGGGCCGGCTATCCTGCACGGGGCTTCAATATGCGGCGCGTCGCACACGATGGGCAGGCTGCCGTGCCGACTCTGTGTTGCCCGCGGGGCAGCGGATATGCCGCCCCGCAGAGCAGTGCGGGGCAGGCTCAGCGGTCGTCGTCGTGAATCGATGACGGATGCCGGCACAGCGGCTTCACCGTGATATCCATGTACGGGAACAGCGGCAGGGCGCTGACGATGTCCTGCAACGCGGCGTTGTCTTGCACGTCGAAAATGCTCACATTGGAATAGCTGCCGGCCACGCGCCACAGGTGGCGCCATATGCCGTCGCGCTGCAGCTGCTGCGAATAGGCTTTTTCACGGGCCTTGATCTCGGCCGCCTGTTCGCTGTGCAGATCGTGCGGCAGTTTCACCGTCATTTCGACTTGAAAGAGCATGGAATATATTCCTTGTGGGCTGAATCAGAGCAGGTTCTTGCCGTCGACATAGGCCTTGCGCCAGCGACAGATATCGACGCGCTCGAACAACTCGGCCTGATGAAACGGATCCGCTTCGATGAAATTTTGGGCTTCGTCGCGGCTTTCCACGTCGAGCAGATAGAGGCCGCCGGTGGCGCTTTCACCGTCGTCCACGAGCTTGGCGCCGCAAGCGATCAACAGGTGTGCATGGGCATCGAGATAGGCCAGATGCACGTCGCGTGACTGCAGGCGCAGGTCGTGGTGTCCGGGTTTGTCGAAGGTTTCGATCATGTAAGGCATGTCAGATCCTTTGCGGGATGGCTGGGGCCGGCGCTCAGGCGCCGATATAACCCCATATGAGAATGGCCGAGGCGAAGACGATGCCGAGATAGCCAAGAATCAGCACCATATAGCCCATGATATCGCGCAGCTTGAGCCCGGATATGGCCAGCACCGGGATGATCCAGAACGGCTGCACCATGTTGGTCCATTGATCGCCGATCTGAACCGCGAGCGCGGTGGCGGCATCGGAGGCGCCGAGCGTGGCCGCGGCCTTGACCATGACCGGTCCCTGAACTGCCCATTGGCCACCGCCCGAGGGGGCGAGCAGATTGATCAGGCCGCCGCTGATGAACGACCAGATCGGCAGCGTCTGGGCGCTGGATATGTTCACGAACATATTGGCGAACGTCACCACCAGTCCTGACCCGACCAGAATACTCATGATGCCGGCATAGAACGGGTACTGGACGATGATGCCGGAGACGATGCGTACACCGTCGTTGAGTGCGGCCAGATATTTAGCTGGCGAGGCGAACAGCAGAATACCCAGAAACAGGAACAGGAAGTTGACCGTGTTGAGGTTCAGCGAGCCGCCGTCGAAGAAGTGCAGTCCGATATAGAGCATCCCCAGCAGGCCGATGCCGATGCCGACGCTGCGGCTGTGATTGAGGCGATCGGCAATCGTGGGTTGGTCGGCGGCGGTCAGGGCCGGAACGGTTGGCTTGGCAACGCTGGCCGGATCGATCTCGACGATATCGTTCGCATTTTTCGGGTGTAGCAGAGCGTTGAAAATGGGCAGGGTGATGATGACGATCGCGCTTGTGATCAGCAGCACCGGGGAAAAGATGGTGTCGCTCAGCGGGATCAGCCCGATCTGTGACTCGAGAAAATGCCCTTCGGTGGCGATCAGCAGCGGCACGCTGCCCGACAAGCCGATGCCGTAGAGCGCAAATCCGGAGTAGGCGGCAGCGATCACCAGCGGGTAATGCAGCCCCTTGACGTTCATCGCCAGCTTCTGGGCCACGATGCTGCCTATAACCAGACCAAAGCCCCAGTTCAGCCAGCTGCCGATGGCGCCGACAAGCGTGGCTACGACGATGGCCATGAAGGGTGTGGCCACGCGCGCTGCGATTCGGTCGAGCGCGCCATCCACCAGCGGTGTCTTGGCGAGGATATAGCCGGCCAGCAGGATCACGGTCATCTGCATGCTGAAGGCGAGCAGATCCCAGAAGCCATCGCCCCAGTAGCGCACCGCATCGATCGGGCTGCTGCCCTCGACGACGAAGGCGAGCACGACGGTGAGCGCGGTAAGAATGATCGCGATTACCAGTGGATCCGGCATGTAACGGCTGATCAGCCGGGTGAAAAAATTCGCCAAGGCTTGCATGTATATCCCCCAAATGAATGATTAAGAATCGCCCGGCAACGCTGTGCGCATTGCGAACAAACGTTCATTATAATGCAGGCGAGATGCCCGACAACCTCGTGCCTTGCGCGAACATCTCGTCGAGGCTATCGCTCATCGCGCGACCTGCGGGCAAGTGCGGGCAGGCAACAACGTCTGGACGCTTGGTCGGCTTCAAGCCCGAGATGGGAAAGTCGGTGCGGTTTATATGTGGCAGATGAAGCATGGAGCGCAGGGCTGCGTTTGCGTGCCGCGCACTTGCCTTATCGGTTACACTAAAAGGCTTGTTTGTATCCGCCCGAACACGGGCCTGATCGGCCATGAGCAGCGCCTCCAATCAACCTCGGGTTTTCGTTCAGACCTGGGGCTGCCAGATGAATGAATACGACTCGGCCAAGATGGTCGACGTGCTGGTAAAAAACCGTGGCGCCACGCGGGTCGACAACGCGGAAGGCGCGGACATTATCCTGCTCAATACCTGCTCCGTGCGCGAGAAGGCGCAGGAGAAGGTGTTCTCGCAACTCGGCCGCTGGCGCGAGCTGAAGGAAGCGCGGCCCGAGATCGTGATCGGTGTTGGCGGTTGTGTGGCATCACAGGAAGGCCACGCGATTCGCGAGCGCGCACCCTACGTAGACATGGTATTCGGCCCGCAGACGCTGCATCGGCTGCCGGAGATGCTCGACGCGGTGGTCGACAACGGCGCCGGCGTGGTCGATATCGCTTTTCCCGAGATCGACAAGTTCGATCATCTGCCGGCGCCGCGCGCCGAAGGCCCGACTGCGTTCGTGTCGATCATGGAAGGCTGCTCCAAGTACTGCAGCTTCTGCGTGGTGCCCTATACGCGTGGTGAAGAGATCAGCCGCCCGTTCGACGATGTGATCCTTGAGATCGCGGAGCTTGCCGAGCAGGGCGTCAAGGAAATAACGCTGCTGGGCCAGAACGTCAACGGCTACTACGGCCCGATGGCCGATGGCTCGATCTGCGATCTGGCGATGCTGGTCGAGTTCGTGGCCGAGATCGAGGGCATCGAGCGTATCCGCTATACCACCTCGCATCCGCTGGAGTTCTCGGACGCGCTCATCGATGCCTATGCACGCGTGCCCAAGCTCGCCAATCATCTGCACCTGCCGGTGCAGTCGGGCTCGGACAGCGTGCTGGCGCGGATGAAACGTGGCTATACCGCCGATCATTTTCGTGAGCGCATCGCGAAACTGCGCGAGGTTCGCCCGGACATCAGCCTGTCCACGGATATTATCGTCGGCCATCCGGGCGAGGGCGAGGCCGAATTCGACGACACCATGCGGCTGGTGGACGACATGGGTTTCGACCAGGCGTTCTCGTTCGTCTACAGCAAGCGCCCCGGTACGCCGGCGGCGGACATGGACGACGACACCCCGCGCGAACTCAAGAAGCAGCGGCTCGCCCATCTGCAGTCGCGTATCGGCGAATACAACCAGCGTTATATGCAGGCAATGGTCGGCACCACGCAGCGGGTACTGGTCGAGCGTGAGTCCAAGCGCGGGAATGGCCAGCTGGCCGGGCGCACGGACTCCAATCGCTGGGTCAATTTCGACGGCCACCCGCGCATGGTCGGGTACTTCATCGATGTCGAGATCACTGAAGCGCTGGACAACTCCCTGCGTGGCCGCGTGGTGACCACCGAACCCGATCTGGCCGCGACCGGCTAGTGTCCTGTAACGTTAAGTTTGCAGAATAAAGTTCGAGTCCATTCAAAAGAACGACGCTTTTATGTCAGGCAAGGCGCTGCAACGATCCACGGCCATGGCCGTGGCGAAGCGCGGCAACGCCGCATGGGACAGAAAAGCGCCGAAATCGTGAAGCGTATTCGTGTTGCAGGACACCGGGCCGTCACGCCGAGGAACAGACAGCTATCTTGAACGAATCCATCCGCAAGACCCTCGAGCTGGCGCCGCTCGACATGGAACGGCTCGCACATCTGTGCGGCGCTCAGGACGGCCACCTGCGCCTGATAGAAACCACGCTCGACGTGGATGTGCACAATCGCGGTCATCGCTTCCAGGTTGAAGGCACCGAACAGGCCGCGAGCGCCGCGATCGACGTGCTCAACGAGCTCTATGCCGCCACCGCCGGCGGTCAGCTGTCGCCCGAGCGCGTGCATGTGGCGGCCCGCACCGCCGAGCGCGAACGCGAGGAAGCCGCGGCGAACAACGGCGAAAAGCCGCTCGATGACGTGGTCATCAAGACCCGGCTCGGGCTGGTGCGCGGACGCGGCCCCAGCCAGCGCCGTTATCTGGCGAATCTGCGCGACCACGATCTGAATTTCGGTATCGGCCCGGCCGGCACCGGCAAGACCTACCTCGCCGTGGCCGCCGCGGTCGATGCGCTGGAGACCGAGCGCGTGCGCCGGTTGCTGCTGGTGCGCCCGGCGGTCGAGGCGGGTGAGCGGCTGGGTTTCCTGCCCGGTGATCTGGCCCAGAAAATCGACCCCTACCTGCGTCCGCTCTACGACGCCCTCTATGAAATGCTCGGTTTTGACCGCGTGGGGCGCTTGATCGAGCGCAATGTGATCGAAATAGCGCCATTGGCCTATATGCGCGGGCGTACGCTCAACGAGGCCTTCATTATCCTCGACGAGGCCCAGAACACCACCGTCGAACAGATGAAGATGTTCCTCACCCGTATCGGCTTCGGTTCGACCGCGGTGGTCACGGGCGACATGACCCAGATCGATCTGCCGGTGTCCAAGCGCTCCGGCCTGCGCCATGCGGTCGGGCTGCTGCACGATATCGAGGGCATTAGCGTGACCCGGTTCTCGGCGCGCGACGTGGTCCGGCATCCGCTGGTGCAGCGTATCGTGCGCGCCTACGACCGCGAAAGTCACGCCGCCGAGGCCGCCGCGGGCCCGGACAGGCGCGACGATCGGCGTTGAGCGGCGCGAGCATGAGCCTGGAGCTGGCGCTGGAGAGCGCACAGCGGGTGCCGACGGCCGTTGACGAGGCCGCGCTCGAGCGCGCCGCCGCGGCGGCCGTGGCCGCGACCGGCACGGTCGAGGCCGATACCGACGTCGAACTGGCCGTCCGGTTGGTCGACGAAGAGGAATCGGCGCAACTCAACGGCCGCTATCGCGACAAGCCTCATGCCACCAACGTGTTGTCCTTTCCCGCCGGTGTCGAACTGCCCGGCCTGATGGTGTTGGGGGATCTGGTGATCTGCATGCCGGTGGTCGAGCGCGAGGCCGAGGCGCAGGGCAAGACGCGCGAGGCCCATCTGACGCATATGGTCGTGCACGGTGTGCTGCACTTGCTCGGCTACGATCATATCGGCGACGATGAAGCCGACACCATGGAAGGGCTGGAACGTCGCATCATGGACGGATTGGGATATGCCGATCCCTACGCAGAGCGCGCGCTGCCCTGATCCGCCGGCCCAGAGGCCGCTATTCCAGACAATGAATCGAACGATAGAGGGGCGGTTGCGGCCGTACTGAATAGATGAGCGACGAGGACGACAGCGAACAGAACCGAAGTAGCGGCAACTGGTTACGTCAGATCGGCATGAGCCTGGCCGGGCCGCCGCGTGATCGTGACGAACTGGTTGCCGTGCTCACCGAGGCCCAGGAAAACGACCTGCTCGACGTTGATGCGCTGTGGATGATGCAGGGCGTGCTCAAGGTATCCGAGCTGCAGGTGCGCGACATCATGATTCCGCGTTCTCAGATGGTGGTGGTGGAATCCGACGACAACGCCGCGGAAATTCTCCCGATTGCGATCGAATCCGGCCATTCGCGGTTTCCCGTGATCGGCGAGTCGCGCGACGAGGTGGTGGGGATCCTGCTCGCCAAGGATATGCTGCAACTGGCGGGCTCCGACGAGGAACGGGCCGGCTTCGAGATCGGCCAGGTGCTGCGCCCGGCCGTGTACGTGCCCGAGTCCAAGCGAGTCAACGTGCTGCTCAAGGAATTCAAGGCCTCGCGTAATCACATGGCGGTGGTCGTGGATGAATACGGCGGCGTCGCCGGCCTGGTGACCATCGAGGACGCGCTCGAGCAGATCGTGGGCGAGATCGACGACGAGTACGACCAGGCCGAGGGCGCGTTCATCCTGCGTCAGGAGAAGAACCGGTTTCAGATCCGCAGCCTCACGCCGGTCGACGAGTTCAACAAGTATTTCGGCTCGCAGTTCTCCGACGAGGATTTCGACACCATCGGCGGGCTGGTCGTGCATGAATTCGGGCATATGCCCAAGCGCGGCGAAACCACGGTCATCGACCGCTTCCAGTTCAACGTGCAGCGTGCGGATTCGCGGCGGATTCATCTGTTCCAGATGACGGTGCTGCCGGAGGCCGCGGAATAGCCGGATCGAATGTAACGCGCTACCGGTTACAATCGCGCGCCATCCGCTTCACGAATCGATCGTCGGTAGTGTCCTGTCCCGCAACTCATCTTGCTGTCCGCGTGATTGTCGACGCGCCCGGCGGCGTTGTCCTACGTCGACCCGGGCGGTGCTGCGACCGTGGCTCGCGCCTGGCCGGACACATCGACATCTGGCGCAGCATGCGGCACGACACTCACCGGGCAGGACACCAGGCATGAAGGCATTGCGCATCATCGGGCTCGATTTGCTGCTGCCCGCCGTTCTCGGTGGCCTGGCGACGCTCGGCTTTGCGCCGTTCGGCTACTACGGCCTGACGATGATCGCGGTCATTGGTCTGGTTGCACTGTGGTGGAACGTATCGGCTCGGCGCGGCGCGCTGCGCGGTTTCGTTTTCGGGCTGGCTCATTTCGGCACCGGTATCTACTGGACGTTCGTCTCCACCTATTACTACGGCGGCGCGCCGCTGCCGATGGCGATCGGGCTGGTGTGCCTGCTCACGGTATATATGGCCTGTTATCCCATGCTGGTCGGTGCGTTCGCCGGCGCCACGCGGACCCTGCCGCGCACGCTCTGGGCCCTGCTGTTCGTACCCGGTGCCTGGCTGTTGGGCGAATTGTTGCGCAGCTGGGTGCTTACCGGTTTTCCCTGGCTGTCGCTGGGCTATGCGCTGATCGATGCGCCGGTCACGGCCCTCGCGCCTATCGGCGGCGTCTATTTCATGGGCGCGCTGATGATGGTCGGCGCGGGCGCTATCGTCTTGCTGTTTGTCGGCGCGCTGTTCGCGCGCGCGGTGGCGGTGCTGATCATCGCGCTGGCGCCGCTCGGGCTCTGGGCATTGCCGGCCGCCGCGCACTGGACCCGGCCGTCGGGTGAGGCGATCAGCGTCGACGTGGTGCAGGGCAACTTCCCGCAGCAGGTGAAATGGGACCCGAACAATTTCACCACCACGCTCACCCGCTATCGCAATCTCACCGAACGCAGCGAAGCCGATCTGGTGGTCTGGCCCGAAGTGGCGATTCCGGCGCCCGCCGACCAGGTCCAGCGCTATCTCGATTTCATCGATAATCTGGCCGGCAAGCGCGGCCAGACGGTGCTCGCCGGGGTGCTCGTGCATCCGGGGGAAGACAAGCCCTACTACAACGCGGTGCTTGCGCTCGGCACGGGTCACGGGCGTTACTACAAGCGCCATCTCGTGCCGTTCGGCGAGTATTTTCCGGTGCCCGATTTCGTCATGCACTGGCTCGACGGCATCAACATGCGTTACAGCAGCTTTGGTTTCGGCGCCGACGATCAGCCGCTGATCAGCGTGGACGGCGTCAAGCTCGGGTTGTCGATCTGCTTCGAAGACGCTTTCGGCTACGAGATCGCCAAGGCGTTGCCGCAGGCCGGGATTCTGGTCAACGTGACCAACGATGCCTGGTTTGCCGGGACCACGGCCGCCGATCAGCATCTGGAAATCGCGCGCATGCGGGCACTCGAATCGGGCCGGCCGATGCTGCGCGCCGCCAACACCGGCATTTCCGCGATCATCGACTACGACGGCCGTATTCGCCGCCGGACCGAGCAATTCAGCGTTGCCAATATCGACTCGCACGTGCAGCCGCGCTCGGGGCTCACGCCCTATATGCGTATCGGCGACTGGCCGCTCTGGCTCGCCGGTTTCCTGCTGACGGGGCTTGGGCTGGCGGCGGCTTGGTTGCTGCGCCGCCGGGCCGGGCGCTGAACGCCGACAGGCTGCTAAACTAACGGGCTGTTTTTCGACCGCGCCACGCTGCAACAACACCCATGGACGAAAGCTACCGTTTCGACGCAATCGAAGCCGAGGTGCAGACACGCTGGGCCGAATCCGGCGCCTTCGAGGTCAAGCGCGACGAGCGCGAGAAATTCTACTGCCTGTGCATGTTTCCGTACCCGAGCGGCAAGCTGCACATGGGCCATGTGCGCAACTACACCATCGGCGACGTGATCTCGCGCTATCAGCGCATGTGCGGGAAGAACGTGCTCCAACCGATGGGCTGGGACGCCTTCGGCCTGCCGGCCGAGAACGCGGCCATCAAGAACGGCGTGCCGCCGGCGAAATGGACCCGCGAGAACATCGAATACATGCGCGGCCAGCTGCACCGGCTGGGCTTCGCCTACGACTGGTCGCGCGAACTGGCCACCTGTGATCCCAGCTATTACCGCTGGGAGCAGTGGCTGTTCACCAGGCTGTTCGAGAAGGGGCTGGTCTATCGCCGCGAATCGGTGGTCAACTGGGATCCGGTCGACCAGACCGTGCTCGCCAACGAGCAGGTCGTCGACGGGCGCGGCTGGCGCTCCGGCGCGATCGTCGAGCAGCGCGCGATTCCGCAGTGGTTCGCCCGCATCACCGACTATGCCGACGAACTGCTCGACGGACTGGACGAGCTCGACGGCTGGCCGGACGCGGTCAAGACCATGCAGTCCAACTGGATCGGGCGTTCGAGCGGGCTTGAGATCGATTTTGAAGTCGCCGATCAGGATGCGCCGCTGACGGTCTACACGACCCGTCCGGATACCCTGCACGGCGCGACCTACATGGCGCTGGCCGCCGATCACCCGCTGGTCGCCGCCGCCGCGGATACCGACGCCGAACTGGCCGCCTTCTGCGAGGAATGCCGCAAGGCCGGCACCGCCGAAGCCAGCCTCGAAACCCGCGACAAGCGCGGCTATCGCCTGCCGGTCGAGGCGATCCATCCGCTGTCCGGCGAGAAGCTACCGATCTTTGTCGCCAACTTCGTGCTCATGGGCTACGGCACGGGCGCCGTCATGAGCGTGCCGGCGCACGACCAGCGCGACTGGGAATTCGCTACCGCCTACGATCTGCCGATCGTGCCGGTGGTCGCTGACGCCGACGGCAACGCGCCGGATATCAGCGCGGGCGCGAGCGCCGAGAAGGGCGTGCTGATCAACTCGGCCGAGGATGATGGCAAGGACTTCGATACCGCGTTCGCCGATATAGCCGATCGTCTGGAAGGCCAGGGCATCGCCCGGCGCAAGACCCAGTACCGCCTGCGCGACTGGGGCATGTCGCGCCAGCGCTACTGGGGCGCGCCGATCCCGATCATCCATTGCGGCGACTGCGGCCCGGTCGCGGTGCCGGAAGCCGATCTGCCGGTGGTGCTGCCCGAAGACGTGACCCCGGAAGGTGCCGGCTCGCCGCTGCCGGACATGCCGGAATTCGTGAACGTCGACTGCCCGACCTGCGGCAAGGCCGCGAAACGCGAGACCGATACCTTCGACACTTTCATGGAGTCGTCCTGGTATTTCGCCCGTTTTGCCTGTCCGGATGCCGATGCCATGCTCGACGACCGCGCCGGCTACTGGCTGCCGGTCGATCAGTACATCGGTGGCGTCGAGCACGCGATCCTGCATCTGCTGTATGCGCGTTTCTTCCAGAAGGTGATGCGCGACGAAGGGCTGTCCGACGCCGGCGAGCCGTTCAAGCGTCTGCTTACCCAGGGCATGGTGCTCAAGGACGGCGCCAAGATGTCCAAGTCCAAGGGCAACACGGTCGATCCTCAGGCGCTGATCGAGAGCTACGGTGCGGATACCGTGCGCCTGTTCACCATGTTTGCAGCGCCGCCCGAGCAGTCGCTGGAATGGTCGGATGCGGGCGTGGAAGGCGCCAATCGCTTTCTCAAGCGTCTGTGGCGTCTGGTCGCGGAGCATGTCGAAACCGGCACCGTGGCGCCGGCCACAAGCGCGCAAGGCGAGGCCGGCGAACTGCGCCGCAAGCTGCACGAGACCATCGCCAAGGTCGGCGACGATGTCGGCCGGCGCTATACCTTCAACACGGCGATCGCCGCGGTGATGGAGCTGTGCAACGCGCTGGCCAAGGCCGATGGCACCGATCCCGCGCAGCAGGCCGTGCGCCAGGAAGCACTCGAAGCGATCGTGAAGATGCTCGCGCCGATCACGCCGCATATCTGCGACGCGCTCTGGCGTGAGCTCGGTCACGACGATCTGCTGCTGGATATCGCCTGGCCCGAGGCCGACGATGCCGCGCTGGTGCGCGATACCCTCACCATCGTCGTCCAGGTCAACGGCAAGGTGCGGTCGCGTATCGAAGTGGCCGCCGATGCCGACCGCGAGGCCGTCGCGGCCGCCGCGCACGCCGATGCCAACGTGGTCCGTTTTGTGGATGGCCAGCCGGTGAAGAAAACCATCGTCGTCCCGGGTAGACTCGTCAACCTCGTGGTATAGATCGCGCTTGGATATTCAGGAACCTGCCGATATGAGCCAGACCGAGATCGTGAAAACCCGCGCCCCGGCGCGTTTCGGCCTATGGGCCATGCTCACGCTGGTCGCGGGCCTGGGTCTGGCGGGTTGCGGTTTTCATCTGCAGGGCGCCTCGCCGTTGCCCAAGGGCATCGACGCGATGTACGTCAGCTACAACGACGACTACCGCGTCGGCGATCCGCCGCTGGTCGAGACACTGCAGCAACGCCTGCGCGAGCGCGGCCTGCTTGGCGAGGTCGATGCGCCGGCGCAGCTGGATATCCAGCGTATCGACAATCGCCAGCGGATCGTGTCGGTCAGCCCGGTCGACGGCCGCGTGGCGGAGTACGAACTGACCACCCAAGTGTTGTTCGACTACAGCGTCAATGGCGCCACGCAGCTTGCCAACGAACAGCTGTCGGTCACCCGCGACTACAGTTTCGACGATACCGAACGGCTGGCCGCCGAAGCCGAACAGCGCGATCTGCTCACCAGCATGCACGAAGAACTGGCCAACCTCGTGCTGCTGCGGATCGCCGATGCCAACGGCAAGCTCGCCAACCACAAGAAACCCGACGCGTCCTGACGCCTGTTGCGATGACCGACCGCGCCCGCCTGGAACCCAGCCCGATCAGCACGCAGGATGCCGCAGCCTTCATTCGCGGGCGCCGCACGGTCGATCAGTTTACCGGCGAGATCCCGGCCGAATCGATTATCCGCGAGGCCGTGGAAGTGGCGCGCTGGGCGCCCAATCATCATCTGACCCAGCCCTGGCGTTTCTATCTGCTCGGGCCGGATACCAAGCAGGCGCTCGTCGATCTGAACACGCGTCTGGTCGCGGCGCGAAAGGGCGACGAGGTCGCGTCGGCAAAGCGCGAGCGCTGGCAGGCGGTGCCCGGCTGGCTGGCGGTCACATGCGCCAACGATGCCGACCCGGTGGTCGCGCGCGAGGACTATGCCGCCTGCGCCTGCGCAATTCAGAACCTCGCGCTCTATCTGCACAGTGCGGGCATCGGCAGCAAATGGATCAGCGGCGAGGCCACGCAGCACGCCGATTTCATGTCGATTCTTGGCGCGGATCCGCAACAGGAATACTGCGTCGGCGTGATCTGGTATGGTTACGCCAAGCGGCGGCCACGTAGCCAGCGCACGGGTCTGGATCATATCCTCAGTTCGTGCCCCTGATCGTGCCGATTCAGGCCGTTGCAAATCCCGTGCTTCCCCGATAGAATTACGCGCTTTCGCAGCCGCCCCGGCTGTATTACGCGTTGGTTCAGGTACAGTGTAATGAAGACGTTTTCTGCAAAGAAAGACGAAATAGTGGCCGACTGGTTTATTGTCGACGCCGCCGACAAGACGCTTGGCCGCCTCGCGTCGGAAATTGCTTTCCGTCTGCGCGGCAAACACAAGCCGGAATATACGCCTAATCAGGACGTTGGCGACCACATCGTGGTTATCAACGCGTCCCGGATCAAGGTCACCGGCAAGAAGCTGCAGCAGAAGATCTATTACCGTTACACCGGCTACGTGGGCAACCTCAAGTCGGCCACGCTCGAGAAGCAGCTCGATGCGCATCCCGAGCGCGTGATCGAGCACGCCGTCAAGGGCATGCTGCCGAAGAACCCGCTGGGCCGTCAGATGTATCGCAAACTTCGCGTCTATGCCGGCGCCGAACACCCGCACACCGCGCAGCAGCCGCAGACGCTGGAGATTTAGAAAGACATGGCAACCGAAACCACCTACGGCACCGGCCGTCGCAAGACCGCCACCGCACGCGTTTTCATCAAGCCGGGTAGTGGCCAGATCACGGTCAACAAGAAGTCGCTCGACGACTACTTCGGCCGCCCGACCTCGCGCATGATCGTGCGTCAGGCGCTCGAAGCCACCGATTCCACCGATCGTTTCGACATCAACGTCACCGTCAAGGGTGGCGGTCCGAACGGTCAGGCCGGCGCGATCCGCCATGGCCTGTCCCGTGCGCTGGTGTCCTACGACGAAATGATGCGTGTACCGCTGCGCGCCGCCGGGTTCATGACCCGTGATGCGCGTAAGGTCGAGCGCAAGAAGATCGGCCTGCACAAGGCCCGCAAATCGCCGCAGTACTCCAAGCGCTAGCGACGATTGCCGACTGCTCGCCTCCTGCCCGGCGAGCAGTCGTCCCAGTTTGTTGGGGGATCGTCTAGTGGTAGGACTGCGGACTCTGACTCCGCCAACGGGGGTTCGAATCCCTCTCCCCCAGCCAGCACCCAAAGCCCGCCAATTGGCGGGCTTTTTTTATGGGTGCTGGCTGGGGGAGAGGATTTGATTCGACCCCCTCGGTTCGACGAGCGAGCACTGCTCGCGAGAACGCCGGAGCGGAGCGACGGCGGCCCCGAAGGGGTGAGCGGTGCCAGCCGCGAATAATCCTTGCTGTAAAAGACCGCCAGACTATGAAGACGCGCACCAAAGCCCGGCAATTGGCGGGCTTTTTTGTGGGTGCTGGCTGGGGGAGAGGATTTGATTCGACCCCCTCGGTTCGACGAGCGAGCACTGCTCGCGAGAACGCCGGAGCGAAGCGACGGCGGCCCCGAAGGGGTGAGCGGCGCCAGCCGCGAATAATCCTTGCTGTAAAAGACCGCCAGACCATGAAGACGCGCACCAAAGCCCGCCAATTGGAGGGCTTTTTTGTGGGTGCTGGCTGGGGGAGAGGATTTGATTCGACCCCCTCGGTTCGACGAGCGAGCATCGCTCGCGAGAACCGGGGCGCGCAGCGACACGGACTCCGCAGGGTTGAGCGGCACAGCCGCGAATAATCCTTCGCGCCAACAGGCCACCATGTCCAGATAGCAGCTGCCCAAAACCGGACCTTCGGCGTTTTTTTTGGGGCACTGCCGTAGGTCCAAAGATCGAACAGCGGCGATCACCGTGGCACGCTTGTTGCTGTATTGACGGCATCAGCCAATCGGAGGTGTCGTGGCCATGCGTGTTCTGCTGGTGGATCGTCAATCCGCTCGATTGTCGACGCTGCGCGCCGTGATCGCGGATGCCGGCTTCGACGTCGTGGATGTGTTGCACGAGGATGCGGATCTTTACGCGGCGGTCGAACGTCATGCACCGGACGCTGTGATCGTGGGCGCGGACTCACCGTCGCGCGATGTGCTTGAAGATGTGGCCACGCTCGGTCGCCGGTACCCCAAGCCACTGCTCATGCTGTCATCGCAAGACGATCGTCGTCTCATGGCACAGGCCGCGGATGCCGGCGTCAGCGCTTATGTGATGGAAGGGTTGTCGCCGGCGCTGGTGCGCTCGCTGGTCGACGTTGCGGTGCGCCAGTTTCGGCAGATGGAGTCGCTCAAGCGTGAACTGGCCCAGACCCGCGAGACGCTGGCGGACCGTCAGGTGATCGACCGCGCCAAGTGTCTGTTGATGGAGCGCAGCGCCCTGAGCGAGCAGCAGGCCTACACGCGGTTGCGCAAGAGCGCGATGGATCACGGGCTGCCATTGCCCGAGGTCGCGCGGCAGGTCATGGTGCACGCCGCCGACTGATCGGCCTCGACGCCGATCCGCACGGAAAAAGTGCGAGCCGCACTGCGCTGACGCAGAAAACGCTGCCGCTATCCGGCGTACGACGGCGCGCTGATGACACCGCAGGCGTGCCTGTCCTTTGGCTGGCATAGCTTTCAGGACATGGGGGAGTGCTGGCACGGTTTCTGCAATACTCCTACCAGACAACAGTGCATTCCTCGGGTCAACGACGATCAGTGGATCCCCGGCAAGGCGGGTTATGTACTGACGTCATACAAGGGGTTTGAGGGCAACGAAGCCCGGCATCACCACGTGGACATGCGTGCGTGGAGCCGGGCTTTTTTCATGTCTGTCGTCCGTGCAAGCGGGACAGGCGAGGTATCGATAATGACCGCATGGCATGAAGCACATTTCGGCCGCAAGGGCCGTTATATCGGCAAGCCGCACGAGCGCGATACGCTCAAGCTGGGCTTCATCGCGTTGACCGACTGCGCGCCGCTGGTGATCGCCAGCGAAGCGGGCTTCTTCGAGGCCGAAGGCCTGGGCGTTGAGCTGTCGCGCGAGTCCTCATGGGCGGCCATTCGCGACAAGGTCGCGCTCGGCCTGCTGGACGGGGCCCAGATGCTGGCCGGCATGCCGATTGCCTCGACGCTGGGGGTGGGCGCCTTGCCGCATGCAATGGTCACGGCGCTGTCGCTCGGGCTCAATGGCAACGCGATCACGGTATCGACACCTCTCTACGAGCGCATGCGCGCTATCGACCCGGCCGCGACGATGGCCCGGCCCTGCAGCGCGAGCGCGCTCAAGCAGGTTATCGACCAGGACCGCGCGGCCGGCCTGGCGCCGTTGACGTTCGGCATGGTGCATCCGGCCTCGATGCACAACTATCAGCTGCGCTACTGGCTGGCCGCGGCGGGTATCGACCCCGACCGCGACGTCAATCTGATCGTCGTGCCGCCGGCGCGCATGGTCGCCAATATCGAGGCGGGGCGGCTGGCCGGTTATTGCGTCGGCGAGCCGTGGAATCAGCTGGCCGTGCGCGCTGGCCTGGGTCATGCCCTGATCACCGGCTACGAAATCTGGAACAACGCCCCCGAGAAGGTGCTGGGCGTGACCCGTGAGTGGGCGCTGGCGAATCCACGCACCCACCGCGCCCTCATCCGCGCGATCGTGCGTGCGGGTGCCTGGCTGGACAACCACGCCAACTGCGAAGAGGCCGCCGACACCCTGGCCGACACCAGCTATGTCGATGCGCCGGCGGAAGTGATCCGGCGCACGCTCACCGGGCGATTCTGCTATCACCCGGGTGCGGCGCCGCGCCCGGCCCCTGATTTCAATGTCTTCAATCGCTATGCGGCCAATTTCCCCTGGCGTTCGCATGCCATGTGGTTCATCAGCCAGATGATCCGCTGGAGCCAGATCAGCGCGCCCGTGGATATTGCGATGACCGCGGGCCGTGTCTATCGGCCGGATATCTACCGCGACGCCGTGGCGCCGCTGGGCATCGTCTGTCCGGACGACGATTACAAGAGCGAGGGCACGCATCCGGCGGGCTGGTCGCTGACTGCCGGCCAGGCCCCGGACCGCGTGCTTTCGATGGGCGCCGACGCGTTCTTCGACGGCGGCGTGTTCGAGCCGCGCGACGTACTCGGCTATCTCGCCGCGCATGAATCACCCGGGCGCACTGTGCGCCTGCGTGAACTCGCCGAACTCAACCCTTCTTTTGCCACTTCCGTCGCCGGTTAACGACCAGGAGCCTCAATCATGGAACTCGCTCACAAGGCCACCCGCATTCGCCTGTTCGACTTCAAGTCGGTGCAGATGCGTGCGTTTCATATGAGCTGGCTGGCATTTCATCTGTGCTTTTTCGGCTGGTTCGGCATTGCGCCGCTCATGGCCGTGGTACGGGAGGATCTGAATCTCGACAAGTCGATGGTGGGCTGGAGCATCATCGCCTCGGTCGCGATTACCGTGCTGGTACGCCTGATCATCGGCCCGCTGTGCGACAAGTTCGGCCCGCGCCGGACCTATTCCACGCTGCTGATCCTGGGCTCGATCCCGGTGATGTGCATCGGCTTCGCCGACAGCTTCGAGAGCTTTCTGATCGCGCGCCTGTGCATCGGCGCCATCGGCGCGTCGTTCGTGATTACCCAGTACCACACGTCGGTTATGTTCGCGCCCAATATCGTGGGCACGGCCAACGCCACCACTGCGGGCTGGGGCAATCTCGGTGGCGGCACCACCCAGATCGTGATGCCGCTGATCTTCGCTGCGATCGTCTCCCTGGGCGTGAGCGAAACGCTGGGTTGGCGCCTGGCGATGGTGGTGCCGGGCGTCATGCTCTTCATTCTCGGGCTGGCCTATCTGAAGTACACCCAGGACGCGCCCGACGGCAACTACTCGGATCTGCGCGCCGCCGGTGCGATTCCCTACGCGAAGAACGAGAACAGCGGCTGGTCGAGTTTTCGCAACGCAGCGAAGGACTATCGCGTCTGGGCCCTGTTCGTGGTCTATGCGGGCTGTTTCGGGGTAGAGCTGACCATCAACAACGTTGCCGCGATCTATTTCTTCGATAACTTCCATGTCGATCTCAAGACCGCCGGCCTGATCGCGGGCCTGTTCGGACTGATGAATATCTTCGCCCGCACCATGGGCGGCTTCTTTTCGGATCTGTCGGCCCGCTATATGGGCCTGACCGGGCGCGTGCGCTTCCTGTTTCTGGCCATGTTCATCGAAGGCATCGCGCTGGTGACGTTTTCGCAGATGGAAGTGCTCGCCACCGCCATCGCCAGCATGGTCGTGTTCAGCCTGTTCGTGCAGATGTCCGAAGGCGCGACCTTCGGCCTCGTGCCGTTCATGAACAAGAAAGCGCTGGGTGGCGTCAACGGCATCGTCGGGGCCGGCGGCAACGCGGGTGCGGTGCTCGCGGGTTTCCTGTTCAAGAGCGAATCGCTGTCCTATGGCCAGGGTCTGCTGATTCTCGGTTGCGCCGTGATGGTGTGCTCGCTGTTCGCGTTCTTCGTGCGCTTTTCGCCCGAAGTGCTGGCCGAGGAGAAGGCGGCTTTCGACACGGCTTCGGCCGGCGACGACCCGATCAAGGCGCGCGGCACCGGGGACCCCGGTGCGCAGCCCGCATGAGCGCGGCACGAGTCGACGGCAACAGGGTGATAGCGCATGAGTGACAACTGCAGCCAACCCCGGCTTGATCTCGTGGTCATCGGCAACGGCATGGCCGGCTTGCGCACGCTCGAGGATGTGCTCGCGGCCGCGCCCGAGCGCTACAACTTGACCGTGTTCGGGGCCGAGCCGCATGCCAGCTACAACCGCATCATGCTGTCGCCGGTGCTGGCGGGCGACAAGGCGTTCGCCGAGATCGAGACACGTGATCGCGACTGGTACGCCGAGCATGAGATCACCCTGCACACCGGCGAGGCGGTCACCAGGATCGACCGCCGCCGGCGCATGGTGATCTCCGAGTCCGGGCGCGAGGTCGGCTACGACCGGCTGCTGCTGGCCACCGGCTCGACGCCGTTCATCCTGCCGGTCCCCGGCCATACGCTCGATGGTGTGATCAGTTTCCGTGATATCGGCGACGTCGATCGCATGGTCAAGGCCAGCGAGAATGGCGGCCATGCGGTGGTCATCGGCGGCGGTCTGCTCGGGCTGGAAGCGGCATACGGCCTGCACAAGCGCGGCATGCACGTCACCGTCGTGCATCTCATGGACAGCCTCATGGAGCGTCAGCTCGACCCGACCGCCGCCGAACTGCTGCAGTATTCGCTGGCCCAGCGCGGGCTGAATTTCCGTATGGGCGCGAAGACCGCCGCCATACTTGGCGACGCGGCGGGCCGGGTGGTCGGGCTGCGTTTTGCCGACGCCGAGGATTCCGTCATCGACGCCGAACTGGTGGTGATGGCCGTGGGTATCCGGCCGAATATCGAACTGGCGAAGAAATCGGGTCTGCACTGCGACAAGGGCATCGTGGTCAACGACACCATGCAGACCTATGACCCGCGTATCTACGCGGTCGGCGAGTGCGTCGAGCATCGCCAGGCGGTATACGGGCTGGTCGCGCCGCTCTGGGACCAGGCCAGGGTCTGCGCCAATCATCTGGCCTACCGCGGCCATACCCAGTATCAGGGGTCGGTGACCGCGACCCAGCTCAAGGTCACCGGCATCGACATGTATTCGGCGGGTGATTTCGCCGACGGAGAAGACACCGAAGCGCTCGTCTACGCCGATGTGCGGCGCGGCGTCTACAAGCGCCTCGTGCTGCGCGACAACCAGATCGTCGGCGTGGTGCTCTATGGCGATACAGGCGACGGCGGTTGGTATTTCCGTCTGATGAAGGACAAGGCCGACGTTTCGGCCAATCGCGATCTGCTGCTGTTCGGCCAGGCGTACATGCCCGACGCCGACAGCGAGAAAGAGGCCGCGTGATGCCCACGACCACGCGTACCACCTGTCCCTATTGCGGCGTTGGCTGTGGCGTGACCGCGACCGTTGGCGACGACGCTGCGGTCGCGGTCAGCGGCGACGTGGCGCATCCGTCCAATCTCGGCAGCCTGTGCTCCAAGGGCACCGCGCTTGCGGATACGGTCGGGCTGGCCGATCGCCTGCTGCATCCCGTGGTCAACGGTCGCCGTGCGAGCTGGGGCGACGCGCTGGATACCGTCGCCAGCCGTTTCACCGACATCATCGCCGAGCACGGGCCGGATGCGGTCGCGTTCTATGTGTCCGGTCAGCTGCTGACCGAGGACTATTACGTCGCCAACAAGCTGATGAAAGGCTATATCGGCTCGGCGAATATCGATACCAATTCGCGGCTGTGCATGTCGTCGGCGGTAGCGGGGCACGTGCGCGCCTTCGGCGAGGACGTGGTGCCGGGCTGCTATGACGATCTGGAAGCGGCCGATCTCGTGGTGCTGGTCGGGTCCAATACCGCCTGGTGTCATCCGGTGGTCTATCAGCGCATTGTCGCCGCGCAGGAAAACGATCCCTCCAAGCGGCTGGTGGTGATCGATCCGCGGCGCACGGCCACGGCTGAAGGCGCCGATCTGCATCTGGCGCTGGCGCCGGGCACGGATGTGGCGCTGTTCAACGGGTTGCTCGCCTGGCTCGCTGCGCAGGGTTTCGACAGCCCACGGCCGGGTAGCGCCGATGCCGTCGAAGCCGCCCACGCGGGCGGTGATATCGCTGCCGTGGCCGCGGCCTGCGGTGTCGATGCCGACGTGCTCACGATGTTTTTTCAATGGTTCGGCGACACCGACCGCACCGTGACCGTGTTCTCGCAGGGCGTGAACCAGTCCTCGGCGGGCACCGACAAAGTCAATGCCATTATAAATTGTCATCTGCTGACCGATCGCATCGGCAAACCCGGCGCGTGCCCGTTCTCGATCACCGGCCAGCCGAACGCCATGGGCGGCCGTGAAGTGGGCGGGCTGTCGAATACGCTGGCTGCACACATGGGCTTCGACGAAGCCGACACCGTGCAGCGTTTCTGGGATTCGCCGGCGATCGCCCGCAAGCCGGGGCTGAAAGCGGTCGAACTGTTCGAGGCGATCGAATCGGGGCGGGTCAAGGCGGTGTGGATCATGGCCACCAATCCGCTGGTGAGCCTGCCCGACGCCGATCGCGCCCGGCGCGCGCTGGAACAATGCGAATTCGTGGCCGTCTCCGATTGCATGCGCCACACCGATACGGTCAACGTCGCTCATGTGCTGCTGCCGGCCGCGGCGTGGGCAGAAAAAGATGGCACCGTGACCAACTCCGAACGGGTGATCTCGCGCCAGCGCAATTTTCTGCCTATTCCAGGGCAAGCCAAGCCCGACTGGTGGATCATCAGCGACGTGGCCCGGCGCATGGGCTTTGGCGCGGGCTTCGACTATCTCGGCCCGGCCGATATCTTTCGCGAGCACGCGGAACTCACGGCGTTCGAGAACGACGGTGGCCGGGTGCTGAATCTGGCCGGTCTGGCCGACCTCTCCGACGATGAATACGACGCGCTGACGCCGCTGCGCTGGCCGGTCGGCCACCAGCAGCCGCTGCGGGCCGTCGGCGCCATGCCGGTGATCGAGGACAACCGGCGCCTGTTTGGCGACGGTGTGTATCCCACCGATGACGGGCAGGCCCGTCTCGTTGCGGTCACGCCGCGCGGTCCGGCCAACGACATCAGTGCGCAATGGCCGCTCGTGCTCAATACCGGCCGCGTGCGTGATCACTGGCACACCATGACCCGTACCTCCAAATCGGCACGGCTGTCGGCGCATATTCCCGAGCCGTTCGTGGAAGTGCATCCACTGGATGCCGAACAACATGCGCTCGTGAACGGGGCGCTTGCGCGCGTGGCGACCGCCTGGGGCGCGCTTACCGCGCGCGTCACCGTGACGACGAATCAGCGTCGCGGCTCGCTGTTCGTACCCATGCACTGGAACGATCAGTTCGCCGCCGATGCCCGTGTCGGGGCGCTCGGCAACCCCGCGGTCTGCCCGATTTCCGGAGAGCCCGAATTCAAGCACACGCCGGCAGCCATCGCACCGTATGCGGCGGCCTGGTACGGCTTCATCCTCGCGGCGAGACCCTTGCCGATCGCGCGCGACGCGGCCGTCGACTACTGGGTGGCCGTGCTCGGCGAGCGGTTCTGGCGCTACGAGATCGCCGGGATAGAGACGCCGACGGACTGGGTCGCCATGGCCCGCCACTGGCTGGGCGTGGAGGGCCGCGCCGCCGACTGGCTGGATGTCAGCGATATCGCCGCGGGCCGTTACCGTGCCGCGCATATGGATGCCGGCCATATCGAGGCCTGCCTGTTCGTCGACCGTGAGCCGCTGGGCCTGCCGGATCGCAGCTGGCTGGCTTCCCTGTTCACGGGTGCGCCGGTGGAGCAGGCCGATCGCGCTGGCCTGCTCGCCGGGCGCCCGGCAGATACGAGCAAGGACACCGGCCCGCAGGTCTGCTCGTGCTTCGGCGTGGGCCGAAACACGATCCTGCGCGCGATCACCGAGAACGGCCTGGATTCAGTGGCGGCTGTGGGCGAAGCCCTCGAGGCCGGCACCAACTGCGGCTCCTGCAAACCCGAAATCGCCCAGCTGCTGGCCGAGTCGGGGCGGGATTAAGACCAGAAATACAGAAAGACATTTTTCATCCGCAGATGACGCAGATGAAAAGACAGATTTAAGAGCTAAGGCATTAACTGTTCGCCAACGGACGCGAATGAACACAGACGGAAAGGAAATGGCGTTTTTCGATGAACGGCATGGGCGGGCCTGCTGGCCTGATTCGTATGAGTCTCGACCCGTGACCTCTCGTGTGCGTTCGGCCGCCGGCTCGGTTCGTGTTCATTCGCAGACAAACCAGCGCCGCATTCCGCTTTTTTCATCTGCGTAAATCTGCGTCCATCTGCGGATAAACCTTTAAAGAAAACGACTCGTGACCGAACGAATCGGAGCCCGACATGACCGACAACAGTTTCAACGACGAACAGCAGCGCTATCTGCGCGGTGTCACCGCGGGTTTGCATCTGGCCCGTGGCGTACCGGGCATGACCGGGCTTACCGGCGGCAAGCGTCTACGGCCGGACGATTTCCATGCTCAGGCACGGATTCGCGCCGAGGCGGCCGGCGGCGAACTCTGTGGCCAGGAAAAAGCCAAGGCCGATCTAAACCCCAACGACATGTGGGACGAGATGGCCGGGCTGGCGGCGCGCGGCGAATACCCGAAGGGCGACATGGTCTTTCTGATGAAGTCCAATGGCTTGTTCTACGTGGCGCCCAATCAGGACAGCTATATGTGCCGGCTGCGTATGCCGGGCGGCATATTCTCGGCGCATCAGTTTCGCGGCGTCGCGGATCTGGCCGAGCAGTTCGGCGGCGGCTATACCCATGTGACCACCCGCGCAAATCTGCAGATCCGCGAGATCGGGGCCGCCCATTCGCTCGATGTACTTATGGGGCTGCAGGATATCGGCATCCTCAACCGTGGCGCGGGCGGCGATAACATTCGCAATATCACCGGCTCGCCGCTCGCCGGCATCGACCCGCAGGAACTGATCGACGTCACGCCCTATTGCCGGGCCATGCATCACCATATCCTCAATCACCGCGAACTCAACGGCCTGCCGCGCAAGTTCAATATCGCGTTCGACGGCGCCGGACGCATCAGCGCACTGGAGGGCACCAACGATGTCGGCTTCGCCGCCGTACTGCCCAAGGGCGACGGTCCGTTGCCGCGCCGGCCGTATTTTCGGCTCCTGCTGGGCGGCATCACCGGGCACCAGGATTTCGCCCGCGATACCGGGGTCATGCTCAAGCCCGAGGAATGCGTCGCTGTTGCCCACGCCGTCCTGCGCGTGTTTCTGAGCAGCGGCGATCGTACCGACCGCGACAAGGCGCGGCTCAAGTACGTCCTCGATCGCTGGGGCTTCGAGAAGTTCATGCGCGAGGTGCAAAAACAATTGCCGTTCACGCTGCGGCGCTATCCGCTGGCGCGCTGCGAGACGCGCGCGCCGGTGGAAAAGAGCGGGCATGTCGGTATCCACGATCAGGCGCAGCGCGGTAAGCGTTATGTCGGCGTGGTCGTTCCGGTGGGCCGGCTGACCGTGGCCCAGATGCACCTGCTGGCCGATCTCGCCGACCGCTACGGCGACGCCCGGCTGCGCACCACGGTCTGGCAGAACCTGCTGCTAGGCGATATCGCCAAGGCCGACGTGGACAGCGTCGTCAAGGCGATTGTGGGCGCCGGTCTGCACGTCGAGGCCAGCCCGGCGCGCGCCGGAATGGTCGCCTGCACCGGCAGTTTCGGCTGCAAGTTTGCCAACGCCGAGACCAAGGGCAACGCCATGACGCTGGTGGAACACCTGGAGAAGACGCTCGAGCTCGACGAGCCGATGAACATCCATGTCACCGGCTGCCCGAATTCCTGTGCCCAGCACTATATCGGCGATATCGGACTGCTCGGCTGCAAGGTCGACGATCCGGACGCGGCCGACCCCGAAGAGGCCGATCAGGTCGACGGCTTTCATGTCTTCGTCGGCGGCGGCTATGAAGACGAGCAGGGCATTGCCCGCGAACTGGCCGCGAGCGTGGCCGCATCCCGGCTACCGGTCTATATCGAGCAGCTGATGGGCGCCTATATGGACAGGCGACACAAGGGCGAGCGCTTCGTCGCCTTCGCCCGCCGTCATGAAATCTCCGAGCTGCGCGAATTGATCGCCGAGCGATCGGAAGCCGCAGCGCGGGCCCAGGCCGCAGCCGAAATACCCGCCGATGCCGAGCCGCCGATCGCCGACGATCCTGATACTGCCGCCGCCGATGAGACCAACGCGGCCTAACATTTATCCGCAGATGAACGCAGGTAGACACAGACAGGAACACAGATCGAAGCGATAAGGAAGAAGGCCTCTCCGCGAGCTGATTAACGACAACGATGAGGCGCCTGCTGAGGAATCGAAGCGCATGGTGATTGACCTGCTTCAGCGCTTCCTGCCTTTCGTTCTTCGTTTTCATCTGCGCGGATCTGTGTCCATCTGCGGATGCCCAAAGAACTTTTCTCGTGACAGCAACGAGGTAGAACCATGCCCACACAAGTCGATCTGATTCCCGAAGACGCGCCGTTCGAGGCCGAGCAGCGCGAGTGGCTCAATGGCCTGATCGCAGCGCTCGCCGGTTGGGAGGGCTCACTGGGTGGGGCGACCGGTCAGGAACAGAAATCCGAAGAGAGTTTCCCCTGGCACGACCCGGCCATGGAGATGGACGAGCGCATGGAACTCGCCGCGGGCAAGCCCTACGAGCGCCAGCTCATGGCGGCCATGGCGCAACTCGACTGTGGCCAGTGTGGCTATCTGTGCAAGACCTACGCCGAGGCCATCGCTTTTGACGGCGAGGATCTGAATCGCTGCGTGCCGGGCGCCAAGGAGACCGAACGCAAGTTGAAGGAACTGGTGGCCGAGCAGCAGGCCGCCAATGCCGACACGCAGGACGGGCCCGAGGAGAAACCCAAGCCCAAGCCGAAGGCCAAAGGCCCGCTCGGCACCCGCGATAATCCGCTGATGGCCCGTCTCAAGGCGAGCACTCCGCTCAACGCCGAAGGCTCGACCAAGGACACCCGCCATGTGGTCATCGACCTCGGCGACTCCGGCGTGTACTACGAAGCCGGCGACTCCATGGGCATCTTTCCGGAGAACGATCCGCGCACGGTGGACGCGATTCTTGCGGATATCGAGGCTTCGGGCGGCGAGAAGGTCGTCGCCCCCGACGGCGAGACGCGGCTGTTTCGCCAGGTATTGCTCAAGGAACTGGATATCACCAAGCCCAGCGACGACGTGATCGCGCTGCTGGCTGATTCCGCCGGTGATGCCGAGGAAGCGGAGGATCTGCGCATGCTCGCCGAGCGCGGCGTCGAGGAAGGCCAGAGTCTGCTGGAAATACTGCGCGTCTACCCGAGCGCGCGCCCGGACGTGCAGAAGCTGGTGGATCGGCTGGGGCCGCTGCAGCCGCGGCTGTATTCGATCGCCTCGTCGGGGCGCAAGTATCCCAACGAAATCCATACCACCGTCGCCGTGCTCAAGACCGCGCTCTACGGCCGCGGCTACAAGGGCGTGGCGTCGACGTTCCTGGCCAAGCGCCTGTCACGCAACGGCGAGGTGCCGATCTATATCCAGCCGTCTCAGGAGTTCCGGGTCAACGCCGATCCCGACCACCCGGCCATCATGATCGGTCCGGGCACCGGCATCGCGCCGTTCATGGCGTTTCTGCAGGAGCGCGAGGCGCGCGCTGACCCCGGGCGCAACTGGGTGTTCTTCGGCAATCCGGAGAGTGCCAGGGACCATATCTACCGGGATGCGCTGGAGGGCTGGCGCAAATCCGGCTTGATTACTCGATTGACGCTCGCATTCTCGCGCGACCAGGAGCAGAAGGTCTATGTGCAGACCCGCATGCTCGAACAGGCGCGTGAATTCTGGGCCTGGCTGGAAGCCGGGGCGACGATTTATATCTGTGGTGACGCCGAGCGCATGGCCAAGGATGTGGATGTTGCGCTGCATCAGATCGTGCGCGAGCAGGGCGGCCTGGACGAAAAACAGGCGGCACGCTACGTCGAGACGCTCGCCTCGGAACATCGCTATCTGCGGGATGTGTACTGATTACGGCTTAGGCGTCGTTGATGTGGCTGGTGGCGAGTCGCGGATCGTCCCAGACCGGCGTCAGCCCACGGGGCAACGGTCGTAATCGGCCCATTGCCAGCCAGAATTGTTCGGGCGCATGGAAGTCCGAACCGACCGAGCCCAACAGGTCGTGAGCGCTGGCGTCGGCGGCCGCGGTCATTTCCTTGGCGCGATCGGTGGTACCGGTACAGATCTCCAGTGCGTCGCCGCCGGCGTCGGCGAATGCCGCCACGGCACGTCGTCGCCAGGCGCCGGAAAAACCGTAGCCGAACGGGTGCGCCAGCACCGCGATACCGCCGGCCTGATGCAGCCAGCGAACCGCATCGTCCAACGCGGCCCATTCGATGCTTGCGTGGCCGGGTTTGCCGGGCCTGAGATAGCGTTTGAAGGCCTGATTCATGTCCTTGCATAGCCCGTCTTCGACGAGCAGGCGCGCAAAATGCGGACGTGCGATCTGGCCCGTCCCCGCCAGCGCTCGGGCGCGGCTCAGGGCATCGGTCAGCCCCAGTTTTTCCAGTTTCGTGGCAATCACGGCGGCGCGTTCGGCGCGTTGTGCCTGTAGCGCGGACAGACCGTCATTCAGCGCATCAGCCGCGGGGTCGAACGCCAGTCCGACGATATGCAGCGTGCGTTTGTTCCAGGTGACCGATATCTCCACGCCGGCCACGATGTGTACGCCGTGGACGGTACCGGCTGCCTGCGCCGCCGGCAGTCCGGCGATCGTATCGTGATCGGTCAGCGCCAGCTGGGTGACACCGTAGTCGGCGGCGCGCGCGACCAGTTCGGCGGGCGACAGGCGGCCGTCGGAGCAGGTGGAATGGCTGTGCAGGTCGATCAAGCGGAATCTCTGGTGGCAGACGAAAGCGGGCTGTCCGGATGGCCAAGCTCGGCCAGCAGGGTGTCGAGCACGCGATGCGGGCGGCGCCCATGGCGGGTGATGGCTGCATATTCGATGCGATAGGCGTATCGATCCGGACACAGCCTGCGCAGCTGACCGGTATCGGCCCATCGACGCGCGAAGTGTTCCGGCAGGAAACCGATATAGCATCCGGTGAGCAAAAGGAAGGCAATGCCCTCGCGATCGGTTGCGGTGGCCATGCCGTTGAGCTGTTCGAGGCAGCGTTGTCCGGCGGCGGGCAACGCATAGGCCGGTACCACGGCATCCGCCGCCGCTATGTCGTCTGCGCCGAGCGAATCATCCTCGCGTTCGTAGAACGAGTGGTTGCGCGCGCAATAGAGATAGGCGGCCTCGTTGTAGAGCGGATTGTAATCCAGAGCGCGCATTGCGTTCATGGCCGGAACCACGCCCACGTGCAGCCGGCCGTCCATGACGCCAGCCTCCACTTCACTGGGCGGAATCATGTGGATATTGATATGCACCTGCGGCCCGCGCTGCTTGAGTGCGGCCAGGGCGTGGGTTATGCGCATGTGCGGCAGGGTCACCAGATTGTCGGTGATGCCGATATTGAGTTCCCCGCGCAGGTGGCGATGCAGGCTGTTGACCTCGTTGCGAAAGGTTTCCAGCGATGCGAGCAACCGCAACGACGCCTGATAGATGTCCCGGCCTTCTTCGGTCAGGGCGAAGCCCGAGCGCCCGCGCTGGCACAGGCGCATGCCGAGCCGGGCCTCCAGATCCGCCATATGCAGGCTGATCGCGGAGCGGCCGATACCGAGCGCCGGCATCGCCGCGGTAAAACCACCGCTTTCGACCACGGCCCTGAACACGCGGATCAGACGGACCTCGAAATCGCTGATCTGGCCCAGCGGATCGATATGGCGCTCGAGCATGGCGCAGTGTCGTGGTGGAAAGCCGTCTGCATACGTTAGCTGTGACTGACGTTTACGTCGAGAAACAGGCATGTAACCAAACAGAGCGCGCGGCTACAGTCGGGTTTCGATAAAACAGAGCGCAAGGTGAACGATGGCCCAGGCGAATAAACAGACGCAAAACCTGTCCGGCAACCTCGATGCACGCGCCGCCGCGCTGACCGATGCGGATATGGACGCGTTCTGGATGCCGTTTACCGGCAATCGTCAGTTCAAGGCCGATCCGCGGCTGATCGTCGGCGCCGAGGGCTGTTGCTACCGGGATGCCGACGGCCGCGAGATATTCGACAGTCTCTCCGGGCTCTGGTGTGTGAGCTTCGGGCACGGACGCACGGAAATCGCCGACGCGATCGCGCGTACCGCACGCGAACTCGATTATGCGCCGCCTTTCCAGTATGCCCATCCGCTGGCGTTCGAACTGGCCAGCCGTGTGAAAGCGCTCACGCCGGCAGGGCTGGATCATGTGTTCTTCACCAATTCGGGCTCGGAATCAGCCGATACCGCATTGAAGATGGCGCGCGCCTACTGGGCCAAGCGCGGCGCACCGGAAAAGACACGTCTGATCGGCCGCGCCAAGGGCTACCACGGCGTCAACGTGGGCGGCACCGGCGTCGGCGGTATCGAAGCCAACCGAAAGGGCTTCGGTGACATGCTGACCAGCGAGCATCTGCCGCATACGCTGCTGGAGGACAACCGTTTCAGCCGGGGCATCCCCGAACACGGCGCCGAGTTGGCCGATGCGCTCGAAGACATGATCGAAGCGCATGGCGCCGATACGGTGGCCGCGGTGATGGTCGAACCGATGGGCGGATCCGCCGGGGTGATCGTGCCGCCGAAGGGCTATCTGAACCGACTGCGCGCGATCTGTGATCGCCACGACGTGCTGCTGATCTTCGACGAAGTGCTGACCGGCTTCGGTCGCACCGGCGCATCGTTCGGGGCGGAACTGTTCGGCGTGCGCCCCGATATCATGACCCTGGCGAAAAACCTCACCAATGCGGCGGTGCCAATGGGGGCCGTCGTGGTCAGCGATGCCATCTACCAGACTTTCATGAACGAAGGCGGGCCCGAGTACCAGATCGAGTTCTTCCACGGCTATACCTATTCAGCGCATCCGCTGGCCTGCGCGGCCGGCCTGGCCGCTCTCGATATCTACGAGCGCGAACACATGGTCGAGCGGGCCGCAAAGCTGGCGCCGTATTTCGAGGCGCAGGTACACGGTCTGCGCGGTCTGCGCCATGTGGTCGATATCCGCAATCTGGGTCTGGCCGCGGCGATCCAGATCGACCCTGTCGACGGCGAGCCGGGGCGCCGCCCCTGGCAGATCGCGATGGCCGCCTGGAAGCGCGGGCTGTATCTGCGTTTCGGCGGCGACACGGTGCAACTCGGGCCGCCCTTCATCACCGAACCCGCCCAGATCGACATGGTGTGCAATATCCTGGAGGACGTCATTCCGGCGGTCGAGTAAACAACCAGCCGGCCGCTCGGCTCATCCGAGCGAGGAGGGCGTCGTCGCGGGCTGTCGCTCGTCCCGTGTTACCAGCGAAAGACCGACAAGCACGACGATTGAAAGCGGCAGGCCGATGAACACCGGATGCAGGCCGAAGGGATGGTCCAACACCTGCCACACGATCGCGAACACGAGCCCCGACCACATCGCGCTCACCCCGGCCACGCGGCTCACGCCTTTCCAGAACAGCCCGGCCAGCACTGGCGCGAGAATGCCGGAGACGAGCATCGCCGTGCCCACCACCCAGAGGGTGACGAGATGGGGGATGTAAAGCGCCAGCAGACAGGCGATGACCGCGGTGATGGCGACCGAGAGCTTGCTGTAGATCAGCATTAGCCTGGTGTCGGGCTCGTGCAGCATCGGTTTGATGATGTCGTTGACGATGGAGGCACTGCCGGCCAGAAAGAAGGAGTCCGCGCAGGAAATGACGGTGGCGAGCAGGGCCAGGACCATGATGATCACCAGCGGAAACGGAAACACCGCTGCCACCGCCTGATAATAGATGAGAGCCGGGTCGGCGCTGTCGAGCTGCAGGCCGAAGCGGGCCATCACGCCGATCGCCACCACCGCCATGCCGATGACGGTCTGCAGGGCGATCGCGATCCAGAAACTGACCTGGATGGTGCGCATGGTCTTGGCGGCCCAGACGCGCTGCCACAGATCCTGGCGCACGAGCTGGTAGGCGCCCAGGGTCAGGAGCAGCACCGTCATCTGGGACACGGATACATTGAGCGGACTGAGCTGGTCCGACATCTGCAATGTGCTCGCCTGCGCCTCGATCGCGGACCAGCCGCCGGAGGCGATCAGGACCGCGACAAACAGCGCGAAGATGCCGATCGTCTGGATGGTGCCGTGGATGGCGTCCTGAAACACCACTGACTTCAGGCCGCCGAGATAGGTCTTCACGGTCAACAGCACCGTGCCCAGCAGAATGCCTTGGGTCATGCTCAGACCGATGGTCAGATTGAGAATCGTAGCAACCGCGACGAACTGCATGCCGGTGATCGCGCAATAGGCAGTCAGCATGGAAAGCGCGGTGGGAAACCGCGCGTGGCGGCCGTAGACCGCGCTGGTGAAGTCACCGACCGTGACCAGGTTCTGCCGCGATCCGATCTCGCGTATCGGTCTGAGCATGAACAGCGCCATGAACACGGAGGGCACGAGAATGACGATCAGAATCCAGACCTGGCCCATGCCCAGCGTGTAGCCCTTGGTCATGAAACCGAGCAGGATCGAACCGCCGATCGCGGTGCCGATCAGGGTGAGAACCATGGGAAAGGTGCGCACCGACCGGCCCGCGACGCTGTATTCCTCGTAGGTCTTCACGTTGCGGTTGATGGCATAGGAAATGCCCACCAGCACGAGAAAATAGACGCCGATGATGACGGCGAGAACCGTCTGCTGCTGGTCCGAGAACATATCCATGGTGCGGTTATCCTCCGCGCTGCCTGTTCGAAATGAAAGGCATGGGGACAGCGCTTATGCTTTGATCTGAACCTAGTCTGTTGCCAGCATGCCAACCAATACTTTTTATTGCTTTGCTTAATGCCTGAACGGCATGATGCCGGAATGAACTATCGGCGTATCGAATGTTTTCTCGCGGTCGTGGATGCCGGCACGGTCACCGCGGCCGCGGAAAATATTCATATCGCCCAGCCAGCCCTGAGCCGGCAGGTCAAGAAACTCGAGCGCGAACTGCGCTTTCCTTTGTTCGAGGCGCGGGGCAACCGGCTCGTGCTGACCGCGGCGGGGCGGGCGTTCGTGCCCGCCGCGCGTCGCCTCATGATCGAAACGCGGGGGCTGGAGGGCGCCGCCGAAGCGTTGCGTACCGGCCGCGTCTCCACCCTCGTGCTGGCCGCAACCGCCGCTTCCGTGCGTACTTTCATCGCACCCTTCATCGCCACCACCGGCGCCGATGATCCGATCATCCTGACCCGGGAAACCCGGCATTTCGATATCCCGCACTCGCTGGCCCACGGCGCCGACTTCGCGGTCTCCCCGGCGCCGCCGGCCGCCGATCTGGAATCCGCGTCGCTGGGAAATATCGCGCTGAAAGCGTTTGTCGCAGCCGATCATCCCTGGGCTCTGGAAAAACGGGAGACGTTGCCGATCAGCGCGTTGCGCGACGAGGACGTCATCGTGCCGTCCCGGCAAAGCGTCAGCCGCGTGATTCTGGACAATGCCATGAACCGGTCGCGTCTGAGTTTCGCGCGGATGTTCGAATGCGAGGACGGCCAGACGATCATGGCACTGGCGGTCGGCGGTCACGGCGTGGGCATCACGACGGAAATGCCGCGTTATGGCGCGCACCCGCTGCGTCTGGTGGAACAGACGCAGAACACAGACGATGCGCCGCGGGTACTGCAACTGCCCTTGCACGTGACCTGGTCGCCACGGCATTTCGCGGCGCTGACCATTCGCGCGCTCGCGCTGCGAATCCGCGCTTTTCTGGAAGCGCATGAAATAGCCTAGATGGGTTCTATCGTCACGAACGAGCGCTAAAGCATGCCGTTTCGGCATGCCGAGGCCAGTAACTTTGCATTGGACTGCATGAACCCGGACGCTGATATTGGTCGTACCGATGTCAATACCCGCAATCCGGAGACGCTAGTGCTGTTTGACCTGCGCTATCGCAACGGCGCTACCCCTACCCGGACGCCGGCGCGGCCGACCGTTAGCGCAGACCAGCACAAGACGCGCCGACCCACAGCAGATCGGTGTCGAGCAAGAGTGTCGGATCCTCGATTATTGCAGATTCGCGACCGGACCGACTTCGAATCGGCAGTTGCGAGGAGTAACGCATGAGCACAAAGCACGCTGGCCAGGTGATTGTCGATTCGCTGGCCCTGCATGACGTCAAGCGCGTATTCGCTGTCCCTGGCGAGAGTTATCTGGCCGTGCTCGACGGGCTCTACGATACCGGTATCGAAACCGTCGTCTGCCGCCAGGAAGGTGGCGCCTGCTATATGGCCGAAGCCCACGGCAAGCTCACCGGCGCGCCGGGTGTGGCGCTGGTCACGCGCGGGCCCGGCGCGGCCAACGCCAGCGTGGCCATACACGCGGCCTGGCAGGATGCCACGCCGCTGGTGCTGTTCATCGGCCTGATCCCGGTCGCCAGCCGCCAGCGGGAGTCGTTCCAGGAATTCGATCCGCAGGCCTGGTTCGGCACCCAGACCAAGCGCGTCTTCGTACTGGATCAGGCCGAGCGGGCATCGGAGATCGTCGCCGAGGCGTTCTTTGCCGCGCAATCGGGGCGGCCCGGGCCGGTCGTCGTCGGCCTGCCCGAGGACGTCATCACCCAGCAGATCGAGGCGACCCTGCATCCGGTGCTCCCCGTGGCCGAAGGCGCGGTCTCCGCTGTAGATTACGAGCAGTTCAAGTCGGCGCTCGCCGGCGCCGAGCGACCGCTGATATTTGCCGGTGGGCCGCGCTGGACCGAGCAGGCCGCGGCCACCATCACTCGCTTCGCTGAAACCAACGGTATCCCGGTGATTCATGACTGGCGGGCGACCGACCGCGTGTCGTTCGATTCGCCCGTCAATGCCGGCTGGCTGGGCTATGGCCGCAACGAAACGGCCGTGCGCATGTTTGCCGATGCCGACGTGTTGTTGGCCATCGGCGCCGTGCCGACCGACGTGCCGACCGACGGCTATACCCTGCGTCAGGCCATGGACGCTACCAATATTCTGGTCAATATCGATACCGCCCTGCGTGGCCGAAGCGGGGCGGTCGCGCAGCACATCGTGGCCACGCCGGCGGCCTTCGCCGCCGCGGTCGAAGACCTCGATCTGGGCCGTGCCGCGGACTGGAACGCCTGGCGTTCGGCAGGCCGCGAGGCCCAGGCCGAAGCATCGGCATTGCCGAATCCGGATAGCCTGGCGCCGACAGCCGCCGGCACCGCGCACATGAGCGTCGTCGTCAACGAAATCGTCGCGCGTCTGCCTCGCGATGCGATCCACTGTTTCGGCGCGGGCAACCACTGTTTCTGGGCCCAGCGCTATCTGCCGACCCATGTGTTTCCGAGTCAGTTGAGTGTGCGCAATGGCTCGATGGGCTACAGCGTGCCGGCCGCGGTCGCGGCGTCGCTGGAATGCCCCGAGCGCCTGATCGTGGCGATCGCCGGCGACGGCGAATTTCTGATGAACGGCCAGGAACTGGCCACCGCCATGCAGTACGGCGCCGCCATGCTCATCGTGGTCATGGATAACCAGCAATACGGCACGATCCGGGCCCACCAGGAAAAACATTACCCGGGCCGCGTGAGTGGCACGCAGTTGCACAACCCCGATTTCGCGGCCCTGATGGCCGCGTTCGGGGGGCACGGCGAAACGGTGAGTGCGAGCGATCAGGCCGCCGGCGCCGTCGAGCGTGCGCTGGTCGCCGTCGCCGAGCAACGCCGGCCGGCGCTCATTCACGTGATCACCGATCAGCAGGTCGGGTTCGCCTGAGACCATGGATGCCCGCGGCCAGGGTCCGCATCCATGATGACTGGGGCTCAACTGCGTGGAAGCGTTTGCTGTGCAATACTAATTTCGTCGTTTCAAACTGCCGTTTCCCTGCTTCGCCATGACCACTGAAACACTCGACAGACTGGTCGAATTCCGACATGACCTGCACCGGGAGCCCGAGCTGGGCTTCGAGGAGCGCGATACGTCGCGCAAGGTCTGTGCCTATCTCGATGCGTTGGGCGTGGAATACGTCAGCGGTATCGGCCAGACCGGTGTCGTCGCCTGGATCGTCGGCTCGGCCGGTAAGAGCGACGCCACGGTTGGCCTGCGTGCCGATATGGATGCGTTGCCGATCGAGGAGAAAAGCGGCGTGGCCCACACATCGACACGGGCCGGGCGCATGCACGCCTGCGGCCACGACGGTCACACGAGTATGCTGCTGGGCGCGGTCGAGCACCTGACGGCACACGACGACTTCGCCGGCACGGTCTATTTCGTGTTCCAGCCGGCCGAGGAAGGCGTCGGTGGCGCGACGGCGATGATCGAGGATGGCGTTTTCGAGCGCTTCGACGTGCGCGAAATCTACGCACTGCACAACTGGCCGGCACTGCCGATCGGGCAGTACGGTCTGATACCGGGGCCGATCATGGCCTGTGGCGATCGAGTCGATATCACCATCCACGGCCGCGGCGGCCACGGTGGCCTGAACCCGCACGGCTGTATCGATCCGATCCGGATCGCCGCCGAGCTCGTACACAAGGCGCATACCATCATTGCCCGCGAAGTCGATCCGTTGAGCCCGGCGGTGCTGAGCATCTGTGCCCTGCAAGCCGGCGACCTGAGCGGTTTTGCCGTGATTCCGGACACCGCGAAACTCTGCGGCACCATTCGCGCGCTCGATGACGCCACGCGCGAGATCGTGCGCTGTCGCCTGCGCCGGCTCTGCGAAAGCCTCGAGCACTATTACGGCGCCGAGATCGAGCTCATGATCGAAGACAAGTTCAGCGTGACCTTCAACGACCCCGCCGCAACCGAAACCGCGCGCGAGGTGATCGGCAGCTGCTTTGGCGAAGACACATTGGCGCCGAACTACAAGCCCTGCATGGGCGGCGAGGATTTCTCCTACATGCTCGCCGAGCGCCCGGGCGCCTATATCCACGTCGGCTCCGGCGACGACGATCACAGCCGTGGCCTGCACCATCCCGAGTACGACTTCAACGACCGCATCATGCCGGCCGGCATCCAGCTGTTTACCGAGCTGGCACGAAAATCGCTTGAAAAACAACAGACGCAGGCTTGAGTCCGCGCCGCGCGTGATTCGTCGCGCCAGCAGACAGCCTGCCTCGTCCAAAGGAGCGCGCTTATGGCCACCGGCCGCACAAGGAACGTCACCAAGCCGTACATCATCTTCGTGGTGGTGCTCTTCCTGCTCATGATCTTTCCTTTCTACGGGCTCGCCAACCGTGTATTCCCGCTGGTGCTCGGCCTGCCGTTCGGACTGTTCTGGGTCGTGCTTCTGGAGGTGATCGCATTCGTCGCGCTGTGCTGCTTCTACCGCTATGAGTACGGCAACGGGGGCCGGTCATGAGCAATTGGGTATTCGCGCTGGGCTCGATGCTGGTGTATCTGATGTTCGCCTTCGTGATCGGGCTGCTGGCGGGGCGCAAGCGATCGTTCTGGTCGGTGTCCGAATACGCGGTCGCGGACCGCGGTCTGGGCCTGATCGTGATCTGGTTCATGATGGGCGGTACCGTATTCAGCGCGTTCTCCTTCCTCGGCGGGCCGGGCATGGCTTTCTCCAAGGGCGCGGCGTCGTTCTTCGTGCCGGCCTATATCGCGCTCGGCAACCTGCCCTGGTATTTGCTCGGGCCGAAGGTGGGCCGCATCGGCGCGCGCAAGAACTTCTTCACCATGGGCGACTTCCTGGGCGACCGCTATCAGTCGAAGGCACTCACGGTGCTCGTGGGCGTGATCTCGGTGCTTGCCTTCATCCAGTACCTGACCCTGCAGATCAAGGGCATGGCGTTCATCTTCAACATCCTCACCGACGGCGTGATCCCGTACTGGTTCGGCGCGCTGCTGGCCTACGGCATCGTCTGCGCCTACGTGGCGACCTCCGGGGTCCGCGGTGCGGCCTGGAGCGACGTGCTGCAGGGCGCATTGATGCTGATCGTGGCCTGGACCGTGGGCTATTACCTGGTCTATACGCTGCAGGGCAGCCCGACCGACATGTTCACTGCCATCAACGCGGCCAAGCCGGGTTTTCTGACCATCGGCCAGGATGGTTCGCAGATGTCCGGTATGGCGTACTCGACCGTTATTCTCGTGTCGGCGCTGGGTTTTCTGATGTGGCCGCATCTGTTCACCAAGTCGTATACGACGACCGAGAAGCGCATCAAGATCACTACGATGGCGTTCCCGCTGTTCGGCATCTTCCTGGTGCCGGTGCTGTTCGTCGGCTTTGCCGCCATCGGCGTGGTCGCGCCCAACGCGCTGGAAAGCTCGAACCAGATCCTGCCGTATCTGGTCACCCACAATCTCGGCGCCAACGGCTGGCTGTACGGTCTGATCGGCGCCGGCGCGCTGGCCGCGGCGATGTCGTCGTCGGATGCAATCACTCACGGCGGCTCGGTATCGCTGGGCCGTGACGTGATCCTGCCGTTCAAGCCGGATATGGACGAGCGCACGCAGGTCTGGATCATGCGTGTCGGCGTGGTCGTGATCGGGGCGGCGGCCTACTGTCTGTCGATCTTCGGGGCCGCGGGCATTATCGCGCTGCTGGTCGGTGCCTACGGGTCGATCGCCCAGTTCGTGCCGGCGGTCTATGGCGCCCTGATGTGGCGGCGCGGGACCAAGCACGGCGCCATCGCGGGGATGGTCGTCGGTATTGGTGTGAACTACTACTTCCAGATCGTGGCGGAGTCGACGCCGCTGGACATGAACGCCGGCATCGTCGGCCTGTTGTGCAATATCGTGGTGTTCGTGGCGGTCAGTCTGATGACGCGGCCGGTGTCCGCCGAACTCGCCGACGAGTACGCGAACGCCTGAGCGTGACCCGTTGGCTTCAGAGCCGGCGTAGCGCGTCGATCAATGCGTCGAGGGCTTCGCCGGGGTAGCCGATGAGGACCAGCGCGCGGGTGTTTCGTGCGCGGGTCGGGGTGAACACGAGACGGCCGCCGGCCAACTGAACCACGTGGCACGTGCCGGCCGCGTCGTTGGCCTGTACCAAGCCTTTGGCGCGTACCAGCGCGGGTGCGGCGTCGGCCAGCAGCGCCTCGAGCGCGGCGATATCGACGGCCCCGTCAAAGGCCACGCTTTCGGTTACGAGCGGGCCGGCGCCAGGCGCTGCCCGGCCCCGAGGATGCGCGGGTTGCGGCGGATGGCCGGCTTTCTCGAGCGTCGTGGCCGCCGCGGGATTGATCACGGCGATCCGCTGCAGCACGTCGGCGCGCTCGCCGTCGCTAAGCCAGTCGATGCGGTTGATACGCAGGTGGGACACCTCGCGTATCTGGGCCGTGAAGATGTCGTCGATCGCGGTATCCGCGGCGTGGCGCGCGAAGGCGCTGGCATCCAGCAGCGTCTCGGCGTGATCGAGCCGGTAGCCGCGGGCGGCGTCGAGCAGCTGCATGAGCGGCCGCGGCCGGGCGATACCGCTGGCCTCGAAGACCAGATGTTCGGGATGTTGTGGCCATTGCCGAATATTGCGTAGCTGCGCGGACAGATCGCCCGCGATACCGCAACAGGCGCAGCCGTTGCTCAGCCGCAGGATGTCGTCATCCCGAGACTCGATCAGTTCGGCATCGATATTGATACGGCCGAAGTCGTTGACCAGGAACAGCGCGTTCGCGATTTCGCCGCTCGCGATCAGCGTATTGATACGGGTGGTCTTGCCGCTGCCCAGAAAGCCGCAGAGCAGGGTGGCGGGAATGGGCGAGGTCACGGTCCGTGGCCTCTCAGCCGCCGCCGGTCGGACGCCCGGACAGCAGCGTGTCGTGTACGCCGATTTCCTTGAGCGGTGTGTCGGTCGTCAGCGGGTCCTCGTCGAGCACGGTGATATCGGCGAACTTGCCCGGTTCGAGGCTGCCGATGCGGTCGTCCATACGCAGCGTGAAGGCCGCGCCCAGGGTGATCGCCTCCAACGCGCGGGTGCGGCTGATCTTCTCCGCCTCGCCCAGCGTCACGCCGCGGGCGGTTTCGCGCGTGGTGGCACACCATGCCGTGAACAGCGGCGAGATCGGGGTGACCGGCGCATCGCAGTGGATGCCGAAGGTGATGCCCATGCGGTCCGCGCTCGCGGCCGGTTCCAGGCGCTGGCAGCGATCGTAGCCCAGCGTCTTGACCAGATGGATATCGCCCCAGTAATAGATATGGTTCGAAAAGATGTTCAGGCAGGCGCCCAGGCGCGCGACACGTCGTAGCTGGTCCTGGCGGATCAGCTGCACATGCTGAAGCGTATGCCGGTGGTCGGGCCGCGGCCACATCGCCAGGGCTTCATCCAGCGCATCCAGAATCACGGTGACCGCTTCGTCGCCGTTGGTATGCACGTGCATATGCAGCCCGGCCTGGTGGTAATGCTGCACCATGTCGTGAAAGGTCTGCGGCGGCGCGTTCCAGACGCCGTTGTCCGGGCCGGTGAGATAGCCCGGCCACTGCAGGCGGGCGGTGAAATTCTGGATCGCGCCGTCGGTGACCAGTTTGACCAGACCGAACTGCAGCCGCTCGTGGTTGTATTCGAGCGCCTGCTGCACGCGTTCGCTGCCGGCCTGTGGATCCCAGGCGAGCGCGTTGAGCGCGGGCACCAGGCGGACCGGGAAGTCCTCGGCCGCGGTGGCCTCGCGCAGTGCGACGATCGCGGCATCGCTCATCGGATTGAGCAGATCGGTGATCGTGGTCACGCCCTCGCGCCGCGCGGCCTGGGCGTAGCGATTCAGGGCGCGGGTATCGGAGGCGCCCTCGAAGATATCGAACGCGAGCGCGTCGAACACCGGATGCATGGCGGCGAACTCCTCGACCACGCCGCTGGGCCGGCCCTGCTCGTCGCGCACGATGCCTTCCATATCCAGGTCATCAAGGCCCGCCTGACGGATGGTCGCGCTGTTGACGAACATCACGTGCAGGCTGGCATGAATGACCACGATCGGCCGTGTCTCGCTGACCGCGTCCAGCAGTCGCCGGTCGATGGTCGCGTCGTCGAAATAGACCGGGTCCAGCCCCCAGGCAATGAGCGGGCTTTCGTTATCGCCCTGATCGACATGTTCGGCAAGACGCTGCTGGACCGCATCGGGCGTCTTCAGGCCTTCCCATAGCTGGCCTTCCGGATCGCGCCGGTCGAAGTAGCCCAGATAGAGATGGTTCCAGACCGAACCTTCCAGGGCATGGCTATGGCCCTCGACAAAACCGGGCACCAGCACCTTGTCGGCATAGCGATCATCGATCGTCACCGCGCCGAAACGCTGTATTTCTTCCACGGGCCCGACGCCGAGCACGCGCCCGCCCCGGACCGCCACGCACTGGCCCGTGGGCTGGGACGGATTCATCGTATGAATGGTCTTGGCGGTATAGGCGGTGATCGTCATTGCAGTCCGGACGGCTGTTCAGGAAGGGCCGTCCAACATAGTCAGCCAGACCGGTATCCGCAAGACGACCGCCGTCCACGCCATGCGGTGAACGGCGGCCTCGTCCTCAATCGCCCATATGGTTGGCGTGCAGTACCCGGTCCGCCTCGCCGAAGCGATCCGAGGCATTGCCGTTCTGATGCCAGTAGGGATACAGCAGCGGCGGCCGGCTGACTTTTTCGATGGCCGCGATTTCGTCATCGGCCAGTTGCAGTTCGGCAGCAGCGAGGTTGTCGTCGAGCTGCTGTTGCTTGCGCGCACCGATCACCGCGGTGGTCACGCCCGGCCGGCCTGTGATCCAGGCTAGCGCGACCTGGGCGGCGGAGACGCTGTGCGCCTCGCCGACCTCGACCAGCGTCTCGATCAAATCGAACAACTGCTCCTCGTCGCGGATCGGCGGCTCTTCCCAGCCCTCGGCGAAGCGCGTGCCTTTGGGCTGCTGCTGGTTGCGGCGATACTTGCCGGAGAGCAGGCCGCCGGCAAGCGGGCTCCAGATCATGGTGCCGAGACCGGAATCGACGGCCATCGGCATCAGTTCGTATTCGGCTTCGCGCGCCTGCGCCGTGTAGTGGATCTGCTGGCTGATCGGCTTTATGAAGCCTTCGCGCTCGCATACCGCCATCACCTTCATCGCATGCCAGGCCGAGAAGTTGGAGATGCCGTAGTAGCGGATCTTGCCGTGGCGAACCAGGGTGTCGAAGGTTTCCAGTGTTTCCTCCAGCGGTGTGGTGCCGTCCCACATGTGCATCTGATAGAGATCGATATAATCGGTGTTCAGGCGCTTGAGACTGGCCTCGATCTGCTGGCGGATATGGATACGCGACAGGCCGCCGTCATTGGCGCCGTCGCCCATCGGAAAACGCACCTTGGTAGTGAGCAGTACATCCTCGCGCTTGCTCTTGAGCGCCTTGCCGAGAATGCGCTCCGACTCGCCGCCCGAATACATATTGGCGGTATCGAAGAAATTGACGCCGTGCTCGATGCTCTTGTCGATGAGCTTGCGTGCGCCGGCGACGTCGGTATCACCGAGCTTGGACATGAAGCCTTCGCCGCCGAAGGTCATGGTGCCCAATGTCAGCTTGGACACCTTGAGGCCGCTGTTGCCGAGGATGCGGTATTGCATGGAGCGCTCCTTGATTGGCTGTACCCATCAACCTTGGTACGACGGGCGCTGCGTTCAAATGCGACGGGGGGACCGCTTGTTCAGAGCAGCGCGCCGAGGCGACCGGCGAGGAAATCCAGCAACAGCGTGATCCGCAGCGCCAGCGGCGTGTTGCGGTAGTAGACCGCGTTGATCACCTGAAAACGATCCTGGGTCAGCTCGGGCAGCACCGGTACGAGCAGGCCCTTTTCACGGTCGCTACGGGTCATGAAATCGGCCAGACAGACGATCCCTTCGCCTGCGAGCGCCAGACTGCGCAGGGTGCTGCCGCTGGAGGCCGACAGCGTGGGCTGCACCTGCAGATCCTCGGCGTGTTCATCCAGCAGCGGCCAGCGGTTGAGCTGATCGAGCTGGTTGAAGCCGAGCAGGCTGTGCGATGCCAGTTCGGCCACGTTTTGCGGCGCGCCGTGGGATGCCAGATACGCCGGACTGGCGAGCACCTGCAGCCGGCTGCGACCGAGCGGACGCGCATGCAGGGTGGAGTCGGCCAGCGCACCGATGCGGATCGCCACATCGGTGCGCTGTTCGAGCAGGTCGATGACGCGATCGTGGGTATCCAGCTCAAGGCTGATCTGCGGGTAATGCGCACGAAAGGCGCCGATGAGCGGCACGATCACCTCCTGCATGAAGCTGGGCGCGGCATTTACACGTAGCCGCCCGGCCGGTTGCTGGCGATGGAGCGCCATTGCTTCCTCGGCTTCATCGACCGCGGCACGAATGGCCCGGGCATGGGTGAGGAATTCATGGCCCTCCTGAGTGAGCTCCAGCCGCCGTGTGGTCCGCCGCAGCAGCGTCGTCGCGAGCTTCTTTTCCAGCCGGCCGAGCGCTCGGCTGACACCGGAGGTGGTCTGGCCCAGCTGCTCGGCCGCGGCCGTGATCGAACCGGCGTCGACGACGGTCACGAATGCCTGCTGTTCCTCGAAGGTCGTGTTCATTGTTGATCGGTAGTCAATAATGCTTTGCAGTTTAGCCCGTTTGTGCATGGGAAAGGAGGGCGCACACTGCGCGTCAATCGCGACGATCGGTCGCAGCAGATCCAAGGGAATCACAGATGAATATATTGCTGATCAACGGCCAGAAGCCGTTCGCCCATTCGGCCGGACGACTCAACACCACGCTGCACGACACCGCGGTGGAAACGCTTGGCGCGCTCGGCCACACGCTGCAGCAGACCATCGTCGACGACGGCTATGACGCCGACGCCGAAGTACAGAAATATCTGGACGCGGACGTCATCGTCTACCAGATGCCCGGCTGGTGGATGGGCGCGCCCTGGAGCCTCAAGCGTTATCTGGATGAAGTGCTCACCGCCGGCCACGGCTCGCTCTATGCCAGCGATGGTCGCAGCCGTCACGATCCGAGTCTCATGTATGGTTCCGGCGGCCTGTTGCAGGGGCGCCGCTACATGCTGTCGCTGACCTGGAATGCGCCAAAGGAAGCCTTCGACGAACCCGGCAATTTCTTCGAGGGCCGCGGCGTGGACGGTGTCTATTTTCCGTTTCACAAGTCCCAGACCTTCCTCGGCCTCGAGGCCCTGCCGACCTTTCTTGCTACCGACGTGATCAAGGCGCCGGATGTAGACGCGACCGTCGCCCGCTATCGCCGTCATCTGGAAGATACCTTCGGCGTGGTCGAAAACAGCCGTACCGGCACCGGCTAGCGGTAAAGCCACATAGCCGTGTCGGACGCCGCTCGATCCATTGCCCTGTAGGACCGGATGAAACGCTCGATACCCGCTTGGCTCGGGTTTCTGGGGTGATGTTGGCTGGAGTGGACTCGATCGATGCCGGAAAGACTAAACATCCGCTGTCGTTTTCCTGGCCCCGTGAAGCAACCGTTTTTTAAAAAAATCCGGTCTCCATCGAGTGGAAACCGGATTCTCGGGGGGTAGGCGGTCAAGCAATACTTCAAGTGAACCGCATCAGGGCGGCGAGGCGGGCCTTTCTCCCGCAACGGCCGCGGCTTACCGAGCGCCGTCCTCCGAGTGGAAGTACTTGTCGTAGATCTTGTCGTAAGTGCCGTCTTCCTTCAGTTCGGCCAGGGCCTTGTTGAATTTGGCGGCGAGATCCTTGTCGCGTTGGCGAAAGGCGATGCCGAAGCCGTCGCCGAAGTATTTCTTGGGCTCGGTGAGCTTCTTGCCGATGGTCTTGTAGTTCTTGTCCTCCGGCTCGAGCAGGCCGGACAGACCGGTGGGGAAGTCGAAGAACGCCGCGTCGAGGCGGCCGGTGTCCATGTCGACGATCACGTCATCAGCGTTGGCATAGCGCTTGATCGTGGCTTCGTCGCCGAACATGTCGGTGACGTAGTCGTCCTGGACGGTGCCGCGCTGCACGCCGATATCCTTGCCCTTGAGCGAGGCCTTGGTCGGCGCGTCGATATCGCTGTCATCGGGTACGAACCAGGCCGAGGGCGGCACGATGTATGGGTCGGAGAAGAGCAGCTGCTTGCTGCGCTCCTTCGTGATCGTCATCGACGACATGATGGCGTCGAACTTGCGCGCCTTGAGGCCGGGAATGATGCCGTTCCAGGATTGCTCGGTCCAGCTGCATTCGAGCTTCGCCTGCTTGCACAGGGCATTGCCCAGATCGATGTCGAAGCCGGTCAGGCTGCCGTCCGGATTCTGGTATTCCATGGGCACATACGGCACGTTCGTGCCGATACGCACGTTATCGCCGCGCGCCGCCGCGGTGCCGGCCGTGGCGCAGAGCGCAGCACCGATGAGCGTGGTGGTGATCAGTTTCTTCATTGTGGCGGTTCCCTCGAAAAGACGGCAGTTCAACAGTTGGCTACCTGAGCGATGTGCGATGGCGCCGGCGTCCGGCGCGTTGCGGTACCCGGAAAACGAATGCATGAATCGCTCCAGCTATGCCTCATCCTAGCGAACTCGACGGCGCGCGGTCACATGCGCGCTCAGCTTGCGGTCTTCAGATGCCGAAGCAGGCGTTTTTCCAGCAGGCGGAACGTGCCCTGGATGGCGAAGCTCAACGCCATGTAGATCAGCGCAACGAATATGAACGCCGGGAACGGCGTGTAGAAGCGTGAATAGACGAAATAGGCGGCTCCGGTGAGGTCCATGATCGTTACCGCGCTCGCGATGGCGCTGGCATGCAGCATGAAGATCACTTCATTGCCGTAGGCCGGCAGCGCGCGCCGGAACGCGCTGGGCAGCACGATCCGCCGGTAGGTCTGCGCGGTCGACATGCCGTAGGCGCGCGCGGCCTCGAGCTCGCCGCGCGGGGTCGCGCGGATCGCGCCGTGAAAGATTTCCGTGGTGTAGGCGGCGGTATTCAGGGTGAAGGCGAACAGCGCCGGATACAGTGGGTCCTCGATGAAGAACCACAGCCAGGTGTCCTGAATGCCCGGCACGAACGCAAAGCCGTAATAGGCCAGATACAGCTGGATCAGCAGCGGCGTGCCGCGGAATACATAGGTGAAGAACCAGACCGGCCCGTTAACCCAGACTCGTTTCGAGCCGCGCATGATCGCCAGCGGCACCGCCACGATCAGCCCGATCACCAGTGAAACGAATACCAGCTGTACGGTGCTGACCAGCCCGTCCCAGTACTGGGCCAGCGTCGCCGGGGTGAAGATGTCGTTGCCCGTGAGCCAGGGCGCGACGTGCGTCAGCCACTGTTCCATCAGGCGTCCTGGCCCCGGGTCTCGAAGCCGGTGTCGTAGCGCTTGCGCAGCCAGAGCATGACCACTTCCGATACGCTGCTCATCGCCAGATAACCGATCGCCACAGGCACCATGAACAGAAACGGCTCATGCGTGGCCTTGGTCGCCCGGTCGGCCACCAGCACCATGTCGGTCAGGCCGATGATCGATACCAGCGCAGTGCTCTTGAGCAGAACCAGCCAGTTGTTACCCAGCCCCGGCAGGGCGTGGCGCATCATCAGCGGAAAACGTACCCGCCGGAACACCAGCCAGGGGCTCATACCGTAGGCGCGCGCGGCCTCCATCTGGCCCTCGTCCACGGCCAGGAACGCGCCGCGGATCGTCTCCGCCATATAGGCGCCGTAAATGAAGCCCAGGGTCGCCACGCCTGCGATGAAGGGATTGATATTGATGAAGATATCGATATCGAAGGCGTCGTAAAGCTGATCGGTGATCATGTTCACGCCGATCTGGCCGCCATAGAACACCAGCATCATCATCACCAGATCGGGCACGCCGCGCACCAGGGTGGTATAGGTCATCGACAGCCAGCCGGCCATACGCGAGCCCGACAGCCGCGCACTCGCCGCGATCAGGCCCAGCAGCAGCGCCACCACCAGCGACAGCACGGCGAGTTCGAAGGTCAGCAAGGCGCCTTCGAGCAGGCGCGGGCCGTAGCCCTGAAAGTCGATCAATCCCATGAAAAGACCAGACGCCTAGAAGCGCGGCGCCAGAAACTGCTGGAGCCGCTCGGTGTTCGGGTTGGCCAGAATCTCGTGGGGCTTGCCGGCTTCCTCGACGCGGCCGTCGTGCAGGAAGATCACCTGACTCGACACCTCGCGGGCGAAGTCCATCTCGTGGGTGACCACGACCATGGTGCGGCCTTCCTCGGCCAGGCCGCGCATTACCTTGAGCACGTCGCCGACCAGCTCCGGATCCAGCGCGGAGGTGGGTTCGTCGAAGAGCATGACCTCGGGCTCCATCGCCAGTGCGCGGGCGATGGCGCCGCGCTGTTTCTGGCCGCCCGACAGCTGCGCCGGGAAATGATCCGCGTGCGAGGACAGGCCGACGCGATCGAGCAACGCCATACCCTGTTCGCGTGCCTGTTTGCGCGGCTGTTTGAGGACGTGGGTCGGCGCCTCGATGACGTTGTCGATCAGGGTCATATGCGCCCAGAGGTTGAAGTTCTGGAAGACCATCGACAGACGCGCCCGGATACGCTCGACCTGTTTCCAGTCCGCCGGGACGCGTTTACCGCGCTTTTGCGTGAACGCGATCGGCTCACCGTGGACCGTGATGTCGCCGGCATCGGGCTGTTCCAGCAGATTCATGCAGCGCAGAAAGGTGCTCTTGCCCGAGCCGGACGCGCCGATCATCGTGATCACATCGCCCTGGTGGGCGGTGAGCGAGAGCCCCTTGAGCACCTCGTTGCTGCCGAAACGCTTGTGCAGATTGCGGATAACCAGCGGAATAGAGGCATCGACCATGAAAACGCCATATAGGGCGGCTCTAGTGTTCTGGAGACGCCATTGGACAAGACAGAATTTTACATTCTATGGACTGATAGATATAGGAGGCGGCCTGGCCGAGTGAATTAGTAGCCGCTGTTTGCCTGGCCGACTTCGGGATCGTGGTGACAGCCAGCCTGAGTGGCCGGACAGACATTAGTTGTCGCGCGGCCATACCCCTCCGAGAACCTGGGTGAGCATACGGCTTTCGGATAGTAGAAGAGGGGTCATTTGTTCCACAGACGCCGAATCGAAACGATCTTTGGGTCCGGATAAGGAAATAGCGCCAACGAATAAACCGCGCGCGGCGAATATTGGGCATGCAATCGCGGCACACGACGGGTCACGCTCGCCAAAAGAGCTGAAGATAAGCGGCTCATCGTCAGCTATCGGCTTTCCAGACAAGTGATGGTAGTGAGCGATGACCTTTGCTGGTGCGCCGGTCTCGAGGGGAAGCAGGTCGCCGGTTTTCACATTGTCGAGCGTGGCGTGGTCGGAGTTCACGCGGAAGAGGCATATGCGTTGCGTATCGTTGTAGCGCATATGAAACGAGGCGCTCTGCGTGCCCCGAGCCACTAATTCCCGAAGGGTGGCCAACACGTGTTCTTCCAACTGGTGACTCGTGTCGTAAGCCCGGCCTAAACGGAAAGCAAATGGTCCAAGTTCATAGCGCAGATCGGGTCGCTGGACCAGAAGTGCGGCACGATCCAGGGACACCATGAGCCGCAGTATTGTGCTTTTGTAAAAGCCGGTCAGTCGCGACAACTCGGATAGCGACAATGGGTCAGCCGACTGCTCGACTGTGGCAAGAATCGTCAGCGCGCGGTCAACCGCAGCCACGCCGCCGTAGGCAGCAGGCTTGGATTCATCGGTGCGTTCATTGGGTGTTGCCAAACGGTTGATCATCCTCAAAAAGTAAGCTTATGGCGGGCGCATATTTGTCGCCGTGGCCCGCTGCTATGGCTTGGTCCAGCGTCTCGATCAGATTTCGGGCACCGCACGCATCCACGCCAACCTGCTCCGCCAGTTGAACGGCGTAGCTTATATCTTTGCGCGCATAACTTACAGGGAACGCCTTTTCCGGAAAGTTCTGCGGCAATATCGCTTTTCGACCGTGATTGGCCAAGGCAAAACTGTCGGCCGACCCGCTGGCGAACGCGTCGAACAGCACTTCCGGATCGATGCCTGCCCGTCGGCCGATCGCATGGGCTTCAGACAGGGCTAAGACCGTCTCGTATAGCACCATGTTATTGAGAATCTTGACAATCTGGCCGGCGCCGATATCGCCGGCGTGTCGTATATCGCTGGCGAAATGCGCAATCAGTGGCTCTATTTCGGCGAAAATCTCGCTTGACGCGCCGACCGGAACAGCGAGTGTGCCCGCTTCTGCCGCACTGCGCGTCCGCATCACAGGTGAATCGGCAAAATGCACACCACGTTCACGCAGCGCCTGAGCGACTTCGCGTGTGATATCCACGGGTGATGTGCTCAGATCCACGACAGTTTGACCCGCGCGTAAATGGTTGATGATCCCCTCGTCTCCGAAAAGCACTTCTCGTACGACCTCCCCGGAGGGCAGTGAAAGAAAGATGGTGGATACTTGCTCTGCCATCCCGGATGACTCAATACGCTTTGCCCCCAGTTCTTCGAGGCGTTTCATCGGCGCACCGTCTTGGTCGTTGACGAACACCTGCCGGCCGCTTTTGACAACGAGGTGCTTGCATATGGGCTCGCCCATCACGCCGAGCCCGATGAAACCGATGTTGTCGCCTGCTGGCTGTGAGGGATTGTTGTTGTTCATGACGTCACTCTCGGGAAAAATTGTAAGTGGGGCGTACGAGCCTGTTACTCGGGACTGGAATCCAGTTGCCAGTACAACGCTTTGCTCTGCTGATAGAGTCGAACCCCGGACAGGCCTTTCTCGCGCCCGATGCCGCTGTCCTTGAATCCACCAAACGGTGTGGAAATTGAAAGCTGTTTATAGGTATTGATCCATACCGTTCCTGCTTGAAGGCGCCGGGCAATACGCCAGCCGCGCCGATAATCGGCTGTCCAGATTCCGGCCGCCAGGCCGTAGGCGGTATCGTTGGCTTGGCCGACGAGATCGTCCTCATTGTCAAAAGGCAGGATGCAGAGCACGGGCCCGAAGATTTCTTCGCGAACCGCGGTGGCATCATTCGAAAGACCGGCGATTAGAGTTGGGCGATAGAAGGCCCCGGCGCTCAATCTCTCTTCCTGGGGGCGGTAGCCCCCGGCAAGAATTTCTGCCCCATCAGAGCGAGCCGACTCGATCATTGCCTCAATGTGCTCTCTCTGACGAAATGTCGCGATCGGCCCCATCTGCGCGCCGTCTGCATCAGGCAGATCGACACGGATCTGATCCGCTCTGGAGACGAGTCGCTCCACTACTTCGTCGTAGATACGGCGCTGAACAAAGAGCCTGGATCCGGCTACACAGGATTGCCCACTGCCTTGAAATATGCCGTCGATGATGCCCGTGATGGCAGCATCCAGATCGGCGTCGTCAAACACGATGTGGGGCGACTTTCCACCGAGCTCCAAAGCAGTCGGGATAAGACGCTGCGCTGCGGCGCCGGCGATCGAACGACCGCTGGCTGTTCCGCCTGTAAATGACACCATCCGCACGCCCGGGTGGGCGACGAGCTCGCGCCCGACTGTCGCTCCAGGTCCCGTAACAACGTTCAGCAGCCCGCTTGGCACCCCGGCTGATTGGGCGATGCGTGCGACCGCCAGCCCGGCCGAAGGCGTCACTTCCGATGGCTTAAGTACCACGGCATTACCGGCGGCGAGGGCCGGAGCAATCTTCTGAGCCTCCATTGTCAGCGGCGAGTTCCAAGGGGTTATGGCCGCGACCACTCCGTAGGGCTCGTAGACGGTCATGGAGAGATAGTCACCGCGTGCGGGTGTCACCTCGGAGCCAAGTGTCTCGCACGCCGCTGCGAAGTACCGATAAACCGATGCGGCGCCCGCGACCTGCGATTGGCATTCACGCCAGACCTTGCCGTTTTCCAGCATCTGCAGACGCGCCAATTCGTCGCTGTTGGCGTCGATGCCGTCAGCGATCTTATGGAGCAGCCGTGCGCGCTTGTGGGCTTGCATTGTGCGCCAGCCTGGCTCATCGGCAGCAGCCCGAGCCGATGCCACTGCCATATCGACGTCAGCCTTGGTGGACGTCGATACGTGGTAATTGACTTCGCTGGTCGCTGGATTGATCGACGGCAATGCATCGGTCTCTCGTGTGATCCACGTCTCACCGATGAGCATCGGCTTCACAAGCTCCGGGTCTGGTCGCATCTATCGTTTCCTTCCAGTGGATTCGGTCTGTGTGCCTGTCGCACAACACGCTACTTTAGTCGTAATATGGTCTGTCAGTAAGACCGTTCGATCTGTCTGATGGTATGGTTGTGCAGCGGCGAGAGCTTGTCAAGCTAGATAAAAAAACGTCCGCTTCTAAATAATTATTTAAAACAGACAGATGCGCCAGATAGCCGGCAGGACGAACACATGGGCGAATTCAGCAGCGTGATGCCGAGCAAGGAAGTTTTCGAGGTCTATGCCATTCGATATGCGACGGTCGAGCGGCGCGCGTCTGAAAATTTCATTGGCGGCGATCCGCATGAAGCCGGCTCATCGATGGACTTCTTCGTATGGGTCGCACGGTCGGCCCAGCGGGTCGTTGTCATTGATACGGGCTTCAACAAGGTTGCTGCCGAGACCCGCAAGCGCACGTTTCTTCGTTGCCCAAGCGATGGTCTTGCCATGCTCGGCGTCGAAGCCCGCGAGGTAGAGACGGTGGTTCTGACGCACCTGCATTACGATCATGCGGGCAACATGAGCCTGTTTCCGAATGCCCGATTCGTAATTCAGGACAGCGAGGTGGCGTTCGCTACCGGACGCCAGATGCGGCATGGCTTTCTGCGCCATGCATATGATGTTGAAGACGTCGCCGATCTGGTGCGTTCGGTCTACGCCGAGCGTGTGGATTTTGTCGACGGCAGTGCCGAACTGTTTCCCGGCATGCATGTTCATCACGTTGGCGGGCACTGTGCGGGATTGCAGATCGTCCGGATATGGACCCGCGACGGTTGGCTGGTGCTCGCCTCCGACGCGACCCATTACTACGCGAATATCGAGACGCAGACGCCATTTCCGATCGTATTTGACGTCGGTCAGATGCTTGCGGGTTTTGAAAAAGTGCGCGCGTTGGCCGACGCGCCCGAATTGATTGTGCCCGGACACGATCCCGAGGTCATGCAACGTTATGCGCCCCCTGACAGCACGATGTCCGGGGCCGTTGTGCGCCTGGCTTGAGCGGACGTCGTTTCTGAAATCCGGTAATGCCCGTATCCGTGTGATCCGAACATAACACCACCGAGGAGTTGCTGATGACCACAAAAGCAAACGCACGCCATCACTCACCGGCCATGATGCGTCGCGTGATGACCGCAAGTTTTATCGGCACGACTGTCGAGTTCTACGATTTCTTTCTCTATGGCACGGCGTCTGCGCTGGTCTTCAATAACCTGTTCTTCCCCCAGTTCTCGGATCTTGCTGGCACCATCGCCGCATTTGGAGCCTTTGCCGCGGGCTTTATCGCGCGGCCGATCGGTGGATTGGTCTTTGGCCATTTCGGCGATCGGGTCGGACGAAAATCCATGCTGATCTACAGCCTGGTCGGCATGGGTGTGGCAACGACGGCCATCGGATTTCTGCCTACCTACGCCCAAGCCGGTCTGATTGCGCCGACGTTGTTGGTGCTATGCCGGCTCATTCAAGGTTTCGCCGTAGGCGGTGAATGGGGTGGTGCCGTTCTGATGGCCGTGGAACATGCGCCTGATAACCGCCGTGGACTGGCCGGGAGCTGGACGCAGGCTGGGGCACCGGCCGGGCTTGTTTTGGCGACGGGCGCCTTCGGTCTGTTCTCGCTTTTGCCGCCCGACGCCTTCATGAGCTGGGGCTGGCGCGTGCCGTTCATGTTGAGCGCGCTGCTCGTCGTTCTCGGCCTAGTGATTCGGCTCAAGATGGAAGAATCGCCCGAATTTGAGGCGGTCCGGAAATCGGGCAATCAATCCCGTATGCCGTTGGTTGACGTGGTCAAGCGACACCCTCTGAATATCGTGCTTGCTGCCGGTGCCTGCATGGCGCCCTTCGTCAATTTCTATTTCTTCGCGGTCTTCATTCTCACTTATGCCACCCATACTCTGGGAATGGATCGTGGGCCGGTCTTGATTATTGTGGCAATTGCCTCGGCGATCGAGGTGGCGACTATTCCGCTGGTCGCATCGTTATCAGATCGCCTGGGCAGGCGTCGGGTGTTTCTTTTTGGTGCGGTACTGTTCGGGCTATACGCCTATCCGTTCTTCTGGATCAGTTCAGCCGGGAGTGATTCAGTCCTGACACTGGGCGTTCTATCAGTCATCGGTCTGAGTCTCGTGCATCCGTTCATGTATGGACCGATGGCCGCTCTGTTCGCTGAAATGTTTTCGCCTGCGGTCCGTTACAGCGGTGCGTCGCTGGGCTACCAGATCGGCGCAATTCTGGGTGGCGGGTTTGCGCCGTTGATCATGACTTATCTTTTGGATACGGGGTTGGGCGCGGTTAATGTGCTTCCGCCGTACCTGGTAATTGTCAGCGTCCTGACATTTATAGCTGTTTTCTTTGCGACGCAGCCGGGTCGGCACTTGGCCGTCGATGCACGCTAGGCCAAGCGAATGATGCATAACATGCGCCATTTGGACACACTGCACAGGCAACGATGGCAGGAGGCGTGCGGCCGCGATCGTGACTTGGCAGGTCTGGCTATCGGCGCCGATGTAAGCTTCGCGATTTCCTGTGGAGACACGCACGCAGTCTTTACGTTCTGCAATGGCTACTGCCAGAGCGATTCGGGTCGACAGCCGGCATTTACGCTGGTTGCGGACGACAGTGACTGGGAGACGTTCTTTCTGAAAGAGCCGCCGCCCGCATATCAGAGTTTCTTTGGAATGCTCATGCGGGTGAGTTCCGCGAGCATTGCCGGAGATGAACTCGTGATGGCGCAGCACGCGCATTTGGTACGACGTGTGCTCGACATAGGACGCGAGACACTGGCAGGCACATGCGTCGAACCGGATCCAGTGCGTCGATCCAAGGCCGACCTGTCAGCGGGCTATGTAGAGATCGAAATCGACGGGGAGTCGTTGGATATATTCTATGAATCGGCCGGCCACGGGCGCGATGTCTTGTTGCTTCATACTGCGGGCGCGTACGCCCGCCAATACCATGGCCTGATGGCTGAAAGCGCGTTGACCGAGCGTTGCAGGTTGGTGGCGTTCGACTTGCCAGGGCATGGAAGGTCAGATGCATTGCCCGGTGTGGCGCCGGCGGATTACTCGCTCACCACCGAGCTCTACGCGCAGATCATCCTCAGCGTGATCTCGCAGCTTGATCTGGATCGACCGGTTCTGAGCGGCTCGTCAATGGCGGGGGAGATTTGTCTGGAAATGGCATTACGATCGGCTGATCGTCTGGCCGGCGTGATCGCCTGCGAGGCCAGTGATTATGTGCCTGGGCGAACCACACCTTGGGCCAGGCATCCGCGGGTGAATCAGTCTCTATTTGTCCCGGAGTGGATCAATGGTTTGATGGCGCCACACACTTCCGCCGCATGCCGTCAGCAGGTCTGGTGGGGATACTCGCAGGGCGGCTACGCGACGTTCGCTGGCGATATAGATTTCTACACCGGCGAGTGGGATGCGCGAGAGCGTGTGGCGTCTATAGATACTGCGGTGTGTCCTGTGGTCATGCTGACAGGTGAGTATGACTATTCATGTACGCCCGAGATGTCGAAAGCGACTGCGAAGAAGATTCCCGGTGCCGTCTACTGGACAATGCCTAAATTGGGTCATTTTCCAATGGCAGAGCATCCGTCGGTATTCGCCACCCATTTCATTCGCGCACTGGATCTCATCGAAGTCGATTCTGAGTGAACTCGCCGGGCAAAGACTGCAGCTTATCGGTGCGTCAGCCCGTAGGATTAAGCAATAATATCCCTAATTGCCGGAAGGCGAGGTAGTGATTGAAGCTATATCCGCAGTCGAGGACCTTTTGTCTCGGCCGAGTTAGCGCTGCGCAGCATTATAGACTCGACGCGTGCGTCCGACAGACTGACCGAAGCCGACCATATGTGAACGCGATCAGCGTGATCTCGGGAGATTCAGGTCATGCGCCAAGAGCTCATTTCATATCAGGGGTCGCTGGTCTGCGAACCGGACATCAGCCGTTCGCGCATCAGCTTGAGGCGTGCCCGTTGCGCGCTGCGAATATGCTGGCGTGCCGCAATCTCGGCTTTTTCGAGATCGCGTTCCGCGATCGCCGACACGATCGCCAGATGCTCGGTATGGGCGGTCTCATGCCGGCCCTCGACGCGCAGCGACGTGCCGCCGAGCAGGGTCATGGAATCGCGCAGGCCCAGCAGCGCGCGTTCGAGAAAGCGGTTGTGGGCAGCACGATACAGCGAGGCATGAAAGACCCGGTTGAGATCGGCGAGTTGTTTCGGATTGTCCCCGATTGCGGGCTCGGCGGAAATCAGTTCCTCGAGTTCCTCTATTTCCGCGGGCGACGCATGACGGGCGGCGAAGCCGGCCGCCGAACCCTCGAGTATCTCGCGCAGATCGTAGAGCTCCATGGTTTCCTGGTGATCGAGCTTGGAGATCACCGCGCCGTGGCGGGGGACGAAAGAAACCAGTCCGTCGCTTTCCAGGCGCCGGATGGCCTCGCGCGCCGGCGTGCGGCTGATGCCGAGGCGTTCGGCGATCTCGACTTCGCGCACACGCGTGCCCGGCTGGAGATTTCCGGCCTGGATCTCTTCCTTGAGGCGTAGATATGCGGTTTCGCCGCGGGACACATTGCCGGCCATGGAACCGATGCCTTATAAATTGGGGAACAGTGAATACACGCCGTCAGTTCCGGCGCGCCATCTTTGTACGGCCGAGCTTACCCGATCGCCCAGTCCGCAGCGACGGCCGATCGAATGGTCGAGACTACTCGCCGGACACGGCTCGACGCTTCAGCGATTTGGCCCGGATACTCAATCGCTCCGTGCGGCCCGTTGCTCGTGGGCATGGCGGATCAGCGCCGCAACACGATAGATCGCGTGCACGAACTTGCCATAGGGCAGGGTCACGAACAGGGCGAACACGACGCCCAGATGGATCGCCAGCAACAGGCCCATTGCCGCGGTCGAACGAAACGCCAGCAACAGCAGACCGGTCACGCTGGTCAGCAACAGCATCCAGATGAAGGTATGACCCATGTCGAACGGCTTGCCCTGCGTGATGTCGCGGTCCCGGCGTCTGCGTTCCACCAGCAGACCGATCGGGCCGATCAGCAGACCGAGTCCGCCGAAAATGCCCAGCACGACGGTCGGATGCCAGACCGGATAGGGCGCTTCCCAGCCGAAGTAGTGGAACAGCGTGCCCGAAGAGGTCGAGGCAAAACACAGCATGAAGCCGCCGGAGGTGAAGTGATGCAGCAGCCGGCGCTTGTCGCGCGGGCGTTCACCGTCGTTCATGCAGCCGCGGCCGCCGCCGTCCAGATAACGCAGTGTCACCGCATCGCGGGTGGCCTGCCAGATCGAGCCGGCCGCCAGCCGGTCGATCGGTTCCGACGCCTGCCAGAACCGGCGCACGCTCATCGACATGGCAACGATCGCGTAAACGAACGCCGCGCCGAACAGCAGGGCCATCGCGTTGTGCGGCAGCAGGCGATAGAACGCGCCCGGGCCGGTGTGGACGTCGAACAGGGCTGCCGGGCTGCTCAGCAGAATCAGGCCGATGATGAACGCGGCGACCGAGACTGCTGCGATCAGCCCGATCCACAGGCCGTTGCGCTCGAATACGCGCGCAAACATCCGCGGCCAGGCATAGCGTGCGTAGGTCTCCTCGCGAAGCTCGGCCATCGCCACCGGCACGTTGATCGCAAACTCGTGCGGCGGCACGTACTGGCAGCCATAAAAGCAGGCGCCACAGTTGTGGCACAGGTTCGCCAGATAATCGACGTCGCCGCCGGCGAAATCGCGCCGCAGTTCCATCGCCGGGAACACCGCGCACAGTCCTTCGCAATACCGGCAGGCATTGCAAACGGTCATCTGGCGGGCTGCTTCTTCCTGCGTGCCGCTGGCCAACGTGGCGAGATTAAGCGTGGACATGCTGTGCGGCTCCTGTGCCTGCGATACGACCGAATACGCTGCCGATGGTCATGCCGATACCGGCCAGATAGCCCTGGCCGAGCACGTTGCCGGCCATGATTTCGCCGGCCGCGAGCATGTTCTTGGATACGCGGCCGTCGGCCATGATCATGCGGGCGTTGCGATCGACCTTGACGCCCAGATACGTGAATGTGATGCCCGGCCGCAGGGTGTAGGCATAGAACGGCGGCGTATCGATCGGCCGCGCCCAGTGCGATTTGGGCGGCTCGAGGCCTTCGGTATTGCAATCGTCATGGAGGGTGTGGTCGAAGTCGCCGGGCTGGCAGGCGGCATTGAAACGATCAATGCTTGCCTGCATCCGCGCCGGATCGAGGCCGATCTTGCCCGCCAGTTCCTCGAGCGTGTCGGCACGCTCGGGCGGAAACACCGACGGCATGAACAGGCGGATCGATTTCTCGTCGATGATCACATGCCCGATCTGGTCCGGCTGCGCGGCGATCAGCCGGCCCCAGATGGCATAACGCTTGGGCCAGAAATCCTCGCCCTCGTCGTAGAAGCGCTCGGCCTCAGCATTCAGGACCACACCGAAGGGCACGCAGTCCAGGCGCGTGACGATGCCGCCGTCAAACTTTGGCGCGCGGCCGTCGATCGCCACCGCATGGCCTTGGGTCGCATCGCCGACCTGCTCGACACCGTGATCGAGCAGCAGCCGCAATATCTCACCGCGGTTGTACGGTGTGCCGCGAACCAGAAAATTCCGTGCCCCAGGCCCCCAGGCTTCGGCCAGCCATTCCAGATTGGCCTCGAAGCCGCCCGAGGCCGCAATGAAGGTGTGCGCGGCAATGCACTCGCGCCGATTGTCATGTTCGATCACGGCACTGCGAAAAAAGCCGTCCTCGATATTCAGGTCGACCAATGTCGTGTCGTAGCGAAACTCCACGCCGAGCTTCTCGGCGGCTTCGTAGAGCGTGTTGAGCATGGTCCGCCCGCCGCCCAGAAAGAAGGCATTGGTGCGCCCCAGCGACAGCGTGCCGCCCAGCGACGGCTGGAAACGCACGCCCTGGGCCCAGAGGAAGTCCCAGAGTTCCCTGGATTTATCCAGCGTCATCTGAGCGAGTTCGTGATCGGTCTCGCCCTTGGTGACGCGCAACAGATCATCCCAGAATTCATCCACCGGATAGGGCCCGGTCAGGATGCCATTGCCAGCATCGTGAGCCACCCGCATGTTGCGGGTATGGCGGGTGTTGCCGCCGCGATGGGTTTGCGGTGCCCGCTCAACGACCAGCACCTGCGCTCCGGCGCGTGCGGAGGTTATCGCCGCGCACAGCGCCGCATTGCCGCCTCCGGCAATGAGCACATCGTATATCTTCTGGTCTGACGAGGGTTTACTGCCATCAGCCATGTCTGCTGATCACGATTCAGTTGAGTTGTTTTGGCTATTTTATACTAATGTATCCAAAAGAATACAGAAGCGTATGGCGCACACGCTTCAGCAATCGGCACGCGGTGTTGGCGTCGGCGCCCAAGTTGTTGCTTGACGGTGCAATAGCGTCACCCACATACAGAGGCTCGACCCGTCGGTGGCGGTTCGGCTTTGTACGAGGACTGTTAGAAGAGATGTGCCGGCCTTTACCCGTTGCGGCCGCGCGGCCAGCAGTCGGCGACAGGGGGGGCTGCGTAATCGGGGGCGTCGGAAATCAGCGCACGAGTAATCATGTGACCAGGGGCGAAGCCTGATCGAGGTGAGATTGATATGGGCCGCGAATCCGCAGCCACGCTGCGGCCGAAGGTGGGGCGGAACGCCGACTGCGCCCGTCGGTTGTACGGCTTCAGAAAAGCACAACCGACAGAGGCAAGATGGTGGGCCCGGTTGGACTCGAACCAACGACCAAGGGATTATGAGTCCCCTGCTCTAACCAACTGAGCTACAGGCCCTTAAGGCGACGCACTATAACCGGAGAGGGGCAGGTCGCCAACTCCGGAGGTCTCCATCTCGACCGGTGGTGGCGGTTGGGTGCCGACAATGTTCCGGCGCATCGGGGCGAGCAGGGCGAGCAGGCGGTTCTGCGCTGCCACGGATACCTGTTCGCTTTCCATTGCCTTGATCAGGTCTTCGACGAGTGCGTTGAAATCGGTGCTAGTCAGGTGCAGATCCCGGTGCACGTCGTACATGCTCTCGCCGCCGTAGGTGCAGGGGCCGCCTGCCAGCACGCAGAATTGCTCCGTGAGGCGCTTGTGCAGCAGGATGATGTCGGTGTCTTCGAATATCGGTGAGATTCGATCATCTCTGGCGATGTTGAGCAGGAATGTCTCGTTGAGCCGGGAAATGCCGTCGCGTTCGCCGAGCTGGCGATAGAGCCAATCGGTGTTGTTCGGGGCCGTCTGGCAGGCGGCCAGCAGTATCAGGACCAGCGCGCAGGTCGATGCCAACAGGACGCGTGGGATGAGCGCAGCGAATGCATACATGGCTCAGAAACCGGTCTGCAGAGAGACGAAATAGCCGTTCTGGTCGTCCAGGCCCGCAATGCTGCCGAGATCGACATAGGCCATCGATAGCGCCAGATAGCGCGAAGGCGCATACACGAGATAGACGGACTTCCAGTCGTCTTCATCCACGGTCTGCAGATTGTTGGGCTTCTGCCGGTACTCGGCGCCAACCAGCCACTTTCGGTTCAGAAACACGCCGGCGCTGAATTCGCCCACGAGGTCGTAGCCGTTGTCGTGTTCGCTGCCGAAGCCCAGCAGGCCCAGCTGATTGGCCCGTGTGGCCCTCGCCGTGGCATTGAGCAATACGTTGCGGCTGAGAAAACCGTCGAGGACGACCTTGGTTGCAGCCAGGTAGAAATCGACGCCGCTGTCGTTGCGTGCGCCCAGTGCATGCGGGATGGCGAAATCGCTGTTGTGGGTATATTGCACGCCCGCGCTGTATTGGCCGAAACGGTCGTAGAGCGCTTCACCGGCCAGGCGCAGCTTGAGCCCCACGGTCTGTTGGCGGATATCGGTGTGCAGTGGCTGGACGTCGAGTTTGCTGTGCGACACCGTCACGGCAAGCCGGTTCGCCCAGTTGACGCCGATGCTGGCGGTGTTGAGTCCGAAATCGTCGACGCCGACGTGCGAGACGCTCGCATTCGCGGTGGTCTCGGTATCGCTGGCGTAGCCGTTGAGCACGGCCCATGTGGTGATGCCGCCGCCGGCGCTACCGTTGATATTGGTGATGCCGCCGGTGGCCCAGAGCCGGCTGCCCTCGGCATGCGCGCTGAGCAGTGGCATCAGCCCCAGGACCGCCGCTGTGGAGAGCAGGACGGTGATCTTCGCGCGGCGCCGCAGCGTCAGTAATCGAGCGTGTTTCACGGCGACTGTCCCCCCGCGCCGAGAATGGTCTGTGCGGACCATCGTGATTGTTTTAATTGATGATTGTATACCCATTCGGGCAACGCCTCGGCGCTCATCGGCCGGGCCAGAAAATATCCCTGCATCAGGTCGGCGCCGTGTTGTACGAGATATTGCCACGTGGTCTCGTTCTCGATGCCTTCGGCGACCACTTCCAGTCCCAGCTTATGGCCGAGGTCGATGATCGTGCGCACGATGAACTGATCAGCCGGGGTGGTGGCCAGATTGAGTACGAGCGATTTGTCGATCTTGAGTTCGTTCGCGCTCAGCTGCTTGAGCTGTGACAGCGACGAGTAGCCGGTGCCGAAATCGTCGACCGCCACCCGTGCGCCCCGTACTTGCAGCCGTCGAAGATTTTCCATGGCGGCTGCGGGATCACGCAGAAGCGAACTCTCCGTGACTTCCAGGGTAATGTCGCTCGGCGAGCCTGCCGCCGCGAGTAGTGGATTGATCATCTGTTCCAGCGATTCGTCGGCGAGTTCGTCAGCCGACAGATTCACGGCCACGCCGAGCGTCATGCCCTGCTTGCGCCAGTCGCCGATTTGCCGCGTCAGACTGCTCACGAGCCATTGCGTGAGCAGATTGATCTGGCCCGAACGCTCGGCCAGGCCGATGAATTCATCGGGACCGATCGCGCCCAGTTTCGGGTGTGTCCAGCGCGACAGCGCCTCCACCTGGCGCACGGCACCGGTTTCGAGAACCATTTTCGGCTGATAGGCGATATCGAGCGCGTTCTTCTCGAGAGCCGGGGCGAGATCCTGAATGATGGTGAGCTCGCGCATGCGCGTCTCGTCCATGCCCGCCTGATAGAAGGATGTGCGCGCATGATCCGCGCGCGAATGATTACGGGCGATCACAGAGCGACGCCAGATCGATTCAACATCGGCGGCCAGACGCGGTGCCACCACCACGCCGATCTCGAGCACGATCGACACCGGGGTGGTCAGTATGTGGATCGGCATCTGCACTTGCGTGCGTATCAGCTCGAGCCGCTGTCGCAATGCCTGCTCGCTGGAATCCGTCTGCATGAGCAGCAGAAAATCATTGCCTTCGACGCGCCCGATGGCGCTCGTCTCTGCGATGGCCGCCCGGAGTCGTTGGGCGACTCGCTTGAGTACTTCGTCGCCGAGCTGGTAGCCCAGCGCGCTGTTGATACGGGCAAACCCGTGGATGCCGATACGGGCGGCCGCGAACGGCCGGTCCCGTTCGAAGTATGCATGCAGGACGTCGCGGATCGATTCGCGGTTGGGCAGATCCGTGAGTGCGTCGTGGGTGGCCTGATGGCGAATACGGTTTTCACGTTGCCGCACCGCGGCCTGCATGTTGTTGAGTGCGTCGGCGAGTACGTCGAATTCGCCGATGGAACGGCTCTGTGGCGCCTGTCGGTATTCCCCCGCGGCCACCGATTGTGCAAATTCGCTCAGGTCGCGTACCGGCTGGCTCAGGTTGCGGGCCAGCCAGATCGCCACCAGCGCGCTGAGAACGAGCGTCACCACAAATATAAGCAATAGACTGCGCGCCAGTTTGTAGTAGGCGGCCAAAACGTCCGCGCGCGCCAGGCTGAGCACCACGCGCAGCTGGGTGGTGCCGGTGTCCAGCATCACATGTTCGCTGCTGAGAAAATTGTCTCGTGGCGCGCCAGTGGCGGCTGCGACGTTCTCGCCGGCGGCGGTGTCGGTGCGATAGATCGGTTCGTCGTGTTCGAAAACGACGAACTGGACGTCGAGCCCGGTCAGTTCACCCAGCCGACGCGCGAGCTGCTGATTGACCGCGAACCCCATGCCGACCCACGCGATCAGACGCGGCGCCTTCACCGGCGCGAGTACGAGCTGGTAGGGGCGGTTGCCGGTCATCACCAACCCGGCGGCGCGGCCGTTCTTTCGAGCCTTGGCAAGCAGATCCCGGAACGCCGAGGTGTCTTCATCGATGTTGCCGGGCAACGCCGACGTGACGTGGCCGTTGGGGGCCGCGAGCATCGCCACATCGGCCTTCACCCGGTCGCCGAAGTTGGCCAGAACCGTACGCAGGGTCGGTCCGTCATGGGTGGCGACCGCGGACTTGAAACCGAAATCCGAGCTAAGGACATCGACGGTCGCCAGTAGCTGGTTTGCCCTGAGAGACATCAGCTGGTCGAGGACGCGGTCACCCACCTCGAGGCTGGTGCGGGCCTGGGCAATCGTTTGCTGATAGGTGGTGCGCAGAATTGCCGCGGCCACGACCAATTCCGCCAATAGCACGAATCCGAGCATCGTGATGAGCAGTCGCGCACGAAACGTCGACCGCCGGGGCATTAATGTGACAACTCGTTGAAGCGATCCTGGAGGGAGGAACCGCTTGACGCCGGCGGTGTCGGCGGTGGGTCGACATCCAGCGTGATGCGCGCCTGGCGCGTGCCGGGCTCAAGCACCCGCGTCACACGGGCGTCCTCACTGATCATCCACGGATGCCATATCGACAGGGTGACCGTGCTATCGGGCAGGGCGGCGAGGCGCGCGTGGCCGTTCGCGTCGGTGATCGCCCAGCGTGGATCGTCGCTCACCACGATGAATGCCTGCATCTGATCATGGATATTACAGCCGACGGTGACGACGCCGGGTGTGTCGAAGGTGATCGGGCGCTGCGGGCGTCCGATATAGAGCTTGATGTCAAAGGTCTTTGTTTTCGAGAACGAGTAGACGTGGTGGCGGGTCTTGTCCTGATTCGGGAAAACGACCTGGCTGCCTTGCGGCACGACCAGCATATGCGGCACGAATGTCAGATTGCGCTGATCCATCACCGCCGGAATCAGGTTGGCCTGAGGCTTTGTTGCGCCCGGCCAGCGTGCCATGACCGCCGCGTACTCGAGCGGTTGTCCGTCGGGCCCCGTGATCGTGACATCGACATCCACAGCGCCCGCGGGTGTTGCCGTCAAAAGCAACGATGCCGAGCATAGCAGTACCGACGCGGTGCGCTTGCAGGCACGCGTGAGCGACCTTGTCTTCAAAGTGGAGTCTCCTCGTCACGCTGTTCTTTGTGGGTCATCAGCCGTGCCGCTGTATCTTAGCGGCCCCCCGGCGAAATGGCGAAATTCCGAACGCAAACGGATTGACGGGCATGGGGGTGAAGACAACCGCCGCGGCCGACATGGTGTTGGGGAAGAAAGCGTCTCCATCCGGGTCGATATGCCAAGCAACTCGTAATTTTTACGCGCGCTGTGGCCGCGCGGTTGCTGTCACGTGTGCCGATACTGCATGCAAAAAAAAGCCCCGGTCGTGACACCGGGGCTTGCAGGCTTGTGAAGCGCTGGCGAGCTATTCGTCGAGAAAGCTCTTGAGGAACGTTGCCCGCGACGGGTGCCGCAGCTTGCGCAGGGCCTTGGCCTCTATCTGACGGATACGCTCGCGGGTGACGTCGAACTGCTTGCCGACTTCTTCCAGCGTGTGATCCGTGTTCATGTCGATACCGAAACGCATGCGCAGCACCTTGGCTTCACGCGGGGTCAGGCTGGCGAGCGTGTTGTGCGTGGCCTCGCGCAGCGATTCGCCGCTGGCCGAATCGTCCGGCGCGATCGCGTTGATGTCCTCGATGAAGTCGCCCAGATGCGAATCCTCGTCGTCACCGATCGGGGTTTCCATCGAGATCGGCTCTTTCGCGATCTTGAGGACCTTGCGGACCTTCTCTTCCGGCATCTCCATGCGTTCAGCCAGCTCGTCCGGCGTCGGCTCGCGGCCCATCTCCTGGAGCATCTGGCGCGAGATGCGGTTGAGCTTGTTGATCGTCTCGATCATGTGCACCGGAATACGGATGGTGCGCGCCTGATCGGCGATCGAGCGGGTGATGGCCTGGCGAATCCACCACGTGGCGTAGGTCGAGAACTTGTAACCACGACGGTATTCGAATTTGTCGACCGCCTTCATCAGGCCGATGTTGCCTTCCTGGATCAGGTCCAGGAACTGCAGGCCGCGATTGGTGTATTTCTTGGCGATCGAGATCACCAGACGCAGGTTGGCCTCGACCATCTCCTTCTTGGCGCGGCGGGCCTTGGCCTCGCCAATCGACATCTTGCGGTTGATTTCCTTGATGTGATTGACGACCAGGCCGTGCTCCGCTTCGATCTGGCGGATACGGCCCTGGGCACGCACGAGTTCGTCACGACGCACGGCAATCGTGGAGGAATAGCGACGCTTGGCACGGATGAGCTTGTCGAGCCAGACCTCGCTGGTGAGATTTTCCGGCAGCTGGCGTACGAAATCACGACGCGGCATGCCGCCTTCGCCCACGCAGATCTGGAGCATTTCGCGTTCGATACTGCGAATATCGAGCATCGTGGTGCGCAATTGCAGGGTCAGGTCGTCGGCGGCCTTGGGCACGAGCTTGAAGCGCATGAAGTGGGTCGCCAGCTTGGTCAGCGCCTCTTCGGTCTTCTCGTGCTCGCGGCCGTGCTCGTCCAGCGCCTTGACCGCCGCGTTGTGCAGCGTCTTGAGCTTCTTGAACTGGGTCTTGGCTTCTTCCGGGTCCGGCCCATCGTTGCCCGGCGTGGCTTCCTCGTCGTTCTCTTCGGCGGCCTTTTCTTCCTCGCTGACGATGGGATCGCCGGTATCCGGGTCGACGAAGCCGACCAGCACGTCCGTAAGCCGCTTCTCCTGTGACTCGACCATGCCCCAGAGTTCGACCAGGCGGCCGGTGGTGGCCGGGAAGTAGGCCAGCGAGAACATCATCTCGGCCAGGCCTTCCTCGATACGCTTGGCGATGCGGATCTCGCCCTGACGATCGAGCAGCTCGACCGTGCCCATTTCGCGCATGTACATGCGCACCGGGTCGGTGGTGCGGCCGAACTGCGGGTCGAGCGCCGCCAGCGTCGCCGCCGCTTCCTCGGCGTCGTCGTCATCGTCCTCGTTGACGGTGTTCTCGTTCAGCAGCAGGCTGTCGTCTTCCGGCGCAGTCTCGTGCACCGTGATGCCCATATCGCTGATCATGTTGACGATGTCTTCGATCTGCTCGGGATCGACGATATCGTCCGGCAGGGTGTCGTTGACCTCGGCGTAGGTCAGATACCCTTTTTGCTTGCCGTGGGCAATCAATAGCCGTAGCTGTGATTTCTTGTCTTTGCTCATGTGTGATCTGCTGCTCGTGGGACGTGACGCGCGCTGCGATAACCGTCCATTATAACAAATCGACCGTGACGTCGCGACTCCGACAGGTCGGTGTCAAGGTGTCCATAGCCGCTCATGTCGTGTCGTGGCGGGTGCCCTGTAGCTCGCGACGCACGTGTTCGAGTTCCTGGGCGGCCTCGCTGCCCAGCGGGCCTTCGGCCAGACGCGCGACCAGCGCATCGTAGCGCTTGCGCAACGACGACCGGCTCGCGGTCTGTGTGCTCAGGCGCGCGATCGCCTCGTTGAACTCCTGTGCCCGTGCCGCTTCGCTGCCGGGCGGTGTCGTGCTTGCGATTTGCTGTAAACGGTCGAAAAACCTGTGGTCGCGATAGCGCTCGAGCCATCGCGATACCGCAATAGTTGGGTTGTTTGCGAAAAACTCAATCGCCTGCGTCAATATCTCGGCTCCACGCACATGACTTTCGCGCAACGCGGCGATATCGCCAACGCCCGATGCCAGCGTCGTATCGGCCAGTAACAGCGCAAGTGCACGGCTGACCTGGGTGACGCGTATATCCTGCGCCTTGTTTTTATTGTTCGTTTTATTATCGGCCGGCCGGTTGGTTTTTGCAGGGGTCTGGGCGTACATCTGGCGTAGGTCGTCGGCGGGCAGCCGGGCCATGCCCGCCAGCTCGCCGATCAGCTCGGTGCGAAACGCTTCGGGCGGCAACGCATTGACGTAGGGCCGGGCGTTTTCGATCAGGCCGGCGCGGCCGTCGGGTGAGGCGAGATCGGCGCCGCTGGTAAGCGCGTCGATGAGCACATGCGACGCGGGTCGTGCATCGTCGATCGCCTGCTGGAAGACAGCGGTTCCATTGTCGCCGCGCACCAGCGTGTCCGGGTCTTCGCCCTCGGGCATGAACAGGAAACGCACCCGCCGGCCGCCGCGCATCACCGGCAGACTCTGATCCAGTGCCTTGCGTGCCGCGCGCACGCCGGCTGCGTCGCCGTCGAAACAGAACATCACTTCCTGGGTATGCCGAAACAGCGTCGTCAGATGCGACTGCGTGGTCGCCGTGCCGAGCGTGGCCACCGCGTTCGGGAAGCCGTTCTGGGCGAGGGCGATGACATCCATATATCCCTCGACCACGATCAGGCGCGGCAGTTCACGCAGGGCCTGGCGCGCCTCGAACAGGCCGTACATGTGATCGGACTTGTGAAACAGCGGCGTTTCCGGCGAATTCAGATACTTGGCCTTGTCGTCGCCCAGCGTGCGTCCGCCGAAGGCGATGGTGCGTCCGCGCGTGTCGCGGATCGGAAACATCAAGCGGTTGCGAAAACGATCGAAGAAACCGCCGTTGTCGCGCTTGATGAGCATGCCGGCGGTGTCGGCCGCGTTCTTGTCGGTCAGCGTCCGGGTGAGCGCGTCCCAGCCGTCGGGGGCGTAGCCGATGCCGAAGCGTTTCGCCATTTCGCCGCTGACCCCGCGGCGCTTGAGATAGTCGATTACCCGCGGATTGCGGCGTAGTTCATTGCGAAAGAAGCGATCGGCGGCGGCCATCACGTCATATAGCGGGTCGCGGGGCGGGCCGGCCGGCTCGCTGGCCTGGGCGTCCTGTGGAATTTCCAGGCCGGCCTGATGGGCGAGCACTTCGACCGCGTCACGGAATTCGAGCCGGTCGTATTCCATGAGAAAGCTGATGGCGGTGCCATGCACGCCGCAGCCGAAGCAGTGATAGAACTGCTTGACCGGCGAGACCGTGAACGAGGGCGACTTCTCGTCGTGGAACGGACAGCAGGCCGCGTATTCGCGCCCGGATTTTTTCAGGGGGACACGTGCGTCCACCAGCGCCACGATATCCGTGCGCTCCAGCAGTTGGTCGATGAAATCCTGCGGGATACGGGCCATGACCCTATTCTATCCCGGCACGCGTGGCTGCGGCGTTCGTGCGCCGATCGCTGTCAGCCGGTGATGAATCCCGATCAGCGCGTATCAGCCCTGCAGGCGGGCCTTGAGGCGCTGACTGACAACGGCCATATCGGCCTGTCCCTGCAGCTTCGCCTTGAGCGTGCCCATGACCTGACCCATGTCGCGCATCGAGGTGGCGCCGGTTTCGGCGATGGCCGTGTCGATGGCGGTATCGATCTCGGCATCGGACAGCTGCGCGGGCAGATAATGTTCCAGCACCGCGATTTCGGCGGCTTCGGCGTCCGCCAGTTCCGGACGATTGGCATCGCGGTACTGGGTTTCGGCGTCGCGGCGCTGCTTGATCATCTTCTCGAGCACGGCCATCACCGCGGCGTCGTCAAGCTCGATACGCTCGTCGACTTCGCGCTGCTTGATGGCGGCCATGAGCATGCGGATCACGCCGAGGCGCTCCTTGTCGCGCGTGCGCATGGCGGATTTCATGTCGTCCTGTAGCTGTGCTTTCAGACTCAAGCGCTTTCCCTCGTCAATCGCTGCGAAACAAATAAAAACAGCGGCCCGTAGCCGCTGTTTTGCACATCATATTTTACGCGTCTTTATCTAGTACTGACGCGTGAAGCGCTGCTGCTCACGCTGAATTTTCTTGGCATGCCGTTTGACCGCGGCAGCGCGCTTGCGCTTGCGGGTCTGGCAGGGCTTTTCGAAAAACTCGCGACGGCGCACTTCGGTGACAACGCCCGCTTTTTCGCAGCTGCGCTTGAAACGACGCAGGGCGACTTCAAACGGTTCGTTTTCTTTGATGCGTACGCTAGGCATTGAGCAATCACTCTCCGGGAATTTATCGGTGTCGAAGAATCCAGCTGTGGGCCAATCGGATGCCCAGACGCTAGAATAGGACGCAGAAGTTTAATCGCTGATCTCGCCTTTTGCAAAGACAAACGACAATTCTCGGTATAGAAAGCTCCTGCGACGAGAGCGCGGCCGCTATCTATACCGGCGACCGCGGCCTTGTAGCCCATGCCCTGCATAGCCAGGTGGCACTGCACGCCGACTACGGCGGCGTCGTGCCGGAACTCGCCTCGCGCGATCATATCCGCAAGCTGACGCCGCTGATCGAGCGCGTGCTCGACGACGCGGGCCGGCCCGAACTGAGCGGAATCGCGTACACGCGCGGGCCGGGTCTGGTCGGCGCGCTGCTGGTGGGTGCATCGATCGCCGCGGGTCTGGGCATGAGTCGCAATCTGCCGGTACTCGGCGTGCATCACATGGAAGGGCATTTGTTGTCGCCACTGCTGGAGCCGGACGGACCGCAGTTTCCGTTCGTGGCGCTGCTGGTGTCCGGCGGCCATACCCTGCTGGTACAGGTCGATGGCGTCGGCCGTTATCGGGTGCTGGGCCAGAGCCTCGACGATGCGGTCGGGGAAGCGTTCGACAAGAGCGCCAAGATGCTGGGGCTGGGTTATCCCGGTGGGCCGGCGCTGGCCGCATTGGCGCAACAGGGGCGGGCCGATGCGCATGCCTTTCCACGCCCGATGCTCAAGCGACCGGGGCTGGATTTCTCTTTTTCCGGGCTCAAGACCGCGGTGATGCTGGCGATCAAGGCGGCGCCGGCCACCGCGGCGGCGCGGGCGGATATCGCCGCCAGCTTCGAGCAGGCAGTGGTCGACACGCTGGTCGCCAAATGCCGGCGCGCGCTCAAGCAGACCGGCGTATCGCGGCTGGTGGTGGCCGGCGGCGTGGGCGCGAACCGCAGCTTGCGCCGCGCCCTCGACGACAGTGCGACGGCGGATGGGTTCTCGCTGCATTTTCCGCGCGCCGAGTTCTGTACCGACAACGCGGCCATGATTGCGCTGGTGGGCTATCTGCGCCGCGATGACATGCGCGCCGGCATTGCCAGCGCCGATGCGACGCCGCGCTGGTCGCTGGACACACTGGCGCCGCCGCTGACGGCGGCGCCGTGATTGGGTCTGGCGTCTACTGTGCGCCGAAGCTCTGCCAGAAATCGCAGTGATGGCGTGCGCTGAAGTCGCTGCTCGACAGCCTCCGCGGTTCGGGGGCGACCAGTTCCTGGTAGTTGCCGTTGCTGGCGAAGGTTTCCCAGAACGGCCGGTCGCCGGCTGACGGATTCGGGTCGCCGGTCTTGGCGAAACTGGTCCAGTAATCGATCATCGCGTTGGACAGGGCGATCTGATCGTCGCCGGCGCCGCGTTCCCGCATGGCCGCCTCGGTGTTGAGCACGTAGCTGATCTCGTAGGCGTGGGCTGCTCCGTAGTCGGGGAAGCTTGGTGCCGGCGGCAACAGGCTCGGCGCGCCGCGATCGGCGAACGCATAGGCATAGGTATTCACGTTCACCGACAGGGCGCCGACCTGGGCCAGCCCGTTACAGGCGAAAGTCGAGTCGGTGAATATCGCGGCCAGGGCATGGCTGGTATCGCTGTAATCCGCGAGCGGATATTCCTGTGCCACCGCATCGACGGCGGCACTGGCCTTGGGCGCGCCGAGCGCGGCCGCGATCCGCGGCCGATAATCGTCCGGCCCGAAGGCTGCGTCTCGCGTGAGCTCGTCGATGGCGATGAACAACTCGCCTTCGTCGCGGTTGGTGCCCTCCAGCACCGGCACCCGGTTGAAATCACCGCTGCCGATGGCCTGGGCAATGGAGTTCGGTAGAAATTGCGGCCGTGTATTGGGAATGAAGTCGAACGCGGCCTGGGCGGCGACGATATCTTCCACTGACGCATCGCGCAGACAATCGGCGACGTCGCTATCGGCGCGGCAACCGAGCGCGTCCGCAATCTGCTGGCCCTGGCTCTCGGCCTGAGCCAGCGTGCGCTGGCCTGGGCTATAGGCACCGCTTTCCACGATTGCCTGGTCGAACAGGCCCGCGGCCGCAGGGGAGGCCAGCTGTGACAGCACGCTATGGCCGCCAGCGGATTCGCCGAATACCGTGACGTTGTCGGGGTCACCGCCAAAGTTGGCGATGTTGTCCTGTACCCATTGCAGCGCCGCCTGTTGGTCCATCAGCCCGTAATCACCGGAGCCGGCGTCCTCGCTGGCGGCGGTGAGTGCCGGGTGGGCCAGGAAACCGAACGCGCCGAGGCGATAGTTGATGGTCACCACCACAACGTCTTTGTCCACGAGGCGCAACGGATTGTAGTTGGCCCCGCCGGAGCCGGTAACGAAGGCGCCGCCGTGGATCCAGACCATCACCGGGTAACTGCCGTCGGCTTTGGGCGTATAGATATTGAGAAACAGGCAGTCCTCGTCCGTGGAGGGGATGCCGAAGGTGCCGCCGCCCTGTGGGCAGGGCGAACCGAAGGCGTTGGCCGCCAGCCTCTGGCTGCGCCGCGGCGCCGGCTGCGGCAGCGCGAATCGGCGTTCGCCGGTGGGCGCGGCCGCGTAGGGCACGCCCTTGAAGCTCAGCTGGCGGTCCTCCTCGACGCCGACCACCGCGCCCTGCGCGGTTTCACGCTGCAGCGCGTTCGTTTCGCCGCCGTCGTCCACCGACGAATCCGAATTGGAGTCGGAACAGCCGGCGATACCGACGGCCAGTACGACGCACGCACACCACCCGAGTGCACGCCGTTTACAGACGCTATGAATCCTCATCGTCATCTCCCTCGCACGGTTGTATGGCGCTTGGCTGGCAGTGGCCGCGTACGCCTGTTTTTTTGAAACTCCGTTTTAGCATGGCGATTTCACGCTCGCAATGCGCTATTGGATCACCGAGGTGCAAGGCTATGGCGCGTCCGAATAGGGCGTTCGACCGCGCGACGAGGGGCCAATCGATTCGTGATGATCGCTAGTTGAATAGGCCCAGCCACAGCGGCAGCGTGAGCATGGCGATCAGCGTCTGGCCGGTGATCAGCGCAGCCATCAGTTCGCTGTCGCCGCCGAGTTGGCGCGCGAGGATATAGGCCGCGGTCGCGGTGGGTACGGCGGTGAACAGCAGCGCGACGTCGCGGCTGACCGGGTCCAGACCGAACACGACCGCGAGCATGAGCGTAAGTGCCGGTAGCAGCACCAGCTTGATCAGCGTCGACGACCAGAAGGCACGGCCGCTGCGCACGAGTGCGGCCGGGCGCAGCGCCACGCCGACGGCGATAAGTCCCAGCGGCAGGGCGGCGCGCGCAATCAGGCCGAGCGTGGGCGCGCTCCAGCCCGGCAGACCGATGCCGGTTGCGTTGAGGGCGATACCGATGACACAGCCGACGATCAGCGGATTGCGTATCAGCTCGAGCAGGCTCTTCAACACACCGGCGCGGCCGAGCGTGCCGGCGGCGATGAAGCACAGCACACACAGCACGTTGACGGTGGGCACCATGAGCGCGATGGCGACGGCCGCGGCAGTGGTGCCGGCCGGCCCGTGCAGCGCGGCCGCACCGGCAATGGCCACATAGGTATTGAAACGCAGGCCGCCCTGGAAAACAGAGGTGAACGCGGCGTCGTCGAGGTTCAGGCGCGCACGCAGTACCCAGATCAGGGCCGCAAAGACCAGCAGCGCGCCGAGCACGACGCAGGCCAGGCGCACGACCGGCACGCTTGCCACATCGGCGGTGGCCAGGGTGTGGATGAGCAGGGCGGGGAACAGCAGGTAGTAGATCAGGCGTTCGGCACGCGGCCAGAAATCGCCGCCCGGATATTTTTTCCATCCCAGCAGCGCGCCGAGCAGAATCAGGACGAAAAGCGGGCCGAGCGCGTTCTGTACTGCCAGCATCTTGAGTCGAACAACCTGATCAGTGTATGCCGGGGATGGGCCTACCCCCGACCAGCGCCGCATTCTGCCATGCCCGGCCTGCTCGTGGCAGGTGCTAAGCTTTGCGCCGCAAGACGTTAACCATGCGCCGGTTGCAGCCGTTCTGTGCCGGCCATCCGTTGCCCGGGGAGTTCTCTTGGACACCATTTTCATCGACCAGCTCAGCGTCGACACCGTGATCGGCGTCTACGACTGGGAACGCACCATTCGCCAGCGCGTGGTCATCGATCTCGAGATGGGTTTCGATATACGCGCGGCGGCGGCCGACGACGACGTCGCCCTGACGCTCGATTACAAATCGGTGGCCAAGCGCGTGATCGCTTTCGTGGAGGCCGCCGAATTCGAGCTGGTCGAGACCCTGTCGGAGCGCATCGCGGCACTTATCCTGGACGAATTCGACGTCACCACGGTCTCACTGCGCCTGAACAAGCCCTGCGCGCTGCGCGGCGCGGCCGGCGTCGGCATACGCATTACGAGGTCGCGCGCCACATGAACGCTGCCCAATCACCGTCTGTATTCGTAGGATTGGGCAGCAATATCCAGCCCCACGCACATATTCCGCTGGCTCTGGATCTGCTCGAGAAGAGCTTTGGCACGCTGTGCGTCTCGCCGATCTATCAATGCCCCGCGGTGGGCTTCGACGGTGCCGATTTCGTCAACCTGGTGGTGGGCTTCGACAACGACGCCGAAGTGCATGCGCTGCAGAGCGAGCTGCGCGACATCGAGGCCGCCTGCGGCCGCGATCGTTCCGAGAAGTACGCATCGCGCACCATGGATATCGATCTGCTGCTCTACGGCGACAAGATCATCGATGACCAGGCGTTGTGTCTTCCGCGCGCCGATATCCTCGAATACGCCTTCGTGCTGCGACCGCTGGCCGAACTCGTGCCCGAGGCCCGACATCCGGTCAGCGGCGAGACCTATGCCGATCTTTGGCGTGCTTTCGATGCGCGCGATCAGCCGTTGACCGAGATCGCGCTCCATCGCGACGTGCGCCTGACGCTCTGACGAGCCGATTCAGCGCCCGAGACGACGACCGCCGTCGACGGCGATCACCGCACCGGTCTGGAAGTCGTTGTCCATGACCGCGCGTATCGCTTTGTAGATCGCCTCCGGTGTGCCCATGCGTTCGAGCAGAGTGGACTTGAGCACCTCGTCCCTGCTGGCGTCGCTGTGCCAGTCCTCGAAGCTGACCGGGCCGGGCTGGACGACGTTGACCTTTATCCGCGGCGCGAGTCGTTTTGCAAACGACAGCGCCAGATTCTGCAGACCGGCCTTGGTCGCGCAGTAGATATCGTATTCGGGCCCGGGGTTGTCGGCATAGATATCGGTGATGTGGATGATATCGCCCGGCGCCTCGGCGCTGGCCTGCATCTGCGGCGCGAGCCGGGTGTTGAGCAGATAGGGCGCGCGCATGTGCACGTCGAAGAACGCCTGGAACTGGCTGCCGGCCGCTTCGGGTTCGTCGCGGGTCGGGCCGAACGCCGAGGCGTTGTGCACGATCGCCCGCAGTGCGCCGGCGATGTCGTCGATACGCCGCGCGATCGCCAGACAGCTCTGTGTGTCATGGAATTCGCCCTGGATCAGAATCGCGCCGCGCTGCGCGAGGGCGCTGATCGCATCACTGGTGCTGCGGTAGTGGGCCACCACGCCGTAGCCGTCGTCGAGAAACCGGTGGGCCAGGTGGGCGCCGATGTTGCGATTGGCGCCGGTCACGAGGACATATTCGGTGGTCGATCGTGAGTTATTCGTTTCAGACAAGGAGTCGGCCTCGCGGTATAGTTTCGCGCCGGCCGTATCGGCCGCCGTCGCTGTGCTGTTCAATTTCCCGTATCGGATACGCGTATGGAGTGGTATCAGATGGTGGTGCTCGCCGTGGTGCAGGGCATCACCGAGTTCCTGCCTATTTCGAGTTCCGCGCACCTTATTCTGGTGCCGCATTTTCTGGGCTGGCCGGACCAGGGTCTGGGTTTCGATCTTGCCATGCATCTGGGCACGCTGGTGGCGGTGATCGTGTATTTCCGTCGCGACGTGGCGCTGCTCTGGCTGGCCTGGGTCCAGTCGATGTCCCGCGGTCGACGCGATGTCGACGTCACCATGGCCTGGGGCCTGCTGCTCGCCACGATTCCGGCGCTTGTGTTCGGTCTGGTGATCGGGATGCTCGGCGAGGACATGCTGCGGGTGCCGGGCATCATCGCGACCACGAGCATTGTCTTCGGTGTGCTGCTCGGTGTTGCCGATGCGCGGTCGCGCCGCGACCGGGTGGCCACGGATCTGGGCTGGCGTGAATATCTGGGCATCGGTCTGCTGCAGGCCATCGCCATCATTCCGGGCGCGTCGCGCTCGGGGATGACCATCATGGGCGGCCGCGCAGCGGGTCTGAGCCGGCAGGCGGCGGCGCGCGTGTCCTTCTTCATGGCGATTCCGATCACCGCCGCGGCCATCTCCTTCGAAGTGCTGAAACTGCTCGACGCCGGTGCGCCGACGGCCTGGGGCCAGCTGGGCATCGCGGCCGTGCTCGCCTGTGTCAGCGCGCTGGTGGCGATTCATTATTTCCTGCGCATGCTGCAATCGATCGGCATGATGCCGTTCGTGATCTACCGCGTGCTGCTGGGATTGTTCCTGTTCGCGGTGTTTGGCTGGTCGGGTTAGCGCTAACGTTAATAGGGTCTAGTAAGAGCGGCTCTGGCTGGCACGCCCATCGGCTGAGGCCAGTGCCGCGGCAATGGCGCGCACGCGCTCGCGTTTGAGCGCTTTGCCTATTTCCGGGCCGCGCAGACCGGCTTCGGCCAGCGGTTTCGCGGTCACCGTGTTGGCCGCATCAAAGGCCGCGCGCGCCAGTGCCGGCTGTGCGTAGGCGCGTTGCTCGAAGCCCAGACGTCCGCGCACGTCGGCTTCGCACACCGTCAGCAACGTATCCAGGCGCTCCGGCCGGCGAAAGGCATCGATGCCTTCCAGCAGCTTGAGCACGGTCGCGGGCCGCAGTTCCTTCATGCGGTGGATATGGGTATGCCAGCGCGCGGTCAGGCGCCCGGCGTCGCGCAGAGCCCTGGGCACGCCCAGGCGCTGGCTGCAGACATCGGCGGGTTCGACGCCGCGTTCTTCGTGGCCGCGATGGCCCGGCAGGATATCGGCCGGCGTGAGTGCCTTGCCGTAGTCGTGGCACAGCGCGGCGTAGCGGGCGGCCAGCGGCGCATCGGCGGCCGCGGCCTGGCCCAGTACCAGCAGGGTGTGCACGCCACTGTCGATTTCCGGGTGATGACGGATCGGTTGCGGCACCCCGAACAGGGCATCGAGTTCGGGAAACAAGCGTTCCAGCGCGCCGCATTCGCGCAACAGATAGAAGAACAGCTGCGGTTCGTCGTGCATGAGCGCGCGCTCGGTCTCGGCCCACACCCGTTCGGGCACCAGATGGTCGACCTCGCCGTCGGCCACCATGGAGCGCAGCAGCGCCATGGTTTCGTCGGCCACCCGGAAACCCAGTGGCCCGAAGCGCGCGTAGTAGCGCGCCAGACGCAGCAGACGCACCGGGTCTTCGACGAATGCGTCCGAGACATGCCGCAGGACGCGGTTATCGATATCCGCGCGGCCGCCGTAGGGATCGATGATCGTGCCGTCGGCGGCGCGGGCGATCGCGTTGACGGTCAGATCGCGCCGGATCAGATCGTCTTCCAGGCTGACGTCCTCGCCGGTGTGGAAGACGAACCCGTGATAGCCGCGTCCGGACTTGCGTTCGGTACGCGCCAGGGCGTATTCCTCGCGCGTCTGCGGATGCAGGAATACGGGGAAGTCGCGCCCGACCGGCAGATAGCCGGCCTCGACCATCGCTTCGGGCGTGCTGCCGACCACTACCCAGTCGCGGTCGGCGACGGTCAGACCCAGCAGTTCGTCGCGCAGCGCACCGCCGACCAGATACCGGTCCACGATCAGTTGAGGCTGCCGGGGTCGGCGTAGCCGCTCTGGATCGTGTCGATACGCGTGTCCAGCGGCACGATGTCTTCGTCCAGCCGCTGCTGGAATACGGTCATGTGCGACATGGCCCTCTGCACGTAGCCGCGGGTTTCGGTATAGGGGATGTTGGCGATCCAGATGGTCGGGTCCATCGGCTTGGCCGGCAGCCAGCGCGCGATTCGATTGGGGCCGGCGTTGTAGCTCGCCGTGGCCAGGGCGATGTTGTCGTTCCAGCGTGCGAGCATGTCGGCGAGATAACGCGTGCCGAGCTGGATATTGATCTCCGGAACCCCGAGCGCGCTCGACGGCGGCGTGGCGGTGCCCATCTGGCGGGCGACCAGCCGTGCCGTGCCGGGCATGAGCTGCATCAGACCGACCGCGCCGGCCGAGGAGCGTACTTGCGGCTGGAACAGCGATTCGGTGCGGATGATGGCCAGCACATAGGCCGGGTCGAGGCCGTTGTCGTCACCGAAGCGGCGAACCGCGTCGCTGTAGGGCGTGGGATAGCGAATATCCAGATCGTCCCAGTAGTCGGCCTTGGCCAGGGTGATGATCGCGCGTGAATACCACTGCCATTGATAGGCGATACGCGCGGCCTCGGCCAGGGCGGGCTTGTCCATATCGCGGGTCAGCGCGTTCCACTCCAGGCCGGCGGCGTGATCCATGCCGAGTGCGCGCAGTTCATCGGCGCGCGCGAGCGCCGGATTGGCCTGCACGCGGGCGGCGGCCGCGGCGTCGCGGGGCAGGGGCCGTTCGTTGAGGCTGTAATCGCGCCCGAGCGCGTCGGCGGCCAGATAGCCGTGGTAGGAGCGTTCACGCGACAGCGGCTCGAAGATCGCGTTGGCCTGGCTGTCGTTGCCGGTCTCGGCCAGCGCGCGTGCGTGCCAGTAGCGCCATTCCTCGTCGTTGGCGAGGCTCGGCGGCAGTTTGCGGATGGCCTCGATCACCAGCGGCCAGCGCTGTTGATAGATCGCCGCGCGAATCTCCCAGCCCAGCGCATGTTCGTCGTCGGCCATGCGGGCCGGGTCGATGCGCGCGAACCAGGCCAGCGCCTGCGATTCGTGGTTCTGAGCATAGAGCAGGGCGACATAGCGTTTCATCTCGAACTGCTGGGTCGCGTCCAGGTTCAGGCGCTGGGCGAGCACCGGCAGGAGATCGGCGGCCGCGTCGAGATCGCGCAGCGCCAGCCGCTTGAAGGCATGTACGGCGACGTCGCCGTCCAGATTACGGCTGTAGCTGAGATTGGTCGGGGTCTCCGACACCGCCAGCCACTGCTCGGTCAGCGCCTTGAGGTTGTCCGGCAGTTGACGCCCGAGATAGCGCGTCAGCCCGTATTGGCCGTTGACCACGGCCAGACGCGCGCGCCTCAGGATTTCATCCGGGCCCATCAGGCCCTGCTGGTCGAGCCAGGCAAACACCGGGTCGCAGGCATCGGGCTGGCTTCGGCCCACGCGCCACAGATCGAGCGCGGCCTGGCGTGGATTCATGCCCAGTTTTATCCGGGCATTGACGGCCCGGCAGCTGTTGGTTGTGCTGTCGTCGTCATCCGTATTGTCGAGCAGCGTCTGCCAGCGGCCGCGCCGCGCCAGGCTGGGCAGCCAGTTCCGGCGCAGGCTCTCGGCAGGGGGCAGATCGGGATGGGCGCGGATGAAGCCCTCGATTTCGTCGTCGAGCGCACTATTCGCACCGCGATCCAGCTGTCGGCGCAGATCGGCGGCGCTGATGTAGTTGTAGAGCGGATAGGTTTGCAGCTGGCGCAGGGCGGCCTGCTCGTTGCCGAGCGTGCCTTGCTGGGCGGCGGCCAAAGCATCACGGAAGAGGCTGCGTTGGGCCGGCGTGGCAGCCTGGGCGGTCGCTGTGAGCAGGCACAGCCCGGCGATCAGGAACAGACGCATGACAAATTGATGGCTGGAGCGAAACACGTGCCGCGAGTGTAACGCAGGCGGCCGTGGCTTAGACCGGACCGGTGACGAAGACGTCGTCATCCACGTTCCATGCCTGTTCGTCGGCGAGCAGCGTCACCCCGCTGGGGTCGCAGTTCATCACCGCATCGCGCAGCAGGTTGATCGCCTTGGGCCGTGGAAAGCTCTTGCGCCAGGCGATGGCGATGCGCCGGGTCGGCGAGGTGCCGGCGAAGGGTCGGGTTTCCAGCAGCCGCGACTCCTCGGAAAGCCCCGGAATCGAGGAGCGTGGCAGCACCGTGATGCCCAGACCGCTGGCGACCATGTGACGAATGGTTTCGAGGCTGGAGCCTGCCTGCGATTGGCCCTGGCCTTCACGGTCGCGACAGTCCGCGCACAGCTCCAGCACCTGATCGCGAAAACAATGGCCGGGTCCCAGCAGCAGCAGTTCCTCCTGGGCCAGGTCGTTGGCGTCGATCTCGGTGCGCGCGGTCCAGGCATGGTTCTGCGGCATCACCACGACAAAGGATTCGTCGTAGAGCGCCCAGGTCGACAGGCTCGCGACTTCGTAGGGCATGGCCACGATCACCGCGTCGAGCTCGTTGTTGCGCAGCTGCTGGGTGAGGGTGCCGGTAAAGTTCTCTTCGATGATCAGCGGCATGTCCGGGGTGGACTCGCGCAGCTTGGGGATGAGGTGGGGCAGCAGATACGGGCCGACCGTATAGATCACGCCCAGGCGCAGCGCGCCCTTGAGTTCGTCGCGCCCCTGTTCGGCTACCGCCTCGAGTGCACTGACCTCGCCGAGCACGCGATAGGCCTGCTCGATGATGCGCCGGCCGATCGGCGTGACCCGAGCCTCGCCGCGGTTGCGCTCGAACACGGTCACGCCGAGCTCGCTTTCCAGCTTCTTGACCGCGACCGACAGCGTGGGCTGGCTCACGAACGCGCGCTTGGCAGCACGGCCGAAGTGGCGTTCCTTGTCGAGCGCTACCAGGTAGCGCAATTCCGTGAGCGTGATATGCATGTATTGACGTCAGCCGTGAGTCAGCCAGTCCTGCGGCTTGAGATAGGTGTCGTAGAGCGCGGCCTCCGGACTGCCCGGGGCCGGCGTGTAACCATACTGCCACGATGCCAGCGGCGGCATCGACATCAGGATCGACTCGGTGCGGCCTTTCGATTGCAGGCCGAACAGCGTGCCGCGATCGTAGACCAGGTTGAACTCGACGTAGCGGCCGCGCCGATAGAGCTGGAAATCACGCTCGCGCTGGCCGTATTCGCGATCGCGTCGACGCTCGAGGATCGGCTGATAGGCATCGATGAAGCCCTGACCGACGTCGCGAACGAAGGCAAACGAGTCGTCGAAGCCGAGTTCGTCGAAGTCATCGAAGAACAGGCCGCCCACGCCGCGGGTCTCGTCGCGGTGGGGCAGATAGAAGTATTCGTCGCACCATTGCTTGAAGCGCGGGTACAGATCCGGGCCGTGGGCATCGCAGGCGCGCTGTGCGGCCTCGTGCCATGCCACGGCGTCCTCGCGAAACGGGTAGTAGGGGGTCAGATCGAAGCCGCCGCCGAACCACCAGACCGGCGCTTCGCCTTCTTTCTCGGCGATGAAGAACCGCACATTGGCGTGCGCGGTCGGGGCGTAGGGATTGCGCGGATGGGCGACCACCGATACGCCGCTGGCGATGAACGAACGCCCGGCCAGTTCCGGTCGGCGCGCCGACGCCGAGGCCGGCAGGTTGTCGCCGGTCACGCGCGAGAAATTGACTCCGGCGCGCTCGAACGTGGCGCCGTCCGCGAGCACGCGGGTATCGCCGCCGCCACCGGCGGGGCGTTGCCAGGCATCGATCTCGAATGCGGTATCGGGTTCGAGTGCGCCCAGTCGTGCGCAGATATGATCCTGCAGTTCGCGAAAATAACGGATGACCGCATCCGCATCGACGTGATCGCTGGGCATGCGATCAGCCGCGCAGGATGCGACCGCTGGCTGCGTCGCGGATCTGGCTCGGTACACCGGGATGGTCATGGCGCCCGTGGAGCACGAAATCGAGCCCATCACCGAAGCGGGCGCGGGCCTGCCAAGCCGAGCGTACCGGCGGCCGGCCGGAGACGTTGGCGCTGGTGGAAACCAGCGGGCCGCCGAAGGCATTGCACAGATCCGCGCTGCCGGAATGGGCGGTCTGGCGCAGGGCAATGGTCGAGTGTTCGCCGGTCAGCCACCAGGGTGTTTCGGCGCGCGCCGGCAACAGCCAGGTCGTGGGCCCCGGCCAGGAGGCGGCGGCGCGCTGCCAGTCATCAAGCGCGTCGGGATCGACGAACGGGGCGAGATGTTCGGCACTCGCGCCGATCACGATCAGCCCGCGCGCCGCGTCGCGTTGTTTGAGTGCGAGCACGCGCAGCACGGCGTCGCTCTGCAGCGGGTCGCAGGTCAGGCCCCAGACGCCTTCGGTGGGGTGGGCGAGAACGCCGCCGTCACGCAGGATGCGCGCGGCACGGCGCAGCCGGTGGGCCGACTCGCGTGACGACAGATTTCTGGACACAGACATCGACAGACCCGATTACCGTTTAAAACGAAAAGCGCAGCGTACGCGTCAGGCGCCGGTGCCGCCCGATGTCTTGCCGGCCGGTGATTTAGCCGCCGGTTTCTTGGCCGTCGTCTTCTTGGCGGCCGTGGCTTTCTTGGCCGCCGGCTTGGCCGTGGTCTTGCTCTTGGTCGCGGTCTTTGCCTTGGCCGGCGTGCTCTTGGCGGTCGTCTTCTTGGCCGAGGCCGCCTTGCTGGTCTTCTCGGCCGGCTTCTTGGCCGCGCCCTTGCGGCCGCGCTTCTTCTTCTCCGGCGCCTTGGCGATGATCTCTTGGCATTGTTCCAGGGTCAGATCCGCCGGCTCCTGATCCTTGGGCACGCTGGCGTTCTTCTTGCCGTCGGTAATATAGACGCCGAACGGGCCGTGCTGGACCTTGATGCCCTCGGCCTCGAAGTGCTTGATCAGCTTCTTGGCGTCTTCTTCCTTCTTGGCGGCGACCACTTCCTTGGCGCGATCCGGAGTGATCGTGTACGGGTCGTCTTCCTTGAGCGAAGCGAACTTCTTGCCGTAGCGCACATAGGGACCGAAGCGACCGATATTGGCGACCATCGGCTCGCCTTCGGCGGTTTCGCCCAGATCGCGCGGCAGGTTGAACAGATACAGCGCCTCGTCGAGGGTGATCTTGTCCATGTCCTGGCCCTTGCGCAGGCCGGCAAACTTGGGTTTTTCCTCGTCGTCCTTGGTGCCGATCTGCACGAACGGCCCGAATCGGCCGATGCGCACGATCACCGGCTTGCCGGAGTCCGGGTCGGTGCCCAGTTCGCGCGCCTGGGCAACTTCCTCGCGGGACAGATCCTGCTTGGATTCGACCTGCTCGGAGAAGCGATCCCAGAACTCGCGCAGCAGCGGTTGCCACTGTTCTTCACCGCGCGAGACCGCATCGAGACGGTCCTCGAGCTTGGCGGTGAACTCGTAGTCCACATAGCGGGTGAAGTGATCGGTCAGGAACTTGTTGACGATCTTGCCCAGCGGCGTCGGCATGAAGGCCTTGCCGTCCATCTCCACGTATTCGCGATCCTGCAGCGTGGAGATGATGGAGGCATAGGTCGACGGCCGGCCGATGTCGTATTCCTCGAGTGTCTTGACCAGCGCGGCTTCGGTGAAGCGCGGCGGCGGTTCGGTGAAATGCTGGGTCGGCACGATCTCGGCGAGCTTGAGCGTCTCGCCTTCCTCGAGATGCGGCAGGCGCTTGTCGGAATCGTCGTCGCCGGGCTCGTCCTTGCCTTCCTTGTAGACGGCCAGGAAACCGGGCTCGCGCAGGGTGCGACCGGAGGCGCGGAATAGATGGCTGTCGTCGTCGCGGGTTGCCAGATCGGCGGCCACCGTATCGAACAGGGCGTGCACCATCTGGCTGGCAACCGTGCGCTGCCAGATCAGCTCGTAAAGACGCGCCTGATCGCTGGTGAGATTCGCCTTGATCTCGTCCGGGATGCGCGTACTGGTGGTCGGCCGGATTGCCTCATGGGCTTCCTGCGCGTTCTTGGATTTGGTCTTGAAGCTGCGCGGGCTGTCCGGCAGATTCTTGTTGCCGTAGCGCGAGCCGATCATGGCGCGCATCTCGACGATGGCGTCGGCCGACAGATTGACCGAGTCGGTTCGCATGTAGGTGATCAGACCCGCGGCTTCCTCGCCGTTGATCGATACGCCTTCGTACAGGCTCTGCGCGGTGCGCATGGTGCGCTTGGCGGTAAAGCCCAGCTTGCGTGCGGCTTCCTGCTGCAGGGTCGAGGTCGTGAACGGCGGCGCCGGGTTGCGCTTGCGTTCCTTGCGATCGACCTTGACCACGCGCAGTTCGCCGTTGGCGGCTTTCGTCAGTGTCTCGAACGCGGCGTCGGCGCTGCCCTGATTGTTGACCGTGAACTGGCCGACCTTCTCGCCGCCGAGCTGATACAGGCGCGCGGTGAACGCGGCCGCTTCCTTTTCGACCTGTGCCTCGATCTTCCAGTATTCCTCGGGCACGAACGCTTCGATTTCGGCGTCGCGCTCGCAGATCAGGCGCAGGGCCGGCGATTGCACACGGCCGGCGGACAGGCCGCGCTGGACCTTGCGCCATAGCAGCGGCGACAGGTTGAAGCCGACCAGATAATCCAGTGCCCGGCGTGCCTGCTGGGCGTTGACCAGGTCGTTGGAGAGCTCGCGCGGGTTGGCCACCGCGTGGCCGACCGCTTTCTTGGTGATCTCGTGAAAGACCACGCGGGCGACATGCTTGTCGCCGATCAGGCCGCGCTCGCGCAGCAACTCGAGCAGATGCCAGGCAATGGCTTCGCCTTCCCGATCCGGGTCAGTCGCGAGCAGCAGCGCGTCCGACTTCTTCAGGCTGCGCACGATCTTCTCGACGTGCTTGGCGTTGCGGTCGATCACGTCGTAGCGCATCGCGAAGTCGTGCGCGGTGTCTACCGCGCCCTCCTTCGGGATCAGATCGCGCACGTGACCGTACGAGGCAAGAACCTCGTAGTCCTTGCCCAGATATTTTTCGATCGTCCGGGCTTTTGCCGGCGATTCTACAATGACGAGGTTGCGGCTCATCGACTCACGCTAATAGGAATGGAATGTCTTCGCCAAGGCTGGCGCGCTGCACACTAGCACAGCCTTTGAAGCATGCGCGAGCGCGCTGCGTCAACAGTTGCAGCTACAAATGACGCAGTGCATCACCGCCGGCCGTGCACCCGGCGCGGTCGGGTGTCAGTGACTGGCACCCGGTGTTTCGGCGTGGATCATGGCTTCCATGCGGGCATAGGCCTGATCCTGACCGGCCGAGGAGAGCACCATCATCACCACCCATTTGAGCTGCTCGATCTCGGCACCTTCGTAGGCATCTTCCGCAAGCGCCATGAGGCGGTCGATGACGATTTCGCGGGCCGTGGCCGAGAGCACACCCGACTGCTGCAGGCGTTCGAGAAAGCCACGGCACTCGGCGTCGAGTATGTGCATCTCGCGCTCGGAGTAGACCCGGATGGCATCTTCGCTGGGGCTGGACGCCAGCGCCTGGCCGGCGGGATCGGTGGCACGTATCCAGGCGAAGGCGTCGTCGATCTCGTCCGGGAAAAAGCCGGCATCGTCGAGATCGTCGCGCACGTTGGAGACATGCTCGGCATCGGCGAGCGTGAAGTTCTCGAACAGATACAGCAGGACGTCGAGCAGATTTTCGTTCATGAGCACAGGTCCGTCAGGTCGTCGGAACAGGCCTTGCGGGCGCGATATGCGGGCCGGCGTCAGGCGACTCTGGTATACGAGCCACCCGGGGTTGCTATCACCCGGCCTTCCAGCTCCAGAATAAGCAGCGTTGATGATACCGCATCCGCCGGCCACCCCGTTCGCGCGACCAGATCGTCGACCCGTGCGGGAGCATGGCCGATGGCTTCCAGCAGAGCCCGGTGCGCGTCGTCCTCGGCTGCGTTATCCGGTTGATTGTGCTGGTGATCGGCGGCTGCGGCCGGGCCGTCGACGGGGCGCCGGAAACCGTCCATCACGCCGGCGATGTCCTCGAGGATATGGGCGGTGGTCTCCACCAGTTTTGCGCCATCGCGGATCAATTGATGACAGCCGCGCGCCAGCGGATTATGGATCGAGCCGGGCAGGGCAAAGACATCGCGCCCGGCGGCGCTCGCCATGCGCGCGGTGATCAGCGAGCCCGAGGCACGCGCCGCCTCCACCACCAGAGTCGCCGAGCACAGGCCGGCGATGATGCGATTGCGGCTCGGGAAATTGCCCCGTGCCGGTTGCGTGCCCAGCGCGAACTCGGACAGCAACAGGCCCTGGTCGGCGATGCGCTCGGCCAGTTGCTTGTGCATGGCCGGATACACACGATCCAGGCCGGTGCCGCATACCGCGATCGTCATGCCGTTGGCGGCGAGTGCGCCCTCGTGGGCTGCGGCGTCGATGCCGCGGGCCAGGCCCGACACCACCACCAGGCCCGCGCTGGCCAGTGCGGCCCCGAATTCACGCGCCGACTCGAGGCCCGCCGGCGTGGGATTGCGGCTGCCGACGATGGCGATCGCGGGATAGTCCAGCAGATCGGTATCGCCCACCGCGTACAGCCAGGGCGGGGCGGGCGTGAGTTCCGAGAGCGGGCCCGGGTAGGCGGGATCGCCCGAGGTGATCAGGTGATGAGCGGGCTGCTCGAGCCAGCGCAGGGCTTCGTCGACGCGCGGATTGTCGGGTTCGGCCAGGGCCGCGCGCGCCGGCGCCGGTATCCCGAGTGCACGCCAGCCGGCGTCACCGGCCGCCAGCGCGGCCGGCGGCGTCCCATAGCGCTCGATCAGGCGCGTGCCGAGGGTCGTGCCGACGCCCGGCGCGCAGGCCAGCCGCAGCCAGTCCCGCTCGCTCATGCTCGACAGGTCCGTTGGTCTGGCGCCGGCATCGTCCGCCCGGGCTACGCCTGGGGCGAGCGCACGATGTCTTTCACGTGCACCGGACGCTGCGAGCGCATGATCAGGGCGAAGCTCACGCGTGCATCGGTCTTGAAGACCATCAATTCACCCGCCTGCAGAGGCGGCAACTGCACCTGCCCGCCCTTGACCGGGTCCAGCACCACGCGCCCGGCCTCGAATATATCGAGTACGTGGCCGCGTTCGATGCCGTCGTCGCGGCCCACGCTGAGGGTGACGATCTGGTACTGGCCGATTGACGAGACGCCATCGAACACCGAGATGATGCGTCCTTCGATGGGCGTGGCCGGCGCATGCGGGTAGAAGTCATGCACCAGATCCTGTTGTTCCAGTGGCAGGAGGCGATCGCCGACCAGGGCCTCGCGGAAGCTTTTGGTGATCAGGCCGGTGGAGACCTCGTCGAAGGTGTCGATATGCACGTCGCCGACCGGGACCGCTTCGCGCCCGAGAACCTCGCCGCTGACCGGGTCGGTATACGGGCCGGTATCGCGCACCAGGCTGTAATCGCTCGCGGCATCGCCGCGGGTGTCGGCGTCGCGGATATAAGCCGTGGTGCCCTTGCCGCCAACCAGATGTTCGTCGATGAACGACACCACATAGGGTGCGTCTTCCAGCGTCTTGGCGCTGACCAGGCGCGGGCCGTCGATAAACGCGCGGATCGCATCCAGGGGGATGGTCGCGATGGTGTCGATTTCCTGTTCGCGAATGCGTGGCGACAGCCGTACGCTGCGTCCGCGCTGCAGGCGCGGCTGACCAGCGCCGTTACGCGTGAGCACCAGCACTTCTCCGGGATAGATCAGATGCGGATTGGCGATATCCGGGTTGTCGTCCCACAGCTGCGGCCAGTACCAGGGATCGCGCAGATAGTAGCCGGCGATATCCCATAGCGTATCGCCCGGCTTGACCACGTAGCGCAGCGGCGCGTCGCTGCGCATGCGCGTATTCAGATCGCGGGCCTCGAGCTGCGGCGTGGGCCGTGTCGCCAGTGGCTGGGCGGCCGGCGCCGGCACCACCGGCTGCACCGTGGTCTCGGATGGCGTGCGCTGATGTGCGCAGCCGCCCAGTACCATCATCGAAGCGAGGGCCAGCGCAATCGCGCGGGGCCTCGGAAACCTTGTCAAACCGTTATACTCTCGCATCCAGGACGCGCCCCCATTGAATAGCCGACGTTCACTGCACAGCGTGCATGATTCGGCAGCCCCGCGCGCCCCTCACATGGCATGGCCACTTTTGCGACGCTGAAAAACGATAGAATATGGCGATTCTAGAGATTTTGCATTTCCCCGATCCGCGACTGCGTGAAATCACCCGTCCGGTAACCACCTTCGACGATACGCTGTCGGCGTTCATCGACGATATGTTCGAGACCATGTACGACGCCCCCGGCGTGGGTCTGGCCGCGACCCAGGTGGGCGACATGCGCCGGCTCGCGGTCATGGACTGCTCCGACGACAAGAGCGAGCGCGTCGTCATGTGCAACCCGGAAATCCTCTGGCAGGAAGATCCGGAAACCGTCGACGAAGGCTGCCTGTCGGTGCCCGAGCACTACGATCGGGTCACGCGCTATACGCGCCTGCGCTTTGCGGCCCAGGATCGCAACGGCGAGCGCTACGAGATGGATGCGCACGGCCTGATGGCCCAGTGTGTACAGCACGAGCTGGCCCACCTCGACGGCGGCCTGTATATCGACCAGCTGTCCCGTCTCAAGCGCGCGCGCATCCGCCGCAAGCTCGCCAAGGCGGCGCGCCAGAGCGCCAGCGAAACCGACGGATGAACATCGTATTCGCCGGTACCCCGGATTTCGCGCTGCCCTGTCTGGAAACCATTGCCGCCAGCGGGCACGGCCTGGCCGGCGTGCTCACCCAGCCGGACCGGCCTGCCGGGCGCGGTCGCAAACTCGCTGCCTCACCGATCAAGCAACGCGCGCTCGAACTGGGCGTGCCGGTACAACAGCCCGAATCGCTCAAGAACGACGCCGCATTTGATGCGCTGGCCGCGCTCGCCCCGGACCTGATCGTGGTGGTCGCCTACGGTCTGCTGCTGCCCAGGCGCGTACTGACGCTGCCGCCCCACGGCTGCATCAACGTCCACGCCTCGCTTTTGCCGCGCTGGCGCGGGGCGGCGCCGATTGCGCGCGCGATTCTTGCCGGCGACAGCGAGACCGGCGTGACGCTCATGCAGATGGCGGCCGGTCTGGATACCGGCCCGATGCTCGCGCGGCGCGCGGTGGCACTCGACAGCCGGACCACGGCCGGCGAACTGCACGACGAACTGGCCGCGCTTGGCGCGCGCGAACTGGCGACGTTGTTGCCGCGCATCGGCGCCGGCCTGGTGGCCGAACCCCAGGACGACGCCCAGGCGACCTATGCGCACCGCCTCGACAAGGCGGAAGCCGCGATCGACTGGCGCAACCCGGCCGAGAACATCGCCCGTGCCGTGCGCGCCTTCGCGCCCTGGCCGGTGGCCCATGCGCGGCTCGGCGATCAGATCGTACGCTTCTGGCGCGCCGAACCGGCCGCGGCCAAGACCCAGGCCGAGCCCGGCACCGTGATCGCTGCCAGCGCCGCCGGTATCGATATCGCCACCGGCGCCGGGGCGCTGCGAGTCAGGGAACTGCAGTTGCCGGGCAAGAAACGCATGGACGCCGCCGCGGCCGTCAACGGCCGCGACTGGCCGGGTCAGCGCTTTGAATAGAGGCGCGCGGCCGTATCGCCGCTGTTTGCCGAGGCGCTATTGTGGCGTCGGGTCCGATTTCACCGTACGCGTCTGTCCAGGAACATCATGACCAAGCCCACCGACAAAGCCACCACACCCGCCGGCGCGGGCGCCTCTCAGCGGGCCTGGGCCGCGCGCGCGGTGTCCGCGGTGCTCGACGACAAACGCAGTCTGGACGCAGCGCTCGCCGCGGTGCCGGCGTCGCTGCCCGGCGCCGACCGCGCGCTGGTGTCGGCACTCGCCTACGGCACGCTGCGTGAATATCGGCGCCTGGACGCGATCCTGGCGCCGCGCGTGTCGCGGGCGCCACAACCGCTGCTGAATGCGCTGCTGCTGGTCGGCCTGTATCAGCTCGAGTACATGCGCGTGCCGGCCCATGCGGCCGTGCATGCCACGGTGTCGGCCACCGGGGAACTCAAGCTGGACAAGGCGCGCGGCATGGTCAACGCCATTCTGCGCGGCCACCAGCGCGCCGGCGTGCCGAAGCTGTCCGAGGCGCCGGGCCTCGTCTATTCGCACCCCGACTGGCTGGTGGAAGCGATCCGGCGTGACTGGCCCGATCGCTGGGAAGATGTGCTCGCGGCCAACAACGCCCAGGCGCCGATGCATCTGCGCGTCAATCGCCGGGCCACGTCTCGCGACAGCTACCTGCTGCGACTCGGCGAGCACGAACTGGTCGGTACGCCGATGCCGTTCGACGCCACCGGCGTGACGCTGGCCGAGCCCGTCAGCGCCGCCGAATTGCCCGGCTTCGCCAGCGGCGAGGTCTCGATCCAGGACGGCGGCGCCCAACGCGCGGCCGGGCTGCTCGCGCCCGAGGACGGGCAGCGTGTGCTCGACGCCTGTGCGGCACCGGGCAACAAGAGCGCGCATCTGCTCGAGAGCGCCGATATCGACCTGCTGGCGCTGGACGTCGACGCGGCGCGTCTGGCCACGCTGGGTGAAACCCTGGAACGGCTGAATCTGAAAGCCACCGCCGTCGCCGCCGATGCCTGTGATCTGGACGCCTGGTGGGATGGTCGGCCCTTCGATCGTATTCTGCTGGATGCGCCCTGCAGCGGCACCGGCGTGATTCGCCGCCATCCGGATATCAAGTGGCTTCGCCGCGAAAGCGATATCGCCGCCGCGGTCCGCCGCCAGATTGCCCTGCTCAACGTGCTGTGGCGTGCGCTCGCGCCGGGCGGCCGGCTGGTCTATGCCACCTGCTCGCTGCTGCGCGCCGAAGGCGTCGATGTGGTGGCCGATTTCCTCGATCGTCGTCCGGATGCGCGTGAGCATGTGATGGACGTCGAGTGGGGCGAGGCCGAAGCGCATGGCCGACGTATCGCGCCGGGCGATCATGAATTCGACGGCTTCTATTACGCCGTGCTCGAACGTACCGCCGATTGACCGGGCGGCCGGGCCGGCGTCTCCGTACTAGCACGCATTTGAAAGCAGGGACGAGGGCCGCATCGTCCGTCGCATCAATAATTCATGCGCAACGGAGTAGTCATGTCCGACGAACTCAACGGCAAGAAAATCGCATTCCTCGCCACCGACGGTGTCGAGCAGATCGAACTCACCCAGCCCTGGAAAGAAATCAAGGCGGCCGGCGCCGAGGTCGAACTGGTTTCGCTGGCGTCCGGCGAGATCCAGGCCATGAACGGCGATATCAACAAGGGTGATACCTTCAAGGTCGACAAGACCGTAGACAGCGTGAAGGCCGAGGACTACAACGGCCTGGTGATCCCGGGTGGTGTAGCTAACCCGGATTCGATGCGAGTCAACGACAAGGCTGTGCAATTCGTGCGCGATTTCTTCGCCCAGCACAAGCCGGTGGCAGCGATCTGTCACGCGCCGTGGATGCTGGTCGAGGCCGACGTCGTCAACGGGCGCACCGTGACCTCATTTCCGTCGGTGAAGACCGACCTGGTCAACGCCGGTGCCAACTGGGTCGACCGTGAAGTCGTCTGCGACGAAGCGCTGGTCACCAGCCGCACGCCGGATGATCTGGATGCGTTCTGCGCCAAGGCGATCGAGGAATTCGCCGAAGGCAAGCACGCCGAACAGACGACCTGATCGAGTCGCTCGGTAGGGATCGAAAAAGCCCGGCCGTCGTGCCGGGCTTTTTTGTGCGTAATTGAAGGCGGTCTTGACTATGTAGCATGCACAGTTCGTTTGTTTTACTTCTTGCTGATCAGACGCGGGAGTGGAAACCGTTTCACGCAAAGGCGCCAAGACGCGAAGAAGACAAAAAAAACCGTGCTTCATTTCCACGCCTTGCCGGCTTTGCGTGAGGAATGCTTTCTTCTCGGGGTGCCGTCCGTTGCGCGGGGGCCGAAGCCTACTGAGTTTCGTACCTGATCAAGAAGGCGATGGTCCGCAGATCGACGCAGACGAACGCAGATATGAAGAAATGTCAGGGAAATATTGCAACTGATCGCAACGCCGCTGACATCCAAATCAGGCACTCAACCGACGTCACGCCAAGGAACTGATGCGGGTGTGAATACCTGCTATCTCACGCAAAAGCGCGAAGCCGCCAAGTGCATGCAAACGGCTGTGTATAGACAGCCGTTCCTGTTTAGTTTGCGCCTTGCCGGCTTTGCGTGAAACGATTGACGTCGCTAGCAGGGTTCAGCAAAAGCCGCCATCCAAGCAGCAGTCGGGTCTTAATCGCTACAGATCCCGTCTTTATCTGCGTCAATCTGCGTGCATCTGCGGACAGGCTTGCCGGGACTCATCTCGTGAGGCGAGTCCGAGTCCCGTCAGTCGTCCAGGGCGTAATCGATCGTGGTGACCACACGCACGCGCTTGATGTCGGGCGTATAGCTGTCCAGGTCCTGGATCGAGAAATAGCCCTGTGAGGCACTGCGGATCTGGCCGACCTCGCTGCCGGAATCTTCGGCGAACTGTTTCGCGGCGGCGCGGGCGTCGGCGGTGGCCTTGGCGATCATGTCCGGCTTGATCGATTCCAGGCCGGTGAACAGGAACTCGGTGCGGTAATTGTAGTTGGGCGAGAGCAGCACGCCGCGCGAAATCAACGCGCCGACCCGCGGCATGCTCTGCTTCACTGCCGCGATCTTGTCGGTACGTACCAGCATGGTGGCCTCGGCGGAATAGCGCGCATCCGGACGCTGGTTGCCGTAGCTGTTGGCGTACTGATCGGTCACCTGCGGTGAGGTGAGGGTGATCTCGTCGGCGGCGAAACCCGCGTCGCGCAGAAAGGCCCGAATGACGGCGGCCTGATCGTCGATCTTTTTCTGTACGCCGGTCAGATCATTGCCCGTGACCGTGAAATGCAGCGGCCAGAGCGCCAGATCGGCCTTGACTTCGCGTTCGGCCAGCCCCTTGACGGTGACGCTGCGATCGGCCGATTTCCAGCTGACCGCCGCGCTGTTGAGATAGCTGCCCCCGAGAACGAGACCAACCGCCAAGAACAGACCCAGAACCGCTGCCGCCAGCACGTTGTTATTCATGGTTCATGCCCGTTGTCAGCCGGCCGGCCGCTGCCTCAGCGGTAGATCGGGTCGCGTACGACCACGCCGCGCTCGGCGAGAAAGCCCTTGGCCTGCTGGATGGTGTAGGTGCCGAAATGAAAGATCGAAGCGGCCAGCACGGCATCGGCGCGGCCGAGTTCGAGGCCGTCGTGGAGATCTTCCAGGCTGCCGACGCCGCCGGAGGCGATCACCGGCACATCCACGGCTTCGGAGATCGCGCGCGTGAGCTTGAGATCGAAGCCGGATTTGGTGCCGTCCTTGTCCATGCTGGTGAGCAGCACTTCGCCGGCGCCAAGCGTGACCAGTTTCTGGGCCCACTCGATGGCATCGATGCCGGTGGACTTGCGTCCGCCGTGGGTGAATATCTCCCAGCGCGGCGGTTCGCCCTTGCGCGACACGCTCTTCGCGTCGAGCGCGACCACGATGCACTGCGAGCCGTAGCGGTAGGCGGCCTCGCGCACGAACTCGGGATTGGAGATGGCCGCGGTGTTGATCGAGACCTTGTCGGCGCCGGCCTGCAGCAGGCGGCGCACGTCGGGCAGGGTGCGCACACCGCCGCCCACGGTCAGCGGAATGAAGACTTCACCGGCGACCCGTTCGACCACGTCCATGAGCGTGCCGCGATCCTCGTGGCTGGCGCTGATATCCAGAAACACCAGTTCGTCGGCGCCCTGCTGGTCGTAGCGGCGCGCGATCTCGACCGGATCACCGGCGTCCTTGATCTCGAGGAATTTGACGCCCTTGACCACCCGGCCCTTGTCGATATCGAGACAGGGGATGATGCGCTTGGCCAGCGACACTTAGGTGCCCGCCCGGTCGTTGACCAGCTTGCGTGCGGCGGCGAAGTCGAGCGTGCCTTCATAGAGTGCGCGGCCGATCACGGCGCCGGCCACGCCGTCTTCCTCGGCGGCGAGCAGGGCTTCGATATCACTGATATCGGTGACACCGCCCGAGGCGATTACCGGAATGGTAAGCGCGGACGCCAACGCGCGGCTGGCGTCCACGTTGACGCCCTGCATCATGCCGTCGCGACTGATATCGGTGTGGATGATGGCGATGACGCCGTCTTCCTCGAACTGCTGGGCCAGGTCTTCGACGTTGTGATGGGACAGCTTGGACCAGCCGTCGGTCGCCACCTTGCCGTCGCGTGCATCCAGCCCGACGATGATGTGTCCGGGAAACTCGACGCCGACGTCGGCCACGAAATGCGGCTCGGACACCGCGCGGGTGCCGAGAATGACGTATTCCACGCCGCGCTCCAGATAGGTCTCGATCGCGCTCTCGTCGCGGATGCCGCCGCCGATCTGTACCGGAATACTGCCGGCCGCGGCCACGATCTCGCCGACGATGCGGGCGTTGACCGGATAGCCGGCCTTGGCGCCGTCCAGATCGACCACATGGATACGGTCCGCGCCTTCTTCGATCCAGCGCAGGGCGACGGCGACCGGGTCGTCGTCGAACACGGTCACGTTGTTGTCCATGTCGCCCTGGCGCAGGCGCACGCACTGGCCGTTCTTGATGTCTATGGCAGGTATGAGTAGCACGCGGGGAATCCTCGTCTACGACGTGGGTTGATGATGCAAGGAGGTGATGATCGCGGCTTTCGCAGCGCGTTCAGGCATGGCCATCCCATTCCAGGAAGTTGGCCAGCAACTGGAGACCGGCCGACTGGCTCTTCTCCGGATGAAACTGCACGGCAAACACATTCTCGCGCAGAATGACCGAGGCGAAGCGCACCCCGTATTCGGTGGTGCCGGCGATATGGCGTTCCTGCTCGGGCGATACATGATAGCTGTGCACGAAATAGAACCAGCTGGCCGGGGCGATATCCTTCCATAACGGATGATGCCGTTCCTGGCGCACCTGATTCCAGCCCATATGCGGAATCTTGCGGCGAACGCCGTCGGGCTGCTCGCCGGGCGGGGCAAAACGCACGGTGTCACCGGGGAATGCGCCCAGGCACGCCACGCCGCCGGATTCCTCGGAATGGGCCATGAGCGCCTCGATACCCAGACATACGCCCATGAGCGGTTTCTTGCCCAGCTGCGACTTGATCATGTCGTCGAGTTCGAGCCGATGCAGTTCTTCCATGCAATGGCCGATGGCGCCGACGCCGGGCAGCACGAGGCGGTCCATCTTGGCGAGCGCATCCGGGTCGAAGCTGACCTCGATCTGCTCGTCGGAGGCGACATAGCGCAGGGCCTTGGCAATCGAATGCAGATTGCCCATCCCGTAATCGATGATGCCAACGGTTGCCATAAATTACTCGAAGGAAGTCGGAGGGCTAGTGTCCTGTCCCGTAAGTTTCTTGCCATGTTCTGCGCGAGGTGTTGGCGTGTCCAGCAAGGCGCAACGGCGAGGCGTAGCACGGCTTACGGCGAGGTGTTGCAACGCCGCTGGACGCGTCAACAACCGTGCAGAAGGCAAGGTTATTTGCGGGGCAGGACACTACAGGCTGCCCTTGGTGGACGGCATGGCGTCGCCGGAGCGTTCGTCGCGGGAGACCGCCATGCGCAGCGCCCGGCCGAACGCCTTGAACAGCGTTTCGGCGACGTGATGGGCGTTGTGGCCCTTGAGTGCGTCCATATGCAGTGTAAGGGCCGCGGCACTGGCCACGCCCTGAAAGAACTCGCGCACGAGCTCCACATCGAAGCTGCCGATCTTCTCGCAGCTGAAGCTGGCGTCGAAGAACAGGCCCGGTCGGCCGGACAAGTCGATGACCACGCGCGACAAGGCTTCGTCCAGTGGCACATAGGCGTGCCCATAGCGAACGATGCCGCGCTTGTCGCCCGCGGCTTCGCGCAGCGCCTGGCCGATACAGATGCCGACGTCTTCCACGGTGTGGTGGTCGTCGATATGCAGGTCGCCGGTCGCGGCCACATCCAGATCGACCAGCCCGTGGCGGGCGATCTGATGCAGCATGTGGTCGAAGAAACCGACCCCGGTATTGGCGTTGAACGCACCGCTGCCGTCCAGGTCGAGCGTGACCTGGATATCGGTTTCTGCGGTCTGGCGTGCAATCGTGGCGCGTCGTGCCTTCATGTCGCTATAGCAAAGCTTTGGATCACCCCTGAGACGGCGGATAATACGCCCATTGCCAGGGCAACGCGACCCCGCCCAGGCGGCGGTGCGAATGGCTGTCGGCGACCTAGCTGGTCAGCCAGAAGGTGACCGGGCCATCGTTGACCAGCGCCACCTGCATGTCGGCGCCGAACAGCCCGTTTTCGACCGCCGCGTGCTGCTCGTGCAGCGCGTCGACGAAGCCGTTGAACAGCGGCAGGGCACGCGCCGGGGGGCAGGCCCCCGAAAACCCCGGCCGGTTGCCGCGGCGAGTGTCCGCGGCGAGCGTGAACTGGGGTACGGCGAGTATCGCGGCGCCGGTATCGCGCGCGCTCAGGTTCATGCGCTGCTCGGCGTCGGCGAATACGCGATAGTCGAGCACACGCTGGGCCAGGCGTCGTGCCTGCTTGTGTTCGTCGTCGGGAACGGCGGCCACCAGCACGAGCAGGCCGGCGCCGATTTCGGCATGAACCTGATCGTCGATGGTGACCGAGGCCCGGGTCACACGCTGTATGAGCGCAATCATCGACAGCCGGGGTCAATCGGTCGCGATCAGCGCCGGCGTCTGTTCGCGGTGGCGCCGCAGCAGTTGCTCGAACGGGCTCGGGTCGTGGACGTGGGTGACGTCGCCGTCCATGGGGAAGTGATAATCCACCAGCCGCGAGGCCCAGAAACGCAGTGCGGCTGCGCGCAGCATGGCCGGCCACGCGGCGTGCTCGGCGGCGGCGATCGAGCGCCGGCGCGCATAGGCATCGACGAACGCCTGCCATTGTTTCGGCAAGTGCCTGCCGTCGTCAGCGAACGCCCAGTCGTTGCAGATCACCGCGAGATCGAACAGCAGATAATCGTGACAGGCGTAGTAGAAATCGATGATGCCGCTCACCCGGCCGTCGTCGAACAGAACATTGTCGCGAAACATGTCGGCATGAATGACGGCCTTGGGCAGGCCGGCATAGCGTGCGTGCACGCACTCGTGCTGAAAGGCGATTTCGTCATCGAGCAGGGCCAGCGTCGGGGCGTCGAGTTTCGACGCCAGCTCGTCGCGTGCGTTGGCTATCCATTCCAGATTGCGCGGATTGGGCTGGATCTGGTCGAACGAGCGCACCGCACGATGCATTTCCGCAACCACGCCGCCGAGCGAGCCGCAGTGGCGTGCGGTGGGCGAGATGAGGCTGGCGCCGGACAGTCGATAGACCAGCGCCGCCGGGCGCCCCTGCACCCGGCTGAGAAAACCGCCGTCATTGCGTGCCACCGGATGCGCGCCGGGCACGCCGTGGCCGGCCAGATGATCCATCAGCTGCATGAAGAAAGGCAGCGACCCGTTGTCCACCTGCTCGAAAAGCGTGAGCACCCAGCGTCCCGACGTGGTGTCGACAAAGTAATTGGTGTTGGTGATGCCGGCCGCGATGCCCTTGTGGTCTTCCAGTTCGCCGATCGAATAATCGGCCAGCAGGGCGCGCAGGTCGTCCTCGTTGACACGGGTATAGACCGACATCAGCGAGGGGCTTGCTCGTCAGGGGTGTCGAGCCGTTTTCGTGCCCGCTTGGCGAACACCTGCATCTCGCGTGCTGCCTGATTGTCGCCCCGTGCCTCGGCCACGGTGATGCCGTGTTCGAGTACCTCGAGCGCGGCCGCCGGCGCGCCGCTGTCCAGCAGCGCCTTGCCGTAGAGTTTCCAGGCGGCCGAATAATCGGGATCGAAAGCCACGGCTTGGCCCAGATGTTCGGCAGCGGCCGCATGCTCGCCGTCCTTGTGCAGCAGTTCGCCGAGTGAGAAACGCAGCAGCGCGTTGTCCTGACCGGCCGCCAGCATGTCCTGGAGTCGCTCTTTCATTCCCATGGAGCGCAGTGTAACCGAGGCCGCGACATCACCGTCGCCAGAAGGCGGGAGAAAGAATCACGAGCAGCGTGAACACTTCCAGTCGGCCCAGGAGCATGGCCATGCACAGCACCCATTTGGCGATGGCGGGGATGCCGGCCATGTTCGATGACACTTCGCCCAGGCCTGGGCCGAGGTTGTTGATCGAGGCGGCAACGGCCGAAAACGCGGTGAGTTCGTTCAGGCCGGTGGCCAACAGGATCAGGAACATGACCACGAACACGGTGATATAGACCGCGAAGAAACCCCATACGGCCTGGATCACGCGATCAGGGATGACCTTGCCGCTGATCTTGATCGGAATCTCTGCGTTCGGATGGATCAGCCGGCTGATTTCGCGCATGCCCTGTTTGGACAACAGAATGAAGCGCACGACCTTCATGCCGCCGGTGGTGGAGCCGGCGCAGCCGCCCACGAAACTGCCCAGCAGCAGAAACATGGGCAGAAAACTCGGCCACAGCGAGTAGTCGGTGGTGGTGAAACCGGTCGTGGTGCCGATCGAGACCACCTGGAACATCGACTTGATGAACGCCGAAGGCAGCGATACATAAGTGCCCGCGACCATGAGCACGAGAGTGGCCAGCGCGGTCGCGCCCAGCACCATGATCAGAAACGTCCGGGTCTCGGCGTCCCGCCAGTAGGTCAACGGGTTGGCGCTGCGCCAGACCATGAAATGCATGGAGAAGCTGACCGAGCCGACGATCATGGCGATGATCGCGGCCAGTTCGATCACCGCGCTGTCATGGTGGCCCAGCGACAGGTCGTGGTTGGAAAAGCCGCCCGTGGCGATCGCCGAGAACGCATGGCTGATGGCATCGAAGCCGCTCATGCCGGCGATCCAGAATACCAGCGCGCAGAAGGCGGTGAGCGACAGATACAGATACCACAGCGCCTTGGCGGTCTCGCGGATACGCGGAGTGAGCTTGGAATCCTTGATCGGCCCCGGCGTTTCCGCGCGATAGAGCTGCATGCCGCCGACGCCGAGCATGGGCAGCACCGCGACCGCGAGCACGATGATGCCCATGCCGCCCATCCAGTGCAGCAACTGGCGCCAGAACAGCACCGCATGCGGGAGGGTGTCGAGGCCGGTGAGGATGGTCGCGCCGGTGGTGGTCAGCCCCGACACCGACTCGAACACCGCATCGGTGATGCCGATATCGGGCCGCGTTGCCAGATACAGCGGCACGGCGCCGAACAGGCTCAGCACCATCCAGAACAGCACCACCACCAGAAAGCCGTCGCGGATCTTGAGTTCGCGCCGTACGTGTCGCACCGGCAGCCAGAGCAGCACACCGGTGAACAGGGTGATCAGAAAGCCGACCCCGAACGCATCGGCCTCGCCGTCGCCGTAGGCCAGCCCGAGGATCATGGGCACCAGCATGCTGGTCGAAAAGATCATCAGCAGCAGGCCGAGTACGCGCTGCACGACCGCGAAGTAATAATTGAGCTGGAGCTTCATTGGCGCAGGGCTTTCAACGGAAGTCGCACGGGCCGGTCAGACGTAGGACACGCCGACCTGGAAGAGTTTCTCCACGTCGCCGGTGTACTTCTTGTCGATGATGAACAGCATCACGTGATCGCCCGATTCGATGACCGTATCGTGATGCGCGATGATCACCTCCTCACCGCGCGCGATCGCGCCGATGGTGCTGCCCGGCGGCAGCTTGATCTCGTCGATGCGCCGGCCGACCACGCGTGAATTGTCGCGCTCGCCGTGGGCGATGGCCTCGATCGCCTCGGCCGCGCCGCGGCGCAGGGTGTGTACGCGGACCACGTCGCCGCGGCGCACATGGGCGAGCAGGGCGGAGATGGTCGACTGCTTGGGCGAGATGGCGATATCGATCTGGGTGCCGGAGGATTCGATCAGATCCACATAGGCCAGCCGGTTGATCAGCGACATCGCCTTGCGCGCCCCCAGGCGCTTGGCGAGCATCGCCGAGAGGATGTTGGCTTCGTCGTCGTTGGTGATCGCGCAGAACACATCCACGTTTTCGATGTTCTCTTCGAGCAGCAGCGACTCGTTGGCGGCATCGCCCTTGAGCACGATCGAGCGATTCACCTTCTCGGAAAGCCAGCCGGCGCGGGCAGGGTTGTTCTCGATGATCTTGACCTGGCAGTGGTTCTCCAGCGCCAGGGCCAGCCGCAAGCCGATATTGCCGCCGCCGGCAAGCATGACGCGCTTGACCGGACGGTCGATCTTGCGCAGCTCGCCCATGACCTTCTTGATGTTGTGATGGGCGGCGACGAAGAACACTTCGTCGTCTGCCTCGATCACCGTATCGCCCTCGGGAATCATGGGCTTGCCGCGCCGATAGATCGCGACCACGCGGGTGTCGGCCTCCGGCAGATGCTCACGCAGCGTGCGCAATTCCTTGCCCACGAGCGGGCCGCCGTAATAGGCCTTGACGCCGACGACCTGTACCCGGCCCTCCGCGAAATCCACGACCTGAAGCGCGCCCGGATACTGCACCAGCCGCTTGATGTAGTCGGTGACCAGCTGTTCCGGGCTGATGCTCATGTCGATCGGGATCGCGTCCTGATGGAACAGCCGATTCTCGAGCAGATACTCCGAGGCACGGATACGCGCGATCTTGGTCGGCGTATGGAACAGCGTGTAGGCGATCTGGCAGGCCACCATGTTGACTTCGTCGGTGGCGGTAACTGCGATGATCATGTCGGCGTCGTTGGCGCCGGCGCTGCGCAGGATGTCCGGATGCGCGGCGTAGCCGTGCACCGCCCGGATATCCAGCCGGTCCTGCAGGGGCCGCAGCAGCGATTCGTCGGTGTCCACGACGGTGACGTCGTTGGCCTCGTGGGCGAGGTTCTCGGCGAGCGTGGCGCCCACCTCGCCGGCCCCCAGAATAATGATTTTCATGCGCGCTAGTGTAGTGCATTGCAAGCGAAAAACCTGTCAGAGCATGCCAGAAGCGCCGGCCCTGTGTTGTCGGTCCAGCGCCGGCAATCATTCATGCTCGCGCCATGAGCTTGGATTCGAGGCGCCCGTCGCGCTGCTGCCCGCCTGCAACTCGTGCCCGGCGCCTGGGTTCAATGCCGGGTTGCGCGTACCATGGGAATCCGCATACCCGCAGACAGACAACCGTGAGCGAAGACCTCCCCGACAATGGCGCCGACGCGCCGCAGGCCGACTGGCTTGATCACGTGGCATGGAACGCCCAGGGGCTGGCCCCGGCCATCACCCAGTCGGTCGACAGCGAGCGTGTGCTCACCCTGGCCTGGATGAACCGCGAATCACTGGCTGCGACCCTGGAGAGCGGCTATGCAACCTATTGGTCACGTTCGCGTGCCAAGCTCTGGCGCAAGGGAGAAACTTCGGGCAATCTGCAGCGCGTCGTCGAGGTCCGGCTGGACTGCGACAACGATGCACTGCTGCTGCGCGTCGAGCAGATCGGCGGCGTGGCGTGCCATACCGGAAGAGAATCCTGTTTTTTCCAGGTCTACGACAACGGCCGCTGGGTCACCGGCGATCCGGTGATCATGGATCCCGAGCAAATGTACGGTCTGCATGAGTAACAGTGATATTTTCGCGGCGCTCGACGATGCATTGGCACAGCGTCGGGACGCCGATCCCTCGAAAAGCTATACCGCCGCGCTGTATGCCGGCGGCACCGCGGCGATCACGGCCAAGATTTCCGAGGAGGCCGGCGAGGTGGTCGAGGCGGCTGGCGAAGCCGATGACGAGCACCTGGTTCACGAGGTCGCTGACCTGTGGTTTCACTGTATGGTGCTATTGCAGTCCCGTGGGCTCGACGTTCACGCCGTTCAGCGGGAACTGGGCCGGCGTTTCGGCGTATCCGGTATTGAAGAGAAAGCGGCGCGCGTAAAATAGAACGTGATGCGGTGAGTTTCGCGGTTGTTAACAGGTCCTAGACGACGAGGTAATCATGATTGGTGGTATCAGCATCTGGCAGCTTTTGATTCTTCTGGTGATCGTGGTGCTGGTGTTCGGCACCAAGCGCCTGCGTAATCTCGGCGGTGATCTGGGCTCGGCGCTCAAGGATTTCCGGGGCGCCATGAAAGACAGCGAAAGCGACGAAGACACGAACCCCACGACCCAGGATGCGCGCAAGCGTCCCGAGGATCCGCAGATCGTCGACGAACTCGGCAAGACCAAGCCCAACACCGGGCCGGCGGAAGAGGCGCGCCAGCGTAATGCCAAGCGTCAGGAGAGCGAGCATCAGGACTAGGTTTCGTGGTCGTTCGATAATCGATCGCCGGCTTCACTACTTCGAGCGTTAAATGTTCGACATCGGTTTCTGGGAACTTGCCCTGATGGCCGTCATTGGCCTGATCGTGCTGGGGCCCGAGCGTCTGCCCGTGGTGGCGCGTACGCTGGGCACCTGGGTCGGCCGGGCCAAGGGCTATGTGCGCGGTCTGACCACCGAACTCGAGCGCGAGATCAATGTGGACGATCTGCGCTCGCAGGTGCGCGAGGCCCGCGAGCAGATCGAGTCGAATACCCGCAGCACCGCCGACAGTGTCAAGAACGCGGTCGAACGGCCGGCGCCGCAGCCTTCGGAAACGCCGTCGGTGATGACCGAGCAGCCGGCCGCAGACGCGGACTCTGCAGGCTCCGGGAACGACGCGCCGGCCAATCCGGTAGCGGATGCCGCACGCCACGATGAGGATGAACAACGCCCATGAGCGACGACTCGTTCAACGCCGAGGAACAGCCGCTGATGGCGCACCTGCTGGAGTTGCGCACGCGCCTGCTCAGGATCGTCATCGGAATTGTCATCATCTTCCTGCCGATGGCGTTCTTTGCCCGGGATCTGTTCACCTTTCTATCCGGGCCGCTGCTGTCGAACCTGCCCACGGGCAACAGCCTGATCGCCACCGGCGTCGCCGCACCGTTTCTGGCCCCGTTCAAGCTGGCCATGGTGGTTTCGGTTGCCCTGTCGCTGCCCTGGACGCTGTATCAGATATGGATGTTCGTGGCCCCCGGGCTGTATTCACAGGAGCGACGTCTGGTCACGCCGCTGCTGATTTCCAGCACCGGCCTGTTCTATCTCGGTATGGCATTCGCCTACTACGTGGTATTTCCGGTCGTGTTCGGTTTCTTCGTGTCCGTGGCACCCACCGGTGTGGCGGTGATGACCGATATTTCCGCGTATCTGGATTTCGTACTCGGCATGTTCATGGCGTTCGGTATTGCCTTCGAACTGCCGGTGGCGATATTTCTGGTGGTATGGGCGGGGTTCGTCACGCCGCGGCAACTGGCCAGCTATCGCGCCTATATCGTGGTTGCGGCATTCGGCGTCGGCATGCTGCTCACGCCGCCGGACGTGATCTCGCAGACGCTGCTGGCGGTGCCCATCTACCTGCTCTACGAGATCGGCATCTGGATGGCACGACTGTTCGTGCCGGGCATGCGTGAAGTCGAGGCACAGCAGGACGAACAGGGCCGCGGGTAGACGTTCGCCCGTACGTGGCCGCCTGCCGTGTGGCGTGGCAGGTCCGATGGCCAATGATTTCAGGCTGTTAAGTATCCATTCATTGACGCCCTGTAGGGTGCAGGTCTGTTTCGAAAGACCTTCCTCAAGGATGGGCGATATGTTCAAGAAAACCGCGATTGCACTCGGTCTCGTTATGGCTGCCGGCACCGGCATGGCCGCGCAGACCCATTCCGGCGTCGACGCCGGCACGTCGGCATCCGCCAACGTGGCCGGTCAGAGCGTGAACACCAGCGCCAGCACGGCGTTGCGTACACAGTTCAGCGCTCTGGACACCGATGGCAACGGCATGCTCAGCCGCAGTGAGGCGGCCCAGAGCCCGCAGCTCTCCAAGATGTACGATTCGCTCGATACCAGCCAGACCATTGAGGGCGGCGCCCAGTCGGGCGGGCTGACACTGGATCAGCTTCAGGCCGGCCTCCAGGCCCAGGCATCGGGTTCGGGCGCGGTTGGCCCGGCGGTGTCGGGCGGCGAAACCTATACCCTGATGAAGGATGGCTCGAAGAAGCTCAAAAGCACGACATCAGGCGCGACCGGCGCTGTTGGCGGCGCCATGTCGTCGATGCAGAACAAGAGTCGGTCGACGACTCATGGCGCGATGAGCGATGGCGCCTCGATGCGTGATGGCATGAAAAGCCGGACCAGCAACGGCGCAGCCAAGGCGCGCACCATGGGCAGCGATGCCTACGACGGTACCAGCGGCGCGGCATCGTCGATGCAGCAGCGCGGGCAGTCGATGCAGGATGGCGCCATGCAGAAAAGCGGTGCCATGCACGACAAGGCGCGCACGATGGGCAGTGATGCCTATGATGGTGCCAGCGGCGCCATGGACCAGAGTGGCGGCGCCAACGTCAACGTCGAATCCAAGACCAAGGTGAAGAGCAATTACTAACCGGTTGCTCTGAAGCCGCCTTAGCGGCGGCCGATCCAAAAGCCCGCATCCTTCCCGGACGCGGGCTTTTTTGTGCGTGCTCATGTGTCGGATCGGCCGCTACATGCCACCACGCCGGATGCTACTGCAGAGGGGCGGCATGACAAGCCATGGGTCGCAGGTGGATGGCATCACGACGCGGTCTAATGGGTGTTGGGGTCCGGCTGCGGTCAGCGTCGATACGCATCGGCTGTATCGCCTCGAAAGTCTTCCGACGGCGATCCTCCGATTACGGCCGCGGTAATGCAGCTTCAGCCGTCGCGTGATACGAGTGCACGATCGATCAACCTGCGTCGGGCGAGACCAGGCAGCGCCGGCTCAGCCCTGGCGCAACGACCGAACACGGTAGGTAGAGGATCGACAGACATACGCAGAGGCGCGCCGACGATTGCCGGCTCACCTGCGCCCTGACGTCCAGGGTAACGCGCATGGCGATTGGCGGGCTGGCCGTGGCCCGGATTGCGTGCCGGGCGGCGGTGTCGGCTCGGAGGGGCATGCTTGCGTCGGTGAAACACGCTGTGTCGGACTTACGGCCGTGCCGTCGGCCTATTCGGATGCAGGCGTAGCCGCTAATCTGCGAGGCAAAAAAACCCGGCGCCAGGGCCGGGTTTCATCGATCTCAGGTCGGCAATCAGCCGTTGTTGCCCGACGGGTTGGGCATCGCGGCGCGCAGCTTGGTGCGCAGCGAGTCCATGTCGGTGAGCAGCTGGTCGGTCTTGCTGTCCTGTTTTTTCATGGCGGTGAGCGTGTCCGACTGCAGCTTCTTGCCGGCGGCCTGGATGTCCGGCTTCTGCAGCGCGGCGTCACGCGCCTTGACCATCTGCTGGCGCTCGGCCTGGAAGTCCTTCATGACGGCCTTGCGCTCGGAATCGCTCAGATCGCCGGACTGCAGCTTCTGCGCCATTTCCTCGACGCGCTGCTGGCCCTTGTCGACGTCGTAGCCCTGGTCCTGAACGGCCTTGCGAACCTGTTTTTCGAATTTCTCCTGCTCTGCGGCGAGCTTCGGATTGGCTGCAATCGTCTTTTTATGGATCTGCTGCAGCTGCGACGCCTTCTGGCGGTATTGCTGCATGAGCTGCTGGGCCTGCTGCTGATCGGCAGAACCGGTGTTGCTCTGAGCACTGGCAACGCTCGTCATGCCGCCGAATGTCAGGGCAGCGATGGCAATGGCCAGAATGGAAGTTGCGCGTTTGATCATATATAAATCCGTTGTGCGAATTTCGTGTGGACAGCTTCAGACAGTTGGTAAGCCTATCAGTGCCTCAGGATGGGCTCAAAAAACGCCAGATCAATGATTCGGGCACCGCAGCGGCTTGTTCCGGACCCGCGGTTATCGATTCGACGCCAGTTTATCGGCTGCGCGGGTGGTTTCCGGCAGGCGATAGCGGGTCAGGGCGCGGCGCGTCCAGGCAATACCACTGTCTAGCGCTACACGATGCCCTGAAGAGATGAAAATAGGCTTAACGCCGACCCGCGAACGCAGAACCGCGCCGATGATGTCGTCCTTGTCGCGCAGCGGTGTCCACTGGCCGCGCCCGCTCGGCGCTTCATCATGGCTGCCCGTGAGGCGTTTCTTGGCCACGCCGATGGTCGGCAGGCCGGTGACCAGGCCCAGATGGGTGGCCACGCCCAGACGGCGGGGGTGCGCGATGCCGTGTCCGTCCACGAACACCAGGTCGGGACGTTGCGCGAGCTGGTCGAGTGCCGCCAGCGCGCCCGGGATTTCCCGAAAAGACAACAGGCCGGGGATATAGGGCATGCGCGTGGGCACCCGCACCAGGGCACGCTCTATGATCTCGAGGGTTTCGGCGTCGAGCACCACGGCCGCGGCGCGGGTCGTGCGGCCGCCGTCCTCGAAGCCGATATCGATACCGCCGAGTGTGGCGACCGGCCCGAAGTCGTCGTGGGTGACGATGTGCTGGGTGAGTTCGGCCTGAATAGCGCGGCAGCCGGGCGCGTCGTGGGGCCACGCGTGGGCGATGACGCGTTGACCGTGGCGGTTGGTACTGAAAGTCAGCGCGGATGCGCCCACGTGAACCCTACTCGCCGGCAGCGCGTTCGCTGGCGTCGGCGAAACGACGCATGATATCGATGGTTTCGGCGCTGACGTGGTGTTCGACGCCTTCGGCATCCTTGCGCGCGGTGGCTTCCGAGACGCCGATGGCGCGCAGAAAACGCAACACCACGATATGCCGGTCGCGTGATTGCGCGGCCATGTTCTTGCCGGCATCGGTGAGAAAGATCGAGCGATACGGCTCGCTGGTCACCAGCCCCGCCTCCGCCATGCGCCGGATCATCTTGCCCACCGTGGCCTGGGTCACGCCCATGCGCTGTGCCAGTTCGACGGCCCGGGCTTCGCCCTTGGCATCGATGAGATCGGCGATCAGTTCGACGTAATCCTCGACCAGCTCGGTCTCGTGTGCCTTGCGCACATAGCTGTACTGGCGCGCGTGCACCTCCGGGTCGAGCAATTCGCCGGAGGTATCGCCGCGCAGCACATGATCGAGAGGATTGGCCGGGTTCGGTACGCTCATGAATACGATTATAACGCGTAACCGGCCTATTGCGTGGCCGGACGCAGCGCCCGGATCACCGGCTCGGTCGCCGGCCGGATACCGCGCCAGACGGCAAACGATTCGGCCGCCTGTTCGACGAGCATGCCGAGCCCGTCGCTGCAGCGCGTCACCCCCGCGGCGCGCGCCCAGCGCATGAACGGAGTGGGCGCGTCGGCATAGATCATGTCGTAGGCGGCGATGGCGTCGGCCACCAGGGTGTCCGCCAGGGGTGGCATCTCGCCGGCCAGGCCTGCCGAAATCGCATTGATGACGATATCCCACCCGCCGCTGGCCTCATCCAGCCCGCCGCCGCTGACCGGGCCCAGATCCGCGAAGTGAGTCGCCAGCTGCGTGGCCTTGTCCGGCGTGCGATTGAGCACACGCAGGGCGGCCGGTTGCCGGTCGAGTAGCACGGGTATCACGCCGCGCACCGCGCCGCCGGCGCCGAGGATGAGAATACGTGCGTCGCGGATATCCACCAGCAGACGGTCGTTGAGATCGTGCAACAGACCGGCGCCGTCGGTGTTGTCGCCGAGAATACGGCCATCGCCCTGCCGCGCCAGAGTGTTGACCGCGCCCGCGTGGCGCGCGCGGTCGGTGAGCGTGTCGGCGTATTCGGACGCTTGCTGCTTGAAGGGCAGGGTCACGTTCAGGCCCAGGCCGCCGTCGGCGAAGAAACGCGCCACGGTGGCTTCGAACGCATCGATCTCGGCCGGCAACCGAGCATAGACCAGCGACTGGCCGGTCTGAGCGGCAAAGGCGGCATGGATCTCCGGCGAGCGGCTGTGGGCCACGGGGTTGCCGATGACGGCATAGCGGTCGGGTTGATCGGACATGGCTCGGTGTCGTTGGCGTGGTCGGGCTGAGGTAGGCGCCTGGCGCGCCTAGCTCGCGTAGTGCAGTGACGGCATGCCGCGCGCCTGCGGATCGAGGCAGGCACGCAGAACGTCGGCCACCGGAATATCGCGCATGCAGGCGTTGTGGCCGAGCGGGCAGACGCGCTCGCGGCACGGCGAGCAGGCCAGACCGAGCCAGAAGCGTGCTTCGGCGGGCGCCAGCGGCGGCGCGTAGTCGGGGTCGGTCGAGCCGTATATCGCGAGTACGCGCGGCGCGGCTGCCGCCGCCAGATGCATGACCCCCGTGTCGTTGCCCACGAAGGCGGTGGTCAGCGATGCCAGATCGGCGATGTCCGTGAGCGAGGTGCGCTCGCACAGATTGATGCCGTGCCGCGGTGCGGCGGCCGCAAGATCGCGGGCCAGATCGCAGTCGGGCGTGCTGCCGAAGATCCAGGTGGCGATGCCGCGCGTATCCAGTTCCGCGGCCAGGCGCGCGTAGTGGCTGGCCGGCCACTGCTTGGCGCCGCCGTAGGCCGCGCCGGGGGCGAAGCCGACGATCGGGCGCGCGCAGTCGAGTTCGAGGCGTTCGATCAGCGCCTGTCGATGGGGTTCGTCGATGGTGAGCTTCGGCAGGCACAGATCGCCGAGCGCGTCGCTGTCCTTTTCCAGGCCGAGCAGGGCGTAATGCTCGACCTTGCGCGGATAGCGCGCGCTGTCGATGCCGCGCACATCGTTGATCAGGCCGTAGCGCAGCTCGCCGCGCACGCCGGTACGCCGGGGAATACGGGCCAGCCACGGCACCAGCGCGGCCTTGGCGCTGCGCTGAAGCACGATCGCCTGATCGTAGCCGGTGTCGCGCAGGGCCGCGGCCGCCCGGCGGCGCTCCGCCAGCGCGAATTCGCCGTGGGCGATATTCATGATCACGGGATTGTCGATCTGAGGCATTCGCGCGACCAGCGCTGCCGTGGAGGCCGGGGCCAGCACGTCGATGCGCGCCTGCGGCAGGCGTTCGCGCAAGCGCATGAACAGGCTCTGTGCCATCACCATGTCGCCGATCCAGCTGGGGCCGACGACCAGGATGCGCTCGGGCTCGCTCATCGCCGACGCCGCGGGATGTCGGGGCCGTAAATCAGGGCGAGATAGCGATCGGGTCGCCGTGGGCTGGCTTGAATATCGAAAATCATGCGCGGACGAAGGGTTCAGCAGGGGTTACAGCTTAACGTGTGTGGCCGCAGACGGGTCGCGCTGACGGCACCCGGCAAGCGGCATGACGTAAAGTAGCGCCTATCGTTTTTCGCCTTTATCGACGATGGCCTCGTTGCACGACGACCCACCGATCCGGATTGCCCACTACGTCAGCCTGAGCGGATTCGGGGGCGTCGAGCAGCAGTTTGCGGCCTTTGCCGCGCGAGCCGCGCGCATTGCGGATGTCCAGCAGAGCGTAGTCGCCTGTAGTAATCACGTGCACCCGCATCACGGCGCGGTGCTCGACGACATGGCGGACTGGCGCTTCGAAAAGAAGATCGGCTCGCTTCGGCTCGGGCATCGGCCGGCCGTCTTGCGGCGCATGCGCTACGCGTGGTTGGCGCGCCGTCTGGACCCGGATGTGGCATTGCTGTGGAATCGACTCGGCCAGCAGCAACGCGTGCTCGACGCGCTAGGGCCACGTCGTTGCCTGTACTGGGAGCACGGCTCGGCTTGGCTTGCCGGTGAATCCCGGGCCAAGGCCGATACGTTGGCGCGGCTGCCGGCCGTGATCTGCAACTCGGTCGCGGCCAAGCGCATGCTGGAACTGCGCTGGAACTACGCCGGCGTCGCCCGGGTATGTCTCAACGGCATGCGCGCGCCCAGTACGATCGCGCAGCCGCGGGCTCGGCCGAGCCATCGCGGCCTGCGTCTGGGCGTGGCCTGTCGGTTGGTGCCGATCAAGGCGACCTGTCTGGCCCTGCACGCGCTGGCGGCGCTGCGGGCCCGCGATCTCGATGCCACGCTGGTGATTGCCGGTGATGGCCCGCTGCGCGGGGCGCTGGAGGCGCAGGCGGTGGCCCTGGGTGTGCGCGAGCGGGTCGAGTTTCTCGGCGTGGTGCGCGACATGCCGGCGTTCTTTGCCGATATCGATATGCTGCTGCACCCGGCGCTGCGCGAACCGTTCGGGGTGGTCGCCGCCGAAGCCGGGGCGGCCGGTTGCCCGGTGATATGCACCGCCGTCGATGGCCTGCCGGAAGTGGTCGCGCACGGCGAAACCGGGTTGTGTGTGCCGGCCACCGCCGATCTGGCGCGCTATCGCGAACTGGGTGGCATCAGCGATGGTCTGCCGCCCGCGGTCTATGTGCCCGCGCGTGACCGCGTCGAGGCGCCGATGGTATGTGAGCCGCAGGCATTGGCGGATGCGGTCACCACGCTTTCTGAGGACCCCGCGCTGTACGCGCGCATGAGCGCGGCCGCCATCGAGCGCGTCGCCAAGCGTTTCGATTTCGATCGCCATGTCGATGAAGTGCTGGCAGCGGCGCGTGAATACGCCGCCACCGGGACTCTGGAAGCCTTGTCATGAGTGCATCGCCACTGCTGCATTACGTGAGCCTGGACGGCGCCGGCGGCGTGGAGCTGCAGTTCGTGGAGTTTCTGCATGCCGCGGCCCGGCTGACGCCGCTCGAGCACGCGGTGGTGGCCTGCGGGCATTCCATTCACCCATTGGTGCGCGATCGCCTGAACGCGGCGCGGGTACCGGTCGATTTCGAAAAATACGCCGGCCGCTTCAAGCTGCCCAAATGGCCCGCGGCGATCCGGGCCGCCCGCCAGCGCCGGCTGGTGACGCGTCACGACGCGGGCGCGGTGGTGATCTGGAATCGCCTGCGCGACAGCCTGGACACGCTGGCCGCTGCCGGGCCGGCGCGTTGTGTGTACTGGGAACGCGGGGCCAGCTGGTTCGCGGGCGAGACGCGCGCCAAGCGCGTTTTTATCGACGAAGTTCAGGCCGTGCTCTGCAATAGTTTTGCCGCCAGACGCATGCTCGAACTGCGCTGGGGCTATCGTGGTCAGATCCGGGTGGTGTCGAATGCGCTACGGCCGTCGCTGATGCCGGTCGATGCCGCGCCACGTTCGCTCGCGGACAAGGATATCGTAACGCTGGGGCTGGTCGCGCGGCTGCAATCGATCAAGGGCGTGGCGATCGCGATTCACGCCGTGGCGTTGCTGCGTGAGCGCGGCGTGCCGGTACGCCTGCGTATCGCCGGCGATGGCCCGGAACGCGATGCGCTGACCGCGACCGCTGCGCGGCTCGGCCTGTCGGAACACGTGGTGTTCGAGGGCCTGGTGGCAGACATGGCCGGGTTTTATCGCGGCATCGATCTGCTGGTGCATCCGGCGCTGCGCGAGCCCTTCGGCCAGATCGCGGTCGAAGCCAACGCCTACGGCATACCGGCCATCGTGGCGGGCGTCGACGGGCTGGTAGAAGTCATCGAGCACGGCGTGACCGGCATCTGTGTGCCGCCGCGGCTGGCGCTTGCGGCCTATGCCAAGCTCGGTGGCAGCGATCACGATCTGCCGCCGTTCGTCTATGACCCGGCGCTGGATACGATCGCGACCCCGAAAATCATGGATCCCGGCGATCTGGCGGCCGCGATCGAGGGTCTGCTTGCCGACCCGGATCGTTACCGGCGCATGAGTGAAAACGCGATTCAGGCGGTGTCGGCACGGTTTGCCTTCGATGTGCACGTCACAGCTGCGCTCGAGGCCATCACGGGCTTCGTCGAGTCGGGCTCGCTGGACAATGGTAGTCCGGCTTCGCAAACGGAAACGCGCGCATGAGTGCACAAGGCAAACGCATCGCCATCGTCTTTCGCGGCATCGGCGATATCGGCGGCACCAACAACACCATTGCCGATCATGCCCGGCATTTCACCAGCCGTGGCCATGCCGTCGACCTGATCGGCGAAAAGGTGCACAAGGGCGGCGTGACTCCGGACATGGGTCGCCCGGTGAAGATCTCGCGCGTGCCGTTGCTCAATCGCTACAAGTGGCGCTGGTTCGCCGCGCGCGCGGATCGCGCCGTGGCGGCAGGCGATTACGACTTCGTCGCCGGCCACGGCCATCATCTGCGTCAGCACGTGGTGTCGATGCACAACTGCCTGCATCTGGCGCATGAAATCATCCATGGCTCGGCGCTGGACGCCCGCGGCGGCCTGGCCGAGATTCACGATCGCATGTTCGCCGCGGATCGTTTTGGCCTGTGTATCTGCAACTCGCGCCTGATGCGTACCGATCTGGTCGATCGTTACGGCGTCGACGCGGCGCGTCTGCCGGTGATCTATCCGGGTTATCGACCGGCACAGTTCAATCGCGACGACCGCGCCCGTTATCGCGATACGGTGCGCGCAGAACTCGACTGCGGCGATGCCGTACTCATCGGCCTGGTGACATCCGGCGACTACGAGAAACGCGGACTGGATCTGCTGCTCGAAGCCTATGCGGGGCTCGACACGGACGATCGCGAGCGTACGCTGCTGTTGGTGCTCGGCAAGCAGGGCGGCTCGGGCCCGTTTCTGGACCAGGCGCGCGCCCTGGGCGTGGCCGACCGGCTGCGTTTCGTGGCCCATACCCGCGAGCCGCAGCGTTATTTTCATGCGCTGGATATTTGCGTGCATCCGGCCCGCATCGAGGAGTTCGGCCAGAGCGTGCAGGAAGCCATGGCCTGCGGCGTGCCGGTGGTCACCAATCGCCGGGTCGGCGCGGTCGAGCTGCTGCCGCAGGGCCTGCAGAACGACACGCCGCCGGTAGCCGACGCGGCCAGCATCCGGGCAGGGCTCGCCGGGCTGATCGCGTCACCGCAGCGCCGTCAGGCGCTTGCCGAGATCGGCTACGCCGCAGTCAGGGACAATACGCTCCAGACCAATCTCGAGCGAACGCTCGAGGTCTACGCGCGCGCCGGGCTCGATATCGCGCGCTAGCGGGAAAGCCGGCGATGTGGCGTTGCCCGGAGGCGCCGACGGGGTGGGCCGCAGTGGATTTACCAGCGCGTTGACCCGCCCGGTCGATGCATCAGGAAAAATCCAGCCGCTCGTCGGCCTGCGCGATACCCAGGACATCTTCCAGATAGTAGTGCAGGCGATCGTGGCCGAGCATGCGGTAGCGATGCCGGGTGATATGCACGAAGCAGGCGCGTCGTTGCTGGTCGATGGCGGGCTCGTCGGGAAACAGAATGCCGCCGTCCGGGAAATGGCCGATGGCGTGATCGTCGGCAATGGTCAGCAGCGCTTCCTGGTCCTGACGGAAACGACCGCTGGCCAGCTGCTGTCGCCATTGGCGGAACAGCGGTGCCGAGCGTGCCCGATCCATGAGGATGAGGCCGCCGTGCAGCGGCAGATTACGATCGCCCGGGTCGGGATAGAACAGCGTCGGCGTGTTCTCCTGCAAGGCGATCGCGTCGTCGAACCAGCGCTGGATCGGTTCGCCGCAGACGATATCGGCATCGACATAGAGAATCCGCCGGCAGGGCACCCAGTCGAACAGAAATGTCTTGCAGGTCTTGGCGACCATCTGGTGGCGTGTTCTGGCCACCTTCACCGGGGCGACGTTGTCGAGACCCGCGAACGCCTCGGGCTTTTCGGTCACGACATACACCGGGCCGTGGTAGGTACCGGTATCGCGCAGGCTCTGGATGAGGATACGGCTCCAGCGATGAAACTTGCCGCCGAGTGCGATTAGCGCAATCCCGAAATCGGGAAAGTTCGGGTCCTCGGTACATTCGGGGGTGTGGCTGGTGGCGCGGATCAGCGCCGTGGGCAGACGCCAGCGCCAGTAGCGCTTGCGCTGTTTCATCACTTTCTTGCGCGACAGCACCGGGATCGAGCTGCGAACGTCGGGATCAGGCATCTATCTTCCTTGAAGTCATCGGTGGGTGAGCACCGTTTCTGCATTAGCGGCGCTGGCACCGCGCGAGCGATCAGCGGCTCTTGTTGAGGCCGAGGCGTTTCTGCAACCAGGTTCGTCGCGGTCCCTGGCTGCCGATTTCCTTCTTGCGCTCGGATCGCGTGAAACCGATATGTTCGGTCGCGCCCTGTTCCAGGATGGCGGCATGAAAACCCAGTTCCCAGTAGCGGATATTGATCTCGTATTCGTGTCCGACATCGGTGAACGGCTTGATCCGTTCATAGTCCGCGCGGCGGCGTAGACCGGGATTGAGCGTGAAACCGTGCCAGTCGGTACCGTTGTCCGTGGCCAGTTCCCGATACATGACGCCGTCGTCGGTGCGACGGATATCACGCCCGATCCGGTGTTTGTTGGCATCCCAGAGTTCGCGCAGCCAGACGGTAACGATGCGCTCATCCTCGTCGAGGACGGACAGCGATTCCTCGATGAACCCTTTTCTGAAGAACAGCCAGTCGTCCTCGCAGTGAAAGATATAGGGCGAGCGCACATGCGAATAGGCACGGTCGATGCTGGCGATCTGGCCCAGCTTGGGTTCGTTGTAGAGAATCTCGTCGAAGGCGTCGCCGAATTCCTCGGCAATCCGCCGGTAAACGTCTTTATCGCCGGAATCGTCGATGAGAATCGTCTGTGCGATCGGGTAGCTGTTGTGCGCGTTGAAACTGCGCAGCGTGCGCTCGAGCAGATCGAGACGGCCGCAGCTGGTGATGACAAGACTGACTTCGCTCATAAAGCAGATATCCACCGGCGACGCTCGGAACGCTGGGCGCCGGGTTCAGGTGATAAAATTCTGATCGGGATATGTTAAATCAAATGAGCGCTGCCATTGTCGGCCCCGGGACGGATGGCAGCCAACAGGACGTGGCATGAGCGACCGGTTTACGGATATCAACGGGCTGTTGCACTACGGCTATTTCGTTGACTGGCCCTATGAACCGCCAAAACTGCCTTTTTCGCAGGCCACGCTGGAGGCTGCGCGCGACGAGCGTTCGACCCTCGCCGCGCTCGACGAGTCGGCGCTCTGCGACCATGGCATTCGGCTGTGGAAACAGGTCTGCAGACGCCTGCTCGACAGCCGTTCGGGGCCTTTCGTCGTGCCGTTGAGTGCGGGTCTGGATTCGCGCGCCATCCTCGCCGGCATGGCCGACCAGGGCGCGCCGAATCTGCAGACCGTGACCTTTGGCGTACCCGGATCCTTCGACTATGAAATCGCGCCCGACGTGGCCCGACAGGCCGCAACGCCCCACGAGCGTATCGATCTGCGCACGATCGCGGTCGAGACCGGCCGCATCGATGGCATTGTGCAGGAGCCGGGCCGCAGTTCGTTTCTGCTGGACATGTACTTCAACCGCGCGATCAGCGATCGCTACGGTCCCGACTGCACGTACCTGAGCGGCTACGTGGGGGACGTGCTCGCGGGCAAGAATCTGCGTGACAGCCAGAGCGTGGACTGGGAGCAGGCGCGCTCCCGGTTCGCGCACAAAAACCGGCATTCGCGCACCGCGACACTCACGCACCCGGATGCACAAACTACCGCGTTGTTGCCCGAGCACCCTTATGTAAGCGCTGATCTGATGGCGTTCGACGAACAGCTGGACTATGCGGTGCGTCAGGAATGCCTGATGCGCCCGATCGTGATGCGCCCCGATTACGACAGCATCGCGCCGATGCTGGACGAGGAATGGGTGATCTTCATGCTCGCATTGAGCCGCGATCAGCGTCAGGGGCGCCGTCTGTTCGTACAGCTGTTCCAGCGCGGTTTTCCAGCGCTGTTCTCGTTGCCGACCACCGCCAACGGGGGCCTGCCGCTGACGGCGTCGGCGCGCGCCGTGCAGACGCATCAACGCCGCCTGAAGCGCCGGCGCCGCCTGCTGTCGAAACTCAGCCGGTTGATGCCGTCGATCACCGTGCCGCTGGGCAACCGCAGCTGGCAATACATCGATTTCAAGCAGGGGCTGAACAAGCGTGCCGATCTGACGGCGCTATTCGATCGCGGCATGCAACGGATCGATCGCGCGAATTGGGCGCCCTGGATCGACGCCCAAGGGCTCTTGCGTGAGCATCGCGACGGTGTGGCGGATCACGGAAAAGCGCTGAGCGTACTGCTCAACCTGGATATCGTGACCCGTGCCGGCGCGCTCAATCTTCCCCCGGTCGAGAACTGATCAACTGGGCGTCCACCCGGTATAGCCGGACCAGACCAGCCTATTCGACGTGGTTCGGCGAACGCTGGCGTGCGGTAGCAGGGCGGGTCGGATCATCCGGACCGTCGCTGCCCCTGCGCCGTCGCGCCAGCATTTCCTGAATCTGGCCCAGGCGCAGCTGATATTGAATGCCCTGCTCGGTGTAGACCCTGGGCTTGCAGATCAGTCGTGCAACCCGATAACGCAACGCGGCGCGTGCGGTTGCCAGCCAGAGTTTCACCGAAATGCCGCGCACGAAGAACTTGCGCGGCTTGCGGGTGTTCGGCAGGTAGACTTGGCCGCGTCCTTTCTTGTTGGCCCGCGCGAGCAGCCATTCGGTCGTGATCTGGTCGGGCCGAATGACGTGTTCGACGCAGGCGCTGGGCACATAGATGAAGGACCAGCCGTCCGCGCGCAGGCGCCGTAGCAGGTGGCCTTCGCCGCCCATGGCATACGAACCGCCCTGCGGGCCGAGGTGATTGGGAAAGCAGTGCTGGCCCAGCGCGCTGCGCCGCACGGCAAAGCTGGGGCCGTAGGGGTGACGCCGGACACGGCCTTCCTTGCTGGCGGGTGCGTAGCGTGCGAAGGCGGTCGACGAGAATCTGAAAGCCGGACTCTGCATCCAGTTCGGCGTATTGTCGGGGAAACGCGGCTCGATGCGTGCCCCGAAAACCGCTTCGTGAGGCCAGCGCGCCGCCGCGCTTGCATAGGCCTGCAGATATTCACGATTCGGCACCGCGTCATCATCGGTGAAGATGATCAGTTCACCGTTGAGATGGGGCAGCGCCGTGTTGCGGGCACGATTTTGGCCGCCGTCCGCAGCGAACAGTGGTATCAGCGGCAGATCGCTCCTGGCGTGCTCCAGAATAGCCGCCGTGTCGTCATCGCTGTTGTTGTCAACGACGATAAGCTCCCAACGGATGCCGTCCGTATTCAGACGACGATAGCTGTCCAGCGTCTGCCGCAACTGCGTCGCGCGATCCCGCGTGGCGAATATCACGCTGACATCTACCAGATGTTGCGGTGCTGTCTGTCGTGGGTCACCCATCAATATCGCCGGCAAACACCGTTATCCGTGTCGGATTGCGCACGAGTATTGCAAAAAAACACGGCCACCGTTTTCGTCGCGGTCCGTTGCGAGGGCCGCGAGGCCGGCGCTTGTGACCACACTGCGTTGAAAAGACGAGCATTTCGTGGGTCGACGGGCTGGCGTGCCGGGGCTGTGCGTCTCGCCGGTCGGTTCCCGTGTTTGCGGCGAGTTGCAGGTGGCCGCAACTCGCCCATGGAGGTCTGCTTCTACCGGCCGTCGCCGGGCATGACCCGGGAGCGCCAGTACGCCAGCCGGCTGGACAGGCGCGACTTGCGGGTGGCGGTGATCGATTTCCTGCCCGTCGCCACTTTCTGCGCCCAGGCCCACGACTGATCCTGAACCCTGAAATTGGAATAGTCGGGATGCTGACTGACCAGCAGGTGAAAGATCGCGGCGACGTTCGGCTCTTCGACCTGGTCGGGCGATAGCTCGCGCGCGCTGACGCCGTCGCTCGCGTCCTTGCCCTTGGCCACCGCGTCCGCGTAACGCCAGTTGTAGTCGTCGAACAGAATCCAGCCGCCGGGGCGTAGCAGTTTGTCGGCCAGGAAGAAGGCCATGCCGTCGATCGTCCAGTTCTTGCTGCCGTCGATGAACACGAAGTCGTAGCAGGGCGTGCACTGGCCGTCGCGCGTCTGCGCTTCGATGGTTTTTTTCAGAAACCAGTTGTAGGAGTTGATCTCGCGTTGAATCGACACCCGGTCGGGCAGTCCGAGACGATCGAGGGTGTGCTCGATCGTAGGCTCGAAATCGCGACTGAGTTCGATGTCCACGCTGGTCAGGTGGCCGCGGCCGAGTTCATCGAGCGCGGCCGCGATGTAGCCACTGCCGGCGCCGTGGGCGAAGCCCAGTTCGAGGCAGTCGACGGGCTTCTCGGTGAGCAGAAAATCGTAAAGAACGCGTGCCGAATGCCGCGATATATGCGGAATGCCGGCCAGTTCGCGCGCGGCGTCACTGAATTTCATGGACGAGTCGTTCTCCTTGTGGCCAGCGGGCCAGATACGTACGCAACCAGCGTCTGAAAAAAAGCCATTCCGCATCCGACAGGGCACCGCGGGCCGTGCTTTCGAGCAGCTTCAATGTCTTGGCCAGCCCGGTGCCGAGCGCGGCCGGCGTTCTGGGTACGCGGATGTCGTTGTCGATCCACAGGATCGAGGCGTCTTCGAGTACGCACAGGTTATCGAAATGCGCGTCCTTGTGAATGTAACCGTGGCCGTGGACCCGGGCCAGCTGCTCGGCGAGCGCGCGCAGAAAATCCTGGCGGTGCGCAGCGTCCGTGTCGTGGCGTATCAGCATCAGTGACGAGGTGAACGCCGGCAGCGGGCGCATGAACAGCGCGGATTCGAATCGGGCCAGGGGCGCGGGCGTCATGCCCCAGCCGTAAACCTCCGGGGTCTGCAGGCCGATGGCGGCGAGCATGCGGTTGCCCTCGAATTCACGCTGTCCCTGGCAGGCCAGATACTTGCGAATGCTGTCGCGCGGTTGGCTGCGCGGCATGGCCAGCTTGATCACGCAGGGCCATGGATCGTCCGTGCGATAGATGCGCGAATGGGGTCCGCTATGCAGCAGCTGCCATTGCCCGGCGTCGGCGGGCAGGACGAACGCCGGCGGCAGGGCGAGCCGCCAGCGACTGTTCGTGACCGGCAGACGATGCCAGCGTGGCTTGAGCGATGTCGGATGCAACGGGGTCGATTGCGCTGATGCGAAACCGACGATTGTGCCCGTTGCCTATTCGTTGAGCCAGCGCGCCGCGTCCTTGGCGAAGTAGGTCAGCACACCGTCACAGCCGGCGCGCTTGAAGCTGCCCAGGCATTCGAGCACCGCCTTGCGCTCGTCCAGCCAGCCGTTGTCGATCGCGGCCTTGAGCATCGCGTATTCGCCCGACACGTGATACGCGAAGGTGGGCACGCCAAAGGTCTGCTTCACCCGATGGATGATGTCGAGATACGGCATGCCGGGCTTGACCATGACCATGTCGGCACCTTCGGCGAGGTCGAGTGAGACTTCGCGCAGGGCCTCGTCGGTGTTGGCGGGGTCGATCTGGTAGGTGCGTTTGTCGGCCTTGCCCAGATTGGCCGACGAGCCCAGCGCTTCGCGGAACGGGCTGTACAGGCTGGAGGCGAACTTCGCGGCATAGGACATGATCAGCGTGTTCACGTGGCCGCTGTCTTCGAGTGCCGTGCGCATGGCCTGGATCCGGCCGTCCATCATGTCGGAGGGCGACACGATATCGACCCCCGCATCGGCGTGGGCGAGGGTCTGGGCGACCAGAATATCGATGGTCGGGTCGTTGAGCACATAACCGTCGTCATCGATGACGCCGTCCTGGCCGTGGCTGGTATAAGGGTCCAGAGCCACGTCGGTCATCACGCCCAGCTGCGGGAACTCACGCTTTATCGCGCGGATCGCCTGCGGGATTAGGCCATCCGGATTGGCGGCCTCGGCCGCGTCGGGGGTCTTCTTGCCCGCATCGATGACCGGGAACAGCACGACCGCGGGGATGCCGAGTGCGACGACATCTGTGATCTCGCGCATCAGCTCGTCGAGTGTGTGCCGGCGCACGCCGGGCATGGCGGCGATCTCGAGCGACTCGCCTTCGGTCACGAACAGCGGATAGATCAGATCATCCACGCCAAGTCGTGTTTCGCGTGCGAGACGACGGGAAAAATCGTGGGCACGCGCACGACGCATGCGGGTGGCGGGATAGCGACCTGGAAATGAACTCGGCATGAGCACTGTACGTAGCGAATTGTCTGCCCGTTACATAGGTCGCGACTGGGTCGGTTTCAACTCCTGTTAAACTCGGGTAATAAAGAAAAGGCTTTGAAATAACCTTATGCTGCCTGTGGCCCGCCCTTCTAGTAATACCGATTTTCCGTGTATTCGTCGCGATGCATTGCATACGCTGCAGATGAATCTCGGCTATCTGTGCAATATCGCCTGCACCCACTGCCACGTGGAGGCGGGCCCGAAGCGCACCGAGCTCATGGATCGCCAGACCATGGACGAGGCGCTGGCGTTCATCCAGGCCCAGAATATTCGGTGTCTCGATGTCACTGGCGGCTCACCGGAAATGAATCCGCATTTTCGCGATTTCATGCGTGATGCGCGCGCGCTCGGCGTCCATCTGATGGACCGCTGCAATCCGACCATCATCGAGGAGCCCGGCTACGAATGGGTGCCGGGTTTTCTCGCTGAAAACGAAGTCGAGGTGATCGCCTCGCTGCCCTGCTATACCGCCGACAACGTGGACACGCAGCGCGGCAAGGGCGTGTTCGACGCCAGTATCAGTGCCCTGCAGAAACTCAATGCCCTGGGCTACGGACAGCCCGGCAGTGGCTTGGAGCTGAATCTGGTCTATAACCCGGTGTCGCCGGTGCTGCCGCCGCCCCAGGAAAGTCTGGAAGCGGATTACAGCCTGTTTCTGAAAGAAAAATTCGGAATCGTGTTCAATAACCTGTTCACCATCGCGAATATGCCCATCAAGCGTTATGCGCATATGCTGCTGCGCGAAAACCGGATGGGTGAGTACATGGCGCTGCTGCGCGGCGCCCATCGGGACGAGAACGTTGCCGGTGTGATGTGCCGCGGCCTGGTCAGCGTCGACTGGCAGGGCTATGTCTACGACTGCGATTTCAACCAGATGCTCGATATGCCGTTGGGCGACGGAGGTACGGTCCATATCCGGGATATCATGCATCGGGATTTCGCGGGGGGCGCGATCGCTGTTGGCGATCACTGCTATGGCTGTACCGCGGGTCAGGGCAGCAGCTGTGGCGGCGCGCTGAGTTGATACCCGTGCCGGCAGGCGCGCGACCAGCATGAATTGAGTCGCCCGCAGTTTGCAGCCAAACTAACTTGGATACCCAGGAGTCGAATTCACGCATGAGTAGTGCCCACGTTTGTGAACGCGCGTTCGAGCGCCGGGGCCGGGCGGTACATGCGCCACGCCCGTCGGCACGCCCCGCGCCGCGCGCCCGGCGCATCGCCCTGGATTCAGCGTCTTCCCCTGCGCTGCTCGATGAGGTGTCCTAGACAATGGCCGAACGCGAACAGCTGGCCGAATGGCTGGTGGCCACAGCCGAGGGCGATCAGCAGGCATTCCAGAGTCTATATGCTGCGACGTCCGCGCAACTCTATGCGCTATTGCTGCGTATCCTGCGAAACCCGGAACGGGCACAGGACGCGCTACAGGACGCCTATGTCCGCGTCTGGCAGAAAGCCGACACCTATGCCCCGGATCGGGGCGCGCCGTTGACGTGGCTGTTGTCGATCGCCCGTTATCGCGCGCTGGACATGCTGCGACGCAAGCGCCCGGAAGTGGCGATGCCCGAGGAGCCCGACATGATGGCCACGCTGCTCGAAGATGAGCGCTCGTTGTCGCCGGTCGAGGAGAATGAAAACCAACAGTCGCTGGATGCGATACGAGTCTGCTTGAAAACCCTGCAACCGCAACAACGCGACAGCGTGCTGCTCGCCTATTACGAGGGCCTGACTCATCAAGAACTCGCCGAGCGCATGGATGCGCCTCTCGGTACCGTGAAAAGCTGGATCCGCCGCGGCCTGATCCGGCTGCGTGAATGTCTGGCGGAGAAGGCGTGATGGCCGAATCCGATTCACAAACACCGATCACGCAAGCCGGTGAATACGTGCTTGGCACGCTCGACGCGCAGGCGCGCGGCCACTTGGAACAACAGCTGGGTCACGACACCGAGGCCCGGCGCGAGGTGAGCTACTGGGAGCAGCGTCTGGGTTCGCTCGGGCTCGGGCTTGCACCGGTTACGCCGCCCGAACATGTCTGGACACGCATCGAGGACCAGATCGCGATGGGCCGCACGGTGCCGATCGGCTCCGGGCGGCAAGCGGCGGCCCCGCCGAAAACGTCGAGCGGTATCGGCATCTGGCGTGGCATTGCCCTGGCGGCATCGCTGGCGGCGCTGGTGCTGGCCGGATTGCTGGTTGCCGGGTCAGGTCTGCGCTCGGGTTCGTCGGCGACCGTCGAGCCTGCTTATGCGAGTGTCGTCTACGACCAACCCACGGGCATGAGCTGGCTGGTCACGGCAGAACAGGGAAGCCATATCGTCAGCGTTCTTGCCATGGGTGATTTCGACGTACCCAAGGGCAAGGTGCTGCGCGCCTGGATCAAGCCCGACAACGGTCAGCCGATGCCGATGGGTGAGTGGCCGCACACCAATGGCGATCATCAGATGACGGTATCGGATGCCGTCGCCGAATCGATGGGCGACCCCGCTCAGTTGATGGTCACGATGGAAGATGCGGATGTCGAGGATCAGGCGGCGCCTGAAGGCCGTCTGATGTGGACATCGCCGATAGGGCGCCATACGAGCTGATCGGTAGAGGCGGGTCCGCGGGCTGTTCTGATGTGTGGCCGATATCGGCTGCCGTCGCGACGACGTTCGCCTGTTGTCGGCTGCAGTCAGCTATCCGGTCTGTTCAGCCATATGGGCGTGCAGTGGTGGTTCCGACATTGGCACGCCGGTTGCCCTCGCGTGGGGCGTTATTTTGTGTTGATCGATGCGGTCTTGATTGCACTTTCCTCGTTGAGTGCCCAGTCGTAGGTGTAGCCGTCGATACTGCCGAGCGCGTCCAGTTCAGCGGATAGCTCCGGGGCGGCGAATTCGCGCAGGTGACTGATGATTGCCCGTGGCGTGCCGCCGAAATCCCGCCCGTACCAGTCATAGATTTTCGACAGGGTGAGCCGGCCGTTGTCCAGATCCACGCCCTGCGGACTGTTGATGTAGTCGCGGGCATTGGCGCGCAGCTGCGAATCGACATTCTCGCCGGTGTAGGCTTTTGCGCTCAGGCTCGGGCAACTCATCGACGCACAGTTGACCCCGTAATGGGTCATGCCGTCGTGCCAGATCGGGCGCAGTATGCGGTGTTCGATATCGTTCAGGCTCAGCTTCTCGTCTTCGACGCTCACGATCTTGTCGTCCCAGGGCCCGGATGAGAACAGCCCGCCGCCGATATCGCGGATCGACTCCACCGGATAGGATTTCAGCACCACGTCGAGTGTGGCCGCGTTGTAGAGATTGATCCAGAACGCGCGTTGCACGTCGCGATTGTAGTCATCGATGTGAATATTCTGCATGGCTTGCAGATAGGTTTCCAGCTGCTGTCTGCCCGCGCTGTCCACATCGGCATAGCGCACGCCGTTGGGCCCATTTTCATGCGCCACGACGTATGTGTTCAGAAATGCATCGTAGCGGCTGTGATCGATCGTGGCGGTCGCATCGGCATCGTGCGCTTGCCAGCGCGCCCACAGATCCGCTTTCGGCGCGGCGAGGGCCGAGCTGGCAATGCACAGGGTGACGAAAACGACAGCGAGAAAACGCATGGCAGCTCCGTGGAAATGACGGCAGGCGGTATCGATAACGCGCGCCGGCGTCAGCGAATTGCCGATAGATGACGTTCGATCCAGGCACGAATATCGCCGGTCACGGTATCCGCGATATGTTCGTGGAGCAATTCATGGCGCGCATCCGCGTACAGATGCAAGTCGATGTCGCGCTGACCGTCGTTGTCAAGCGATCGGGCCAGACGCGTGGGGCCGCGGCCGAAGCCCCCCATCGGATCGTCCAGGCCGGCCACGAGCATCAGCGGCAGGTGGGCCGGCACCCTGCGTCGCGCGTGCGGGGTATGGGTGCGGACCATGCCCTTGAACAGCCGCCGCCACGTGTCCGTGCGCATGGCAAACCCGCAGTGCGGGTCGGCCTCGTAGGCATCAAGCGCGGGGCTGTTGCTGGTTATCCACGCGTTTTTTCGTACTTTCATGCCCAGACGTTTTTTCAGTTTCACGTCGTAGGCGCCGAGCGTCATGCGTTGCAGCAGCGCGCTGCTGCCGGTGGGGTCGACGCGGGCCGACTCCAGGGTGGCGACGAGGGCGCCGAGCCGGCACATCATGCGGTTGGGCGTATCGGTGCCACTGAGTATCGCGCCGGCATAGTGCGCCCCGTGTTTCTGAAGCACGCGCAATGCGATGAAGGAGCCAAGGCTGTGGCCGAACAGGAACACCGGGCGTTGTCCGACGCTATCCATTACGTGTGTACGGATACGCTCCACGTCATCGACGAGCGTATTCCATGTTGCCGATGTCCCTAGATAGCCGTGATCGACAGCCATCGTGGTCGCGCCGTGACCGCGCAGATCGAAGGCGTAGGTATCGATGCCCGCCGCCGCCAGATGCGCAGCGAATGCGTCGTAGCGCCGGGCATGTTCGGCCATGCCGTGAATCAGCACCAGCGCGGCGCGCGGCGGGGCGGCGGCGTGCCAGTGGTAGGTCGCCAGTTCCGTATCGTGGTCGGCACTTACGTGCAGCGAGTCGAACGCCATCCTGCAGCCTGCCGGTGGAGAATCAGGAAAAGCATACTTTCATAGAATCCTGGCGGCAGCCAATGCGCCCCGAACACGTGGTTTTACCGAGCGTCTGGCCTGGACGTACGTTCTCCGCGGCCCGAGGTCAGGCCGCGCTGTCAAACAATTCGCCAACGCCTCGCAACACCGTTGAAAAACTCGCCGCGCGGTCGCGCTGGGCCGATCGGCCTGAAATACGTCAGTGGTCGTGGTGCACGGCAAATGTCCAGGGCTTGCTTTAGAATTACCCGCTCGAAACCACAGGTGGCTGGCAGAGCGCCGCGGTGCCAGCAATGCCGGTCGAGCGCGGCTGCTTGTGCGGCGGCCGAGGCATTTGTATCGCGAACGTTCAGCTAACGCCCCGCCATCCATGATGGGCCGCGCTCCGGTCAGTGGATGGTCGCTCGAGTCGATATCCATTGCGATGTCGGACCTTGGCGGCATGCAAGAAATGTCGGTCCTGCTGGAAGACGACGGGCTTTTGGCTCCGGTGTCATCGGGCGGACGAGACAGGGCAGAGCGCAACGAAGTCGTAGGCACCGTCAATGGACCGAACTGAACAACATGGCTGATCAAGAAAATAGCGCCGACCGGCGACCGTTGGCCCGGCAACTGCGCCATCGCAGACGCGAGGCGGCATGGCGTGCGCGGCTGTTGTTCGGCCGCGGTTACGGCACCATTCAAGGCCAGACGCAGCCCGATCCGGCCTGTCCGGAGCTGGCTGTGGGCGCGGTTGCCATGGGTGACAAGTATGCCGACTGGTGCCTGACGATGATCACGTCACTGCGCGCGCGCGGCCAGTATCGTGGGCCGATTTATGTGATCACGGATCTGCCGGCGCTGTTTACGGACCTCGAAAACGTGCGGGTGCTGGCCGTACCGTCGACGCGCCACCGGCTGATCGCAAAGGGCTGCAAGCAGGTCCTGATGCGGTTGATCGATGAGCCGGTATTTCTCTATCTCGACTCCGACCTGGTGATCACCTCGCCGTTGCGCGAGTGGTACGACACCATGAAGCCCTGCCTCGCGGACGTGCCGGTGCTGTGCTATTCCGACGTCAAGCCCTACGACAATGCCTATCACGGCGGCGTCGTGCTCATCGACGTCAAGCGCGGTATGCCCATCGTCAAACGTTGGCAGCAGGTGGTGCGCAGCGGCGCCTGGGGGTCCGATCAAGCCTGTCTCTACAGCGTGGCCGGTGACGACGGGCCCGGTCATCTGCCGGATACCGGGTTCATGTTCCTGCGCAACCTGATCAATCATGAAGATCAGATCACCTGCATCGTGCATGTCACCAACGGTGCGCTTCGGGATTATTCGCGTGCGGAACTCGAATCCTATCTGTCGGAAAAACTGGGCGTCACCCGAATCCCGAGTTCCTTCGACTGAGGGCAAGACGCCTGGCCCGGTCGATTGCAGCTGACCGGCGGGTGTCGCGGGCTCTCAATGCATTGGCGGGATGCTGGATTCGGCAGGGACGCAGAATATGATGTCGTATTTGCGCCGATAGGGTGCGCTCAGTACCTCGGGTGCGATCGAGCAGGGATCGGTCGCGCACAGGATTCGATAGTCCGTGGGAAGCAGCGCGCGTAGTGCCTCGATACCGCCGCGCTCTTCCATGGTGTCGGTCAGCCACTCCAGAAACACGACCGGGCGGTCACGGGCGATGGTGTCGACCAGGCCGCTGATGACCTCGAGCTCGTGTCCCTCGACATCGATCTTGATGGCGCTGACTTTCTGTGTCGCCGCAATCAGTGCATCCCCTTTTTCGACCACCATGGCCACGGGTGACACACCCTGACGTGGCTTTTCGAACCCCGAGGCGCCGGAATTGCCGGCGGCGTTGCGATAGAAATCGAGCGTCTTTTTCTCCGAGGAGAGCCCGAGCTGGAGTGGCTGGATGCGCAACCCGGGATTGCGCCGGCAGTTGTTTTCCAGCACGGCGAACGTATGCGGGTCGGGCTCGAACGCCAGCGTCTGCGCAAAATGAGTCGCCAGGGCCAGACTGTAGTTGCCGGCATTGGCGCCGACGTCCAGAAACATGCCGTCAGCATCGGCGAAGCTGAGCCGGATGAAATCCACATACGGGCGTTCATACCAGCCGTTCTTGAACATTTCCCGGCCGACGAAATCGGCCAGATCGACATGGATATCGCGATCGTCGAAGCGATAGCTGACATGGCCATGTCTGGCGAGGCGATCGTCGATGCCCCAGCGCTTGAGTACACGCAGCATTCGGCGACGTGCGTGATAGGAACGCGCGCGTACCGTACGGAACAGCATAGCCAGACCGGCGGGCAGCGTGTGTGTGGTTTGATCCTGACTCATCGAGGCGTGTTCCGGTCGCGCCGTAGTCGGGGCGCGCGAGTGGTGAAATGCGTCGAGCGGTTCGGCAACAGCGATTCCCACCGCCGATGTGTAACCATTACTCGCGTATCGAGACCCAATGGTACGTTGCCGGTAAAAAAAACGGGCCGCGCACAGCGCAGCCCGTTCGGATCACGCATGGCGCCGGCAAGAGCCGGGCGCCGCGGCAAGGCTAGATCAGGTCGGAGACCGCCTCGCGCTCTTCACGCAACTCCTTCTCGGTGGCCTGCATGCGATCGCGGCTGAAGTCGTCGATGTCCAGATCCTGGACGATCGTGTATTCGCCGTTCTTACAGGTGACCGGGAAGGAATACATGATGCCTTCGGCGATGCCGTAGCTGCCGTCAGCCGGAATGCCCATGCTGACGATGCCGTCGCTGCCCTGGACCCAGTCGCGCACGTGATCGATAGCCGCCGAGGCCGCCGAGGCTGCACTGGAGGCGCCGCGTGCTTCGATGATGGCCGCGCCGCGCTTCTGCACCGTCGGGATGAAGTCGTTTTCGTACCAGTCGCGATCGACCTGCTCCAGCGCCGGCTGGCCCTTGACGGTGGCCTGGCTGATATCCGGGTACTGGGTCGCGCTGTGGTTGCCCCAGACGATCATCTTCTCGATATCGGTCACCTGGGTGCCGGTCTTCTGTGCAAGCTGACTCAGCGAGCGGTTGTGGTCCAGCCGCATCATCGCCGTGAACTGGCGGTTGTCCAGATCCGGGGCGTTGCTCGCGGCGATCAGCGCATTGGTATTCGCCGGATTGCCGACCACCAGCACCTTCACGTCCCTGGAGGCGTTGTCGTTGAGCGCCTTGCCCTGAACCGAGAAGATTTCGCCGTTGGCCTTGAGCAGATCCGAGCGCTCCATGCCCTTGCCGCGCGGACGCGAGCCCACCAGCAGCGCGATATCCACGTCCTTGAACGCTTCATCGGGCTTGTCGGTGCCGGACACGCCATGGACCAGCGGGAAGGCGCAGTCGTTGATTTCCATGATCACGCCCTTGAGCGCATCCATGGCCGGCGGAATTTCCAGCAGCTGGAGAATGACCGGCTGATCCGGGCCCAGCATGTCGCCGGCGGCGATCCGGAAAATGAGCGAATAACTGATATTGCCGGCGCCACCGGTAATGGCTACGCGTACGGGGTCTTTCATGACTGCTCCTTGCGAAACGTTCTTGGGAAACGGTGAATCGGGTCGCGATCGCCGCGCCAGCGACGGATAATTACGATTTTTTCGATAAACTCCGCCCTCGGCCCAGCCTGCGGCCGGCGGCGACGCGACGTTCAAAGCCGGGGCAGAGCATAGCCGAAACACGAAAACGGGTAAAAAGCATCCGCCCGGCGCCGATAGCCGTAGAGCCCTAGCGACGCGTTGCGTCCGTCATCAACCAAGGAACAATATGCAGCGAATCGCCATCATCGGTAGTGGAATCTCGGGGCTGGGCGCGGCCTGGCTGCTCGATGGTCACGCCGATGTCACCGTATTCGAGGCCGCCAATCGCGCCGGTGGGCATGCCAATACGGTGATGGTGGGCGAGCAGCCGGTCGATACCGGCTTCATCGTGCTCAATGATCGTAACTATCCGTATTTTCAGGCGTTACTCGCCGAACTCGAGGTCGAGACGATCGCCAGCGACATGTCGTTCGCGGTCTCGATCGGTGGTGGGGCCATCGAATGGGCAGGTGACAACTGGCGCACACTGTTCGCGCAGAAATCGCTGCTGGTGGACCGCGCCCACTGGCGCATGATCGCCGACATCCTGCGCTTCAACAAGCAGACCAAGGCGCTGATCGCCGACGACGCGTTGCCGTCCATGTCGCTGGGCGAGTTCCTGGATCGTCACGGCTATAGCGAGGCCTTCGCCGCGCGCTATCTGCTGCCCATGGCGGCGGCTATCTGGTCGACGCCCACCGCCGGCATGCGTGCGTTTCCGGTCGCTGCATTCCTTCGCTTCTTCGACAACCACGGCCTGCTCGAAATCGCCAACCGGCCGCAGTGGCGCACGATCGTGGGCGGCAGCCAGCGCTATGTACAGGCGATCGCCAAACGCCTCGGCCCACGGCTGCGCCTGGCCACGCCGATCGCACGGGTGCACCGCGGCCCGACCAGCGCGCAGGTGGAAACCGCCGCCGGCGAGACGCTCGAGTTCGATCAGGTGATCTTCGCCTGCCACGCGGATACGACCTGCAAGCTACTGAGCGACGCGAGCATGGATGAGCGCGCGATACTGTCGGCGTTCGATTTCCAGACCAATATCGCCTATCTGCACAGCGATACCGCGCTGATGCCGCGCCGGCGTTCGGTCTGGGCGGCCTGGAACTATGCCGCCGATCGCGACGTGGTCGACGACCAGTGCGTGGCGGTGAGCTACTGGATGAATCGCCTGCAATCGATTCCGGGGCCCACCGAATACATCGTAAGCCTGAATCCGCTCACCGAGCCAGCCGCTTCCAGCCGCATCCGCGAAATCGAATACGACCACCCGGTGTTCGATGCCGGGGCGGTCGCCGCCCAGCAGAAACTGCCGTCGATCCAGGGCGTCAATCGAGCGTGGTTCTGCGGTGCCTGGTGCGGTTTCGGCTTTCATGAGGACGGGTTGGCATCGGCCACCCGCGTAGCCCAGGGACTCGGTGTGACGGCACCCTGGACGGCCTGAGATGAACGCGGCCGGCGTGCTCTATCGTTGTAAGGTGATGCATCGGCGCCCCGGCGCGCCACGCTATCGCTTTGTCTATCGCAGCTTTTATCTGCTGCTCGATATCGACGCGATCGACACCGCCTGCGCCGCCTCACCGCTGATATCGCGCAATCGCTTCAACCTGCTGTCCTTCCATGACGCCGATCACGGTGCCCACGAGAAGGGCAGCAACCTGCGTGAATGGATCGAGGCGCTGCTCGACACGCACGGCGTGGCGCTGGCCGGCGGCCGTGTGCAACTGCTGGCGATGCCGCGAATGCTGGGTTACGGCTTTCATCCGATCAGTGTCTTCTATTGCGAGCATGCCGACGGCGGCCTGCGCGCGATCGTGGTCGAGGTGCACAACACCTTCGGCGAGCATCATTTCTATGTGCTGCACGAGTACGGGGCGCCCATGGTCTGGCGCGAGGCGCGCAACAAGGCCAAGCAGTTTCATGTGTCGCCGTTTTTCGATCGCAGCGGCCAGTATCGTTTTCATTTCACCCAGCCGGCCGATACCTTCGGTGTGGGCATTCGTTTGTACGACGAAAGCGGCGACGGCCTGCGCATCACGACCACGTTGACCGGCGAGCAGCGGGTGCTGAACAGCCGCGAAATCCTGCGTGCGGTAATCACGATGCCGTTGATGACGTTCAAGGTGACCGCGGCCATTCACTGGCAGGCGCTCAAGATATGGCTGCGTGGCGGCCTGTTTCATCGCAAGCCCGATCCACAGCGCCCCAATATTTCCTAGGGCCTGTTCACAGCAGATTCGAGACTCATGGATTCAACCAGCCACGCCACCAATCATGCCACCAAGCAGAAGGGCGACCCGCAGAACTGGCGCGAGCGTCAGGTCGTCACGCGTCTTGATCGCATGCACACCGGCCGCCTCGAAGTCACGCTGCCGAATCGTTCGCTGGCGATATTCCAGGGCCATCGGCCGGGCCCGTCGGCCGCGTTGAGCATCCGCTCGCCGGCCATGGTCACGCGCCTGTTCAAGGCCGGATCGGTGGGTTTTGCCGAAGGCTATATGGCCGGCGAATGGGACTGCCAGGATCTGGCCGGCCTGATCTACCTGCTGCATCTCAATGAAGACGCGCTGGAGCCGGATTTCTCGCGCCTGCAGCATCTGTACACCTTTATGAGCGCGGTGCGCCATCGCCTGCGCCGCAATTCCAAGACCGGCTCCAAGCGCAATATTGCCTACCATTATGATTTGGGCAACGACTTCTATGCCCAGTGGCTGGACGAAACCTGGACTTATTCATCGGCGCTTTTCGAACACGCCGAGGAGGATCTGGCCACCGCCCAGCGGCGCAAATACGCGCGCCTGCTCGATCGCCTGGACGCGAAGCCGGGCGAGCACGTGCTCGAAATCGGCTGTGGCTGGGGTGGCTTCGCCCGCTATGCGGCCGAGCACGGCGGCCTGCACGTCACCGGGCTGACGCTATCCACCGAACAGCTGCGCTTCGCCCAGGAACGCACCCAGGCGGCGGGTCTGTCCGAGCAGGTGCATTTCGAACTGCGCGACTATCGCGACGTGCGCGCGACCTACGACCACGTCGTGTCGATCGAGATGTACGAAGCGGTGGGCCAGGCCTATTGGCCGTCTTATTTCAAGGCGATCCACGATGCGCTGCGTCCGGGCGGCCGCGCGGCCATTCAGGCCATCACCATCGAGGATGCGCGTTTCGACTACTACCGCGCCAACGTCGATTTCATTCAGGAATATGTGTTTCCGGGCGGCATGCTCGCCTCGCCCGAGATATTCCGGACCGAGGCCGAAAAACAGGGCCTGAAGACGCTGGAAAGCGATTTTTACCGCCGCGACTATGCGCGCACGCTGATGCGCTGGGACGCGTCCATTCAAGCGGTGCGCGACGAGATCGTCGCCGAGCGCGGCGAATCCTTCTACCGCATGTGGCGTTATTATCTGGCCTACTGCGCGGCGGGCTTCACCTCCGGCAATATCGATCTCATGCAGACCTGCCTCGAGCGCGCGCCCGAGTGAGCGGGACCGGCAAGGCCCACCGCTACCCGCTGTCGCAACTGCTGCCCTACGGCCTGCTGGGGCTGCCGCTGGCGGCGCTCGGCCTGCCGCTGACGGTGTTCCTGCCGCCGTTCTATTCCGAGATGCCGGGGCTCAATACCGGTATTGTCGGGGTGATGATATTCGGCGCGCGTCTTTTCGATGTAATCACCGATCCGGCCATCGGTACGCTGTCGGATCGCACCGGCCTGTCGATGGGCCGGCGCCGCCCCTATATCGCACTCGGCACGCCGATTCTCATGATCGCGGCGTGGTTTCTGTTCGTCCCCGGCCCGAGCGCGAGCGCGGCGTATCTGCTGATCTGGAGCATGCTCGCCTATCTGGGCTGGACGCTGATCTATCTGCCCTATACGACCCTGGGCGCGGAGATGTCGAGCGACTACGATGAACGCACGCGCATCACCGCCTGGCGCGAGGGTTTCTTCGTACTCGGCACCATGGTTGCGATCATGCTGCCGGCCGGCGTGAGCAAGGTCGCGGGCGGGCAGGCGGCCGGGCTGGAGGCGATCGCGATATTTTTGCTGGTCGCGCTGCCGATCGCCGCCATCCTGTTTCTGTGGCGGGTGCCCGAACCGCACGGCACGCGCTCGAACGTCAAATGGGCCGAAAGCGTGAAGCTGCTGGCGGCCAACGCACCGTTTCGCCGACTGCTGATCGCCTATCTGCTCAACGGTGCCGCCAACGGCCTGCCGGCGGCCCTGTTCCTGTTCTTCGTCACCGGTATTCTGGGCGCCAGCCAGGCTACCGCCGGCATCTTCCTGGCGATCTATTTCCTCTCCGCCGTGCTCGGACTGCCCGTGTGGTTCCGGATCGGCAGGAACTGGAGCAAGCACCGGCTGTGGTGCGCGTCGATGCTGTGGGTGGCATTCGTGTTCATCTTCACGATGACGCTATCCACCAATACCTACAGCTTCGTTGTTTATACGCTCATCTGTATTCTTGGCGGTTCCTGCCTGGGTGTGGATCAGGCCACCGCGGCCTCGATTCAGGCCGACGTCATCGACGAAGATACGGCCGCGGGCGGCGATGGCCGCGCCGGCCTGTATTTCGGGCTCTGGGGCATGGCCACCAAGCTGGCTTTCGCCGTGGCGCTCGGTATCGCCTATCCGGTGTTGTGGCTGGCGGGTTTCGAAGCCGGCCAGTCCAACGACGCGACCGCGCTCTGGACGCTTGCCGCGCTCTATGGCCTGTTGCCGGTGGCGATAAAACTCGGCGTGGTGGCGTTCATGTGGAATTTTCCGCTGGATCGGCGCCGGCACGCCGAATTGCAGGAGCGAATCGGACGCGGTGACGCGACGGCCCGGCCCGGGGAAGCCGGCGCCTGAGCGCTCGTCGGACGCCTAGCCTTTCGGGTCGTCCTGATGAGCGAGCAGGGTTTTCAGATCGGCGCTCAGCTGGTCGATCGTCTCGCTCTGGTTAGCCAGCAGCCGCGCGCGCCCCTGACTGTCGAACGCGAAGATCGCGCTGCTGTGCGATACCAAATAAAAGCCGTGGTCGTTGGGCTCGCCGTAGCCGTAGGTCACGCGGTAGCGCTTCGACAAGGCCCGAAGCTGCTCCTGGCTACCGGTCAGGCCGACGAAATCGGGCCCGAAGCTGGAGGTGAACTGGCGGATGCGCTCGAGGCTGTCGCGCTTGGGGTCGACGCTGACGAACAGCACGTCGACCTTGTCACGCTGGGCTTCGTCGAGGCCGCCCAGGGCGGCGCGGATGCGCGCCATTGTCGCCGGGCAGATATCGGGGCAGTTGGTATAGCCGAAGAACAGCAGGCGCAGATCGCCCGCGTAGTCGTCGGCGTCGACTTTCTTGCCGTTCTCGTCGGTAAGATTGAACGCGAGATTAGGCATCACGCCCTGAATATCGTGGGCGGTGTAGTCGGGCGTGTCGCTGCCGCAGCCTGAGAGCACGAGCGCCAGCCCGAGCACGGCGGCGCGTAGAAAGGAAAAAAGAGATGGTTGGATCATATCGGTTGGCTTTCGGTCGGAGACGAAGAGGGCGGGCGCGTATTCGACGCGATTGGATCGCGGGCTAGGGCGGCGGCTCGCTCGTGGTTGAAACCGAGACGCAGCAGGATGAGGGTCGCGATGACGCTCATCATGGCCGCGGGGATCCAGGTGATCAGGCCGCCCAACTGCTGATCGACGATCGGCGAGATCGGGAACGCGCGACCGCAGACGGCATACACGTCATAGACGGTGTGCTGGGCCAGCGCGATATAAGCGCCAATCACGATCTGCGGCGGCATGACCGCCCACAGCACGATGATTCGCAGCCCCACGGAATAGGTTGTCGGTGTCGTGCCGGGCCGGCGGGGGTCGAGCATGAACCACCAGAACAGCAGTCCGTCGAGCGCCATGGACAGATTCATCACCCAGTAGTCGCGCAACGACAGCATGGCGGTGAAATGGATCGACGGCGTCAGCCAGAAATAGATCAGGCCGACGAACAACAGCGCACTGATTACCGGGTGCTGAATAAAACGATAGGCCCAGGTGACCGGCGGCAGCGTGCCCAGCAGGCGAACGCCGGCGTTGAGCCAGTACGGCGCGCCGGTCGCGAGCACCGCCGTGGGCATGGACAGCGCGATCAGAAACGGCCCCAGATGATGCAGGATCAGATGCTGGCCGCGATGAATGAAGAACATGTACTGGGCGAAATAGTCGACGTGGGTCTGCATGACCACGTACATCGACAGTAGTCCGAGGAAGAAAGCGATCGCCGGAAAGATGTCGCGGGCGCGCCGGCGCCGGGCCAGGCCACGGATATAGCAGCCGGCTGCGAGCGCGAATAACGCGATCAGCCATGGGATCGGCTCCCATGGGGTGATCCAGCGAACAAGTTCGGACACCATGAATTCCCGGGCAAATGTCAGACGTCGACGTGGGCGCTATTGTCCGCCGAACGCGCCCGGGCTACAAAGCGGGCGGTCAGTTCGAACGCCGCCGGCGTGTGCGCCGCGTCGTCGATGACCACGGTCAGGTCGATACGCGCGCGTTGTCGGCGTTGGAATGTGTCGATGTAACGCTGTTCATCGGCAGGGTCGCGCTGGATGATGCGCGCCGATAGTGGTCCGTGCACGGGCCGGTTGTACCAGGTGCGTGCGTTCTGTACCACGATATCGGCGTCCAACCCCGCGACGTTGAGCAGCCAGTTGCTCTGGGCGAAACCGCAGACCAGCGCCACGATATACAGGCTGCCGCCAAACGCGCTGCCGTGCATGTTGCGGTTGGCGTCAAACGGCGCGTCGGCGCGAATGCGGCCGTCGTCGGCGAGCGCGAGCGTGATCTGCGCCGCCTGTGCGAGCGGAATGCCGTCGCCGACCTGGGCCTGCAGACGGGCGAGCGAGGCGGTCACGACCGGCCTATTGTTTCCAGTTGTCGTCTTTGCGTTCTTCCCGGCCCCAGGCATCGTTGTCCAGGTCCTTGAGCTTGCTGCGATCGACGTGCTTGAGGTCTTCGCGGGTAGTCGCGATCTGCTTGCGTGCCCATTGCAGCAGGCCGAAGGCCGCCACGAGCACCACGATGGCGACGATGATCCAGACGATGGTGTTCATGAGTGACGCCCCGCGACGCATTTGATGAGCGGAAAGTAGACGGCGTAGGGAAGCCGCTGCAACAGCTTGAGGATATACGACAGCCGCCGCGGAAAGGTGATTTCGAAGCGCTGCGCGGCCAGTCCCTTGCGGATACGGCGCGCGGCGTCATCCGCTTCGATGATGAACGGCATGGGAAACCGATTCTTGTCGGTCAGCGGCGTGCGTACGAAGCCGGGCGTGATCACGCTGGTAACGATCCCGTAGGCGTCCAGATCCGGCTTGAGGCTCTCTGCGAGCGCGATCATCGCCGCCTTGGACGAACAGCGCACTGCCGGGCATGCCGCGAAAACCCGCCACGCTGGCGGTGAGGGCGATATGGCCGTGGCGCCGTTCGCGCATGCGCGGCAGCACCGCGCCGATACCGTTGACCGTGCCGCCGTAGTTGACCTGCATGCGTGACTGCACATCGGCGGCGTCGAACCGGTCGATCGCAAAACGACTGCCCACGCCGGCGTTGAATACTGCCAGATCGATGGGGCCGAGCGTGGCCTCGATAGCGGCTGCGGTCGCCTCGTTGGCGGCCGCGTCGGTGACCTCGAGCACGAACGAATGGATAGCGTCGGGCGCCTGCGCGCACAGAGCCTGCAGGCGCTTGGAGTCGCGTCCGCTGGCGGCGACCTGCCAGCCGTGCGCGGCCATCTCCAGCGCAAGCGCGGCGCCGATGCCCGAACTCGCGCCCGTGATCCAGACCACACCCCGGGCGCTCATGACGGCGAGGCGGGCGTGTTCTCGAATCGGGTTCCGGGTTGGCGCGGATCCTGAAGGGCGCTGACTTCGATGTCCTTTTCGGCCCAGACTCCTTCGAGCCAGCGCTTGAAGCGCGCGCGGTAGTCTGCATCGCCCATGTAGTCGCCGACCATCAGATCGGCGGGCACGTCGAGCTTGCGCACGCGGATCACGATCTGCGGCACGCGCCCGCACAGCACATCCCAGAACTTGGGCTCCGGCTGATTGACATAGGCGAACGTCATGTCGAGCACGCCATCGAGCACGCCGTGCATGGCGTTGAGCGTGAACGCGGTGCCGCCGGCCTTGGGCGGCAGCAGCGCGCGATACGGCGAATTCGCTGCCTTGCGCTTGGCCGCGTTGGAACGGGTGCCTTCGGCGAAGTTGACCACCGACACCGGCTGTTCGCGAAACACCGCACAGGAGCGGCGTACGGTTTCCATGTCCTGGGTGCGCAGGGCCGGATTCTTCTCGATCTCGGCGCGGCTGTGGCGCTGCATGAACGGAAAATCGAGCGCCCAGCAGGCCAGCCCCACGACCGGTAGCCAGCGCAGCTGTTCCTTGATGAAATAGCGCGGAAACGGCAGCTGCGGCTCGATCACATGGCACAGCAGCATGACGTCGGCCCAACACTGATGGTTTGCGATCACCACGTAGCGGCCGTTCGGGTCGTCGGGCACCTGCTGGTCGTAGGTCACACGCGAGCGGCCCATGCCCAGAATCGCGGCGTTGATGCCGCGTGCCCACCAGACTGCGACCCAGAGCACGACCCTGGTCGCCGGCCTGCGTAGTGCCGGCCAGGGCGACAACAGCTTGATCAGACACGACGGCAGCAGCGGAATGAAGCCGAGCAGGGTGACGAGCACCATCAGCACCACGGCAATGGCGCCGCGCAGGTTTTGCAGGACTCGTGTCATGGACGCTCCCGAGCGAGCCGATAATCAACAACGGACGACCGCAATGTAACGTTTGCCACCCGGCAGGCCAACCGTCGTCCGGCCCTGGCCGACACGCGAAAGCTAGCGCGCGGAAAACTCGTGCACGGCATCCACGAGCATGGCCACGTGTTCGGGGTCGACCTGCGGCGTTACGCCGTGGCCGAGGTTGAATACATGCCCCGGATGATCGCCGAAGCGTTCCAGCACATCGCGCACATTGTCGCGGATCACGGCCGGCTTGGCATAGAGCATGGCCGGATCGAGATTGCCCTGCAGGGCCACGCGATCGCCAACCCGCGCACGTGCCTCGTCGATATCGATGGTCCAGTCCAGGCCGAGCGCGCTCGCGCCGGTATCGGCCATCGCTTCCAGCCACGGGCCGCCGCCCTTGGTGAACAGGATCACCGGCACGGCGCTGCCGTCCGGTGCGGCGTCGAGCTTGGCCACGATCTGGCGCATGTAGGCGAGCGAGAACTCGCGATAGGCAGCCGGCGTGAGCACGCCGCCCCAGGTATCGAAGATCTGCACCGCCTGGGCGCCGGCCGCGATCTGGGCGTTGAGATACTCCGCCACCGAGCGGGCCAGCAGGTCCAGCAGCTTGTGCAGCGCCGCCGGCTCGTTGTAGAGCAATGCCTTGATGTGCTGATAGGTCTTGGACGGGCCGCCTTCGACCATGTAGGTGGCCAGCGTCCACGGGCTGCCGGCAAAACCGATCAGCGGTGTCTTGCCATCTAGTTCGCGCCGGATCAGCTTGACCGCGGCCGGAACATAGCCGAGATCGTCCGCCATGTCCGGCACGCCGAGCTTGTCGATCGCCTCGGGCGTGCGCACCGGGTGATGAAAATGCGGGCCTTCGCCGGCGATGAAGTGCAGGCCCAGACCCATGGCCTCGGGAATCGTGAGGATGTCCGAAAACAGGATCGCGCCATCCAGCGGGAAGCGGCGCAGTGGCTGCAACGTGACCTCGCAGGCCAGTTCCGGGTTCTGGCACAGATCCATGAAGCTGCCGGCCTTTTCGCGCAGGGCGCGGTACTCGGGCAGATAACGGCCGGCCTGGCGCATCAGCCACACCGGAGTCTTGTCGACGGGTTCGCGCCGCAGCGCGCGTAGCAGACGATCGTGGGACATGAATCGCTCGGACAATGGCGCAGGCGAGCGGCGCCGAAAATTGATTGTGCGCAGTTTAACGGCTCGATGGACCGTGGCGATACCGACGCTGCGGGCGTTAGCGTATCGGCAGCCCAGGGTTGATCACGCAAAGGCGCCAAGCCGCAAAGGTAAAAACCGTGCCTCTGCAGTTCGCTTCTCTGCGCCTTCGCGTGGGACCGGCCCGGACAGGCAGAAGACTTGAGGGTGATTTAGCGCGCGGCGATCGCCTCGGCTATTTCATTCTGGATCGCGAGTGCGGCTGCGCGCGGGTCTCGTGCGTCGCGGATCGGCCGGCCGACCACGAGATAGTCCGCGCCCGCGGCGATCGCCGCGGCCGGCGTCATGACGCGTTTCTGGTCGTCAGGCGGGCGCTCGTCGTTGGCAACCGGGCGGATGCCCGGCGTGATCGCGATCAGCTTGTCCGGCGCATGCGCACGCAGACGCGCGACTTCCATGCCGGACGACACCACGCCGTCGCAGCCAGCCTCCAGCGCGCGCCTGGCCCGCGACAGGACCAGCGATTCGATATCGCAGGCAAAGCCCATGTCGTCGAGATCGCCCTGATCGAGACTGGTCAACGCAGTCACCGCCAGGATCTTCGCGCTACCGGATTTGGCGCCGGCCGCTGCTTCCATCACCTGCTGGTTGCCGTGGACGGTGATGAAATCCACGTCGCGCGCACACAGCCGAGTCACGGCCGCGGCCACGGTGGCGGGCACGTCGAACAGCTTCACATCGACGAAGACCTTCTTGCCGCGTGCCTTGAGCCAGTCGATCAGTTCGAAATAACCGGGCGACATCGCCAGTTCCAGGCCGACCTTGTAGAAGGTGACGGTTTCGCCCAGGCGTTCGACCAGCGCACGGGCGGCGTCGGCGTCGGGCACGTCGAGGGCGAAAATGAGGCGGTCGTGATTGTTGATGGAGTGCATGAATCAGATGCCGGTGAGAAGTAAATCAAGGGCTGCAACGATCTCATCTCGCTGCGAGCGAACGCTGGCCACGACGGCGCCAATATCAGCCGCAGCCATGCCCATGATGTCGGCTGTTGAGACTACATATCGAGATGAATCCAGCGAGATGAACGGATCCAGTCGGGTCAGGCGCGGGCCGAACCGTTGAACGTCGATCAGCGGCACGACGACACGACTAGAAACGAACGAGGTCTTTGTTCCAGAGCCCGTTACGTTCGATACGTGCGTTGTACGCCGCAAATGCCTCGCGATTTGCTTCCAGCCAATGCTGCTCGCGGGAAACCCTTAGCGTGGGCCGCGAACTGGGTTTCGACGAACGCTGAAACTATTAAGATCGGCCTCGCGCGCCGCGCGCGCGACCGATTCGTCGCTATACAGATTGAGACGCGTCTTGCTCATCCGTACAAGTATGCGCAAGCGTCGATTCGCGCGCAATGCAGGGTGACGTCTACCTGACAGACGCTTTATTGATCAGTCCGCTATCGGCCAGAAGCGGACATCAAACCCAGGCAAGCGCCTGCTTATCAGGCGCAGACAAACAACGAGCCCGCGATAGGGACCAAGAGCTCACCCCGCACAGCAGGATAGCTGCTCAACATCCTTGGTGAACGTCTGGGCACAGAGCTTGAGTGCTTCCACGTGCACCAGATAAGGGAACAGCAGGTCACCCAGGGCCTCGACGGCCATGCCGTGGTGCACGGCCATTACGGCGGTCTGGATCATTTCGCCGGCCTCGGGGGCCAGAATCTGGGCCCCCAGAAGGCGATGACTGCCGGCCTCGGCGACCAGCTTGACGAAACCGCGGGTCTCGAAGTTGGCGAGCGCCCTTGGTACGTGCTCCAACCCAAGCGTGCGGGTCTCCACGTCGAGCCCGCGCGCCTGGGCCTGGCGTTCATCCAGCCCCACGGTCGCCACCTGCGGATCGGTAAAGATCACCGCGGGCATGGCGGACAGATCCAGCCGGGCTTGTCCGCCGGTCATATTGATCGCCGCCCGGGTACCGCCGGCAGCAGCCACATAGACAAACTGAGGCAGCGTCGTGCAATCGCCGGTGGCATAGATGGACTCGGCGCTGGTGTGCAGCGATGTGTCCACCACGATTGCACCGCTTTCATCGGTCTTTACCCCAACGTTGTCCAGCGCCAGATCACGGGTATTCGGGGCGCGTCCGGTGGCGACCAGCAGCCGGTCGCCCTGGATCGGGCCGTTGTCGGTATCGAGGATGAATTGCCCGGCCGCAAAACGTACGGCATGCGCCTGGGTGTGTTCACGTACGTCGATCCCTTCGGCGCGGAAGGCCGCGGCGAGGCCTTCGCCCAGCGCCGGATCCTCGCTGGACAGCAGCGTGCTTCGGGCCAGCACGGTGACCTCGGAACCCAGCCGGCGAAACGCCTGCGCCTGTTCGACGGCAACCACGGAGGCGCCAATGACGATCAGATGCTCGGGCGCCTCCGCACTGAAGACCGCCTCATCGGAGGTCCAATATGGCGTATCGGCCAGGCCCGGTATCGGGGGAATCGTCGGGGAGGCCCCGGTGGCGACCAGAATACGATCGGCCGCCACGCGATCTTCGGTCCCGTCCTGTGCCGCGATGATCAGGGTATGGGCGTCCTCGAAACGGGCCCGCCCGCGCCGTAGGGTAATCGCCGGGTTGTCATCGAGGATACTTTGGTACTTGGCTTCGCGTAGTTCTTCCACCCGCGATTGTTGTTGGCGCTGCAACCGGGGCCGGTCGATCATCGGCGCGCGATCTGCCAGCCCCTCGAACGGGTTGTGGCGTTGATGCTGGGCCAGTTCGGCGGCGCGAATCTGGATCTTGGAGGGCACGCAGCCGACGTTGACACAGGTACCGCCGATGATGTCGCCCGACTCGATCAGGGTCACACGCGCGCCGGCCTCGGCGGCGCGGATGGCGGCAGCAAACGCGCCGCTACCGCTGCTAATGATGGCGACATGGAGATTATCGTCGCCGCCGTCTTGCGCAATCCGCGACGGCGCGGCCGTCGCCGAGTCGTCGTCCCAGGCGCGCGCCTCATAGCCACGCGCGCGTACCGCTTCGATCAGCGTGGTTTCGTCTGTGCCGTTAGTCAGCTGGACTTCAGCACGACCTTCGGCATAGGACACCGCAGCGCTGACTCCAGCGAGTGCGTTCAGGGCGTCCTCGACCGTGCGGGCGCAGTGCGCACAGGTCATGCCGGAAATCGCGAGTGTACGTTGCATGACAACTCCTTATTGATCTCGAACAATGATTTATTCAGCAGTCTGTTTTCTCACGGCGATAAACGGCATAGACAGCCAGGCCGAGAAAAAAGACCAGCGCCGGCAGCAGGACATAGTCGAGGTAGCCGACCAGCGCCGACAGACCGACGACGCCGAACAGGATTACCAGTACCGGCGTGAAGCAGCACAGCGCTGCGATGACGGTGCCCACGATGCCGGCACCAAGCAGGGTGTTGTTGCGGTTCATTGGGCTTGCTCTTTTGGTTTGGACGGATAGCCGGCGCGGGTCGTAGCAGCGGTCAAGTCCGAGACCGACGCGACCGCCGGATCGAATACGACCGCGGCGGTCTTGGATTGGTAGTCCACGCGCGCCGATCGGACGCCGTTGACCTGCTGGAGCGCCTTGCGCACCACCAAGGGACAGGTCGCGCAGGTCATATGCTGCACGGCGAGCGTCACGCTCCGTTCGACCGCCGCAACAGCGCCTTGTGTCCAAAACATGCCCAGCAGCAGCGTGGCGGCCACAAAGCTGATGAATTGTTTTCGAACCATGTCGATCACTCCTTATAGAAACGCCGGCGCATACCAAGGAAAGGTGAGCAGTGCCAGCACGGGTATGACGAGCAGCCAGAAGATCAGGCGCTGACGGCGCCTGACCGCAGGTTGGGCACACGCTGCATCGGACTCGCAGCTTGGCCGGCGGCGATACAGCCGCCAGCCGGCGAAAATCAGCAGCGCCACCGTGATAGCCACGAAGATCGGCCGATAGGGTTCCAGCGCGGTGAGCGAACTCATCCAGGCGCCGCCGACACCGATCGAGATGAACAGCACCGGCGCCACGCAGCACAGCGACGCACCCACCGCTGCCAGGACGGCACCGATCTGGGCCCAACCGGTGCTATCGGTCGCGGGTGTGGAATCGTTCATGGTATGGCTCCGCGCGGGTTCTATAATCTGACGGAGCGCAGCTTAAACGCGGTACTCGAGTACCGTGTCAAGCGCTTGCGAGGAAACTATTCAGGTCTTTCGCGATAACGTTTGAATCAGCGGGCAAGGGCCGGGCGGATACGTGTTTCGGCAACGATCGATCAGCCCATCAAGAGTATCCTGCATTGCCGCCAGATCGGCGATTCGAGCTGCCACAATTCCGCGCTGGTGTTCGGCCACACGGCGTACATCATCGCAATGGCCGTCGCCCAAACTCAGCAGCTCGCGGATTTCGTCAAGGCTAAACCCCAACCCCTGGGCGCGCTTGATAAACTGAATACGCTCCATGGTTGCGCGGGGATAGCGGCGATAGCCCGAAGACGGTTTAAGAGGTTGCTCGATCAGCCCGCGCCGTTGGTAGTAACGCACCGTTTGCCGATTCACGCCGGCCGCGGCCGCGAGTTGTCCGATGGTTTGTCCAGTTTCAGTCATGACGCTTTGGACGCGAGTTGCCGAGTAGTTTCACTGTAGCAAGCGGGCAAATCCGAATGAGCGGACATAATCGTGCTGGCCCCGCTTACAGGCGCTGATATTTGGCGATATGTGCGATTCGTCGTGAATATCGTCCGCCTCGAAGGACAATCTAGGTGGAGCACCGTCATGTTCCAGTTTTATTCGACAAGCACCGTGATCTATCTGGGTGCCGCCCTGGCAGAGATCGCCGGTTGTTTCACGTTTTGGGCGTGGCTGCGTCAAGATAAGAGTGGTTGGTGGCTTATCCCCGGCTTGTTCGCGCTGGCGTTGTTCGCCTATCTACTGACTCGTATCGATGTCACGGCCGCCGGCCGCGCATACGCGGCCTATGGTGGACTCTACATCGCGACTTCACTGATTTGGCTGTGGCTGGCCGAGGGGATACAGCCGAACGTGTGGGATCTCGTGGGCGCTGGCTTGGCGACCAGCGGCGCGCTGGTTATCTTGGTCGGCACACAATTTTCACGTTGATGGTGTACAGCCGCGTGACAGAGCCACTCGAGCAGCCTGTAATCGCCCTCAGATCGTTGCCATACTTTCGTGAGTGACAGTACAGTTCAACATGGGCGGTACGGCGAAGCGTCGATTGAGGCTTGTCGTAACCAGAGCTCAGACGCCAGATACGAACGCTTGACAGAGTATGGTCCTCTATTGCCTGCGTTTGCAGAAGCAAAATGTCCGCTTCGGGTCGAAAGCAGGCTAAGAAAAATATCGAGTTACGCCCTTAAACGACCACGGCCCGCTAAAAGCGGGCCGCAAGTCATTCATATCATCGTCGGCGAGGCCGCCACTTGTTGTGACCGATCACACCTCGAGATAGTCGAGGATGCCCTTGCCGGCTTCGCGGCCTTCGAACACGGCGGTGACGACCAGATCCGAGCCGCGGACCATGTCGCCGCCGGCGAATATCTTCGGGTTGGTGGTCTGGTGCTTGAAGCGGCCTTTTTCGGGGGCGATCACACGGCCGCCGTCGTCGACCTCGATGCTGTGCGGGTCGAACCAGTCCTGCGGATTGGGACGAAAGCCGAAGGCAATGATGACCGCGTCGGCGTCTATGACTTCCTCGGTGCCGGGAACCGGTTCCGGGCGTTGACGGCCGCGTTCGTCCGGCGCGCCCAGCTTGGTGGTGACGACCTTGATGCCTTCGACGTGGGTGTCGCCCACGATCTCGACCGGCTGGCGGTTGAACAGGAACTGCACGCCTTCTTCCTTGGCGTTCTGCACTTCGCGTACCGAGCCGGGCATGTTGTTCTCGTCACGACGATAGGCGCAGATCACGTCCTTGGCACCGTGACGGATGGACGTGCGATTGCAGTCCATGGCGGTGTCGCCGCCACCGAGCACGACGACGCGCTTGCCCTTCATGTTCACGAAATCGCGCGGGTTGGCTTCCAGGCCGAGTTCACGATTGATGTTGGCGACCAGGAAGGGAAGGGCTTCGTGCACGCCCTTGAGCTCTTCGCCGGGGAAGCCGCCTTTCATGTAGGTGTAGGTGCCCATGCCCAGGAATACGGCGTCGTATTCTTCCATGAGTTCTTCGATCTGGATGTCCTTGCCGATCTCCACGCCCAGGCGGAACTCGACGCCCATGCCTTCCATGACCTCGCGGCGGGTCTCGACGACGTCCTTTTCGAGCTTGAACGGCGGGATGCCGAAGGTCAGCAGGCCGCCGATACGAGGATACTTGTCGAAGACCACGGCCTTGACGCCGCTACGCACCAGAATATCGGCCGCGCCGAGGCCGGCCGGGCCGGCGCCGATCACGGCGACCTTCTTGTCGGTCCAGACCACGTGCGAGACATCCGGGCGCCAGCCCTGCTTGAAGGCCTCGTCGGTGATGTATTTTTCGACCGAGCCGATGCTGATCGCGCCGAAGCCGTCGTTCATGGTGCAGGCGCCTTCGCACAGACGGTCCTGCGGGCAGATGCGACCACAGATTTCCGGCAGGGTGTTGGTCTGGTGCGAAAGTTCGGCGGCCTCGAAGAGATTGCCTTCCTCGACCATCTTCAGCCAGTTCGGTATGTAGTTGTGAACCGGGCATTTCCATTCGCAATAGGGATTGCCGCAGGAAATACAGCGCCCGGCCTGTTGCGACGCCGTTTCCTTGTCGAACTGGCCGTAGATCTCCGCAAATTCGTGAATACGGATTGTCGCCTCGACCTTTTTCGGGTCCTGGCGCGGGGTGTCGAGAAACTGCAGATGATTCTTTGCCATCGTTAACCTTTGTTCGTTGCACAGCCACGCCCGCTGCGGGCGTCATGCACGCAGCGGGCCGGCGTCCCCAATACGCAGTCGCGATCAGGCCGCGCGGTTGAGCGTATCCAGAATCGTTTCCACGCTTTCGGCCTTGGGCTTGACCAGCCAGAACTGGCCGACGTAGTCGCGGAAATCCTCGAGGATTTCCTTGCCCCAGGCACTGTCGGTTTCGGCCACATAGGCCTCGATCATCTCACGCAGATAGTTGCGGTGGGCTTCCATGTTTTCGGACACGACGCGATGAATGTCGATCAGCTCGTGGTTGTAGCGATCGACGAACTCGCGCTTCTCGTCCAGCACGTAGGCCAGGCCACCGGTCATGCCGGCGCCGAAGTTCACGCCCGTGTGTCCGAGTACGACGATACAGCCACCGGTCATGTATTCACAGCCGTGATCGCCGATGCCCTCGACGACCGCGGTCGCGCCGGAATTGCGCACGCCGAAACGCTCGCCCGCCATGCCTGCCGCATAGAGCGTGCCGCCCGTGGCGCCATACAGGCAGGTATTGCCGATGATGGCGGCCTCGCGAGCCACATAGTTGGTCTTCGGCGAGGGGCGGATGATGATACGGCCGCCGGCCATGCCCTTGCCGACATAGTCGTTGGCGTCGCCTTCCAGATACAGATGCAGGCCGCCGGCATTGAACACGCCGAAGCTCTGGCCGGCGGTGCCGGTGAGCTTGAGCGTGATCGGTGTGTCTTCCATGTCGAGATTGCCGTGCCGACGCGCGATCTCGCCCGACAGGCGCGCGCCCAGCGAGCGGTTGTTGTTGTGCACGAAGTACTCGAACGTGCCGCCGCTCTTGTTCTCGATCGCGTCGAGCGCGTCGGCCACCATCTGTTCGGCCAGTTCGCCCTTGTCGAAGGGTTCGTTGTGCGGATTCACGCAGGACATCGGCACATCGCTGGCCAGGCCGCCGTCCGACAGGATCGGCGAGAGATCCAGGCCCTGCTGGCGCGCGGTCTCGCCCGGCAGGATCTCGAGCAGATCGGTACGCCCGATCAGCTCCTCCAGCGAGCGCACGCCGATGCTGGCCATCAGCTCACGGGTTTCCTCGGCCACGAAATGGAAATAGTTCTGCACCATTTCCGGAATGCCGATGAAATACCGCTTGCGCAGGGTCTCGTTCTGCGTGGCCACGCCGGTCGCGCAGTTGTTCAGATGACAGACGCGCAGGTATTTGCAGCCGAGCGCGACCATCGGGCCGGTGCCAAAGCCGAACGACTCGGCGCCGAGAATGGCGGCCTTGATCACGTCCAGGCCGGTCTTGAGGCCGCCGTCGGTCTGCACCCGTACTTTGCCGCGCAGTTCGTTGGCGCGCAGCGTCTGGTGGGTTTCGGACAGGCCCAGTTCCCAAGGCGTGCCGGCATAGCGCACCGAGGTGAGCGGGCTCGCGCCGGTGCCGCCGTCATAGCCGGAGATGGTGATCAGATCGGCATAGGCCTTGGCCACGCCGGCCGCGATCGTGCCCACGCCGGGGCCGGAGACCAGCTTCACCGATACCAGCGCCTTCGGATTGACCTGCTTGAGATCGAAGATCAGCTGGGCCAGATCCTCGATCGAGTAGATGTCGTGATGCGGCGGCGGGGAAATCAGCGCAACGCCGGGCTTGGAGTAACGCAGCCGCGCGATCATCTCGTTGACCTTGTGGCCGGGCAGTTGGCCGCCTTCGCCGGGCTTGGCGCCCTGGGCGATCTTGATCTGCAGCACTTCAGCGTTGACCAGATAATGCGGGGTCACGCCGAAGCGGCCGGAGGCGACCTGCTTGATCTTCGACATCTTGTCGGTGCCGAAGCGGGCGGCGTCCTCACCGCCTTCACCGGAGTTCGAGCGCCCGCCCATGCTATTCATGCCCTGGGCCAGGGCTTCATGGGCTTCCGGCGACAACGCGCCCAGCGACATGCCGGCCGAGTCGAAGCGCTGGGTGATGGCCTCGATCGGCTCGACGTCGTCGACATCGATGGCGTCGATATCGCCGCGCAGCTTGAACAGATCGCGCAGTACCGACACCGGCCGGCCCTGCACGATGGCCGCGTATTCCTTGTACTTGCTGTACTCGCCGGAAGACACCGCCTCGTGCAGCGTGGCGATCACGTCCGGGTTGTAGCAGTGATATTCCTGGCCGTGCACGAACTTGAGCAGGCCGCCCTGGTTGATGGCGACGCGCGGGTTCCAGGCGTCCTGCGCCAGATGCGCCATGTCCGTCTGCAGATGAGCGAAACCGGCGCCGGCGACGCGGCTAACGGTGCCGGAGAAACACAGATCGACCACGTCGTCGGCCAGGCCCACGATCTCGAACAGCTGCGAGCCGCGATAGCTGGTCACCGTGGAAATGCCCATCTTGGACATGATCTTGTACAGGCCCTTGTTGATGCCCTTGCGATAGGTCGCACACAGATCATCGATGTTGCGGCCATCGATCTGGCCGCAGCGCACGAGATCGTTCAGGCATTCATAGGCCAGATACGGATGAATGGCGCTGGCGCCGTAACCGATCAGGCAGGCGTAGTGGTGCGCATCGCGGGCCGAGGCGGTTTCGACCACCAGGTTGGCGTCGCAGCGCAGGTTCTCGCGGGTCAGGCGATGATGCACCGCGCCCGTGGCCAGCAGCGCCTGCATCGGCAGCTTGCCTTCGACGATCTCGCGATCGGAGAGCACCAGAATGGTCTTGCCGTCGCGTACGGCGGCCACCGCCTGCTCGCAGACAGCCTCGATCGCATCACGCAGATCGGTGGCGGCGTCGTAGTTCAGATCGATGATCGTGTGCGCGTAGTCCGGGTCTTCCTGGGCGAGCAGGCGACGGAACTTGCCGGTCGACAGCACCGGCGAGTCGACGACCAGGCGCTTGGCGCGGTCCTCGTTTTCCTCGAAGACATTGCGTTCGCGTCCGAAACAGGTCTCCAGCGACATCACGATGCGCTCGCGCAGCGAGTCGATCGGCGGGTTGGTGACCTGCGCGAACTGCTGGCGGAAATAATCGTAGAGCACGCGGTCGACGCGCGAGAGCACGGGGAAGGGCGTGTCGTCGCCCATCGAGCCGGTGGCTTCCTGGCCGGCCTCGGCGATCGGGCGCAGCACCTGATCGCGTTCCTCGAACGACACATGGAACAGTTTCTCGTAGACCTTGACCGTCCAGCGCTCCATCCAGGCTTCATCGCGGGTATCGGACAGGCGCGACTCGAGCATGCGCGCGTTCTTCTTGAGCCACTGCTTGTAGGGCGCACGCGAGGCCAGACGCTCGTCGATCTCGCGCGGATGGATCAGCTCGCCGGTCTGGGTATCCACGGCGAGCATGTCGCCAGGCTTGAGGCGGCCCTTGGCCACGATTTGCGACGGGTCGTAGTCCCAGACGCCGATTTCCGACGCCAGGGTGATATGGCGATCGTCGGTGATCACATAGCGCGCCGGACGCAGGCCGTTGCGGTCCAGGCAGCAGGCGGCATAGCGACCATCGGTGAGCACGATGCCGGCGGGGCCGTCCCACGGCTCCATGTGCATGGAGTTGTACTCGTAGAACGCGCGCAGATCGGCGCTCATGTAATCGACGTTCTGCCAGGCCGGCGGCATCAGCAGGCGCATCGCGTAGAAGATGTCCATGCCACCGGCGAGCAGGATCTCGAGCATGTTGTCGAGGCTCTGCGAATCCGAGCCGGTCATCGACACCAGCGGCAGGATGGCCTCCAGATCGGGCAGCTTGTCGGAGGCGAACTTGGTCGCGCGCGCGGTGGACCAGTTGCGGTTGCCGGTGACGGTGTTGATCTCGCCGTTGTGGGCGAGATAACGGAACGGCTGGGCCAGGCGCCACTGCGGCAACGTGTTGGTGGAGAAACGCTGGTGGAAAACGCACAGCGAGGTTTCCATGCGCTCGTCGGCCAGATCCTGATAGAAGACCGGCAGATAGCTGGGCATGACCATGCCCTTGTAGGCGAGCACGTTGGCCGACAGCGACGGGATATAGAACACGTCGTCGTCGGTCAGCGCGTTCTCGGTACGCCGGCGCGCGAACACCAGCTTGGCCTCGAACAGGGCCTTGTCCATGTCGGCGGGCGCGTTGACGAAGATCTGCTCGAGATGCGGCAGCGTGTTGAGCGCCTCCGCGCCGCAGGCCTCTTCGGCATTGGTCGGTACCTCGCGCCAGCCGGCCACCGTCAGGCCTTCCACGTCGAGCTGCTTGTTCAGCTCTGTCTTGGCGGCCTCGGTCTTGTCTGCGTCCTGTTGCAGGAACACGATGCCGCTGGCGTAATGATCCGCCAGTTCGATATTCGCTTCCCCGGCCAGGATGCGCAGAAAGGCATCCGGCTTTTTCATCAGAATGCCGCAGCCGTCGCCGGTCTTGCCATCGGCCGCGACCGCACCGCGATGGGTCAGGCGCTCCAGCGCGCCGATGGTGGTCTCCACCAGCCAATGGCTTGGCGTGTCGTCCATGTTGGCGATCAGGCCGAAGCCGCAGGCGTCCTTTTCGAACTCTGGAGAATAGAGTCCGCCTTTCAACTGATGCATTCTAATAGTCCTCGCCTTGGGTCGGATTCGGCGCCTGGCGGTGCTGATGCCGGCGGCCGACAGCCATGTTCGGATATTACGCCACGGGGATAGTCACGCTGTACGCGGTAAAACGTGTCGCGATGAGTCGGGCGACCGATTCGGTTGCCGGGGGCGTTCCACTCGTTAACAGCAGTATAAAAGGCGACCGGTGCGCAATCAATCGGCTTGCATGAAGCGCGCCAGAAGCGCCCGCGCGGCCGATCAGTGCCCGAAATAATGGTTCAGCGTCGCGTCGAGCGCCTCGCCGTGCGCGCCGGTGACCACCGCTGCACCGATATCGTGCATCAGCACGAGTCGCAGCTCGCCGGCCTTGACCTTCTTGTCGCGGGCCATGAGCGCGCGAATCCTAGTCGATTCGAGCTCCGCTGGCGGTGCGGTCGGCAAGTGCGCCGCGGCAATCACGCGTTCGATGCGCTCGACCTGGGCGCCATCCAGCCAGCCGATACGACGGGCCGTGTCGGCGGCCATGCACATGCCGGCAGCGACCGCCTCGCCGTGCAGCCAGGTGCCGTAGCCGAGTTCGGCCTCGAGCGCATGACCAAAAGTATGACCGAGATTGAGCAGGGCGCGCTGGCCCGTTTCCCGCTCGTCGGCGACGACCACCTCGGCCTTGTTGGCACAGGAGCGCCGGATGATCTCGATCAATAGTGCCGGCTCGCGCGCGTTGATCGCTTCCATGTTCGCTTCGAGCCAGTCGAAGAAGTCCGAGTCGCGGATCAGCCCGTACTTGATGACTTCCGCCATGCCGGCCGCGAATTCCCGCGGCGGCAGGGTTTCGAGCACGTCCACGTCGATCAAGACCCGGGTGGGCTGGTGAAACGCGCCGATCATGTTCTTGCCGAGCGCGTGATTGACGCCGGTCTTGCCGCCCACCGATGAATCCACCTGGGCGAGTAAAGTCGTGGGCAGTTGTACGAAGTCGATACCGCGCTGATAGCTGGCCGCGGCAAAGCCGGCGATATCGCCGATCACACCGCCGCCCAGAGCGACGATGCAGGCATCCCGGCCGTAGTTGCCCTCGAGCAGGCGGTCGAAAATCAGATTGAGCGTACCCAGCGTCTTGTGGGCCTCGCCGTCGGGCAGGGCGAGCACATCGACGTCGTGCGCGGCGGCGAGTGCATCGGCCACGGTCTGCTGATAGAGCGGACCGACAGTATCGTTGGTTACGATCAGCACGCGTCGCCCGTGGATGGCGCCCGCGTAGGCGTCAGGTCGGGACAACAGGCCGGGGCCAATCGCGATATCGTAGCTGCGCTCGCCCAGAGCAACGCGCAGGTCCGCTTGTTTGACGGGATCGATGGTCATTTCTTCCAGCCGGAGTTGTCCTGATTGTCTGACGGCGGTTCGCCCTCGAATCGCGCCGTTGCCAGCGCGACTTCGCGGCTGCGAACGACCACGGTCCGGGCTATCTTGTCGTGCCAGCCCTGTTTGCGGCGATCCATCCCGACCCAGATCAGGCCCAGACAGAATGGAATCGTCGACACGAAATAGCCCAGATAGCGCAGAATCATCTGGCCGCTGCTCGGCTTGCCCCCGGTGCGGGCATCCGCGATGCGCGCGCCGATCGCCATCTTGCCGGGCGTCGCCGAGCGGGCGATCCAGAAAATGATCACAACGACGGCGGGCAATACCCAGAACAGCAACACATGCAGTGGACCCGGTACGGTCATGCCCATGGCATCGTAGTTGACCTGCCCGTACTGATTGAAGAGTTCGCCCGAGCTGGACCAGCCGGTGCCGACGCCGGGTATCAGGCTGGCCAGCGGATAGAGCACGATCAGCACCAGCACGCTATCGATGATCGACGCCCATACACGGATCCAGAACCCGGCATAGACCAGCGACTCGTCGGCACGGGGCGGCCCCGCGGGCATCAGGCAGTCCCGATGGCTTCGAGCTGTTCCACGATCTCGCGCGCCAGACGGCGCGCCTGCTGATCGCCGGTGGCGACCACGATATCCGCAATCGAGCGGTACAGCGGATCGCGCTCTTCCATGAGTTTGACCAGCGTCGCCTCGACGTCGTCGCTACCTTCGAGAATAGGGCGGTTGTTTGCCTTGCGGGTACGCGCCAGCTGCTGCTCGAGCGATGTCTCCAGATACACGACCACGCCGCGCGCGGACAGCAGATCACGGGTATCGGGATCGAGCACGGCGCCGCCGCCGGTGGCCATGACCGTATTCGGCTGTTCCGACAGCTCGGCGATCATCTCGCGCTCGCGTTTGCGAAATCCTTCCTCGCCTTCCATGTCGAAGATGAAGGAGATATCCACACCCGTGCGATTCTCGACTTCATGATCGGAGTCGACAAAGGACATGCCCTTGATCTCGGCAATGCGCCGGCCAATGGTGGTTTTGCCGGCACCCATGGGGCCGACGAGATAGATGTTCGGGTTTGCTGCCATTTATGTCTGAAAGTTGGTGATCAAATTAGGACTCGTTGCAAACAGTAACTCCGAGTACGCTTCTAGTTGGTTGTCTGAGAAGACGAGCAATCGCTGTCAAACGGATTCGTACCGGCCCGTGCACCATCGAGCACAAAGGTCAGGCTCTCGGCACCCTCGCTACCAGCGGCTTCTGCCGTGGCCGTCAGCTCGACCTCTACTCGTTGAGCGAAACGCGAAAGATAAGTGACATCAAAGCGAGCTACGCCTGAATCGTCCAGTGTAGGCGAAACGGGAACGGTTGCTACGCGGCCCGGCTCAAGTGTGCCATTTCCATTGTCGCCGTCACCGTCATCTTCGTCGGCGTCAAGTATACCGTTATTATTGATGTCTTCCGACGGGCATATGATCGAACCGTCCGGATTATCACTTGCCTGGTAGGCCTGCGAACGAATACTGAGCCGTAGCGATGCCTCCGACACGGGGTTTCCGGCAGCGTCGCTGATGAGAACCGCATACGGCCAGGCATAGGTGGTTCCGTCGGTCGATAGATCGGGCGCCGAGCCGGTGCCCAAACGAATGCTGAGGGCTTCACCGGCGATGGTCAGGCTGGCGCTGTCTGTGATCGAATCATCCGCGGCCACCGTGGCGGTGATCTCGACGGGCTCGGTCGCAGAACTTGAGCCCGCAGTGTATGTCACCGTGGCAACGCCTGCGTCATTGGTCAAGGCCTGACTCGAGGATAATGTGCCAGAGCCGCCGCCAGCGAGGGCGAAGTTGACGCGCTCGTCCTCGACGAGGTTGCTGAACTCGTCACGAACGGTCACGCGAAGCGTGGTCGATTCGTTCGGTGCCAGCGTGGTCGATGCGGCATTGAGAATGAGCGTCGAGGGATCGGCCGCCCTGAAGTTGATGGTACGCGATGCCTGGACACCGCCTGCAGATGCGGTGACGGTGCTGGGGCCGGCGACCCGGCTTTGCAGTGTCGTTTCAGCAATACCCTGCGCGTTCGTTGGCGGTGACTCTGGGCGCAGGTCGCCACGAGAAGCCGTGAAAGCGACCTGTTGATCTACGATCGGACCGCTATCGTCACTGTATCGCACCTGGAGTGGCAGAGGTTCTGTCCCTACGGTAGGCGGTTCTTCGTCTGTGGCCGTGACGAACGTGATCCTTTCCCCGCCTACTTTCACTGTTTTGACGGCGGTTGCTCCACGCCCACTCGCGGATACGTTGTCGGTGCCGGGGTTGGTTTCGGTGACACGGAATGTCGCTTCGCCACTTGCGTTCGTATCTACCGTGCCGGCACTGACCGGCGGATTGAGTTCGGACTGCAGGGTCAGGGCTGCCCCTTGGATCGGATCGCCACTTGAATCCACCAGCGTTGCGGTGAACCGGGCATCATCGCCGGTCGCTACCGCATCCGGACCGGCGATCGATAGTCTTGTTCCAGAGACCTCGATCTGGATGCTGTCGCTCACCCCACCACTGCTGGCGGTCACGGTGATCGTGCGATTGGCGCGATCGGGGTCATTGTAGAGAAGGGCAGTGGCGGTCCCATTGGAACTCGTACCCGTATCCAGTTCGAGACGACCACTGCTGGCATTGAATTCGATGTCCGGGTCGGCAACCGCATTGTTATCGCTATCTCTCGCGATCGCTGTCAGCACGACTCCGCTCTCGTTCTGAACAGCCGCGGACGTCAGAGTCGTAGCACTGGCGATGAGATCCAGCTGACTCACGTCACTCACCGCGTCGCCATTGTCGGCGCCTCCGCCGTTGCCGGAGTCGTCGTTCGCATCGCTGTCGGAGCCGGACGTCGACCCACCACAGGCAGACAGAGTCAGGGCGATCAGAAAAATAATGGCGATCAAGTAAAGCTTTCTATTCACGAATTGCCCCAATCAATTGTCAGGTGGCTGTTCCACAACCAAAGGCTTTGTTATCGGTTACTTCAAGCTCAACTGGTCTCGAAGAATTTTAGGCGTCACGAAAATCAGCAGTTCGCGCTTGTCGCGCTGGCGCTGGGTGCCGCGAAATAGCACGCCCAGCAGCGGGATTTCGCTGAGGATCGGTACCCGATCCGAGATATCCCGGTTTTCCTGCTCGTAGATGCCGCCGAGCACGACGGTCTCGCCATCGTCCACCAGTACCTGCGTGGTCAGGCTGCGGGTGTTGATCGACGGTACGCTGCCGCCACCCTGCACGTTGATGGTATCGCCCTGGGTATCCTGGGTGACGAACAGGTCCATGATCACGCGGCTGTCGGGCGTGATCTGCGGCGTGACCGTCAGGCCGAGCACGGCTTCCTTGAATTCCACCGTGGCGGCGCCGCTCGAGGCCGCTTCGAGATACGGAATTTCCACGCCTTGCTCGATCTTGGCTTCCTTGGCGTTGGCGGTGATCACTCGCGGTGCGGAAATGATCTCGCCACGGTTTTCGGACTCGAGCGCGGAGAGTGCGAGATCGAGGTTGAAGGTGTCGCCGATGATCGACGTGGTGATCGTGCCGGCCGGGTTGGCCACCGGCAGGTTCACTGTATAGCCGGAGTTGGCCAGATAGTTGCCGCCGGAGGGTGACTCGAACGCGGCGTTGTCGGTCACGCCCTGGGTCACGCCCAGGTTACGCGAGAACTCGCGGTTGGCGACGACGATGCGTGATTCGATCAGCACCTGGCGTACGGGAATGTCGAGACGGTTGATCAGGCGCCGGATTTCGTCGAGCTTCTCGCGGGTTTCGTTGATCAGCAGGCTGTTGGTGCGATCGTCGACGGTCACCTGGCCGCGCGCGGACATCAGCGACAGGTCGTTGTTGGCCGGGGGAACCCCGGGCTGGCCAGTGGGCCCCGCCAATGCATTGCTGGAACTGCCCGAGCGCAGCAGGCTGGCGATATCGGCGGCGCGGGCGTAGTTGATCTGGATGATCTCGGAGCGCAGCGGGGCAAGATTGGTGGTCGCCTGCTGGGCTACCAGTTCGGCCTGCTCGCGCGCGGCGATTTCGGCCAGCGGCGCGATCGTGATGACGTTGTTCTCGCGGCGCATGCCAAGGCCCTTGGCATTCATGATGATATCGAGCGCCTGATCCCAGGCCACGTCTTCCAGGCGCAGGGCCATGTTGCCGGTCACGCTGTCGGAGACGACCATGTTGACGTCGGCGACATCGGCAATGATCTGCAGCACCGAGCGCACGTCGATGTTCTGAAACGACAGCGAGATCTTCTCGCCGGTGTAGCGCGGCGTGTCCTTCTCGCGCTGGGCCTTCTCGGTTTCGCTCAAGGGCTGGAGTTCGATGAAGAACTGATCGCCGGTCTGGTAGGCAATCTGTTCGAAGTCGGCGCCGGCCACCGGGGTGACAACAATACGCGTGCCGCCGTTGCGTGCCGTGGCGTCGATATTCTTGACCGGGGTGGCGAAATCGAGCACGTCGAAGCGTTTTTGCAGCCGGTTGGGCAGGGCCACGCCGGGCAACTGGGCGACGATCTGGCCGCCTTCCTCACTGACGTTAACGGGCGAGGTCACGCCCGACAGCGAGATCTCGATACGGCCGGAGCCGCTGTCGCCGCGACGAAAATCGATATCGCGGACAGACGGGCCACTGGGCGCAGGCGCGCTCGGGGCGGCGGTATCCGGCGCCGCAGACGATGCGACGGGCTGCAGCGGCCGCTTGCTCGCGCTTTGCGCCGCACCGCTGCCGATGCCGACAATGATTTCATTGCCCTGGCGATTGACCTGGTAGTCGACCATCGACGACAACTCGATGACCACGCGGGTGCGATCGTTGCTGGCCGCCATGGCGATGGCCTGGACCGGACCCTGATCAATGCGTTGGTAACGCTGCGCGACGGCCAGTTCTGTTGCGGGCAGATCGATCGACAGCCGCGCGGGTTCGTTGACCGTGAACACCGAGGGCACCGGCGCGGCCGAATCGAGCTTGAGACGGATATTGATACCGCTGTTGCTGGTGCTCACGGCATCGACGCCGGTCAGACGGTTGCTTGCCGCCTGTGCGCTGCCCATGCCCATGTGCATGAGGCCAAGGCCCACCAGGAAGACGCACAGGATCCAGCGCAGCGCGGACCCACGCGTCGTGTTTCTGCGTGTGGATGCAATCAATGTGCTCATAGTGTGATTCTCTTTCACCGCGTTGGGGCGATCGTGGCGGGGCGCTTGACGTAGCCGCTGGCGCCGTCGGGCACGATTTCGGTCAGGATGACGCCGCTGTCCGACACGGCATCGATCTCGCCATAGTTCTGGCCGAGGTGATTGCCACGGTGCACGCGGTGAATCACGTTGTCCGGCGCCTGGATGAGCGCGTAGGTCGTGCCGGCACGGCTGATCGTGCCGACCATGCGCAGGGCATCGAGCGGGTAGGCTTCGAGCGGCTCGCGCGGGCGGTCGACATCCGGGGTCAGGCCATTGCTGGTCTGGACTTTCCGATCGGGGATGTTGGGCGTAAATGGCGCCCGCTGTTCATTGGCCCGGTAGGTATAAGGTGTATAAGGCGCGATCTGGGGTATCGGTTCGATCGCTGCCGCGGGCCGCGCCTTGATCTGCGCAACATAGTGTTGCAAATCGGACTTGTCGCCGCTGCAGGCGCTGGCCAGCAGGCACAGGCCTAGCGCTGACGCAAGACGGACGGCCCTCATCGCGCACCCTTCCTGGACGCCGGCTTGGTCACGCTATCGCCGCCTTCGAGATACCGGAACGTGTTGGCGGTGACGCTCATGCGCAGCTTGCCCGCCCCGCCGTTGTTATCGTTGACCGGCTCGATCTTGACATCCTCGATGGTGACGATGCGCGAAAGCGCGGCCACGCCCGAGACGAAACGGCCGAATTCATGGTAATCGCCGGTGACGATGAGATCGTTCGGCAGCACGGCATAGAAATCGCGCTGATCTTCCGGTCTGGGTTTGAACAGTTCTTCTTCCAGGCCGCTGGCCAGGCGGGTCTGGGAGATATCGTTGAGAAGCCGTGGCACTTCGGTCTTGCTCGGCAGCTGCTGCAGCAGCGCACCGAACTGCTCCTGCATGGCGGCCAGTTGCTCGCGGTAGGCGCCGAGATTGGCCACCAGTCGCTGCTTGACCTCGAATGTCTGTTTGAGCTCGGTCTCCTTGCGCTCGGCACGGGCGAGCTCATCCTGCTTGGGGAGCACGAAATACCAGGTGCCAATGGCCAGAATAGTCGCCGAAACGAGGCCGATGGCGAAACCGTAGGCCCAGGTCGGCCAACTGCCGATGTTGTGCTGATCGAGACCCCGGAGTTCGTCGAGGTAATCGCCGAGTTTTCTCATCGCGCACTCACTCGGCCGGCCGCCGGCGTGGTCGTGAGATCCGGCGCCGGTGTGGGCATGTTCGGGTTGGTGCTGGTGACCGTCAGGGTGAAGTCGGCAAAACGCTGCGGGCCGTTCTCGCTGCTCTTGATGACGATCAGGCGCGGATCGGAGAACCAGTCCGAGTCGTCCAGGTTGACCATGTAGTCGGACACCCGCGCATTGGATTCGGCGACGCCGTCGAGCGTGGTCATGTTGCCTTGCTGGCGCAGCCCGGTCAGATAGACGCCATCGGGGATCGTGGCCACGAGCTGATCGAAGTAGTGCACGATCGACGAGCGCGACTGTTGCAGCTGCTCGATGATGCGCATGCGGTTGATCAGGCCGTCGCGGGTTTTTTGCAGGGCACGGATTTCCACCAGCTGCTTATCGGCCGTGGTGATCTGATTCTGCAGGTATTGATTGCGCGATTCCTGCTGATCGATCAAATGGTTGTAATAGAGCATCGGAAGCACGCCGACCACGACCACACTGCCCAGGGCCGCGGCCACCAGGAGGGTGAGAAAACGCTTGCGTTTAGCCTCGCGTGCCGCCGCGCGCCAGTCGAGCAGATTGATGCGGATCAGGTTGTTCATCGCGATGCCCGCATGGCGAGGCCGGCGGCGACCATCAGTGCCGGTGCTTCCTGATCGACGTGATTGCGGCGCGCCGCGCTGCTTGCCAGCATGCCGGCAAGCGGATTGCCCACGCTAACCGGGCGGTCCAGCCGGCTGGCCAGCGCGCTCTCGAGGCCCGGATAGAGCGTAGCGCCGCCCACTAGCAGAATCTGGTCGACATCCTCGTCGCGCGATGCGGCCGAAATATAGAACTGCAGCGCACGCTCGATCTGTCCCGCCAGGCGATCGGCGAAGTCCGTGATTTCGCCGGCGATGGCCTCCGTGTCCAGGTCGCCGGTACGCAAGCGCCCGCGCAGCTGATCCATATCCTTGAGTTCATGGCGTTCGATAAGACGCGTGGCCAGGCTGTGGCCGCCGAAGGACAGCTCGCGCGAATACGTGCTGCGCCCGTTGAGCTGAACGCTCAGGCGGGTTTGCTGGGCGCCGACGTCGAACACGGCGATACGGGTCTCCCCGCCCAGTTCCGGCGTGCGTTCGATCAGCAGCGAGCAGGCGTTCTGCAGGGCGTATTCCTCGACATCGACCACGCGGACTTTCACGCCGGCCATGTCGAGCGCGCCGATACGGGCTTCGACGTTCTCGCGGCGGCAGGCCACCAGCAGCACGCGATTGACGCTGGGATTGTCGGGGTCGGGTTCGAGTACCTGGAAATCGAGATTCACTTCGTCGATCGCGTGCGGGATGTACTGCTCCGCATCGAAACTGATCTGCTGTTCCATCTCGGTTTCGTCGAGATCGGCGGGCATGTCGATGATCTTGCTGATCACGGTTGGGCCGGATACGGCGATCGCTGCCTCGCGGGTGCGCGTGCCGCTGCGATCGAGCACACGCCGCATGACCGCCGCGACCGCGTCGGCATCGACGATCTGGTCGTTGGCGACCGCTTCGGGCGGCAGGGCTTCACTGGCGTAGCTGAGTACCCGGTATGCGCCGGCGCGGCCTTCGAGTTCGAGTAATTTGATGCGCGTCGCGCTGATATCCACGCCCAGCAGCGGCCGTGCTCTTGGCTTGAAGAATTGCTCGAAACGCCCCATCCGATTCCCCCTAGGCAGTGATTTCACGTCTGTTTTCGCCACGTGCCGTTTCCCCAACGGCCCGCGACGGACGCGTGTGCCATACGATGCACCGCGCCCACAACGCCAAATCTCCGGGTGTAACTATACCCGACACCGAACGCTTGGCAACGGCTGTGTCGTGTATTTAAGCATTTGAATCCGCGCATCTAATCCGGTATCGGCCGATTGCGGCCGTCTCTGACCGGCGCGCGCAAAAAAATGCGGGCCTCGGTATCATGAGCCGGGTTTTATCACTGAGCGGCCCGCGAGCCGTACGTTGCCGATGAAAGCGATGCCGCGCGCCTTGAAGTTTCTTGTATTTCTGATGGCCGGGCTGCTGTCGGCGGCCACGCTCGCCGTGTGCGTGGTCGGTGGGGTGTATCTGTACTTCGGGCCGCAGTTGCCGCAGGCCGGCGATATCGGCGAGCCGGAACTCAACGAGCCGCTGCGCGTGTACACCGCGGATCGCAAGCTGATCGGCGAATTCGGGCTCGAACGGCGCCTGCCGCGAACCTACGATGAGATTCCGCCGGCCATGGTCCAGGCTTTCGTGGCCGCGGAGGACGACCGCTTCTTCGACCACCCGGGCGTGGATTACCAGGGCATCATCCGGGCGGCGATCAACCTGGTCGAGACCGGGCGCAAGACCCAGGGTGGCAGCACCATCACCATGCAGTTGGCGCGCAATCTCTATCTGAGCAACGACCGCACCTATGTGCGCAAGATTAAGGAGATCATCCTGGCGCTGCGGATCGAATCCAAGCTGACCAAGGAACAGATTCTCGAGATCTATCTGAACAAGATCTATCTGGGCAACCGATCCTACGGGGTGGGCGCGGCGTCGCAGGTGTATTACCACAAGCCGCTCAAGGAACTGAGCCTGGCGCAAATGGCAATGATCGCCGGCTTGCCGAAAGCACCGTCGCGCTACAACCCGATGGCCAATCCCGAGCGTGCCAAGCAACGACGCAACTACGTGCTCACGCGTATGCATGAACTCGGTGAAATCGACGACGACGCCTTCAAGCAGGCGATGGCCGCGCCGGTCAGCGCCACGGCAAAGGTCGCGGATGACCGCTTCGAGGCCGACTACGTTGCCGAAATGGTGCGCCAGGATATCGTGGCGCGCTTCGGTGACGAGGCCTATACCCAGGGTTTCGATGTGACCACCACCCTCGACAGCAGCCGCCAGCGGGCCGCCAACCGTGCGTTGCGGCGGGCGCTGCTGGGTTACGACGAACGCCACAAGTGGCACGGTCCGGAAAAGACGCTGGACGCTGGCGTTGTGGATGACGCCACGGCGCTCAAGAATGCGCTCGAACAGTTCAACGTCGCCGGCGGCCTCGTGCCTGCCGTGGTTACCAGCGTCGGCAAGCGCAGCATCGGTCTTGCGACCGAACAGTACGGCGAGGTCAATCTGGCGGCATCGCAGATTCCCTGGCTCGGCAAGAGCGATCCGGCCAGCAAGCTCGTCTCCCGGGGCGATGTCGTGCGGCTGGCGTATACCGGCGAAAAGGACAAGAGCAAGTCGTGGACGTTGGCCGAGGTGCCCGAAGTGCAGGGGGCGATGGTCGCGCTCGATCCTGTCGACGGCGGTATTCAGGCGCTTGCCGGCGGTTTCGATTTTTCGCTGTCCAAGTACAACCGCGCCGTACAGGCTCGTCGACAGCCCGGTTCGTCGTTCAAGCCGTTCCTGTATTCGGCCGCGCTCGCCAACGGTTTCACCACGGCGTCGCTGGTCAACGATGCACCGGTGGTCTATGACTCGCCCGGGCTCGACAATGCCTGGCGCCCGCAGAACTACAGCGGCCGAATCTACGGCCCGACGCGGCTGCGTGAAGGCCTGGTGCATTCGCGCAATCTGGTCTCGATTCGTCTGCTGCGCAGCGTGGGCGTGAACAAGGCGATCAACTACATCAGCCAGTTCGGGCTGCCGGCCAACCAGATGCCGCACGACCTGTCGATGGCGCTGGGCAGCGCCTCGTTCTCGCCGCTGCAGATGGCCCAGGGTTACGCCGTGTTCGCCAACGGCGGCTTTCGCGTCAAGCCTTATTACATCAAGAAAATCACCGACGCGCGAGGCAAGGATCGCTTCATCGCCGAGCCCCAGGTTGCCTGTGACAGCACCGCCGATTGTCCCGCGCTGCAGGCCTCGGGCGGTAGCCAGGATGCGTCGCGGTTGGCGCCGCGCGCGATCGACGCGGACAACGCCTATCTCGTTGGCGACATGATGCGCGACGTGATTCGCCGTGGTACCGGCCGCCGGGCGCTCGTGCTCAAGCGATCGGACTTGTCCGGCAAGACCGGCACCACCAACGATCAGATCGATGCCTGGTTTGTCGGCTTCAACGCCGATCTCGTGGGCATCAGCTGGGTCGGCTTCGACAAGCTCACCCCCATGGGGCATAGCGAAACCGGCGCCCACGCTGCGCTGCCGATGTGGGTCGATTTCATGCGTAGCGCGCTTGCCGGCAAGCCGGAGGACCCACCCAAACGCCCGGCCGATCTGGTGACGGTGCAGATCGACCCGGAGACCGGCGAGCGCGCGATCTACGGCGGCGGGATTCCGGAAATTTTCCGGCCGGATCACGTGCCGTCGGAGGCAGCAGCGAGGCGCTCCGGCGCGAATGCACCTTCGAATGAGGTGGAACAGCTTTTCTAGTTTTCCGGGCGCTTGCGACACGGCCGGCAGGAGAGCGCCGGCCGGGGTCCACGGTTTGCCGGATCTACAGGCGGAGTTTGAATCATGGCCAGCGCGCGCAAACAGGCGGCGCAGCGTCAACACATGGCGCAGCTTGCGGCTCGACTGATGTCCGAGCAGGGGATTCGTGATTTCCGGATCGCCAAGCAGAAGGCGGCCCAGCATCTGGGCATCGATGTCAGAAACAGTATCCTGCCCAAGAACAGCGAGATCGAGGCCGCGCTCGCCGAACATCAGCGCCTGTTCGCGGGCGACGAGCAGCCGCTGCGATTGCGCGCCATGCGTGAAGCGGCGCTCAACGCCATGCGCCTGTTCGCCGACTTCAGGCCGCGCCTGGTGGGCGACGTGCTCTCCGGTCTGGCCGATGCCCATTCCGATATCCAGCTGCACGTATTTGCCGAGCAGTCCGAGGCCTTCGATTTCTTCCTGCAGGCGCAGGGGATACCGTTCGAGATAGCCGAGCGCCGGTATCGCGTCAGCCGGGATGAGCACCGTTTCTATCCGGCGTTCCGGTTCGTGGCCGGAGACCATGCGTTCGAGGCGACGCTGTTCGCCGCGACCGAGATCCGCGAGGCCCCGCGCAGCCTGGTGGACGGCGGGCCCATGGAGCGCGCCAGCGCAAGTCAGGTCGAGCGTCTGATCGCCGACGAAGACATTCGTGAACGGCTCGCGAGCCTCTGAAGCGCCGCCGGCTTCGGCGCGCAAATGGCCGGTCACGCTGACCGTGATCATGGGCACGGTCGCGGTGGTTCTGAATGCCACGGTCGTGAACGTGGCGATCCCGCCGATCATGGCCGATTTCGGCATGGGCCAGATCGCTGCGCAATGGCTGGCGACCGGCTTCATGGCGGCGATGACCGCGACCATGCTCGCCAGCGCCCGGGTGATGGAGCGATTCGGCCAGCGGCGCACCTTCGAGCTGGCGATCTGGGTGTTTCTGGCCGCCTGTGTGCTGGCCGCGATGAGCCCCAGCAGCAGCGTGATGATCGCCGCGCGCGTGCTCCAGGGCGCCACCGCCGGCATCATCCAGCCGCTGGGGCTGGTGATGATCTTTCAGGTCTTCGACGACAGCGAACGCGGCAAGGCGCTGGGTATGTACGGCATGGGCGTGGTACTTGCGCCGGCGATCGGACCGGCGGTCGGCGGTGTGCTCATCGACTGGTTTTCCTGGCGCGTGATCTACCTGCCGGCTATTCCCTTCGGCCTGCTCGCGCTGTGGGGGGCGCGTCGTTATTTCGTCGACGAGGTGTCGCCCAGCCGGGTGGCTTTCGACTGGCTCGGGCTGGCCCTGCTCTGTGCCAGCCTCGCGCTGTTGCTGATCGGCCTGTCCGAGTTGTCCGATACGCCGGTTCGCGGCTGTGTGCTGATCGCGACCGGTGTGCTCGCCATGCTGGCGTTCATCCTGCGCGCTTTGAAAGCGAGCGCGCCGCTGATCGATCTGTCGGTGCTAGCGTATCCGCGTTTTGCGCTGGCCAGCCTGTTGGCGATGTTCTACGGCGCTGGCCTGTACGGATCGACCTATCTGCTGCCGTTGATGGCGCAAAGCGTGCAGCAGTTCTCGGCGGGCACCACCGGTCTGGTGATGATGCCCGCCGGGCTGGCACTGACCGTGATCTTTCCGATCGCCGGTCGGTTGGCCGACCGGATGCCGGCGCACCGGTTGATGCTGGTGGGCTGCGGCGGGTTCGCGATCGGCATGGTCGGGCTTGCATTCAGCCATCCGGCTACTGCGTTTGTTGCCCTCGCCGGCTGGATCGCCTTCGGCCGGATGGCGCTGGGTGTGATGATGCCGGCCCTGAATATCGACGGTCTGCGCAGCCTGCCCGCGCAGCTGACCCATCAGGGCTCGGGGATGATCAACTTCACGCGCCAGCTGGGTGGCGCATTCGGGGTCAATCTGTTCGCGCTGCTGTTGCAGTGGCGCGTCGGCGCCAATATGGGCGACACGATCGATCTGCACAGACTGTTCAATCAGGCCAATCCTGCGCCACAATCATTGAGCGCCTTGACAACGGGCTTTCGTGAGACCTTCATGGTCATGGCGTTACTGTTTGTGGTGGCCATGGTTATTGCAGCCTGGATGGGGGTGTTACATGCAAAATTTCGAAAAGATTCTTCTCGCGTATGACGGCAGTGAGCAGGGGCGTGTGGCGCTGCGGCGTACGTTGCCCCTGCTGGGTGCCGGCGAGGTGGAAGTGCATCTACTGGCGGTCGTGCCATTGACCGGCGCCGTCGCGGCGGCAGAAGGCTTCTATACCGAAAGCATGTACGAGGCCGAGCGCGAGCGCGTGGAGAAGATCCTGGCTGAAGGCGTGGCTCTGCTCAAGGGGCGCGGCATCGATGCCCAGGGCCATCTGCGCGCCGGTGAGCCGGCGCATCAGATCACCCGTCTGGCCGACGAACTGCGCGTGAATCTGGTCGTCGTCGGCCACCAGCGCCGCGGCGTGCTGGCGCGCTGGTGGCAGGGCTCGGTCGGCGCGTCATTGCTCGACCGTCTCGACTGCAGCCTGCTAGTGGCCCAGGCCTGCGGCGAACACGAAGGCGCGGACGAGGGCGAGGACGAGCAGGAATAAGCCTATTCGGGCAGGTAGGCCTGCCAGTCGTGGCGGCTGTCGCCGTAGGCCAGAAACCAGTCGTTGAGCACGCTGTCGGTCTCGTTGTAGCGCAGATGCTGACCGTGCACGTCGATAACGTCACCTCCCGCAACGGCGAGCACGGCATGGCCGGCGGCGGTATCCCATTCGCTGGTGGGGCCCAGACGCGGATAGAAATCCGCGGAACCCTCGGCGATGACACAGAACTTGAGCGATGAGCCCATGCTGACCGGCTCGTAGTCGGGCATGCGCGCGAGCAGGGCGTCGATTTCCGGCGAGCGATGCGAACGCGAGACCAGCACGCGCGGCTTGGCGGTGTGGGCGTCTGCGCTGTGGATGGCCTGGGGCGCGTCCTCGCCGACCTGGCGAAAGGCGCCGATTTCACGCGCGGCGAACCATATCGTATCCAGCACCGGCGCATACACCACGCCGAGCACCGGCTCGTGGTCGCGAATAAGCGCGATATTGATCGTGAACTGATCGTTCTTCTTGACGAACTCGCGGGTCCCGTCGAGCGGATCGATAAGCCAGTATTCGTTCCACGTGCCGCGCTCTTCGAAGGCGATCGATGCGCCTTCCTCGGACAGCTGTTTCGTGTCCGGCGTGAGCTTGTCCAGATCGGCCTTGATGCTGCGATGCGCGGCCAGGTCGGCCTGGGTCAGCGGGCTGTCGTCGCTCTTGGTCTCGACGTCGAAGTCACTGTGGTAGATCGGCAGGGTTTTCTGGCCGGCAGCGACAGCGATGTCGCAGACGTGGTCGAGCAGTTCGCGGGTGAGTTCCATGGCAGCGTCGGCAGGCGGATTGAGCGCCGCATCATACCCTGTCGCTGTCAGAGTCGAAAAAGTCGCCAGGCGCGTTGGCGCCTGGCGGTGCCTTTTCAGACGGTCAGGCCCGGCGCGAGCGCGGCCGTCCCGATCCACCGCTGCGGCGCCCCCCACCGCGCGGCTTGCGCGGCCGGCGCGCCGGCACGACGACGTTGTCGGCGAATGCCTCGTTCTGCGGCATCTCGGCTTCGATCTTGTGCTCGATATAGGCTTCGATGTCCGGCAGGGAATAGACATATTCCTCGCAGGCAAAGGAAATGGCGTACCCGGTGTTGCCGGCGCGTGCCGTGCGACCGATGCGGTGGACGTAGTCCTGCGCATCCTGCGGCAGATCGAAGTTGATCACGTGAGTCACGTCCGGGATATGCAGGCCGCGCGCGGCCACGTCGGTGGCCACCATGATCGGCAGTTCGCCCCGCTTGAAATCCTCGAGCAGGCGCAGGCGCTTGTTCTGAGCGACGTCGCCGGACAGCGTGGCCGCCTTGAAGCCGTTGGCGTTGAGGCCGTCCTCGACGAATTCCGCGGTGCGTTTGGTATTGATGAAGATCAGCGTACGACCGTTGTCGACGCTGCGCAGCGTGCCGAGGAGCAGGGCGAGCTTGTCGTCCTTGGACACATGGTAGAGCTTCTGCGTTATCGCGCCGATATTCACTGTCTCGGTGTCGGTGCGAATCAGCGTGGGGCTGTTCATGTGCTCGTAGGCCAGTTCCAGCACGCGGTGTGACAGCGTTGCCGAAAACAGCAGATTCTGGCGGTTAGCGGGCGGCGGCATCTGGCGGAACATGTAGCGGATATCGTCGATGAAGCCGAGATCGAACATGCGATCGGCTTCGTCGAGCACGGCCACTTCGATGGCCTTGAGCGTGTAGATCTTCTGCTTGTAGTAGTCGATCAGTCGGCCCGGCGTGCCGATGAGAATATCGACGCCGTCGGTAATCGCCTGGCGCTGTTCTTCATAGCCGGTGCCGCCATAACAGACAACGCACTTCAGGCCGGTATCGGCCGCGAGGGGCAGGGCGTCGTTGTAGATCTGGTCGGCCAGTTCGCGTGTGGGCGCAAGAATCAGCGCGCGCGGCTGGCTGGCCTTGGCGGGGGCATGCTCGCTCGGCTGGGGTTTGTCCTTAAGCAGACGATGCAGCGTGGCGAGCAGGAAAGCCGCGGTCTTGCCGGTGCCGGTATGAGCCTGGCCGGCGATATCGTGGCCTTCGAGTGCCAGCGGCAGCGTTTCCGCCTGGATCGGCGTGGCGTGCGAAAAACCACGCTGTACAAGGCCGGTGAGGATTGTCTGGTGCAGCCCAAGGCTGTCGAGACGCGTGTCGGTGAGCAGCTTTTTCTGTTCCGGCGCGTCAACGGGTTGGGTTTCGGTCATATGAGCCCTTGAAATACGGGTGCGAGAATCCGCGATGACAACGATATCGCACAGGGGTTGAAAAACATGCCGATATAGGCTCCAATAGCAGTCATCGTTGCGAACACAGAGATTCGCTGCTCTGCCCGAGTCGGTTGGCTCGTATTTCAGCACCGTTTTTCAGCAACCCCCACTATAACAGCTTGTGACCGTCACGGTTGTCGGGTGGCCTCGCCGGATGGCTTACGTCCGTGCAGCTTGCAAATTTCCGCTGTAGCCCTTAACTACCTGCCAGTTGGTGCCGCGCCCATGCGAATGGGTGGGCATGCAGTAGCAAACCTTTAGTCTATTTTGTCCTGCTTTATTATCGAGGACGTCCATGAGTGAAAATATCGTAAAAGTCAGCGACGACAGCTTCGACAAGGATGTGCTGTCCGCGCCCGGCCCCGTGCTGGTTGATTACTGGGCCGAATGGTGTGGCCCGTGCAAGATGATCGCACCGGTACTCGACGAAATCGCCGACGAGTACGACGGTCGCCTGACCGTGGCGAAGTTGAATATCGACGACAACCCGAATACGCCGCCCCGCTATGGCATCCGTGGCATTCCCACGCTGATGCTGTTCAAGGACGGTGAAGTGGCCGGAACCAAGGTCGGTTCCGTGTCCAAGACCCAACTGGCCGAATTTGTCGACCAGCACATCTAGCAATAGATTCGGCCGTCGGCATTCGCCGGCGGCCCGCTTTCGATCCGGCCCGTGCGGTCCGATCCGAAAGGACAACCCCCATGATGCTATGCCAATCACCCGTCCGTTCACTGCGAAGCACATCGTGCTTTGCTGCAACTTGTAGATAACCGTGTCCGAAGAAACACTCGACGAACGCCAGTCCAAGGATTCCAACAATAACGGCGGTAACGGTGGTGGCAACAACCGCCGCGGACGCCGGCGCAAGACGCCCAATGGCGGCGGCGGTGGCGGCGGTAACAAACCGCCGCGGAACAACAACGGCAATCGCGGTCGCGGTGGGCCCAACAAGGGCGGCAACAATCCGCCCAACGAGGATATCGACGAGGCCGAATTCGAGGCCTATGCCGGAGTTGCCGGTGACGGGCCGATCCTCAATCTCAGCGAGCTCAAGCAGAAGACGGCCGCCGAGCTGATGGAGATGGCGCAGGAGATGGGTCTGGACAACCTGACCCGCATGCGCAAGCAGGATCTGATCTTCGCCATGCTCAAGGGGCATGCGAAGTCGGGCGAGCGCATCTACGGCGATGGCGTGCTCGAGACCCTGTCGGATGGCTTCGGCTTCCTGCGTGCCAGTGAATCCTCCTATATGGCCGGGCCGGACGATATCTATGTCTCGCCGAGCCAGATTCGTCGTTTCTCGCTGCGCACCGGCGACACGGTCAGCGGACGCATCCGTCCGCCCAAGGAATCCGAGCGTTATTTCGCGCTGCTCAAGGTCGACGAGATCAACGAGGATCCGCCCGAGAAATCCAAGGGCAAGGTGCTGTTCGAGAATCTCACGCCGCTGTTCCCGACCGAACGGTTGATCATGGAGCTGGGCAACGGCTCCACCGAGGACATCACCGCGCGCACCATCGATCTGGTCGCGCCGTTCGGCAGGGGCCAGCGCGGCCTGGTGGTTTCGCCGCCCAAGGCCGGCAAGACCATGATGCTGCAGAACATCGCTCAGTCGATTGCGCAGAACAGCCCCGACTGCCATCTGATCGTGCTGCTCATCGACGAGCGCCCCGAGGAAGTCACCGAGATGGAGCGTTCGGTGCGCGGCGAAGTGGTCTCCTCGACCTTCGACGAGCCGGCATCGCGCCATGTGCAGGTGGCCGACATGGTCATCGAAAAAGCCAAGCGCCTGGTCGAGCACAAGAAGGATGTCGTCATTCTGCTGGATTCGCTCACCCGCCTGGCGCGTGCCTACAACACCGTGGCGCCGTCCTCGGGCAAGGTGCTCACCGGTGGCGTCGATGCCAACGCCCTGCAGCGGCCCAAGCGTTTCTTCGGTGCGGCGCGTAACGTGGAAGAGGGCGGCAGCCTGACCATCATCGCCACCGCGCTGGTCGAGACCGGTTCGAAGATGGACGAGGTCATCTACGAGGAGTTCAAGGGCACCGGCAACATGGAGGTCCATATGGATCGCCGTATTGCCGAGAAACGCATCTACCCGGCGATCCACGTCAATCGTTCCGGCACACGTCGGGAAGAGAAACTGGTCTCGCAGGACGAGTTGTCACGCATGTGGGTGCTGCGCAAGCTGCTCCACAGCATGGACGACGTGGCCGCAATGGAACTGCTCATCGATCGCATGAAGCAGACCAAGACCAACGCCGAGTTCTTCGATTCGATGAAGCGTTAGATTGCCGACGGTTAAACGTTGCGCATTAAAAAAGCGGGCCACTGGCCCGCTTTTTTTGTATGCGACATCCGTCGCTGATCTGTTCGACCGCTATTGGACCATGAAGGGTTTGATCACCGGCTTGTTGTCGGCTTTCATGGCGCCGTCCTTCTTGCCGCCGGACTCGGCGAACTCGTAGCTGCCGTGCGCGCCGGTGTCGTCGTGCAGCATGGCAAAGAGCTTGTCGCCGGATTCGACCGGCTCGTCCAGCTTGATCTTCACATCCGCGTGCTCGCCTTTCCTGATCATCATGTGGCCAATCGACTCGGGCGCCTTGAGCTTGCCATCCGCGTCGGCGGCGTGGATGACCAGATAGCCATCCTGCGGCACATACAGATCCTTGATGACCACGGTGTCGTCCGCGATCTTCTGGTCCGCGACCTCGAGCATCGGCGCCTTCATCGACACCGAGTCCTTGGCCACGCTGTCCTTGGACATCATGCTGCTGTCGTTTGAGCCCATGCTGTCACCGCTGTCGCTGGCGGCGAGGGCCATACCGCTGCCGGCGATCAGGCTGACGGCCATGGCGGCGGCAAGGGTGCGATTGTGTGTCTGATTCTTCATCTATCATCTCCTGGTCACTGATTCACTGTCAGCGCGTCCAAGGATAGTGTCGAGGCACAAACACAGGCTGAACAGGCATCGAAAACAGGGCGCCTGCGGCACCGCGGCTACTGCGTGGCGAGGGTTTCCGACAGGGGCGGTACAAGGCTTTCCGCGGTCATCCGCCAGCCACGCGAGAGGCTTTCGACCAGGGCGTCGTAGCCGTCGTTCTGCAAGGGCAGGCGCTGCTCGAAGTGACGCCCGGCAAGCCGCGTGCCGCTGGCGTCGACAAGCTGCCACTGGCCGGCGATATGGGCATAGCCGTCGTAATGGCCCATGAACTGGTCGACCCGGGTGACCAGATGCAGCGCCGAGGCCGGTGCGTTGCTTCCCGGGCGCTGGATATGGGCGTTGTTCACGCTGCCGTCGAGCGCTGAATAGAGGCCGTCGGTCAGCTGTGTCGCCAGCGGCGAGGCCCAGCGATTGTTGTTGGCCATGACCACGCGATGCGGTTCGGTCTGATAGACGATGCCGCTATCATCCAGATAGGGAGCGACGGTGACCCGGTCGATGATCAGCACGGGGGCGGCGACATGGCTGGCACGTACGGCCGGCGCGCTGGTATCGAGCAGGAACATCGATGGCGCGCCACCGCTGCCGGCGCAACCCGTCAGCAGGAGGACGCAGCAGCTCAGAGTCAGACAAAAACGGGTCATCGGGCAGCCTTCGGTATGGGGTCCTTGCCGTCGGGCGGACCGAAGATGAGGGCGTTCGGGTCGTTGCGCAGCGTACGTGCCAGCGGGGCGACATCGTCGAGTACGCGGTTCAGGCGATTCATCGACCGGTCGAGCTGATCGTAGGCCGGCGCGCCCTGCTGGAAACCGTCCAGCGTCTGCTGCAGTTGCGACAGCGACTCGCGGACCTCGCCGGGCAACGCCCGGGTGTCGGAATCCGACAGCAGGCGGTTGATGCTGCGGGTGGCCTTGTGCAACTCGTCGAGCGTCGCGTTCGAGGTCTCGAGCGTGTGCTTGAGGTCGTTGACGATGGGCCGGACGTCGATGGCGTTGAGGCGATCCATCAGGCTCGACAGCTGCTGCTGGATGCTGGTGATGCTGCTGGGCACACTCGGAAACACGGCGTAATCGCCGAGCGTGCTGGCCTGGTAATCGTCGCCGCCGTTCTCGAACTGCATGTCTATGAACATGGCGCCGGTCAGCAGATTGCCGGACTTGATGGTCGCGCGCAGGCCGTTCTTGAAGAACCGTTCCATGTTCTCCCGCCACTGCGCATCGCTCCAGTTCGACCAGCTGTTGGACGGACGTTGCGGCTCGATCGCGATGAGAACCGGTATCTTGAAATTCGAGTAGCGTTTGAAGTCGAAGTCGTCACGGAAGAACGGCACTTCCTCGACCGTGCCCACACGCAGGCCGCGATATTCGACCGGCGCGCCGGGGCTCAGCCCGCGCACGGAATCGTCGAGCAGGATCACGTACTCGATCTTGTCGTCGAAGCGATCCTGTACCGCGGCGTTGCGGGTGGCATAGAGTTCGTAGTGGGCGCCATCCTGGGCCGGCTTGCCGTTTTCCACGCCGTCCGGCTGACCGAAGGTGACACCGCCGGCAAGTACGCTCTGGATCGAACCCAACTGGACATCGACGCCGTCCGAGCCCAGGTGAAAATCGATCCCCGAGCGCAGCCAGAACTGGGTGGTATCGCTGACCAGCGTCGAGAACGGTTCGCGCACAAAGACCTGATAGTCCATGCGTTTCTTTTCGATGTTGAAATGGGTCGACTCGATCTGGCCCACGGTCTGGCCCTGGTAGATGATCGGGTCGCCCACGGCGAGCGAATTGTCGTTATCGCTGGTCAGGCTGAACGAAATGCCCGGCTCGTCGGTGGAAATAGCCGGCGCACTGTCGCGCACGTCGAATTCGTATTGTTCGGTGTCGGAGCTGCCCGGCTGCAGCTGGATATAGGCGCCCGACAGAATCGTGCCCAGGCCACTGATGCCCTGGCGGCCGACCCGCGGCTTGACGATCCAGAAGCGGCTGTCGGCGACCAGCAGATCGGCGGTGTCCGGGTCCATGCGCACGGTGACGATCGCGCCGTTGTAGTCGTCGGCCAGATGTACCTGCGTGACGTGGCCGACCTCCACGCTGCGCACCTTGACCTGCGTGCTGCCGGCCTCGATGCCGTCCGCGGTGGCCACTGCCAGCGTGATTTCCGGGCCCTTGGAGACGATGTTCTGATAGATCAGCCAGGCTCCGATCAGGGCGGCGCCCAAGGGAATCAGCCAGACCGGCGACAACCGCCCACGTTTCGGCCGGCTCAGCACTGCAGCGTTATCTTGCGCCGCTGGCTCGTCTGCGTGCGCCTGTGTCTTGTGGTCAGTGGGTTCGCTCATTCAGGGGCAACGGGGTGGTCGGGGCGAAAGCGCGGGTTGCTGTCGCTGTGATCCGCGGGTCGCCACAGCAGACGGGTGTCGAAGGTCAGCGCGGCAATCATGGTGATGACCACGACCGCCGCAAACGATAGCGCCGCCGGGCCGGGGTGGATTGCCATGAGCGCCCCGGCCTGGACCAGCGAACCGAGTATGGCGACCACGAACACATCGATCATCGACCAGCGGCCAATCTTTTCGGTAATCCGGTACAGCCGGGTCTTGTCGAGCGCATTGCGATACCAGCCGAACTGGGCGGCCAGGCACAGCCAGGCCATTGCCACGATCTTGCTGATCGGTACGACAATACTGGCCACGAAGATCACCAGCGCGATCGGCCAGGAGCCGGCCGCCGCCAGATGGACCACGCCACCGATGATGGTCTGGGGCTCGGCTTCGCCCAGCGTCACGGTCGACAGGATCGGATAGACATTGGCCGGAATGTACAGGATCAGCGCCGCCACCAGTAGTGCCCAAGTCAATTGCACACGATCGGCACCGTGGCTCCAGTGTCTTTTCCTGCAACGCGGGCAGCGATGCGCCGGATTGATCAGGAACGGCGTATCACAGGCGTGGCAGACCATCAGCCGCTGGCTTTCGCCGCTGCGCTCATAGTCCAGACGCGCGACGACATGGGCGTCGAGCACGCCCTGCGGGGCGATGCCGTCCCAGAGCGTGATCCAGTCGACCAGCGTGAAGGTACGGATCAGCAGCAGCGAATAGACACAGAACGCAATGAACGACGCCCCGATATGAATATCGGCCAGCGCTATGATCTTGATCAATGCCACCAGCACGCCAACGATGAACACATCCGACATCAGCCAGGGCTCGAGCGGGCGCAGAATACGGGCCAACACGATCGCGCCGGGCAGTCGGGCGCCGGCCCGCACGCCCAGGCACAGATAGATCAACGCGAACAGATAGAGCGCGGGCAGACCGACGGTGGTGGCCAGCAGCAGGATCGCCAGCGACGGATAGTGGTAACCGAGCAGGGACTGGGCGGCGTCGAGAAACGACATCGTGTGGCCGATACCGCGGGTCGAGAAGCTCAGGAAATCGAAGGCGAAAACCAGGCCGAGCATGATCGCGGCGGCCAGCGCCCAGGCCAGCGTGCGTTGGACGTCGCGCTGGGCGGCGGGGGCGACATGGTGATGACAGCGCGGGCAATGGGCCGATTCGCCCGGTGCGCGCTGCGGCAGGGTCATGAGCCGGTCGCACTGCCGGCACAGCAGTACGCGTGAAGAGGCGGGCGCGTTTGCAGTACTCATCTGTGCCCCTCCGCGCCGGTCGAAAACGGCGCAGACGGCGGGTGCCGCCCGCGCCGTGTCTGCTTCAGCGCTTGTCGATATTGATGTAGTCGCGCAGTTCGTAACCGGTGTAGACCTGACGCGGACGCGCGATGCGCATGCCGGGGTCGGCCATCATTTCCGACCAGTGCGCGGCCCAGCCGACAGTACGCGCGATCGCGAACATGGGCGTGAACATGTTGATCGGAATACCCAGCGCCTGGTAGATGATGCCGGAATAGAAATCCACGTTCGGATACAGCTTGCGCTCGATGAAGTAGTCGTCTTCCAGGGCGATGCGCTCGAGTTCCAGGGCCAGCTCGAACAACTTGTTGTTCTGCATGCCGAAGTGCTCGAGGATCTCGTGGCAGTAGCCACGGATGATCGTGGCGCGCGGGTCGAAGTTCTTGTAGACCCGATGACCGAAGCCCATCAGACGGAACGGATCGTCCTTGTCCTTGGCTTTCTCCACGTACTTGCCGACCTGCGACACGTCGCCGATCTGGCTGAGCATGTTGAGCACCGCCTCGTTGGCACCGCCATGCGCCGGCCCCCAGAGCGCGGCGATGCCGGTGGAGATCGCGGCGTAGGGGTTGGCGCCGGTGGAGCCGGCCATGCGCACGGTCGAGGTGGACGCGTTCTGCTCGTGATCGGCGTGCAGAATGAACAGCACGTCCAGCGCCTTGGCGGCCACCGGGTCGATCTCGTATTCCTCGGCCGGCACGGCAAAGCACATGCGCAGGAAGTTCGAGGCGTAGTCGAGATGGTTCTTGGGCCCGATCTTGGGCTGGCCGATCGAGTGCTTGTAGGCGGCGGCCGCGATCGTGGGCATCTTGGCGATCATGCGGCGCGCGAAGATCTCGCGATGCTCGGGGTTATTGACATCGGTGGTGTCGTGATAGAACGCTGACAGCGAACCGACGATGCCCGTGAGCATGGCCATCGGGTGGGCGTCGTAGTGGAAGCCGTCGTAGAACTTCACCAGCGACTCGTTGAGCATCGTGTGATGCGTGATCGCATCGCGGAACTCATCCATTTCCGGCGCGTTCGGCAACTCGCCGTTGAGCAGCAGGTAACAGACTTCCAGAAAGCTGGATTTCTCGGCCAACTGATCGACCGGATAGCCGCGATACATCAGGATGCCGTTCTCACCGTCGATGAAGGTGATATCGGAGGTGCAACTGCAGGTCGCGGTGAACGCCGGATCGTAGGTGAACACGCCCTGCTTGGTGTTGAGCCCGCGCACATCGACAGCAGGGGTGCCGAGGCTGCCCTCGATCACCGGCAGTTCGGTGGTGTTGTCGTTGCTCGGATTATTCAGCGTAAAGGCTTTCTCGGTCATCTACGATCTCCCGGTTTTTGCCCGCAGTGAACTGGATCAGTCCGTGGTGGCGTCGACCACCGGCTGCGGATAATGCGAAGGGTATTCGGTGCGTGCCACGCCGGTTTCGATCGCGGCAGTCGCGACGGCGGGCGGTATGAAATCGATCAGGCGCGGATCAAACGGGCTCGGAATGATGTAATCCGGTCCGAACGCCATCTGCTTCTGATCATGCGCTTCCAGCACGCTGTTGGGAACGGCCTGGCGTGCCAGTTCGCCCATGGCGCGCGCGGCCGCCACGCACATCTGCATGTTGATGCGCCGGGCGCGCACATCCAGCGCGCCGCGGAAGATATACGGAAAACCGAGAACGTTGTTGACCTGGTTCGGGTAGTCGCTGCGCCCGGTGGCCATGATCAGGTCGTCACGTACGCTCTTGGCGTCTTCGGGGCTGATCTCGGGATTCGGGTTGGACAGGGCGAATACCACCGGTTTGGCCGGCATCGATTTGATCTGCGCTTTCGAGACGGTGTCGGGGCCCGACAATCCGACGAACACATCGGCCTGGGCCATGGCGTCATCGACCGTGCGCAGGTCGGTCTTGGTGGCGAACTGGGCCTTCTGCTCGGACAGGTCGTCGCGATCGGAATGGATCACGCCCTTGCTGTCGCACATGAATACATTTTCGAGCTGTGCACCCATCTCGAGCAGCAGCTTCATCGAGGCCACGCCGGCGGCGCCCGCGCCCATGCATACGATCCTGGCGTCGGCCAGCGTCTTGCCCTGCAGTTCCAGCGCGTTGATCAGTCCGGCGGCCACGATGATGGCGGTGCCGTGCTGGTCGTCGTGAAAGACCGGGATATCCAGGCGCTCGATCAGCGTCTGCTCGATCTCGAAGCAGTGCGGGGCGGCGATATCCTCGAGATTGATGCCACCGAAAGTCGGCGCGATGCGCACCACGGTTTCGATGAATTCCTTGGGGTCCTCGGTGTCGAGTTCGATATCGAAGACGTTGACGTCTGCGAACTTCTTGAACAGGACCGCCTTGCCTTCCATGACCGGCTTGCTAGCCAGCGCACCGGTGTTGCCCAGCCCCAGCGTCGCGGTGCCGTTGCTGATCACGGCGACGAGATTGCCCTTGGAAGTGTAGAGATAGGCATCTTCGGGATTGTCGCGAATCGCCTTGACCGGCTCGGCCACGCCCGGCGTATACGCCAGCGACAACTCACCGTAGGTCGTGAAAGGCTTGGTTACCGAAATCGCCAGCTTCCCCGGTTTGGGTTTGGCGTGATAGTCCAGAGCTTCCTGTTTGCGCGAGTAGTCGGCCATGCAGAGTGCGTCGTGTCCGGCGAATCGGCGCTGCAGTGCACAATGCGTGCCGCAGGCCAGGATAATCGAATAGGCGAGTATACCGGCGCGGCCGCGTCGCGACTAGCGAACGGCCCCGAGCATCAGCCGTTGGCGCGTCGCCAGCGGGCGTTGGCCGATACGCGACAATCAACGCGCCAGGCCGTCAACGCCTGGTCGCACCGTGTCGGCCCGCGTTGCACTGCAGTGGATGCGATCGCGTCAGTCGTTTTCCGGGCGCGCGTCGATTCCGGCCAGGCCGCCTTCGCTGTCGACGTCGACTATCAGCTCGATCGGCTGGCAGCAGACGAAACAATCCTCGACATATCGCTGCGGGCCGGCGGAACAGTCGACGAGGACAGTGATCGTCTCGCCGCAATAAGGGCAGGTGACGGCGGCTTCTTCAAGCATGGTCGGGCGCCTCGTCTGCCGGGTCCGGAACGAGTTCCGCCAGAATTGAATCGAGGAAATACCAGCCGCGTTCGGTGGCGGCGAGGTGGTCGTCGTGCACAGCCAGCAGGCCGTCGTCGCACGGTGTGGTCAGATGGGCGAGCAGCTGGTCCCAGTCCAGTCCAGTCCGGCTTTCGTAGTCGTGGCGGGACAGGCCCTGCCGCCGTCGCAGCGCGCCCAGCAGGCATTCGAAGCGAGCATCGTCCGCAGTCAGCTCGCGTGTCTCGGCAATCGAGACCGGCTGACCGGCCGCGCTCATATAGCCGGTGGGCCAGCGCACGCGCGCAGTGCGTTCGATGATGCCGTCGGCGCGGGTGCGCTTGCCGTGGGCGCCGGCGCCCACGCCCAGATAATCGCCGAAGCGCCAGTAGTTGTCGTTATGCCGGCAGGCCGCGCCGGGCTTCGCCCAGGCCGAGACTTCATATTGCACATGGCCGGCGGCGATCAGGCGTTCGCGGGCCGCCTCGAAGATATCGGCGACGCTGTCGTCGGGCGGCAGTGCCGGCGGATGCTTGTAGAACGGCGTATTGGGTTCGAGGGTGAGCTGGTAATAGGAAATATGTCCGGGATCGAGGGCGATGATCTGGTCGACGTCGGCCATGGCCGTTTCCAGAGTCTGTCCCGGCAGGCCGAACATGAGGTCGCAATTCAAGCGGTCGAAGCCGGCCTGCTGAGCATCGTCTATCGCGGACAGCGCTTCGGCGGCGCCGTGGATCCGGCCGAGCGCCTTGAGACAGTCGTCATTCAGGCTCTGGATGCCCAGCGACAGGCGATTGACCCCGGCTGCGCGCAGATCGGCAAACCGCGAGCGTTCGGTGGTGCCGGGATTGGCCTCGAGCGTGATCTCGCAGTCGCGGCTGAGCCCCGGGCCGGCATCGAGCGCGGCCAGGATACGGGCGATCGATGCGGGCGCGAACAGGCTCGGCGTGCCGCCGCCGAAGAACACGGTATCGATAGGGCGCGGCTCGTCGGCTCTTGCCAGTGTCCAGTCGGCGAGCAGGGCGTCGACATAGGCGGTTTCCGGCAGCGTATCCGGCGCCCGATGCGAGTTGAAATCACAGTAGGGGCATTTGCGCACGCACCAGGGCAGGTGGACATAGACCGACAGCGGTATCCCGGTCCGGTCGGCGCGCGCGGGCTGTGTCGCGGCGGAGATCTCAGCCGTCGGCACGCAGTTGCTCGATAAGACGCTGCATGGCCCGGCCGCGGTGGCTGATCGCATTCTTGCGTGCCGGCGCCAGTTCGCCGGCACTGGCACGCTCTTCGGCGACCCAGAACAGCGGGTCGTAGCCGAAGCCGCCGTCGCCGCGCGGCGCGCGCAGAATCGAACCACGCCAGATGCCGTGGGCGATGAAGGGTGCCGGGTCACGCGCGCCGCGGGTGGCGGCGAGACAGCAATGAAAGGCCGCGCCCCGTTCGGCGTCGACCACGTTGGCAAGCCGTTCCAGCAGCAGTCGGTTGTTGGCCGCATCGTCGCCGTGGGTGCCGGCATAGCGCGCCGAATGAACCCCCGGCGCGCCATCCAGGGCATCGACTGCAAGCCCGGAATCGTCCGCGATCGCGGGCAGGCCGGTATGGGCAGCGGCATGACGGGCCTTGATCAGGGCGTTGTCGACGAACCCGATGCCGGTCTCCTCGGCCTCGGGCACGTCGAAATCGCTCTGGGCGACCAGGTCAATGGCCAGCGGCGCCAACAGCGCGCGCATCTCGGCGAGCTTGCCGGCGTTGCCGGAGGCCAGCACCCAGCGCGTTGCCGTGCTCATGGATCAGGCGCGCGCGGCGCGCTGGGCCTCGAGCAGTTCGCCGATGCCTTTTTCGGCATGGCCGAGCAGGGCGTCGAGTTCGTCGCGCTTGAAGGCATGGCCCTCGGCCGTGCCCTGGATCTCGATGAAACCGCCGGCTTCATTCATGACCACGTTCATATCGGTTTCGGCCTGCGAGTCTTCGGCATAGTCGAGATCGAGTACCGGGGTGCCGTCGAAGATGCCTACCGACACCGCGGCGATCTGGCCGTGGATCGGATTGCTCTTGAGCTTGCCGGATCGGGTCAGCGAATCCATGGCGTCGAGCAGGGCGATATAGCCGCCGGTGATCGACGCGGTCCGGGTGCCGCCATCGGCCTGGATGACATCACAGTCGACGGTGATCGTGCGGCTGCCGAGCGCGTTCATGTCCACGACGGCGCGCAGGCTGCGTCCGATCAGGCGCTGGATCTCGACCGTGCGCCCGCCTTGCTTGCCGCGTGCGGCTTCGCGGCCATTACGGCTGCCGGTGGCGCCCGGCAGCATGCCGTATTCGGCGGTCAGCCAGCCGGTGTTCTGGCCGCGCAGCCACGGCGGGACGCGCTCTTCGACGCTCGCGGTGCAGATCACGCGGGTGTCGCCGAAGCTCACGAGGACGGAACCCGCTGCGTGCTTGGTAAAATTGCGCTCGAAATGCACGGCGCGCAATTCATCGGGTGCTCGGCCGCTGGGTCGCGTGGTCAAGGTTCTGCCTCGTCGGATCGATCTTGAATGGGGCGCAGAGTGTACCAGCGCCGGCCTGTCGACCCCGTGCCGGCGCCGGTGCTGCTGTTGACGCCGCCAGCTATGCGATACTGCGCCGCCAGCCCGAGACCCAACCGATACAGGCAGGCCCATGACCCGCAGCATGACCGGATTCGCACGCAGCCAGGCCCAGGGTGACTGGGGAGAGCTCGTCTGGGAACTGCGCAGCGTCAATCACCGTTATCTCGATATTCATCTGCGTCTGCCCGAATCGCTGCGCGCGCTCGAGCCCGCGGTGCGTGAAGCCGTGGGCAAGCAGCTGTCGCGCGGCAAGATCGACGTCAGCGTCAAGCTGGCCGCGGCCGATGCCAGCCAGACCATCGAGATCGACCACGATCGCCTCGAAGCGCTCGCCCAGGCGCTGTCCGACGTGCGCTCGACGGTGATCGATTGTCGGGCGCCGGACGCGCTGCGGCTGCTGACTTTCCCCGGCGTCCAGCGTGAGGCCGAGGGCGATACCGATGCGCTCAACCGGGACGCGCTGGCCGCGCTCGGCGATGCGCTGGCGCAGCTGCAGGCCACGCGCGCCGAAGAGGGCGAACGCCTGGCCGCGTTGCTGCGCGAGCGTGCCCGGCTGATCGCCGAGCACGCCGACGCAGCGGCCGCGCGCCTGCCGCAGGTCAAGCAAGCCTGGTACGACAAACTGCACGCCCGGCTGGCCGAGCTCGACGTGGAGACCGATCCGGCACGCCTGGAACAGGAACTCATCTTCACCACCCAGCGCATGGATGTGGCCGAGGAACTCGACCGGCTGCACAGCCATGTCACCGCGCTGGATCAGGCGCTGGCCAAGAACGAGCCGGTCGGCCGGCGGTTGGATTTCCTCATGCAGGAGTTCAACCGCGAAGCCAATACCCTGGGCTCCAAGTCCCAGGACGCGCAGCTGACCGCGCACGCGCTCGAAATGAAGGTGCTCATCGAACAGATGCGCGAACAGGTCCAGAACATAGAGTAGTGAGCGTGTCGACAAAACATACCCGCGGTCAGCTGTACGTCATTTCCGCGCCCTCGGGTGCGGGCAAGACCAGCCTGACCCATGCCCTGATCGAGCGTCTCGAACGCGTGGGTCGCCAGGCCCGTTTCTCGGTGTCCTACACCACGCGTGCCGCGCGCCCCGGCGAACAGGACGGTGTGGACTACCACTTCGTACCGATGGCCGATTTCCAGGCGATGATCGAGGCCGGGGCGTTTCTCGAATACGCCCAGGTGTTCGATCGCTACTACGGCACTTCGGCGGCCGAGACCGAACGCTGGATCGCGCACGGTCAGGATGTGGTGCTGGATATCGACTGGCAGGGGGCGAGACAGGTGCGCGAGCGCGCGCCCGACACCATCAGCATCTTCATCCGGCCGCCGTCGCGCGAGGAGCTCGAACGACGGCTGCGCGACCGGGCCTCGGACGATGATGCCGCCATCGCACGCCGGCTGGCCGAGGCGGACGACGAGATGGCGCGCGCGGACGAGTACGATTATCAGATCGTCAACGACAGTTTCGAGGATGCGCTCGCCGAACTCGAGCGTATTTTCCTGAAATCGACATAAACGCCTTGTGCACGGCGCGCAAGAGCCGGTAAACTACGCTGTTTACTAATCCCCCAGCGAGACCTAAGCATGGCACGAGTCACGGTCGAAGATTGTCTTGAGCATGTGAACAACAAGTTCGAACTGGCCACCATCGCGGCCAAGCGCGCGCGCCAGCTCGCCCGCGGCGCCAATGCGCGGTTGCCCTGGGAAGACGACAAGCCCACCGTGATGGCCCTGCGCGAGATCGCCGCGGGCGAGATCGATATCTCGATTCTGGACGAGCCGGACCTGCCGCCGATTTCCACGAGCATGGATACGCCGCGGCCCGCCGAGCCGACCGAAGACGAACTCGATATCGAGGCGGCCAAGAAAGCCAAAGCGGCCGACGACGCCGATATCTAGCGCTTGTCGACGCGTTCAGTTGCAAAAAGGCCGCTGTCTTCAGCGGCTTTTTTTATGCCCGCATGCGGTAGGTAAGGGCTTCGGCGTGTCCGCGCACGAGGTGGGTTGACGCTCCAGTCGTCAACCGGCCGGCTTCCCGGTAATCTGGAGGCATGGAACTGACCAGCGGATTCACCCGTATCCAGAGTCGTATCCGCACCTCGCGCATCTCACGCGAGTTCGGTATCGATACCCTGGCCGAACATCTGGAGAGCTATCTCCCGGAGCCGGCCATCGCGCGCGTGCGCGCCGCCTACGAGTTTGGCGAGCGCCAGCATCGCGGACAGTTCCGCAAGACCGGCGAGCCGTATATCTATCATCCGTTGGCGGTCGCCCGGATCCTGGCCGAGATGCGACTGGATGCGACCACGCTGATCGCCGCGATTCTGCACGACGTGATCGAGGATACCGACGCCGCGCGCGATGAGGTCGCGGCGCGTTTCGGCAAGGAAGTGGCCAATCTCGTCGATGGCGTGTCCAAGCTCGACAGGGCCCAGTTCCACAGCCGCGAACAGGCTACCGCCGAGAGTTTTCGCAAGCTGATGCTGGCCATGACCCACGACCTGCGGGTCATCATGGTGAAGCTGGCCGACCGGCTGCATAACATGCGCACGCTCGAGGGCATGACCGCCGCCAAGCGGGCCCTGATCGCCAAGGAGACACTGGATATCTATGCGCCGATCGCCCGACGCCTGGGTATCAACAGCATGCGCGTCGAACTTGAGGAGCTCGGCTTCGCCAATCTCTACCCCCAGCGTTACGCGGTGCTGCAACGCGCCAGCCGTTCGATCACCGGCGACCGCCGCAGCTTGCTGCGCGAGATCGAGGAGACGTTGTCGCGCGGGCTGGCGGCCGAAGGCATCGGCGCCAACGTCAAGGGACGGCGCAAGAATCTCTACAGCATCTATCGCAAGATGCGCGAAAAGCACCGCCGTTTTCTCGACGTGTTCGATCTCTACGGCGTGCGCGTGATCGTCGATTCGGTGGACGACTGCTACCGGGCGCTGGGCATCGTGCATCATCAGTACCGGCCGATCACCGAGCAGTTCAACGATTTCATCGCCAATCCGAAACTCAACGGCTATCAGTCGTTGCACACCACGGTCATGGCCCGCGGCGGGATCAAGTTCGAGGTCCAGATCCGGACCCGCGAAATGGACCAGATCGCCGAGAGCGGCATCGCCGCGCACTGGCAGTACAAGCTGGGCGAACGGGTCGGCAAGCTCGGCAATCTCGACGCCGAGGAATGGCTCGGCCATCTCACCGAAATGCACGTCGGCGAAGCCGATTCGCTGACCTTCGTCGACGATCTGCGCATGGATCTGTTCCCGGACGAGGTCTATGTGTTCACGCCCAAGGGCAAGATCATACGGCTGGCGCGGGGATCGACCTGTGTCGATTTCGCCTATGCGGTGCATACCGAGCTGGGTGATCGCTGTGTCGCGGCTCGCGTCGACGGGCATCTGGCGCCGCTCAACAGTCAGCTCGAGTCGGGGCAGACCGTCGACGTCATAACCGCCAAGCACGCCCGGCCCAACGCCGCCTGGCTGCATTTCCTCAAGACCGCGAAAGCCCGCAACGGCGTACGCAATTTTCTCAAGAACCAGCGCGCCGACAAGGCTGAACGCCTGGGGCAGCGCCTGCTCGACAAATCCCTCAGCGATCTGGGACTGTCGCTGCGGCGTCTGTCGCGCACCGATATCGACCGCGGCCTGTCCGAGATGGACGAGCCCAGCCTGCCGGCGTTGTATGCCGCGATCGGGCTGGGCAAGAGGCTGGCGCCGCTGGTGGCCCGGCATTTTCTGTCCGGCGACGCACCGATCGCCAAGGGCCGGCGCGCCAAGCCTCTGGCTGTCGAAGGCACGGAAGGTCTGGTGGTCGAGTTTGCCAAATGCTGTCATCCGGTACCGGGCGACGCCATCCACGGCCAGGCGAGCATGGGCCGGGGCCTGGTCGTGCATCGTTTCGGCTGTGCCTATTCGCGGCGCAAGGGCGCCTCGGCGGACCGGGTGGAGCTGACCTGGGCCGACAACGTCAGCGGCGAATACAACGTCGAGTTGCGTGTGACCGCCAGCAACAAGCGAGGCCTGTTGGCGACGCTGACCGCCAAGTTCGCCGATTCCGACTGCAATATCGAGAACATCACCTTCCCCGAACGCAGCGGCGCATTGATCACCATCCGGTTTCTCGTCGGCGTGCACGATCGCCATCATCTGGCCAGCGTTATCCGCCGCCTGCGTCGGGTAGCGGCGGTGGAGCGGGTCGAGCGCTGCTGAGTGTTTTCAGGGCGGGCTGCTCGACCGGTGGCCGCTGTGTGACAATAACGGGCTGATTCCCAAGGCCGACACGCAATGATTAAACCGATCAGCCATCAGATCATCGAGACCAAGGAGGCACCGGGCGCAATCGGTGCCTATTCGCAGGCCGTCAAGGCCGGCAATACCCTCTATATCTCGGGTCAGATCCCGCTCGACCCGGCCACCGGCGATCTCGTCGATGGCGATATCGAAGCCCAGATCGAGCGTGTGTTCGACAATCTCGCGGCGGTGGCCAAGGCCGCCGGTACCACGCTGGCTCATGTGGTCAAGTTCACGATCTATCTCACCGATATGGCCGACTTTGCCGCGGTCAACACGGTGATGCAGGCGCGGCTCGACGCGCCGTATCCGGCTCGTGCCGCCGTCGGTGTAGCCGCGCTGCCCAAGGGTGCACGCGTCGAGGCCGATGCCATCCTCGTCCTCGGGTAGGCGCGCCGGCGCGGCACCTGCCGCACCGCGAGCACTGCGTGCCGGTGATCCCTGCAGCCGTCTGAGCGGCGTCGGCCCGAAGCTGGTCGACAAGCTGGCGGGGCTAGGCATCGAGCGCATCGGCGACGTGCTGCTGCACCGGCCGCTGCGTTACGAGGACCGTAGCCGCATCACGCCGGTTGCCGAGTTGCCGTGGCAATCCGGCCCGGCGCTGGCGGTGGTGCGCGTGGAGGCCTCGGAAGTGCGCCACGGCCGCCGCCGCAGCCTGCTGGTGACCGCCAGTGATGGCGCGGCGCGGCTGTGGCTGCGGTTTTTCCATTTCGCACCGTCGCAGCAGGCGCAGATGAGCGCGGGTACCTGGCTGCGCATATTCGGCGAACCCCGCCCCGGCGTCTACGGCGTGGAAATGGTGCATCCCGAATATCAGGTGGTCGCCGACGCGGCGGCGGGGCAGGCGATCACGCCGGAACTGCGCGCGGTCTATCCGACCACCAGCGGCGTGACCCAGCCACGGCTGCGGGACATGGTCGATCAGGCGCTCGCACAGCTGCAACGGCCCGAGTTCTGGCCGCCGGCGCTGCCGGCAGATCTGGAGCGCGAGATCGCGGGAAAGACCGGCCCGATCAGCGCGCAGCAGGCGTTGCACACCATTCACCGGCCGACGCCGAATGACGATCTGGGCGCGCTCATCGAGGGCAATCATCCGGCTGTGACCCGGCTCGCCTTCGAGGAACTGCTGGGCCATCAACTGGGCCTGCGTTCGCGCCGGCGCCAGATCAAGACCGAGCGCGCGCCGGCGCTGGGCGATGCCGGGCGTGGTCTGGCGCCGTTGTTCGAGCAGCTCGGCTTCGCGCCTACGAACGCCCAGCGCCGCGTGATCGGCGAGATTCTGGCCGACATGGCCGCGAGCGCGCCGATGCTGCGCCTGATCCAGGGCGATGTCGGCTCGGGCAAGACCGTGGTTGCGGCCGCGGCGGTGCTCACCACGGTGGAGAACGGCTGGCAGGCCGCCTTTATGGCGCCAACCGAACTGCTCGCCGAGCAGCATTACACGAGTCTCGCCGGCTGGCTGGAACCGCTGGGCCTGACGGTCTGGCTGATCACCGGCAAGCGCAAGCGTGACGACGCCCAGCTGGCCGCGATCGAGGCCGGTACGCCGGGCGTGGCTATCGGCACCCATGCGCTGTTTCAGGATGCGCTGACATTCGGCCGCCTGGGCCTGTGCGTGATCGACGAACAACACCGTTTTGGCGTCAACCAGCGGCTGGCGCTGCGCAACAAGGTCGCGCGCCGCGGCTTCACCGCCCACCAGCTGATCATGACCGCCACCCCCATTCCCCGCACGCTGGCGATGAGCGCCTATGCCGACCTGGATACGTCGGTGATCGATGAACTGCCGCCGGGGCGCACGCCGGTGGTGACGGTGGCGGTGCCCAATACGCGCCGCGACGAGGTGGTCGAGCGCATCGGTCGGGCGGTGGCCGCGGGCCGTCAAGTCTACTGGGTGTGCACCCTCATCGAAACCAGCGACAAGCTCGAGGCCCAGGCCGCCGAAGCCGCCGCGGAGGCGTTGTCGGTGGCGCTGCCCGGTGTACGGGTGACGCTTGCGCACGGGCGCATGCGCGCCGCGGACAAGCAGGGCGCGATGGCGGCGTTCAAGAGCGGCGAGATCGATGTGCTGGTCGCGACCACCGTGATCGAGGTGGGCGTGGACGTGCCTAACGCCTCGCTGATGATCATCGAAAACGCGGAACGGCTGGGGCTGGCGCAGTTGCATCAGCTGCGCGGCCGGGTCGGGCGTGGTCGGGTCGAAAGCCACTGCGTGCTACTTTATCAACCGCCCTTGTCGGATACCGCGCGCCGGCGGCTGTCGGTGTTGCGCGAGACCGGCGACGGCTTCGCCATCGCCCGTGCCGACCTGGAGTTGCGCGGACCGGGCGAAGTGCTGGGCACTCGCCAGACCGGTGCGGCCACGTTCCGCATTGCCGATCTGATGCGTGATGGCGACTGGGTCGAGCGCGCGTTGACGGTAGCCGACGATGTGCTGGCCTATCATCCGCGCGAGGCAGAAATACTCATCGAGCGCTGGGCCAGTGCCGGCGGCGCCTATGCCCGTGTATGAATTCGGCGTCCGGGGCGCGACCGGCCGTGCCCGGTCAGGCCGCGCGGGCAGCATTTAAGGGAGAGGGCATGAATCTGGTCACGCGTATCCGAAATCTGGGGCAGTTCCAGCTTGAGCAGTTCATCCTGCGCGGCGCCCTGTCCCGACTCATGGTGATCGCGCTGGCGATGGTGCTTATCGCCGGCGGCGCCGGGCTGCTCGTGTATACGGCAACGCCGACGCCTTCCGAGGCCTATCCCGACGCCGGCTCGGCGGTCTGGTGGGCGTTTCTGCGCCTGACCGACTCCGGCTATCTGGGCGACGACGAGGGCGCGCTGCTGCGCACCGTGTCGACCATCCTCACCGTGCTTGGCGTGGTGCTGTTCGTGGGCGCGCTGATCGCGACCATGACCCAGTGGCTCAACGACACCATCGAGACGCTGGAGGCGGGCTACACGCCGATCGCACAGAACAATCACGTGTTGATCCTGGGCTGGAACAACCGCACGGCGAGCATGGTCGAGGATCTGGTCGAGTCGGAAGGGCGGGTGGCGCGTTTTCTCAGTCGTCATGGCGGCCGGCGGCTGCGTATCGTCATCCTCGCCGAGCGCGTGTCGCCGGCATTGATGCAGGAGATCAAGGACAAGCTCGGCCGGCGCTTCGATTCGCGGCGGATCACGCTGCGCTCGGGCACCCCGCTACGCGTCGAGCATCTGCGGCGGGTGGATTATCTGCATGCCGCGGTGATTCTGCTGCCGACCCGTGAATTCGACGCCGACGGCTCGCCCGACGAGTTGACCATCAAGGCGCTGATGAGCGCCGCCCATTCCGACGACGAGGTCGAGCCGCAGGATCTGCCGCTGGTGGTCGCGGAAATATTCGACGCCGATCGTCTGGAAACTGCGCGTCGGGCGTATCCCGGGCCGGCCGAGTTCATCGGCACGCCGCTGATCATCAGCCGGCTGCTGGTGCAGAACGCACGTCATCCCGGACTGTCCTGGATCTACAACGAGCTGCTCGGCGGGCACGGCAACCAGATCTTCGTGCGCAAGTGTCCGGAACTCGCCGGCCAGCGCATGATCGATGTCGCGGCTTGCTTCGAGGACGCGATCCTGCTGGGTATCGCGCGCAACGGCGAATTGCAGCCGCTGTATGCCGACAACGCCGATACCGTGACCGAGAATGATCCGCTGGCGTTCATCGCCGCCGATTTCGACGACTGCAAGCCCACCCGAGATGCCCAGGCTGACGAACAGGGCCGCGCACGGCCGCCGTTTCACAGCGACTCGCCGCTAAGAAACCGGCGCGTGCTCGTACTGGGATGGAATCAGAAGCTGCCGTCGCTACTGGCCGAGTTCGATGCCTACGAGCGTGAATCGGTGGAGGTCGACGTATTTTCGCTGCTAAGCATCGGCGAGCGCGAGACGACGCTGCTGCGCAAGGGCGTACAGCTCGATCATGCCCGCGTGAACCAGCTGGAGGGCGATCTGACCTCGCACTACGAGGTCGGGCTGCTCGATGTGGCCAGCTACGACAGCATCATTCTGGTGGCCAGCGACTGGCTGGGCTCGGCGGACGCCGCCGATGCGCGCATGCTGCTGGGGTATCTGGTGCTGTCCCGTCTGCTCGAGGACGTGGCCAACCCGCCGCGCTTGGTCGTCGAGACGATGTCGACGGACAACGCGAAACTGTTCGATGTCGCCAACGTGGAGCGTCTGGTCTCGCCGGATCTGCAGGCGAGCATGCTCACCCAGGTGGCGCTCAGGCGCGAACTGCACTGGGTCATGGAAGAACTGTTCGGTGCCGGCGGGGCGGAGGTCGAGTTTCGAGACGTGACCGCGCTCGGCCTGGCCGGCGCGTCCAGAAGTTTCGAGGCCATGCGACTCGAACGCGCAGCCTATGGAGAGGTGTTGCTGGGCACCCTGGCCGATGCCACCGGCGCCGCGCCCCGTCTGCGGCTGAACCCCCACGACAAGCAGGCGCTGCTGGAGCTGGCCGACGGCGACGAACTGGTGGTGCTCGCGGTGGCGTGAGCTGCGTCGGTCATAGCCAGCGTCGCCGTCGGAAATACAAGAACATGCCCAGGACCAGCACCGCCATGACGCCGATCACGGCTGGATAACCGAAGCGCCAACCCAGCTCCGGCATGTTCCAGGGGCTGCGGGTGTCGAAGTTCATGCCATAGACGCCGGCAATGAACGACAGCGGCATGAAGACGGTCGCGATCAGCGTGAGCATGCGCATGATCTCGTTGAGCCGGGTCGACGCCAGCGACAGATAGGTGTCCAGCAACGAGCCAGCGGTTTCGTAATAGCCTTCGGCCAGGTCGAGCACACGCCTGGCGTGGTCTTCCGCATCCCGGAAATAGGGCCGGTTGTCCGCATGGATCAGGTCGTGGTCGAGGCCGATCCAGTGCAGCAGCATCTCGCTCTGGCTGCGCAATACCTTCTTCATGCCGATCAGCCGTCGGCGCATGGCATGGATCACCTCGATCATGTCGCGGTTCGTGTTGTCGAAAATCTCGTCTTCCAATTCCTCGAGGCGGTCGTTGTAGCCGGCCAGCACCTCGAAGCTGGTGTCGACCACCACATCGGCCAGGCAGTAGGCGAGATAGTCCGATTCGGCGTGGGCGATGCGTCCCTGTGCTTCGTGAATACGATTGCGCACCGGCGCGAACACGTCGTGCGTGCCGGCATGAAAGCTGAGCACGAAATCCTCGCCCACGAACAGGCTGACCTGCTGAAACAGGCACTCGTGCTCGCGGGTGAACGGCAGCGCCATCGAAGCGAACACGCTGTAGCGATAGGCATCGAGTTTGGGGCGCTGGCCGTGGTTGAGCACGTCTTCCAGGGCCAGCGGATGCAGATGATAGGCCTCGCCCAGACGCGCCAGGTCGGCGGCCGGGACGTCGCCCTCGAAGTGCAGCCAGGTCAGGCGATGATCCTCCTGGGACGGGACCGTGAGCGCGGCGTCGAGATCGGTCTCGGTACGCTCGCGGGTATCGGCGTCACCGCCGAAATCCATGCGATAGATGGTGAGCGCGCCGACACGTGCGTCCGGTTCGGGATCGATCAGCGCGCCGGGGCGCACACCGACCCGGGGGGGGCGGCCGAGCAGATAATGCAGCATCAGCGTTCTCTTGAGTCGAGAAATTAAAGGGTTGCGTCGAGTAAAGCCCAGTCGCGGCCGCGCCTGCAAGCGGGCGCCGGCCATCGCCGATTCAGGCGCGCCCCACGCAATACAGGTCGACGCGTGCGGCCCCGGCCGTGCGCAGGCAGCGCGCCACCGCCAGTGCGGTCTGGCCGGTGGTGACCACATCGTCGACGATGGCGACATGCCTTCCGGCAAGCGATCCGTGGCAGACGAACGCACGGCGCACGTTAGCCGCCCGCCGGTCGGCGCTGAGCGTGCTCTGGGCCACGGTATCGCGAACGCGCTCGACGAGTCCGCTTGCCACCGGCCGCCGTTGTACGCGCGCGATGCGACGCGCCAGCCGCTCCGACTGATTGAAGCCGCGGCGTCGATAGCCGCTCGGGTGAAGCGGTACCGGCACGAGCATCTCCGGCGCGTCGAGGCCGGCATGAACAACACGCTCGGCGAGCAGGTCACCGAGCAGGCGTGCATGCGCCAGCCGGCCGTCGAACTTCAGGCGCGTGATCAGCCAGCGTATCGGCTGGTCGTAGGCAAACGCGGCGAGCGCCCGATCGAAACGTGGTTGCCGGGCACAGCGATGACAACGGGTGATACCGACCGTGCCTGTCAGCGGCAGGGCGCAGTGGACGCAGGCATGGGTGAGCCACGGCAACTCCTGCTCGCAATCGCCACACAGTTCACGGGCCAGCGACGCCGGCGCCCGGCACAGCACGCAGCGCGGGCCCAGCAGTTGTGTTTGTACAGAAGTTAACCATCGGTAAATGAATGGCATATTTTCAGGTTGACAGCCGCGTGCGTCTGACAAAAGCTGGTCGTGAAATCCACGCTCCGATTCTGCCATGACCGATTCTCCGGGCACCGCCGCGCTGCGCCACGACTGGCGCCACGACGAAGTGGCCGCGCTGTTCGCGCTGCCGTTCACCGATCTGATCTATCGGGCCCAGAGCGCGCACCGCGCGCATTTCGATGCCAATGCGGTGCAATTGTCGACGCTGATGTCGATCAAGACCGGCGCCTGTCCGGAAGATTGTGCCTACTGCCCGCAGAGCGTGCGTTTCGATACCGGTCTCGAGCGCGAGGCGCTGCTGCCGCTGGAACAGGTGCGCGATGCGGCCCAGCGCGCGCGTGCCGCGGGTGCGACGCGTTTCTGCATGGGCGCGGCCTGGCGCAGCCCCAAGGATCGGGATCTGGAGAAGGTCATCGACATGGTTCAGGCGGTCAAGGACGAAGGCCTGGAGACCTGTGTGACCCTGGGCATGCTCAAGGCCCAGCAGGCACAGAAGCTCAAGGCTGCCGGACTGGATTACTACAATCACAATCTGGACACTTCGCCCGAGTATTACGAAGACATCATCACCACGCGTACCTATGACGACCGGCTGGATACGCTGGGTCACGTGCGCGACGCAGGGCTGAAAGTCTGCTGTGGCGGCATTGTCGGCATGGGCGAATCGCCCATGGACCGCGCCGAGCTGCTGCGCCAGCTGGCCAATCTGCCCGAGCATCCGCAGAGCGTGCCGATCAACAATCTGGTGCAGGTCGAAGGCACGCCACTGCACGGCGTCGACCCGATCGACGAACTCGATTTCGTGCGCACGATCGCGGTCGCCAAGATCATGATGCCGGCCTCCTATGTGCGTCTGTCCGCGGGCCGGGAGGATATGTCGGAAGCGGTGCAGACACTGTGTTTTCTGGCCGGTGCCAACTCGATCTTTTACGGCGACCAGTTGCTGACCACGGCCAATCCGGCTCATTTGAAGGATCTGGCCCTGCTCGACAAGCTCGGCATGGCCCCGGAAGCCTCGCCCAAGTACAGCAATATCCAGGCCGCTGCCGCGCCCAGTGCCGAACACGCGCCGCAGGGTGAAGCGCGCACCGCCAGCGCCGGCTGAACGAGCCGATGTCGCTGGTCGAGCATTGCCGCGCGCGGGTCGCGGACATCCGGGCCGCCGAGCGTTTTCGGCGGCGGCGGGTGATCGGCGGCGCGCACGGGCCGGAAGTCGTGGCCGACGATCAGCGCTGCATCAATTTCTGCAGCAACGATTATCTGGGGCTGGCCGCGCACCCAGCGTTGGCCGAACGCATGGCGCGTGCCGCAGCCCGTGTCGGCACCGGCAGTGCGGCGTCGCAGCTGGTCACCGGCCACAACGCCGAACACGCAGCTCTGGAGGCCGAGCTGGCCGACTGGGTAGGGCGCGAGCGCGCGTTGCTGTTCGCTACCGGCTATGCCGCCAACGTCGGCGTGGTCAGTGCCTTGACGGGCAAGGACGATCATATCGTTGCCGATGCGCTCAACCACGCATCCCTCATCGACGGCGCTCGGCTTTCGGGGGCGGCCAAACATGTCTATGCGCACGGCGATGCAACGGCCGCCGGCCAGCGGCTGGCCGATTGCGCGGGCGGGCACAGATTGCTGCTCACCGACAGCGTGTTCTCCATGGACGGCGATACTGCGCCGCTGGCCGCACTTGCCGATCTGGCGGCGCACCACGACGCCTGGCTGGCGGTCGACGATGCCCACGGCCTCGGCGTGTTCGGCCCCGAGGGCGCCGGCCGCGTGGCCGAGGCCGGGCTGGACAGCGCTCGCGTGCCGATTCTGCTGGCCACGCTGGGCAAGTCGGTGGGCGCGGCGGGGGCGTTCGTGGCTGGCGATCACGACGTCATCGAGGCCATCCTGCAGACCGCGCGTTCGCTGATCTTCTCTACCGCGCCGCCGCCCGCGGTCGCCGCCGCGGCCCGTGAAGGCGTGGCCATGGCACGTGCGGGCGACGACCGACGCGTGCGGCTGATGGCATTGATCGCGCGTTTTCGCGCGGGGGCGGCGCAGCTCGGTCTGCCGCTGGGCGACTCCGACAGCCCGATTCAGCCGCTGATAGTGGGCGACGAGGCACGCGCGCTGGCGCTCAGTGATGCATTGCTCGAGCGCGGCTATCTGGTCGGGGCGATCCGGCCGCCCACGGTGGCGCCGGGTACGTCCCGATTGCGGGTGACGCTGACCGCCGGCCACAGTCGCGATCAGGTCGACGGCCTGCTCGACGCCCTGGCGCGGGCCGTGGACGACATTCGCTGCGTGAGCGCATGACGTTGACCGTGACGAGCCGGGGCAGCGGCCCGGATGTCGTGTTCCTGCACGGCTGGGGGCTGTCGTCGCGTATCTGGCAGCCCCTGGCCGATCGCCTCGCGCCGACGTTGCGCTGTCATCTCGTGGATCTGCCCGGCCATGGCCAGAGCCCGGACGGTTACGCCGGGCTCAACAACTGGGTGGACGCGGTCGCCGAGACGGTCGATAGGGCCGTCGACGGGCCGGCGGTCTATGTCGGATGGTCGCTGGGCGGGCTGGTCTCGCTCGGCATGGCCGCGCGCCACCCGCAGCGGCTGCGCGCGACAGCGCTGATCGCGGCACTCCCGCGCATGGTGCGCGCGCCGGACTGGCCGTGGGGATTGAAGTCCAACGCCATCGAGGCCACGCGGCGCGGACTCGCCGAGGATTTCGCCACCACGCTGAGCGAGTTTCTCATGCAGCAGGTCCTGGGCGAGCCGGGCGCGGCGCGTGCCGTGCGCAGCCTGCGTAACGATCTGATCGACCGGCCGCCCAAGCGCGACGGACTCGAACGCGGCCTGGATATTCTCTTCGAGGCGGATTTTCGCCCCGCGCTGCCCGACCTGCGCGTGCCGAGTCTGTGGGTCGGCGGCGCGCGCGATCGCATGGCGCATCCCGACGGTATGGCCTGGGCCAGCGAACAGGCGCCCGACGGTGAGCACTGGCGCGTCGAGCGCGCCGCGCACGCGCCGTTCATCTCGCATGAAAAACGGGTCGCCGATCGCATCCGTGCGTTTGTCGATGCGCTCGACGCGGGCGCTTGACCGGCAATGACGGCGACCACGCTTTTCGTAACCGGTACCGACACCGGTGTTGGCAAGACCCGCATTTCAGTCGCTTTGCTGCAGGGGCTGCGCGCAGCCGGTCATCGCGCGGTGGGTTACAAGCCGATCGCCAGCGGCTGTGAGCGCAGCGGCGACGGCCTGCGCAACGACGATGCGCTCGCCCTGCAGGCCGCGAGCACGCCCGGCTGGGGCTATGACGCGATCAACCCCTATGCGTTCGCGCCGCCGATCGCCCCGCATATCGCGGCCGCGGACGCCGGTGTCGTGGTCGATCCCGCGGTGCTCGATGCGGGCCATGCGCAGCTTGCCGCTAACAGCGACTGGGTGATCGTCGAGGGCGCGGGTGGCTGGCATGTGCCGCTGTCGTCGACGCTGGATTTCGCCGACTGGGTAAGCGCGGCCCGCTGGCCGGTACTGTTGGTCGTGGGCATGCGGCTCGGCTGTGTGAACCACGCCATCCTCAGCGCGCGGGCGATCGCTGCCGGCACGACGCTGGCAGGGTGGATCGCCAATACGCTGCCGCCGCTGCAGCCGCGCATCGAAGCCAATATCGAGTGCCTGGAACAGCGGATCGCGGCGCCTTTGCGGGCGCGGGTTCCAATCGATCCGCCGGCTGAACTGGGCCTGAATCCCGAGCCGTGGATTGTGCGTAGATAGGGCTTATGCGAACAGGCTATCGATGCGATAACTGTTTGCCAGCACAACAGTGCTTCGCATAAACTCTCGGCCGGAGGACACGGCGGGATGTCGAGCCGACTGGAAACCAATGAACACGTGCGACGATTGGTGATTGCGCCCAACGGGTCGCTTTCGGTCGCCCAGGCACAGTGGTTTTTCGTGGGGATGTGCGCTGTGTCGTTTGGTATCGCGGGGTTCATGACCGTATTCGGACTTTGGTTGATCTGGCCCTTCGCCGGGCTGGAAATGGCTGCGCTCGGAGCTGGGCTTTATGTGAGCCTTCGTGATAACGGATATCGTGAAGTGGTATCGGTTTACGATGATCGGATCGAGGTCGAAGCGGGTCTCAATGAGCCGCAGCGACGCTGGGAGTTTCCGCGGCTGCTCACGCAGGTGCGTTTGAGTCCGGGGCAGCGCCTCAACAGCCCGTCCAGGCTGCTGGTGACGCGCCACGGGCATGGGTGTGAGCTCGGACGCTGCCTGACGGATGAGGAGCGCGCCGAAGTCGCCGAACGGCTCAAGGCGTGGGTGACTGCGCCGCGGCTGACGTGAAGCCACGCACGCCGGCTGCGAATGGTGTTTTACAGAGAGTGACTATGAATAAAATCAGTATTCTGTCTCGATCGGGCCTGGTGGCGCTGGGCGCGTTGGCGATGTCGCCCGCGCATGCCGCCTGGACCCTCAACATGAACGAGGGCGTGACCGATCTGACCAAGGAAATCTTTGGTCTGCACATGCTGATTTTCTGGATCTGCGTGGTCATCGGCATCGGCGTGTTCGGCGCGATGCTTTATTCGGTCATCGTGCATCGCAAGTCGCGCGGTTTCGAAGCGGCGCATTTTCACGAGTCCACGGTGGTCGAGATCGCCTGGACCATTATCCCGTTTGTCATTCTCATCGCGGTGGCGATCCCTACCGCGGGCACGCTGCTCAAGGTCGAAGACAGCAGCAATCCGGACATGACGATCCGGGTGACCGGCTATCAGTGGCTGTGGCAATACGACTACGTCGATACCGACGTCAATTTCTTCAGCCGGCTGGATCGCAAGAGCGACCAGGCCCGCCAGCTCAACTCGGGCATTGACCCTTCCACGGTCGACAATTATCTGCGCGACGTCGACAACCCGATGGTTGTTCCGGTTAACAAGAAGGTCCGTTTGCTGCTGACTTCGGGCGACGTGATCCATTCCTGGTGGGTACAGGATCTGGGCGGCAAGAAGGACGCCATCCCCGGCTACATCAACGACATGTGGTTCAAGGCCAACAAGACCGGCATCTATCGCGGCCAGTGCGCCGAGCTGTGCGGTCGTGGGCATGCTTTCATGCCGATCGTGGTCAAGGTCGTCTCCGACGCCGACTACAAGAAGTGGGTCGCGCAGCAGGGCGGCAAGAGCGACGCCGATTCCACGCTGGCCAAGGGCCAGCCCAGCGGCGCGGACGCCGATCAGCAGGCGCAGTCGCAGACATCGGCACAGGAAACACCGACCGAGGGCAACGCTACCGAATCGCGCACCGAGGACAAGGCCAGCGTGAATGACCAGGCCGCCAAGGACGATCTCGTCGGCCAGGGCACCAAGGCCGGCGGCGGCGAGCCCGAAGCCGCCAAGCAGGATTCCGGCAAGCAGGACGCTGCCGGCGACCAGCAGCCGGACGCGGCTGGTCAGGACAGCGGTGCTTCGGATTCGGATAGTCAGAACCAGAATCAGGGCGACCAAAGTCAGGACGATCAGAACCAGGCTGACTCGGATCAGAGCGATCAGGGTGCCGCGCAGGGTGCGTCCGCCGCGGGCGGCGCCGGCGAAATGTCCAAGGACGAATTGATGACGCAGGGCAAGGAGGTTTACGGCAGCCTCTGCGCGGCGTGCCATCAGCCCGACGGCAAGGGTATGCCGGCCGCCGGCTTCCCGGCCTTGAGTGGCAGTGCCGTGGCGACCGGGCCGATTCCGGCGCATATCAAGCAGGTTCTCAACGGCAAGAACGTGATGCCGCCGTACAAGAGCGAGCTGGACGACAAGCAGATTGCCGCCGTCGTGACCTACGAGCGGAATGCGTTCGGTAACGAAACCGGCGACGTGGTGCAGCCTTCCCAGGTTGCCGAGCAGCGATAACACAAGCCCCGTCAACGGCGGCTTAGGAGTTTTTGATGAGCACTGTCAATCCGACTCATTCCCACGATCATCACGATGACCATCACCATGGGCCGGTTACGCTGGCCGACGGTGTATGGCCGTGGATGAAACGCTGGATCGGCACCACGAACCACAAGGATCTGGGTACCCTGTACCTGATCTTCTCGTTCACGATGCTGTTCATCGGCGGCCTGATGTCGCTGGTGATTCGCGCCGAACTGTTCGCGCCGGGCATCCAGTTCGTGGATCCGGGCTTCTACAACGAGATGATCACCCTGCATGCGCTGGTGATGATCTTCGGCGGCATCATGCCGGCCTTCGTCGGTCTGGCGAACTGGATGGTGCCGATGATGATCGGCGCATCGGATCTGGCGTTGCCGCGCGTGAACAACTGGGGCTTCTGGATTCTGCCGTTCGCGTTTTCCATGCTGCTGGGCACGCTGTTCGTATCCGGCGGCGCGCCGGCCGGCGGCTGGACCATGTACCCGCCGCTGGTTATGCAGACGGGTAATGCGCTACCGCTCATGGTGTTCGCCATTCATATGGCCGGTATCTCGTCGATCACCGGCGCGATCAATATCGTTGTCACCATCCTGAACATGCGCGCGCCGGACATGCCGCTGCTCAAGATGCCGCTGTTCGTATGGACCTGGCTGATTACCGCCTATCTGCTGATCGCGGTCATGCCGGTGCTCGCCGGCGCGGTGACCATGCTGCTGACCGATCATTTCTTCGGTACGACCTTCTTCGATGCCGCCGGTGGCGGCGACCCGGTGCTGTTCCAGCATATCTTCTGGTTCTTCGGGCATCCCGAGGTCTACATCATGATTCTGCCGGCCTTCGGCATTGTCTCGACCATCATTCCGACCTTCGCGCGCAAGCCGCTGTTCGGGCATGACTCGATGGTCTACGCCGTGGCCTCGATCGCGTTCCTGAGCTTCATCGTGTGGGCGCATCACATGTTCACGGTCGGCATGCCGGTCTCGGCCGAACTGTTCTTCATGTTCGCGACCATGCTCATCGCCGTACCCACGGGCGTGAAGGTGTTCAACTGGGTCGCCACGATGTGGCGCGGGTCGATGACCTTCGAAACGCCCATGCTGTTCGCGATCGCCTTTGTCGTACTGTTCACCATCGGCGGCTTCTCGGGCCTGATGCTGGCGCTGACCCCGGTGGATTTCCAGTATCACGACTCCTACTTCGTGGTCGCGCATTTCCACTATGTGCTGGTGCCCGGCGCGGTGTTCTCGATCATCGCTGCCATCTACTACTGGATTCCCAAGTGGACCGGCGTGATGTATAGCGAGAAGCTCGGCCAGTTCCATTTCTGGTGGAGCGCGGTCTGGATCAACGTGCTGTTCTTCCCGCAGCATTTCCTGGGCCTGGCCGGCATGCCGCGCCGTATTCCGGATTACGCCACCCAGTTCACCGACTTCAACATGGTGTCGTCTGTGGGTGCGTTCATGTTCTTCATCGGGCAGTTCGTGTTCATCTACAACATGATCCAGTGCATGCGCCGTTCCGGCCAGAAAGCCACCGGCCGGGTATGGGAAGGCGCGCGCGGCCTGGAATGGACGGTCGATTCGCCGGCGCCGTATCACACCTTCGAACTGCCGCCCAAGATCGACCCGCGGGAAATGGCGTAAGCCGGGGCGGTGCAGATCATGTCACCCGGCAAGAAGAACGCGCTGCTTGCGCTCGCCCTGGGCGGGATCGCGGTCGGCATCTATGTCGCTTTTTTCTTCGAGATGGCGGCGCGCTAGTCTAGACGGGCCGGGTTGTCGACGCCGACAGCCCGGCCCGCCGATTCGCCCGATGGCGAACTGCCAGAAATAGCCGGCCCGTTTGTGGTCGGGCACGGTTAGGATCAAGAGCAAGGGATTACTGCTTATGGCCACGCACACCAGCGCACATAAATACTACGTACCGGACCAGTCGTCGTGGCCGTTCATGCTGACCCTGGCGCTCGTCCTGACGCTGGGCAGCACTGCTTTCTGGCTCAACGGGCACAACGTCATTGCCCCGTACCTGGCTGCCATCGGTCTGGCGGCGCTGCTGGTGATGGTGTTCATCTGGTTCCGCGACGTGGTCCATGAAAACCTGGGTGGCGTCTACGGCCATCAGGAAGACATGACCTTTCGCTGGGCGATGAGCTGGTTCATCTTCTCGGAGGTGATGTTCTTCGCGGCCTTCTTCGGCGCGTTGTTCTATACCCGCATGATTGCCTTGCCTTGGCTCAACGGCGAAGGCGAGAAGTTCTTCACCAACATGTACCTGTGGCCGAGCTTCGAAGGCGTCTGGCCGACCAACGGTCCGGGCCATGTCGGCGGCGACTTCGAGACCGTCAACGCCTGGCATCTGCCGTTGATCAATACGGTGCTGCTGCTGACGTCATCGGTAACGGTCACCTGGGCGCACTGGGGCCTCAAGGAAGATAATCGTTTCAAGCTCTGCCTGGGGCTGTTCCTGACGGCGGCGCTGGGTGGGACCTTCCTCTATTTCCAGGCCGTCGAATATATCGAGGCCTACGAGCATCTGGGTCTGACCCTGGGCTCGGGCATCTACGGCTCGACCTTCTTCCTGCTCACGGGTTTTCACGGCATGCACGTGACCCTGGGCACGTTGATGCTGACCATCATCCTGCTGCGCTGCCTGAAGGGGCACTTCAGCTCCCACGATCATTTCGGCTTCGAGGCGGTCGCCTGGTACTGGCATTTCGTGGATGTGGTCTGGCTCGGGCTATTCGTCTTCGTCTATATCCTCTGACGATATCGTTGTCCTGGTTCGCCGCACGAGTACGTGCGGCGAACTTCATCCGTCTTGTCGGGTCGAAACGTCGCGAGGCGCCGGGCTGTTCAACGGCCCAGGTTGTGCGGATGCACGATGCCGGTGAGATAGCCCAGAAACAGCAGTCCGATCAGCACGAACGAGAGCACGATACGCCAGGTCAGTGCCTTGACCACGCGTTGCGTATCGCCGGTGTCGCGTACGAGAAACACCAGCCCTGATCCCAGGGCCACGAGTATGGCGATCAGGAAGGCGACGATGAATAGTTTGATCATATGCGAGTAGGGCGCTATCGGTTTGCGCCACCTTGGTGGGGTGTGGTCGTGCTGGTGCTGGTTGCCGGCGCCCTTTGCAGTCTGGGGATCTGGCAGATCGATCGCGGCGAGAGCAAGCAAATCATGCTAGCGCAGCAAAAGGCGGCCGGCAAAGCCGCACCCCTGTCGTTCTCGAGTGCGGCCACCGACGCGCCAGCGCAGACGCCGGCCTATGGTCACAGATATACGGTAGCCGGCCGGGTGGATGCAGGGCACCAGATCCTGCTCGATAATCAGGTCTTCGATCAGCGCGTCGGTTACCGGGTGTGGACGCCGATCATCCAGGCAGACGGGCGCCGCGTACTGGTAGATCGAGGCTGGGTGTCACTGAGTGCCGGCGGGCGCAATCAGCCGCCGACACCGCGGGCGCCCAAGGGGCATGTCGAGATGACCGGCCTGTGGCGCGGTCTACCGGAACCCGGTCTGCGTCTGGGCGCGGATCAGGCCTGTGATGCCACCGGCTGGCCGCGCGTTCTCAATTATCCGGAGATCGCATCGGTGCGCTGTCAGTACACCGGCCCGGTCGCCGACGGGCTGCTGTTGCTCGACGAGCGTGATACCCGCGGTTTCCCCCGCAACTGGCAACTCGGGCTCACGCGCATGCCGCCGATTCGTCATTTCGGCTATGCCGCGCAGTGGTTTGCCATGGCTGCCGCGGTCGCCGTCATTTTTCTGGTCGTCAACCTCAAGCGAATCCGATGAAAACACAATCTCTTGCCCGTCTGAAGATGCTGGGCGTATTCATGATCTTCCTCGGGCCGCTCGCGCTGGCGTATCTGATGTACTACGGCCTGTCCTACGGCGGCGCCGTACGCACCAACGACGGCCAACTGGTCAGCCCGGCACAGCCGTTACCCGATATCGCCCTCAGCGATGGCGACGGCAACAGCGTGCCCAGCGGGCAGATACTCGAACAGAAATGGACGATTCTCCAGGTCGCCGGCGAGGGTTGTGGCGATGCCTGTCGCAAGAGCCTGGACGAGACCCGCCAGATCCGTGCCCTGCTGCATCGCCGTGCCGCGCGCGTGCAGCGTGTTCTCATCGTCGACGGGGCCCAGCCGCTGCCTGACCTCGATGCGCAGCCGGATCTGTCCGTCTATCAGGGCGACACCGCGCAGATGAGCGCCCTGTTCGATGCCCAGCAGGCCGACAAGCCGGGCATGGTCTATCTCGTCGATCCGCTGGGCAACTGGATGCTCTACTACCCGCCCGGCGGCGACGGCAGTGCCTTGTTCAAGGACATCAAGCACCTGCTCAAACTGTCTCATATCGGCTAGAGGCCGGCCGCGATGACCCGTTTCCAACTGAATCTGCTCACCCTCTGTCTGGCCTTCGTGGTGATCACCCTGGGCGCGTTCGTGCGTCTGTCCGACGCCGGCCTGGGGTGCCCCGACTGGCCGGGCTGCTATGGCCATCTCGACGTGCCCACGGCGCAGGCGGACGTGGCCGCGGCCAACGAACGCTTTGCCCAGCGCCCGGTCGAGGCGCACAAGGCCTGGAAGGAGATGATCCACCGATACGCGGCGGGCACGCTGGGCCTGCTGATCCTCGCCATGGCGCTGGCAGCCCTCAAGCGCAGCGACAATCCGCATCAGCAACGCGTGCTGCCATGGGTACTGGTGGTGCTGGTGATGTTTCAGGCGTTGCTGGGCATGTGGACGGTCACGCTTCTGCTCAAGCCGTTGATCGTCACCGGTCATCTGCTCGGCGGCATGGCCACCTTCGCCTTGCTCGGCTGGTGTCTGTACAGACAGGGCAATCTGTTCAGCGGCTGGCGCGTCCGTGCCCGCGCCGGCTTGCGTTTCGCCGCCGGTGGCGCGCTGCTGTTGCTGATCTGCCAGATATTTCTCGGCGCCTGGACCTCGACCAACTATGCGGCGCTGGCCTGCCCGGATTTCCCTACCTGCCAGACCTATTGGTGGCCGGCGACCGACTTCGGCAAGGCCTTCACGCTCTGGCACGGCCTTGGGATCAACTACGAGTACGGCATTCTCGACAGCGTGCCGCGCGCCACCATCCACTGGGTTCATCGCCTGGGCGCGGTGGTGATCACGCTGGTGATGGTCACGCTGGCGGCGCTGCTGTGGGCACAGGCGCGGGCGGATACGCGCTGGCGCGGCATGGCCGTCACCCTGCTGGCGGCGTTGGCGCTGCAGGTGAGCCTGGGTATTTCGGTGGTCGTGTTTCATCTGCCGCTGCCGGTGGCGGTGGCCCACAACGGCGGGGCGGCCCTGTTACTATTGACGCTTATGGCGATCAATCATGCAGTGTGGAGAGCGCAGGACCATGTCTAGCGGGACAGGATCTGGCGTCGCGGTCGCGCGATCGGCGATCTCGCAGCGACTCAACGATTACTACGAGCTGTGCAAGCCGCGCGTGGTGTTGCTGATCGTATTCACGGCGATGGTCGGCATGTTCCTGGCGACGCCGGGCATGGTGCCGATTGATGCACTGCTGTTCGGCACGCTCGGCATCGGCCTGATGGCCGCCTCGGCGGCCGCGGTCAACCAGATGCTCGATCGCAAGGCCGACGGGCGCATGGCGCGCACGCGCGGACGGCCACTGGTCACCGGCCATCTCGACATGGGGCAGTCGGTGCGTTTCGCGCTGGCCATCGGCGTGGCCGGCATGCTGGTGCTGCTGTTTATGGTCAACGCGCTCACCGCCTGGCTGACGCTGGTCACGCTGATCGGCTATGCCGGTGTATATACGGTCTATCTCAAACGCGCGACGCCGCAGAATATCGTCATCGGCGGCGCAGCCGGTGCGGCACCGCCGGTGCTCGGCTGGGCCGCGGTCACGGGCACGGTCGACGCCGACGCGCTGATCCTGTTTCTGATCATCTTCATCTGGACACCGCCGCATTTCTGGGCGCTGGCAATCGAGCGCCACCGCGAATACGCGGAAGTCGACATTCCCATGCTGCCGGTCACCCACGGGCTGGAATACACGCGCACGCAGGTGCTGCTCTACACGGTGCTGCTGTTTCTGGTCTCGTTGCTGCCGTTCGCCAGCGGCATGAGCGGCCCGCTGTATCTGGTCAGCGCCATCGGCCTGTCGGGCTGGTTTCTGGTCTATGCGGTGCGGCTCAAGTACTGGCCGAAACCGGGGCTGGCCATGCGCACCTTCGGCTACTCGATTCTGTATCTGATGGCGATCTTCACCGCGCTGCTGGTCGATCACTACGTGCCGGTGGTTTTCGGCAGCTAGACCCGAGGATTGCCGCCGATCAGCGCGTCAAAGCGCTGAAGATGGGCGACCAGTTCCGATTTGCCCAGGCGCTCCTCGAGCGCTTCCTCGGCCAGTGGCGCGATCGCACTGGCCGTCGGCAGTGCGCCATTATCCTCGATCAGAGCGCGTATTCGCGGCAGAAACACGAATTGCAGCCACTCGCTGAACGCCAGCGTATCGGCACAGAAAGGCGTGCGGCTGGCCATCGCCGCCGGTGTGGGCACGTGGTCATGCCAGAAATCGGCATCGCGCATCGCCTGCTCGATGCCCAGCACGATATCTGCGGCTTCGTGAAGTCGTTGCATTGGGAAAGCTCCCGGGTCATCGAGGATGGGTTGAACCTAGAACGGCCACCACCAGTGGCCGGGATTCTCGAGGTCGGCGCGGCAACGCTGCAACTGCTGCGAATAGCGACCGGCACGCGCGTCCACACGGCCGGCGGTTCGCAGCAGCCAGGGCTTGGCCTTGTAGGTGCCACGGCGATAGCCGGCCTGACCTTCGTGGTAGGCCAGATACTGGCTGTAGGTATCCCATTTGGAAATACCCAGGGTGGCCGCGCTCTTGGCGACATACCAGCCGACGAAATCGGTGGCATCGGAAAAATCGTCGCGATCGGCCCAGCTGTTGCTGCTATCGCGCTTGTACCAGTCCCAGGTGCTGTCTAGCGCCTGGGTGTAGCCATAGGCCGAGGTGATATGCGTCCAGGGAATGATCCAGAGCAGGCGTTTGCGGGGCGGCCGCGCATCGCCGACGAAGCGTGATTCCTGATAGATGATCGCCATCTGCACCTGGATCGGCGCGCCCCAGCGCTTGAAGGCGTCGTTGGCGTCATCGAACCAGCCGTCTTTTTCGTAGAAGATATCGCAGACGTTATCGGTCGCGCGCGGCGGGGCGGTGGCGCAGCCGGACAGAACGGCCACGAACAGAAGCAGGCAATAGCGAAGCATGCGACAAAGCCTAGCAAAACTTGACCCATGGGTTTCGGTTGGCCTGCCGCGGGTGGCGGGTGCGCTATACTATGCGCCGCGCAGCGCGGCACACCGCGTCCACGCCAAGACACGTCATACAGAAACGTTATAAGAAAATAAAAAAATAGACGTTTTCATATGAACGTGCGCCCGCTAACCTGCGGCGCGCATGCAGGTGAATACCCGAAACAGCCCGGACCGTTGATGAAGTCATCTCCCATCCAAGATCATACGAGCCCGCTCAACGCGCAACAGGCGCAGCAGCTCACCGCACTCATCGAAACGCTCACGCCGATGCAGGTGACGTGGATCAGTGGCTATCTGTCCGGCATCAACGCCGCCAGCGCCACCGGTGAGGTGGCGCCGCCGCAGGCCGCGCCCGCGGCGCAGGCCGTTACCAGCGAGCCGTTGACGATTCTCTACGGCTCGCAGACGGGCAACGCCGAGGATATCGCCGAGCAGCTCAAGGAGCGCGCCGAGGCGGCCGGCCTGAGCGTGAACGTCTACGACATGCTCGACTACAAGCCGAAGGACCTCAAGAAGGAACAGAACGTCATCGTCTGCGTGTCCACGCACGGCGAGGGCGATCCGCCCGACAACGCCGAAGAACTGCATGCCTTCATCTTCGGCAAGAAAGCGCCGAAGCTCGACGGTCTGCGGTTTTCGGTACTCGCTTTCGGCGATACCAGCTACGAGCATTTCTGCCAGACCGGCAAGGACTTCGACACACAGCTGGAGAAGCTCGGCGGCGAACGCGTCGCCGATCGCGTCGATCTCGACGTGGATTTCGACGACGCCGCCGAAGCCTGGATCGAGGACGTGGTCAAGGTGTTCGGCGACACCCTCGGTGGCACCGGCGAACAGCCGCATCCCACGGTTACGGCCATGCCCGGCGCCGCGGCTGCGCCGGCGCAATCGACCTATTCGCGCAAGAATCCCTACAGCGCCGAAGTGCTCGATAACATCGTGCTCAACGGGCGCGGCTCGGACAAGGAAGTCCATCATATCGAGCTCGATACCGAAGAGTCGGGTCTGGTCTGGGAGCCGGGCGATTCGCTGGGCATCATTCCGGAGAACGACCCGGCCGTGGTCGAGGAACTCATTGCCGCGCTCAAGCTGTCGGGCGACGAGCAGGTCACCGGCATCGACGGCGAGGTCAGCCTCGAACACGCGCTCACCCATCAGTACGAGATCACCACGCTGACGCGTCCGTTCGTGGAGAAATACGCGACCCAGGCTCAGACCGACGCCCTCGACAAGCTGCTGGCCGAAGATCAGCGCGAAGCGTTGACGGAATACATGGACGGCCGCTTCATCGTCGATCTGGTCGAGGATTTTCCGATTTCAGGGCTGACCGGCGCGGACTTTGTGCGTCTGCTGCGCAAGCTGCCGCCGCGTCTGTATTCGATTGCCTCCAGCTATGCGGCCAATCCGGACGAGGTGCATCTGACCGTCGCCGCGGTACGCTACGAGACGCATGGCCGGCCGCGCCACGGCGTGGCCTCGGTCCAGCTGGCCGATCGCAGCGATGATGCCAAGCTGCCGATCTATATCGACAGCAACAAGAACTTCAAACTGCCGAGCGACGACGCCGCGCCGATCATCATGATCGGACCCGGCACCGGCGTGGCCCCGTTCCGGGCCTTCATGGAAGAGCGCGAGGAACGCGACGCCGCCGGTGACAACTGGCTGTTCTTCGGCGCCCAGCATTTTCTCACCGATTTCTATTATCAGACCGACTGGCTGCGCTGGCGCAAGGACGGCCTGCTGACCCGCATGGACGCTGCCTTCTCGCGTGACCAGGAAGAAAAGGTCTATGTGCAGGACCGAATCCGCGCGGCCGGCAAGGATGTCTACGACTGGATCGAGCGCGGTGCCACGATCTATGTCTGTGGCGACGCCAATGCCATGGCCCATGACGTGCACGAAGCTCTGCTCGAACTGCTGGGCGAGCACGGCGGCATGGACGCCGAGGCGGCCGCGGGCCATCTCAAGCAGATGCAGAAAGACAAGCGGTACCAGCGCGACGTCTATTGATCGCGTCGTGTTTCGACGCCAGATTCATCGATAGCGCCATCCGCTGACCCACCGAATTCGAGCCAGAGCCATGAGTGACGACAAAGAACTTTCCCCGGTCGAACACATCAAGATCGCCAGTAACTATCTGCGCGGCACCATCGCCGACGGGCTGGCCGACGAACTCACCGGTTCGATCGCCGAAGACGATACCCAGCTGACCAAGTTCTACGGCTTCTATCAGCAGGATAATCGCGACCTGCGCACCGAGCGCAAGCATTCCAAGCTGGAGCCGCACTACCAGTTCATGCTGCGCCTGCGCCTGCCCGCGGGCGTGGTTACCGGCGAGCAGTATCTGGCCATCGACGATCTGGCCCACAAGTACGCCAACGGCACGCTGCGCCTGACCACGCGCCAGACGTTCCAGTACCACGGGGTGCTCAAGAAACATCTGCGTCCGCTGCTGCAGGATGCCTACAAGGTGGCCGTCGATGCACGCGGGGCCTGTGGCGACGTCAACCGCAACGTCATGGCCACGGCCAATCCGCATCTGTCGGCCCTGCACACTGAAGTGCACGACTGGTCGGTGAAGATTTCCGAGCATCTGGCCTGGAAATCGCGCGCCTACGAGGAAATCTTTCTCGAGCAGCCGCCCCGGGGCGAGGATCACGAGCCGATTTACGGCAAGACCTATCTGCCGCGCAAGTTCAAGATCGCGATCGCGATTCCGCCGGAGAACGATGTCGATCTGTTCGCCAACGACATCGGCCTGATCGCCATCGTCGAGGACGGTCAGCTCGCGGGGTTCAATATCGCCATCGGCGGCGGCATGGGTACCACCCACGGCGACGAGGCGACCTACCCGCGTCTGGGCTCGGTCATCGGTTTTGCCACACCCGAGCAGACGCTGGAAGCGGTCGAGACGCTCGTCAAGATCCAGCGCGACCACGGCGACCGCAGTGATCGCAAGCACGCGCGCTTCAAGTACACCATCGACGATCACGGTATCGACTGGATCCACGCGCAGCTCGCCGAGCGCATGGGCTGGTCGTTGGCCGAGGCGCGCGACTACAAATTCGAGCGTAACGGCGACCCACTGGGCTGGGCGCGGGACGACAGCGGCAGCTGGCACCTGAGCCTGTTCATCGAGAATGGCCGGATCGCCGATTTCGATGCCAAAGGCACCGCGTTCCACGGTCAGTATCTGGGCCGATCCGGCTACAAGCTGATGACCGGCCTGCGCGAGCTGGCCAAGATCCACAAGGGCACCATCCGCCTGACCGGCAATCAGAACCTGATCATTGCCAACGTCGCTCCGGAAGACAAGGCGGCGATCGAGGAGCTGGTGGCCCATTACGAACTCGACGACGGCAGCCGCAATTCGACGCTGCGCTACTCGGCCATGGCCTGCGTGGCGTTTCCGACCTGCGGGCTGGCGATGGCCGAGTCCGAGCGTTATCTGCCGGAGCTGGTCGGCAAGCTGGAAGCCGTGGTCGACGACGCCGGGCTGTCCGATCAGCCGATCGTCATCCGCATGACCGGCTGCCCCAACGGCTGTGCGCGCCCGTTCCTGGGCGAGATCGGCTTCGTCGGCAAGGCGCCGGGCAAGTACAACCTCTATCTGGGCGCCGGCTTCGACGGCGCGCGCCTGAACAAGCTCTATCGTGAGAATATCGGCGAGGAGGAAATCCTGTCCGAGCTGACGCCCATGATCCAGCGCTATGCGGCCGAGCGGGAAGAAGGCGAGCCGTTCGGCGATTTCGTCATTCGTGCGGGTATCATTGCTGAAACCATTGAAGGGCGTGACTTCCATGAAAACGTCGGTTCTCCCCAGGCGGCCTAATCGCACCGCGTCCATCGGCGCGGGTCTCGCGCTACTGCTGTCGCTGGCCTGTGGTCACGGCGCGATCGCGCAGACCACGGCCACCGGTCAGGCGTCAGCGCCGAATGCGTCCAAGGACGATCTGATTCGCGAACTGGTGGGGCTCACCGATGCCGCGCAGCTCGAGGCGGTGTTCTCGCGTCAGTTCATCGACCGGGTGGCCAACGCAGTGGCGTTCCTGCAGCCGACGATGGATCCCGCCACGATGACGGTCATCCGCCAGGAAGCCACGGACGTCATCCACGAGCGTATCGAGTCCGGCGATGCGCTGTACTCGGTGCTCTACCCCGTGTACGAAAAACACTTCAATATCTTCGAGTTGAACGAGCTGGTGACGTTCTACGAATCGCCGCTGGGGCAGAAGCTGGTCCGGGTCTCGCCGCAGTTGCTCACCGAGTCGCTGTCGCTGGGCCGCGAATGGGGGCTGTCGCTGGTACCCGAGATCATCGACCGCGTGCAGACGCGGCTGGCGAACCAGAACTAAGGCTGCAGGCCAACTGCCTGGCTAGCGCGCGGCGCGTACCGGCTGGCTCTCCCAGCGCCCGACGCCCATGAAGATCAGGCGCAGCTGTTTTTCGGCGCGCAGCATCAGCGCGTCGTCCTCGGCGTTGTCCGGGGCCACCTCGAGGATGCGCTCGGACAGCGAGATCACGGTATTCACGACCAGGTCCGCCATCATGCGCAGATCGATCTCGGCGATATGCGAGAACTCGTCGAAGCGACCGAAGTCGTAGGCCAGGGCATTGGTGAGCAGCTTGATCTCGTCGTGGATGGCGGCGCGCATGGCCACCGTGCCGGAAAAGCGCTCCTTGACCACGAACTGGAACAGCAGACTGTTGTCGCGCACATGATGGGCAAACAGTTCCACCGAGTACCGCACCAGCCCCTTGAGCGGCAGCGACGACAACTGTGCGCGTTGCAGGATCTCGCGCAGCGCGCGGAATGTCTCCTCGACCAGGGCCAGGCCCAGGGCATCCATGTCCGCGAAGTGGCGATAGAAGGCGGTCGGCACGACCCCGGCCTGACGCGCGATCCGGCGTAGCGATATCGCCGAGAAGTTGGCCTCGCTGGCGACCAGTTCGAGCGCGGCCTGCATCAGCGCTTCGCGCGCCTCGCCGCGACGCGGCGCCTTGCGCGGTCTGGGCTGGAGAGGGGGCTGTGCCATTCGGGTCATGGGCGATAACGTCGCTGTCATGTTGTTGTGATGCGGCTGCGCGGTGACGCTGGCGACTCCGCTACCGGAGTGGAACCGCCGCCGCCACAACGTTTACAGCGACGGCTGATATTTATTTGTGAACAAGTGTTGACTTAGTGCTGCGTCGCACCTAAAGTGTACACGTGTTCACATTCACTAGGAAGCGGAAATGAGGCCAGTCGTCAAAAAAGTGTTGAGCAGTTCGCTGGTCGGCGCATTGGCGAGCCCGCTGTCGGTCGACGACTATCTGTCGCTGATCGACCGGCGCCTGTCGATCAAGGAGCCGCGCGGCCGGGTGACCAGTGTCGCCCGCCAGACCGACGACAGCGTCACCTTGACGATCGACCCCAACGACAACTGGCAGGGCCATCATGCCGGCCAGCACGTCTTGCTTGGTGTCGATCTCGACGGCGTACGCCACAGCCGCTGTTTTTCCCTCGTGAGCGCGCCGAGCGACCCGTTGATCGAGATCACGGTCAAGCGCAACGGCGACGGCCGGGTGAGCAATTTCCTGGTCGATCACGCCGCCCGCGGGCAGTTGGTTCATCTGAGCCCCGCCGAAGGGGATTTCTGCCCGCAGCGTATCGCGCCGCCGAAAGCGCTGCTGATCAGCGCCGGCAGCGGCATCACGCCGGTGATGGGCGTGCTGCGCGACTGGATTGCGCGCGGTCAGCTCAACGATGTGGTCTTCATACACTATGCGCGCTCGCAGGCCGACATGATCTATGCGGCCGAGGTCGATGCGCTGGCGGCCCGGCACGACGGGCTGCGTGTGGCCACGGTGTTCACCGCCGAGGGCGCCGGACGTATCGACGACGCGGCCATCGATGCCCAGGTGGCGGATCTGGCCGAGCGCGAGACGTGGCTGTGCGGCCCGTCCGGCTTCATGGACGCCGCCGAAGCACTGATCGTCGCGCGCTCGAACAAGCCGCTGCACCGCGAGCAGTTCGCCGCCACCCGCCGCGAAGCCGCACATGGCGAGGGCGCCGTGCGTTTTCTCAAGAGCGACAGGGCCGCCTCCGGCGAGACCGGCTCGCTGCTCGAGATTGCCGAGGGCGCGGGCCTCAAGCCCGCCTACGGCTGTCGCATGGGCATCTGCCACGCCTGCAAGTGCCGGGTGAGCGAGGGCAGCGTGCGCGATCTGCGCACCAATCGGGTCCGCGAAGTGCGCGATACCGATATTCAGCTTTGTATCCACGCCGCCGCCGGCGACGTGGCGGTCGAACTCTAGCGTTCGTCCCTCGATTTTCAGGATTTCACGACAGGGCGCCTTTCGCGCCTCGGAGCACAAGACATGGGCAAGCCCACACATCTGACCGACGCCGACGTCGCCGAATTCGGCCGCGAACTCGACGCCATCCGCGACGAGGTCATGAACGATCTCGGCGAGCGCGATGCGCGCTATATCCGCAAGGTGCTCAAAACCCAGCGCTACAGCGAAGTCGCTGGCCGTGCGCTGCTCATGGCCGGCTTTCTGCCGCCGGCCTGGCTGGCCGGCACCGGCCTGCTGTCGCTGTCCAAAGTCCTCGAGAACATGGAGATCGGGCACAACGTGATGCATGGCCAATGGGACTGGATGAACGATCCGGCGCTGGATTCGGCCACCTACGAATGGGACAACACCTGTCCGTCGAACCAGTGGAAGCATTCGCACAACTACATGCACCACACTTTCACCAACATCATCGATCTGGATCGCGATGTGGGCTACGGCATCCTGCGCATGAGCGAGGACCAGGACTGGCGTCCGCAGCACCTGGCGCAGCCGCTCACGGCGGCCACGCTTGCCGCGTTCTTCCAGTGGGGCGTGGCCCTGCACGACCTGGAAGTCGAGCGTCTGGGCAAGGACAAGACCTTCAAGGAAGCCGCTGTCCAGGCGAAGGCGATCTGGGGCAAGGCGCGCAAGCAGGTGCTCAAGGATTACCTGCTGTTTCCGGCCCTGGCCGGCCCCATGTTCGTGCCTGTGCTGACCGGCAATTTCGCGGCCAACCTGAACCGCAACCTGTGGACGTTCCTGATCATCTTCTGCGGGCATTTCACCGACGAGGTGGAAATGTTCGACGAGGCCGAGGCGACCGACGAAACCCGCGGCCAATGGTATCTGCGCCAGCTGCTGGGCTCCTCCAACCTGACGGGCAGCGTGCCGTTTCATATCCTGAGCGGCCATCTGAGTTATCAGATCGAGCATCATCTGTTCCCGGACATGCCCTCGCACCGCTATCGCGAGATCGCCCCGCGCGTGCAGGCGATCTGCGAACGTTACGGCATCAACTACAACACCGGGCCGCTGACCAAGCAGTTCGGTGGCGTGGTCAAGCGTATCCTGCGCATGTCGTTGCCGCATCGTCGCAAACGCAATACGCTGACCGAACAGTCCACCGTGCATGCGCCTGTCTATGCTGAAGCTGCTTGAAACACTCAAGGATTCGGCCGAGTCGACCTTCGACTCGGCCGCCTCGCGTGTCGAGAACGTGCATCGGCTGATCGGTGGTTATGTCGGCGATCAGGCCCGCCGGGTGCGCGGGCGCGGTAAACCCGCCCCTGAGCGGGATGCCGACGAGAACCGAGCGAATATCTACGACGTCATTCGCGGTGTGAACCGCGAGATCGGCGAATTCGGGACCGACCTGTTCGAGATCATCGACGATGCCCGCGCGCGCCGTCACGCTGAAAAGCGCGCGGATTCCGACGAGGGTGACGGCCGGTAGGTTCGCTTTCGGCCCCCGCTCCGGTTTAGAATCGCGGCGCCTGTTGCCACATTGTCCAGGGAGCGATTGCCGGTGTACCGCGTCCAGCATCATCGAACCCTGTCGTGGCCAATTCGCGCTCTGCTCGTCCTGTTCCTGCTGGCGATAGCCCTGTCGACGCCAGGGGCGGTGCTGGCGCAGACATCGGCGCAGGTGACGGACGGCGATCTCGGCGAGCAGATCGGCCAACTCCAGGACCGTGTCACCGCGCTGCAATCGCGCGACGACGTTGAATCCGCGGTTCGCGATCGCGCGGCGCAAACCTACCAGCAGGCCATTTCGGCGCTCGAATCGGCGCGCAGCGATCGCCGCAAGACAACGGATCTGCGTGCCAACGCACGCGAAGCGCCGAGCGAGATCCAGACGCTGAAAAGCCAGCTCCAGCAACTCGGTTCGGTGCCGTCGATGGCTGATCTGGATGACGTATCGTCGGCGTCATTGTCCGCGCGCGCCGACGAGATCGGGTCGCGGCTGGCCGATATCCAGGCGACGCTTGCTGATCTGCGCGACCAACTCACCCGGGTCGCCCAGCGTCCGGAAGCCGCGCGCCAGCAACTGATCGATGCGCGCAACGCCCTGCAATCGCTCGATAGCAGCGTGTCCGCGGGCAGCGATCAGCCCAGCGTGGTCACCGAGGCCGAGAGTGCATTGCTGTCGGCCCGTCGCGAATCCCTCACGTCCGAAATCGAGCGGCTGCAGCAGGAGCTCAGTGGTCTCGACAGTCGCGAGCGTACGCTGGAGGCGCGCAGGGCGCTCGCCGAAGGCAAGCTGGCACACGACAACGAGATTCTGGCCGTGGTGCAGCGTGCGCTGAGCACACGCCAGAACGAATCCGCCCAGGCGCTCGGCCGGCAAAGCGAAGAGAAACTCAGCGAACTGCGTACCGCCGTGGCCCCGATCGCCGACGCGGCCCAGCGCAATGTGGAACTGACCAATCAACTCGAGCAGCTGACCGACCGTAGCGAAACGCTGGCCCGGCGCCAGGTCGGTGAACGCAATCGCGTCGAGGACATACAGCGCCGGCTGAATCTGATCCAGCGCCAGCTGGAGATCGGTGGCGGTTCGGTGGCGCTGGGCGACGTGTTGCGATCGCAGCGTCGAGATCTGGCCAAACCGTCGCTGGTGTCGGGGTTGGCCAGCACCGGCAAGGATCCGGAGATCGCGGCCGCCGAACTGCAGCGCTTCCAGTTGCAGCAGTCGCGGGTGGAACTGGACGACCCGCGCCAGATGGCGCGCCAGATGCTGACCAATGCAAAGCTCGACGTGAGCGATGGGCAATTGAGCTCGTTGACCGCGTTGATCGAGCAGCGTCGGAAGATCGTCGATCTGCTGATCGACTCACAGGGCCGCTACGTCGATATCGGCCGCGATCTGCGGGCCCTGTCGCAGCAGTACAACGACACGCTCGCGTCGTTCAATCGCCTGCTCGACGAACGCCTGTTCTGGTTGCCGTCGTTCGCGCCGGTCAAGATCGACTGGCCCGCGCGTGTCGCGGCGGATCTGCCCTGGGCGCTCAATCCCAAGTCGTGGAAACAGACGCTCGCGGGGCTGGTGGCGGGCGCAGGCCAGCGGCCGTTCATCACCGGTATTGCACTCGCGCTGCTCGCGGCGCTCGTGGGCATGCGCCGGCCGCTGCGCGAACGCCTGCGGCATCTGGCCGAGCCGGTGGGCAATGTCCGTCGCGACACCTTCTGGCTCACCCTGCGCGCGCTGGTGATCACGGTGCTGCTGTCGACGCCCATTGTGGCTGTGTTGTTGCTGGCCTCCTATCTCGCGAGTCAGTCCAGCAGCGACAATGTCTTCACGCAGGCCGTCGCGGCCGTGTTCATGCAACTGGCAATACTGACGCTGTTCATCGAACCGTTCGTGCATGTCTGCCGCAAATTCGGGCTCGCTGAGAGTCATTTTCAGTGGACTCACGATGCCCGCCGCGGCCTGCATCGCATGCTGCGATGGCTGCTGGGCATGCTGATTCTGCCGACCCTGTTCGTGACCTTCACCGAAGCCTTCGACGACGATGCCAAGCGTGAAACCATCGGTCGGGCGGCGTTCATGCTCGGGTCGCTGATCATTGCCGGCTTCTCCTGGGGACTGCTGCATCCGGTGCGCGGCGTGTTGTCCAACGTGCTCGGCGGCGAGGACGACAAGGCGCACTGGCGGCTGGGCTATCTGTGGCTGCCATTGGCCGCCGGCGTGCCGGTGCTGCTGTGCGGTCTGGCCGCCATGGGCTACTACTACACCGCCTTGCAGCTTCAGAGCCGGTTTTTCTACTCGGCCGCACTGCTCGGCGGCTGCATGATTCTGTACAGCCTGATCGTGCGCTGGCTGACCGTGGCCGAGCGCCGCCTGGCGCTTACGCGGGCCCTGCGCAAGCGCGAGGAAGCACGCGAGGCGCGCGCCAGCCGTGAGGCCGCCGCGGCGGCGGGCGAGGGCGCGCCGGATAACCTGGATACGCTGGAAATCGATCTGGTCCAGATCAGCGAGCAGACGCGTGGTCTGATCAAGGTGATCATCGCACTGCTGATCGGAGCCGGCCTGTGGCTGGTGTGGTCGGATACGCTGCCGGCGCTGCAGCTGCTCGACAATGTCACCCTCTGGCAGCACAGCGCCCAGGTCGACGGCAAGACCCAGTTGACCAGTGTCACCCTGGGCGCACTACTGCTGGCGCTGGCGGTGAGCGTGGTCACCGCGCTCGCGGGTCGTAACCTGCCGGGCTTTCTGGAAATCACGGTGTTGCGGCGTTTTTCGCTGAATTCGGGCAGCCGCTATGCCATGGCGACCCTGTTTCAGTATGCGATCGTGATCATCGGCATGCTGGTGGCGGTCAATCTGATCGGCCTGCGCTGGTCCTCGATCCAGTGGCTGGTGGCCGCGCTGGGCGTCGGTCTGGGCTTCGGCCTGCAGGAGATCTTCGCCAATTTCGTGTCCGGCATCGTGATCCTGTTCGAGCGCCCGGTCCGGGTCGGCGACACCGTCACCGTGGGTACGCTCACCGGTACGGTGTCGCGTATTCGTATCCGCGCGACCACGGTCACCGACTGGGACAACAAGGAGGTGGTGATCCCGAACAAGACCTTCATCACCGAAACCGTGATCAACTGGACGCTCACCGACGACATCACGCGCTTGATCGTGAAGGTCGGTCTGGCCCTGGAGACCGACACCGATCTGGCCGAGAGCCTGATCATGGACGCGATCGAGGCCGAGCCGGTGGCGCTCGACACGCCGGCCCCCTCGGTATTCTTCGTGGGCTACGATGATGGCGCGATGCAGTACGAAGCGCGCGTGTTCTATCACGATCTCTACAATCTGCTACCGCTGCAGCATGCCCTCTACAAGCGTATCCACGCCGCGTTCGCCGCGCACGATGTGGTGGTGACGTTCCCGCAGCGCAATCTGCATCTGCGCTCGATGGACGAGTCGTTCACCCGTTTCGCTAGCGAGCGGCCGGGCAAGCCGGCCGACAAGGAGCCCGACGACGGCGCGCCGCAGACGAGCTGAGTCGTCCAGGTATGCGGATGCGTTCCCGGGTTGGTCAGGCGTTGCTGTCGTCTTCGCTCGACAGGCGCCGGGGCAGCGCCTGCGGGAAATAGCTGAACGCCCAGGTTTCGGTCAGGGTCTCGTCGCCGCGCACCATGGCACAGCGTAGTCCCACGGGCTCGTCGGCCGGCGGCAGTTCGCCGCTCCAGTCGAAGAACGCACGCCAGCGTGCGGTGTCTTTGATCTTTACCGTATACGGATTGACGATCTCGCCGTGGCTGGCGTCGATACGCAGTTCCAGCTTGCTGTCGTCGTCGAGTCCGCGCAACGGGCCGCCCTCGAAATCGATCACGAACTTGCGGGCGAGCACCGATTGCTTGTCATAGTTGCCGGGCGCGCCCGCGCGGCCGGTGCGCGTGGCCACGACCCGCGCGAGTTGCGGCGGATGCGGCTCCTCGGCGCACCAGGACAGGCGATAGTCGAAGCGCCAGCTGCGATCGGGCGCGTCGCTGGCATCAGGGACCCAGAACGCATTGATGTTGTCGTAGATCTCTTCGTCGGTAGGCAGCTCGAGCAGACCTACATGACCTCGACCCCAGTCACCGCGCGGCTCCACCCACAGGCTCGGGCGGCGTTCGAAGCCGACATCGGCGTCCTGATAATGATCGAAGTCACGGTCGCGCTGAAGCAGGCCGAAACCACGCGGGTTTTCGTCCATGAACGCGCTGTACTGCGTGCGCGGCGGGTTGTCGAGCGCGCGCCATATCCGCTCGCCGCGGCCGTTGGCGATCGCCAGACCGTCGCTGTCGTGGATTTCGGGGCGCCAGTCGATACCGCGCCGTGCATTGGTTTCGGAAAACCAGAACATGCTGGTCAGCGGCGCGATACCCAGCCGGCGGACCGCGGTACGCTGAAACAGATGGGATTCGATATCCATGATCACGTCGCCGGGCCGCCGGCAACGCATGCGATAGGCGCCGGTGATGTCCTTGCCTTCCAGCAGGGCGCAAATCGTGATCGAGTCGTCGTTCGTCTGAGGCTGAATCAGCCAGTAGGCCGAGAAGCGTGGAAACTGCTCGTCTTCGCCATAACCGGTATCGACCGCAATGCCGCGCGCCGACAGCCCGTACTGATCGAGACCGCCCGGGCTGCGAAAATAGCTCGCGCCCTTGAACGCCAGCCACTCCATGCCGTCGCCGCGCTGGTCGACCAGTCGAAAGCCGGCGAAACCCAGATCGTCAGGCAGTTTCCTGGCTACGTCGGGGTCGTCGTAGCGAAACAACTCGGGATCGTAGGCAAAAGGGCGGGCCTGGCCATTTTCGACCACATGGATGGCGACGGGCTGACGGGCGTTCTGATCGAGATGGAAGAACTCGACCGCAAACGGCTGATCGCTGCCAGCCCACAGCGCCTTCTTCTTGCGGGTATGTATACCCATGAAGGCGTCGTAGCCGAGATCGTTGAGCAGTTTCTCGTGGCGGACCGCGGGCTTCTGGTAGGGCTGGCCGGCGAGTTGCCTGGCGTGCGCGATCAGGCCGTCGAAGCTGAAGGGCCGGTTATCGCCGGCGTCGTCCGCGCCGTGCCCCAGCAACGGCCACGCGCCCAATGCGGAGACGCCTGCAAGTGCCGTTGTCGACACAAGCAGGCGTCGCCTGCCGTGATTGATCGTCACGCTGTTACGTGCTGCCGAACGCCGGTGGCCGCTAGGCAGGGACCATCGCGCCACGCAGTTTCTTGATCGCCGCCACTTCGAGCTGGCGGATACGCTCCGCGGACACGCTGTACTTGTCGCCCAGTTCCTGCAGGCCGATCTTGCCGTCCTCGCGCAACCAGCGGCTCTCGAGAATATCGCGGCTGCGATCGTCGAGGCTGGTCATCGCACGGGACAGATTGGCGTGCTGATAGGTCTGCCAGTCGCCCGATTCGGCGTCGCTGGCCGGATCATAGCCATCACCCGCGGACAGATAGTCTTCCGGCGCGTAGTTGTCGTCGTCGCCGGAGGCGCCGAGCGCGTTGTACGACGTATCGCCACCGGACAGACGGCGTTCCATCTGCAGCACGGTTTCGGGCTTGACGCCCAGATCGCTGGCGACGGTCTCGACTTCCTTGTTGTTCATCCAGCCCAGGCGTTTCTTGGAACTGCGCAGGTTGAAGAACAGCTTGCGCTGGGCCTTGGTCGTGGCGACCTTGACGATGCGCCAGTTACGCAGGATGAACTCGTGAATCTCGGCGCGAATCCAGTGCACCGCGAACGAGATGAGGCGTACGCCGACGTCGGGGTCGAAGCGCTTGACCGCTTTCATCAGCCCGATGTTGCCTTCCTGGACCAGATCGGCGAGCGGCAGGCCGTAGCCCGAATAGCCGCGCGCGACGTGCACCACGAAGCGCAGGTTCGACAGAATCAGTTTCTGGGCCGCCTGGATGTCTTCTTCGTCCCGCAGCTTGCGTGCGAGTATCTGCTCGGCGTCCACATCCAGCACCGGAATGCTGGAGACCGCCTGCAGATACGACTCGATGCTGCCCGACGCGAGATTGGGCAGATTCATTTTCGCCGGTGAAAGAGAAATATCGTTAGCCATGTTGCAAAGCCTCCTTGGGACTTTTGCCTGATGCCCCCATTCTAACAAAGAACGGAAGGTCAAGCGGCCGTCCAATAGCGATAACCCTAAGACCCGGCCGTGAACGCCAAGTTCCGCCTATCGTTGCGGCATGTTGTTAAATTTAAGCATGAGTCCGTTAGGCGCTGACTATTTCGGCTCGATCGCCGCCAGACGGCGGTTTACGGTGAGCACGCAGCCGGCCCATCCCAGGCCGATACCGACGCCCAGCACCGTGAATACGCCGCCGATGCCCAGCCCGTGCACGGCGAGCGCGCCGTCGTAGGAACGCGTGAGCGTGGTCAGCGGATCGGCCAGCGCCACAAAACAGACGGCCAGCAGCAGCAGCCCCAGCACCGCGCCGATCAAGCCGTACCAGAAACCGCTGTAGAGAAACGGCCGGCGGATGAAGGCATCGCTGGCGCCGAGCAGCTTCATGACCTCGATCTCCTCGCGCCGATTCTCGATATCCAGCCGAATGGTGTTGCCGACGATGAACAGCACCGCCGCCGCCAGCAGCAGGCCGATGACCCAGGCCGCACGTTCGATCAGCGACAGAATCGCATACAGCCGCGATAGCCAGGCCTGATCGAGTTCGGCGCGCGCCACGCCGGGCTGTTGCCGCAGGGTGTCGAGCAGCTGACCGACGGCGGCGCTCGGCAATCCCGGTCGCGGGGTGACCACGACCACCGCCGGCAGCGGATTGTCGGCCAGCGCGTCGAGCGCGGAGCCGAAGCCCGAGGCCTTGCGGAATTCGGCGAGCCCCGCGTCGGCGGACACGAAGTGCGCGCCGTCGACGTCATCGCGTGCGGCGATCCGCCGGGCCAGGGATTCACCGTCATTGCTGTTGAAGTCGTCGTCGAGATACAGCGACGCCTGTACCGCGCGCTGCCAGCTCTGTGACAACGTATCCAGATTGTTGACCAGCACATAGAGCCCGGTCGGCAGGGCCAGGGAAATGCCGATCACCAGGGCCGTCAACAGGCTGGCCAGCCAGCGTCGATGCAGGCGGCCCAGGCTCTCGATCAGGCAACGCGCATGCGAGCCCAGCCAGCCCTGAGTGGGTGACGCGAGCGTCTTCTGTACCGCGCGCGGCGTCGTGGTGCCGGCGGCGGCGCGATCCACGCGCGCCGGCCGTGACAGGCTGTTGTTGTTTTTCTCGCGTGCCACTAGCGCAACTGCCCGTGGTCGAGCGCGATCCGCCGGTGGCCCATGCGTTCGACCAGATCGATGGCGTGGGTCGAGATCATGATGCTCGTGCCGGCCTCGTTGAGGCGCGTGAACAGCCGCATGATATCTGCCGACAGGGCCGGATCGAGGTTGCCGGTGGGCTCATCCGCGAGGATCAGATACGGGCGATCGACCACCGCGCGGGCAATGCCCACGCGCTGCTGCTCGCCGCCGGACAGGGTGATCGGGAACTTGCGCTCGTGCGACAGCAGGCCGACCGTGTCCAGCGCCGCGCGCACACGCCGGGCGATATCCGCATGGCCGACGCCGCGTATCACCAGTGGCAGGGCGACGTTGTCGAATACCGTGCGATCGAACAGCAGGTTGTAGTTCTGGAAGATCAGCCCCAGGCGTTGACGATAGCGCGGAATCTGGCGGCGTTTGACCGACGCCAGATTGGTGCCGTTGATCACGACCTGGCCGCGGGTGGGGCGCTCGATCAGGCCGATCAGCTTCATCAGCGTGGATTTGCCGGCGCCGGAGTGGCCGGTCAGGAAGGCCATCTCGCCGCGGCCCAGGCGCAGGGACACGTTCTCCAGCGCCATCTTGCCGCCCGGATAGCGCTTGACCACATCCTTGAAGGCCACGATATCGGTCGTCGGCTGAGTCATGCGGGTCGGCTCAGCGGCGCGAGAACAGCGCGTCCATGAAGTTCTCGGACTCGAACACGCCCAGATCCTCGACCGCTTCGCCGACGCCGATGAAGCGCAGCGGCAGGCCCAGTTTCTTGGCGATGGCGAATACGATGCCGCCGGCCGCGGTACCGTCGAGCTTGGTCACGGTAATGCCGGTCAGCCCGACCGCCTCGTTGAAGGCGACGGCCTGCTGCAGGGCGTTGCCGCCGGTGGTGGCGTCCACCACCAGCATGATCTCGTGCGGGGCGTTCTCGTCCTGCTTGCCGAGGACGCGTTTGATCTTCTTGAGTTCATCCATGAGATGACCCTGGGTATGCAGGCGCCCGGCGGTATCGGCGATCAGCACATCGATGCCGCGCGCCTTGGCGCGTGCGAGCGCGTCGAACACCACCGACGCCGAGTCGGCACCACTGCCTTGGGAAACCACCGGCACGTTGTTGCGCTCGCCCCAGCCCTGCAGCTGTTCGACCGCCGCGGCGCGGAAGGTATCGCCGGCCGCCAGCATCACCGAGTGACCGGCGTCCTGGAACTTCTTCGCCAGCTTGCCGATGGTCGTGGTCTTGCCCACGCCGTTGACGCCGACCATGAGAATGACGAACGGTGTGTCCTGCTCGGGAATCTCGAGCGGCCGTTCGCAGGGCGCAAGGATGTCGCCCAGATGCGCGCGCAGGGCACTGCCCAGATCCTTGCCGGTACGCAGCCGGCCGCCGTCGAACATGGTCTGCAGACGGTTCATGACCTGGCTGGTGGCATCCACCCCGACATCGGCCAGCAGCAGCTGGGTTTCGAGTTCGTCGAGCGCGTCCTGATCGACGGTTTCGCCGGGCAGCAGCTTGCGCAGGTCGTAGGTCAGCCAGGAGTCGCCCTTGTTCAGGCTCGCCCGCATGCGGGTGAAAAAGCCCGGTTGCTTGAACTTGGACTTCTTGCCCGGCGTGGGGCGCGAATCGGAATCGACGTTGGCCATTGCGATAGAGTGCTGCGGTCAGGAAACGAACACGGGGCGGCGCCCGGCGATGCCGGCCCGCGCCGGAAACAGGCGCGGGGACGCCGCTCAGTCGGGCGCTACTTTAGCATCGACACCGGGCTGTGGGGGCCAGAACAGAAGGCGTGCCGTGCCCGCGCGGCCGACGATGCGATAGCGGGCGCCGGCGGCATCGAGCGTGGTTCTGAGCCGCTCGACCCCGGCGCCGTAATCACGCACGTCGGCGGCGGTGGCCAGCAGGTGAAAGCGCCGGTTGATGGTCTGGCCGTCGACCATGCCCACCCATAGCGGCAGGCTGCGCCGGGCGGTCACGGTATCGGTCGGCCACAGCCGCAGCACCCAGCGCATGTCGGCGTCCGCCGTGCCGTGAATCATGGTGATCACCGGCCGGTGGCCGTCGTGTATGCGCGGGAGCACCGCCAGCGCTCGGATGCTGGTATCGGGCACCATCCACCGCAGCGGCTGGCCGGCGGTCAGCGGCGGCGGCGGTTGCCAGCCGGCGTTGCGCAGCAGCTGTTGCAGCGCCACGGCGCTACCGGCGGCCTGCAGGTTCAGCGGCGCGCTCTCGCGGCCGGCGATATCCTTGATCCGCGCGTCCAGCATTTCATAGCCAACCCGCGTCCAGCCCTGCACCCGTTGTGTGGACGTGCTGTGGCGCGCCTGTGGTACCCGCTGTGCTGCGTTTTCCGGCAACACCGCCATCAGCAGCGCGATCATCATGCAGCCGGCGAGTACCCCCAGTACCGGTTTGCCCTTAACTGGCCGCGGATGCTGACGGTTGTAGCAGAGCACCAGCATGTTGAGCCAGACGAAGGCACTGGTCAGGCCGATCAGCACATCGCTGGCCCAGTCCAGCCCGAGATACAGCCGCGCGAGGGCGATGAGCATGACCCCGGCCACCGTCACCGAATAATAATAGGGCCGGATCGATGCCGGCCGCCGCGACGCGAGGATCACCCCGGCCAGGCCGTAGACGGTGGCGCACAGGATCAGGTCGCGGCCGCCGCCGGCGAGGAACAGCGGGTCCATGTCGGCGTGATAGAAGAACGCCACCGGCGCGGGAATGGCCAGCCACGCGCGCAGAATCAGCGTCGCCAGCGCAGAGAAACCCAGCGCCGCTACCCAGTGGCCGGCGGCACGGCGGTTGCCCATCAACCCGAGCAGGCCGGCGATCACGCCGGCGAACGGCAGATAGATCAGCGGCGAGCCGATCTCGGCGATGACCCGCGCCACCGCGTCCGAAATCGGCGTGTGCAGGCTCTGGACGAGATAGAAGGTCAGCGCATCGAAGCGCATCGGAAACACCGGCCGCTGCCAGCCCCAGACGGTGAGATAGAGCACGCCGGTGACCAGCAGCAGCAGGGCTGCCGATACCGCGAGCGCGGGGATTTCCGGCTGGCGGGGATCGGCCAGCGCCGGGCCGAGCAGGCCCAGGCGGCGATGGCGCCGGCTCCAGGCCATCAGCTGCTCGGCGTAGCGGCGCGCGGCGACCCGGCCGGCGGCGAGCACGAAGCGCGCGGCGACGGTGGTCACCCAGACGATGACCACCACCGCCAGCAGCAGGATGGCCAGGCGCGTGGCGACCTGAGCGGCCAGATCCAGCGATGCACCGAACACGACGCCCGGCAGGATATAGCAGGGCGCCCACACCGCAGTGGCGATGAGGTCCATGATCACGAATCGCTGCGGCGGCAAGCCGGCGGCGCCGGCCACGGTCGGCACGATCGGGCGCAGGGCGCCGATCAGGCGTCCGAGCACGATCGCCTTGCCGCCGTGGCGGGCCAGAAAAGTTTCGCCGCGGGCCACCAGCAGCGGCGCGCGCGAGAAGCCGGGTAGTGCCTGCAGGCGCCCCCGATAGCGCCGGCCCAGCAGATAGCTGGCGGAGTCGCCGATCAGCGTGCCGATGATGGCGGCGACGAAGGTCGGCAGCAGGGGCAGGGCGTTGGCGCCGATGAGGGCGCCGAAGGCGAACATGAACAAGGCGCCCGGTACGAGCAGCCCGAATATGAACAGCGATTCGCCCACCGCGACCGCGAAAACGAGCGCGAGCGCGGCCAGCGGATGGGCACTCACCCAGGCCAGCAGGGCCTCGAGCAGGCTATGCCCCATCGGAGTCTATGGGTGCGCCAGTGTTGCGAAGGCGATATCGGCTGCATCCAGCGTGCGCTCTATCGCGGTGTCGTCGTGTGCGTGCGATATGAAGGCCGCCTCGAAGGCCGAAGGTGCCAGGTATACACCGTTGTCCAGCATCGTGTGGAAGAAACGCCCGAATGCTTCGGTATCACAGGCCGCGACGTCGTCGAAGCGGCTCACCTGTTCGGCGTCGGTGAAGAACATGCCGAACATCGCGCCCACGCGCTGGGTAAGAAAGCCGATGCCGTGTTTCTGCGCGCGTTCGTTGAGACCCGCGAGCAGCTTGTCGAGCTGCGGCGCGATCGCCTTGTGCACCGAACCGTCGCGCAGCTGGCTCAGCGTGGCGATGCCGGCCGCCATGCCCAGCGGGTGGCCCGAGAGCGTGCCGGCCTGATAGACCGGCCCGGTCGGCGCCAGTGTCTCCATGACGTCCCTGGGCCCGCCGACGGCGCCGACCGGCATGCCGCCACCCACGATCTTGCCCAAGGCGGTGACGTCGGGCCGGACCCCGAAATGCGCCTGGGCACAGCCCGGATGCACGCGAAAACCGGTCATCACCTCGTCGAACACCAGCAGCGCGCCGTACTGGTCGCACAGATCGCGCAGGCCTTCGAGAAAACCCGGAACCGGTGGCACACAGTTCATGTTGCCGGCGACCGGCTCCACCATGATGCAGGCGATGTCGTCGCCGTGGGCCTTGAACGCCTCAGCCACCGAGTCGAGATCGTTGTAGGTCGCGACCAGGGTGTCGGCGACCACCGCTTCGGGCACGCCGGGCGAGCCGGGAATACCGAGCGTGAGCGCACCCGAGCCGGCGTTCACCAGCAGGGCGTCGACGTGACCGTGGTAGTTGCCGGCGAACTTGATCACCTTGTTGCGGCCGGTATGCCCACGCGCCAGGCGCAGGGCGGTCATCGCCGCCTCGGTGCCGGAATTGACCATGCGCACCGACTCGATCGAGTCGACCATCGAGCACACCAGCTCGGCGAGTTCCGTCTCCAGGCCGGTGGGCGCACCGAACGACAGCCCCTTGGCGGCCTGTTTCTGGACTGCCTCGACCACCGCCGGGTCGGCGTGGCCCAGAATCATCGGCCCGAAGGAACCGACATAGTCGACGTATTCGTTGCCGTCGACGTCATATATATAGGCGCCCCGGGCGTGGTCGATGAACGCCGGCGTGCCGCCCACGCCGTTGAAGGCGCGCACCGGCGAGTTGACGCCGCCTGGGATGGTCTTCGCGGCGCGCGCGAACCATTCGGCAGAGCGCGGTCCGGGGCGTCGATGGGAAGGCTGTGCGGGCTCACTCATGGGATGCTCCAGCAAATCGTGGCGAATAGTTGAATCAAATCTCGACAACCGATGTCAGCGCGCGGCGAGCGCTATCTGCGCCAGCGTGCGTGCCGCCGCGCCGCTGTCGGCGGCGTGAAACAGGCCGCCCGCGATCGCGATCAGGTCGGCGCCAGCGGCGCAGACCCGCGCCGCATTATGAGTATCGATGCCGCCGATAGCCACGATGGGCGCGCCGAGCGCGCGCGCTTCGCCGAGCACGGTCAACGGCGCCGCCGGTGCGTCCGGCTTGGTGCGCGAATCGAAAAAACGGCCGAAGCTGATATAGCTGGCGCCTTCATTCAGTCCGCGCCGGGCGCGCGCCAGATCGCTGCCGCAGCTGACTCCGATCAGCGCCTCTGCGCCGAGCGCGGCGCGCGCGTCGGCGACGCTGCCGTCGCTGGCGCCCAGGTGAACGCCATCGGCCTCGATGTCGGCGGCCAGGCGCCAGTCGTCGTTGATGATCAGGCGTGCGCCGTGGCTGCGACAGCGCGTCTGCAATGCCTCGACCAGGGCCCGATCCGGCGCGCTGGCGCGCTTGTCGCGATACTGCAGCCAGCAGGCGCCGGCGGCGAGCACGGCATCCACGCGTGCCAGTTCATCGCCGGCCAGGGTGGTGCGGTCGTAGATCGCGTAGAGGCCGCGTGGATGGGCAAACGACGCCTCGGTCACGGCTCGATCCGCGCGGGCAATGGCAGGCGCAATGGGATCTTCTGGCCGCCGCCGGCAGCAAAGGCGGCGTCAAGGGTCTGCCATGTATAGGCCTGTGCGGCCTGCAGCGCATTCTCTAGCGATTGCCCGTTCGCCAGCTGGGCCGCGATGGCGCTGGCCAGCGTACAGCCCGAGCCGTGAAACACGCCGGGCAGGCGCGGCCAGCGGGCGCTGTGCACGCATTCGCCGTTCATATAAAGCCGGTTGAGCACATCGCCTTCGCCTTCGTCGCCGCCGGTGATCAGGGCAGCCCGGGCGCGTCTCGACAATTGTGCCCCGCAGGCATCGATATCGGTTTCGCCGTTGCACAGCAGGCGCGCTTCGGCCGCGTTCGGTGTGATCACCGCGGCGTGCTCGAACAATTGCGCGCTGAGCGCCAGGCCAACGCTGTCATCGGCCAGTTGGCCGCCGCCTGCGGCGCGCAGCACCGGGTCCAGCACCAGCGGCACGTCGGGCATGGACGCGGCCAGTTCGGCAATGAGCGAGACCTGGGCCGGGCTGCCCACCACGCCGATCTTGATTGCGGCAAAAGACATGTCGGCGCAGACCGTGTTCAGGCAACGGCGAAAGAAATCCTGATCGACGGCCTGCGCGGCGTGCACGTTTATCGTGTCCTGACAGGTCAGCAGGGTCACCAGTGTTGCCGCATGGGCGCCGTTCGCGGCGGCCGATTCTATATCGGCCTGAATGCCCGCGCCGCCGCTCGGATCGTGGCCGGCGATTACCAGAATATTGGGTCGGATCATGCGCGCGAGTCTATCACCGGAGGCAACAGGTGCGATGCCTTATGCACAATATAAACAGCAAGTCGCGAACACCCTGCAAAAAATTTTCGACCCCGGTGGATGGATTCGTGGTGAGCGCTGCAAGCTATTGAATTTAAAAGTGTGTGTCGGGATGGTTACAAAATAGCCGGTTTGGCTAAACGACTGAGAATACGTCTGGTCGAGCGTTTCATCCGAAGACTTTCCACACACTTATCCACAGCTTTTGTGAGTTCTCTCGCTTTCGCTTTCCCACTCAAACGTTTAGGTCGCTTTTCTAATCGATTTCCTGCTGCGCCGATCGGGTTATGCACAGTGTCAACCCGCTTGTGGATTGGCAACGATTTTGTTATGACGCTTTGCGTCACCTCTGGCTGCAGCACAACGCATTGAAATAAAATAATAAAACAGAAAACATCGGACGACGGGTCGGGAAAAGCGCTATCGGCGCGACATTTGCCGTATTGCGTCACGCTTTTGTCCCCAATCTTATCCACAGGCCCGGCGTGCCGCGTCTACGCGGTGGATACGGCTGGTGAAAACGCCGTCGTCGCTCAGTTCGATCAGGCGATAGCCGGGAGCGCGGTCTCGATCCTCTGCGAACGCCGCCGAATGCGGCAGAAACTGGCGCATCGTTGCAGGGGTGACCCAGCAGTCGATAGTGCCGATGGAACGCCGCGCGGCCTGATGAGCATGCCCGCAAACCACGGCGCGTACGCGGGGGTAACCGGCCAGCAGCGTGCCCAGCTCGGCGCCATCGCGCAGGCCGATGGCATCGATCCAGGCGCTGTCCATCGGGCAGGGCGGATGATGTACAAACACGACGGCCGGGGCAGCGCCGGCCCGCAGGCGCCGGTCGAGCCGTTCCAGCTGTGCCGGACCCAGGCGGCCGGCGTCGTCGCCAGGGATATGGCTGTCGAGGGCGTGGAGATCCCAGCCACCCAGCGCCAGTTCGTCGTGGACCCGTGCATGGGTCAGCAGCCGCGCCATCAGCGCCGGGTCGTCGTGGTTGCCCGCCATGGCGAGCACCGGCCGGCCGAGTTGCGCCAGCCGACGGTTGAGCCGGTCGTAGCCGGCGCTGGATTCGTCGTCGACCAGATCGCCGCCGAGTACCAGTGCGTCGTAATCGGGATAGCGCGTGATGGCGTGGGTCAGCACCTGCTCGAACGCCTGTTCGACGTGCCAGCCGTGGAGTCGCGCCTCGGGATCGGCGCGCAGATGCGGATCGGTAATATGCAGGAGTCGCACAGGATTGGAACAGCCGGCTTTGGCCGCTATGCTGCCACGATCGCGATTGTCCGACAGCCCGTCTACGGAGGGAACCGATCCAGCCCATGATAGACGCCGAGCTTTTGGCCTACCTGCGCGACGTGAGCCTGCGTGAAACGGCGGTGATGGTCGCCAACCGGCGGGCGACCGCGCGCGGCGACAACGCGCATCTGCAGATCGATCCGGAGCAGGGTCAACTCATGGCGTTGCTGTTGCGCGCGATCGGGGCGCGCCGGGGTATCGAGATCGGCGTGTTTGCCGGCTATTCGGCGCTCTGGCTGGCCCATGCACTGCCGACCGACGGGCATCTGCTGGCGCTGGATATCGATGCGGAGATCACCCGGCGCGCGCAGGCCGACTGGGAGCAAGCAGGGCTCGCGCAGCGCGTGACGCTGAAGATCGGGCCCGCGCTCGCCAGCCTGGACACGGAAATCGCCGAGGGCCGCGCGGGGGCCGACGACTTCGTGTTCATCGATGCCGACAAGGCCGGCTATCTCGACTACTACGAGCGCGCGCTGGTGCTGGTGCGCGCAGGCGGGCTGATCATGGCCGACAACACGCTCTGGCACGGCCGCGTCACCGACCCGGACGACGACAGTACCGATACCCGCGCGATCCGGGCATTCAACAATCATCTATATGAGGACACCCGCGTGGATATCAGCCTGATACCGATCGGCGACGGCCTGACCGTCGCGCGCAAGCGATGAGCGGTGCCCGCATCGGCGACGAGAGCGCGGCCGAGCGCAACAAGAAGCCGATCTTCGACGCGCTGGCGCCTTGGCTGCGGCAGGCCAAAAGCCTGCTCGAGGTCGGCGCCGGTGACGCCACGCACGCGCTCTATGCGGGCGAGCGTCTGCCGCAGCTGGCTTGGCAGACCAGCGAAGCACCGGCGCATCATCGGCGTCTGGTGGCGGCGCTGGCCGATCGCCACGAAACCCGGCTTGCGCCGCCGCTGGCACTGGACGTGCGCCATGCCTGGCCGGATGTCACTTACGACGCCGTCTACGGTGCCAACGTGGCCCACATCATGGACTGGGCGGCCGTGGAGGCGCTGTTCGCCGGCGCGGCGTCCCATCTGTCGACTGCGGGCCTGTTATGTCTCTACGGCCCGTTCAAGCGCCCCGGCGAGAACCTGGCGCCCGGCAATCGGGAATTCGACGCCGCGCTGCGGGCCCGCGATCCGGCCATGGGCCTGCGCGCCGTCGATGCGCTGGACGCGCTCGCCACCAGCGGCCACATGCGGCGGGTCGCCGATATCGCGATGCCGAGCAACAACCGGCTGCTGATCTGGCAGCGCGACTGAACCACGGACGACTGGCTCATTCATGCCACTCGGCCTGCTCGACCTGGCAGGTTTGCGTAAGGGCAGACGTCCATCGCATGCCGCACGCAAAGACGCAATAAGAAATAGACCTGTTAGTACAGGCTTGGTCTTGCGATTCTTCGCGTCTTCGCGTGAAACGGTTTTGCCTGGACGAGCGGCCGAATCAAGGCGGCGCTATCAATTGACCCGGTTGGGCGTCTCGCCGTCGATGAAATGGCCGATATTGGCAGCCACACCGTCGAGCATGCGCTGGCGTGCGCCGCGGCTGCCCCAGGCGGTATGCGGGGTAACGATGAGGTTGGGCACGTCGGGCGCCAGCAACGGATGACCGGCCGGCGGCGGTTCTGCATCCAGCACGTCGAGCGCTGCGCCCGCGATCACGCCGCGGCTCAGGGCGTCGATCAGGGCATCGGCATCGACGATGCCGCCGCGCGCCGTATTGATGAGAAACGCGCTGTCCTTCATGCGGGCGAGCGCGTCGGCGTCGATCAGATTCGCAGTTTCTTCGGTCAGCGGGCAGTGCAGGCTGATCATGTCGGCGCGTTCGAACATCTCGTCGATGGCCACGCGGCCCGCACGCACGGTCCTGGCGCCCGGGCGTTCGGCCACCAGCACGGTCATGCCGAAGGCTTCGGCAAGCCGGCCCACGGCCTGGCCGAGTGCTCCGTGGCCCACCAGGCCCAGGGTCTGTCCCGCCAGTTCCTCGATCGGATAGTCCAGCAGACAGAAGAATTCGCCGGCAGCCCAGTCGCCGCGCTTGACCGCGGCGTCATAGCTTGCCCAGCGGGTCGCGTGCGCGAGCATCAGAGCCAGTACGTGCTGGGAGACCGCCGGGGTGGCATAGCCGGTGACGTTGACCACCGGAATACCGCGCCGCGCGGCAGCCTCGCGGTCCACGTTGTTCACGCCGGTGGCGGCAACGCAGATGAGCTTGAGCGCCTCGGCGCCGGCAATGGCGTCGGCATCCAGCACAACCTTGTTGGTCACCGCGATATCGACGCCCGCGAGTCGCTGGGCGACGTTGCTAGCGTCGCTATTGTGGTGCCAGCGCCAATCGTCGAGCGCGTCTTCCAGGGTGCCCCAGTCGAGCGCGTCGCCCATCGATCCGGCGTCGAGAAAACAGCCCCGCATTTTCGCTCCTTGGTTTTCGATACAATGAGTTATGCGTCAGCTTAAACGACGCCGACTGTCATGTGTCTGATACGTGAACCTATCGCGGTTTCGGGCGTCGAACGAAAGAGTTGCGGAAAGAATTTGTTTCACGTTTTAATAGTGTATGCTACAGGTGTTCGCCAAAGGGGGCGGAACCAGTATTCCGGGTCAACAATCAAGGCTTACTGAAAAATCCATGATTCGTAGAAAAGAACAACAGGATCCGTCGCTGGGTAACCATCTCCCACCGACCTGCCCGTCCGTCGAGGCGCTAGAGTTCGAACTCGCGTTTCTCGTGCGCCGATTGGAAGCGGCACGCCGCAAATTCAACTTCGGCCTCGAACGTGCGCACTATCTTCTGCTGCTTCTGCTGGAGCGCAACGACCGTCAGTCGGTAGGCGCACTGGCCGAGCAGGTCAATCTCGATGCCTCGACGGTGACGCGTCAGGTCGCGGCCATGAAACAGGCCGGGCTCGTCGACAAGCTCGACAATCCCGACGACCGGCGGGGTGGTTTCGTGATGATCAGCGAGGCAGGGCGCGAAGCGGCCGCACAGGTGCGTGATCGCCGTCTGGAACGCGTCGAGCGCGCATTCCACGACTGGAGCGAGGAGGATCGTCAGGATTTCGCGCGTTTGACCGCACGCTACAACGACGCCATGCGCGACGCCCTCAACGAAGACTAGGCTGGCCTTACGGGGGCCGTCCATGATCGTTGAATAGCGTTTGCGTCGTCGGCTCGGCGTGCTGCGGGTTCAGGCGCTCGCGGCGTCCTGTGTCTGCGGTGTGGGCAGTCCGAGTTCCTGCCACAGCCAGCACGTCGCGTCGCTCTTGTTGAGACTGTAGAAATGCAGCCCCGGCGCGCCGCCGGCGAGTAGCTGCTCGCACAGTCGCGCCGCCACGTCGCGGCCGAATTCCCGTACCGATGCCTTGTCGTCGCCGAAGCTCTCCATGGGCTTGGCGATCCAGCGCGGAATCTCGGCGCCGCACATGGCCGAGAAACGGGCAATCTGCGGGTAGTCGATGATCGGCATGATGCCGGGCACGATCGGTATCTCCACGCCGCGGGCGCGTACCGCGTCGACGAAACGAAAATAAGCGTCGGCGTTGTAGAAATACTGGGTCATGGCCGAATCCGCGCCGGCGTCGACCTTGCGCACGAAATTGTCCAGATCGACCTCGGTCGAGGGGGCCTGCGGGTGATACTCGGGATAGGCGCCGACCTCGATATGAAAATCGTCGCCGTGGCGTTCCTTGATGAAGGCCACCAGTTCGTTGGCGTAATTGAATACGCCCGGCTTGTGCATGCCGTCGGGCAGATCGCCCCTGAGTGCGACGATGCGTTGCACGCCGGTCTGCTTGTAGGAGTCCAGCAGTTCGCAGATCGACTCGCGGGTGCCTTCGATACAGGACAGATGCGGTGCTGCGGGCACCGACGTGGTATCGAGAATGCGCTCTACGGTTTCCAGCGTGCCCGAACGCGTGGTGCCGCCGGCACCAAAGGTTACCGAGAAGAACGACGGGCCCAGGGCGGCCAGTTCCGTAATGGCCTGGTCCAGGCGCGCGGCACCCTTCGGGCCTTTCGGCGGGAAGAACTCGATGCTGAAAGCGGTCTGCGATACGTGCGTCATGGATCTCGAAGTCTGCGCTGAATACGGCAATCCGGCCGGCGGTTACTAAAAACCCGGCTCACGCGCTGCGTGGACCGGGTCGTATTGCGTCACCTTTTGAACAAGGCGCCGTCCATCAGTAGCGGTAATGGTCCGGCTTGTACGGGCCTTCGACCGGTACGCCGATGTAGTCGGCCTGCTCGGGGGTCAGCTCGGTCAGGCGTGCGCCAAGCTTGCCCAGATGCAGACGGGCGACCTTCTCGTCGAGGAACTTGGGCAGGACGTAGACCTTGTTCTCGTAGTTGTCCGGACGCTGCCAGAGCTCGATCTGGGCCAGCACCTGGTTGGTGAACGAGGCCGACATCACGAAGCTCGGATGACCGGTGGCGCAGCCCAGGTTCACCAGGCGACCGGCGGCCAGCAGGATGATCTTCTTGCCGTCGGGGAAGGTGATGTGATCCACCTGCGGCTTGATCTCTTCCCACTCGTAGCCCTCGAGCGAAGCGACATCGATCTCGTTGTCGAAATGACCGATGTTGCACACGATCGCCTGGTTCTTCATGCGCTCCAGATGACGATGCTCGACGACGTGGAAGTTGCCGGTGGCGGTGACGAAGATGTCGGCCATCTCGACGGTGCCCGGATCGTCCAGGTTGACCACGCGATAGCCTTCCATGGTCGCCTGCAGGGCGTTGATCGGATCGACCTCGGCCACGCATACGGTCGCCCCCAGGCCTTTCAGCGACTGCACCGAGCCCTTGCCGGTGTCGCCGTAGCCGACCACGATCGCGGTCTTGCCGGCGATCATCACGTCGGTGGCGCGCTTGATGCCGTCGACCAGCGACTCACGACAGCCGTACAGGTTGTCGAACTTGGACTTGGTGACCGAGTCGTTGACGTTGATGGCCGGGAAGGTGAGCGTGCCGTTCTTCTCCATCTGATACAGACGCAGCACACCGGTGGTGGTTTCCTCGGTCACGCCGCCCATGGCGTCCAGGCGGGTCTTGTAATAGCCGGGCTCGTTGGCCAGGCGCTGCTTGATCGCGGCGAACAGCGCTTTTTCCTCGGCGCTGCCGGGGTTGTCCAGCACGGAGGCGTCGGCTTCGGCCTTGGCGCCCAGCGAAATCAGCATGGTGGCGTCGCCGCCGTCATCGAGAATACGGTTGGGCACGCTGCCGTCCGGCCATTCCAGGATGCGGTGGCAGTACTCCCAGTACTCGTCCTGGCTCTCGCCCTTGTAGGCGAACACCGGAATGCCGCGCTCGGCGATGGCGGCCGCGGCGTGATCCTGGGTGGAGTAGATGTTGCAGGACGCCCAGCGCACATCGGCGCCCAGCTCGATCAGGGTCTCGATGAGCACCGCGGTCTGGATGGTCATATGCAGCGAGCCCGCGATCTTCGCGCCGGCCAGCGGCTGCGAATCGGCGAATTCCTCGCGCAGGGCCATCAGGCCCGGCATCTCGGTCTCGGCAATGGCGATCTCGCGACGGCCCCAGCCCGCCAGGCCGAGATCGGCGACGAGATAGTCGTTGTTCATTTTTTCGGCAGGTGCGCTCATGGCGTACTCCTTGAAAAGGTCTTGTATCGATGACGCGCACTTGCGCGCCGATGCCGCGATGTCACGGCAGCGTTGTCTGTGATGAACCGGTTACGCGGCGGCGATCCCGGCCGCGTCGGCCAGCGCATTGGCGCGATCGGTGGCTTCCCACGGCAGATCGACATCGTTGCGCCCGAAATGACCGTAGGCCGCGGTGGCGCGATAGATCGGCTTGGCCAGATCCAGCATCTTGAGGATGCCGTAGGGGCGCAGATCGAAATGATCGCGGATCAACTGAGTGAGCTTGTCGTCGGTGACCTTGCCGGTGCCGAAGGTCTCGACCGAGATCGAGGTCGGCTCGGCGACGCCGATGGCATAGGAAACCTGTACTTCGCACTTGCCGGCCAGACCCGCGGCGACCACGTTCTTGGCCACATAACGCGCGGCATAGGCAGCCGAGCGGTCGACCTTGGAGGGGTCCTTGCCGGAGAACGCACCGCCACCGTGGCGCGCCATGCCGCCGTAGGTGTCGACGATGATCTTGCGGCCGGTCAGGCCGGCGTCGCCCAGCGGGCCGCCGGTGACGAAACGGCCGGTCGGGTTGATATGCACGACCGGATTGTCGGACAGCCAGTCGCCGAGTACGGGCTTGATGATGGATTCCATCACCGCTTCCTGCAGATCCTTCTGCTCGATATCCGGCGAATGCTGGGTCGAGAGTACGACCGCATCGATGGCCACCGGCTTGCCGTTTTCATAGGCGAACGTCACCTGTGATTTGGCGTCCGGGCGCAGCCACGGCAGTTCGCGCGACTTGAACAGCTCGGCCTGCTTGCGCACCAGCCGATGGGCATAGGTGATCGGCGCCGGCATGAGCACTTCGGTCTCGTCGCAGGCATAGCCGAACATCAGGCCCTGGTCGCCGGCGCCCTGTTCTTCGGGACGGGTGCGGTCCACGCCCTGATTGATATCCACGCTCTGCTGGCCGAGCGCGTCGAGCACCGCGCAGGTGTCGGCATCGAAGCCCATGGTGGAATCGGTGTAGCCGATATCGCGCACAACCTGGCGTACCAACGCTTCGGTGTTGATCTGGGCGTTGGAAGTGATTTCGCCAAACACCATGACCATGCCGGTCTTGGTGGCGGTTTCACAGGCCACGCGGGCCATCGGGTCCTGGGCCAGATGCGCGTCGAGCACCGCGTCCGAGACCTGATCGCACAGCTTGTCGGGGTGGCCGGCGGAAACCGACTCGGAAGTAAACAAATAGCGACTCATATTCAATATCCCTCTATCCGGATAGGCGAATGATAGTACACGGCAGGCCGCTGCCGCAAAGAATTTAACGCCGGAGTGCGATGGACGTCTGACAGCGGGTGAACGCGAATGGTTGCGTCGCAACGATGACTGCAATTAATGTGACATCAAACAATGGCACAATAGCTACGGCGAGTGGCAACACCGATATGGCCGTAACCCCGGAGGAATCAATGTTTTCACGCAGGTTATCCAGACAGGCGTCGGCCGTCATCACCGGGGCGGGCAGCGGCATCGGCCGCGCTTTCGCGCTCGAACTCGCCGCTCGTGGTGGGCGCGTGGTGTGCTCCGACATCAATCGTGTGCAGGCGCAGGCCACGGTGGCCCTGATAGAAAAAGCCGGTGGCCGCGCACTGGCGACGGTCTGTGATGTGACAAAACTCGCCGACGTCGAGGCCTTGGCCGCGACGGCCGAATCCTGGTTCGGCGGTCCGGCCGATCTGGTCATCAATAACGCGGGCGTGGGGGCCGGCGGTCACGCCATCGGCGAGATGACAATGGCTGATTGGCAATGGGTGCTGGACATCAACATGTGGGGCGTCATCCACGGCTGCCACGTATTCGCACCAAGACTTCGCGAGGCCGGGCGGGGCGGCATCATCAATGTGGCCTCCACCGCGAGCTTTGCGGCCGCGCCGCGCATGGGCGCCTACAACGCCAGCAAGGCGGCGGTGCTTGCCGTGACCGAAACACTCGCCGCGGAACTGGCGGATACGCCCATCCGCGTCACCGCGCTGTGCCCGACCTTTGTACAGACCAACATCATGAAGGCCGGGCGGATCAGCGCGTCGTCGTCGAAGATCGCCGACAACCTGATGCGCTGGACCGGCGTGCCGGCCGAGAGCGTGGTCAAGAGCGCGCTGGCCGGACTCGATCGCCGTCAGCTCTACGTGTTGCCGCAGTTCGATGCGCGCCTGGTCTGGCGCCTCAAGCGTCTGCTGCCCGCCGGCTATACCAGGGGCGCCGGTTTCATCAACCGGTTTGCCGCAAACGACACGCCCGATCGTGCCCGCGCGTCGGCTTCGGAATAACCAGTAGCAGCAGGAGAACCGCATGGATATCGATCTCGACAAGATGCTCGCCAAGGTCAAGGCCAGCCAGTGGGCGCTGGCCGACATCGACTGGGACGCCCCGGGCGCCGAGCTGATCACCGACGAACAGTGGCCCAAGCTCAAGGCCTTCATGTCCGATCTGATGTGGATCGAGCACGTCGGCGCACGCGGCTTCGCCGCCATGGCGCGCAAGGCCGAAGACCCGACCCTCAAGCAGATGTATACCTATTTCCATGCCGAGGAGCAGCGCCACGCCAACGCCGAGATGGCGCTCATGCGCCGCTGGGGCATGCTCGAGGAAGACGAGATTCCGCTGCCCAACATCAACCTGCGGCTGGTAATCGACTGGTTGGATACCCAGTCCGACAGGATGCCGCTGGAAGTGCTGGGGTCGGTGATCCCGATGCTCGAAGTCGCCCTCGACGGGGCGCTGTGCACCTTCCTGCTCGAGCAGGTCGACGACCCGGTCTGCCACGACGCCTTCAAGCGCATCAACGACGACGAATCCCGCCACCTGGGCGTGGGTTTCCACGTGCTCGAAATGCAGGGCCACGGCAAGGCGTATCGGCTGGGCCTCAACTTCATGGGCACGATCCTCAACCCGCGCCTGATCGTCGGCATTGCGACCTACCTGCCGCTGCTGTCCCGGATGCGCGACAACGTCGCGGCGATGGGGCTGCCGGAAGAAAAACTCTACAAGGCAATGAAGAAGTACGAGCGTATTGGCGGCCGGACCGAGGACGGACGCCGCAATCCGTGGTTCCAGCTGATCAGCCGTCACGGCCGGCTGGTGGTCGATCGCGGCAACAAGCTCTATCACGGGCCGGTCGATGCCATGGTCCGGCTGACAGACTATTATCCGCGTGCGTTGCTGCGACCCGTGCCGACCTGGGTCAAGGAACTCACCTACAAGAGCGCGGCATGAGCGCGGTCAACGGTCACGCTGCGCGCAAGACGCCCGCAACGCGCAAGGCCAGGGTGCTCGATGTCGCCATCATCGGTGCCGGTTTTTCCGGGCTCGGTACGGCCATCCGTCTGCGCGAGCAGGGCATCACCGATATCGCCATCCTCGAGCGCGGCGACGATGTCGGCGGCACCTGGCGGGACAACACCTATCCGGGTGCGGCCTGCGATATTCCCTCCAATCTGTACTCGTTCTCCTTCGCCCAGAACCCACGCTGGTCGCGCGGCTATTCGGGCAGCGCCGAGATCCTCGACTATGTGCATCATCTGGTCGATCGTTTCGAGTTGCGCCCGTTGATGCGTTTCCGGCACAACGTGAAAGGGCTTGAGTTCGACGAGGCCCGCGGGGCCTGGACGATCAGCATCGCCGGCAAGAGGAACGTCCACGCGCGTTGCGTGGTGGCTGCCCAGGGCCCACTCGCGAATCCGTCGCTGCCCGACATTCCCGGTATCGACAGCTTCGGCGGCGAGGTCATCCACAGTGCCCGCTGGGATAACGACTACGATTTCGACGGCAAGCGCGTCGCCGTGATCGGCACCGGCGCCAGTGCGATCCAGATCGTGCCCGAACTGGCCCGGCGTGTGGATTTCCTCAAGGTCTTTCAGCGCACGCCGGCGTGGATACTGCCGCGGCTGGATTATTCAGCCCCTGACTGGAACAAGACCCTGTTCGACAAGTGGCCCGCCAGCCAGACCGCAGTTCGCAACGCGCTGTTCTATGCGCACGAGGCCATGGCCACGGGCGTGATCTGGAATACGCCGGTCACGCGTCTGCTCGAAGGTTTGGCGAAGGCCTTCCTGCGTCATCAGGTGCCGGATGCCTGGGTACGCCGCCAGCTGACGCCGCAGTACCGTATCGGCTGCAAACGCCTGCTCATCTCCAACGATTACTACCCCGCGCTCATGCGCGACAACGTCAAGCTCTATGACTGGCCGATCGACAAGATCTGCGAAAAAGGCATTCGCAGCGCCGAAGGCATCGAACACCAGGTGGACTGCATCGTCTTCGCCACCGGTTTCTCGGTGCCCAAGGCCGCCGCACCGTTTCCGATCACCGGCGCGGGCGGGCGCCAGCTCGACAACGAATGGGCACGGGGTGCGGCGGCCTACAAGAGCGTGAACGTCGCCGGCTACCCGAATCTGTTCATGACCCTCGGCCCCAACGCCGGCCCCGGCCACAATTCCGCGCTGGCCTATATCGAACCGCAGATCGACTACATCGTGCAGGGCATCGGCACGATCCTGGAGTACGACCTGCGCGCGCTGGACGTGCGCGCGGATGCCCAGGCAAAACACAACGCGGAGCTGCAGAAACGCCTGGCCAGAACCAACTGGAATTCCGGCTGTTCGAGCTGGTATCTCACCGAAGACGGGTTCAACGCCACCATGTATCCGGGCTTTGCCACCCAGTACCGCGCGCAGATGAAAGCCTTCGTGAACGCCGACTATCGCGCCATCCGCCACAATGCGGAGTTCTCGAGAACCGTGGACGCGTAACGAAACAATAGTGGGCCCGACGCGCCTCGCTCGGCAGCGAGCGGCTTGAAGCAACTCGTCCAGGGCCCTCGGGAGCACGCCCGGCCGCGACCACGTCGTGCCGCCGGCGGGGACGTTGCCTTGAGTTCGAGGCAGCGTAGCCCCCGAGATATCGAATCCGGATCTATCGAAGTAATGGCGACCGGCTTTTGCCTGAACAGGGGCATGAAAACAAAAAAGCCGGAACACATGCTGTCGCATATGCCCCGGCTTTACCGCACAACAACCCGACCTCAGGGATGAGGTTTAATTGTCTTAGCCAATATTGCGCTTGCGGACGACGTAACCCAGGCCGAACAGGCCGAGGGCGAACAGTGCAAGCGAACCCGGCTCCGGCACGTCCTTGATGGACTGCAAGGTAACGCCGCCGTTGTTGCCGACGAGATACAGGTTGCCGAAGCCGCCGTTGGGCAGCATGAACTCGCTACCGGCGATCAGGAAACTGCCCAGACCCATGTCACCGGCGGTGCCGGTCAGCGAGCCGAACAGTACGGAGTTCTCGTGATTCGGCTGACCGATATAGAAGTCGACGATATCGCCTGCGTCCAGTGAGCCGATGGTGAACAGGATGTTGTTGTCGAAGAAGCCGGCGTTGTCTCGTGCATAGCGAGCGAAATCAACCGACAGGAATTCATTCCTGTCCAGGGTGTTGCGCATGTTGGCATCGACCGAGACACCCACGCCGTATTTCGCCGAGTTGCCGGCAAAGCGACCGTCACCGTTGTACTGAAAGACATCCCGCTCGCGGAAGTTGTTGGTCTGGGCGAACGGCGCGTTGTAACCGAAAGCGCGGACACGCAGGCCGTCGAACGTGGACTGGCTGCCGAAGTTGACATCGGCACCGGCGTCGTTGAAGAAGTCGATCTGCGTCGCAGACGCGCTGCCGGCAAAGGCAAAGCCGGCCACGATGGTGGTCGCGGCAAGGAATGATTTCAGCATAAGGTCCCCAAGGATAAATTGTTATGTAAAGAAGCGTGCTCCCGGCCACGTAAGCAATCGCCGTGCCGGTTTTTAAAAACTATAGAAAACAAAGAACTGAGCTTTTCAGGGGCCGTTGTCGCACCTTGTCCGTAAGGTTTTTCGACAGCAGTGCTGGATTGCAGCCGGCTGTGTACGACCCCGCCGGCTGACGAGGCGCTTGGGGGCGACCATGTCGGTCTGGGTGGCTTTGAGCTCCGGAAGCCGGAACTGCTGATTGTCCCTGCTTAGTCGGCGACTTGGCCTGTGTAAGTATTTCCTACGGGGCCGTTGGCGCGAGGTTGGTGCCGATGGAATGCATGCAGCCGTAGATGGCGTCCAGGCTGGGCGCGGCCACGTGCGTGTTGGTGCTGTCGGACAGCATTCGACTGCGATAGGGTTGGAACAGAATAAAAAACAGAGGTGAACCGCTGGCATTGCGACTGTGGCTCAGGCCCGGCGATGACGGCCGAGCTGCCATGTCGTCTACGACCACTAGCAAAGCGCTTAAGCCCAATCGCTCGAATAATCGTCTCGTCGATATTCAGGCGCGCAATTCGTGTCGGCATAGCACGCGAAGCTGGCATAAACCAATGATTTGTCGGGATTAGCGTAGGCGCTATATCGATTGAGATGTGCGTGCTATACCTACAAATGTCGTCTAGTTGGCGCTAAAAAACACTCGAGTTAGAGAGCGGTTGCGACAAATTTGCGGTAGAAAAAGACGAAAAATAATGATATCTACGAAGCGACAGCGAGCTGGCGCATAACGTAGTTGATGCGACATTACGAAGTCGCTTCGGTTACCGGCCTTTTGCGCCTTTAATCTGTTTGTTTCGACGACAGCGATAACGGAGTCGTGCAGTGTCGTCTAGCGCCCGTTGAAGCGACACCGGAGTGCAGCGACGATCTACGTTGATAGGCAATCAGGCAGTGCTCTGCTGACGTTGACTCTCGGTTATAGCGTCGTTTGACTAAATGGGTTGGGCCGCATATTGACCCGCTCAATGATAAGCATACAATGTATGTATGATCGAATTCGAATGGGACGCAAAGAAGGCGCGAGCTAACGCCAAGAAGCACGGCGTCTCTTTTAGCGAGGCGCAGTCCGTGTTCTATGACGAATACGCTCGCCAGTTCTTTGATGAGGAACACTCTGAATCGGAAGAGCGTTTCATCATGCTCGGGCTGAGCGATCAATCACGAATTCTCGTCGTATGCCACTGCGAGCGATCTCAAGGACAAGCCATTCGCCTGATATCAGCCCGTAAGGCAACTGCTTGTGAGCGCAAGCACTACGAAGGTCCAAAGCCATGAAACAGGAATACGATTTTTCGAAAATGAAGTCTCGTAAGAATCCTTACGCTGCGAAATTAAAGCGGCAAGTGACGATTCGTATGCGAGATGATGTCATCACGTACTTCAAAGGCATGTCCGAAGAGACCGGCATTCCTTATCAGAGCTTGATTAACCTATATCTTAGGGATTGTATGGCTACCGGGCGTCAGCCGGATCTTTCCTGGAAATAATGGCGCCCAACAGGTCGCTGCAGTTGGCCGCCCAAAGCGCTGCCGCGCTTTGGGTACCCTCCGCGCTTCGCGCTCCGGCCGACCATACCCCGGTTTTAGTAGCATTTCGATCCAGAGTCCAAGGGTTCAAGTTGCCGCTTTTGCGGCGATCTGCGCTGCATAGTCAGCGGGTGTCAGCCCGCTCAGTTCTTTCTTCGGACGCTCCTCGTTGTACTCGCGATGCCAGCCTCGGATGATCGAGGCGGCGTGAGCCAAGCTCACGAACCAGTGCTCGTTCAAGCATTCATCTCGAAAACGGCCGTTGAAAGACTCAATATAGGCATTCTGATTCGGCTTGCCGGGTTCGATCTGCTTGAGCTGAACGCCGTTTTCAAGTGCCCAGTTCAGCATCGCCTTGCCGATGAATTCAGGGCCATTATCTGATCGTATGACCGTCGGTAGGCCTCGGGTGAGCGCCAACTCATCCAGCACACGAGAGACCTGCATACCGCTCATCGACCGACCGGGCACCAGCGCGACGCATTCGTGGGTCGCATCATCGACGATGCCCAGGCACTTGATGGCACGACCATCGGCCACCCGATCGAACACAAAATCCATCGACCAGACTTCGTTCGCCACCTTCGGTCGGCCCAACGGCTGACGATCGGCCACCGGCACCTTCTTTCGCCGTCGCCGCCGAACCTGCAGCGCCTGATCGGCATAGAGTCGTTCGACACGCTTGTGATTGACCGCCCAGCCGGCCTGGCGAAGCTTGAGATAGATCATCGGCGCGCCGTAGCGCCGATAACACTGGGCCAGACGCAGGATCTCGGCGCGTAAGCGCGCGTTTCGATCCGGCACCGGCTGATACCGGAACGCGCTCGCGCTCATCGCGGCGACGGCCAGCGAACGTCGTTCGCTGAGTCCGCGCTGGCTCATGAACCGCACCAGCTCGCGCCTGGCTGCTGCGGTTACCATTTTTTCGCAAGGCCTCGCGCGTGACTTCGTTTTCGAGCAGCGACTCGGCAAGTAGCTTTTTGAGGCGGCTATTCTCAGCCTCGAGGACCTTCAATCGCTTGGCGTCCGATACGTCCATGCCTCCGAACTTGTTCCGCCAGGCGTAGTAGCTGCCTTCGGAAAAGCCGTGCCGGCGGCAGAGCTCCTTGACCGGCGTACCCGCTTCCGCCTCTTTGAGAAAACCGATGATCTGTTCTTCGGTGTACCGCTTTTTCATGTCCAATCTCCTTTGGATGATTGGACTCTAGATCAGCGTGCTACTCAATTGCGGGGTATGGTCGCAGCCACGTCTTGCATTGCCATATTTGCAGGCGCGTCTATTCCACGCATGACATCTAGCCGTTCCACAGGGCAGGGCGGCATGCTCTTTCCGGGTCACGACGCTTGCCTATCTGCTTGCCGTCGCGCTGATCTGTACCGCGATCCGATATCAATAGGGCTGAGCTGTCACCTCGGATCAAACAGGCGTGCGCCGGGGCCGGCCCGGGATGCGACGTCGTCGGGATTGCGTAGCGGGCAGATATCCAGCGACAGGCAGCCGCAGCCGATACAGCCGTCGAGTTGATCGCGCAGCTTGGTGAGTTTGTCGATGCGCTCGTCGAGGTCGTCGCGCCAGCGGTCGGATAGACGACGCCAGTCCTTTGCGGTCGGCGAGCGTTTTTCCGGCAGGGCGTCGAGTGCGTCGTGGATCTCGGCCAGTGGAATGCCGATGCGCTGGGCCACCTTGATCACGGAGACCAGACGCAACACGTCGCGTGAGTAACGCCGCTGATTGCCGGCGTTCCGGCGGCTGTGGATCAGGCCGCGGGTTTCATAGAAGCGCAGCGCGGACACGGCCACGCCGCTGCGCTCCGCCACCTCGCCGATCGAAAGCGTCTTGTGGATGGCCTGTGTCTCGCGGCTGCTCATTGCTGATCTCCCGGCTTTGGCAGTGCTTTCGGCTCCATGCCACGGGGCGGATAGCCCATGTCGTGGTGCCGCGCGCGGCCAGACGATTACGTCCCGGACCGCGGATGGGCGTCGATCCGGCCATCCGTTTGGTTCGCCACGACCTGCGTTCTGAACGTTCGAAAAAAATATTGACCCAGCTCTTGACCTAAACAAAGGTTGAGGTCTGATGATGTCGGCGTCAACCTGAAAATGAGCTGGAGCCGACATGTCGATAGCGACCAATATTTGCCTGATTTACGGCAGCGCCCGCGAGGGCCGCTTCTGCGATACCGTCGCCGGATGGGCCCATCACGAACTCGATAGACGAGGTGATTTTCGCGTGAGTATCGTGGACCCGCTGGATGGGCGCAGCTCCGGTGAACGCAACGCCACACTCGCCGAAGCAGACGCCTTCATCGTGGTGACGCCGGAATATAACCATTCCTTTCCCGCGCCGCTGAAGACGATCATCGACGGCGCCAAGAGCGAATGGGAGGCCAAACCCGTGGCCTTCGTGTCCTACGGCGGCATTTCCGGCGGGCTGCGTGCCGTGGAACAGCTACGCACGGTCTTCGCCGAGTTGCATGCGGTAAGCGTGCGCGATCAGGTGAGCATCGCTTTTGCGGGTCGTGCATTCGATGAAGCCGGCCGGCCCAGGGACGCACAGGGCGTGGGCGAGGCGTTCGCGGTGATGCTCGACCGGCTCGTCTGGTGGTCGGATGCCCTGGCGCAGGTTAGGGGCTGTTGCCGTTTCGTGCGAGCGCCACGTTGGAGTCCTCAAATCGTATCAGGCAAGGCGCGAGTCGCCGGTCGTGGTTAGCCACGATCAAGACTTGCAACGCTGCCTGATGCGATTTGAGGCCCAACCCTTCGGGACAAGGGCTGTTTTGCGGCAATACAGCGTTACAGCGCGCTTGCGTAGAATGACTACGCGGCGCTTGCTGCGCCTCGTCTTGCCGCAAAACAGCTCTTGGCGCGGTCTCGTACGAAACGGCAACAGCCCCTAGAGCGCGGCGTCCTTATCGGGAAGCGGCGTGAGAACTCAGCCACAGATTGTCGCAGCCGGAAAGCCGCCCCTCTGGCGTGCGCCGCCCGAACATGCGGTGATCACGGCCGCACGCGATGTGGCACGTTATCGATTCATGGATCGATTCGACGATCAACAGAACGGAGTCTGCTGATGTCAGTTTCCCAGTTATCCGCGGACAGCGACGCGCTGATGGTCGCCGACGCCATCGATCTGCCGGCTTATCTCGAGCGTATCGGTTACCACGGACCGCTCGTGCCGACACCCGAGCTGCTGGCAACGCTGGTCGAACGACATATGGCCGCGATCCCGTTCGAGGCGATCGACGTGCTGCTCGACCGCGGCGTCGACCTGGCGCCGTCGGCGGTCGATACAAAGATGCTCGCGGGCCAACGTGGCGGCTACTGTTTCGAGCACGCCAGCCTGCTGCGGCGGGCACTGCTGGCGATCGGTTTTCCGGTGGAGTCGCATCTCGCCCGGGTCTGGGTCCACGGCGGTCTCGAGGCGCCGGTGCCAGCGGCCACGCACGCGTCGTTGAAGGTGAGCGCCGGCGAACGGTTGTGGCTCGTGGATGTCGGCTTCGGTGGCTTCATGGCGAACCAGCCGCTTGTCTGGCAGCCCGATACGCCGCAACAGACACGCTTTGGCGCGTTCCGGATTACCGAAACGGCCCATGGCTTCATGGTGGAATCGCAGCACCGCGGTCGCTGGTCGCCGCTGTACGAAATCCTGGACTTCGACTGGCAGCCGGTCGATTTCGAGATGGCGAACCACTACGTCGCCGAACATCCCGCGTCGCATTTCCGGCACGAGCTCATGGTTGCGCGCACGCAGGGTGACAGCCGCAGCACGCTCGCCGGCAATCGGCTGAAGATTGCGAGCGTCGATGGCGCCTGCGACGAGCGCAGGCTGGATGCCGACGGCCTGGCCGATGCGCTCGCCACGGTATTCGGCCTGCCGGTCGCGGCCGACTGGCGGCCGCTGCTCGAACGCGTTGCAGCCGGCACGGACTGATCGGTGAGCGCCCAGGCGCCGTACCGCGCTGTTCGATCCTGTGCGCTCGCGCAATACTGAGCAATATTGTCCAAGATATCCGTACCCGCCGGCGTTACCGTGCCTGTAAATCGGGTCGCGACGTCCCGAGGAGCAGGCCATGGAATCGGACAACCAATTTCGTTTCGTCAAGAGCACGCATCTGCCGGAGCTGACCGTGCTGCACGCGGCCATGGACGGTTTCAGCTATGACCGGCACGCGCATGAGGAACACGCCTTCGGCGTGACCCTGACCGGGCGACAGGACTTCTTCAGCAGCGGCGTCCACCACCGCAGCACGCCCGGCCATGTCATCCAGCTCAATCCCGAGGAGGTGCACGACGGCCATTCCGGCGGCGACGAACCGCTGAGCTATGTGATGGTGTATATCCATCCGCGTCATCTCGAACCGTTGATCGCCGAAGCCGCGGGCATCGCGCGGGTCGATGATTTCCGTGTGCGCGAGACCCTGATGCGGGACCCGGTGCTGCGCGGGCACATCACGGAGCTGGCGCGGCTGGTGTCCGGCGGGACGGGTAGCCGGATCGAGCAGGAGCAGGCGCTCTACGGCATCGCTTCCCGCGCCGCCCGGCACGCCGGCCAGTTCGAGCCGGACGCGGTGGCGACCCGGCCCGACGTGCTGCTCCGACGGGCCCGCGATTACATCCACAGCCATGTCGCCAGCGACCTGTCGCTCGAGGAGATCAGCGAGGCGGCGCATCTGTCCAAGTATCACTTTCTGCGCCTGTTTCGACGCCAGTTCGGCATGACGCCATATCGATATGTGCTCAATTGCCGGATCAACGCCGCGCGCGCGGAGCTGGATACAGGCGCGTCGCTCAGCGACCTGGCGTACCGGTACGGCTTCGCGGACCTGAGCCATTTCAACCGGCGCTTCAAACGGGTCTACGGCATGACACCGAAGCGCTATCAGGAAAGTATCACCCGCTGAATCGGGACACCCCCATGATCGGAATATTCGCGTACGCCATCGGCGTGATGTACACGCCGGGGCCGGTGAATCTGCTCGGCCTGAATACGGGACTGAACGGCCAGTTCCGCGCCTCGACAGGATTTTTCTTCGGCGTCGGGCTGGCGATGCTGATCCTGCTGCTGGCGTTCGGCTGGGCCGGCGCGGCCTGGGTTCGCGGCGACGCGCTGGTCTATATCAGCGCGCTCGGTTGCCTCTATATCGGCTATCTGGCGCTCAAGATCGCGCGCGCCAGCGTGACCATCGATACCAAACGGCAAACCGCGCGGGCGCTGCGTTTCCGGCAGGGCCTGGTGATGCAGTTGCTCAACCCCAAGGGCATCGTCGCCACGTTGCCCATCGCCACTATCCAGTTCCCCGGCGCGGGCATCCACGGCGCCGGTCTGGTGCTGTGGTCCGCGGTGCTCGCCTTGCTCGCGGTCGGCGCGCCCGGCAGTTATTCGCTGGTCGGCGATCTGCTTGGCCGGCGCATCGGCGATCCGAAATACTTTCTCTGGTTCAACCGGGCGATGGCCGTGCTATTGCTCTATGTGGCGGCGGCGATTGCCTATGAGCACGTTTATCTGCCACTGGTGGCCTGAGAAGGCGGGCCTTGGTCGTAATGCCGTTCATTTAAGCGTTGCATAGGCGACGAGCGATATTGAGAGTCCGGTTTTCACGTGATGGAAGCCGAATCTTTTGTATCCTGGCGAGAAAACCCGTGCTGGGGATAGCGGCCGTGCGAGATTTCAGACTTTCTGCCAACGATCGGCCTGAGATCACGCGCTGTAGCGCGACTTCTCTTGGTTCGCTTGCTCCAAACAAGGGCATGTAGACCAATACGCCAAAACGTTAAAGCCATCTGTGCGTCTGAAAAACAATGCTCTACCCGTAGATCGAATCAGCGCGCAGCGCGTAATCCGACCCTAGTCTGTCGAATCCAGCCTCATTGCGATAGGCTCGAACCGGAACATCAAGAACAGCTCGGAGCCGATTGCCGGGAGGGGATTGTGAAACGATTGATACCGATTTTGTATCTGCTGCTAATGCCAAGCGCAATCTGGGCCGCCGAGCCTTGGTACTACGGGGTTTGGACGGTTGTTGGTTCGGATAGCCCGGGTATTAGTGCGATGACGACCGAGGAAGCGAAATCTTGGGACGGTTCGGTCGCGCACTACACGGCCGACATCGCCGAGTTCAGGAAAAATGAATGTAGCGATCCCGTGTATCGGTCGACCGAACAAAGCGCAGCGGAATTTTACGACTACTACAGGTTCGATCCGGCGAAGTTGGGGATCGATGGCAAATCGATTGAGACAATCGAAGTCGGTTGTCCGGATGATTGGATACAGCCTGGATCAAAACTGTTGAAAGTCGATAGCAGGACCGCTTATACGAGCTGGGATGGTGTCTATTTCAAGCTGAATAAACGCTAGCAGCATGGCGGGGTACGTCGACAATAGCCTCGTCAAGGATCGCAGATATCGTAGATCAAGGGGCGGGGTAGGTTGCACTGCGTTTAGGCTTCTTGATGCAAAAATTAAGGGGCATCGCGCATCAGCGTGAAACCCAAGCCGGATCGAAGTAGGCCGCTACCGACAACCCAGCAACCAGATTACCGGGAATGATCCGTGAGTAGGGCTTGTTGAACTTGAGAAATAACCAGCAGATACGGCATCCGGTCGACCACCACGCTGACCTGCTCGTCTTGGGGGCGGCTATGCTTGGGCTTGGGCACACGAGTCTCTAGACTAGGCGGTCTGGACTCCTACAACGAGACACAGCATGTCGCTCACCGATTCCACCATGATGCCGCTGGGCAAGAAAGCGCCGGCTTTCGATCTGCCGGATACCGTATCCGGCGAACAGAAGACGTTTGCCGATATCGCCGGGCCGAAAGCCACGGTGGTGATGTTCATCTGCAACCACTGCCCCTATGTGCTGCACCTGATCGACGAAGTGGTCAAAGTCGCGGAGCACTTTCAGCCGCAGGGCATTGGCTTTGTCGCGATCTCGTCCAACGACATCAGCACGCGGCCCGAGGACGGCCCGGAGCAGATGCAGGTGTTTGCCGAGAGTCGCGGTTTCACCTTCCCTTATCTCTACGACGAGAGCCAGGAAGTCGCCAAGGCTTACGATGCCGTTTGCACGCCTGACTTCTTTGTCTTCGACGCCGACGGCAAGTGTGCCTACCGCGGTCAGTTCGACGAATCGCGGCCGAAGAATGGCGTGGCGGTCACCGGCGCGGAACTGCGCGCTTCGCTCGACGCCATCCTCGAAGGCGACATGATTCCTGGCGACGTGCAGGTGCCCAGCCAAGGCTGCAGCATCAAGTGGAAGGCGGCCTGATCCGTAAGGGCTGAGCAAAGCTGCCGCGCCATGGCGGACAGGCAATATCTCATGCTGCCATGGCGCGGTGGTTGCCGCTGCGGCGAAAACGGCTAAGCGGTTTTGAGCGCCTCGGTCGTGTTCGCCTGACAATATGGCGACTGCCAGCAACGACCCGCCCGCGCGTTCTCGCAAGAGCGCTGATCGATACTGATCAGTTCAGCTGTGCGTGCCGGGGCGCGGGCGATCGCGCGGATATCCGCTGACAGCGCGCCCGAATGGACGCTGACGCCGTGGCGTTCTTCCTTCCGGCCACGTGGACACAGTGGACATACCGGTGGGCGGGTCGAGACCTTCGCCGCCAACGATATCCGTGCCTCACAGTTCCGATGTGTTCGCTCGCTCAGGCCCGCGGTTGCGCCATGCGTCTCCGTCTGGCGGTTGTCCGTCACGGTTGTAGTGTGCGTTGCCCGCCGCGACACTCATCGGTCGTCCTTAAGCGTATTCCCCGCGGGCGCCCGTTTGCTGACGGGTTAATAATTTGCGCGCCATGCATGACGTCGCCGACGGTGCGTCCGGTGTATGGTTGGCATCGATTTCAATGACCTGCCAAGCGTTCGAGGAGAGAACATGCTCGACAAGACCCAGACCTATCCCGACGTCTCGCTGCTGATCAACGGTGAGTGGAAAGCCGCTGAAGGCGGCGACACGCTCGCCGTCATCAACCCCGCCACCGGCGAGACCATCGGCCACCATGCCCGTGCCCGCCAGGCTGATCTGGACGCCGCCTTGGAAGCGGCCGACGCCGGCTTCAAGCAGTGGCGTGCGGTGCCCGCGGTCAAGCGCGCGGCGACGCTGAACAAGGCCGCAGCACTCCTGCGCGAGCGCGCCGACGACATCGCCCGCCTGATGACCATGGAGCAGGGCAAGCCCTTGGCCGAAGCGCGCGGCGAAACGCTGGGCGCGGCCGGTACGCTGGACTGGTTCGCGGAAGAGGCCAAGCGTATCTATGGCCGCGTGATCCCGGCGCGGGCCGCCAACGTTCAGCAGATCGCGAGCAAGCATCCGGTCGGTCCGGTGGCCGCCTTCACGCCGTGGAACTTCCCGCTCAATCAGGCCGTGCGCAAGGTCTCGATCGCGCTCGCCGCCGGTTGCTCGATCATCCTCAAGGGCCCGGAAGAAACGCCGGCCTCGGTGGCCGAACTGATCCGCTGCTATGTCGATGCGGGGGTGCCCGCAGGCGTGGTGAATCTGGTCTTCGGCGTGCCCGCCGAGATCTCCGAATACCTGATCCCGCATCCGGTGATTCGCAAGATCTCTTTCACCGGCTCCACCGCAGTGGGCAAGCAGCTGGCCGCGCTGGCCGGTGCGCATATGAAGCGCAACACGATGGAACTGGGCGGCCATGCGCCGACCATGATCTTCGACGACGCCGACATGAAGACGGCGGTGAAGATGGCGAGCATCGGCAAGTTCATGAACGCCGGTCAGGTCTGTATCGCGCCGACGCGTTTCCTGGTGCAGGAAGGCGTGTACGAGGAGTTCGTCGATCAGTTCGTCAAGGCGGCCGGTTCGATCAAGGTCGGTAACGGCCTGGAAGAGGACACCCGCATGGGCCCGCTGGTGCATGACCGGCGCCCGGGCGCGGTCGGCGACATGATCGACGACGCCAGGAAGCAGGGCGCCGACGTGCGGCTGGGCGGCAAGGCGGCCGACGGTCCCGGCTATTTCTTCGAACCGACGGTGCTGACCAATCTCACCCCCGAGATGAAGATCATGAACGAGGAACCGTTCGGCCCGGTCGCCGTGTTCAACACGTTCAAGGACACCGACGAGGCGATCGCGGAAGCCAATCGCCTGCCTTACGGCCTGGCGGCCTACGCCTTCACCTCGTCGATGAAGACCGCGCATCGGTTGGGTCAGGAAATCGAGGCCGGCATGATCTCGATCAACCATCTGGGTCTGGCCCTGCCGGAGACGCCGTTCGGCGGCGTGAAGGATTCCGGCTACGGCTCGGAAGGCGGCAGCGAGGCGATCGAGTCCTATCTCGAGACGCGTTTCGTGACCACGGCCGCGATCTGATCGCGACTGCGGGCGACCCGCTCGGTAAAAAGCCGCGCAGAGTGACCTGCGCGGCTTTTTCGTTTCCGGGTGGTGGAACGTCAGCCTGGCATCAGGCGCGACATGACTTTCCAGTAGTTGACCGGGATCAGACGCGAGATCACGGAGATGATCTTCGCGTCCACGCCGATAAGGCAGCGCCCCTTCTTCTTGCCCAGATCGTCGAGGATCTTGCGGGCCGCCTGGTCGGGCGTCGTCCGGGCCAGCTTGTCGACGAAATCGCCGGCCGATTTGGATTGGTCGCTGCTGCCGTCGGGGCCGACATAGAAACGCGCCGAATGGGCGATGGCTGTCTTGATGCCGCCCGGATGCACGCACATCACATGCAGGCCGCTGCCCGCGGTTTCATGGCGCAACGCTTCGGTGAAACCGCGTACCGCGAACTTGGTCGCGTTGTAAGTGCCTTGCGTGGGTACGCTGATGATGCCGAATACGCTGGAGACGTTGATCAGCGCGCTGCCGGTGTTTTCCTGCAACAGCGGCAGGAATGTCTTGGTGCCGTGAACCACGCCCCAGAAATTGATCCCCATGATCCACTCGAAATCGTCGTACTCGGTATCGGAGATGGTCTGGGAGTGGGCCACCCCGGCGTTGTTGACCACCAGATCGACCCGCGCATAGTGTTCGACGACCTGATCGCGGAACGCGTCCATCGCGCGGCGATCCGCGACATCCACGTGGGCGGTGAATACCGTCGTATCGCCGCAGGCCGCACGTGTTTGTGCCAGGCCGTCGTCGTCGACGTCGCACAGCGCCAGCCTTGCTCCACGCCTGGCGCACAGCGTGGCGAGGCTGCGGCCGATGCCGGACCCGGCGCCGGTGATGACGACGACTTTACTGTTCAGGTCTTTCATGAGGGTCCTTGTTGGGCCGGGTTCTGCAGCATTGGATCGGTGGGGCGATCGATTGGCGCGACGCTGCCGAATCCGCGTACTTGCGCGCTAACGAGCGGCAAGTTGAAATCTGACATTAGATATTGTCAAAGTTACTTCTGACACCGTTTGATGTCAATATGGGCGCATGAGCAAAGCGTCAGCGACACAACCCGCGGGCAAGGGTCGGGCCTACGGTGGCCGCAGCCTTGAGGAACGTCGGCGCACCCGGCGGGCGCAGTTCGTCGAGGCCGGCATCACGGTGTTCGGCCGCGACGGTTTTCGCGCCGCGACGGTAAAATCGCTGTGTCGCGAGGCCGGGCTGACCGAGCGCTATTTCTACGAGTCGTTCGGCAACGGGGAGGCGCTGTTCGCCGAGGTCTACAAGACGCTGGTCGCGCGCCTGCAGGCCGATGTGGTGGCGGCGATCGACGCCGCGCCCGCGGACCCCGAATCCACGGCGCGAGCCGGCCTGCGGGTGTTCTTCGAGACCATGTATCACCAGCCGGGCGCGGCGCGCATTCTGCTGATCGAGATCTTCGGCATCAGCGGTGAGATCGACAAGCTCTATCGAGGCACCACGCAGAACTTCACCCGCATGCTGCAGGAACTGGTGGGTTCGATCTTTCAACTCGAACGGGCGCGTGGCACGGATCCGGCGATCGTGTCGGCGGGCCTTGTCGGGTCGACCCTGCATATCGCGATGTACTGGACGCTCAGCCGGTATCGCGATCCGCTGGATGTCGTCGTGGAGTCGAGCCTGGCGCTATACGTGGCTGTGGCCCGTCATCTGCATCCGGCTGCGACGACGCCCGACGCGTAGGCCGCACCGTCACGCCAGACCAGGAAAAAGCCGCGGCATGAACCGCGGCTTTTGCGCTGGCGGCGGGGCGGGTCAGTGATGGGTCGCGTAGGCGGCCTCGGCGTCGTCGACCAGCTCGTCGAGCTCGGCCAGCAGATCGGCGTTGTTCTGCTGCCAGGGGTGGAAGCTGTACTTGAAGTAGCTGGCGAACTCCGGAAGCATCCTGCGGATGAAGCCGGGCTTGCCGAACATGAAGTTGGCTAGCTTCACATGGCCGCGCCAGCCCTGCTTGCGGCAGTTTTCGTCGGCTTGCGCCATCTGCCAGTAGAAGCTCATCAGCACCGGCCAGAACAGGGCGGTGGCCAGCGTCATCGCGAAGCTGCGTTCCGCCCAGTTGCGCGGCCCGCGACCGATGCACTTCTCGTAGACGTCGTAGGCGACGGCCTTGTGCTCGACTTCCTCGAGCGCGTGCCAGCGCCACATCCGCTCGAAGTCTTCCTGTGACCCGGCCATCATTTCCGGATAACGCAGCAGCATGTCGCCCATGAGCGCGGTGTAGTGTTCGAGCGCGATGGTTGCGGCCAGCGGCATGGACTTCCAGCTGCTGTTCTTGATCCGCTCGAGCAGATTCCAGGTGAAACGGTCGAGCTTGTGGGCCGGCAGGCCCGCGTTTTCCATCAGTTGGTTGTATTCGATGTGCTCGCGCGAATGCATGGCTTCCTGGCCGATGAACGCGGTCGCCGCCTTGCGTAGATCCGGGTCGGGGATCTCGTCGCGATAGCTGCGCACGGCGTCTATGAACATGCGCTCGCCGGCGGGGAACAGCAGCGACATCGCGTTCATGAACTGGGTGACGTTGGGGCCTTCCTTGTGCCAGTCGCTGATGCGATCCGCCGGCGGCAGGAAGTGCAGATCACGCCGCTCGGGCATGACGTTGACGTGCTCGCTGTGCGGGATAGCGCGCGTCTTGTCTTGCATGTCTGTGGCGTTTTTGCTCATGGCGTTCCTCCGTGCGGGATTGTTGTCGCGGCGCGTGATGCGTGCGCCCAGATGGCTAGTGGTGGCTCGCGTAGGCGGCCTCGGCGTCGCCGACCAGTTCGTCGATTTCGGCCAGCAGTTCGGCGTTGTTCTGTTGCCAGGGATGGAAGCTGTATTTGAAGTAAGCCAGATACTCGGGCAGCAGCTTGCGCAGATAGCCGGGCCTGCCGAGCATGAAGTTGGCGAGCTTCAGGTGGCCGCGCCAGCCGGCCTTGCGGCAGCCCGGGTCGGCCGCGGCCAGACGGCGATAGAACATCATCACGTGAGGCCAGAAAGTGGCTGTGGTGGTGAGCATGATCGCGCTGCGCATGGCGTAGGCCCTGGGCCCGCGACCGACGCATTTTTCGAATACGTCATAGGCCACGGCCTTGTGTTCGACTTCCTCGAGCGCGTGCCAGCGCCACATGCGCTCGTAGTCCTCCTGCGAGCCGCCCATCTGCTCGGGATAGCGCAGCAGGGTGTCGCCCATCAGCGCGGTGAAATGCTCCAGCGCGATAGTCATCAACAGCGGGGTGACCTTCGAGCTGTGCTTCTTCACGTACTCGGTATGCGCCCAGACCTGGGCGTCGAGTTCGCTGGCGGGCAGCCCGGCGGCATCCATCAGCTGGTTGTACTCGGTGTGCTCGCGCGAGTGCATGGCTTCCTGGCCGATGAACGCGGTCGCGGCCTTTCTGAGATCCGGATCGGGAATTTCGTCGCGATAGGCGCGTACGGCATCGATGAACATGCGCTCGCCGGCCGGGAAGAACAGCGACAACGCGTTCATGAACTGGGTCACGTTCGGGCCGGCCTGGTGCCAGTCGCAGATGCGATCGGCGGGTGGCAGAAAATGCAGGTCGCGCTGCTGCGGCATGACCGGGCCGCTGTAGCCGGTGCCGTTGTTATCGAGTTCCGTTGCGGTCTTGCTCATGTCAGCTGTCCTGTGTGGATGCGCTCAGGCCGTGGGCCCTGGACGCGCAGGGGATTGGGCCGCAGGGAGCGTTGGCGACGCCGGTCCGTGGCGGCGAATGAACCGCACGCAGTGCTCGGCGATCGACTGCGGATGCGTGAGCACCGCCCAGTGGGCGGCGTCGATCGGGGTTACGGTCAGGTCCTCGACCCAGCGCTCCAGGCCGTGGGCAAACCCGGGCCCGACGAAGGCGTCGCGCAACGGGGTGATCAGCTGAACCGGGCACTGCGCCGTGCGTGCGCGCGGCTTGAACAGACGCGCGGCGACGTTCGCGCGGTAGAGCTTGATGCCATGAGCGCCGTCTTGCGCCAGCGTCGGGTTGACCGGCAGCGACTGGCCTTCCAGGCGCTTCGAGATCGTCGGCCAGCGTCTGACGAGCACGGTCCGCCAGATCAGGCTAGGCAGCAGCGGGACATGAAACGCGGCGATATACCAGGATCTGCGCGCCTGCTTCTTCAGCGCGGGCCGATCGGTTTGCCATTGGCCGCGCAGCCAATGGCCGACGTGGTCGAGACAGGGACCGGACATCGATGTGAAGCTGGCAATACGATCGGCGAGTCGCGGGTCGGTGACCGCTTCCCAGCTCTGGATCGAGCCCCAGTCATGGGCGATCAGATGCACGGGCGCGTCCGGGCTGGCCCAGTCGATGACGGCTCGCAGATCGGCTTCGAGATAGGCGAGGAGATAGGCCCGCGTTGCCCGTGGACGTGTCGACGCCCCCGCACCGCGCACGTCGTAGCTGACGCAGTGAAACGTCTGCGACAGCACATCGATGACAGGGCCCCAGACGGCATGAGTGTCGGGATAGCCGTGCACGAATACGAGGGTGGGCGCGCTCGAATCGCCGCGGCTGTGGCAGGCCAGCTGCACGCCGTCTCCCCGAATCGAAATCGATTCGTCGGCTGTCGGCGCGTTGTGAAGCGCATGCGTCATTGACATGTTCAATGTAATCGTTACATCAAACAATGTCACAACAGTTTTGTGAGCGCAACTGCAATGTTGCGATGCCGCATCAATGGTCTTTTCAGGCCCTCACGATGCGAGCCGTGGCCTAACGGGCGTCGTGCAGATGCTCCATCAGCAAGGCCAGGCGATCGCCCAGGTGCTGATCGGCGGCCTTGGCCATGGCGCGTGCGACTTCCGGCAATACCGCCATTTCCACAAGTGGCCGGAAGCGCCAGATGAGATCGGCGAGTGCAGGCATGTCCTCCGACGGCGGCAGCTTGCCTTCGCCGTAGCGGTCGAACACATGAATGGCGACCAGTCGCACCATTTCGTCGGCCGCCTGTTCGACGTTGCGTCGCAGATAGGCGACCACGTCGAGCATTTCCTCGAGCGGAATACCGACCTTCACCAGTTCGGCGCCGGCATGCAGCATGCGCGGACTGGGCACGCGATAACGCATGCCTTCGGGCCGGACCACGTCGAGTTCCACGGCTTTCTTGAGCGCGCTGCGCGAGAATTTGCCGCCGAATTTCTTGAGCAACTCCGGCATGGTCACGTAGTCGGGCACTTCGTCCGACCAGGGGCTGGCCACGGCCGTCTCCAGGCCGAGCAGGCTGCCGATGTCGTTGCCGCGTTCCCAGCTTTCGATCAGCTCACCGATATTGGCCAGGGTGTAGCCACGTTCGAGCAGGCGGTTGATGATGCGCAGGCGTGACAGGTGGGCGTCGTTGTAGATGCCCTTGCGGCCGCGGCGTTCGGGCGGCGGCAGCAGGCCGCGATCCTGATAGGCGCGGATATTGCGCACCGTGCTGCCCGTCTCGCGCGCCAGCGCGTCGATGGAGAATTCCGGTGTGGCCGCCTCGGTCTCGGGCTCGGCCGGCGTCTGATCATTGCGGTACGCGCGTTTCATCGTTAGAGGATAGCCCGCTGCCGGCACCGCGTCATCCGTTGACAGCCGCGGGCGACCCGGACAACGGCGTGCCGCCGACGGCTCAAGCGCACTGTTCGGCAAGCTCGGCCCGGCAGGCGGCGATCTCGTCGATGGTGAGCACCGGCATGTCGTGCTGGCGTGCGTAGCGTTCGATATCGGCATTGCCGGCCATCGTGCCGTCGTCGTTCATCAGCTCACAGAGCACCGACGCCGGACGCATGCCGGCGAGAATCGCCAGATCGAGCGAGCCTTCGGTATGGCCGCGGCGTTCGAGCACGCCACCGGCCCGGGCACGCAGCGGAAACACATGGCCCGGACTCACGATCTGGTGATCGCCTTCGAGCGACTCCAGTGCGGCCTTGATCGTGGTCACCCGGTCGATCGCGGATACGCCGGTGGTCACGCCGTGGGCGGCTTCGATGGAGATAGTGAAGCCGGTGCCGTGACGGGCCTGGTTGTCGCTGACCATGGGCGGCAGGCCGAGCGCGCTGACGCTGGCGCCGTCCAGCACCAGGCAGACGATGCCGCTGCCGTTGCGGATCATCTTGATCATGGTGTCGGGTTGCAGATTTTCCGCGGCGGCGACGATGTCCGCTTCGTTTTCGCGGTCGGCGTCGTCGAGCAGCAGTACCGGGAGGCCGGCCTGAAAGGCAGCGATCGCGGCGGCAAGCCTGGGATGGCGATGGGAATCAATCGATGGCATGAAACGTCCTCTTGTAACCGAGTCAACGTTTCAGGGCAGCAGGCGCACAGGCGTTGGCAAACACTAGGCCGGCCGCAGCGGTCGCGCGTCTTCTTTCATCCGGACTATGACCGTCGGCTCTGGAATCGCACCAGATCTGCTGACCTTCGACCGAGACGATCGAAGCGCTCGCGGGCTTGCCGTGAAAAACGGCTTACCGCCGGTGGGGAGTTACACCCCGCCCTGAAGACGGCGCGAGTATAGCCCATCGTGTCTGTATCGAACAGCTATTTCCCGCGTATCGACTCGCCCCTGTGTCGACGACAGCCGATGCTAGTATCTGCCTCCAACGCCACCGAACGATGAGAGCAGGGCGATGACGCCGAGCCTGGAGACCAAGCTGCCCCGCGTGGGCACGACCATTTTCAGTGTGATGAGCCAGCTCGCGCTCGAGCACAATGCGGTGAATCTCGGCCAGGGGTTTCCGGATTTCGCGCCGCCGGCGCGACTGACCCAGGCGCTGACCCGCGCGATGGCGGATGGGCACAACCAGTATCCGCCCGGCATCGGTCTGCCGGCGCTGCGCGAGCAGATCGCGCACAAGACCGAACGCCTTTATGGTCGTGCCACGGACGCGGCCACGGAGGTCACGGTGACGTCAGGGGCAACCGAAGCAATTTTCGCGGCCATCGCGGCGGTCGTGCGCGCCGGCGACGAGGTCCTCGTGCTCGACCCCGCCTACGACTGCTACGAACCCGCCATCGATCTGCAGAACGCGACCGCCGTGCGCGTGCCGTTGACGCTGCCGGACTTTGCGGTGGACTGGCAGCGGGTGCGCGACGCGATCACGGCCCGGACGCGCCTGATCATCGTCAACTCGCCGCACAACCCGACCGGCGCGGTGTTCAGCGCGGCCGATCTCGATGCGCTGGCCGATGCCCTGCGTGACACGAGCGTCTGGGTGCTCGCGGACGAGGTCTACGAACACATGGTCTTCGACGGCGCGGCGCACCAGAGCGTGGCCCGGCACGCCGAACTGGCCGAGCGCAGCTTCATCGTGAGCTCCTTCGGCAAGACCTATCACTGCACCGGCTGGAAAGTGGGGTATTGCATCGCGCCCCCCGCGTTGACCGCCGAATTTCGCAAGGTTCATCAGTACCTGACCTTTGCCACCTTCGGCCCGGCGCAGTGGGCGTTCGCGGATATGCTGGCGGCCGAACCCGAGCATTATCTGCAGTTGCCGGCGTTCTATCAGCACAAGCGGGACGCGTTTCGGGCCATGCTCGCCGAGACCCCGCTCACGCGGCTGGATGTGCCGGGCGGCTATTTTCAGCTGGTCGACTATTCCGCGGTGCGCGATGTCGACGACGTGACTTTCTGCCAGTGGCTGGTACGCGAAGCGGGTGTGGCTGCGGTGCCGTTGAGCCCGTTCTTCGAGACCCCGCCGGACACCCGCCTGCTGCGGCTGTGTTTCGCCAAGAATGATGCGACGCTCACGGCCGGCGTCGAGCGCCTGGCGCAACTGCGGGCATGAAAAAGGCCCGGCTATGCCGGGCCTTGCAGGTCTGCACCGTGCGTTTTTTTACAGGGCGATTTCACCGCCGTCGTCGCGGCTGATTGCCAGTGTCGCCGAACGCGGCGGCACGCCATCGGTGTAGTCCGGAAAGCGACCGCCCGGATGCTGCACGTTGGCGAACAGCGTCTTGGCATCGGCCGACAACTCGCTGCCGGTCATCTCGCAGCCCTGCGGGCCGACCAGGAAGCGCTTGAGGCTGGCCTGATTGTCCGGTGTGATGGTGCGATCGCCGGACAGCGCTGCCGGAATGACGGCCAGCATCTGGTCGTTGGTGGCGTCGGCGACTTCGTTGCCGCCGTTGTCGGTCTGAATCCAGAGCACGCCGCGCCGATCGAACCATAGGCCATCGGGGCCGGCGAATTCGTTGTCGGTGGTCAGGCCGGAGCGGTTGATATTGTCGTCGGCGCTGGCCGGGGCACCGAATACGAAGATGTCCCAGGTGAACGTGGTGGCTGCGGGATCGTTGCCGGCTTCGGTCTGGCGGATGATATGACCGTAGGTGTTGTTGGCGCGCGGGTTGGCGGCATTGACCGCTTCTTCGCCGTCGCTACCCCGGTCGCTGTTGTTGGTGAGCGTGTAGTACACGTCGCCGCTGATCGGGTCCACGGCGGACCACTCGGGGCGATCCATCGGCGTGGCGCCGGCCAGATCGGCCGCGATGCGGGTGTTCACCAGCAGTTCGGCCTGGCTGGCGAAGCGGCCGGCCAGTGTCGCGCTCTTGCTGACATCCAGCGGCAGCCATTTGCCGGTGCCGTCGTCGTCGAAGCGGGCGACATAGAGCGTGCCGCGGTCGAGCATGTCCGGCGCCGGGCTGGCGGCATTCCAGGCGTCTTCGGTGACGAACTTGTAGCAGTATTCGCCACGGGCATCGTCGCCCATGTAGAAGGCGATCTGCTTGCCTTCGGTGATCAGGCTCGGCTCGACGCCTTCATGCCGGAAACGGCCCATCGCGGTGCGTTTTCTGGGCGTGGACGACGGATCGCCGGGGTCGACTTCGACCACCCAGCCGAAGTTGTTGACTTCATTGCGCCAGTCGTCGGTCGCGCCCGAGCCGTTGGCGGTGACGTCGAAACGGGCGAACTCGCCGTTGTCTTCGTCGGTCGCGTCATCGGAGACCGCGGCCCAGAAAAAACCGAAGCCGACGTCGTCGATGCCGTAGCGCGACAGCGCGGGGCTGGTATCGGTGGTGGTGAAATAGCCCTGGATATTTTCCTCGCCGGACAGATAGGTGCCCCAGGGCGTGAAGCCGCGGCCGCAGTTGTTGAGCGTGCCGCGCGTCGCGGTCCCGTCCGGGCTGTAAGGGGTGACCAGATACTCGGAGCCGGCCACCGGGCCAGACATCGCGATATCCGTCATCGCCGTGATGCGGCGGTTGAAGCTTGACATCTGATGCGCCCAGCGCCCGTTGCCGTCGCGGGCGATCTGCACGACCGACATGCCGTGTGCCGCCATTTCGCGACGAATCTGCTCGGGGTCGTTGGGCATGCCGTCGCCGTCGACGCTGCGGCCCGCGGGCAGCAGGTTCTCGCGGGTGATGTTTTCGTGGTTGACGACCAGAATACCCTGATTGGGGCTGTCGTCGGCCTGAAACAGGTACATGCCGTCGTGGTGCATGCCGGTTTGGCCGGCCTGATCGGCCGCGGTATTGGTGGCCGGGTCGAATGCGGCGGCGCCGGCGACGATGGGCGTCCCCCAGGCCAGCAGGGTGTCCACGCTGTAGCCGTCCGGGACGACCACCTGATCGGCCAGTGAGCGGGGCACGGAGTCGAACGACAACGTCTGCGAGGAGGCCGGCGGCGTGGTGCCGGTTCCGGCGTTGTGGTCGCCATCGTCGGAGTCGTTGTTGTCGTCCGAGCAGCCGGCCAGACCTGCGCCTGCAAGAATTGTGGTGGCGGCGAGACCGAGGCCGCCGCGCAATGTGGCGCGTCGGCTCAGGCGCGATTCCAGCAGTCGCGACATGCTCGGCGAATCGCTCTGCGAGCGCACGGGTTCGTTGCTTTTGACTTCGGCTTCGTCGATCTCGATGCGAGGCAGGCGAAAGCGCGGACGGTTATGGGTCATGAATGGTCTCCCTGGTTCGATTGGTCTATGGCCAACGTTGGCAGCGACAAACCCTAGAGACCCGCTGTTACGAGACGGTGAAAAACCGACTCATATGACGGTTTTTTATTATTCCTGTTACTTGTTGCGTGCGGTGGAGCGCTGTAAAAAAGCCCCGGCCGGAGCCGGGGCTTCGTCTGCTTCAGAGAAACATCAACGAACCGGGTCGAAGTGGCGCATCGGTCGCACGATGATCCATTCTCTAGCGGTCGCCGACGTGCCGCACTTTATGTGTCGCTGCTGGACGCCGGCGCGGCACTGCTCTGTTTGAAGTAGCCATTCGTGCCGGCCGGGAAGAAGCCGCCTTGATTGGCTTCGTCGGCGGTGAGATAGACCACGTTCAGCACATCGTCCGGGGTGCGTCCATAGGCGACGCCGTTATCGTCCAGCGGCACGATATTCGATGCCTGGCCGGTCGCGCCCATTGGCACGTCGTCTGTCGGCGCAATGCCCTGATCCTTGTCGGCCGCCCCACCGTCGTCGAAGCTGTCTCGGGCGTTGGAAATGGTCTGCACCGTATTGAACAGATCCTGATTGCCGCTACGACGCGCCTGGGAATAGAGAATGGTACGAATCAGTCCGGAGTGATAGGACTCGGCCGCGAGGAAGCCTGCGGCCACCGACAGGATGTTGGGGTCCTGAATCAGCGGTGCGGCGCCCTTGTACGCCGTGACGCCGACGTCTTCGAAGATGAATGCGGCGAGCAGGAAGTTGGTCGGGTTGGCGGTGTAGTCGAAATCCGCGCCCAGAGCTGCCCTGAACGCCGTATCGAGCGCAATCTGCGGTTCGGCGACGGCGGCCGATCCCAATGCGCCGCGCAAGGTCTTGACGTGATCGTATTCGTCGACCGCGATCTCGTTGGCGTATTCACGGACGATGGTGCCGAACATGGCATCGTCGGGGTCGGCGAAGTTGACCATCGCACCGCCGGATACGGTGCCCTGCATACCTGTGCCGGTGGTCATCTCGCGCGGGATACCCGAACCAGTGGCCGCGTACAGATAGAACTCGGCTTCGAGATACTCGAGATTCAACGCGAAATTGAGAATGTCGATGTCAGTGAACGGATTGGTGTCGCCATCCTGTGCCATCGCGGCATTGTCGTAATCGCTGTTGCACGCCGCCAGCAGCGTGCTGCCGATCAGACCGGCGGAAAACATGCCGGTATTGGTCAGAAAGCGGCGACGCGCGTTGTTGATCTTGCCGGGGGTCAGAATGCGGCTCGCTGCCTGCCCAATCAGATCATCGTCTTTCACTTCGTCGGTCATAGCGGGATCCCTCTGCTTGTTAATGTGCGTTACATTTTTATTTCGCAACGAATTACGGGTTACGGACAGCCATCTCCAGGGCCTGGCGCGTGAGCAGACCACCACAAAGTGGCGAGCACGTCGCAGGGGCGTATCAAGGATGTTGCGCTGCGGTAACCCCAAATACCGTCGAAGCCTGACGCTAGCACAGCTGGATCTTTTTATGTTTTCTATTTCAGTGTTTTAGCCGCACGGTGCGTGTCGATACTCTTGTAATCGAGGAATCCGATATTGGGATAAAAATCCCAAGATACTGAAAGAGCATAATTTTTAACCATGTCTTTGCATAAGAAATAATTATAAAAATATGTTGATCGTAAAGAAATAAAAATGCTTAAACTGGTTGTCCGGTAACCATTTCCAACACAAGTCGGCTGTTCGGGAGTGATCGGCGTTCCGGCTGTTGCTGCCGTCGAACGAGCCCTGGCCATGTTGCCCGCTACAACGCTTTAATAGACAATGGCCGGCCTTTGTCAAGCTGCGCCAGAGGTTTATCCATGCCCGCACGCCGCGATCTCGCCAACGCCATCCGAATTCTGGCCATGGACGCTGTCCAACAAGCCACTTGCGGCCATCCGGGCATGCCCATGGGCATGGCGGATATAGCTGAAGTCCTGTTCAACGATCATCTGAAGATGAATCCGGGCAATCCGGACTGGGCCGACCGCGACCGTTTCCTGTTGTCCAACGGGCATGGGTCGATGCTGCAGTACGCGGCCCTGCATCTGGCCGGCTACGATCTGTCGATCGATGATCTGCGTGATTTTCGCCAACTCCATTCGAAGACCCCGGGTCATCCGGAGAACTTCATGACGCCGGGGGTCGAGACGACTACCGGGCCGCTGGGTCAGGGGCTGGCCAACGCGGTAGGCATGGCGCTGGCCGAGGCGGCGCTCGGCGCCCGCTTCAATCACGACGACGCCCGAATCGTCGATCACCGCACCTGGTGTTTCGTGGGCGACGGCTGCCTGATGGAAGGCATTTCCCACGAAGCCTGCTCGCTGGCGGGCACGCTGGGCCTGGGCAAGCTGGTCGTGTTCTACGACGACAACGGCATCTCGATCGACGGCGAGACCGAGGGCTGGTTCACCGACGATAGCGCGTCGCGCTTCGAAGCCTATGGTTGGCAGGTGATACGCAACGTCGATGGCCACGATGCCGAAGAGATCAAGACGGCGATCGATACCGCCAAGAAGGAAACCCGCAAACCCACGCTGATCTGCTGCAAGACGGTGATCGGCTGGGGCTCGCCCAATATGCAGGGCACGGCGGGAGCGCACGGTGCGGCGTTGGGCGACGATGAAATCGCGGCGGCACGCGCCGAGATCGGCTGGAAAGACACGACGCGTTTCGCCGTGCCCGACGATATCTACGCCGGCTGGAACAAGCGCGAGGCGGGTGCGGCCGCGGAGAAGGCCTGGCAGGGTGCGTTTGCCGACTACGAACAAAAACATCCGCAGGACGCCGCCGAATTCAAGCGTCGCCTTGCCGGTGAGATGCCGCAGAACTGGTCGGCCCTGTGTCGTCAGTTCATCGAAAAGACCCAGTCCGATGGCAAGCGCACCGCCACGCGCAAGGCATCGAAAGCAGCGATCGGCGCCTATGCGGCGGCGCTGCCCGAGTTGCTGGGCGGTTCGGCCGATCTGTCCGGTTCCAACGGAACCGATTTCGACGGTCATCGTGCGATCACCGCGCTCGACTACAGCGGCAACTATGTCTATTACGGCGTGCGTGAATTCGGCATGACCGCCATCACCAACGGCCTGAGTCTGCACGGCGGCTTCACGCCGTTCGGTGCCACCTTCCTGACCTTCTCGGACTATGCCCGCAATGCGGTCCGCATGGCCGCGCTCATGCGTTCGCGCAATATTCTGGTCTATACCCACGACTCCATCGGCCTGGGTGAAGACGGCCCGACCCATCAGGCGGTCGAGCATGTCGCGAGCCTGCGGCTGATTCCCAACCTGCATGTCTGGCGCCCCGGCGACGATGTGGAAACGGCGGTGGCCTGGCAGGCGGCGATCGAGCGCGCGAACGGGCCCACGGCACTGGTGCTGTCGCGCCAGGATATGGACCATCAGACGCGTGACGCCGACCAGATCGCGGCGATCGCCCAGGGTGGCTATGTGCTGCGCGAGCCCGAAGGCGAGGCACAAGCGCTGGTCATCGGCACCGGCTCGGAGCTGGAGCTGGCCGTGGCCGCGGCCGAACGGCTGAACGCCGAGGGCATCGGTGTGCGGGTCGTGTCCATGCCTTGCCTGGAGGTCTTCAACGCCCAGAGTGCGGCGTATCGCGAATCGGTGTTGCCGGCCGGCATTACCGCGCGTGTCGCGGTCGAGGCCGGCGTCTCGGACAGCTGGTATCGATTTGTCGGTGCGGCCGGTCAGGTGATCGGTGTCGACGATTTCGGCATGTCGGCTCCGGCCGAACAGGTTTACGAGGCGTTCGGTGTCACCGCAAACGCGGTGGTCGAGGCGCTCAAGTCGCAGGTGCGGGGCTAGTTCAGTCGCCCGGCACGGGTTTATCAGTCAACGAAGAGGTAGTTATGGCAGTCAAAGTCGGTATCAATGGTTATGGTCGTATCGGTCGCAACGTGCTGCGCGCACTCTATGAGGCCGGTCGCACGAACGAGATCCAGATCGTGGCGATCAACGATCTCGGCAACGCCGAGACCAACGCGCATCTGACCCAGTACGACACCGCGCACGGCCGTTTTCCGGGCGAAGTCTCGGTAGAAGGCGACAACCTCGTCGTCAACGGCGACAAGATCAAGGTGCTGGCCGAGCGCAACCCCGCCGATCTGCCCTGGGGCGATCTGGGCGTGGATATCGTGCTCGAATGTACGGGCCTGTTCGCCAGCGAGGAGAAAGCGAGCGCGCATCTGAAAGGCGGCGCCAAGAAGGTGCTGATTTCCGCGCCCGCCGGCAAGATGAAAACGATCGTCTACGGCGTCAATCACGACACGATCAACGCCGACGACAAGATCATCTCCAATGCGTCCTGCACCACCAACTGCCTGGCTCCGCTGGTCAAGCCGCTGCACGATGCCTTCGGTCTGGAATACGGGCTGATGAACACGATTCACTCGTACACCAACGATCAGGTGTTGTCGGATGTGTATCACTCGGATCTGCGTCGTGCCCGCAGTGCCACCCAGAGCATGATCCCGACCAAGACCGGGGCCGCCGCGGCCGTGGGCCTGGTGATGCCGGAGCTCGACGGCAAGCTCGACGGCTTTGCCGTGCGCGTGCCGACCATCAACGTGTCGATGGTCGATCTGACCGCGCAGGTCTCCAAGGACACCACGGTGGAAGAGGTCAACGCCGTGCTCAAGAAGGCCGCCGATGGCCCGCTCAAGGGCGTGCTCGCCTACAGCGAAGCGCCGTTGGTGTCGCAGGACTTCAACCACGATCCGGTCTCCTCGACCGTCGACGCGGAACTGACCAAGGTTATCGGCGGCAAGATGATCAAGGTCTGCTCCTGGTACGACAACGAATGGGGTTTCTCCAACCGCATGCTCGATACCGCGCTGGTGCTCGCCAAGGCCTGATCGTCGAGTCCGTAAAGCAACAACAAGACCGAGGAATGCGACCATGACCGCCATGCTGAAAATGGAAGACGTCGATCTGGCCGGCAAGCGCGTGCTGATCCGTCAGGATCTGAACGTGCCGTTTGCCAACGGCGAGGTCAGTTCCGCGGGGCGTATCAAGGCGTCGGTGCCGACCATCAAGGCGGCGCTGGAAGCGGGTGCCCGGGTGATGGTCATGTCGCATCTCGGTCGGCCTAAGGAAGGCGAGCCGGACAGCGAGCACAGTCTCGCCCCGGTCGCCCGCTATCTGTCGGAGTTGCTGCGCATGGATGTGCCGCTCGTGACCGACTGGCTCGACGGCGTCGAGGTCGGCGAGGGCGAAATCGTCATGTGCGAGAACGTGCGCTTCAACGTCGGCGAGAAAGCCAATGACGAGGCGCTGGCGAAGAAGATGGCGGCCCTGTGCGACGTGTTCGTGATGGACGCCTTCGGAACCGCTCATCGCGCCCAGGCCTCGACCGAGGGCGTGGCACGGTTCGCGCCTGTCGCCTGCGCCGGACCGTTGCTGGCCGCCGAGGTCGAGGCGTTGACCGCCGCGCTCGGCGACCCGGCGCGCCCGCTGGTCGTGATCGTCGGGGGTTCCAAGGTATCGTCCAAGCTGGAGCTACTTGAGAGTCTGGCGAACGTTGCTGATCAGCTGATCGTGGGCGGCGGCATCGCCAACACCTTTCTCGCGGCCGCCGGCCATAACGTCGGGGCGTCGCTCTACGAACCCGATCTGCTGGGCGCTGCGCGCCTGATCGATCGTGAAATTCGTAATCGGGGCGGCGAGATTCCGTTGCCCACCGATGTCATCGCGGCGACCGAAGTCTCGCCCGAGGCGCATCCGGAAGTACGGCCGGTCTCCGAAGTCGAGAGCGACGAGATGATTCTCGACGTGGGACCGGACAGTCGCGATCGTATCGCCCGAATTCTGCAGGACGCCGGTACCATCGTCTGGAACGGCCCGCTGGGTGTGTTCGAGATCGATCAGTTCGGCGGTGGCACGCATGTGCTGGCCCGTGCGATCGCCCGCAGCGAGGCGTTTTCGATCGCCGGTGGCGGCGATACTCTGGCGGCCATCGAAAAATATCGCATCGAAGACGATGTATCCTACATTTCTACCGGCGGCGGTGCCTTTCTGGAATTCCTGGAAGGCAAGACGTTGCCGGCCATTGCCGTTCTCGAGGAACGCGCGAAGGGCTGATCCGCCCCGCGCGCGCACCGCGGCCCGATTTTCACTGCAACGATAAGCCTATGACCATCCAATTCGCCGGCAGCGAACGCTATGTCGCCACCGATGATCTCAAGCTTGCGGTCAATGCCGCGGCCACTTTGCAGCGTCCGCTGCTGATCAAGGGCGAGCCGGGCACCGGCAAGACCATGCTGGCCGAGGAAGTTGCCGCCGCGCTTAACAAACCGTTCTACCAGTGGCATATCAAGTCCACGACCAAGGCCCAGCAGGGTCTGTACGAATACGACGCCGTGTCGCGTCTGCGCGATTCGCAGCTCGGTGAGCAGAAGGTCCACGACATCGGCAACTACATCGTGCCCGGGCCGCTGTGGGAGTGCTTCACCGCGGATCAGCAGCCGGTGCTGCTGATCGACGAGATCGACAAGGCCGATATCGAGTTCCCCAACGATCTGCTGCGTGAAATCGATCGTATGGCGTTCGACGTCTACGAAACCCGCCAGACCATCGAGGCGCGTTTCCGGCCGATCATCATCATCACGTCCAACAACGAGAAGGAACTGCCGGACGCCTTCCTGCGCCGCTGCTTCTTCCACTTCATCTCGTTTCCGGACAAGGACACGATGCGCGAGATCGTCGACGTGCATTTTCCGGACATCAAGAAGAACCTGCTGTCCGACGCCATGGATCTGTTCTTCGACGTGCGCGACGTGCCCGGTATCAAGAAGAAGCCGTCGACCTCGGAGCTGCTGGACTGGCTCAAGCTGCTGCTGGCCGAGGACATCCCGGCCGAGGCGCTGCATTCCAAGAACGCTCGCGATGCACTGCCGCCGCTGCACGGCGCGCTCCTCAAGAATGAGCAGGACGTGCATCTGTTCGAGCGTCTGGCATTCATGACGCGACGCTGATGTGGTATCCGGCTAACTCCCGCGTAGGTCGGATTAGCCGTAGGCGTAATCCGACATCCTGCCGCGAACCCGTTTGTCGGCTTAGGGCCTTGCGGCCTAAGCCGACCTACGTGTGTGGTTTCCAATCGTAGCGCCGCGAATACGCCATGCTGATTGAATTCTTCTACGAACTACGTGACGCCGGGCTCAAGCCGTCGGTGACCGAATACCTGACGCTGCTGGAAGCGCTCAATGCGCACGTCGGCGGCATGAGTGTCACCAATTTCTATTACCTGTCGCGCGCGACGATGATCAAGGACGAGGCCAAGTTCGATCGCTTCGATCAGGTGTTCGGGCATTATTTCGACGGCATCCAGGCCGCGACCCAGGATCTGACCACCGATATCCCGGATGAATGGCTCGAGAAGATGAAACAGCTCGAGTTGAGCGACGAGCAGAAAGCTCAGATCGAGGCCATGGGCGGCTGGGACAAGCTCATGGAGACGCTCAAGAAACGCCTGGAAGAGCAGGGTGAGCGTCACGAGGGCGGCAGCAAGTGGATCGGCACGGCTGGCACATCGCCGTTCGGCGCCTACGGCTTCAATCCGGAAGGCATCCGGATCGGCCAGGATGGCTCGCGTCATCGCCGGGCGGTCAAGGTCTGGGACAAACGCGAATTCGCCAACCTCGACGGCGGCCAGGAAATCGGTACGCGCAACATCAAGATGGCGCTGCGCAAACTGCGCCGCTTCGCCCGTCAGGGCGCCGAGGATGAGCTGGATCTGGACAACACCATCCGCTCGACCGCGCGTAACGCCGGCCATCTCGATCTGAAGATGCGTCCGGAACGTCGTAATGCGGTCAAGCTGCTGATCTTCTTCGATGTCGGCGGTTCCATGGACGACCATGTGGCCACCTGCGAAAGCCTGTTTTCGGCGGCGCGCGCCGAGTTCAAGCACATGGAGTACTTCTATTTCCACAATTTCCCCTACGAGGGACTGTGGAAGGACAATCGTCGCCGGCGCAGCGAGCAGCACCCGACCTGGGATGTCTGTCATACCTACACCACCGACTACAAGGCAATATTTGTCGGCGACGCGACAATGAGCCCATACGAGATCGCGTATCCCGGCGGCAGCGTCGAGCACTGGAACGCAGAGGCCGGGGCGGTGTGGCTGGATCGTCTGCTCGAGAGTTTTCCGGACGCCGTGTGGCTGAATCCGGAACCGCGAGAGCGCTGGGATTACACCCCCTCGATCAAGATGACACGCGAACTGATGGGCAATCGCATGTACGAAATGACGCTGGATGGTCTCGAGGCCGCGATCGGGAAGCTTGCCCACTAGGAGGCTGTCGGACTCAGCATGAGTCTACTGCGCAGGCGGGACAGCGGCATGGATCCCCCCGATCTTTCGTTACGTCGCACCACGATGCGCCTCAAGATCACGACAATTGCTGCTCACTGTCCCACCAGGCTCGCTACGAACCCCCGAATCCGACAGCCTCCTAGCGGCTGTCGATTGTTGCTTCGTTAGGGCAGCGGTCTATTGACGCTGTTAGGCTCGCGCTATCCTGTGCTTGCCCTGTATCGCGGTACCGATGTCCATGACGGCTTCGTCAGCCACCACCCCTGTTTCACTGCGCACGCCGTGGCGGATGCCGTCGATGGCCGGCCTGCGGCTTGCCGCGAGCATCGGTCTGTCCGGGCTGGGGTGCCTGCTGCTGGCGATGATGGCCGCCAATGCATGGGTGGTGAGTGCGACCCGGGACCATATCTTCGACGATATCGACCGCCTGGGCGCGCACGATGTGGGCGTGGTGCTGGGAACCAGCCCCTATACGCGCTACGGCAATCGCAATCTGTTGTTCACGCATCGAATGATCGCCGCGGCGGAATTGTATGCGGCGGGTCGGGTGCGGCATCTGCTGGTATCGGGCGCCAATCCGGACAGCACCTACAACGAGCCGCGCAAGATGTATCAGGCGTTGCGGCGGCTGGGCGTGCCCGATGCCGCGCTCACGCTCGACTTTGCCGGCTTTCGCACGCTGGATTCGATCGTGCGGGCCAAGCGTATATTCGGGCTCGACAACTATGTGATCGTGTCACAGCGTTACCATGACTACAGGGCGCTGTTCATCGCGCGCTACAACGGTATTCACGCCGTGGCGTACAGCCGGCCGGAGGAGGATCGCAGGCAGCCGCTGCGCGCCGAGGCCCGCGAGTATCTCGCCCGGGTCAAGGCGGTGGTGGATCTGTTTCTGTTGTCCACGCGGCCCCGGTTTCTAGGACCGCCGAGGCCGATCGAGATCGAACCCGTCGAGCCCTTCGATTTCCTGATCCGATCGGAGCTGATCGATCCGGACGGCATGCTCTACGGCAAACCGCCATCGCCGAAAGAGGCCGGCGATGCGGCGGGTCCGGATGGCGATACGCAGGCCGCCCAGCCGGATTAGGGGATTAGTCGGTCGGCTCGAAGTTCGAGCAGCCGGTGGTCTGAACGGTCGTCGAATGCAGCGATTCGCTGCCCAGCGAACTGGTATCGAAAATACCGCTGAGCAAAGCGTCGACGATCGGTTGCCAATCGCGCTTGGCATTGTAGATATCGGGGTGGCGCAGTACGCATTCGTAGTTGCCGGACATGAACGCCATGATCATGTCGGTGGCATCCTGCGGCGCCAGCGGCTCGTACAACTGCTTCTGTGCCGCGATTTCGCTGCACAGCGACAGCATGACGGCGCGCGCGTCCTCGAACATGGCGCCCATGAGTGCATCTGCAGGGTGCCCCTGTTCGGTGATTTCGCAGCGATGTAGGATGATGTGGCAAACACGTCTGTGTTGGGCATCGGTGGCCAGCCGGTGCAGTCCGTGCAGCATCATCTCGCGCAACAGCCGCAGCGGCTCGTTGCCGGGTATGTGCTGGCTCAGGCATTGCCTGAGATCACGTAGTGGAAGGTGGGTGCGTGACAGCATGGCTTCGAGCAGTGCCCGTTTGTGGGCGAAATGCCAGTAGATGGCGCCGCGGGTCACGTCGGCGCGCGCGGCAATACGCTCCAGCGACGTCTGGGAAACACCGCGTGCCTGCATTTCGATCTCTGCGGCGTCGAGTATCCGCTCGCGCGTCTGTGCCGACTCGAACTTTGTTTTGCGTGCCATAAGAACGTCATTCGCCCCTGTTACAAGCCGCGATCATAGCGCAAAAATAACTTACATACATACGAGAATGTATGTATCATGTCGTTCACTCTAGCAGCAAAATTCCGGATTGGGGATACATCCTATGCACGACCTGTATTCAATGCCCGCGGGTCGGGCGTTCGGACTGCGTGTGGTATGCGCTCTGGCCGTGATGCTGGCGCTGACCGCGTGTGGCAGCAGTAGCGGGGAGCAGCAGCAGCCACAGCAACCGCCGCCCATACCGGTGGACGTGACCACCGTGCAGCCGCATACCGTCGACGTTTACGCGGAGTATCCGGGCCGCGTCGAGGGCAAGCGCACCGTGCAGGTGCTGGCGCGCGTGGAAGGCATCCTGGAAAAGCGTCACTACACCGAAGGCCAGGTTGTCAAGGAAGGGCAGTTGCTCTACTCGATCGATCCGAAACCCTTCCAGGCGACGGTCAACCAGCGCAAGGCCGAACTCGCCAGCGCGAACGCCAGCCTGAACCAGGCACAGCGCCAGTACAATCGTGTCCAGCACCTCTACAAGGTCAATGCCGTCAGCGCAGCCGAGCGCGACCAGGCGCTGTCCGATCTGGAAACCTCGCGTGCCGCGGTTCAGCAGGCGAAAGCCAACCTCGACAGCGCCCAGATCGATCTGGGCTATACCAAGGTCAACGCACCGCTGACGGGCGCGACCAGTCTGCGCGAGATCGACGAAGGATCACTGGTGTCCAACGGCACCCAGTTGACCACGATCACCCAGCTCGATCCGGTGTACGTGCTGTTCGCGTTGCCCGAGGACGATGCCATCGCCCGCGGCAAGGCGTTGTCGGAAATGGGATCGGAGTCGAGTGACGAGGCCACGCGCGAAGCCACGATCATCCTGCCGAACGGGCAGCCGTTCCCGGTCAAGGGTGTGGTCGATTTCACCCAGAGCACGATCAATCCGGACACCGGTACGGTGCAGCTGCGCGCGGTCGTGAAGAACACCAACAACGCGCTGATGCCCGGCCGTTATGTGCGGGCGCGTGTACGTCTCGAGACGCGCAAGAACGCGCTGGTGGTCCCCAATATCGCGATCTCGGACGGTCGTCAGAGCACCCAGGTCTATGTCGTGAAGAACGGCAAGGCCGAGGCGGTCGACGTCGAACTGGGGCCGGACGTGGAAGGCGGGCGCCTGATCAACAAGGGCCTGTCGGCGAACGACAAGGTGATCATTTCCGGGCTGGGGCAGGTCAAGCCGGACGCGCCGGTGCAGATCAAGCAGGCCCAGAACGAGGGGTCGGCCCCTGCGGGCGCGGGCGATGCCACGGATGCGGCCGACACCGGGTCGACGTCGCAGGGTGGCCGCTCGGCGGTCGCGGATATCGACGATTCGACGCTGCGCCTGAAGCTGCATGAGTTGGCCGCTGACGCACCCCTCGGCGAGATACCCAGCCGTGCCTACGCTGCTGCCTCTGTCCAGAGTCGTTAGTCATGCTGTCAAAATTCTTCATCGACAGACCGGTCTTCGCGACGGTTATCGCGATCGTGATCACGATCGCCGGCATCATCTCGATGCGCACGCTGCCGATCTCGCAGTATCCCGACGTCGTGCCGCCGGAAGTCGTGGTGAGTGCGAACTATCCGGGCGCCAGCGCCGAGGATATCGCCGATACCGTGGCCGCGCCCCTGGAGCAGCAGATCAACGGCGTCGAGGACATGCTCTACATGACCTCGACCTCGTCGGACTCCGGCACGCTGCAGATCTCGGTGACCTTTGCCATCGGCACGGATCCGGATCAGGCGACCATCGACGTCAACAACCGCGTGCAGTCGGCGTTGTCGCAGTTGCCGGATACGGTGCGTGCCACCGGCGTGACCGTGCGCAAGCGTTCCACCAGCATTCTGCAGGTGATCACGCTCTACTCGCCGGATCAGAGCTTTGACACGACCTATATCAGCAACTATGCGCTGGTTAACATCATCGACGCGATCAAGCGTATCGACGGCGTGGGTGATGCAAGGCTGTTCTCGACCGAAGACTACTCGATGCGCATCTGGCTCGATCCGAGCAAGATGGCGCGCTATCGGCTGACGCCGGCCGACGTCCAGGCCGCGATCCGGGAGCAGAACTCGCAGTTCGCCGCCGGCAGTTTCGGGGCCACCCCCAACGGCGACAGCAAGACCGCGTTCACGTACACCGCTTCCACGGAAGGGCGTTTCACCAACGTCGATCAGTTCAAGAACATCATCCTGCGCACGCAGGAGAATGGCCAGGTGCTGCGCCTGAGCGATGTCGCCCGGGTCGAACTGGGCGCGCAGAGTTACGCCACCAGCCACAGTTTCAACGGCAAACCGGCGGTGCCCGCGGCGATCTATCTGTCGCCGGGCGCGAATGCGCTGGCCACGGCCGAGCGTATCCGCGCACGTATGGACGAACTCGGGCAGACGCTGCCCAAGGGGCTGGCCTACGATATTCCGTTCGATACCACGAAATTCGTGGAGGCATCGATCGAGTCAGTGATCGAGACCTTCATCGAGGCGATCGTGCTGGTCGTGATCGTGGTATTCCTGTTCCTGCAGAACTGGCGCGCGACGCTTATTCCGTTGCTGGCAATACCGGTGGCGTTGATCGGCAGTTTCGCGGGCATGCTCGCACTCGGGTTCTCGATCAACCTGTTGACGCTGTTCGGGCTGATTCTGGCCATCGGCATCGTGGTCGATGACGCGATTATCGTGATCGAGAATATCGAACGCAACATGACCGAGGAGGGATTGCCACCACGACAGGCGGCGATCAAGGCCATGGAGGAGGTCACCGTTCCGGTGATCGCGGTCGTGCTGGTGCTCAATGCGGTATTCATACCGGTGGGTTTTCTCGGCGGACTGTCCGGCGAGATGTATCGGCAGTTCGCGATCACCATTGCGGTATCGGTCACGATTTCCGGTTTCGTGGCGTTGACGCTCACGCCGGCGTTGTGCGCCCTGTTCCTCAAGCCGAGCAAGGAAAAACGCGCCTTGCCGTTTCGATTGTTCAACAAGGGCTTTGCCAAGGCTACCGGCGCATATCTGTGGGGCGTGAATCTGCTGCTCAAGCGCGTGATTCTGGGCCTGGTTCTGTTCGTCGGCGTGCTCGTGGCCATCTGGCTGGTGTCCGCACGGGTGCCGTCCGGGCTGCTGCCGCAGGAGGATCAGGGGTATATCTTCGCGATCTATCGCCTGCCGCCGGCGGCCTCGCTGCAACGCACGAGCGATGTCAGCCATGAACTCTACGAGAAGGTTCACGCCAGCATGCCGGGCGTGGGTGGTGTGGTCAGCGTGCCGGGCTACGATTTTCTCGCGGGCGCCCAGCGTACCTATGCCGGTATCGCGTTCCTGACGCTCAAGGACTGGGGCGATCGCGGCGGCGAAGGCCAGGATTCGTTCTCGCTGGTCAATCAGACGTTCGGCATCGGCGCGCAGATTCCCGATGCCCAGATCATCGCCTTCAATCCGCCGCCGATCATCGGTCTGTCGACCACCGGCGGTTTCGAAGCCTATCTGCAGAATACCCAGGGTGGTGACTACAACTCACTCCAGCAAGCGGCAAACAAGCTGGTCGCGGCGGCCAGTAAACGCCCGGAACTGACCCAGGTGCGCACCACGCTGACCACCGACGTACCGCGTTACAAGATCAAGGTCGATCGCGAGAAGACCAAGGCGCTGGGTGTGCCCATCGGCGATCTGTTCGCCGCACTCCAGTCGACTTTCGGCCAGCTCTACGTGAATCAGTTCTCGCTGCTGGGCCGGAACTGGCAGGTCAACGTGCAGTCGGACGCGCCGTATCGCCAGAAGCCGGAGGACTTGGGCAAGGTGTATGTGCGCTCCGATTCCACCAACGAGATGATTCCGGTCAGCTCTCTGGTGAGCACCGAACGCACGACGGCCGCCGACGTGGTCGAGCGCTTCAATATCTTCCCCGCGGCCAAGATCATGGGGTCGCCGGCGCCCGGCTACAGTACCGGTCAGGCGAACGCCGCGATCAAGGAGGTCGTGCGGGACGCGCTGGGGTCGGGCTATCGCTTCGAATTCACCGGTACGGCATATCAGGAAGAACGCGCCGGCAGCTCGGGCAGCATTGCCTTCGCGCTCGGCGTGGTGATGGTGTTCCTGATTCTCGCGGCCCAGTTCGAGAAGTGGACATTGCCGCTGGCGGTGATCACCGCGGTGCCGTTCGCGGCCCTGGGCGCCTATGTCGCCGTGTGGCTGCGAGGTATCGACAACAGTCTGTACTTCTCGGTCGGACTGCTGGTGCTCATTGGCCTGGCGGCGAAGAACGCGATTCTGATCGTGGAATTTGCGGTGATGGGTCGCGAGGAAGGCAAATCACCGGCGGCGGCCGCGTACGAGGCGGCGAAGCTGCGTTTCCGGCCGATCGTGATGACGTCGCTGGCATTCATCCTGGGCACGTTGCCGCTTGCGCTTGCGACCGGCGCATCGGCTAACAGCCGAAATGCCATCGGTACCGCCGTGGTCGGCGGTATGCTGGCGGCCACCTTTTTCGCGATACTTTTCGTGCCCATGTTCTATGACCTGATCGAGAAGGGCACCGACAAGCTCCGTGGCCGGGGTCGAAAAGAGCACAATGAGGAACAACATGATGCGTAAGGCCCTGCTTCTGCTGGCCGTGGCCGGTCTGTCGGCGTGCACGCTCGGGCCGGATTACAAACGTCCGGATATCGATCTGCCGGCGTCGGCCTTCGATTCCACGCTGTTGAGTCAATCACAGCAGGACGCCATGGCGTATTGGTGGACGCGCTATCGCGATCCGCAGCTCAACAAGCTGATCGACGACGCGCTCGACGACAATCTCGATATCGCGCTGCAGGCGGCGCGTTTCCGGGAAGCCCGGGCGCAGCTGGGTCTGGCCAACGCCAACCTGTTCCCCTCGATCGAGGGCCAGGCCAACGCGACCCGCCAGAAGACCAGTGGCGCGGTACCGTCCTCGGGCGGATCGAGTTCCGGCGGGGGCGGTGGCGTCGGTGGCCAGTCCGGTGGCGCGTCGAGCGCCGGCGGCTCGGGCGTGCGCTATAACTATTTCTCGGTGGCGGGTTCGATCAGCTATGAACTCGACGTGTTCGGTGGCCTGCGCCGCGCGGACGAACAGGCGCGCGCGCTGTTGCTGTCGTCGGCCTATACCAAGGATTCCGTGCGTCTGAGTATCGTCAGTGATGTGGTGACCAACTACATGTCGCTGCTCGCGCTCGAGCGCCAGATCCGGGTGACCAACGAGACCATCGCCACCCGCAAGAAAGGCATGGATCTGGATGAGCAGCGCTACAAGTACGGCGCCATCGACAAGCTCACGCTGCTGCAGACGCGATCCTTGCTGCAAACCGCGCGCGCCCAGCTGCCGCCGCTCAAGCAGCAGGCCAGCGAGCTGCGTTCCTCGCTTGCGATCCTCACCGGACGTACGCCGCGCGAGATCATGGCCGACCCGCAGATCGAGGCGGGCACGTTCGAAGACGTGCATCTGCCCGATGAGCTGCCGGTGGTCATGCCCTCGCTTCTGGTCGAGCGTCGGCCTGATATCCGCGCCGCCGAGGCATCGCTGATCGCGGCGAACGCCAATATCGGCGTGGCCAAGGCGCGGTTCTTCCCGACCTTCAATCTGACCGCGATGATCGGCACCGAAGCGCTGGACGTGGATGATCTGTTCGAGCCGTTCGCCGAGACACAGGGCATCACCGGTGCTATTACCGCGCCGATCTTCGATTTCGGTCGTCGGCAGGCCGGTTACGATACCGCCGTCGCCCAGAAGGACGAGGCCGAGATCATGTATCGCCAGACCGTGCGTCAGGCCTTCCGGGAAGTGCGCGATGCCCTGGTCGCGGTCGATCTGACCAACCAGAGGCTCGAAGCCGTCCAGCAACAGGTCGATGCCTACCGGGAGACGGTGCGTCTGGCGCGGCTGCGCTACCAGGCCGGGCGTACCGCGTTTTTCGACGTACTCGACGCCCAGCGCCAGTTGTTCAGCAGCCAGCTCGATATTGCGGAAGCCATCCGCGACCGTTTCACCGCGACCGCGGACCTGTTCAAGGCGCTTGGCGGAGGCTGGACCGAGAACAGCGATTCGCTGACGCCAGGGCTGCAGGCGACGCGCGACAGCTATGCGCCGGCGGACGATGCGCATGCGACACCGACGGGCATGTCAAAATAGCGACATGAGCTCTCCCGGCAATCTGTATTCGTGGCGCTAGCCTCTGCCCGACAATCATCGCTGTATCGCATCGAGGATCAGAACGGTCGTCGTGCGCTCGTGCTTGCGGGCGACTGGGGTAGCGCGGCGCGTCTGCCCAGTTCCGGTCCGCTGGCGAAGCGCCTGCTTGGATCGTTAGCCTCCGACGACGGTGTGGTGATCGACGGGCAGGGCCTCGATAGCGCCCACCCGCGCGTAGCGGCGCTCGTCTATACGCTCGTGCAGCGTCTGCGCCGCGCCGGTGTCGAGGTGGAGTTGCACGCCTTGCCGGCGAGCGTGGCGTCGCTGGTGGATCTGGCCCGGCCCGCCGAGCGCGAATCTTCGCCGCCGGTTCGACGTGCAGGCTGGGTCGCCCGTCTGGGCGCCGCCGGGCGCAGCCGTTTCGATACGGTCGGTATCGTGGCCCGGCTGGTGGGCAACGCCGCGTCGGCAACACCCGGGCTCGCCACCGGCAAGGCGCAGGCGCGCTGGGTTGACTTCGTGGCATTGCTGCGCGAAACCGGCGCGTCGTCGCTGCCCGTGGTGACGGTCGTGAATCTGTTGATTGGCGCTGTGCTGGGCTTCGTCGGCGCGGTGCAGCTGGCGGCGTTCGGTGCCGGTCTGTACCTGGCCGATCTGGTGGGTATCGCGGTCGCTCGCGAGATGGCGGCGATCATGACCGCATTCATCATGGCCGGGCGTATCGGGGCAACGTTTGCAGCTCATCTGGCCACCATGCAGGCCAACGAGGAGATCGACGCCCTGCGCATGATCGGCGTCTCGCCGTTCGAGTTTCTGGTGCTGCCGCGCCTGGCCGCGATGACGCTGATGATGCCGCTGCTGTTTCTCTATGCCGCCGCGCTGGGCATCGGCGGCGGCATGATCGTGGCCGATCTCGTGCTCAACACCTCACCGGCGAGCTTTCTCGGGCGTCTAGAAGACGCGGTCGCTGTGCGTCATTTCGTGATCGGCTTCGTCAAGGCCGTGTGTTTCGGCATCCTGATCGCGCTGGCCAGCTGTCATCTGGGGATGAGCGCCGGGCGTAATGCCGCCGAGGTCGGGCGTGCGGCCACGCGCACCGTAGTCGTATCGATCATCGGCATCATTCTGATCGACGCCGTGTTCGCGCTGTGTACCAACGCGTTGGGGATCTAGTGTTGGCGCAAGCCAAGCCGCGTCGCTGCGTGGCCGCGTGGCGGCGTGCCACGGGCAGGGCGAGGGTCGGTTATCGTGCCCTGTGTGACACGAGCGTTACCTGCATCGGTCGCTTGCTCGCTATTCGCCCACTGCACGTTACAGGACGCTAGCCCATGGCCGAGCTCGACAAGGCACAATCGCTGGATGAGGGCATCGTCGTGCGCGACCTGCGCCTGGCCTATGGCGATACGCTCGTCCAGCAGGAGCTGTCGTTCTACGTGCCGCGCGCGAGTATTTTCGTGATCATGGGCGTGTCCGGCTGTGGCAAGAGCACCTTGTTGCGCCACATGATCGATCTCGAGCAGTCCGACCAGGGCGATATCCGTTTCGACGGTCAGCGCCTGTGGACCCGCGACGCCGCCGAGCGGGCGGCACTGCAGCGGCGTATCGGCGTGTTGTTCCAGAGCACCGCGCTGTGGAGTTCCATGAACATCGGCGAGAACGTCGGCCTGCCCATGCAGCTACACACCCGCCTGAGCGCGGCCGAGATTCGTGATCAGGTGGCCTTCAAGCTGGCGCTCGTCGGCCTGGCCGGTCAGGAAAAGCGCATGCCGAGCGAATTGTCCGGGGGCATGCAAAAACGCGCCGGGCTGGCCCGCGCCATCGCCCTCGATCCGGACTATCTCTTTCTCGACGAGCCCAGCGCCGGCCTCGATCCGATCACCTCGCAGCGTCTGGATGCGCTGATCATGAACCTGCGCGACGCGCTTCAGTTGAGCGTGGTCGCTGTCACCCATGAACTGCCGAGTATATTCACCATTGCAGACGACAGCATCTATCTCGACAATGAGAGCCGCCGCGCAATCGCGCACGGCAACCCGCGTGACCTGGTCCGGCATGCCGAGCATGCCCGGGTGCGTGCGTTTCTCAATCGCAGCTCCGTTGCCAGCGAGGTCGCGGCGGGTGCGTCGTAACCATCGCTATGGGCGCAATACGCTGATTCTGGGAGGATTCCCGTATGGCCAGTAACCGCAGCTATACCCTGATCGGCCTGTTTCTGCTGGGCGCGATCGTGCTGTTCGTGGCGGCGGTGCTGGCCTTCGGCGGTACCCGCTTGCTCAGCGACAATCGCACCGCGATCATCTTTTTCGATCAATCGGTGCTGGGTCTGACCAACGGTTCGAAGGTGCTGTTTCGCGGCGTTCAGGTCGGTACGGTCAAGAACGTGCAGCTCCGGCTCGACCCCGAACTCGGCAAGGCGCGGATCGGGGTGACGATCGAGGTGGGCGCCAATAACACCGTGATGATGGATGGCGACGGCTCGACGCGGGACGTCACCACGCAGGAACTGGTAGACCGCGGGCTGCGCGCGCAGCTCGTGGTATGGAGTTACGTGACGTCGCAGCTGGCCGTCAACCTCGACTTCCAGCCCGACAGCAAACCGAATTTCGTCGCCAAAAAGCAGGATCTCGCCTATCCCGAGATTCCGGCGGTGCCATCCCAGATCGAGCAGCTCAAGGACACGGTCAGCGATCTGCCTTGGAAGGAGACGCTGACCACGGTCAACGAGACGATGCAATCGATGGTGACGCTCGCCAACGACATGGACGCGCTCATCACCACGCTGGGGCCCAATCTGGCCCAGACCAGCGACGCCGCGCGCGATACCATGCAGGCGGCCCGGACCACGATCACGTTCAGCAACACCCAGATCGAAAAGACGCTGTCCGGCTTGCGCGAGCTCACCGACAACGTCAATCACCAGCTGGTATCGCGCGATGCGCAGATTGGTCGGCTGCTCAACAACGCCGAGGCGACCAGCAAGAATCTCACCTCGATTTCCAGCAATCTCGAGGCGTTGACCGATCCCGGCTCGGATGATCGTCAGGATATCCAGAGTGCGATTCGTGATCTGTCCGCCGGGGCTGCGTCCCTGCGTCGTTTCGCTGAAACCCTCGAGCGCGACCCGAATTCGATCCTCTTTGGAGAGTCACGATGAAATCAGTTTTCCAGGGCGGCGCGATCGCCGTCTGCCTGCTCGGTCTGTCGGCCTGCGCCAGCGTGCCGCCGGTTCAGCATGTGCTGCTGTCGCCGCCACAGAGTGAGCGTGCCACCACCCGGGCGAGCCGGTGGGATGTGCGGCGCGTCCAGATGCCGGAATATCTGGACAGCTATGACGTACAGCTGCGTACCGACGAATACGTGCTCACGCGCCTGCCGGACAGCAAATGGGCCGAGCGGCTGCCGGTGGCCATGACCCGCCTGCTGCAACAGACCATCGACGAGAAACTGGTCAACAAACGGGATCGTCCCTATCAGGTCGATGTGAAGGTGGATACGTTCGAGCCCCAGCCTTCCGGGCAAGTCGTGCTGTCCGCACGCTGGACCGTTACCGATACTCAGGACGACACGGTCATCGCTCGCGATAACAGTCTCATTCAGCAGCCGTTGCCGGCGGCCAACCGCGACGCAGCCGCGATCGGGCGCGCCATGTCGGAAGCGGTGCGCCAGCTGGCGTTCCGGATCGTCGCCGCGGCGGGCTGACCGCGCCGGTCGTCCAGCCTCTCTGCGAGGGGCGGGGCGCGCCGTTGTCTGATGTCAAACGGGGTTTCCTCAGGCGCAGAGGACGAACGCGACAGCACGGCTGCTCTCGGCGGCGCAGGACAGTATCAAGGCTGTGTATGCCGGCCACAGGCAGGGGCGTTGCCGTTACTGCTCGGCTTCTGCAACGGTGGTGGGGGCGCTGATGTTGCGTCCTTGCCCGCCGATCCTGCGTCGATTCGACGCGTGCGCTGTCTCGCGATGTGCGTTCCTGCAGTCGCAGTCTGCGGTGCTGCTGAAAACCGATGACCACAAAAAAGGCCGCCCGGATGACCGGGCGGCCTGGAAGTCCTGCGTGTTCGCAGCGATCAGAAATGCATGCCGAACGAGAACTGATAGAGCACGGCCTTGAAATCGTTGGATGAACTGACGGTGCCCACGTCGATCGGGCCGACCGTCGGACTCAGCGTGGGCGAATTGACCACGATGTTGTTCACCTTCGCTTCGACCGTGGCACAGCCCACGTACTTCACGTCCGCCGTGATGAACATGTTGTTGGGCAGCTGGAAGTCCGCACCGAGCTGGCCCACACAGGCGACCGGCTTGGTGAGGTTCAGCGTCGGCTCATTGCCGTATGCGTTCAGCACGGTATTGGAGACGTCGGTGTCGTAGGTGTAGAGATACATGGCGCCGACGCCGATGTACGGCTGGATGATCGTATCCACCCACGGACGGTAGACGATGGTGAAATTCGGCGGCAGCGTCTTGAGCGTTCCGATCGAACGACCCAGCGGCGGTACTCCGGTCGGGATGCCGTTCTTCGTGGTCGGCGACAGCGATTCGTCGATCGCGTTCTTGGAGACTTCGAAGTCCAGCTTCAGCGGCGGCGCCAGCGTGACTTCCATCGCCAAGTGGTGGCCGGTCAGCGGCAGGTACAGACCGTAGGTGCCGCCCAGCGTCGTCGTGTTACCCGTCGACGAGCCGGTATGGGCGATCTCGCTCTTGCCCGGGCCGAACGCCTGCGCAGCCAGCCCTTGAGCGTTCTCGACACGCAGCGGCGAGCTGGTGCCGTAGTACTGCAGATGCAGCACGCCGATACGGAAGTAGCTGTTGTGCTTGACGTAGTCGAACGACTTGGCAAAAAAGCCCGGCTCGCTCTCCGCCTTGAACTTGTCCGAGCCCGAGTTATCGGCGCCGTCGCCGCGCATCTGGCCCTGTGCCAGCGCCGATCCCGCCACCAGCAGGCTGGTTCCCGCAAGAATCACCGCGGCGGCCCGCTTGCCCAGCAGACGGCGCCTGGACGTTGTGTCCTGATTCATCTCCCTTCTCCTTGTCACGTTTTATCTTGTTAGAGAGGCACGGACCCCGGCTGCCCCCCAAGGCAGCCGGGGTCGTCACGCCGTGTCATTTAACGATTCGGGAACTCGCGACCACCATGCGCCGGCGAGCCGACCAGCTGGAAGTTCAGGCCGCCCGGATCCACAGTGGCCGTTGCAGGCAGCAAATTGAGCGCCGTTGCATTCAGCCGGAATCTGTTCGAATTCCTCACCGATATTGCCAGGCGTCCGTTCTGCTCGAACGTCACCGGGCCGACAATGTTGACGTTGATTGGCTGCTGATCCAGTGCCACGCCCTGGCCGTCCGGTGCGTTGGCGACGAGCGTGAGCGAGGCCGCGAAGCAGGGCTCGAAGTCGTACGGAACTGCAGGGCTGGTGACGTTGCCGTCGGCATCAGTGCGCGCGGGGAAGGTGCCCGTGCATTTATCCACGATGTAACCCGACTGGGTACCGTCGGTGTTTGCATCGTTGGGGAATCGCAGCAGAATTCGACCAGTACGCAATGCGGTTGTATCACCGAGTCCCGCATCGTCGAGAAGCGCACTTAGCAGTCCTCCTACTAGATCTCCAGGCTGGCTAAGTTGATTGAGCAGACTACCTACAGTCGTCTCATCATTAAGCAGCATCGAGAACAGCTGGGCTATTTGGCTATCAGGTGGAAGAATCTGACCCAGTAGGCCACCCGCCTCTTCGGGGGTCATTTCTGGGTTTCCACCAAGTAGGCCGCCGACAGTGCTGAGTAGACCGTTTATCGCATTACCTACCGCGGGGATCTCTCCAATAGGGGACGTCGGACCCTGATCGGGATCCTCGTTGACCAGTGCTAATTGGTCCACGATTGCGCCAACCAATTGGTCCAGAGGTCCGCCTACTGCACCAGTTATTGTAGCGCTTAGCTGGGAGATGTCGATATCAACGCCTGTCAGCGAATTGATACCGCCCGGTAGCAACGAGACGCGTATGCATTCGTTAGGCGTACTGCCGACAGCGCTCGACCCGTCAGCGTTCGCCACTGAATCAAGCGCGGCGCAGTCTTCCATCGTGTCGCGTATGGCGATCGGCCTTGCCAGGGACAGATATGAGGCGAAACGACCATCCGCTTGCTCACCCGGAATCATCAAGGAGTTGCCCAATAACTCGGTAGTAAGCGTCAACAGCGTACGGTTGCCTGCCTGGGGTACTTCGCCGTCGTCGAACTGACCGTTTCCGTTGGTGTCGGACTCGGGCAGTGTGAACTGGTTGGCGTAGTAGTCGTCGCTGGCCGCGGTGGCATCGAACGGGATGACGATATCCGGACCGCCCGCAGGGGGCTGGGTGGTCGCCGCTTGCGGCGTCGAACCGGTTCCATTCAAGGGATTGGTATTCAGTGCGGTACCGTCGGCGTCCACGATCTGGTTGCTGCACGACGACCCGTCGGTGCCGCAGACCACGATCCAGTAACGCGTACCGGGCTGGAAGTCTTCCGACGGCCGGAAGCTGAAGCCGCGGGTCAGCGCGTCACCCTGATTGGCGAGTGCAATCTCGCCCGGCACGGCGCCGACACACTGACCGCTGCCGTTCATCTGCTGTACCGCGACCGTGGCGCCAGCGTTGCTGTTCGCATCGCCGCTGCCGGCGGTCAGGCAGCCATTGGCCAGCACGATCGAGTCGCTGTCGACGAGCTTCGAGAAGAAGCCGTCGACCGAGACATTGGCCGGGCTGGTGAACACGGGGAAATCGTCCGAAGCAATATCATTGCCATCGGCGTCCATACCCGGGTCGTCACCGACGCAATGGCCGGCGGTATCACCCCCCGAGTTGAAATCACCGCCCTCCAGCGCGCAGGGAATACCGGGCGACAGGGTGCCCAGCAGCGGCGGCGTCGGGCTGGTCTCGACCTGTGGTTCGGTGGTGAACGCAATCGTCTGGCCGGGGCCCAGTGTGTTTTCGAAGCTCACTGCGTTGCCGGCGAGATCCTTAAGCGTGTCGCTGGCATTGAGCATGATCGTGTATTGCGTGCTCGGCTGCAGCAGGCTGATCGGGTCGATCACGATGCTGAAGCCTTCCACGCGATAGGTGGCGGGGACGTCGCCCGCGTCACTGGTCAGCATGATACTGCCCGGATTGACGCTGGTCGGATCGAGCGGCTCACTGAAGGTGATGGCCGGGCTCGACTCGATCGGGAAACTGTTGATCGCTGCGCTGTCGTCGTCGCCAGGTGAGCCATCAGTACACAGCTGTTCCGGAAGTGCAGTTGGCGACGCACCCAGAGATGCGAACACCGGATTGTAGGCTGCAGAGCCGAACGCATAGAGACAAGCGGTGGGCGACTGTGCGGTCACAGTCGGCGGCAGCTGATCCGCGGCGACATCGATCTGATCGTCCGGCAGGGCCGGCAGCACCAGCGTGAGCTGGAAGTCGGTGGTGGCGTTGTCGGTGCGGTTGACGTTGATCGGGAAGGTGCCGATCGTGCTGATCGCCAGATCGCCGTTGGCGCGCGGCACGGCCAGACCCGCGGCCTGGATATTGAGCACGGTCTGGTTGAATACGCCGTTGGCCAGCGATTGAATGATGTTTTCCGGCGTGCCCGCGGTCGCGGTGATCAGGGTGCCGATGCCGAGATCGAAACGCAGGCGTACTGCCGTGGGGGCTTCGATATTGCGATAGTCGTTGGCCATCAGATAGACATCGACATCGTTGATGAAGTTGACGTCGATCAGACCGCTCGGGTCGATCGGGGTGGCGATATCGCCGTTGAGCGACAGGCTCAGGCCCTTGAGCTGGAATTTCTGCCCGGCGCGAATGACCGCGGGGAAGACGTCGCCGAATCCGGGCTGGCCGGGCGTGGAAAGCGTGGTTTCGACGCCGCGAGCGACGCGGGACGCCGCGGCGCCGTCCACGTCGCCGGGGCCGACGACCGGCTGGTCGTTGGAGGCGATCAGCTTCGACGAGATGTTGACGTTATTGGTCGCCATGCCGTCGAGGTTGTTATCCGGCAGGTCATCGGGGTTGGTGCCCGTGTCTTCGATCGTGAGGGTCTGGGGGATCGGCTTGCCGATACTCAGGACCTGTCGTGTCTGGCTGCCGGCAACGAGCGGCTTGCCGAACTCGGAGACGATGTCCGAGGTCCAGGAAATGGTGTACTTGCCGGGCGGGAGCAGGTCTTCGGTCGGATCGAAGACGATATAGCGGCCAAGCGCGGTGAGTTTCGCCTGGGTCGCGTCGCCGTTGGTACCGGTCGTGATCTGTTCGCCGTCCGGGCCGGTGACCACGAACGTGGAATCGTCGACCGTGGCCGGATCCAGCGGCTCGTTGAATATGACGCGGATGGCGTTGAACTGGGCGAATATGGATTTCTCGCCGGTGATTTCATTGGTTTCGCCGGGTGTGACGGTCGTGACCTTGAAGTCGCCGTCGGCGGGGCGTCCTTCCGCCGGGCGCGTGATGAACGAGAACACGCGGTCGCCGGCATCGAAGTTGGTGTTGCCGCCGGCGATCGAATCGGTGGCGACCACGTCATAGCGTGTATTGGGCAGCAGATCGGCGCTGGCCGTCAGTCGAATGATATTGGGCTGGTCTTCGTCCTGTGTCGCCGTGAGCGGCGGCTGGGCGTCGTCGCCGTCGATCTGGAGCGCGAAGGCGTCGGACACGTCGCCCGATACGGCGCCGCCGAAATCGACCACCATGGTGGTGTCGAGCACGACGTCGCTCTGGCCATTGAAGGGATAGGTGAAGATCAGCCCCTGCGGGGTGACTTCGTCACGGGGGTTCGCGGAGCCGTTGCTGCCGCCGCTGCCGCTGGAACAGGCCGGCAGGATGCCCACCATGACAATCAATAACGTGAGGACGGCGAATCGGGTCACGCGCGAATGGCGGACACCGGACTCGCCTCCGAATACGGCGCGCGCAAAGCCTGCAGACGGCTTGGCGCAACGCATACCAGAGGAATGCATGGATTGCACGGCTAATTCTCCCTTGCTGATGAACGTGTCGAATGCGACACGCATTCTTTTTAGAATGCCCCGCGTTGACAATAAACGAGATCGCAATCAGGCGCTAGAGATGGAGGTGAAAATACTGATTACACTCGCATTTTGACGCGTTGCAGCATGGCACGGATCAGCCGGCCTGTGCGCGCTGAAACGTTGGTGAGTACAGGGTTTTGTCGCCCTCAGGCGACAGCGTCGGTCCGGCCGCCGCGCGCGCTATTTCTTATGCCCGGATAGTCTCCGGATGACGCAGTGCGCGCGTTTGCGCGTTTTGCGCTGGCCGTGTTCTGTTTGCCCTGCGCCGAAGACCGCCGGCAAAAAAAACGGGCCGCATCTGGCGGCCCGTTGAGGTGGGTCTGCAAGGTCCAATTCTCAGGCCGCGCGAGAGCGGCTCGCGGCCGCCTTCTTTCGCGCTGAACGCATTTCGGCGGGATCGAAATCGTCCACATTGATGACGGCCATCTGCAGTTCGTAGAGATCGCGCATGCGCTGCGCTTCGTCGGCGCTGAATACTTCCGCCGCGGCTGCCTGTTCGATCTGCTCGAGCGGGTGATCGGCGGTCACCTTGTTCTCCTTGCGGGCCGATACGAGTCTCTTCTGCAGATCGGCGCCGTCGAGCGTGGCCTGCATGGCCTGTTCGAACAGCGCCACGCTTTCGTTCTTGGTCTGCGAGATATAGCAGCGCGGCGTCAGCCGGTCGCGGACAGCGCCGGGCGTCTGCAGCAGCGCGGCGATACGTTGACCGAGGACATCGCCCGGCACCCGGGCGCTCAGACCCAGCGGGAAGATCAGCACGCCGGCCAGCCACGCGGCGGGGCGATTGGGCAGATGCCGGATTACGCCGGCGAGTGCGGTCTCGATGGTCGCAAAGGCATCTTCACAGACCCATTGCACGAACGCCAGATCCTCGGCGTGGGCACCATCTTCCACGAAACGTTTGAGGGTGGCGCTGACGATATAGAGATTGGACAGCACATCGCCGAGCCGTGCGGAAATCGATTCGCGGAATTTCAGGCTGCCGCCCATCGTTGCCATGGCGATATCCGATAGCAGCGCAAGATTCGCCGAATAACGGTTCATGGCCTGATAGTAGGGCTTGAGCACGGCGGTGTTGCCGGTGGCCGTGCCCAGTCCGCCGGTGATGCCCATGACCAGCGATCGTGCGGCGGCGGCGAGGTCGTGGCCGACGTGAGCGTAGAACAGGTCGTCGAAATCGTTCAAAGCCGCCGATTTGTCCGGGTTACCGGCAGCCTCGATTTCGTCGAGCACATAGGGATGACAGCGGATCGCGCCCTGGCCATAGATCATCATCGACCGGGTCAGGATATTGGCACCCTCGACGGTGATGTTCACCGGCGCGGCCTGAAAGCTCCGGGCCACCGGGTTGGACGGGCCGAGCATGACCGCCTTGCCGGCATGGATATCCATCGCGTCCTTGGCGACCTGCTGGCCCATGGTGGTGACATGGTATTTGGCGATCGCCGAGGCCACCGAGGGTTTTTCGCCCAGGTCCACGGCGTTGGCGGTGAAGCGGCGCACCGACTCGCAGGCGTAGGTCTTGCCGCCGATTCGCGCCAGTGCTTCCTGGATGCCTTCGAACGCACCGATGGATACATTGAACTGGCGCCGGATGACGGCATAGGCGCCGGTCAGGCGGGCGTTGCCGATGGCGTCGCCGGTGGAGCCCGAAGGCAGCGAGATCGAGCGCCCGACCGACAGGCATTCCATGAGCATGCGCCAGCCCTGGCCGATCATTTTCTGGCCGCCGATGATGAAATCCAGCGGCACGAAAACATCCGTGCCCCAGGTCGGCCCGTTCTGGAACGGGGCGCTGGCCGGAAAATGCCGTCGCCCGGTATGTACGCCTTCGATATCGGTGGGGATCAACGCGCAGGTCACGCCCAGTTCGGTGTCGTCGCCAAGCAGCCCGTCCGGGTCGTACATCTTGATCGCCAGTCCCAGCACCGTCGCGACCGGAGCCAGAGTGATATAGCGCTTGTTCCAGGTCACCTTTATGCCGACGACCTGCTCGCCGTTCCATTCGCCCTTGCAGACCACGCCCCGGTCGGGAATGGCGCCGGCGTCGGAGCCGGCGTGCGGGCCGGTGAGGCCGAAGCAGGGGATTTCCTCGCCCACGGCCAGGCGCGGCAGGTAGTGGTCCTTCTGTGCGTCGGTGCCGTAGTGCATGAGCAGTTCGGCCGGGCCGAGCGAATTGGGCACGGCCACGATCGGGCCGACGGTGCCGCCGGCCGGCCCGCTGCCGATCTTGGCCAGCACGCAGGAATGCGCATAGGCAGAAAACGCGAGTCCGCCGTAGCGTTTGGGAATGATCATGCCCCAGAACTTGTTGTCCTTGATGAACTGCCAGGCGGCATCGCTCAGGTCGGCGTCTTCATGGCTGATCTGCCACTCGTCGCAGATGTCCAGCAGCTGCTGGACCGGGCCATCCAGAAATGCCTGTTCCTCGTCGGACAATACCGGTGGCGGCAGCTTGTCCAGCCGGCGCCAGTTGGGCGCGCCGGAGAACATTTCGCCTTCCCACCACACGCTGCCGGCATCGAGCGCGGTGCGTTCGGTGGCCGAGAGGGTCGGCAGCACCTCGCGGAACAGATCCAGAATCGGCTGCGTGAGCCACGGCTTGCGGATGGCCGCGACGTTCAGCGGCACGGCTACCGCGGCAAAGACCAGCCACAGGAACAGGCCGACGCCGAACCCGGTGCTGGTAAGCGTACAGGCCGCCAGCAAGAGTGCGGTCACCGCCGTCGCCGTCCTGAGGCCGACCCGGTTGTAGGCCAGGGCGAGAAACGCGCCGAGAAAGACAACGATCCAGATGAGCGTCAGCATCGCGCAACTCCGCGGCCGATCGATCGGCCGGATTGAAAAGGTTCAGTCGAGCATAGGCAATGGCGATCGTGCCCGCAAACCCGTCTGCGGCGGGTATTTCGCTGTCGTTTCAGTTCACTCGTGGGCGCTCAGAAAAGCGCAAATCGCATCCGCGAGCGCTTCGGGCCGCTGGATATGCAGCATATGGCCGCAACGCTCGAGCACGACATGCTCGACGGTGGTGAAACAGGCGCGTCGACGGGCCATTTCCTCGTCGTCGATGACGAATCGCATCATCGAACCGGCGGCATCGATGCACAGCACAGCGGCGCTGACCTCGCGCCAGAGCGCCATGGCTTCATCCGCGCGAAAACCGTAGGCGGCAGTGGCCCGGTGCCAGACGTCGTGGTTCATGCGCCGGCGCTCGGTGTCGTCGACCGATTCCGACCAGCGTTCGGCCAGCGTGGCCAGTTCGTTGTCGTCGAGCTCCGGATAGCGCTTGCCGATACGTTGGGCGATAGCGGCGGTGTCGTCGTATACCCGCTCGATCGGCGGCGAGGCCTGCGCATCCAGCCAGCGCCGGTAGCGTCTCGCGGTCTCGGCGGTGTCGGCATCGGGCACGTTCAGGCTGTCGAGTGTGACCAGATGCGACACGCGGTGCGGACGCACGCCGGCGTACTGGCTGGCGACCTGGCCTCCCATGCTGTGGCCGACCAGGATGACGCGCTGATCGGCTGCGCCGACGACGTTGTCGATGAGCCGTTCCAGATCGACCAGGTATTCCGGGAACCAGTAAGTGTTGTCGATGGATTGGGTCTGGCCGTGGCCGCGCCAGTCCGGGACGATGAAACGATAATGCCCGGGCACGCGGGCGTCGATGGCATCGACCAGGGCTGCGAAGCTGGCCCCGGTATCGAGCAGTCCGTGCAGCAGTACGATGGGCGTGCCGTCGGCCGGCCCGGCTTCGCGCACGGCATAGCGAAGTGCGCCGAGTTGACGAAAGGTGACGTGTTCGAGAAGGGTCATGCCGGTACGCTTCGAAGTCGGTTCACCTGGGCCTGGCGGGCATAGAACGCCGCCAGCGCGCCCAGGATGATGGCAATGGCGAGCAGGGTGGTCGCAGTGGGCGCTTCAGCCAGCCACAGCCATGCCCAGAGCGTGCCGAACACGGTCTCCAGGAGCATCAGCAGGCTGACTTCCGGCGCCGGCAGATAGCGCGGACCGCGGCCGATCAGGCCGAAGGCGAGCGGCAGCACCACGGCCATGGCCGCCAGGGCGCCGAGCCCCGTCGTGTCGAGCGACAGCGGCGATGCCGGCCATGCGGATGCCAGCGCGATCAAGGCGCCGCCCAGCGCCAGTCCCGGCAGGGTGTCGCCGTCGCCGGTGGCTCGCATGACCACGAATGTGGCGCCGAACACAGCCGCCGTGGCGACTCCGATCAGGCGCCCGAAGCCGCTGCCGGCACCGCCCACGGCGATCAGGAACAGACCGAGTGCGATCACCGCCGACACCACCCAGACCCGCAGCGGCGCGCGTTCGCGCAGAAACACGGTGCTCAGCAGTGCGGCAAAGATGGACGCCGTGGCCAGACACCCCAGGGTGTCGGCGACCGAGGTGTTCGCGAGCGCGGTGACGAACAGGATATTGCTGAGCGCGAACAGCACACCCAGCCCCCAACCCTGCGGACGCCGCAGCTGTCGGAGCATTGCGGTGGTGCCGCGGTCGCGAATCACGATATAAGCGAACAGGCCCACGCCCATGGCCAGTCCACGCCAGAACAGGGTGGTCGCCAGATCGGCGCCGAGCAGACGAATCAGGATCGAATCCGGACTGAGCACGAGTACCCCGGCCGCGGTCAGGGCGATGCCGCGGGCGCGCGCCGTCAAAGTGCCTGCCCGGGGCGAGTCGGCTCGATCGATGCGATCAGCGCGCCGGATTCTCGTAGCCGTCGACCACGCGATGGATGAAGCCGAGTTTTTCGTAGGCGCGCGCCGGCAGCACGAATGGATAGGCATCCGGCAGACCCATGCTGCGATTGACCGCGTTCATGCCGATCGCCAGATGGGTCCAGCGGTGACTGAGTGCATCGAAGTCGCTGCTGTCGCGCTGCCACGGCGGCGCGGCCACCAGTTGGTACTCGGTCGCGGTTTCCAGCGTGTCGCGGATGTGCAGATAGTGCGCCCATGATTCGGCCCAGTCCTCCCAAGGATGGGACGAAGCATAGGGGGTCACGAAGTGCGCCTGCCAGTCCGCGGGCGCGCCCTGGCTATAGTGCTGCTGGAGTGCGGCACCGTAGTCGGCGCGTTCATCGCCGAACAGGGCGCGGTATTCGTCGATCCTCGGCGTATTGTCGATCAGCCGGGCCCAGTAGTAGTGCCCGATCTCGTGCCGGAAATGACCCAGCAGGGTGCGGTAGTGCTCGCCCATCTGTTCGCGCATGCGCGCCCGGGCGACATCGTCGGCTTCCGCGATATTGATGGTGATCAGGCCGTTGGCATGGCCGGTATTGATCTGGGCCTGGCCGGCGAGCCGTTCGGTGAATTCGGTATTGGCGTCCCGGTCGGCAAGAAAATCGAAGGCCAGGCCGTTGTCGGGATCCTGGTCGCGGCCGATGATCGGCAGACCCAGCTGCATTAGGTTGTAGACCAGATGCCGCTTGGACGCCTCGAGCTTGGCCCAGAGCGCGTGGTGACGGGGCTCGGTGAGATCGGGAATCGTGCGCGTGAGCCGACAGGACGGGCACAGGCAGTGCGGGGACTCTTCCGGCACCAGCCAGTTGCAGACATTGTGATCGCTGTAGTTGGTGCACAGCCGGTAGATACGACCGAGCACGCTGCCGGCCGGCGGTACCTGCCAGCGGCCATCACCGAGCGGTTCCAGCGAGGTCAGTCGCCGGGCTTCGGGCAGGAAGCCCAGACGGCGTTCGCAGCGCAGACAGCGGGTGTTGTTGAAGAATATCGAATTGCCGCACTGGCAATAGAAGTCGAGCATCGAATATGTCCGGTCGCGGTGACCTGTGAAATGGCGCCCCGCGCGGTGCGCCGGCTGAATTACTCTGAGCCTAGTGCTGAAAGTATCGGCTCTGAATCACGTCGTTGAAGCGGTTCAACTCGATCTGCATACGGTCGAGAAACTCGCTCAGACGATGACCGCTGAGACGGCTGAAATCCGCGTTGGAGAGTACATCCAGGGCGATATTCAGTTGTGCGGTGCAGGGGCTTGAATTGGGCAGTCGTGCCAGCCGTGCACCCGCTTGGTGCAGACAGAAACGCGTCGACCGGGGAAAGGCGACGTCGGAGAGCAGAAAACGCACCACGCCGGGGCCGGTGACTCGTGTGCGCACGTGCCGCCGGTACATCTGGAAGGCGCTCAGTGACTTGAGCACGCTGATCCATTGCACATTCTGGTAAGGGAGCAGGTCGCCGGTTTCGTCGGTGAGCAGGTCGCTGCTGCGCACGTCGATCACGCGTGTGGTCATGTCGGCGCGCTCGATCGACATGCCCAGAGTGAGCATGTCGTAGGCGGCGTCCCGACTCATGCCCGATTCGATCTGGCCCCAGGTCAGGCGCGCGGTATGAACCACGCGATCCATCACCCGACTGCGCGCGAGCCGGCGCTCGATCTGCTGGCCCTCGTCGGCCATGAACAGATGCAGGCCGTTGATCTCCTCCCACACCTCGCGCGGAATGAGGTCGCGGGCGCTGCGCAGATTCTCGCGCGCGGAGGCCACCGAACTGGCGATCGAGCCGGGATGGGCGCGATCGCTCGTGAGAAAGCGCATCACACAGGTTTCGCTGCCGTCCGGATAGCGCTCGGCGAACAGATCGTCGGCGCCGACGATTTCGACCAGCGCGCGCCAGTCGAACTCGGTCTGCCGGGGCAGATCCAGCAGCAGCAGGGTGGTGGCATTGATCAGGCGCGCGCTGGATTCGGCACGTTCCAGATAGCGCCCGACCCAGAACAGATTCTGTGCAAGTCGTGACAACACGGTCAGTGCTCCTCGTCCTGGACGATCCAGGTGTCCTTGCTGCCGCCGCCCTGGGAGCTGTTCACCACCAGCGAGCCTTCGCGCAGCGCCACCCGCGTGAGCCCGCCCATGGTCACGAAACCGCCGCCGTCGGGGCGCGAGACGATGAAAGGCCGCAGGTCCACGTGGCGGGGCGCGGCGCAGCCGTCGATCAGGGTGGGGGAGGTGGACAGCGCCAGCGTGGGCTGGGCGATGTAGTTACGCGGATTGCGCTTGATCAGGTCGGCGAACTGGGCGCGCTCGGCGTCGGTCGCGCGCGGGCCGATGAGCATGCCGTAGCCGCCGGATTCGTTGGCGGGCTTGACCACGAGCTTGTCCAGGTTCGCCAGCACATGTGCGCGTTGCTTGGGATCCATGCACAGAAAGGTCGGCACATTCGGCAACTTGATGTCTTCATCCAGGTAGTAGCGGATCATCTCGGGCACGTAGGCGTAGACGACCTTGTCGTCGGCCACGCCGGCCCCCGGTGCGTTGGCGATGGCGACGTTGCCCGCGCGCCAGGCCCGCATCAGCCCTTTCGTGCCGAGCATGGAGTCGGGGCGAAAGGCTTCGGGGTCGATGAAGGCATCGTCGACGCGCCGGTAGATGACGTCCACCCGCTGTGGCCCGAAGATGGTGTGCGAGTAGACACAGTCATCACGATCCACATACAGGTCGCTGCCCTGTACCAGTTCCGCGCCCATCTGGCCGGCGAGCCAGACGTGCTCGAAGAACGCCGAGTTGTAGACGCCGGGCGTGAGTACTGCGACGTTCGGGGTCACATCCTTGCGCGGCGACAACGCATTCAGCGCATCGAGCAGCTCGCTGGCGTAGTCGTCCACGGGCAGGATCGTATGGCGTTCGAACAGTTCCGGAAACACCCGTTTCGAAACCAGCCGGTTCTCGACCATGTAGGACACGCCGGAGGGCACGCGCAGGTTGTCCTCCAGCACGTAGAAGTCGCCCTGGCCGTCGCGGACCAGATCCGAGCCGCAGATATGCGCCCAGATATCGCCCGGCGGCCGGATGCCCACACATTCCGGGCGGAAGTTCACCGAGTGCTCGAGCACTTCGCGCGGAAATACGCCGTCGGCGATGATCTTCTGCTCGCCGTAGAGATCGGCAATGAACATGTTGAGCGCGGTGACCCGCTGCAGCAGGCCGTCGCGTACCCGCTGCCATTCGGTCTCGCCGATTGTGCGGGGCAGCACGTCGAAGGGCCAGGCGCGGTCGATCATGCCGGCATCGGAGTACACCGTGAAGGTGATGCCCATGGCTTTGATCGACAGATCGGCCGCGGTACGCCGGTTGCTCAGTTCGGGGCCGCCGAATTCCCCCAGCTGGCGAATCAGGCCACGCGCCGATGCTCGGGGCGACCCGCCGTCGTCGAACAGCTCATCAAAGAAGCCGGGGCTGCGATAACCCTGCCAGAAGTCATTCATGGGATAGGTTCAAGCAATCGTGTGAGGGATAGAGTACCGCTATTTTCTATGCAAGACGCAGACCATGAGCATGCTAGAATCCCGCATTGTTTTGAACGTGACTTAGCACATGGCGGGTACAACTACCGCGGCGGCTGCCGGCGTCGTGTTCAAGGGTCGGATGATGACGATTACGGTGCTCGAGGTTCGCGAAACCGACAGCGACCGCATCGCCAAGCAGATCGACGACCAGTTGAAACGCACGCCCGGTTTCTTCTCACGCATGCCGGTGCTGCTGTCGCTGCCGGACGCGCTCCCCGATCTGGCCGCCCTGGGGAACATCGTGCGCGATGCCGGGCTGATGCTGGTCGGCGTGCTCGACCCGAACGAGCAGGTGGCGGCTGCCGCCGCGGATGCAGGCCTGAGCGTTATTGCCTCGCCCACCCGTGGCAGCAACGGTGCCGAGCGCGCGCGCAAATCCGCGCCGGAGCCTAAAGACAGCCCGCCACCGGCCCGGGACAACGATGCACCGGAATCCGCGAAAACACCCACACGCCTTGTGACGCGGCCGGTGCGCTCCGGCCAGCAGATCTATGCGCGTGGCGGCGATCTTGTCATCGCAAGCTCGGTCAGCGAAGGTGCGGAAATATTGGCCGACGGGCATATCCATATTTACGGTGCGCTGCGTGGGCGCGCACTGGCCGGCGCGAGCGGAGACACGCAGGCGCGTATCTTCTGCCGCCGCTTCGAGCCGGATCTGGTCGCCATCGCCGGCTGTTACAAGGTCGCCGATGCCATAGACGAGGGCGTACGTTCCAGGGCCGTTCAGGTATCTCTGGAGCATGACAACTTGACCATAGAATTGCAGGAGTAGCGAGTGGCAAAAACGATCGTCGTCACGTCCGGTAAAGGCGGGGTCGGCAAGACCACGACTGCCGCATCCTTTGCGACCGGCCTGGCCATGCGGGGTCACAAGACCATCGTCATCGACTTTGACGTGGGCTTGCGTAATCTCGATCTGATCATGGGGTGCGAACGCCGGGTTGTGTTCGACTTCATCAACGTGATCCAGGGCGAGGCCAACCTCAAGCAGGCCATGATCCGCGACAAGCGGGTCGAGAATCTCTATATCCTCGCGGCGTCCCAGACCCGCGACAAGGACGCGCTGGTGCTGGAAGGCGTGGAACGCACGCTCAACAAGCTGGCCGAGGAGTTCGACTATATCGTCTGTGATTCGCCGGCCGGCATCGAAACCGGGGCCATCATGGCGATGTATTTCGCCGACGAAGCGCTGGTGGTCACCAATCCGGAAGTCTCTTCGGTACGCGATTCCGATCGCGTGCTCGGCATGCTGTCGTCCAAGACACGTCGCGCCGAGAAGGGCGAAGAGCCGGTCAAGGAGCATCTGGTGGTCACCCGCTATGCGCCCAGCCGCGTGGGCAAGGGCGAAATGCTCTCGCTGGTCGACGTCAACGATATTCTCGGTATCCCGCTGCTGGGCGTGATCCCGGAATCCGAAACCGTGCTCAATGCCTCGAACTCGGGTGTGCCGGTGGCGCTCGAAGACAATGCCGATGCCGGACAGGCCTATCTGGACATGGTGGCGCGTTTTCTCGGTGAGAACCGCCCGATGCGTTTCACCGAAGCCAAGAAAGGCTTCCTCGATCGTTTGATGGGGAGGTAAACCATGGGTTGGCTCGATGTTTTTCGCGCCGAGAAAAAAGGCTCGGCGCAGATGGCCAAGGAGCGACTGCAGGTCGTTGTCGCGCATCGTCGTACCGGCGGTGGCAATCATCCGGCGTACTTCCCGCAGCTGCAGCGGGATCTGCTCGCGGTGCTGCGCAAGTATGTCGAGGTCGGAGAAGAGGCGGTACAGATGGAAATCGAGCGTGAGGGCGATCTCGAGGTGCTCGAGCTCAATATCACGCTGCCCGACTCTCGCCACTAGCTGGAGTCCGGGATGAGAGCGCCGTGGTCCGATTGGGGCGCGGCGCCCTTTAAAAAGCGATCGCGGGGCATACGGCGCAGGATGCCTCGCTCTGGAATTCCGACGGCCAGATGACGCGCCATATGTGTCAAGATCGTGAGATGCAACGCGAGGCCGCGCTGATCGTCGACGTATTCTTTCGCCGCTGATTCAAAAACGCTGATTACCCGACACGGCATGGCCGCGTATGCGAAAATAACTATTTTCGGCACGAGGGGTCAGGATGTCCGCACAGCAGAAAACGTTCGATTACGTGATTGTCGGCGGTGGCTCGGCCGGTTGCGTGCTGGCGAACCGTCTGAGCGCGGACCCGAATGTATCCGTCTGCATGCTGGAGGCGGGGCCGGGCGACTGGAATCCGTTGATCCATATCCCGATCGGCATCATCGGCCTGATGTGGTCGAAGATGTTCAACTGGGCGTATTACACCGCGCCACAGAAGCATCTCGACAATCGGCAGATGTTCTGGCCGCGCGGCAAGACGCTGGGCGGTTCCAGCGCCATCAACGCGCAGTGCTATACGCGCGGCAACGCCTGGGACTACGACCACTGGGCGGAACTCGGCAATCGCGGCTGGGGCTATCGCGAGATGCTTGGGTATTTTCGCAAGTCCGAACGCTTCGAGAACGGCGAGAACGAGTATCACGGCCAGAGCGGCAGCTATGCGGTGAGCAATCTTCGCCACGTCAATCCGCTCAGCCGCAAGTTCGTGGACGCGGCGGTCGCCTGTGGCTACGAGCGCAACGACGACTTCGGCGGCGCCACCGAGCAGGGCTTCGGGCTCTATAACGTGGCTCAGGACAACGGTCGCCGCTGCAGCAACGCGGACGCGTTTCTGCATCCCGTGGCGGATCGCAAGAACCTCACCGTGATCACGCGCGCGCGTGCCAAGCGGATTCTGCTGGAAGGCAAGCGCGCGACCGGCGTCACCTACAAGAAAGGCTGGTTCGGCGGCGGCCATGCCGTGGCGGCGAAACGCGAGGTGCTGCTGTGCGGCGGGGCGATCAACTCCCCGCAGCTGCTCATGCTCTCGGGCATCGGGCCGCAGTCCGAGCTGGACGCCCACAGTATTCCGGTCCTGCATGCGCTCGAAGGCGTGGGCAAGAACCTGCAGGATCATCTCGATGTCAGCATCATCGATATCGAGAAGACAAAGCTCAGCCTGCGTCTGGGGCCGAAGTTCCTGCTCATCGACGCCCCGAAGGCCGTCTGGGACTATTTCGTCCACGGCCGTGGACAGCTGACCAGCAACGTCGCCGAATCCGGCGGTTTCGTGGCCAACGACGAAGCCCCCGAACTGGCCGACATGCAGCTGCATTTCATCGCCACGATCGAGCAGGATCACGGCCATAATCTGTGGAACACCATCAAGCATCACGGCTATACGCTGCGCATCTGCGACCTGCGGCCGAAATCCCGTGGCTTTGTCGGGCTGCGAAGCGCTGATCCGATGGCCGACGCGTTCATCGACCCGAATTATCTGTCGGCGCCGGAGGACATGGCGCAACTGGTTCGGGCGGTCAAGATCGGCCGTCGTATCATGGGCGCCGAGCCGCTGGCCGCGCATCGCGAGCGCGAGATGGAGCCCGGCGAAGACGTGCAGGACGATGCCGCCATCCAGCGCTTCATTCGTGCGCGCGCGGAGACGATCTATCACCCGGTGGGCACATGCAAGATGGGCCATGACGATCAGGCCGTGGTCGACGACCGTCTGCGCGTGCACGGCATGCAGGGCCTGCGCGTGGTCGACGCGTCGATCATGCCGACCCTGGTCGGCGGCAACACCAATGCCCCGACAACGGCGATCGCCGAGAAGGGCGCCGAGATGATCCTCGAGGACGCGATGGGCTGACCAGCCTGTGCGTCGGCTTGGCTGTCACATGGTCTCGCCCGTCGTGCTCAAGGCACGCGAACACTCCAGAAAAGGCGCGAGACACGGATTGTGGTTATGCGCGCTCCAGTAAATCCCCTGTTCGATCAGGGGCGCGTCCCGGATCGGATGAAACACCGCGCCCGGCAACTGCATGCGGCGCATGGATTCGGGTACCAGCGACACCCCCAGCCCGGCCGCGACCAGATTGACGATGGTCTGCTGCAGATGGGTTTCCAGGCGGATGGTCGGTTCGAAACCGTGGCGCGCGCAACAGCTTGAAAGCGCCTCGTAGAGCGCCGGCGCGGTGGTGCGCGGGAAGGTGACGAACGGCTCCTGGGCGAGCTCATCCACCGCAATCAGCGGTTGTTCGGCCAGCCGGTGTGTGCTTGGCAACACCGCGCATAGCGGCTCCCGGAACAGGCTTCGATAGCGTAGCGTCCGCCGGAGCTGGGACGGAAAGCCGATACCGACGTCGGCGCGCGCCGATGCCAGTGCCTCGTCGAGATGTCCTGGCAGCGTCTCCTCCAGACGAATCGAGATCTGTGGGCGCTGATCGGTGAATGCGCGGATCAGCTTCGGCAGCAGATTCCATGCCGCGTACATGGTGAACCCGACGCTGAGTTCGCCGTGATGGCCATGCGCCGTGGCCCGTGCCGAGCGCTCGGCGCGGTCGACGTCATCCAGCAGACGCAGCACGTGGGCGTGATAATCGACGCCCGCGGCAGTCAGCGCGACCGAGCGGGACGTGCGGGTGAACAGGGCGACACCCAGCCGTGATTCCAGTGCCGCGATCTGCCGGCTCAACGGCGGCTGGGTGATATGCAGTCGACGCGCGGCGGCGCCGAAGTTGAGTGTCTCGGCGAGAACCGCGAAATAGCGCAGCTGGCGAAAATCCATAAACGATGTGTTTTCGGTATCAATCGCGATAGTAAATAGCATTAGACGGTATCGATTGCCAGCCGTAGTCTGCTGCGCCTTGTACCCGTCGACAGGTTGCGCGCCGTCATGGCCTCCGTCACCAATGTTCTGTTGCCCATCTTCGGGCTGATTCTGGCCGGCTATCTGTGCCGCCGCACCCATCGCCTGGGCGACACCGCGGCCTCCGAACTCAACCGTTTCGTGGTCTGGCTGTGCCTGCCGGCGCTGTTGTTCGAATCCACGGCCACCGCGAGCTGGACGCAGATCTGGCATCCGGGTTTCGTTGCCGTCTCGGTCATCTCGACCATGGCGGTGTTCGGTGCCACGCTGCTCTATCGGCTGCGCGGCCCACGCCATCTCGCCGACGCGAGTATCGACGCCCTGGGCGCGGCCTATGCCAACACGGGTTATATCGGCATTCCGCTATGCGTGCTGGTATTGGGGGACGATGGGCTGGTGCCGGCGTTGATCGCCACGCTGGTGGTCGTATGCGTGCTGTTCGCGATTGCCGTGGTCTGTGTCGAGGTGGGTCTGCAGACCGAACGGACACTGCACCGCGCCGTGATCAAGGTGGTATTCGCGCTGGCCAGGAATCCGCTGGTGGTGGCGCCGGTGCTGGGCGGTCTGTGGGCAGCGAGTGGTCTGACGCTGTTCGAGCCGGCCGCGAAATTCCTGCATCTGATGGGGCTGGCGACCACGCCCTGCGCGCTGGTCTCGCTCGGCGCCTTCCTGGCTCAATCCAGGCGCGAAAAGAGTAGCGGCGCGCCGGCGCTGGTGACACTCAAGCTTATCGTGCAGCCCGCGCTGGCCTGGATTCTGGCGGTTTATGTCTTCGACCTGCCCCTGTTCTGGGCCCAGGCCGCGTTGCTGCTGGCCGCCTTGCCGACCGGCACCGGGCCGTACATGCTCGCCGAGTTCTATGGTCGTGAGGCCTCGGTAGTGTCGAGCACGATTCTGTTGTCGACCCTGGGCTCGCTGATCACGCTTTCGTTGTGCCTGTATCTGATTTCAGCCTGACGCATTGCGCCGCAACTGTCCGCGGAGCGCCGTTGTATTAGATGCCGGGTTCGCTGCCGCAGGTTTCTGATTGGAAGTGCTTGCCAGGTGGCATGGTTTCGGATAGCGTTCGCTCTATAAGTCAGCCTAGGCTTAATATAGGACGCAGATGAAAGAAATGGCGCAGAGGGCGATATACGCAACCGGCACAAGATGGCCGGCCGTGTTTGCTCGTGGAAGCTGGCGCTGGAGCCTGCCTGTGCTGATCACCCTGTCGGTACTCAGCGGCACCGAGACCGGTGTTCTCGTACGCGACACGCTCGCCGAGGCGTATCTCCAGGTCAGCGTATTCGTCGCCGCGACCCTGATGCTGCTCTACGGCATCGAGAACCGGTTTTCGGTCGACCTCGAAAGTCGGCTCGCCAACGCCGGCCGGGCGCAAGTACCGCTGGCCGCCGGCCTCGGTTTGTTGCCGGGCTGTGGGGGCGCAATCGTCGTGGTTACGCAGTTCGTGAATGGACGGATCGGGTTCGGGGCCCTCGTCGCGGTTCTGATCGCGACCATGGGCGATGCCGCGTTCCTGCTGATCGCGGCCGCGCCGGGAACCGCAGGGGTGGTGCTCGGTGTGAGCCTGGTCTGTGCGGTTCTGGGTGGCTGGGCCGTGGATGCCATTCATGGCCCGGGCTACATGCGGCCCGAGGCGAGGGCCGACGGTGCTGCCGCTCCGTCCGCGCGGGGTCGGGTGGAATCACGACCGTGGCTCGATCGAGGCTGGTTCGCGCTGTGGGCCGCCGGAATGCCTTTGGCCGTGGCGATCGCATTTCAGCAGGATCCCAACGCCTGGTTCGGCCCCCTGTCCGAATACGAGCCGGCGACGTGGCTGGGGTTTGCCGGCGCCATGCTCGCCCTGCTGATGTGGGCAGCACGCGTTGGCGGCACCGCGCCGGCGGGGTTGATGCAGGAACGGTCGTCGGCGCTGGCCAATCCGGGTCACGGGATGGCGGTGGAACGGCCGGTACAGGGGCACGGTCTGCTGGCGCTGGCCACGCGCGCGAGCCCGGATACCAACTTCGTGACCGTGTGGGTCATCGTCGCTTTTCTGTTGTTCGAACTCAGTATCGCGTTTACCGGCACCGATCCCAGCGCCTGGTTCAATATTGCGGCTCCGTTGATGCCGCTGATGGGCGTGCTGGTGGGTTTCATACCCGGCTGCGGGCCGCAGATTCTGTTGGCGACGCTCTATCTGAGCGGGGTGGTGCCGATGTCCACGCTGCTGGCCAACGCGATCAGCAACGACGGCGATGCCCTGTTTCCCGCGCTGGCACTCACGCCCCGCGCCGCGCTGCTGGCGACGCTGTACTCGGCCGTGCCGGCGTTGATGGTCGGCTACAGCGCGTTCGCACTGGGGTATTAGGGCGTGTTGCCGTTTGGCCCGACGCCGCGCCAGCGGCCATTTTTTTGCAAGACAAGGCGCAGTGCGCGTCGTGTAGCCGGGCTACATGAGCGTGCTGTAACGCCGTACTGCAGGAAAATGGACGCTGTCCCGAAGGGTTGCGGCCCAAAATCGGTCCATACGGCGTTGCGCGGTTTGACCCTAGAATGACTAGGGTCGGCACCCCGCGCCTTGTCTGGCCCGATTTTGGGGTGCAACGCGGGGCCGCGCCAAACGGCAACACGCCCTAGTCCGTTGCTGGTATTACGGGCATGAAAAAGGCCGCCGGCGCAGAGCGCGGGCGGCCCCGGGCTGGCCTGGCGTCGTTTTATTTGTCGCGCAGATCCTTGCGCAGGATCTTGCCGACGTTCGATTTCGGCAGTTCGTCGATGAAGGCCACCTCCTTGGGCACCTTGTAGCCGGTCAACTGCGTGCGACAGAACTCGATGAGTTCTTTTTCGGTGAGGCTGTTGTCCTTCTTGACCACGAATATCTTGACCACTTCGCCCGATTTTTCGTCGTCCACGCCCACGCAGGCCGCTTCCAGAACCTTGGGATGCTCGGCGACCACGTCCTCGATCTCGTTGGGATAGACGTTGAAGCCGGACACCAGAATCATGTCCTTCTTGCGATCGACGATATGGAAGAAACCCTTGTCGTCCATCTTGGCGACGTCGCCGGTACGCAGCCAGTGCCCCTCGAAGAAGGTCTTTTCGTTCTCCTCGGGCTTGTTCCAGTAGCCGGCCATCACCTGCGGGCCGTGCACGCACAGTTCGCCGGCTTCTCCGGCAGGCAATTCGTTGCCTTCGTCGTCACGAATCGAGACATCCGTCGACGGAATCGGCAGGCCGATGGAACCGTTATAGTCCTGCAACGACAGCGGGTTGATACAGGCGGCGGGCGAAGTTTCGGTCAGGCCATAGGCCTCGATCAGCGGTACGCCGGTCGCTTTCTTCCATTTCTCCGCCACCGCTTTCTGGACAGCGGCGCCGCCGCCCAGGGTCAACTTGAGGCGAGAGAAATCCAGCTTGCTGAAATTCTCGTCGTTGACCATGGCGTTGAACAGCGTATTCACGCCGGTGAAGGCCGTGGGTTTGTGCTTGTCGAATTCCTTGACCAGTGCCGGAATATCGCGCGGGTTCGTGATCAGCACGTTCTTGCCGCCCAGTTGCATGAACACCATGCAGTTCGCTGTCAGCGCAAACACGTGATAAAGCGGCAGGGGCGTGATGATCAGCTCCTTGCCACGCTCGGTCCACGGTTCCAGCCAGGTACTGGCCTGGGCGATATTGGCGACCAGATTGCGATGCAGCAGCATCGCCCCCTTGGCCAGCCCGGTGGTGCCGCCGGTGTACTGCAGGAAAGCGATATCGTCGCCGGACAGATCCACCGGCTTGAGCTGTTGCTTCGCGCCCTTGCTCAGGACATCGTTGAAACGAACGGCGCCGGGCAGCTTGAAGTCCGGCACCATGCGCTTGACGTGCTTGACCACGGTATTCACGAGCGTGCGTTTGAGCAGCGGCAGGCGATCGCCGATCTGGGTGGTGATGACGGCTTCCAGGGCGACCTTGTCGATCACCTGCTCGAGCGTAGCGGCGAAGTTTTCCACGATCACGATCCCGCGTACGCCGGCATCGGAGAGCTGATGCTCGAGTTCGCGCGCGGTATAGAGCGGGTTGACGTTCACCACCACCATGCCGGCACGCAGGATACCGAACAGCGCGATCGGGTACTGCAACAGATTGGGCATCATGATGGCGACGCGATCGCCCTTGGCAAAGCCCAGATCATTCTGCAGGTAGGCGGCGAAATCCCGGCTCTGCGCGTCCAGCATGTCGTAGCTGAGTTCGCAGTCCATGTTGCTGAACGCGGGATTCTTGCCGAAACTACGAATACTGTCGTCGAAAATATCGACGATCGTGCGCTTGGGATCGACATCGATCTCTTTGGCGACGCCCTCGGGGTAGTGATCCAGCCAGGTTTTGTTCACGATCGCTCCTCTTGTAACCATATGACCGGCATAGCATCGATGCCGGCATCATTTGCGTTGAGTATATCAGTCGGGGCATCCCGGCAACGACGGGCCATATCCCGGCATGTTCCCGGTTTTTAGCGTTCGATCAACGCAGTTCCTTGCGCAGGATCTTGCCAACATTGGACTTGGGCACCTCGGCGATGAATTCGTAATGCTTGGGTACCTTGTAACCGGTGAGATGGTCGCGGCAGTAGCGGCGCACCTCGTCGAGTTTCAGTTCGCTGTCTTTCTTGACCACGAACAGCTTCACCGCTTCGCCCGATTTCTCGTCCGGCACGCCGACGGCCGCGGCTTCCAGCACGCCTTCATGTCCCGCCACGACATCCTCGATCTCGTTCGGGTACACGTTGAAGCCCGATACGAGGATCATGTCCTTCTTGCGATCGACGATATAGAACAGGCCGGACTCGTCCTGACGCGCAATATCGCCGGTGCGAAAGAAGCCGTCCTCGGTGAATGCCTCGACGTTGACCTTGTCCTGGCGCCAGTAGCCGCTCGTCACCTGCGGGCCGCGCACGCACAGTTCGCCGGGTTCGCCGATCGCCAGGCTGTCGCCGTCGTCGTTGCGAATATCCACCTCGGTCGAGGGCACCGGCATGCCGATCGAATGATTGAACATGCGGCTGTTGAGCGGGTTGCAGCTGACCACGGGCGCGGTCTCCGACAAGCCGTAGCCCTCGATGATCGGATGGCCGGTGACCTCGAACCAGCGCTCCGCGACGGCCTGCTGGGTCGCCATGCCGCCCGACATCGAGAACTTGAGCTGGGAAAAATCCAGTTCCGCGAAGCCGGGCGTGTTGAGTAGGCCGTTGTAGAGCGTGTTGACGCCGGTAATCGCCGAAAATGGATATTTGCCCAGGGTTTTCACGAAGCCGGGCATGTCGCGGGGATTGGTGATCAATACGTTGTGGGCGCCCACCGAAAAATAGACCAGCGTGTTCACCGTCAGCGCGAAGATGTGATACATCGGCAGTGCCGTGATCACGAGTTCGCCGGTATCGCTCATCTCCGGCTTGAACCATTCCTGGCATTGCAGCACGTTGGCCACCACGTTGCCGTGCGACAGCATCGCGCCCTTGGCGGGGCCGGTGGTGCCGCCGGTGTATTGCAGGAAGGCAAGATCGTCGGGGCCGATTTTCACCGGCTCGAAGGTCAGTCTCCGGCCCTCGGCCAGCGCGCTGGGGAAATCCAGCGCCCCCGGCAGATTCCAGTCGGGCACCAGTTTCTTGACCTTCTTGACCACGAAATTGGTGAGCAGACGCCTGGGCAGCGACAGCATGTCGCCCAGCTGGGTCGTGATCACTGTCTCCACCGGCACGCTGTCGTAGATCTTCTCCAGGGTCGCGGCGAAGTTCTCCATCACCAGGAGCGTCTTGACGTCGGCGTCGACAAGCTGATGCTCGAGCTCACGCGCGGTATAAAGCGGGTTGATGTTGACCACCACGAGCCCGGCCCGCAGAGCGCCGAACAGTGCGATCACGTACTGAAGACAGTTCGGCATCATGATCGCCAGACGTTCGCCGCGACGCATCTGCAGTGACTGCTGCAGATAGGCGGCAAACGCTTTCGAATGCTGCTCGACGTCGGCGAACGTCAGCGCCGTATCCATGCTGGAGTAGGCCGTGCGCTGTGCATGATCGGCGCAGCTGTCCTCGATGATCGACGCGACCGACTCGAACGCCGCGGTATCGATGGTATGGCGTACGCCGATCGGATAATTTTCGAACCAGTTCTTGTGCATCTGTCGCCCCCTTTGAACCATTCACCCTGAATAGCGGCTATACGATTTTCATCACCCGGTTGCCTGGAACGGCCCCGCGCCGGCCCGTTCTTTTTCACGCATGCTGGCCGATACGAGCCCGCGCAGCGACAAGTCCCCGAACGTGTCGTGCCGTGCCTTTTCCTTGCGTGCGATCCACGCCATGACTTCCCGGTGCGGCGCGTCGTCGCGCGTGTTCGGCGCGGACGTCGGATCGCCCCGCCGTACTGCGTCTAGTATGTCATTGACCTTGAGGCATTCGATGTCCTGACGCGGCAGCAGGGTAACCGTGGTGTCACCGCTCTCGATCAGGATATTGGCCTCGACCAACTGGTCGACGATGTCGTAGACATGATCGGGGGCGGCGCCGATGTAGCGTGCCAGGCGTGCCACCTGCCACGGCGTATTGCCCTGCATGAAGTTGTAGCCGATCAGGCTCATCATGAGCAGTGCGATCTCCTCGCGCTGATATGCGCCCAGGCGCGGTGGATAAGGCGCGCGAGTGAGCTGCTCGCCGTGCTGAAGCAGAAACGCGACCCGGCAGCCGGTGAGCATGATCAGCCAGGACACGTACAGCCAGATCAGCAGCAGGATGAGGATGGCGAAGCTCGAATATACCGCGTTGACATTACCGGCATTGGAGGCGAACACGGCAAAGCCGAGGCTGGCGGTCTGCCAGAGAACGCCGGCGAAGACCCCGCCGCCGATGGCCGGCAGGATATTGACCTTGGTGTTCGGCATGAAGGCGAACAGGAAGGTGAAACCGATGCTGTAGAGCACATAGGGCACCAAGCGGCCGATCAGGTACAGCGAGGCGCCGAACGGCTCGATCGTGCTCAGGTATCCCACGACGGTGTTGTTGCTCAGCGACGCGGTCATGCTGGTGGCGGCCAGGATCACGATCGGGCCGACGATCAGCACGCTCAGGTATTCGGTGAAGCGCCGTCCCAGCGAGCGCGGCTTGCGCACCTGCCAGATGTAGTTGCAGCCGTTTTCGACCTTCTGGATCAGCGAAATGACCGAATACATCAGCAGCACAACGCCGATGGCCCCGAGCAGACCGACCTGCACGTTCTCCACGAAGCCGACCACCTTGTCGATGATCTCGTCGGCCTGTGCCCCCAGCGGTGCCAGAAAGCGGTGCAGTACCGGCCGCAGGGCGTTGTTGACGCCGAAAGCCTTGAGCATGGAGAACGCCAGCGCCAGCAGCGGCACCAGCGACAGCAGGGTGGTGTAGACCAGCCCCATGGCGCGCATGGTGATCTCGCCGCTCTGGATATCACGAAATAGCACCTGCCCGAGCCGCACGGCGATGATGCCCCAACGCCTGGGGCGCCGAATCGTGTCGAGATCGCGTTGCCAGATGGCGGCATCGAAGCGATTGCTTATCCGGTTGAGCATTTAATCTCCCTGGTCAATCCATGCCGTACCGTTCGCCCCCGCTGAACGGATGCGCCGCCCCCGGCCGGGGGGCGGCGGACAGATCGGCGCGCCGCATGCGCGCTCGAATACGACCGCAGCCGTGTTCGAATCGCCGAAGCCTGATGTGATTTGCGCTTGTAAACCCTCTGGCGGCATTGTAACCATCGTGGCACGCCTTGGCGTGCGGCAGTGCGCAAAAACCGGTCGATAACGCCGGTATAGTGAGTCCATGACAATTCATACCACGATCCGACCCACCCCATGAGCGCAATCGCAACGCCGGCCCCGGACGTATCGGACCCCGCTTCGCCGCGCTCGCTGCGCGATCTCACCGGCGCCTATGCCTTCGTGGGATCGCGCTGGGGCGAAGCGCTGGTGTCGGGGCGCGAATTGCTCACCGTGCTGGCGTCGCATCCGCTGACCCTGGCCAGGGCGCAGGCCGCGCTCAGCCTTGAACTGGGCCGTATCGCCATCGGCCGCTCGACGCTGCGCGCGGCCCCGGACGATCGCCGCTTCACCGACCCCGCCTGGCAGGACAACCCCGCATTCCGGCGGGTGTTGCAGGGTTATCTGGCCTGGTCCAGTGCCTTGCTGGAACTGGTGCACTCATTGCGCATCGGCGCCGACCAGCGACGTCGTCTGCTGTTTGTGGCCGAGCATCTGGTGGCCGCCGGCGCGCCCAGCAACCTGTTTTTCACCCACCCGGGTTTCTACGAGCAGGCGGCAAGAACACACGGCGGCTCGATCGTTTCCGGGATACGCCATCTGCTCACGGACCTGCGCAGCAACCGCGGTCTGCCGCAGCAGGTCGATCGCTCGGCTTTCAAGATCGGACGCAATATCGCGGCGACCGAAGGGGCGGTGGTCTTTCGAACCGAAGTCTTCGAACTGATTCAGTACAGTCCGCGCACGGCCACGGTCGACTCGCAGCCGGTGCTGCTGTGTCCGCCCCAGATCAACAAGTACTACGTGCTCGACCTGTCGTCCGAAAAGAGTTTCGTGCGCCACGCGCTGGATGCCGGTCAGCAGGTGTTCACGATCTCCTGGCGCAACCCCACCGCGAGCAAGCGCGACTGGGATCTGGCGACCTACGTCCACGCCACCTGCAAGGCGCTCGACGTCGTGCGCGAGATCAACGGCGAGGTTCCGGTCAAGCTGTTGGGCGCCTGTGCCGGCGGCCTGACCGCCGCGGTCACGCTCGCCTACCTGGTCGCGCACGGTGAGGGCGACAAGGTGGCCTGTCTTTCGATGCTGGTCACCATGCTGGATTCACCGCGCGCCAAGCGCCTTGCGCGGGTCGCTGACGACACCGCGGTGGCGGCGGCGCTCGCACGCTCGCGTCTCGCCGGCGTGCTCGACGGCGCCGACATGGCCCGCACCTTCGCCTGGCTGCGCCCGAACGAACTCATCTGGCACTTCGTGACCAACAACTACGTACTCGGGCGCGAGCCGCCGGCCTTCGACGTGCTGTACTGGAACAGTGACACCACGCGTCTGCCGGCGGCCCTGCATGCCGATCTGCTCGGCATCTACCGGCACAACCGATTGCGGCACGGCGGCGGGCTGCAGATCGACGGCACCCCGATCGATATCGCCGCGATAGCACACGATGTATTCGTGGTCGCGGGCGCGCGCGACCACATCACGCCCTGGCAGGCCTGTTATCGGTCGATGCAGATGTTTCGTTCCAACATGCGCTTCGTGCTCGGTTCGGCCGGGCATGTGCAGTCGATACTTTGCCCCCCGGAAGAGGACAGCCCCGATCCCGGCGTGGATAACGGTGCGCGTTTCTATGTCAACGACGACTACTCGCTGGACCCCGCGGCCTGGCGGCGTGCCGCACGCGAGCAGCGCGGTTCGTGGTGGCCCGCCTGGGTGCGCTGGTGCCAGAGCCACGGCGGCGATGAGCGTCCGGCACCGACGGTATACGGCAATGAAGACTATGAACCGATCGAGGCCGCCCCGGGGCGTTATGTCCGGCAACGTTGAGACACGCGTGTTCGAGACCGTCGACATCGACGGCGAATCGCTGCGGGTATCGGTATCGCCCGGGCCGGGCACACCGCTGGTCATCTGCAACGATTTCGCCGCCAATCTCGATGTGCTGGACGATTTCGTGGTGGCGCTCGCACGCCCCACATTGTGCTTCGATCTGCCCGGCATCGGCGGCTCCGCCGACGCTGCCGCGATGCGGCGGATGCCCGCGCTGTCGCGTCTGCTGGCCAGCTTGCTCGAGGCGTTGTCCATGCCCCGGCGCGTGGATGTGATGGGCATTGGCTGGGGCGGGCTGCTGGCACAGCAGTTCGCACGCGACCATCGTGATCGGGTGCGCCGTCTCGTACTCACCGCGACCTCCAGCGGTCAGCTGATGTTTCCCGGTCGCCTGGCGAGTCTGTGGCGGCTGGCGCGTTCGGGCGGACTGGTGCGCGCCGCCCCCAGCGCCCAGGACGCGCGGATCCTGTTCGGCGGGCGCCGCAATGACGAATGCAACGCTATCGCCAACGGCTTGAGTCGTGCCATCCGACCGACGCGGCGCGGTCACGCCGGCCAGCTGTACGCGTTGACCGGCTACAGCAGTCTGCCGTGGCTGCATCGTCTGAACGTGCCGACGCTGGTCATGGCGGGCGATGACGACAATATCGTGCCGATGGTCAATGCGCGGGTGCTGGCCCTGCTGCTGCCGCTGGCACGTCTGGCCATCATCCGTGGCGGCGGTCACTGGTTCGTGCTGGAGCGGACCGACGAAGTGGTGCGTGTCCTGGAATCGTTTCTCGACGCGCGCGTCGCGATCACCGACGCGGATCAGGACAATACGCTTTAAGGATGCGTGTTAATGCTCTGTATCCATGGGGTTGGTGCGTTGCGGCAAAAGTAGTAGAGCGGCGTTTTTGGCTTTGCGGCATACTCGGGCGGGGAGAACGATTCGAGGGAGTACTGTGAGCGCAGAGCCAGCGGAGAAACGCGCGCCGCGGCGGTCCGTGCCGCCGAATCTGAGTGTCTTGCGTCGGCGCACCAAGATGCACGTCGAGTTCGTCGACGTGGACGGCGTCAGCCTGCGGGTAGGGACCCGACGTGGCCGCGGCCGGCCGATGTTGCTGTTCAACGGTATCGGCGCCAATCTGGACATGACGCTGCCCCTGATCAACGCGCTCGACGATGTGGAAGTCATCGTCTTCGATATGCCGGGCGCGGGCGAGTCGCCGGCGCTTGCACTGCCGCGGCGTTTTCGATCACTGGCCCGGTTGGCGGCGAAGCTGCTCGACCGTCTGGGCTACGACGAGCCGTTGAACGTCGCCGGCGTTTCCTGGGGTGGGGCACTGGCCCAGCAATTCGCCCTGGATTTTCCCGAGCGTACCAATCGGCTGGTGCTGGCCGCGACCTCGACCGGGATGCTGGCGCTGCCCGCGCGTTCCAACGTGTTCAAGCGCCTGACCACGGCGCGCCGTTATCAGAAGAATGAAACCCTGGCGCATCTGGCGCCTGCGCTCTACGGCGGGCTGATGCGTCGGCGTCCCGACCTGCTCGAGCGTCAGAGCCGCCATCCCGCCGGCTTATCGACTCGCGGCTATGTCAATCAATTGCTCGCGGGCGTGGGCTGGACCAGCGTGCATCGGCTCTATCGTCTGCGGTGTCCCACGCTGATCATGGGCGGCGACGATGATCCGGTCATGCCGTTGGTCAATATTCGTCTGCTCTACTGGCTGATTCCCAAATCCTATCTGCATATCGTGCGTGGCGGCGGGCATCTGTTTCTGCTGGTGCGGGCCAACGAAAGCGCGGCGGTGATCAAGCGTTTCATCAACGAGCGCCGCTACGACGGCACCGACGGACAGGATTACTACGCGGCTCGCAACCAGCCTGCCGACGGCGCGCTCAAACCTCTTCTGGCACAGGACAGCTGAGTCTTCCCGGGACTTCGGTAATCGGCGCGCGCGGCGGACCTGATTCCGACGACGCCATCTTTCGGGGTGATGAAGCCTGTGCCTGCCGTTTGGCGGCCGCGATCGGTCGGGCCTGTGTCAGCGAGCGCCAGCGATCTCGATTGCGTCAGCGCTTGTTCGTGTCGCGCCGTAGACGGGCTTTGGCTGCCGCCATCATCTGGCGGTGGCTGATCGCGTTATAGCTGGCCTCCGCCAGACTGCGACGGTCATAGCCGCGCGGGTCGATGGCGGCACAGATACGAATCTGCGCGCGTATGTTGTGAACCCGGAACAGATCGCGAAAATGCGGCCAGATCGGCGCCTCGTCGACCCAGGGCACCAGTGCGTGGTGCATGTCGGGCGGTGTGGTGTCGTCGCAATAGCGCAACGCGACCGGCATGACCGGATAGCCGCCGTCAATGGCCGCCGCGAACAGCCGGGCGTGGAAACGACGCGGCTGCGGATCGGTGGTCGTGGTGCCTTCCGGGAAGAACAGCACCGAGCGGCCGGCGTCGAGCACCGAGCGGATCTGTTCGGAGGTTTCGCCGGTTTTGCCGGCGCCGCGGGTGAGAAACAATGTCCCGGCCGCGCGCGCGAACGCGCCGACCAGCGGCCAGCCGCCGATCTCCGCCTTGGAGACGAACGAGGCATTGAAGGCATGGCCGAGCACGACGATATCCAGCCACGAACTGTGATTGGCCACGATCAGCGCCGGCCCGGTCAATGGCGCGCCGTCCATTTCCAGGGTGACGTTGAGCACCCGGAGCATGCGCCCATGCCACCAGCGCACCAGCTTCCAGGAGCGGGTGCCGATAAGCGGTACGATCGGCAGCAGAATCAGGCCGAGCAGAACCAGGCCGATCAGGCGCGCGGCTTTAACGCACAGTGACAGGCGGCCGATGAGCGGCCGGGCGGGGGCGGTGAAGGAAGTGTCGTGCATATCGCGGGCACAAGTTAGCGACTTGCAGATGCATGAACAAGTCCGCGACCCGGAATTCGGGGTCCCAGCAGGGCGCACCGCCCACCGTTGCGCCCAGCCGCAGGTAGGCCTTGAGCAACGGCGGGCGCGAGAATACGGGCGCTTGCGCGTCTTTTGCGGTATCTGCCGGTGGCAGCTCGCGCTTCGGCGTTACCCGGCAGTCGACCGGCGACAACTGTGTCTGCACCAACTGCGCGTACAGGAAATGCGCGCGTGCGCTGCCATCGCGCGCATCGATGCTGGCACAGCCGATCAGGTGCTCGAATCGGCCGCTGCGAACGAACGCGCCGATGCCGGACCACAGCGCGGCGATGACCGCCCCCTGGCGTGATTGCGGTGCCACACAGGTGCGTCCGATTTCGAGTGTGCGGCCGGGCTGATGGCGTATCGGCGCCATGTCGAATTCGGATTCCGAATAGAAACCACCGATACGCTGCGCGGTATCGCAGTCCAGCAGACGGGTGCTGGCGAGCAGCTCGCCGTCGACTGGGTCGATCACCAGCAGATGCTGACAGTGGCGATCGAAGTCATCCGTCTCGATCGCATCGGCGCAGGCGATATCGGCGCCCATTTCGTCCACGAAAACACGATGACGCAGGCGCAGACTGGCGCGGATATCGGCTGCGGATCGTGCGAGTCGCACCTGCGGTATCCGACCGGGTGAGGCGGCTTGAACAACACGTGCGGCGACAGCCATGGCATGACCTCTCGTGAAGGTGAGTCATGCGCAGGCTAGGCGGCTCAAATTGAGAAACGATGACGTTCCGGTGACCGCTGGATGACCGTCGGCGTCGCGCCAGGCGGCTACGTGCCCTGATCCTAACTCTGTGGTTCAGGCGGTACCGCTTCGTAGACCGGCCGGAAACGATTGACGATGGTGCAGAACAGGCGTGCGGTCTGTTCGGTGTCGTAACGGGCCGAATGCGCGGCGTCGTTGTCCCAGTCCATGCCGGCGGCGGTAGCCGCGCGCCGAAGCACGGTCTGGCCGAAAGCCACGCCGCCCAGGGTGGCGGTATCGAAGCAGGAGAACGGGTGAAACGGGCTGCGCTTGATGCCGGTGCGGGCAATGGCCGCATTGAGAAAGCCCAGATCGAAATGTGCGTTGTGGCCGACCAGCACGGCGCGCTTGCAGCCGGTGTCTTTCACCGTGGCACGAACCATCTTGAAGATGCGCGACAGCGCGTCATGTTCGGATATCGCCGGGCGCAGCGGGTGGTGGGGATCGATACCGTTGACCTCCAGCGACGCCGGTTCCATGTTGGCGCCTTCGAACGGTTTCACGTGATAGGCGATCGACTCGCGGATTTCGAGATCCCCGGTGTCGTCGAAATCCACGGTCACGGCCGCGATTTCCAGCAGCGCGTCGGTAGCGCTGTTGAAGCCGCCGGTCTCCACGTCGATCACCACCGGCAGGAAGCCGCGAAAACGGTTGGCGAGCGCGGCCGGTGCATCTTGCGGGGTATCAGTATCTGTCATGGATATTTGTCATCGCGCGCGATGCAACTCTTGGAATAACGGTCGGATTCGGCCCGTGCCCGCGTTGGCCCGTCGATACGGGGCGCGGCGAGGCGATGCCCCATGCTACACGAGGGGTTGGCTGTGCCCCATGCCGGTTACCCGCCGGGCACGTCTGTATGCCGGCTTCGCATCACCGTACCGGGCGATGGCCGTGGGCGAGCCGGCGGGGCGGTGCGTATAATGCGCCGGCAGTGATTATTCACGCGCGCCTTCACGCGCGCGACACGGGACAAGGGATACGACGAAGATCATGAGCGACGTCAAGAAAGTAGTGCTGGCTTACTCCGGTGGCCTCGATACCTCGGTCATCCTCAAATGGCTGCAGGATACCTACGGCTGCGAGGTGGTGACGTTCACCGCCGATATCGGCCAGGGCGAGGAACTCGACGCCGTGCGACCGAAGGCCGAAGCGCTGGGCGTGAAAGAAGTCTTCATCGACGATCTGCGCGAGGAGTTCGCGCGTGATTTCGTCTACCCGATGTTCCGCGCCAACGCCATCTACGAAGGCGAGTATCTGCTCGGTACCTCGATCGCACGCCCGCTGATCTCCAAGCGCCTGGTCGAGATCGCCCGCGAGACCGGAGCCGATGCCATCGCCCATGGCGCCACCGGCAAGGGCAACGATCAGGTGCGCTTCGAACTGTCGGCCTATGCGCTGATGCCCGGCATCAAGGTGATCGCGCCGTGGCGTGAGTGGGACCTGAACTCGCGCGAAAAGCTGCTCGCTTATGCCGAAGAGAACGGCATCGATATCCGCAAGAAGGCGGACGGTGGCTCGCCATATTCGACCGACGCCAATGCCCTGCATATCTCCTATGAAGGCGGCGTGCTGGAAGATCCGTGGACCCCGGCCGAGGATTCCATGTGGGAATGGACCGTGTCGCCCGAGGACGCGCCGGATGCGCCGCAGGAAATCGACCTGACCTTCGAGCGCGGCGATATCGTGGCCATCGACGGCGAGAAGCTGTCGCCCTATCAGGTGCTCGCGAAGCTCAACACGCTGGCCGGCGCCCACGGCATTGGCCGTATCGATATCGTCGAGAACCGCTATGTGGGCATGAAATCGCGTGGCTGCTATGAGACACCCGGCGGCACGGTCATGCTACGTGCCCATCGCGCGATCGAGTCGATCACCCTGGATCGGGAAGCGGCGCATCTGAAGGACGAGTTGATGCCGCGCTACGCCAAGCTCATCTATAACGGCTACTGGTTCGCGCCCGAGCGCGAGATGATGCAGGCGGCCATCGACAAATCGCAGGCGCACGTCAACGGCACCGTGCGGGTCAAGCTCTACAAGGGCAGCGTGAGCGTGGTTGGCCGCTCGTCTGAGCAGGATAGCCTGTTCGACGCGGCGATCGCGACCTTCGAGGACGATCGCGGTGCCTACGATCAGAAGGACGCGGCCGGCTTCATTCGCCTGAACGCCCTGCGTCTGCGTCTGGGGCATCGCCAGCGCTGATCGCCGAGTAGGGGGCGGTGGCGGGCGTATGGATCGTCCGCTGCCGTTCACGGCGCGAGTGACCATATTGCGCGTGGCACCGCCTTCCGCGCCAATGCGCTTGTCGCTACAATGCGCGCCTTCGCCGGATGGGTTCCGGTTCGGCCTGGAAGACACGGCATGGGGCAGGTGGTTGTATCGCTGGCGGCGATGTTCGCCAGTCTGGCGTTGTTCATCGCAGGTACCGCGCTGCTGACCACGGTGCTGGCGGTACAGCTGGCCCACGAAGGTTTTTCCTCGACCCAGGTCGGCCTGGTGCTGGTCTGTCATTCGATCGGTTTCGTGCTCGGGTCGCGGTTCGCGACGCGCCTGATTCGGCGTATCGGTCAGGTACGTTCATTTGCCGCGTTCGCGGCGATCGGCTGTGCGGCAGCGCTGCTGCACCCGATGTTCATCGATGGCTGGCTGTGGGCGGTGTTGCGCGGCCTCGTGGGGTTCTGCGCGGCCGGCCTGATCATGGTGCTGGAAGGCTGGATCTCGGCGCGCGCGACCAACGCGAGCCGCGGCGCGCTGCTGGGCATCTATCAGGTGGTGTTCTTCTTCGCCGCGGCCATGGGCCAGTATCTGGTCTCGCTGGGCGCTACCGACGACTATCGAATCTACAGCGTGGTGGCGATCCTGATCGTGCTGTCGCTCATCCCGCTGGTCATGACCCGGTCCGAGGCGCCGGTCATGAGCATGGCGGGGCGGCTGGGCTTCGCCCAGCTCTACGCGTTGTCGCCGTCGGGCCTGTTCGGTGGTGTTGTGGGCGGCGTGGTCGTGTCCTGTTTTCTGTCGCTGGGGCCCGTATACGCCAGCGAGAACGGCATGACGCTGGAAGGCGTGTCTTATTACATGACCTTTGCGGTGATCGCGACCATGGCGCTGCAGTGGCCGGTGGGGCGCCTGTCGGATATGTTCGACAGGCGATGGGTGGTCGCCGCGATCAGCCTGGTGGCGACCGTCGCCGGGGTCGTGGCCGCATGGCTGGGCGCGACCCAGGTCTGGGTACTGTATGCCGCGACCGCGCCGTTGTTTGGCCTGGCAGGCTGTCTCTATCCGGTCAGTCTGTCGATGATCAACGACCATATGGAAGAGGGCGACCCGGTGGGTGCGAGCGCGGGCCTGCTACTGGCCTATGGCCTGGGTACCTGCATCGGCCCGGTAGCAGGCGCGCTGACCATGCAGCAGCTCGGCCCCGCGGGGCTGTTCGTGTTCATGGGCGGGTTGTTCGCGGCCTATACGTTGCTCGTGCTCTGGCGCTGCGCGACCACACCGACGCTGCCGGTGGATCAGCAGGTTCGATTCGTGGGTATCGTGGCTTCGCAGACCGGCCCGACCATCCTGGAACTCGATCCACGTACCGACCCCTACGACGAGTCCTATCTCGATCCGGAGACCGTCACCGACGACAATGGCCAACAGCGCTGATCGAGCACTCGCCGGCGTCGATGCGGTGCCTTGCCGTTCGGCGCTCAAGGGCCGGCGCGAGTGGCGATCAATACAGGCTTTGCGCTGATTCAATCCCTGCTTTTTCTCCTATCGGCTTTCGCGTAGTCTTGCGGGTTCCAAGATTGGACACGGATGATTTCAATGAAAAGATATATGGCTTTGCTGGCGTGCCTGTTCGCACTGAGTGCGTGCGGTAATCAGTCCGACGACAATGCGTCGGCGGATGCCCAGGCGGCGAACGGTGACGACAGCAGCGCGATGGCCGATAACGGTCAGAGCAACAACGGCGACGCGAAGGCGGACGCCGCGGACGCCGCGGGCGACAACGGCGACTTCGCCAGCGACGCCGAAAAGCGCAGCTATGCGCTGGGCATGGACATCGGCAATTCCCTCAAGGAGCTGCCGGTCGATATCAACATGGATTCGCTCACCCAGGGCGTACGTGATGTTGTCGACGGTGGCGATACCAAGCTCACGCAGGACGAACTCGATGGCGTGATGCAGGGCTTCGTGCAGGACATGGAAGCCGCGCAGAAGGAAAAGGCGCAGAAGCAGGCCCAGACCAATCAGCAGAAGGGCGAGAAGTTCCTGGCCGATAACAAGGACAAGGACGGCGTCAAGACCACCGACAGTGGCCTGCAGTACAAGGTCCTCGAGGAAGGCGACGGCCCGACGCCGGGCGCCAAGGACAGCGTGACCGTGCATTACACCGGCAAGCTGATCGACGGTACCGTCTTCGACAGCTCGCGCAAGCGTGGCGAACCGGTCACCTTCCCCGTCGATGCCGTGATTCCCGGCTGGACGGAAGCACTGCAGCTGATGAAGCAGGGCGCCAAGTACGAGCTCTATATTCCGGCCGACCTCGCCTACGGCGAACGCGGTGCCGGCGCCCAGATCGGCCCGAATGAAACGCTGATCTTCGACGTCGAACTGCTCAAGGTCGCCAAGAAGGGCGACAAGGCCAAGGCGGACGACCAGGGCGCCTCGGCCGATTCGCAGAGCGGCCAGGCCGAAGACGAGGGTCAGGACAAAGGCCAGGACGCCATGCAGGGTCAGAGCGACGAGGGCGACAGCAGCAACTGATCGCACGCGACGCGGCTCTTCGGCTGCCATGAGTTGAAAAGCCGCCGGCCATCGGGTCGGCGGCTTTTTCATGGGCGTCGTTTGCCGCTCGTGCGTGGTAATGCCGAGGGAACGTGGCGCGTGATCCGGTTCCAGAGGCGGGTCGGGGGCATAAAAAACGGGCAGTGGCTGGGCCGGCTGCCCGTGTCGCGTGCCGTGCGTTGGTCAACGAACGGTTACGCTGGTATTGCGTCGTTGGCGCTACATCACCGCTTCGATGCCGAGGGCGTCGAAGTTCTTGGTCTTGTAGTTGTCACGGAACATGTCGCGCAGTTTCTCGGCCTGCTTGTCGTAGGCGCTGGCGTCGTGCCAGGTGTTGCGCGGATTGAGTATCTCGCTCGGCACGCCCGGGCAGGCGGTGGGCATGGCCAGGTTGAATACCGGATGGTTTTCGTAGTCGACCTTGTCGGCGTCCAGGTCGCCGTTCAGGGCGGCGTTGAGCAGGGCGCGCGTGTGCTTGATGGATATCCGTTTGCCAATGCCGTGCGGGCCGCCGGACCAGCCGGTATTGAGCAGAATGCAGCGCGCCTTGTGGGTCTTCATCTTGCGCGCCAGGATTTCCGCATACACCGATGGCTTCTGGGCCATGAAGGGAGACCCGAAACAGGCCGAGAACGCGGCCTTGGGTTCGGTCACACCGACCTCGGTGCCGGCCAGCTTGGCGGTGAAGCCGGACACGAAGTGATACATCACGTCCTTGGCGTCGAGTACCGATACCGGCGGCAGCACGCCGAAGGCATCCGCAGTCAACAGCACGATGGTTTCCGGATGCGGTCCGCGCGCGCCTTCAGCAACGTTGGGATTGGCCGACAGCGGGTAGGAAAGACGGGTGTTCTCGGTGATCGAGTCGTCGGTCAGATCCAGATCCTGGGGATCGGTCTCGCTCATCGGTTTGCCCGGTAGCGGCGGGACGTTCTCGATCACGCAGCCGGGGGTGGACAGCGCGGCGGCGATCACCGGCTCGGCGTCCTTGTCCAGATCGATCAGCTTGGCGTAGCAGCCGCCCTCGAAGTTGGATACGCCGTCGGCGGTCCAGGCGTGCTCGTCGTCGCCGATCAGCTCACGGTCCGGGTCGGCCGAGAGCGTGGTCTTGCCGGTGCCGGACAGGCCGAACAGAATGGCGCCGTCGCCCTGCGAGCCGACATTGGCCGAGCAGTGCATCGGCAGCTCGCCGATTTCGGGCAGCAGGTAGTTCATGACCGTGAACATGGTCTTCTTGACCACGCCACAGTAGTCCGCGCGCCCCAGCACCAGGCCGATGCGGTTGCGGATATCGACGATCACCGCGCGCTGGGACTTGGTGCCGTCGCGTTCCGGGTCGCAGTGGAAGCTGGGCACGTTGAGCAGCGTCCAGCGTTTGTCGTCCGGATTGTCGACCTCGATCTGTTCCACGAACATGTTGGTCGCGAACAGCGCGTGGGTCGCGAATTCGCCTACAAAGCGATAGGGCACGGCATAGGCCGGATCCCAGCCGCAGTAGACATCCTGAACATACAGATGCTGGCCGCGTTCGTTGAGATGGGCCGCGACGCGTTCGAGCAGCGGCTCGAAATGATCGGGGTCGAACTTCTGGAAATCGGATTTCCACCAGACCTTGTCTTCGATCTCGGGCCAGGCGACGGCGAAGGTGTCCTGGACCGGGCGGCCGGTGCAACTGGGGTCCGAGTAATAGACCAGCGGGCCTTCGTTACCCAGCGCCGTAGCGTAGGCCTTGGGCTCGTCGTCCGGCCCATCGGCGCGGATGCGGCCTCGATCGTTGGCGAGTGCCTCGTCAAATAACTGATTTTTGGTCAGATTATGACGATATTCCAGGCCCTCGAGGCCCAGCGTGTTGGTCAACTCGGCATTCAGAGTCATGAGGCAGTCGTCCAGAGCAGGCGGGCCACGCCGGGCCAGCAAAACGCGCAGATTACCGATTCGTCATAAGCGTGGCAACTTGCCGGTGAGCGCGGGCTGTCGAGGTCATCGTACGGCAGGGTCGCGGCTGTGCGGATCATTTCCGGCCCGGAAATTCGGTGGCAATGTGCGCCGGCATCACGCGCATCCGTCTGCGCTGTCGCACCGTCGTGGCCTCATGAGCCAGGTTTGCGCCGGGTGAGGCCCGCGTTCTGTTTCGGTGCGTCGTCATCCTGCTCGAACTGGTTGGGCACGCGTACGATCAGGGTGCCGTCGCGATCGGAGCGAATCGTGCCGGCCGCGCTCTGGGCGCGGTAGTGGTAGAGATGAAAATCCAGCGGCGCATCGCTGTCGCTGAGCAACTCGAGGTGCGCATTCACCAGCAGCGTCGAGAAGAAACGCGCGTCCCCCGACTGTAGCCAGATATAACTGTCGGCCGGGTGCGGCGGGTCGGTGAAGCCGGCGTCGCTGGTGTCGCTGGCGAAAGTCAGGGTGAGCCCGTCGTCGTCGAGGCTGGCCTTGCTGATCCGGTCGATGATCAGTCGCGGCGGCGGGAAAAGGGTTTCCGGATTCATCAGCAGCTGGTCGCCTTCGAGCTTGACGCCGGGCCGGTCGAACGGGGTGACCGTCGACAGCGACATCTGGGCGGCGTCGAGCAAAGGTTTTACCGGCAGCCCGAGTTGTTTGACGGTGCTCGGGGTATAAACAAGCCAGTTGTCTTTACCGACCTTGACCGGCCCGCTCAGCGTCGTCGGAATACCCCCCACCGGCGGAATGAACTTGAACAGCCGTGCACCCACGGTCACTTCCAGCGTGTCCTTGCGGGTGTGGTTCTCCACCGAGGCCAGGGCGCGCGGCTCGTAGGTCAGAATATAGTTGTTGAACAGCGCGTCCAGATCCTGCGGGCGGATCAGCACCTCGCCGGAGAGAATATGAATCCGGTACTGCTCGGGGTCGTCGAAATCGACCGGTTCGCCTTTGTTGACCGGCACCAACGCGGCCTTGAGATGCTTGACGTGATAGCCGACGCCGTCGGCGAGATAGAAGTTCACGTTCTCGGCGGACAGCGCAACCGAGTTGATACCGGAATCGCGGGCGCTGGCCTTGCCGGCGTTTGCAGCCAGGCCCGATGGCACTGTGCGCTTGTTCCAGATGTTACTGAGCTGGTCGTACTGCCGGGTCTTTTCGCGTAGCAGCGATGGCACGATGCGATCCTGTGGATCGAGCTGATTGCCGGGCCCGGGCTGACTCCCCTGACCTGCCTTCATGTTTTCACCGTCCGGATCGGTATCGGCGGAGGCGTCGGCGGCCTGTGGCCAGGCCGAGTCGCTCGATGCGTCCTCCTTTTCGTCGTCTTCGTCGGCGTCGTGTCTGGCACCGGGCTGGGCCGAATCCATGCCGGCGCCCAGGGTTTCGCGCATCTGGCCCTGGGCCAGCGCGGTGGCCGGTAGCGCGAGGCTCATGCTCAGGCACAGGGCCATGCCGATCAGACGTGCCGAAAGACGGGGGCCGTGTGCATGCGGGGCGGTGGCGGGGCAATCAGGATGCATCGCCGTTCTCCGGTTTGGCCGGTGGCAGATAATCGGCGGGCTGGTAGGGGCCGAGATAAGCCACGAGTTCGCCGGCCGGCGTGGCGTCGAAAAAACCGTCCAGGATCTGGGCGCGGTAGTTGTACAGCGATGTATCGAGCTTGCCTCCGCCTCTGGCGATCAGCTGCATGCGCGCGTCGGTGATCAGTGCTCGAAAGGTCTTGATGTCGCCGCCCTGAATCAGCACGTAGCTGTCGGATTCGACGATCGGATCGGGAAACGCCGGATTGAACTGACTGCTGAAATCGAGATGCACCCCGGCGTCGTCGATACGCATGCGGGCGATATGCACGTCCTGGGTCGGCGGTGGCAGCGAATGGTTGAGATCGAGCACCACGTTATTGCCTTCGAGCTGGGCGCCCTGGGTATCGATCTGGAGCAGTTTCGACAGCTGCAGATTGATCGCACTGAGCAGGCCTTTCGCCTCGATCTTGGCGACCTTGATCTTGTCCGGCGCGTAGACGAACAAGTGCCCTTGTTCCACATGCACGCTGCCTTCCATATGAAAGGGTAGCCACACTCCGGGGATCTTGGACGATTCGCCGTCGACGACCAGACGGTTCGGCTGGGTGGACACCTTGATGTTGCGCATCTGGGTGTCGGGATAGTCGGTCAGATACTGGTTGAACAGAGCCGTGAGCGCCGAGGCCGGCATGATCACCGAGCCGTGCAGCGGCTGGAACACGAAAGACGTCGGGTCGTCCAGGGTGACCGGACGCGGCGGATCGGTGGGCACCAGCAGCGCCGACAGCTGCTCGGTATCGAAGCCGATATCGCCGGCGATTCGAAAGAAGGTGTTCTTGATGAACAGTCCGACCGCGCCGCGGCCGCTGTCACGCAGCGTCGGCTGTTCCTTGCGTGGGTTGAATGGCCCGGCAAATTTATCGTGGGCGGCCGCCAGTTCCTCCAGCGACTGCAGCTGGGCAGCCTTGGCGGTGGTCATCGGCGGCGGCGACTGATCCAGCCCCTGGGCCATGCGCATGCCGACCAGCGCGATCACGATCAGCAGGACGACGCCCGCGCCCATCCATAGAACTTTCTTCTTTCTGGCCGCCATGGACGCTCTCCGGGACGTCGGCATTTTCAGACATCGTCACCCAGCGCCGCTAAAATGACAATGTTTCTTTTTAGTTTTGTGCCGTCGGGAAGCTGCTGGATTTACAGCAGTTCGGCCAGGCTGTCGACGATATGGTCGGGTCCACTGTCGCTGATCGGGTCGCCGTGATTGTAGCCATAGGTGACGGCCAGGGTACGGAACCCGGCGGCCTTGCCCGCCTGCACGTCGTGCCGCGAGTCGCCGATCATCAGGCCGGCGCCGGGCGCTATATCACCCTGGCGTGCCGCATACAGAAGCGGCGCGGGATCGGGCTTTTTTTGGGTCAGGCTGTCGCCGCCCAGGGTCAGCGAAAAGAAGCCGTTCAGGTCGAGGGCATCGAGAATCGGCGGTAGAAAAGCGATCGGCTTGTTGGTCACCAGCATCAGATCGTATGCCTGGTCGCGCAGCGATTCGAGGCACTCGCGCACGCCGTCATAGAGCACCGTATCCGTGCACGGCGCGGCGGCATAGTGGCGCAGGAACGCCTCGTGTGCCTCATCGGTATCGACCCCGTCGGCCGCGGCGTTTGCCAGCGCGCGTTCGACCAGCTTGTGGCTGCCGTTGCCGACCCAGTGTCGCACCGAGTCCAGGCCGGCTGGCTCGAGCCCGTAGTCGGCCAGCGTCTTGGCGACCGCCGTGGTGAGATCGGGAGCCGAGTCGATCAGGGTGCCGTCGAGGTCGAACACCACCAGGGCGATATCGTCGAGCGCCTTATGCATACGTTGTTCCTTGTTATTTATTATCAGGCCTGTCGACCCACGCGAGATTGCCGCGCCCGCGCTCAGGCGGTGGTCCACCGAGCGCCCGGCAGCTGAGGGCAGGACAGTTCGAGCTGCATGCCGGCGCTGATCGGGCCGACGCCTTCGGGGGTGCCGGTATAGATCAGATCACCGGGCAGTAGCCGCCAGTGACGACTTAGCATGGCGATGATATCGGCGACGCCCACGAGCATGTCGGCGGTATGGGCTTTCTGCCGGGTTGTGCCGTCCACGCTCAATTCGAAATGCATATCGGCCAGATCCATGGCGTCGGTCAACGCCACGAGCGGGCCGAGTGGAGCACTGTAGTCGAAGGACTTGGCTTTCTCCCAGGGCTCGCCGGTATTCTTCAGCTCGGTCTGGACGTCGCGCAGGGTCAGGTCCAGACCGAGGCCGATCCCGCTGATGTGCTCGCGTGCCGTATCGGCGGCGATATCGCGTCCGCCGTGGCCGATCTCGACCACCAGTTCGGCCTCGTGATGTATTTCGCCGACATTGGTGGGCAGCGTAATCGCCTCGTCCGGCTTGACCAGCGCGCTTGCCGGCTTCATGAACACCACCGATTCCTTGCCGCTCAGGGTGTTGTTGAGTTCGGCAATATGCTTTGCGTAATTGCGACCGATACAGAAAATGCGCGGCGTGCTGCGGGCGGTGAAGGCGTCGGCGGAGCGTTGGCTCATGTTGTGGTGTCCTTGCTAGATACATGGGTCTTGTGCCGATATTCGCACAGATCGACGATGCTGCAATCAGCGCACAGCGGTGTGCGTGCCTTGCAGACATAGCGTCCGTGCAGGATCAGCCAGTGGTGCGCATCCTGCAGGAACGCTTTCGGAACCAGCCGCATGAGCCGGTCCTCGACCGCGCGCACGGTCTTGCCGGGGGCGATGCCGGTGCGATTCGATACCCGATAAATATGCGTATCCACCGCCATCGCCGCCTGTCCGAAGGCCGTGTTGAGCACCACGTTCGCGGTCTTGCGGCCCACGCCCGGCAGGGCGAGCAGTTCCTCGCGCGTGGACGGGACTTCGCCGTCGTACTTCTCGATGAGCGCGCGGCAGGTCTTGATGATGTTGGCGGCCTTGCTGTTGTACAGGCCGATGGTCTTGACGTATTCCTTGAGCCCGTCCTCGCCCAGGTCCAGGATCGCCTGCGGCGTGTTCGCCACCGGGTAGAGCTTGCGCGTGGCCTTGTTGACGCCCACATCGGTGGCCTGAGCCGACAGGATGACCGCGATCAACAGCTCGAAAGACGAGCCATACTCCAGCTCGGTCTTCGGCGCGGGATTGGCGGCCTTGAGGCGCTCGAAAATCTCGGTTCGTTTGGTCTTGTTCATTGCTTCGAGTCGTCAATCGGCTACGGCGCCGCCCTCGCTAATCTATCCGCATTCATCTGCGTCTATCCGCGGCTAAAACTACAACAACGTTTCGCCAATAGGCGCTAACCGCGATTGTTTTCGCGCTTGGCCTTGGCGCGGGCTATCGCATCGGCGATCGTGGATTTCTTGGCGGCGGACGTGGCGATGGCATCTTCGCGCGCGTCGACCGTCGCGTCGTGGCGATTGGCGCGACGCCGGCGTGTGGTCTTGCGGTTCAGACGTGCCTGTCGCGCCTCGAACAGCTGGCGTGCGCGCGCGGCGCGCTCGGCATCGATGTCGCGCTCGGGCGGCCACAGCGGCTGGCCGCTCTCGGCTTCCGATTCGGGCATGTCGATACAGTCGACCGGGCAGGCCGGCACGCACAACTCGCAGCCTGTGCAGTCATATTCAATTACCGTATGCATCTGCTTGGCCGCACCGATGATCGCGTCGGTCGGACAGACCTGGATACAGCGGGTACAGCCGATGCATTCGTCTTCACGAATGAAGGCGACCTTGGCCACGCTGGCGTCGCCGCATTCCGGGTCGATCGGCTTGACCGACTCGCCGGTGAGCACGGCCAGCCGCTCGACCGTCGCGTCGCCGCCGGGCGGACAGCGATTGATATCCGTCTCGCCCGCGGCGATCGCTTCGGCATACGGCCGACAGCCGTCATAGCCGCAGCGCCGGCACTGCGTCTGCGGCAGCAGGGCGTCTATGGCGTCGACAGACGGCTCGCTCATGGGCTACTTGATCTTGTCGCCTGGCTTGGCGCCGTCGTCGGGCGACAGGATATGCGGCGAATCGCCAGCGGCCAGCACCATGCCTTCGGACAGGCCGAAGCGCATTTTGCGTGGGGCTAGGTTCGCGACCATGACGGTCAGCCGGCCTTCCAACGCCTCCGGCGCATAGGCGGACTTGATACCGGCAAAGACTTGCCTGGTGCCCAGCGGGCCCACATCGAGCGTGAGCTTGAGGAGCTTGTCCGCGCCTTCCACATGTTCGGCGCTGGCGATACGCGCGACACGCAGATCGACCTTGGCAAAATCGCCGATTTCGATCGTGCCGGCGCCCTCGGCTGATTCCGACTTCTTATCCGCCGGCTTCTTCTCGGCTTTCTTCGGCGCCTCGGCCTGGGCCTGTGGCGCGGCCTTGACGGCCAGATCTTCCTGGCTCGCCTCGATCATCTTGTCGATGGCCGGCTGTTCGACACGGCGCAGCAGCGGCTTGAACTTGGCGATTTCGTGGCCGGTCAGCGGCGTGGCCAGATCGGCCCAGCCCAGATCGCCGACCTGCAGGAACGCCTCGGCGCGAGCCGCGGTTTCCGGCAGCACCGGCTTGAGATAGATGGTGAGCTGGGCGAACAGGTTCAATGCGGTCGTGCAGATCTGCTGCAGCTCGTCCTCGCGGCCTTCTTCCTTGGCCAGCTGCCAGGGTGCCCGCTCCGCGACATAGGCGTTGGCCTCGTCGGCCAGCGCCATGATCTGGCGTACGGCCTGGGCGAAACGGCGCTGCTCGTAGTGCTCGGCGATCTCGTCGGCGGCGGCTGCAAAACGCTCGAATAAAGCGGGGTTGTCCAGCGAGTCGGCGAGTTGGCCGTCGAACCGCTTGGTGATGAAATTCGCACAGCGGCTGGCGATATTGACGTACTTGCCGACCAGGTCCGAGTTGATCCGGGCCATGAAGTCGTCGAGGTTCAGGTCGAGATCCTCGACCTTGCCCGACAGCTTGGCGGTGAAGTAGTAGCGCAGGAACTCCGCCGGCAGGTGCTTGAGCCAGGTGCGCGCCTTGATGAAGGTGCCGCGCGACTTGGACATCTTCTCGCCGTTGACGGTGAGAAAGCCGTGCGCATGAATCGCCGTGGGCGTGCGATAGCCGGCGCCTTCGAGCATGGCCGGCCAGAACAGCGCATGGAAATAGACGATGTCCTTGCCGATGAAGTGATACAGCTCGGCGTCGGAGTCGGCCTTCCAGAAGCGGTCGAAATCCAGGTCGTCCCGGCGCTTGCACAGGTTCGCGAAACTGGCCATATAGCCGATCGGCGCATCCAGCCAGACATAGAAATACTTGTCGTCGGTGCCCGGAATCTTGAAGCCGAAATAGGGTGCATCGCGCGAGATGTCCCAGTCGCGCAGACCGGCCTGGAACCATTCGTCCAGCTTGCGGGTGACCGCTTCCTGCAGATGATCGCTACGCGTCCAGTCGTGCAGGAACTGCTCGAAATCGGCGAGCTGGAAGAAATAATGCTCGGAGTCGCGCTCGACCGGCGTCGCGCCCGAAAGAACCGACACGGGGTTCTTCAGTTCGGTCGGCTGGTAGGTCGCACCGCAGACTTCGCAGGCATCGCCATACTGCTCAGCGCTGCCGCATTTCGGACACTCGCCGCGGATGAAGCGATCCGGCAGGAACATCTGTTTTTCTTCGTCGTACGCCTGCGAGATGGTGCGGCGGGCGATATGGCCGGCTTTCTCCAGACGCGTGTAGATCTCGCTGGCCAGCTCGCGGTTCTCGTCCGAATGGGTCGAGTGATAGTTGTCGAAGCCGATCAGGAAATCGTCGAAATCCTGCTTGTGCTCGGCGCCGACATCGGCGATGAGCTGCTCGGGCTCGATGCCCATGTCACGCGCCTTGAGCATGATCGGCGTGCCGTGTGCGTCGTCCGCACAGACATAGATACAGTTGTTGCCGCGCAGCTTCTGGAAGCGTACCCACACGTCGGTCTGGATATATTCCACCAAGTGGCCAAGATGGATCGACCCGTTCGCGTAGGGCAGGGCAGAGGTAACAAGAATATCGCGCGCCATGGCTCGTACAAATCCGACTTTTTCGAGCCGGCCAGTATGCCACAGCGGTCACGCGGGGCGGTTCGTCCTTGCTATCATCGGCACCGTTTCAATTCGTAAAGACAATCATCGAGTGCACGCCATGAGCGATTCTCTCAAGAAGACCGTCGAGACCGAGCTCGGCCGGTTCAACGAACCCTATCTGGATACCGACCTGATGAGCGCCCGCGCGGTGCGCTCGCTGGAAGCGGAGGAGGGCCACGTCAAGCTGGCGCTGGATCTGGGCTTTCCCTGTGGCCAGTACGGTCAGCAGCTCGCCGAGCGTGTGCGTGCCATGCTGGAAGCGGTCAGTGGTATCGACCGGGCGGATGTGACCGTGGGCTTTTCAGTGGCCGCACGCGCCGTGCAGCCCTCGCTCAAGCGCGTCGACGGCGTGCGCAATATCATCGCCGTGGCCTCGGCCAAGGGCGGTGTGGGCAAATCCACCGTGGCCGCCAACCTGGCGCTGGCGCTCAAGGCCGACGGCGCATCGGTCGGTCTGCTGGATGCGGATATCTACGGCCCGAGTCAGCCGCGCCTGATGGGCATCGAAGGCCGGGCGCAGGCCAAGGACGGCAAGACCCTGCTGCCGATGGTCGCTCACGGCCTGCAGACCATGTCGATCGGCTATCTCATCGACAAGGAGTCGCCGGCGATCCTGCGCGGGCCGATGGTGACCTCGGCGCTGCAGCAGATGCTGTTCCAGACCGCCTGGGACGATCTGGATTATCTGATCATCGACCTGCCGCCGGGCACCGGCGATATTCAGCTCACGCTGGCGCAGAAGATTCCGGTCTCGGGCGCGGTAGTGGTCACCACGCCGCAGGATCTGGCGCTCATCGACGCGCGCAAGGGCGTGGAGATGTTCAAGAAGGTCAACGTTCCGGTGCTGGGTATCGTCGAGAACATGAGCACACACATCTGCTCGAAATGCGGCCACCAGGAAGCCATCTTCGGTGCCCACGGCGGCCAGACCCTGGCCGACGAATACGACGTCGATCTGCTCGGTGAACTGCCGCTGGATATCGCCATCCGCGAACATTCGGATGCCGGCACGCCCACCGTCGTGGCCGATCCCGAGGGCGCGCTCGCCGCGGCCTACTTCGACGTCTCGCGCAACACCGGCGCGCGTCTGGCCCGCCAGAAGAAGGACTACGCCAGCAAGTTTCCGAATATCAAGATCGAGAGCACTTAAGTTAGAAAGCGTTGTTGACAGCACTGTGCCGCAAACGGAAACCAGAGCAGGAAGGCACTGATCCGCAGATTGCGCAGATGACACAGATTTTCATGCGTACTGGTCCAGAGCATTCCAACTCCTGATTGTTCGAGGCTTTTGAGTTGTCTGCAGCGCTGCTGATCATGACGGCCAAGAAAAACGCCGGCTCTAAGCCGGCGTTTCTGTTCATCTGCGAAATCTGTGTGATCTGCGGATAACGCCTTCTGTTCCTGTTTTATCCGCCCTGACAGTTGCTACTTCGAGGACAAGTCCGCGCTACAACTGACGCGCCTCGTCGGCGATATCGATCACGATCTTGCCGACGGCCATGCCGGCTTCCAGATGGCCGTGGGCGGCGGCGATATCGTCCAGGTTGAAACGTCGGTCGTCGAGTAGCGGCTTGAGCTGATCGTTGGCGGCCAGGGCCGCGGCCTTGGTGAGAATCTCGCCGTGATGCTGCGGATGGGTGCCGTTCAACATGCTGGTGAGCATGAAGATGGTATGCAGCGTCAGGCTCTTGACGTGCATTGGGCTCAGATCAGCCTCGTACTGAGACACGATGGTGGCAACCTGGCCGTTGACCCGCGCGCCGGCGAAAGAGGTGGCGATATCCGAGCCGCCGGTAGCGTCGAACACCACGTCGAAACCACGACCCGCCGTCAGGCGTTCGACGTAGTCCGTGACGCTTTCTTCCTTGTAGTTGATGGTCTCGTCCGCGCCCATGCGCGTGGCGATATCGGCCTTGGCCGCCGACGAGATCGTGGCGGCGACGCGCGCACCCTGGGCCTTGGCGATCTGGATGGCGATATGGCCGACGCCGCCGGCGCCGCCGTGGATGAGCACATGATCGCCGGGGGCGACGCGGCAACGGTCCACCATGGCTTCCCAGGCGGTGATCGTGACCAGCGGCAGGGCAGCGGTTTCGCGCCAGCTGAGCGTATCCGGCTTGAAGGCCATGAATTCGGCGTCGACGGCAATGAACTCGCCATAGGCACCACCGCGTCCGCGCAGGCCGCCGGCGCAGCCGTAGACGGCGTCGCCGGATTGAAAGCGGGTCACGCCCTGGCCGACGGCCTCGACCGTGCCGGCGACGTCACAGCCGAGCACGCCGGGCAGTTCCGGCGCGATCGGCGGGCCGGCGGCGCGCAGCTTGGTGTCGACCGGGTTCACGCTGGAAGCGATCTGACGGACCAGAATCTGTCCCGGACCAGGGCTGGGTTTGTCGATGTCGGCGGCTTCGAAGACGTCGGGCGCGCCGAATTCGCGGATGATCTGTACGTGCATATCGGTGATCGTTTGAATTATTGCTACATAAGGTAACAGGTCGAAAACCCTGCGCCACGCGATCGTGGCGGTGGCAAGCGCAGCGTGACGTCACGCCTCCTGCGGTTGGTGCCGCAGCAGGCGTGACGAACACGTCCGGTCGTCATGTCGCGACCGCTCGTCTACCCGAGGACAACGATTTCAGGAATCGTTCTTATCCCTGGGCACGAAGTCGGGGAGGATCACGTTGCCCGTGGTGGCCTGGGGCGGCCAGATGACGACCTGCTCGCCCTGTTGCCACTGAATCGCCACGCCCGGGACGTACTGCTTGCCGTACCTGGTGTCGTGGGCGTACTCGGAATCCTTCGAGTAGAACTGAATCTGGCCGATCGTGCCGGTGTAGTCGGTCTTCTCGAGAGCCGCGACCAGCGCGTCGGCCTCGTCGCCGCCGGCGCGTTCGATCGCGTTTTTCAGCACATAAACGGCATCGTAGCTGGTGTAGGCATCATAGGCCGGGCTTTCCTTGAAGCGTTCGGTATAGGCTTTCGCGAACGGTATGCTCTTGTCGGTCAGCGCCGCGGAACTGGCACCGAGATTGCCCGTGATCACGCCGTTCGCCGCACCGCTGCTGTCCTGCCAGAAGCTGCTGGCCCCCGCCTGGGAACTCCAGCAGGCAAGCAGCGCCGGCACCTGCTGCTGGTGCCACTGTATGGTCGGCTTGACCCCGACATGGGCAATGCCGGAAATGATCACATCCGGATTGTTTTTGGCGATGCGGCTGAAGATCGGCGAAAAATCCGTCGTGCCCGGAGAAAAACGGATGTGATCCAGTACCTTGAGCCCGGCCTCGGGCAGACACTTCATGTATTCCGCGTCCAGCGGCTTGGTCCAGGCGGCATTCTCGCTCATGATCACGGCGGTCTTGTAGCCGAGTTGCTTGACCAGCACGTCCTTGGTCGTGGCGCAGACGTTCTTGGCCAGGAAGGCCGAGTTCAGATTGACCCGAAAAACGTATTTGTACTGCTCGTACTGGGCATGGATACGCTGTGGAATCTTGGTCGTGGCCGCGCCGGTCACGATATACGGTTGTTTGAGGCGGGCCGCCCAGGGCTGGATGGCCAGAGCCACCTCGCTGGTGAAATTCCCCAGCACCGCGACGGTGTGATCCTGTCTGACCGCACGCTGGAAAGCGCGTATGCCGTCGGTGGCCGAGGCATGGTCGTCGTATTCGTGCAACTGGATCTGACGACCGTCAATGCCGCCGTTGGCGTTGATCTCATCGGTGGCCATGCGTATGCCCTGAAAAATCGCCCGGCCGTTGATGGCAGAGGCCGGGGCGATGACCCCGATCGAGACGGGGGTAGCAGCGTTTGCCGATGGGGCCAGCATCGTCATGGTGACGGCTGCGAGCATGAGTAAGGATTGGCGATGCTCGCTCCCGCATGGCGCAGGCTATAAACTGCGCGCTTTGAGTTGCCCTGGGGCCGATAGATGAGCATCAAATCCGACAGGTGGATCCGCCGGATGGCGGCCGATCACGGCATGATCGAGCCGTTCGAGCCGGGACAGGTCAAGGAGAACGGGGGCGGAAAGATCATCTCCTATGGTGTGTCGAGCTATGGCTACGACGTGCGCTGCTCGCCGCAGTTCAAGATCTTCACCAACATCAATAGCGCGCTGGTCGACCCGAAGAATTTCGATTCGCAGAGTTTTGTGGATTTCGAGGGCGATGTCTGCATCATTCCACCCAATTCGTTCGCGTTGGCGTCCACAGTTGAATACTTTCGAATTCCGCGCAGCGTTCTCACGATCTGCCTGGGCAAGTCGACGTATGCGCGCTGCGGCATCATCGTCAACGTGACCCCGCTCGAGCCGGAATGGGAAGGGCACGTGACGCTCGAATTCTCGAACACCACGCCGCTGCCGGCCAAGATCTACGCCCACGAAGGCGTGGCTCAGATGCTGTTCCTGGAATCCGACGAGGTCTGCGAGACGTCATACAAGGACCGCGGCGGCAAGTACCAGGGCCAGCGCGGCGTGACGCTACCGCGGACCTGAGCGGTACTGGCCGATATTGGCCGGCGTTGGCCAGCGCTAGCTAGCGCTCCAGCGCGGTCATGTTCATCTGGAATATGCCGTCCTCGTCTTTCTGCTGCTCCACGCGGACCGGGATCCATTCGGCGCTGCGGGCGAGCCAGAATGTGAGTCGTTTGTTGTCGTCGACGCGATCCACCCGAACCGTGTCGTAGCGGCCGGCGGGCGTCTGGATATCGCCGCCGTCGGTCGCGCGCAGGCGATAGGTCTTGATCTCGTCTTCGTCGACCATCGGAAAATCGGCCTCGCCGAGTGTTTCCGGGTCGTCGGCTTCATCCACCCATTGGCGTGCGGCCATATGGATGGACAGCGGATCGAGGGCGCGCTCGGGCAGCGTCATGGTGTCCTGTTTGCCCGCTTCGCTGCGGTAATGGACTTCGTGCGCGGACCAGTCGAAGTCGAGGGTGTAGCTTTTCTTCTCGTCGCCGGCGATGTGATGCCTGAAATGCTGTGGGCGGATTACGCCGTCCTCGATACAGAAACGGCTTTCATCGGTGACGTCGCCTAGAAACAGCCGCACCAGCGCGTTGGGCCGGGCCTGTCCGGTATAGACATAGCAGCCGGCCTTGGCGCCGGGCGTGATTCCGAACGCGGTGGTGCCGAGCGCGAGCTTGCCGCGATGGACATCGAAATTCGCGGTGAAGGTATCGGTGACGTCGGCCTGTGCTGTGCCGGTTGCGAGGACGCCGAGCACAATCGTCAAGGCGCCGCGAAGCGCTCGCGCGGATTGCCTTGTCAATCGGTCATTCGTCGACGGAAGTATCGTAATCGACATGCGGGCATTGCTCCTGAATTCGTTCGTCGCGCCATACCCGGCCCTGGCGATACACCACACGGCCGTCGACCAGATCGGCCAGCGCCGCGGGATACAGGCGCTGCTCGACGCGCTGCATCAGCCGGTCGGCGAGGGTTTCGTGGCTGTCGCCACGGTCGACCGCGATGCTGCCCTGACGAATCAGCGGGCCGGCATCCAGATCGGGCGTGACGAAATGTACGCTCGCGCCATGGCGGGCATCGCCGTTGGCCAGCGCGCGGGCGTGCGTATCCAAGCCTTTGTAGCGCGGCAGCAGCGATGGGTGAATATTGACGAGTCTGTCGGCGAAACGCTGTACGAAGGCTGAACTGAGGATGCGCATATACCCGGCCAGCACGACCCAGTCAGGTGCGGCGGCGGCGATACGATTACCTAGTGCCAGGTCGAAGGATTCGCGGTCGGCAAAGGCCTTGGGGTCGATGGCCGCGGTTCGCAGCCCGGCCAGACGCGCGATGCGCAGGCCTTCGGCGTTGATGCGGTTGCAGGCGACCAGTTCGATGCGCGCGTCGAGTAAGCCGGATTCGATCGCCCGAATGATCGCGTCCAGATTGCGGCCACGCCCGGAAATCAGTACGACCAGGCGCGCCGGTTGCGCGGCGCGCGGCGTGCCGTCAATCAAACCAGGCGGACGGGGTCGGCGTTTTCCTCGCGCGTGTGAACGCGGCCGAGTTCGAAGACCTGCTCGCCGGCTTCGGTGAGCACGTCCGTGGCCTCGGCGACCTGATCGGCGGGCACGACCAGGCAGAAGCCGATCCCGCAATTGAAGGTACGCGCCATTTCAGCGTCACTGACGTTGCCGGCCTGGGCCAGCCAGTCGAAGATCGCCGGCTGCTGCCAGGCGCTGCGCTCGATGGTGGCAGCCAGATGATCCGGGATCACGCGGGCGAAATTCTCCGCCAGCCCGCCGCCGGTGATATGCGCCATGCCACGGACGTCCACCCGGGGCAGCAGCTGCCTTATGGCCTTGACATAGATCCGGGTCGGGGCGAGCAGGGCGTCGGCCAGGCTCTGGTCGGCCAGGCGTGTTTCCAGGGTAGCGCCGGCGACCTCGAGAATCCGCCGTACCAGCGAATAGCCGTTGGAATGCGCGCCCGACGAGGCCAGGCCGAGCACCACGTCGCCCTCGGTCATGTGGCTGCCGTCGATACGATCGTCATACTCGACCACGCCGACGCAGAAACCGGCCAGGTCGAAATCGCCGGCCGCATACATGCCCGGCATCTCTGCGGTTTCGCCGCCGATCAGCGAAGCGCCGGCCTGGCGGCAGCCTTCGGCAATGCTCTTGATCACCGGCGCCGCCACGGCGGCGTCGAGATGGGCGGTGGCGTAATAGTCGAGAAAGAACAGCGGCTCGGCGCCGGTCACGAGTACGTCGTTGACGCACATCGCCACCAGGTCGATACCGATGCCGTCGTAGCGCTGTGCGTCGATCGCCAGGCGCAGTTTCGTACCCACGCCGTCGGTGCCGGAGACGAGCACGGGCCGGCGATAACGATCCACCGGCAGTTCGAACAGGCCGCCGAAACCACCGAGGCCGCCGATGACTTCCGGTCGACGCGTGGCTTCGACCGGTTCGCGGATCTCGTCGACCAGCCGGTTGCCGGCATCGATATCAACGCCGGCGTCGGCGTAGGTCAGGGTTGGGCGTTGACTCACGTCGGTTCGCTCGCAATGGAAAGTATGGCGCCGGTTTTCACGGCGTTGGCGCACGGTTCGCATGTTATTGTAACGCGGGTTGAATGCCCCGCCGAATAAAACGTGCTGCGTCGCGGCATGGCTTTGTTCGATCACCGTTGTCCGCGCCTGTATCCGGCTTTGCCGCCTTATTGTCGCGTATCCGTCGAGTCACGCATAACCACATGATCCGTCGTCGCAACATCCTGCTCGTCGCTCTCGCCGCCGTGATTCTGCTGATCTGGCTGCTGGGATCCATTCTCACGCCTTTTCTGATCGGCGCGGGGCTGGCCTATGTCTGTGATCCGCTGGTCGATCGACTCGAAGGCATGCGCCTGTCACGTACCAGCGGAGTAGTGGTCGTATTCGCCGTGGTGACGCTGACGATGGTGCTGCTCGTGCTGCTGCTGTTGCCGTTGTTGCAACAGCAGATCAACACCTTCGTACAGAATCTGCCGCGCTATCTGGACTGGATTCAGCGCACCACGGCACCCTATCTGGGCGGCGTGTCGCGCGGCGGCCAGCCGCTGGACGTGGATTCGATCAAGAGTCTGATCGCCGAAAACTGGGGCACCGCGGGCGGCTTCGCCTCGACGCTGGCCAAGAAAGCGTTCTCCTCGGGCACCGCACTCATGGCCATGGTCATGAACCTGCTGCTGATCCCGGTGATCATGTTCTATCTGCTGCGCGACTGGGATCACATGGTCGCCTGGATTCGTTCGCAGCTGCCGCGTCGCTATGTCGACACGATCACCGAACTGGCCGAGGAGACCGACAAGGTGCTGGGCCAGTTCATTCGCGGCCAGCTGCTGGTCATGACCGTGCTGGGTTCCATCTATATCGTGGGCCTGTGGCTGGCCGGCCTCGATCTGGCGCTGGTGATCGGGCTGGGCGCCGGTATCGTGAGTTTCGTGCCCTATGTGGGCGTGATCAGCGGGCTGGCGGTTTCGAGCATCGCCATGCTGGTGCAGACCGGCGACCCGTTCCAGCTGATCTGGGTGTTCGTCGTCTTCGGCATCGGTCAGGTGATGGAGCAGATCGTGCTCCAGCCGTTGTTGCTGGGCGACGCTATCGGCCTGCATCCGGTCTGGGTGATCTTCGCCGTGCTCGCAGGTGGTCAGCTGATGGGCTTCGTCGGCGTGCTGATTGCCTTGCCGACCGCCGCCGCGATCGCGGTTCTGGTGCGCTACGGCGGGCGCCAGTGGCGCGCGAGCCGTCTGTATCTCGACCACTAGGGGCGCGGCTTTGGCAGTGCAAATGGTGCTCGGCGTGCAGCTGCCCCAGAGCGCGACGCTGGATGCGTTCGTGGGCCGGGAGAATGCACACGTGAAGGCTTCGGTCGCGGAACTGGTGGCGGGCCGCAGCGAGCGCCTGTTCGTCTATGGCCCCGCCGCCACCGGAAAGACGCATCTGCTGCAGGCCGCCTGCCGTGCGGCGGGCGATGCCGGCCAGCGCAGCGTCTATGTGCCGCTGGCGCAGGTGGCCAGACAGGCGCCGTCGCTGTTGGCCGGACTCCAGGATATGGATTGTGTCTGCGTGGACGAGGTGTCGGCGATCGCCGGCGATCGAGACGCCGAAATCGCACTGCTCAGTCTCACCGAAGGCCTGCGTGCCAGCGGCGCGCGCCTGCTGGCCGCCGATACGTGTTCGCCGCGCGAGATCGGGCTGGCCCTGCCGGACCTCGCCAGCCGTCTCGCCTGGGGCGGCGCGATCGCGACCGTCGAACTCGACGACGACGACAAGCTGCAACTGCTGATTCGACGGGCCGCGCAGCGCGGCATGGCCATGCCCGCCGCCACCGCACGCTGGTTGCTGCGCCACGGCGACAACGACGTGCCGGCGCTCATGCGCCTGCTGGACACGCTCGACCATGCCTCGCTGTCTGCGCACCGGCGCCTGACGATTCCGTTCGTCAAGCAGACGCTCGATTCGCGGGCTGAGCCCTGATTCCTGATCTTGCGATAACGCCGTCGCGATAGCGGCGATCACGCGTCGATTGCGCCCGACTAGCCATAAGGGCGCTTACCCAAACCCGTGTACACATCGCGCTTCTGCGCTGCCATGAACGACCAAATTGGGTCACGGCGCGGCGATGCATGGTCTTCGCCTGACCCCTGTTCACCTGTTCGTTTTGTACACTCGCGTGGAGGCCGTTCTGCAGCCCGCGGGCACTGCCGGCCGCGTGGTTCGGACGACCGCTGAGCCATCGAAAAAATCACGATCGTCCTGCACAAGACGGGGCGACACGAGGAGAACCCATTGAACAAGACCCGCAATCCCGTCGGCTGGGGCTATGTCGAAGACGCGCTGAGCGAAGCCGATGTTCGGCCGGTGCTCGACATCATGCAGCCGATGCTCAACCGCGCTGCCGGCGCGCGTCGTCCTGCGCCCAGCGCACAGAACATCACGCTGTCGACGCCCCCAGTGTCGCCGCCGAAGGTACTGCAGGGTGTCGTCGCCACGGACCATGAGACACGCCTGCTGCATGCGGCCGGGCGCAGCTTCCGCGACCTGGCCACGCTGCGTGCGGGGCGGCCGCTGCCGGCACCCGCGGCGGTTGCCACGCCTCGCGACGAACGCGAGCTGGCCGACGTGCTCGCCTGGGCGTCCGACACCGGCCTGGCTGGCATCCCGTTCGGCGGCGGATCCAGCGTCGTCGGCGGCGTCAACCCCGAAGACATGGGCGACTGGCCGGGCGCGGTGACGATCGATCTGCAGCGCATGAATCGGGTGCTCGAGGTCAGCGAACGCGACCGGGTGGTGCACGCCCAGGCCGGCATCCTCGGCCCGGAACTGGAGGCCCGGCTGAGCCCGCACGGCCTGGGGATGCGGCATTATCCGCAGTCCTATTTTCATTCCACTCTCGGCGGCTGGGTTGCCACGCGCGGGGCGGGGCATTTTTCGACCCTGCGCGCCAAGATCGAGGACCGCGTGCAGGCGCTGAGCGTCATGCTCCCCGACGGCAGCACCGCCACGACACGGCCGCTGCCGGCGTCCAGCATCGGCCCGGACCCCAACCGTCTGTGGTGTGGCAGTGAAGGCGCGCTCGGTATCATCACCGACGTGCGGCTGCGGGTTGTGGCCAGCCCGGCTCACAAACACTCGGCCGCGGTCGGCTTCACTGATTTCGAAAGCGCGCTGGAAGCGACCCGCGCCATCGTCCAGGCCGAGCTCTGGCCGGCCCAGATGCGCGTGCTGGACCCTTTCGAGCATATGGTTTCCAGCGCCCAGTCGGGCGCGGTCGGGGAAGGCGCGCTGATGATTCTCGGCTTCGAGGGCCCGCGCGACGTCGCCCTCCAGTGTGAAGCCGCGCTGGAAATCGCACGCGAACACGGCGGCACGCCGCGCGAAAGCAGCGACGGTGGTACCGGCAGTTGGCGCGACGCGTTCTTCCGCCAACCCTATATGCGCGATGCGCTGCTCGACTACGCCGTGATCGTGGATACCTTCGAAACCGCAGTGCCGTGGTCGGCGGTACCGGCGTTCTATCATCACGTGGTCGAGGCCACCGGCGATGCACTGGAACAGATCGCCGGGGCCGGTGGTGTGGCCTGTCGTGTCACCCACGCCTATCCGGACGGCGTGGCGCTGTATTTCTCTTTCTATGCGCCGGGCGAACACGCCGCGCTGCTAGCGCAATGGCAGCAGATCAAGAGCGCGGCGTCGGAAGCGGTGATCGCCGGCGGCGGCACGATGAGTCATCACCACGCCATGGGCCGCGATCACAAGCACTGGGTCCGCGAGGAGATACCGGCGGCGTTTCGTAGCGCCATCCGTGGCGCCAAGCAGGCGCTCGATCCGAGTGGAATGCTCAATCCGGGGCTGTGGTTCGCGGACTGACCGGGCCGGCCAATCGGTCGGCGGTCGACAGAATTCAGCCGAGATACCGTGCCGCCCGACGTGGGTTACGGATCACTCGGACTTGGCCAGCAGTTGCTGGACCGTGGTCGCGACATTCTGCGCGGCGCCGAGGGATTCCATCCCGATGCCGGTCTTGGCCAACGCCAGCGCGTCCTTCAAATCGGCTTGCCCCTCGCTGTCGGCGTCATTGATGGCACCGTTGCCCTGGCCGTCACAGGGGTTGCCCGACTTGGCGTCGAAGTCGTCACCGTCGGGGCCGACCAGACAGTTGACGACGTGATGCAGGTGCAGATGCACCTTGGCCACGGTATCCGCGCCGGCGGCGTAGCCGGCGTGATCGGCGGCGGTGGTGACTTCCTTGCCCGGGTCGGCAGCCTGTGCCGCGAGCGGCCATGCGAGCACGAGTAGACACACGGCCGCGAACTGAAGAAAACCGGCTCTCGATTGGGTGAAAATCAACATGGGGCGCTCCTGTCGTAATCGTGAAAAGCGACGCGATGCCTGTCTCTATACGACCATACGCTCGCCGTCACCTGCGTGCTAGCGCGGCAGATCGGATGTGATTCGACAGGGCAAGCGAGGGCTCGAAACGGCCTGTCGCTGTCGCCCAGGCCCTTGCCGGGCCGTGCTCAGGAAGCGTCGCCCGGCTGTTCGCGCGAATCCCATTTGGCGAATACCACGCAGCCCACAAACAGCGCCACACTCGCGGCCAGACAGATGTCGACCCCGATGGTCGCCGCCCCCGCGATGTATTCCACCATCGCATAGGCCATATAGAACAGCGCCATCATCGACGCCCAGGCGGCCGTGTAGACGCGGGCGCGCAACAGCCCGTTGAGGGACGCCAGCAGGGGCAAGCTGAACAGGGCGGCGAGTATCAGCCGGTCGGTGCCGTGGCCGGCGATTATGAACATATCGGCGATCAGTACGATATTGCCGATCACGGCGACTGCGAGGGCGTAGCGCGAGAGCTTCATTCAGGGGCGTCCAGTTTCTTGGCGATACGGGCCACGCGCTCGCCCAGCGCGCGGGCGAGTTTCTTCTCGATCTCGGTGAGCGGGTTGTCGCCGAGCGTGCCCGAGACATGGCTGGCGCCATAGGGCGTGCCGCCAGAGGTGGTCTCGGCGAGCAGATCGTCGGCGGTGTAGGTCAGGCCGACCAGGATCATGCCGTGATGCAGCAGCGGCAGCATCATGCTCGTGAGCGTGGTTTCCTGGCCGCCGTGCAGACTGCCGGTGGAGGTGAATACCGCGCCCGGCTTGTCGGTGAGCGTGCCGGACAGCCATTGCCCGGACAGGGTGTCGATGAAATGCTTGAGCGGGGCGGCCATGTTGCCGAAACGCGTGGGCGAGCCGATGATCAGGCCGGCGCAGTCTTCCAGATCGTCCACATGCACATAGGGCGCGCCGGACTCGGGCACGGTGTCGGCACTGGCTTCGGACACCGGCGAGACCTCGGGCACAGTGCGCACGCGCGCCTGCATCGGCGGCACCCGCGCCACGCCGCGCGCGATTTCGTTGGCGAGCGCGGCGGTGGCGCCACTGCGGCTGTAGTACAGCACCAGAATATCATCGCTCATCGGCAGGACTCGTTGGCAGGAACCATCGGGCCGCGTTCATTCATCGGCCGCTTCGGCATCGACGAGTTCGAATACGCGCTCGGGCGGCCGGGCGATGAGCGCGCGGTCGTCGACTTCCAGAATCGGCCGCTGCAGGAGCGCGGGTTCCACCGTGAGTATCTCGATGACGCGGTTTCGATCCAGCGGCGGTTCGTCAGGCTGGACCCATTGCGCGGCGGCCGGGTCGTTGCGACGAACCAGCGCGTCGGGCTCGACGTCCAGCAGTTCGAGCAGCCGGTCGAGCGTGGCCGTATCCGGCGGCTGGGACAGGTAATCGACGATCGTGGGCTCGTGTCCGGCGTCGCGAAGAAGCGCCAGTGCGGCGCGGGACTTCGAGCAGTCCGGGTTATGGTACAGACGCATCGTCAGTCCCGTTGTTGATGAGCGCGACATCCTGACGGCGCCCCGGCCGGCGTGCAACAGGCAATGCCCGGCACGGCCGCGATCTGGCGCGCCGATCAATCCGCATCAGCGCGCATACCAGCGTCTTTGCATCGCGGTTTCCACCCTGGCCGGATACCAGTACTGGCCCAGACTGCCGTTGTAGCGGGCCAGGGCGCGGGTGAGATTGCCGTGCTCGATCTTCAGGTAATAGGCGAGGATGGTGCAGCCATAGCGCAGGTTGGTGCGCATATCGAAGAGATTGTCGTCGGGGCGGCCGATCTCGTCGATCCAGAACGGCATGATCTGCATCAACCCGAGCGCGCCCGCCGAGGATATGGCAAACCGCTGGAAGCGCGACTCGACCTGGATCAGCGACAGCACGACCTGCGGATCGAGCCCGGCATGAGTGGCTTCGGCGTGCACGGTCTTGAGCAGCGCCATGCGCCGTCCGATGTCGGGCATGAGCGGTTCCAGTCGCGTGGACATATCCAGCAGCCAGACCTCGGCCTCGAAGCGATTGGAAAAACTCGCCGAATCGTGGACGGCGTTCATCAAGGCCTGGCGCAGCGCCGGGTCGACCGTGTTCGGTACCGCGGCAACCGCGAATGCGCGCGGCGCCATCAGGGCGAGCAGCAGCATGACGCCGGCCGCCGCTGGCCTCATTCGTCGGCAGTGCGGCCCAGCGCTTGCTTGATCGCGTCCATGCTGTGTTCGATGTTCTGCGACTCGCTGTCGCGCCGGCCCTTGTATTCCAGCGTGCCGGCCTCGAGGCCGCGATCCGAGACCACGATGCGGTGCGGAATACCGATCAGTTCGGCGTCGGCGAACATCGGTCCGGGGCGCAGGCCGCGATCGTCGAACGCCACGTCGATGCCGGCGGCCCGGCATTCCGCGTACAGGGTCTCGCAGGCTTCGCGCACGGCAGCCGACTTGTCGGCCTTGATCGGGATGATTGCCAGTTCGAACGGCGCGATCGCCGTCGGCCAGCAGATGCCGGAATCGTCGTGGCACTGCTCGATGGCAGCCGCGACAATACGCGATACGCCGAAGCCGTAGCAGCCCATCTGCGGGGTCACGGCCTTGCCGTTCTCGTCGAGTACAGTCAGTTCCAGCGCCTTGCTGTACTTGTCGCCGAGCTGGAAGACATGGCCGACTTCGATGCCACGTAGCAGCTGCAGCGGCGAACCGTCGGGGCTCGTGTCGCCGGCCACCACGTTGCGCAGATCGGCGAACTGCGGCTCGATGCTGTCGCGGCCCCAGTTGAAGTTCACGAAATGGGCGCCGTCGTAGTTGGCGCCCACCACCAGATCGCCGGCATTGGCGAGGGCAAAGTCGGCAATCACCGGAATATTGAGATTCACCGGCCCGAGCGAGCCGGGACCGGCGCCGAAATGCTCGCGGATCACGCTTTCCTCGGCGAAGGTCAGCGGGGTGGCGACGCCGTCGAGATTCTCGGCCTTGATCTCGTTGAGGGTGTGATCGCCGCGTAATACCAGCAGGATCGGACGCGCGTCCTCGCCCATGACCACGATGGCCTTGGCCGTCTTCTCCGCGGGCACTTCCAGGGTCTGGCACAGCTGCGCGATGGTCGCCACGCCGGGGGTGGCAACTTTCTTCAACTCGCCGGTGGCCGCGGCGCGCTCGCCTTCGGGGCGGTGCGTGGTCGCGGCCTCGGTGTTGGCGGCATAGCGGCCGTCCTCGGACACGGCCAGTTCGTCTTCGCCGGTCTGGGCCAGCACATGGAATTCCTCGGACTTGGCGCCGCCGATGGCGCCCGAATCCGCGGCGACCACGCGATAGTCGAGGCCGATGCGATCCAGAATCGCGGTATAGGCCGCGCGCATGACGTGGTATTCGCGATCCAGATCGGCCTCGTCCATATGGAAGGAATAGGCGTCCTTCATGATGAATTCGCGCGCCCGCATGAGACCGAAGCGGGGCCGGATCTCGTCGCGGAACTTGGTCTGGATCTGGTAGTAGTTCACCGGTAGCTGCTTGTAGCTGCTGACGTCGCGCTTGACGAAATCGGTGATGACTTCTTCGTGGGTCGGGCCGAAGCAGTACTCGCGTTCGCCGCGGTCGTGCATGCGCAGCATCAGATCGCCCATCAGGTCCCAGCGCCCGGATTCACGCCACAGCTCGGCCGGCTGGATCGCTGGCATCAGCACTTCCAGTGCGCCGGTGGCGTCCATCTCCTCGCGCACGATGGCCTCGACCCGGCGCAGCACACGCATGCCGAGCGGGCTCCACGTATACAGGCCGGCGCCCAGCTTGCGGATCATGCCGGCGCGCAGCATCAGCTGATGCGACACGATCTCGGCATCGGCCGGGGTCTCTTTGGTGGTGGATAGCGCGAAGGCGGATAGACGCATGGGCAGGGCCGATTGAGGGCAAACGATGAATCAGCCCGCGATTCTACAAAAAAGCGCCGCCTCGGGCGCGCGGCATATCAATATGCGCTGCGCTCAGTCCATCACGGTCAGCGGCACATCGCGCATCTGTTCGCCGTCGCGCTGCCAGGCTCGCATCTCCAGTACGCCCTTGATATTGAGCGAGATGATCAGATACAGCGCGTTTGGATAACCCAGCCCCTCGATATCTCGCACCGACGGCTCGGGCGGCGCGCTCGGGTGCGAGTGATAGATGGCGAGCATGGTTTCGCCGCGCTGGCGGATGCGCTTGAGCGCGTCGATCTGCTGCGCGCTATCCATCTCGAAGGTCGTCGCCGGCTCCGCCGCCACGTTGGCCACCGGAAAGATCTCGACAGGCTCGCCGTCGCGCGCACTCAAAAAGCCGCAGACCTCGAGGTCCGGTTGCTTCTGTGCCTCGAACAGAAGGCGCGTGGCCAGCGGCCGGCTCATCTTCAATACGGTCAAATTTCACCCCTGTGCATGCAAACGCTGCGCATCATAGCGCCGGCGCACGCCGAGCACGACATTCCGCTCAGTAGTTCTACTGATTGAAGCAGGCTGGCCGCGAGCGCTTTCATAGTTGCATATAACACGAATAAGTGATCGGGGGCACCGTGATCAGAGCTGGGGGTTGTGGCAGCAGCGCACCGCAGGCAGGCGCCGGGGCGACGGGTTGAGTGCGCGCGGCCCGCAGGTCTTCCCCCGTGGAAGCAATGCGGTGGCCGCGGCCGTTCTCGTGCTGATCCTGGTCGGCGTTCTCGGGCTGGGACTCATTGCCGGCGTACTGGCCCGCTCCGATTACGCCACCACCCAGAATCGTGCCCTGGAACAGCCGGTGCCGTTCTCGCATCAGCATCACGTGGCCGGCCTCGGTATCGATTGCCAGTACTGCCACACCTCGGTGACCGAGTCCCAGTTCGCCGGTCTGCCGCCGACCCATACCTGCATGACCTGTCATTCCCAGCTGTGGACCAACGCCGACATGCTCGCACCGGTGCGCCAGAGCCTGGAACAGAACAAGCCGCTGCAATGGCAGCGCGTGCACGACCTGGCCGACTACGTCTATTTCAATCACAGCGTGCACGTGACCAACGGCGTGCCCTGTCAGGCCTGCCACGGGCGCGTCGACAAAATGCCGCTGATGCAGCAGTCGAAATCGCTGACCATGGGTTTCTGTCTGGACTGCCATCGCGATCCCGCGCCCAACCTGCGTCCGGCCAGCGCGATCACCGCCATGGGCTGGAAGCCCGGCCCGGACACGCCCTCGGGCCACGCGCTGATGAAGCAATACGGCATCGATCCCCAGGGCTTGACCGACTGTGTGACCTGTCACCGATGAAACGCCTGCAACCGACACCGCCCGACGCCGCCATGCCGATCGATCTGGAGGCGCTGCGCGAGCGTCTGCGCGGCCAGGACGGACCGACCTACTGGCGCAGCCTGGACGAGCTGGCGAATACGCCGGCGTTCGAGAATTTCCTGGAAAAGGAATTCCCGCGCTGGGCGCCGATATGGCAAGAGGCGGTCGACCGACGTTCGGTGCTCAAGCTGATGGCCGCGAGCATGGCGCTGGCCGGCCTGACTGCCTGCGGCGCGCAGCCACCGGAAACCATCGAGCCGTACGTGAACATGCCCGAAGGCATGGTGCCCGGCCAGCCCCGCTATTACGCCACCGCCAGCCTGGTCGGCGGCTACGCCCACGGTCTGCTGGTGCAGAGCCGGGAAGGGCGGCCGGTTAAGATCGAGGGCAATCCCGATCATCCGGCCACGCGCGGCGCCTGCGACGTATTCAGCCAGGCCAGCGTGCTCTCGGTCTACGATCCGGATCGCTCCGACAGCGTGCTGCGTGGCGGTCAGATCAGCAGCGTCGGCGGCTGGCTCGATGCCCTGGCCGAGGCGCGTGCAGGCTGGGACGACGGCGGTGGCGCGGGCCTGTGTCTGCTCACCGAGACCGTGACCTCGCCCAGCCGGGCCGCGCAGATTCGGGCCATGCAGCAACGCTGGCCGCAGATGCGCTGGTTCGTGCACGAGCCGGCAGCGAGCGATGCGCCCATCGCCGGTGCGGCGCTGGCTACGGGACGGCGCCTGCAGCCGCGCTATCGCTTCGACCGGGCGCGCTGCGTGCTCTCGATCGACGCCGATTTTCTCGGCCGGATGCCGGGTTTTCTAAGCTACGCGCGAGACTTCGCGGCGAATCGCCGACCCACGCGCGAGCATCCGGAGATGAGCCGTCTGTACGCGCTCGAATCCACGCCCAGCATCACCGGCGCGAGTGCCGATCACCGGCGCCCGGTCGCTGCCGACGAACTGCTCGACGTCACCCGGGCGCTGGCCTCGGCGCTCGGCCTGGACGCCGGCGCAGTCGATAACATCAGTATCGACAAGGCCTGGCTGCAGGCGGTGGCCGACGATCTGCGCAGCAACGGATCGCGCGCGCTGGTCATCGCCGGCGAGCATCTGCCCACCGAACTGCAGGCGCTGGTGATCGCCATCAACGACACACTCGGCGCACTCGGCCAGACGATGGTCTTCCAGCAGCCGGTGGCCGCCAGCGACGGCGCGCCTGCGCTGGCCGCGCTCGCCGAGGCGATCCGAGCCGACCAGGTACGCACGCTGGTGGTGATGGATGCCAACCCGGTCTACAGCGCGCCCGCGGATCTCGATTTCACCACGCTCTACGATCGGGTTGCCCTGCGTATTCACTACGGCGGCCATGTCGACGAGACCGCCGAGCGCTCGCACTGGCATGTGAATGCCACCCATGCGCTGGAAAGCTGGGACGACGCGCGGGCGTTCGATGGCACGACGTCCATCGTGCAGCCGCTGATCGAGCCGTTGCATGGTGGCCACAGCGCGCTCGAATTCCTGATCGGCCTGGCCGATGGCGTGAGCGGCGATGCCCGCGAACTGCTGCAGCGTTACTGGCGCCGCGCCCGCCCGCAGGATTTCGATGCCGCCTGGCGGCGATGGCTGCAGCGTGGTGTGGTGCCGGATAGCGCCGCGGCCGAGGTTACGGCGGCGCCGCGCGGTGGCTGGCAGGCCGCGTTGGCCCAGGTTACCCAGAAGACGCGCAGGCCGGAGACGCTGACGCTGCAGTTCAGCGCCGATCCCGCGGTCTGGGACGGGCGTCATGCCAACAACGGCTGGCTGCAGGAGCTGCCGCGCCCGCTCACCAAGCTGACTTGGGGCCAGGCCGCGCTGATCTCGCCGGCGCTGGCCGAACGCCGTCAGCTCAAGCAGGGCGATGTGGTGCGATTGACGCTGGAAGGGCGGCGTCTCAAGGTGCCGGTATATGTGCTGCCCGGCCAGCCGGATCGGGCGATCACGCTCAGTCTCGGTTACGGGCGCACCGCCGCCGGGCGTATCGGCAACGGCGTGGGTGCGAGCGCCTATGCGCTGCGCGCCAGCGGCTCGCCGTGGGTGCGCACCGGCGTCGAACTGCAGGCCACCGGTCGGCAGCAGGGGCTGGCTACAACCCAGCATCACCACGCCATGGAAGGCCGCGATCTGATCCGCGCGACCGCGCTGGCTGACTTCGTCGAACACCCCGATTTCGCCAAACGGGAGCCGCCGGACAAATCACTCTATCCCGAGCCCTGGCCGCGCGGCGAACCGGCCGAGCACCAGTGGGGCATGAGCATCGATCTGAACGCCTGTATCGGCTGCAATGCCTGCACCATCGCCTGCCAGGCCGAGAACAACATCCCGGTCGTGGGCCAGGCCGAGGTGCTGCGCGGGCACGACATGCACTGGATCCGTATCGATCGTTATTTCGAGGGCCAGCCCGAGGCGCCACGGATGATCTTCCAGCCGGTGCCCTGCATGCACTGCGAAAACGCGCCCTGTGAATATGTCTGTCCGGTCGAGGCCACCCAGCATTCCGCGGAAGGCCTCAACGAGATGATCTACAACCGCTGCGTGGGTACCCGCTACTGCTCGCAGAACTGCCCCTACAAGGTGCGCCGCTTCAATTGGTTCAACTACACCGACGAAAACGCAGCGCATCCGACGCCGGCAGCGGCCAACAACCCGGACGTGACGGTGCGCTCCAGAGGCGTGATGGAGAAATGCACCTACTGCGTGCAGCGCATCAACGCCGCCAAAATCACCGCCGCCCGCAGCGACGCACCCGACAACGGCCGCATCGCCGACGGCGCGATCGTGACTGCCTGCCAGCAGGCCTGTCCGACCGATGCCATCGTGTTCGGCGATATCGCCGATCCGGCCACCGCCGTGAGCAAGGCCAAGGCCAGCCCGCTCGACTACGGCCTGCTCACCGACCTGAACACGCGCCCGCGCACGACCTACCTGGCCGCGGTACGCAATCCCAATCCCGCCATCGCCGAAGACGAGGGCAGTGACCGCAAGGTGGGCGATGCCGCGGGCTGAGCACGAACCCCTGCTGCCGGCGACGCTGACCCATGGCGGCATCACCGAGTGGATCAGCGGGCTGATCATCGAGCGGCGTGCGCCGCTGGCATGGTTCGTCGCCTTCGGCGTCTGCGGCGCGCTCACGCTCGTGTTTCTGGGCTCGCTTTCCTATCTGTTCTCGGTGGGCGTGGGCATCTTCGGTCTCAATATTCCGGTCGCCTGGGGCTTTCCGATCGTCAATACGATCTGGTGGATCGGTATTGCCCATGCCGGCACGCTGATCTCGGCGGTGCTGTTGCTCACCCGCCAGGACTGGCGTGCCTCGATCAACCGCATCGCCGAGGCGATGGCCATGTTCGCCATCGTCTGCGCGGGCCTGTACCCGCTCATCCATCTCGGCCGGCCCTGGTTCTTCTACTACATCCTGCCGTACCCGAACACGATGGATCTGTGGCCGCAGTGGCGCAGCCCGCTGGTGTGGGATTTCTTCGCCATCACCATGTATCTGCTGTTCACGATGAGCTTTCTCTATCTCAGCTTGCTGCCGGATTTGGCCACGCTGCGAGATCGCGCGCGCTCGACCTCCGGACGGGTCTTCTACGGCCTGCTGGCGATGGGCTGGCGCAACAGCGCCGCCCACTGGTCGCGCTATCAGCGCGCCACGCTGATCCTGGCCGGCTGTGCGGCACCGATCGTGGCGCTGGTGACCGGCATCGTGTCGACCGATCTGGCGGTATCGATCGTGCCGGGGTTTCACTTCACCATATTCCCGCCATATTTCGTGGCCGGGGCGCTGTTCTCGGGTTTTGCCACGGTCACGCTGCTGGCGGTGGTGCTGCGCTGGATGTTCTCGCTGCAGGCGATCATCACGCCGACCCATCTGGATTATCTCGGTCGCATGATGCTGGCCTTTGTGATGATCGTGGATTTCGCCTACAGCCAGGAGATGTTCACCGCCTGGTATTCGGGCGAGGATTTCTACCGCTATGTCTATATCGACCGCATGACCGGGCCCTACGCGCCGATGTGGTGGAGCATGATCCTGTGCAACGTGGTCCTCATCCAGCTGCTCTGGTTCAAGCGCGTGCGCCGCACCCCGGCGGCGATCCTGGGTCTGGCGATCGTGGCCGATATCGGCATGTGGCTGGAGCGTTTCCAGATCCTGTTCACCTCGACCCATGCCGACTACATGCCGTCGAACTGGAACGTGGTCTGGCCGACGTTCTGGGACTGGTCGGTCTATCTCGGCTCGCTCGGTCTGTTCGGGACCCTGCTGCTGCTGTTCCTGCGCCTGATGCCGATGGTATCGCTGCACGACATGCGCGAACTGATCTCGCGTCGCGGCGAGGAGGGCGGCCATGACTGAAGCCGCCTACGGCTGGCTGGCGCGCTTCGAGCACGCCGACGCGCTGCTGGCGGCGGCCCGGACGCTGCGCGCGGACGGGGTCACCGGCGTCGAGGCGTATACGCCGTATCCGGTCGAGGGGCTGGGTACGGTGGTCGGCGGCACCAGCCGGGGCGTGGCGCTGTGGTCACTGATCAGCGGCGCGGTCGCCGGCCTGATCACTTTTTTCATGCAGTGGTATTCGGCGGTGTATGCCTATCCGTTCGTGGTCGGCGGCAAACCGCTGGGCGGCTGGCCTGCGTTCATGCCGGCCACGGCGGCCATGGTGATGCTGTTCGCGGTGATCGGCGCCTGGATCGGCATGCTGGTCGGCAACCGCCTGCCGCAGCCCTATCATCCGGCGTTCAACGTCGAGGCCTTCGCGCGTGCGTCGAGCGATGGGTTTTTCCTGCTGGTCGAGCGCCCCGCGAATGACGAGGAGGACCGCGGCCGTATCGAGCGCCGGCTGCGCGAACTGGGCGCGGCGAGCGTCGACGCGGTGCCGGCATGAAGCGCCTGTGCCTGTTGTGGCCGATTGCCGGCCTCGTGCTCGGCGTCGCCGGCTGTAGCCAGCCGAAGATGGAGAATCAGCCCAAATACGAGACCTACGAGAATGCCCCCGACTGGCCCGACGGACAGTCGGCGCGCACGCCGCCTGCCGGCACGGTCGCCCGCGATGCGCAGCTGGCACCGCGGCCGGATCACCTGCCGGTGCCATTGACCCAGGCGTTGCTCGATCGCGGTCAACAGCGTTTCGAGATCAACTGCCTGCCCTGCCACGGGCGGGTCGGTTATGCCGACGGCATGGTCGTGCAGCGCGGCTTTCCGAAGCCGCCGTCGTTTCATAGCGAGCGCCTGCGCCACGCGCCGCTGTCGCATTTCTATGACGTGATGACCGACGGCTACGGGGTCATGTATTCCTATGCCGATCGGGTCGAGCCGGCGGATCGCTGGGCGATCGCGGCTTATATCCGTGCCCTGCAGCAATCGCAGCATACGCCGGTCGCTGCACTCGATCCCGCGCAGCGGCAGGCTCTGAATCAGTCCGGCAACGGAGAGGACCGATGAACGTGCGTACGTTTGCGGTCATCGCCGTCGTCGGCCTGCTGATCTGTGCTGTCGGCCTGTGGTTCGATGCTGGTCTGATGGCGCACGCTTGGCTGGCCGCCGCGCTGACCTGGGGGCTGCTGCCGCTGGGTGCGTTGGCGGCGCTGCTGACCTGGGGCCTGACCGGCGGCGGCTGGGGCGAACTGGGCGCGCCGACCTGGCGGGCGCTGACCGCCTGCCTGCCGCTGTTCGCACTGGCGCTGCTGCCGCTGCTGCTGTTCGCGCGCTCGGCGCTGTTCCCGTGGACACAGCCGCTCGAGACCCTGCCGGAGGTCGTCCGCCACAAGCATCTGTATCTGAACACGCCGTTCTTCGTGATCCGTACGCTGGTTTATTTTCTCATCTGGTGCCTGTTCGCGGCGCTCGTCGGCGTATGGCGCCCGCGCGTGCCGGGCGCAGCTGTGTGTGCCGGTGGCCTGGTCGCGTTGCTCTATACCCTGGCTTTCTTCGGCTTCGACTGGATGTTGTCGCTGGAGCCGAAGTTCTATACCGATGTCTTCGGCCTGTGGCTGGCGGTGACGCTGCCGGCGGGGGCGACCGCGCTGGTGCTGCTGCGCCCGCCGGTCACGCGCGGCGGCGTCGATATCGGCCGGCGTGCGGATCTGGCCAATCTGTGGTTCGCGCTGCTGCTGGGCTGGGCGTTCATCGCATTCGCCCAGTACATCATCATCTGGTCGGGCAACATCCCCGACGAGATCGAGTGGTATCTGGCGCGCGGCCACGGCGTGTGGCGGGGCATGGCCTGGCTGGTCTGTCTGCTGTTCTTCGTGGTGCCGACCCTTGCGCTGCTGTTCGGCGGCTTCAAGCGCAACGGCCGCTGGCTGCAGCGGCTGGCCGGGGTGGTTCTGCTCGGCTATGTGCTGCAGATGCAGTGGTGGATCCTGCCGGCGGCCGATGCGCCGCAGTGGCCGCTGCTGTGGATGGCGCCGCTGTGCCTGATCACCCTGGGCGCGGCCATGCTCGCGCTCTGGTCGTATCACTTCGAACGCGCGCAGGTTCGCCATGAGCGATAACCCGACGCGCCCCGACCACGATCACGAACGCAGCGATGTCGCCCCGCGCTGGCCGATCTATATCGGCGTGGGCATGCTGTTGACATTGCCCCTGGCCGTGGCCGTGGTGGCAGCTCTGCTCTATAGCGTCTGGGCACCGCCGCCGCAGCGGCCCGGCCCGGCCATCGAGACCCCGGCGCCGGCGGTCAACGCGCCGCGATTGCAGCTCAATCCGCGCGCCGATCTGGCGGCCTTGCGCGATAGATGGGACCACCAGTTGCACAGCACCGGCTGGGTCGATCGCGACGCCGGTATCGTGCACGTGCCGATCGACCAGGCCGAGCGGCGGCTGCTGGCCCATGGTCTGCCCGACGATACCCGTATGCCCGGGCCGAGCCGCGCGGGCGAGGCCATGTCCGGTACGGCCAGCGACCGGGCGCAGGCCGGGCAGGGCGCCGACGCTGATCGCGGGTCGGGCGACGGGGGCGGGCAGCCATGAGCCACAGCGTGTCCTATCTGCAGGATGCCGATCAGCCGTTCCGGTTCATTCCGGTGCAGGCGTCGACCGGCGCTCACGATGTCGATCTGCTGGCCTATGTGCTGTTCGGGCTGTGCGTGGTGCTGGCCTTCGTGGTGGCCGGGTTGATCGCATGGTTCGGGATCCGCTATCGCGCCGGCTCCACGGTCAAGCGTTTCGCGCCGGTGTCCGAACATCGGGCGCACTGGATCGAGGCGATCTTCGCGCTCGTGCTGCTGGCCGTGTTTCTGGTGTTCTTCTACTGGGGCGGCCGGCTCATGGTCGATCTCTACCGGCCGCCGGCCGATGCGATGACCATTCACGTGGTCGGCAAGCAGTGGATGTGGAAACTCGAGCATCCGAACGGTGCGCGCGAGATCAATACCCTGCACGTGCCGACCGGGCGCAACGTGCGTCTGGATATCACCTCGCAGGATGTGATCCACAGCTTTTACGTACCGGCATTCCGGATCAAGCACGACGCCGTGCCGGGCCTGCATACCACGCTCTGGTTCAAGGCGACCCAGACCGGCGAGTACCGCATGTTCTGTGCCGAATACTGCGGCACCAACCACTCGCGCATGCGCGGCAAGGTGGTGGTGATGGCGCCGGCCGACTACGCCGACTGGCTGGACGCCAACGGCCACGATCAGAACCCGGTGCGCCTGGGTCGGGAGCTGTTCCGGACCTATGGGTGCAGTGGTTGCCATATGGGCAGATCGGCGGTGCATGCGCCCAAGCTGGCGGGCATCTACGGGCGCTCGATTGCGCTCGCGGACGGCCGCACGGTGGTCGCCGATCAGGCCTATATCCGCGATTCCATCCTGCAGCCGAAAAAACAGGTGGCCGCCGGCTTCGCGCCGATCATGCCCAGCTTCGCGGGGCGTATCAGCGAAAGCGAACTGCAACAGATCATCGCCTATATCCGCTCGCTCAAGCCGGGCGACTGGGCCACCGCCGGTGAAGGAGGGGATACCCGATGAGCAGCACACAGGACGCCTTCACCGAGTCGCATTATCTGTCGGGCGACTGGGGCCTGCGCGGCTGGCTGCTGACCACCGACCACAAGCGCATCGCCTGGCTGTACATGGTCTCGATCACCGGCTTCTTCTTTCTCGCCGGGCTGGCCGCGCTGCTCATCCGCCTGGAACTGCTCACCCCGGCGCCCTTGTTCGTGGGCTCGGATAGCTACAACCGGCTGTTCTCGTTGCACGGCATCGTGATGATCTGGTTCTTCCTGATCCCGTCGATCCCGGCGACGCTCGGCAATTTCCTGATCCCGCTGATGGTGGGCGCGCGCGATCTGGCGTTTCCGCGGCTGAACCTGCTGTCCTGGTACATCTACACCCTCGGCGGTCTGTTCACGGTGGCCGCGGTCATCCTCGGCGGCGTCGATACCGGCTGGACGTTCTACACGCCGTACTCCGACCAGTTCTCGCAGAGCTTCGTGGTGCCGGCGGTGATCGGCGTGTTCGTGGTTGGCTTTTCCTCGATCCTCACCGGGCTCAACTTCATCGTCACCACTCACGAAATGCGCGCGCCGGGCATGACCTGGTTCCGGCTGCCGCTGTTCGTGTGGGCCAACTACGCGACCAGCCTGATGATGGTGCTGGCCACGCCGGTGCTGTCGGTGGTGATGCTGCTGATCGCGGTCGAGCGCATCTTCGGCCTCGGCGCGTTCGACCCGGCGCTGGGCGGCGACCCGATCCTGTTCCAGCATCTGTTCTGGTTCTATTCGCATCCGGCGGTCTACATCATGATTCTGCCGGCGATGGGCGTGGTCTCGGAGATGATCGCCGCCGGCGCGCAGCGCCCGATCTTCGGCTACAAGGGCATGGCGCTGTCGATCCTGTCCATCGCCCTGTTCGGTTTCCTGGCCTGGGGGCATCACATGTTCGCCTCCGGCCAGAGTATCTATGCCGGGCTGATGTTCTCGTTCTTCACCTTCGTGGTCGCGGTGCCCTCGGCGATCAAGACCTTCAACTGGACTTTCACCCTGCCGGGCGGGCGCATCGTCTACCACGCGCCCATGATCTATGCGTTGTCGTTCATCGGCCTGTTCACCATCGGCGGGCTCACCGGCGTGGTGCTGGCGACGGTGGGACTGGATATCGATCTCACCGACACCTATTTCGTGACCGCCCATTTTCACTACATCATGGTCGGCGGCGCGGTCACCGCCTATCTCGGCGGCCTGCATTTCTGGTGGCCCAAGATCACCGGCCGCTTGTATCCGGAAACCTGGGCACGGATTGCGGCGGTGGCGCTGTTCATCGGCTTCAACCTGACCTTCTTTCCGCAGTTCCTGCTCGGCATCGCCGGCATGCCGCGCCGCTATCACACCTATCCGGACGCCTTTCAGATGTTGCACGTGCTGTCCACGCTCGGTACCGGCGTGCTGGCGATCGGCTATCTGCTGCCACTGGTCTATCTGCCCTGGTCGCTGCGCAGGGGTCCGCGCGCCGGCCCCAATCCCTGGCGTGCGACCGGGCTGGAATGGCGTACCAGCTCGCCGCCGCCCACCCACAATTTTCTGCGGATGCCCGTGGTCGACGCGCCGCCCTATGATTACCCGACCGACGTTATGCCCGACGGGTCCCGTCATGACTGAACGCGCGCCGTATCTGGCCGAACAGTTCGACGACCTCGAACAGCAGCGGCATGCCGACATCATGGGCATGTGGCTGTTTCTGGCCACCGAACTGCTGCTGTTCGGCGGCGTGTTCATGGCGTTCGCGGTCAACCGCTGGTTTCATCCCGAAACCTTCGGCGAAGCCGCCCACGAACTCGATCTGGTGCTGGGCAGCGTCAATACCGCGATCCTGCTGACCAGCGGCCTGACCATGGCGCTCGCCGAGCGCGCCATGGCAGTGCGCCGGCGTGGGCTGACGCTGGCGCTGCTGGGCGCGACGCTGGCGCTGGGGCTGGTGTTTCTCTCGATCAAGGGTTTCGAGTACTACAAGGAATACAGCGAGCAACTGCTGCCGATCACCGGGCTTGCCTTTGGCTACACGGGCGCGCACCCGGAGCACGCGCAGATGTTCTTCAATTTCTATTTCGTGCTGACCGCCATGCATGCGCTGCATATGGCGATCGGTCTGGCCATCATCGCGGTGCTCATGGGCATCGGCCAGTGCTGGCGTCAGCCCGATCGCTTCGAACGCCAGGTCCGTATCGTCGGCCTTTACTGGGCGTTCGTGGATGTCGTCTGGGTGTTTGTCTTCACCACGCTCTACCTGCTTCGCTCATGAATTTTTTACGTGCCAACAGTCTGCTCATTGCTGCCTTCGCGGCCCTGCTGATGCTGCTGATCTTCAATATCGGCGTGGCCTTCATGCCGTTGCCGGGGTTTCGTACGGTCCTGCATCTGGGCAGCGCCGTGCTCATGGCGATCATCATCGCCGGCATCTTCATGGATCTGCGCAGCGCCGGCGCGCTGATGCGGGTGTTCGCCCTCGGCGGGTTGCTGTGGCTCGCCTTCATGTGGTTGCTGTTCCCGGTCGACTATTTCACGCGTTAGTCGAACTCCGTTCGGGCAACGGCAGGGCCCGCACGCAGTGCGCCGAATCCACCGGCACCAGCTCGAAGTCGAGCAGGCGCCAGTCGAGGGCCTCGATGCGGCGCCGGGCGGCAGCGAAACGCTCGATTGCGACCCGATCCTCGTGCGGGCAGACCAGGGCGATGCCGGTGAGCAGCCGACCTTCCTCGCGCAGACGCACGCGCGCCGAGGCGATCCAGTCCATCTCTTCGAGGGTCTCGCGAATGGTGGCGCCGAGCGGATCGATCCGGCTCGAGCCGATCTGACGCGGGACTTCATCGATCAGATCGCAGACCGCGGTGTGCAGATGACGGGCCCCGTGATACAGGATGTCCAGGCCGATGATCACCGTAGCCGCGAAGTCCGCCCACCACAGGCCCAGACCGACGCCGAGCACGCCGATCACCGCGGCGCTGCCGGCCAGCCAGTTCGCGCGGCCCATGGTGGCGTCGGCGTACAGGCCCTTGTCGTGCAGGGCGACGGCCAGCGACTGGCGCGAACGCCCGGCCACGAACGGTACCGCGATGCTGTAGGCCAGCGCGGCGATGATCGGCCAGCCGGGCCAGTCCAGCAGCGGCCCGGTCTGGGCAAGCGTGGCCAGGGTCGGATGGCGCCCGTGCAGCAGTCCGCTGGCGGCCGCGTAGAGCAGATACAGGCCCATGCAGGTGAGCGCCAGCGCCGCGCTCAGAAAGGCAATGCTGCCGACGCGATAGAAGCCGTAGGGAAAGCGCGGGTTGGGGTCGCGCTTTTCCACATGGCAGGCGACCAGAAACGCCACCGGCGGCAGCAGCGCCCACAGGTTCTTGAGCCAGATCGCGGTCAATGCCTCAGTGCTGCCGAGGGCGGCATAGAGCGCGACGACCACGCTCAGGCGCAGTCCCAGAGTGAGCCACTCGACCCGCCGGGCCTGGCCGAGTTCGCGCTGCTTGTCCGGCGGCAGGCGTCCGGGATTGCGCGGCGCGGCGTGGCTCATGCCGGGCGCCGGAACAGCGCGGCCGTCGTGCGTGTCCGCACTGCGCTCACGGGTAGATATGGATACGGGTGCCGTCGGCCACGTGACTCCAGATCTCGTCGATGGCGGCGTTGGAGACGGCGATACAACCGTTGGTCCAGTCGCCCCTGCGCTGACGGTCGTCGTAGTCGGGCTCGCCGTGGATCATGATCATGTCGCCCGGGTCCTGGCCGCGTGCCTGTGCGGCGGCGATATCGTCGGCATCGGGATAGGACACATGGATTGAGCGGTGGAAGATGCTCTGCGGGTTGCGCCAATCCAGCGTGTACGCGCCGATCGGGGTCTTGTTGTCGCCGCGTTGTTGCTTGGTGCCTACCGGATTCTTGCCGAGGGCGATCGGATACTGGCCGATGACCATCCCGTCAGAATACAGATAGAGCACGCGATCGGATTTGAGTACGACCACGAGGTCGGCCATCGGCTGTGCGGGTTCGCTGGCCTCGGCCGGTGTCACGTCGAGGGGCTGCGCCCAGGCGGTCATGCTCGTCAGGCACAGCGCGACCAGCACGGGAATCAACCCAACGAGCGCTCGGCATGGGGACGAAAAAAGACGCATGGCAGGGCTCGTATTCATGACGGGTCGGTTCGGTATTGGACATTCGCCGGCTCCCGACCGGCGGCCCGGGCGCCTGTTGCAATGCTGAAAAAGTCGATTTTCTCTAAGCTGTATCCATTGATCCAGCCGGCGGTGGCCGATCGGCATGTCCGGACAAGCGGCGACGGCTCGGCGCGATGACGGCATTGCGCCGGTCACGGGACGGCCGCCCCTCCGGTGCTAGGATGCCATACAACTTTTCAGACGCGACGCGCGCTGTTTCGACGACTGCCGTGGATCGTGCGACCGAACATTTTTCCTGACAGGACATGACATGAGCAATACGCCGGTCACCATCATCAAAGGCGACGGTATCGGCCCCGATATCGTCAATGCCGCCCTGCGCATCCTCGATGTGCTCGAGCCGGGGCTGGATTACGAAGAGGTCAAGGTCGGACAGGCCGCGCTGGACGACGGCGAGAGCGACGTCGTGCCGCAGTCGGCGATCGAGTCCATCGAACGCACCGGACTGGTGCTCAAGGGCCCGGTCACCACGCCGTCCGGCAAGGGCTATCGCTCGGTCAACGTGGCCATGCGCAAGCATTTCGATCTGTATGCGAACGTACGCCCGACGCTGTCCATGCCGGGCACGAAATCGCGCTATAACGATCTCGACATCATCACCGTGCGCGAGAACAAGGGCGGCATGTATTCGGGCGAGGGGCAGACCCTGAGCGCCGACGGCACCCGCGCCGAGGCGCTGTCGGTGATCACCCGCGAACAGTGCGAGCGCATCATCCGTTTTGCCTTCGACATGGCCCGCGCGCGGGGGCGCAAGAAGGTCACCCTGGCGCACAAGGCCAATATCATGAAGTCGACCTCGGGCCTGTTTCTAGCGGTAGGCCGCGAGATCTCCGGGGAATACGACGATATCGAGCACGATGAGGTCATCGTCGACGCCTGCGCAATGAAACTGGTGATGTATCCCGAGCAGTTCGATGTGATCGTGACCACCAACCTGTTCGGCGACATCATCTCGGATCTGTGTGCCGGCCTGATCGGTGGCCTGGGTCTGGCGCCGGGCGCGAATATCGGCGAGGACTGCGCGATGTTCGAAGCCGTGCACGGCAGCGCCCCCGATATTGCCGGCAAGAACATCGCCAATCCGATTTCGGTGGTGCTGGCCTCGGCGCTGATGCTCGATCATATCGGCCAGCCGGACAACGCCGCTCGTATCCGCAAGGCGGTACGCGCGGCGGTGGCCGATCACGATCGCACCACCCCGGATCTGGGCGGCGATGGCAGCACCGACAGCTTCACCGACGCGATCATCGAGCGGCTGGGCTAGCGTCATATATTAGCGTGCCCGGGCTGCGCCAGGGCACGCGATTCGGCGTGCTACTTCGGCGCGAAGTAGAGGTCGCGATAGGCTGCGCCGGCCGTGCCGCCGGCGTTGTCGCAGTCGGTCATGATGGCGACGGCGTCGACGCTGTCGAGATCCAGATCGTAGAAGCGTTTGAAGTCGGCGCGCACATCGCGTGATTCGCTGACCCAGGCGTGCGGGTCGGCGGTCGCGCCCGATTCGACGGCCACCATCATCGCCTGATGTGTGAACGGGTTCGGCCAGTGGCTGCCGCGTTCGGCGCTTCCCGCCCAGACATAATTGATGGCGCGGCTGCGCCACTTGAGCAGACCGGCGTCGTGGATCACGTAGACCCTGGCGGCGAAATCGTCGCCGGCCTTGCCGTGTTCGTCGAGGCCTTCGTGGACGTTCTCGACGCGCCACTGCCAATGCAGAACCGGCGTGGCGTTCAGATCGACGGGCAGGAGACGCGCGATCGCCGATGCCGTGCCGTCGCAGCGTGCTTCGAGTGCGCGGTGATTCCCCGTGCCGGTCAGCCGATAGTCGGTTTTACCCTTGAACGATTTCTCCTGCCAGGCGGCCAGCGCACCGGCCGAGAAACGGCCGATATCGACGCGTTCGGCGGATCCTGCCGTAGACATGGCTGGCACGAGCAGGGCAAGCAGGAGGCTTGTTGCGGCGAGCGCCCTGCGTCTCTCGTCACGACGGGTCCGGTTCGCTTTGATTGTCTTCACGAGCGCGTGCTCAGCCGGCCAGCCGACCGGTACTCACGCGTTCATTGCGGCCCAGGTCTTGAATACTGGCGACGCCGACGAAACCGGCCGCGGCCAGCAGTGCTCGGACTGCCTCGCCCTGGTCGGCGCCATGCTCAACAAAGATCGCGCCGCTGCTGTTCAAATGAGCCGGGGCGCCCGCGATGATCGTGTCCAGATCGGCGATGCCGTGATCGGCCGCGACCAGAGCGTTCTGCGGTTCATGGGTGAGTTCGGGTGCGGCCAGATGGGTATCGCCCGATGCAATATAGGGCGGGTTGGATACGATCGCGTCGAAGCGACGCCCGGCAATCGCGGCATACCAGGCGCCAGCGCTGAACGCGGTGTTGGCCACGCCCAGCCGTGTCGCGTTGGCTTGGGCGCAGGCCAGGGCGGCGCTGCTCGCATCGGTGGCGGTGAGCCGCCATGTCGGGCGCTCGCTGGCCAGGGCGAGGGCGATGGCGCCGCTGCCGGTACCCAGATCGACAACGTTCAGTGGTGTGCGCGCATCCAGTCGGTCGAGCACGGCCTCGACCAGGGTTTCGGTATCCGGACGCGGGATCAGCACGCGCGAATCCACGGCCAAGTCCAGCGTCCAGAAGCCGACACGGCCGGTGAGATAGGCAACTGGCTCGCCGGCGCTGCGGCGCGCCACCAGCGCGTCAAAGCGGGCCGCGTCGGCAGCGTTCAAGGGGTCGGCGCCGTGCACGATCAGATGGCTGGCGGTAACGCCCAGCACATGCTCGAGCAGCCGGCGGGCGTCGAGATCCGGGCTGTCGCTGGTGGCTGCCAATAGCGCGCGCGCGGCGCGCAGGCTTTCGTCCAGACGTGTCGTCATTGCCGCGAATCGACGGCCGGGCGCCTAGGCCGCGCCCAGTTCCGCCAGCTGATCGGCCTGGTATTCGCTGGTGAGCGCGTCCAGCACCTCCTCCAGGTTGCCGGCCATGACGTCGTCGAGCTTGTAGAGGGTGAGGTTGATGCGATGGTCGGTGAGTCGGCCCTGCGGGAAGTTATAGGTACGGATGCGCTCGGAGCGATCACCGCTGCCGACCAGTTTCTTGCGGGTGGCGGCCTGTTCGCTGGTCTGCTTATCCTGCTCGGCGGTGAGCAGCTTGGTCTGCAGCAGCGCCATCGCCTTGGCGCGGTTCTTGTGCTGCGAGCGCTCCTGCTGGCATTCCACCACCACGCCGGTGGGGATATGGGTGAGGCGCACGGCCGAGTCGGTCTTGTTGATGTGCTGGCCGCCGGCGCCCTGGGCACGAAACGTGTCGATGCGCAGGTCATTGGGGCTGATATCGATCGCGCCGACTTCATCCTGTTCGGGCAATACCGCCACGGTACAGGCGGAGGTGTGGATACGGCCCTGTGATTCGGTGGCCGGCACCCGCTGCACGCGATGGGCACCGGATTCGAACTTGAGCCGCGAGAAGGCGCCCGCGCCGATCACACGGGAGATCACTTCCTTGTAGCCACCGTGTTCGCCCTCGCTGGCCGACAATATCTCCACCTGCCAGCCCTGTTTTTCGGCATAGGTCGAATACATGCGCAGCAGATCGCCGGCGAACAGCGCGGCTTCGTCGCCACCGGTGCCGGCGCGGATTTCCAGATACAGATTGGCGTTGTCGTTGGGGTCCCTGGGGATGAGGTGCTTGCGCAGTGCGGCTTCCAGGGTGTCGAGGCGTTCGCGCGCGCCTTCGATCTCCATTTCCGCCATCTCGCGCAGCTCGGCCTCGTCCGCGTTCTGCATCTCTTCGAGGTCGTCGATCTCGGCGGCCAGTTCACGCCAGGCCCGGTAGTCGGCAGTGACTTCCTCGAGCTGGGCATATTCCTGCGACATGCGCCGGAATTTGTCCTGATCGTTGATCACCTCCGGGTCGGAGAGCGAGTGGGTCAGGTCCTCGTGGCGTTCGACCAGTTCCTCGAGTTTGGCGCGCAGTGAATCTTTCATACGGTGTCGTCGTTATAGCCATTGGTCTGGCGATCGAATTGGCGATCGGATTGGCGATGGGATTCGCCGGGATTCGAGTGATCGAAGGCATCCTCGATCTGAAAAAGAGTACGCGCACCCGACAGCAGTTCCTGCTGTTCGGCGCCGCGTGCCTTGCGCAGGCTGGCGCTGGGGGCGTGCATGAGCTTGTTGGTGAGCGTGCGGCCCACGAATTCGAGCACGTCTTCGATCGCCTCGCCGCGCTCGATCTGGCGGCGTGCCTTGGCGATCACTTCGTCGCGTGTTTCCAGCGCGCGTTCGCGTATCACCTTGATCGTATCGGTGGCCTGACGCGAATCCAGCCAGTCGATATATTCCTCGATGCGCGAATCGAGCATGCCATTGGCCAGCGCCGCCGCCTGCTGGCGCGAGGCCATGTTGTCCTGGATCACGCTCTGCAGATCGTCCACCGAGTACAGATAGATATCCTCGAGCTCACCCGCCGCCGGGTCGATATCGCGCGGCACCGCCAGATCGAGCACGAACATGGGTTTGCGCCGGCGCGTCTTGACCGCGGCCTTGAGCTGCGAGAAATGCACCAGATAGCCCGGGGCAGCGGTCGAGGAGATGACCATGTCCGCCTCGGCCAGATGTGCGGGTACGTCCGACAGCGCAATGGCATAGCCGTGATAGCGGGTGGCCAGCGCCTGGGCGCGCTCGATGCTGCGATTGGCGAACACCATGCGCCGTACGCCGGTTTCGGCCAGATAACGTGCGGTCAGCTCGATGGTTTCGCCGGCGCCGATGAGCATGGCGGTGGTATCGCCCAGGTCGGCGAAGATCTGGCGCGCCAGGCTGACGCCGGCATAGGCGACCGACACCGGGTTGGCGCCGATATCGGTCTGGCTGCGAATCTGCTTGGCCACGGCGAAACTGTGCTCGAACAGACGGGTGAGCAGCGGCCCTGCGCCGCGCGCGGCCCGCGCCGAGCGATAGGCAGTCTTCATCTGGCCGAGAATCTGCGGCTCGCCGAGAATCATCGAATCCAGCCCGGCGGCGACGCGCAGGCTGTGGCGGACCGTTTCGCGGTCGTGGTAGATATAGAAATGACGCGCCATGGCGGCGCTGGACAGCCCGCGTTGCCCGCACAGCCAGTCGCGCAGATGTGCGTCTCCCGGCGCGTCGGTCACGGCATAAAGCTCGGTGCGGTTGCAGGTCGACAGGATCGCGCCTTCCTCTACATGTGGCAGGCGCAGGAACTCATCGAGCGCAGAATCGAACTGCTCGGGCGGGAATGCGGCGGTCTCGCGCACGGAAAGCGGCGCGGTGTTGTGGTTCAGGCCCACGGTCAACAGCGTCATGCCGTTATTCTACAGCGTATGTCGGGCCGTGAGCCGGTTTGCATGGCGGGCCGATCCATCGGCGCGGTATCATGATTACATGCAGATTTATGATGTGAATTGGGCTCGCGGCGCGCCGGCCGGGCGTTGCAGGCGTTTGACCGTTGCGCTGTTGACCCTGTCCGTGATCGCTGTCGCGGGTTGCGCGAGCCAGGCACTGCCCGAACGCGCTGCCGGCATGCGCATCGATGCGTCCAGCGTGCAGTCGCCGGCGGTCACGCGTCGGTCGGCCTACGAATACCACGTCCTCGCCGGCGAAATGGCGATTCAGCGCGGCAATCGCACCCTGGCGGCAAGCGAATATGTTGCCGCGCTCGATTATTCGCGCGATCCGGCGCTGGCCAAGCGTGCCACGCGAATTGCGTTGTTCGCGGGTGACCCGGCGCTGGCTTATCGCGCGGCCGGCAGCTGGGCGGCCAGCGAGCCCGATTCGCTCGATGCCCAGCGCACCGCCGCGCGCCTGGCGTTGAGCAACGGCGATGAAAAAGGGCTGAAGGTCTATGCCCAGTCGACGGTGGCGGCCGCCGCTTCACCCGATATCGGTTACCGGTTGCTGGCCGATGTGCTCAGTGGCGAGTCCGCGAATTCGGATCTGGCGGTTCGGACCGCCAGCCACATGGCCCAGCGCGACAGCGACAGCGCGCCGGCGCAGTACGCCCTCGGCGTGGTGGCGTTGCGCTATAACCGCAACGATGTGGCCGAACAGGCCGCGGCACGCGCGGTGGCGCTGGATCCGCAGTGGAACGACGCGGTCCTGCTGCGCGCGGGCGTGTGGATTCGCAACGGCGAATCCGCCAAGGCTCAGGCTCTGGTGGACGATCTGCCGGGTAACGATGCGACACGCGCCCAGTACCACATGACGCTCGCGCGTCTGCTGATCGAGGCCGACCAGGACGAAGCCGCGCTGGACGAGTTTCAGCATGCGATCGATCTGCAGCCGCAGAATGCGGATGCGCGCTACGGCCTGGCCATCCTGTCGCTGAGCGTCGGCGATCTCGATCGCGCCGAAACGGCGTTCAATGCGCTCTACGATGACAACGAGCGCGCGGACGATGCCGCTTATTATCTGGGTACGATTCACGAACAGCGCGAGGAGTACGGCCCCGCGCAGCACTGGTATCAGCGCGTCGAAAACGGCAGCCATGCCTTCGAGTCGCAGGTGCGTGGCGCACGCATGATCTACATGCAGGACGATCTCGCGGGCGCCCGACAGCGTTTGAGTGAACTGCGCGGTGTCTACCCCGAGCTGGCCGACCAGCTGTATGCCGCCGAAGGCCAGCTGCTCTACGAGGCCAACGAGCCCCAGGCAGCGCTCGAGCTGTATAACCAGGGGCTTGCGGAACTGCCGGACAATGCCGAGTTATTGTACGGCCGCTCGATGGCCTACGAGCGGCTTGATCGGATCCGCGCCGCGGAAGCCGACCTGCAGACGTTGCTGGCCAACGAACCCGACGATGCGCGCGCGCTGAATGCGCTGGGCTATCTGCTCACCAACCATTCGCGCGATTTCGATCAGGCGCTGGCGTATATCGAACAGGCGCTGGAGTCGGAGCCGGACAACCCGGCCATACTCGATAGCCTCGGCTGGGTGCATTATCGCCTCGGCCATCTGCGCAAGGCCCGTCGTTATCTCGAACACGCCTATCGCGTGTTTCCGGACGGAGAGGTCGCCGCGCATCTGGGCGAAGTGCTCTGGAAGCAGGGCGAACGCGATGCCGCGCGTCAGGTATGGCAGGATGCGCTCGCCGACGATCCCGACCATGCGGTACTGCGTGCCACGATCAAGCGCCTGGACAAATGAAACAGATCCTCGTTTTTCTGCTACTCGCCAGCCTGCTTTCCGGCTGCGCCATCATTCGCAAGCCGGCTGAATCCGAGCCGGGTGTTGCCAATGCCACCGCCTGGCTCGATCACAAGCGCGAGCTCGAAGACGTGGATGTCTGGTCGCTGCAGGGGCGGGTGGCGACGGGGCAGCTGCTGGGCTGGACCGGCAATCTCAGCTGGCGCCAGAAGCAAGACCATTTTGATGTGCGCCTGTCCGGCCCGCTCGGCGCCGGTGGCTTTCGCGCCGAGGGCGCGCTCGACGATGTGGTGGTGATCCAGACCCGGGATCGGCGCATGGTCACCGAGGACCCCGATGCGCTGGTCGAACAGACGCTGGGCTGGACCTTCCCGCTCGAGCCGCTGCGCTACTGGGCGCGCGGTCTGCCCGCACCCGGTAACTACCGCAGCATCAGCGTGGATGCGCAGGGGCATCTCGTGGCGCTGGATCAGCAGGGCTGGGAATTGTCGTTTCCGGCTTACGAACAGCCCCAGGGCGCGCCGGCTCTACCCAAGCGGATCGTGCTCGACAATGGCGATACGCGTATCCGTCTGGTGGTGGATCGCTGGTTCGACAGTAACGGCGCAGCAACGGAAAATTGACACTGCGACGGCCAGCCAAGAAAATACGCCGCCTCTAGCGGGTCGTGCTGGTTTCAGAGCGCAAACGAAATGCGCCGGGACGAGCAGGATCCTTGGGAACGAAGACAGCGAAAGTTTAATGGGGCGTAGCCAAGCGGTAAGGCATCGGGTTTTGATTCCCCATGCGCCGCAGGCTTTTTAAGCCCGCAGGTTTGGATGCTGGCGCCGCAGGCGGCAGGATTCGAACGGAACGAAGACAGCGAAAGTTTAATGGGGCGTAGCCAAGCGGTAAGGCATCGGGTTTTGATCCCCCATGCGCCGCAGGCTTTTTAAGCCCGCAGGTTTGGATGCTGGCGCCGTAGGCGGCAGGATTCGAACGGAACGAAGACAGCGAAAGTTTAATGGGGCGTAGCCAAGCGGTAAGGCATCGGGTTTTGATCCCCCATGCGCCGCAGGCTTTTTAAGCCCGCAGGTTTGGATGCTGGCGCCGTAGGCGGCAGGATTCGAACGGAACGAAGACAGCGAAAGTTTAATGGGGCGTAGCCAAGCGGTAAGGCATCGGGTTTTGATCCCGTGTACCGCAGGTTCGAATCCTGCCGCCCCAGCCAGGACAAGACGTCCGCGCAAGCGGACACAGATGAGGCGGCAGGAAGAGAATCCTGCAGGTTCGACGGGCGCGCGACAGCGCGCCCGAACCGCGGAGCGAAGCGACGCGGGCCCGGAGGGTGAGCCACCGAAAGGTGGCGAATAATCCTGCCGCCCCAGCCAGGACAAGACGTCCGCGCAAGCGGAAACAGATGAAGCGGCGGGATGAAAATCCTGCATGTTCGACGGGCTCGCGATAGCGAGTCCGAGCCGCGGAGCAAAGCGACGCGGGCCCGTAGGGCGGGCCGCCGAAAGACGGCGAATCGTCCTGCCGCTTCAGCCTATTCCTGATTCATACAGCACGGCAGCACGCATGGCAGATTCCAGGTTGATGGTCTTTACGGGCAACGCCAATCCGGCGCTCGCCCGGGATGTGGCCGGTTACCTCAAGCTGCCGGTCGGCAAGGCCAGCGTCGGCAAGTTCTCGGACGGTGAGGTCGCCGTCGAGATCGAGGAAAACGTGCGTGGACGCGACGTGTTCGTGGTGCAGTCCACCTGCAGCCCGACCAACGACAACGTCATGGAACTGCTGATGCTCATCGATGCGCTGCATCGGGCATCGGCGGGTCGCATCACCGCGGTCATTCCGTATTTCGGCTATGCCCGTCAGGACCGACGTCCGCGCTCGGCGCGCGTGCCGATTTCGGCGAAGGTCGTGGCGAGCATGCTGGGGGCGGTGGGTACCGACCGCGTGCTGACGGTCGACCTGCACGCCGACCAGATCCAGGGCTTTTTCGACATGCCCGTGGACAACGTCTATGCGTCGCCCATCCTGCTGGGCGATATCTGGCGCCAGAAGGAAGACAACCTCATCGTGGTATCGCCCGATGTCGGCGGCGTCGTGCGCGCCCGTGCGCTGGCCAAACGTCTCGATGATGCGGACCTGGCGATCATCGACAAGCGCCGGCCGAAAGCCAATGAAGCCAAGGTCATGAACATCATCGGCGACGTCAACGGCAAGAGCTGTATTCTGGTCGACGATCTGGTCGATACCGCCGGCACGCTCTGCCAGGCCGCAGATGCCATGAAAAAACAGGGCGCAACGCGCGTGCGAGCCTATGTGACGCACCCGGTGCTGTCAGGCAAGGCGGTGGAAAACATCAGCAACTCGCAGCTTGACGAGCTGGTGGTTTCGGACACGATTCCGCTGTCGCCCGATGCCGCGGCCTGCGGCAAGATCCGGCAGCTGCATATTGCGGCCCTGCTGGCCGAAACCATACGGCGGGTGAGCAACGAGGAATCGGTGTCGACGCTATACGTCGACTGAAAGCGCCCCGATAGCGCTTGAACATCAAAAACACGGCCCGCGGGTCGTGCAATTGGCTGATAACGGCGTATACTACGCGGTCTTTTGACCCCGGTGGGCAAGCGGCCCGCCATACAAAACAGCGATCGAGCGGTCGGCCAGCAAGCCTTCGCCGACCGTCTTTATATCTGGAGCGAATCGATATGGAAGCTTTCGAGCTGAATGCGGAAAAACGAACCGCCAAGGGCCGCGCCGAGAACCGTCGCCTGCGCAAGAGCGGCCGTGTGCCGGCCATCATCTACGGCGGCAAGGGCGAGCCGGTGATGCTGACGCTGGAGCACAACGACCTCAACCATCATCTGGATAACGAGGCGTTCTTCTCGCACATCATCAAGATCAAGGTCGCCGGCGGTGATACGGAAGAAGCGGTGCTGCGCGCGCTGCAGCGTCATCCGGCGCGTCCGTTCATCGAGCACGCCGATTTTCTGCGCGTGGTTGCCGGTGAGACGCTGCGCATGAGCGTGCCGTTGCACTTCGCGGGCGAAGACGAATGCCCGGGCGTGACCGACGAAGAAGGCGTCATCCAGCACAACATGAACGAAGTCGAAATCGAATGTCTGCCGCGCAACCTGCCGGAATACATCGAAGTCGACTGTGCCAAGATGCAGCTGCATGACTCGATCCATCTGTCCGAGCTCGTGCTGCCGGAAGGCGTCGAGATCGTCGAGCTGATGGGCGACGAGGACGAGCGGACCGACCGTACCGTGGTCTCCGTGCAGTTGCCGCGTGCCGCCATCGAACTGGAAGCCGCCGACGAGGCCGAGGCGGAAGCCGCGGCAGCGGAGGCCGCCGAAGAAGCCGAAGGCGAAGAAGGCGCCGATGGCGAAGGCGAAGAGGGCGACTCCGAGGCATCGGACGACGACAGCAAGGACGACGAAGACAAGTAGTCTTCGTCGGTCGGCGGCGCGACGGGGCCTGGCGGCGTGAGCGAATCCATTCGTGCGATCGTGGCGTTGGGCAATCCCGGCGCCGACCACGCCCGCGACCGGCATAACGCCGGCTTCTGGCTTGCGGATGCGCTGGCCAGACGCTGGCGTCTGTCGTTTTCTCCCGAGAAGCGTTTCAAGGGTGAAGCCGCCCGCTACGGTGCCGGCGACGAAACCGTGTGGCTGCTCAAGCCGCTGACGTTCATGAACGTCAGCGGTGAGGCGGTCCAGCCGCTGTGTGCATTTCACAAGATCAGCGCGCCCGAAGTGCTGGTCGTGCACGATGAGCTGGATCTGCCGCCCGGCACGATCCGCCTGAAAGAGTCGGGTGGCCACGGTGGCCACAACGGCCTGCGTGATATTCATCGCGTGATCGGCTCACATTACAAGCGTCTGCGCGTGGGTATCGGCCATCCGGGCGACAGTGCCCGGGTGCTGTCCCATGTGCTGGGTACGCCGTCGCCCGACGACCAGATTGCCATCGACGTGGCGATCGACGCCGGCGTCGAGGCAATCGAAACCATCCTGAAATCAGGCTGGAACCGCGGCGCGCAACAGCTTAATTCCCGCAAGACAACGTAGGGGCCTTGCATGGCACTCCAGGTAGGTATCGTCGGGTTGCCGAATGTCGGCAAGTCGACCCTGTTCAATGCGCTCACGGCCGCCGAAATTCCGGCCGAGAACTATCCGTTCTGCACCATCGACCCGAACGTGGGCGTGGTGGCGGTGCCTGACTCGCGTCTGGCCGCCCTGGCCGCCATCGCCTCGCCGGAAAAGACGCTGCCCACGGCCATCGAGTTCGTGGATATCGCCGGCCTCGTGGCGGGCGCGTCCACCGGCGAGGGCCTGGGTAACAAGTTCCTGGCCAATATTCGCGAAACCGACGCCATCCTGCACGTGGTGCGCTGTTTCGAGGACGACGATGTCATGCACGTCGCGGGCAAGGTCGATCCGATCAGCGATATCGAGACCATCGATACCGAACTCGCGCTCGCCGACCTGACTACCGCGACCCGGGCCGCCGAGCGCGCGGCCAAGGCCGCCAAGTCGGGCGACAAGACCGCCAAGCGCAATGCCACGCTGTTCGAGCGGGTGCGCGACCATCTGGATACCGGCGCGCCGGTGCGCGCGATGACGCTGGACGAAGATGAGCGTCTGGCGCTGCGCGAACTGCACCTGATTACCGCCAAGCCGGCGCTGTTCGTGGCCAACGTCGACGAGGACGGCTTCGAGAACAATCCGCTGCTCGACCGCGTGCACGAGCACGCCGCCGCACAGAATGCGATCGTGGTCGCCGTATGCGCCGCGCTCGAAGGCGAGATGGCGCAGCTGGACGGCGACGACAAGCTCGAGTTCCTGGCCGATCTGGGGCTCGAGGAGCCCGGGCTTGATCGGGTGATTCGCGCGGCCTATGAACTGCTCGGTCTGCAGACGTTCTTCACCGTCGGCCCCAAGGAAGTACGCGCCTGGACCGTACGCACCGGCGCTACCGCGCCGCAGGCTGCAGGCGTGATTCATACCGATTTCGAACGCGGCTTCATCCGCGCCGAAGTGATCGGCTACGAGGATTTCGTCAGCCTCAAGGGCGAGAAGGGCGCCAAGGAAGCCGGGCGCCAGCGTCTGGAAGGCAAGGAATACCGGATGGTGGAAGGCGACGTCGTCCACTTTCGTTTCAACGTCTAGGCAGCGTTCGTTGCGAGGCAGGGGATTATCGGTCCAAAGCCTTGACACGAATGGCCCGGGCGAAGAAACTACGCGACCTTCGGCTATGTAGCTCAGGGGTTAGAGCATCGCATTCATAATGCGAGAGTCGGTGGTTCAAATCCACCCATAGCCACCAGTCGACGTGCACCTTCGATTTCGATCGAAGGATAAAGGGATCCGGTTACGGCCGGATCCCTTTTTTTGTGGCCCGCGAACAGGCCGTGGGTCACGCGGCCATCGTGGCGGATCAAGCTGATAGAATCGGGACTTTGCGGGGCAACCGGCGTAGATATGGCCAGAGATTCCGACAGCGGACGAAAAAAGCCGCTGAAGCTCAAGACCGGGTCCTTCGACCGCAACGCCGCGATGGCTCGCATGGGGATGGTCGCCGGGGCGCAGTTCGCCGGCCACACGCTGGGTAATCTGTTCCGCAGCAAGGAAGACAAGGAACGCCGTAACCGCGATTTCTATATCAAGCAGGCCCAGTTCCTGGCCGACGAACTCGGCCAGCTCAAGGGCAGCGTGATGAAGGTCGGGCAGATGCTGTCCGTCTACGGCCAGTATTTTATGCCGCCGGAAGCCATCGAGGTGCTGCGCAGTCTTCAGGACGACAGCCCGCCGGTGGCCTGGGAAGATCTCGAGCCGGTCGTGGTGCAGCGTCTGGGCAGCAAACGCCTGGCCGAGATCGATATCGATCCGGAGCCGCTGGCCGCGGCCTCGCTCGGTCAGGTGCATCGGGCGACGCGCAAATCCGATGGCATGCAGCTGTGCGTGAAGATTCAGTATCCGAAACTCGCGGATGCGATCGACAGCGATATCCGCACGCTCACCCAGATCGTACGCCTGGCCCGGCTGGCCCCCAAGGGCGTGGAGCTGTCTTCGATCATGGAAGAAGTGCGCGAGATGATCTATCGCGAGGTCGACTACGACCGCGAACTGCGCATGACCCGTGAATTCTCGGAGCGGCTGGCCGACGACCCGCGTTTCGTGGTGCCGCAGGTATTTCCTGAATATTCCACGGAAACGGTACTCGTGACCTCCTTCGAGCAGGCGCACCACGTGCAGAGCGACACCGTCCAGAATCTGTCGCAGGTCCGCCGGGACCGTCTGGGCGCGCAGGCGCTGGAACTGTTCTTCCGCGAGTTCTTCGTCTGGGGCATCGTCCAGACCGATCCGCACTTCGGCAACTACAAGGTGCGGGTCAACGACGACGGCAACGATCAGATGGTGCTGCTGGATTTCGGCGCCACCCGCGAGTTCGCGCCGCGTTTTCTGGGCTCCTACTACGACGTGGTGACCGGTGCCTTCGAGCGTGACGCCAAGCGCCTGATCGACGGTGCGATCGGCATCAACCTGCTGCGTCGCGATTCACCGCAGCACGTGTTCGATGCTTTTGCCAAGGTTGGCATGCTCATGATCGAGCCGTTCTCCGATGACGCGCCGGCGCCGCTGACCAACGCCGAGGGCGCCTATCGCTGGGGCGATTCCGATCTGCCGTTCCGGGTCTCGCGGGCGGTGTCCGACGCCGCGATTTCGCGCTGGTTTCGTATCCCGCCGCGCGAGATCGTGTTTCTGCACCGGCGCCTGGGCGGCGTGTTCGTGCTGCTGGCGGTACTCGACGCCGAGGTCGACTCGCGCGACATGCTGGCTTCGTATCTCTATCGGGCGCGTGACGCCGAGCAAAGCACCTAGACTTCCCCGGCCCGGTCCGGATTCTCTTCAATACAACCGACGCGGGGCGGTTCCATCCGCTGCGTGATTCGCCGCTCAAGGAAAGCCATACATGAAGTTCGAGGAAACGTTCGATTTCGATTTCGACGCCGATACCATCCTGCGCATGTTCAGCGACGAGGATTATTACCTGAAGAAATACGAGACGCTGGGCGGGCGCAGGCCCAAGCTGCTGGACAGCGAAAAGACCGACGCGCACTTCATGATCAGCGTGCGCCACGCGCTGGACGCAACCAAGCTGTCGTTTCCCGACATGCTCAAGAAGCGTATCGGCGACAATATCCTGCTGCGTCAGACCGATACCTGGGAACTGGCAAAGTCGGTCGGCAAGATCGTTATCGACATCGAGAAAGCACCGGTCGATATCACCATCGGCATGACCCTGGAAGATCGCGGCAGCGGCAAATCGCAGCTGCGGCTGGCCTTTGACATCGACGCCCAGATTCCGCTGTTGGGCGGCAAGATCGAAAAAGCCATCGCCGGCCCCATCACCCAGCGCACCCACAAGGATCTCGAACTCAGCAACAGGATGGCGGTGGACTACACCGGCTAGACGATGCGACATCACGACGAAGACGATACGCGCAAACCGGCCCCCACCCTGTGGCAGACCTGGATGAGCGTGCTGGCTGCGTTCTTTGGCGTACAGTCCAGCGCCAACCGGGAGCGCGACTTCACCCGCGGCAAGGCGAGTCACTTCATTCTGCTCGGATTGCTGGCCACCGCACTGTTCGTCGGCGTACTGGTCGGGATCGTGACGCTCGTCACCCGCCTGGCGGGCGTCTGAAAATCGGGCGATTGGCGCAGCGCTAGCCGTTGCCGACGAGATTCTTGAGCCGATAAAGCTCGGCCAGCGCCTCGCGCGGACTCAGGTCGTCGCAATCGATATCCGCGAGGGCCTCGCGCAGGGCATCGGCTGCCGGTTCTCTGGTGTCGGCTGGCGTCTCGAACAGCCCCATCTGCGGGCCGGCTTCGGCGCGCGACTGCGACTCGAGTTCTGCCAGATGTCGTTCGGCGCTGCGGATCACGATCTTCGGCACCCCGGCGAGCGAAGCCACCTGCAATCCGAAGCTGCGCGAGGCCGAGCCCGGACGGATCGCGTGCAGGAACACCAGTTTGTCCTCACCGCCGCTCTTGTAGTCGGCCACCTCGAAATGGGCGTTGCGGCTCGCCGGCCACTGCTCGGCGATCTGGGTCAGCTCGAAATAATGGGTCGCAAACAGAGTGTAGGCGCGGTTGTGGCGTGCCAGCCGTTCGGCGACCGCCCGTGCCAGTGCGAGGCCGTCGTAGGTCGAGGTGCCGCGCCCGATCTCGTCGAGCAGCACCAGCGACGCGTCCGTCGCGTGATGCAGGATCTGCGCGGTCTCGCTCATCTCGACCATGAACGTGCTTTGCCCGGCCGACAGGTCGTCGCCGGCGCCGATGCGCGTGAAGATACGATCCAGCGGGCCGATGGTGGCCGAGTCGGCAGGTACGAAGCTGCCGATATGGGCCAGCAGGACGATTAGCGCGGTCTGGCGCATATAGGTCGATTTACCGCCCATGTTGGGGCCGGTGATCAGCAGCAGTCGGCAGTCGTCGTCGAGCTCGGTGTCGTTGGCGACGAAGGGATGGTCGGAGAAATGCTCGACCACAGGATGGCGCCCGCCGCTGATATGAATACCCGGCGTGTCGACCAGTTTCGGGGCCACCCAGCGATGATCCAGCGCACAGCGGGTGAGCGCGCAGAGCACGTCCAGATGGGCGAGCCCTGCGGCGATCGCCTGCAGTTTCGACAGATACGCCGCCAGCGACTGAACCAGTTCGGCGTAGAGCGCTTTCTCGCGTGCCAGCGCGCGCTCGCGCGCCGACAGTACCTTGTCCTCGAAGCCCTTGAGCTCGGGGGTGATATAGCGCTCCACGGCCTTCAGCGTCTGGCGGCGCTGGTAGTCCAGCGGTGCCTTGTCGGCGTGGGCGCGGCCCATTTCGATGTAATAGCCGTGCACGCGGTTGTAGCCGACCTTGAGCGTCTCGACCCCGGTGCGTTTCTTCTCGCGGGCTTCCAGTTCGGCGAGATAGCCGTCGGCGTTGGCCGACAGATCGCGTAGTTCGTCGAGGGTGGCATCGTAGCCGCGGGCGATGACGCCGCCGTCGCGAATCACCACCGGGGGCGTGGCCACCACCGCGCGTTCGAGCAGGGCACGCACATCGGGGACCGGGTCGAGCTGTTCGTTGAGTGCGGCCAGCAGCGGCGCGTCGAGTACGTCGAGCTCGACCTTCACCCCCGGCAGGGCGACGAGCGCGCTCGCCAGTCCTGAAAGATCGCGCGGGCGCGCGGAAGCGAGCGCGATGCGGGTGGCGATGCGCTCGACGTCCGGAATCTCGCGTAGTTGATTATGCAGCGACGTCTGGGCGCCGCGCGCGAGCGTATCGATGGCCTGATGCCGATGGCGCAGAATATCGAAATTGCGCAGCGGCTCGGCCAGCCAGCGGCGCAACGCGCGCGCTCCCATCGAGGTCGCACAGCGATCCAGCAGGCCGACCAGGCTGTGGCGGGTGTCGCCCGCGGCACTGTGCTCGATTTCGAGGTTGCGTCGGGTCGGCCCGTCCAGCACCAGCGTGTCGGTGATTGCATAGGTGCGCAGGCTGGTGATGTGATTCAGCGCCGCGCGCTGGGTCGCTTCCACATAGTCGACCAGCGCGCCGGCGGCGGCGATGGCGCGTGGCAGGTCGGCACAGCCGTAGGCATCCAGTTGCGCGACTTCGAAGAAATCTTCCAGCCGACGGCGCGCGCTCACGGCATCGAACAGCCACGCCGGGCGCTCGGTGATCGCGGTGTCGGTCACGTTCAGGCGCAGCGGGCTGTTTTCGGCGATCACGATTTCGCTCGGCGCGAGCCGCGCCAACTCGGCCGCCAGCGCGGTCTCGTCGGCGACTTCGGTTACCGCGAAGTCGCCGCGCGCGAGTTCCAGTACCGCGATGCCGATGGCACGTTTGGCCGGGGCGAGGGCCACGATCAGGTTGGCGCGACGGGCGTCCAGCAGGGCGTCGTCGGTCACCGTGCCAGGTGTGACCACGCGCACGACTTCGCGTCGAACCGGGCCCTTGCTGGCGCCCGGCGCTTCCATCTGTTCGCAGATGGCCACCGACTCGCCGCGCGCGATCAGGCGGGCCAGATACTGTTCGGCGGCGTGATAGGGCACGCCGGCCATCGGAATCGAGCGCCCGCCGGATTCGCCGCGCGCGGTCAAGGTGATATCGAGCAGCTCGGCGGCGCGCCGGGCGTCGTCCATGAACAGCTCGTAGAAGTCGCCCATGCGGTAGAACACGAGCATGTGCGGATAGTCGTCCTTGATGCCCAGATACTGGCGCATCATCGGCGTGTGGTGCGCGCGATCCTCGCGCTCCGGTGCGTCGGACGAGGTCGGGCTGTTCGATTCGCTCATGGGCAGTTCGGGCTTGTGAAGACTTGCGGGATCGATATCGACGGCAGTTGCGGTGGCGCGGTGCATCGACTGATCCGCGATTGTAGACATCGCGGCATCGTTTCGCAGGCATGGATACGGGCATAATGCAGCAATGATTGCTCCCTTTGATCCCCAACAGTCCATTCCCGCGCTGGTCGAGCAGCTGGCGACGCTGTTGCCGTCGCACAGTCAGCGGCTGGTCACGGCCGAGTCCTGCACCGGCGGCCTGATTGCCGCGGCCTGCACCGAACGCGCCGGCAGCTCGGCCTGGTTCGAGCGCGGTTTCGTGACCTATTCCAACGACGCCAAGCAGCAGTCGCTGGGGGTGGACGGCGCGTTGATCGATCGCCATGGCGCGGTCAGCGATGTGGTGGTCGCCGCCATGCTCGAGGGCGCGCTGGCGCACAGCCCGGCGGAGTGGGCGGTCGCGGTATCGGGGGTCGCCGGGCCCGACGGGGGCAGCGCGGACAAACCGGTGGGCACCGTGTTCATCGGCTGGATGAGTCGCGGCGGGGCGGCCGACGTGGTGCGCTACGACTTCGACGGCGATCGCGCCGATGTACGCAAGGCGAGCGTGCTGGCGGCGCTGGTTGGGCTGCGCGAGCGCGTCGACGCCCAGTGACGGCGGGCGCGCAGCGGCTATTCTTCGCGCTGTGGCCGCCGCGAGATGTTGCGCGGCGCATCGCCACGCAGGCCGATGCACTGGGTATCGGCGGTCGCCGGGTGGCGTTGCCGCGTCTGCACATGACCCTGGCTTTCGTCGGGGCCTGTGATAGCGCGCAAACGGATGCCCTGCGAGACAATGCCGCCAGTATTCGCGCCCCTGCGTTCGACCTTGTTCTTGATCAGCTGGGTCATTTTGCCCGCCCCGGGATCACTTGGTTCGGCTGCACGACGGCCCCCGATCCACTGCTCGCGCTGGCTGCGGGGCTGGCGCCCGCTGACGTTGATAATCGGGCGTTCCGGCCGCATGTTAGTGTCGTTCATGACAGCGTGCCCATGGCGACCCGGCTCATTGATCCGATTGCCTGGCGGGTCACTGCTTTTGCATTGATCGCCAGTGGCCAGGCCACCGTCGCGGGCGCGTATCGCGAGCTGGATCGCTGGGCGCTGGCTTGAGCCACCGTCTCGGCGCTGTGCATGCCCGGCGGTTATGAAATAATGCCGGCCGGCCACTGAATTGGTTCACGGGATTCGCGATCGCGTTGGCGCGCGGCTCCCGCACACAAGTAAAAAGACTATGGATGAAGATCGCAAGAAGGCACTCGCGGCTGCTCTGACCCAGATCGAGCGCCAGTTCGGCAAGGGCTCGGTCATGCGCATGGGCGACGTCGAGGCCATCAACATACCGGCCATCTCCAGTGGCTCGCTGACCCTGGACGTGGCGCTCGGCATCGGCGGCTATCCGCGTGGGCGCGTGGTCGAGATCTATGGTCCGGAATCCTCGGGCAAGACCACGCTCACCCTGCAGGCGATCGCCCAGGCCCAGAAGGCCGGCGGCACCGCTGCCTTCATCGACGCCGAGCATGCGCTCGACCCGGCCTATGCCGAGGCGCTGGGCGTGGATATCGAGAATCTGCTGATCTCGCAGCCGGACACTGGCGAACAGGCGCTGGAAATCGCCGACATGCTGGTGCGCTCGGCCGCGGTCGATATCGTGGTCGTGGACTCGGTCGCAGCACTCACGCCCAAGGCCGAAATCGAAGGCGAGATGGGGGATTCGCACGTGGGCCTGCAGGCTCGTCTGATGAGCCAGGCCCTGCGCAAGCTCACCGCCAACATCAAGCGCAGCGGTACGCTGGTGATGTTCATCAACCAGATCCGCATGAAGATCGGCGTGATGTTCGGTAGCCCGGAAACCACTACCGGTGGCAACGCGCTCAAGTTCTACGCTTCCGTGCGTCTGGATATCCGCCGCATCGGCGCGATCAAGAAAGGCGAAGAGGTGATCGGCAACGAGACCCGCGTGAAGGTGGTCAAGAACAAGATGGCGCCGCCGTTTCGCAAGGCCGAGTTCGAGATCCTCTACGGCCAGGGCTGCTCGCGCGAGGGCGAGATCATCGACCTGGGCGTGGCCAACAACCTGGTCGAAAAAGCCGGTTCCTGGTACTCGTACAAAGGGGACCGCGTCGGCCAGGGCAAGGACAATGCACGCAACTTCCTCAAGGAAAACCCGGAGATTTCCCAGGAGATCGAAACCGCGTTGCGCGAGCTGCTGATGCCGCCGAAGAAGAAAAAGGGCGACGAAGCCGAGCCAGTGGCGGATGCCGACCTGCTCGATTCCGCCAAGGAGTCGGGCGCGGCCCGCTAGGCGGGGCGGTCCGAGGACGATGCCTGAAAAAGCCCGCGCAGGCTGCAGCGCGGGCTTTTTCATGTCCATGCCGGAACAATGAACGACGATAGCGAAAGCCACGACGTGCCCTCCGCGGAAGAGCAGATCCGGGCCGAGAGGCTGGCGATCCGCAAGCGTGCGATGGACATGCTGGCCAGGCGCGAGCACGCCCCGGCGGAGCTCGCAGCGAAGCTGCGCAAGCGTGAGCACGCCGATGCCGACATCGAACCCGTGCTCGACGATCTCATCAATGAGGGCCTGTTGAGTGCCGAGCGCTACGCCCACGCCGTGGTCCGCTCGAAAAGCGAGCGGGGTATCGGCCCGCTGCGCATCCGTCGTGATCTGGCCGCGGCGGGCGTGAGCGATTCGCTCATCGAGATCGCGCTCGACGAGGCCGAGGTGGACTGGTTCGCGCTCGCCGAAGCGGTTCGGCATAAGCGCTTCGGCGCGTTGTCGCCGGGCGATTTTCCGACCCGGGCCAAGCAGATGCGTTTCCTGCAGGGACGTGGCTTCGAGCCCGATCAACTGCGCGCCGCTTTCGATGACTGATCGCGGTTATCGACGGCTGCGGCCGTTCATTCGCTTTGTGTTGACGGCATATATGTTCGTGCAGGCAGACGCATAGCACCATCAGTGCGTGATCCATGCGGGCGATCGGTGCCGCACTATGTCGCGGCCTGCCAGCCGATTCTCGAAGACGCCGGGCTCATCAACCCCGAGATGCATGCTAGGGAACCTCTGATTGAATCCTCGCGAATCGCGTCGAGTCTCCAAAGACGTTGATACAAGACGCCCGGGTGAAGCGTCCGGCTTATTGCCGGACCGAACCCGGCAACGCTGTAGCGGCGTCTTTGGAGCCGAACCCCTTCGGGGCCGCGGCTTTGCGCCCGTCTGGACTGTGTCGTTCGTCATTCACGTGCAATGAGCACGCGACATTCTTCACTCCGTGCCAGTCGCGCGCAAAGCACTCCGGCGCGACCGCGCGGATTCAATCAGAGGCTCCCCGTGCACCAACGTCGAAGGCGAATGGGATGACGTATTCGCCGCCTTCAAGCGTTGTCACGAGCACATCCACGAACTGGGCGCGCCGCGCGTGTTCACGACGGTGAAGCTCGGCAGCCGGATCGATCGCCAGCAGAGCAACGCTGACAAGGTGAGTAGTGCGCGCGCCAAGGGCGTCGATGACTCAAACGACGGGCGCGCGATGATGTGCGCGGCGAGCTTGGCGGTATCGATCCGTGCTGATTGTGATAGGTGGGCGTCGCCCCCTCTGTTAAACTATCGCGCTGTTTGTTGACGCTGTTTTCGGGAGACGCGGCCTACCATGATGTCCACCAACGCGCTGCGGTCGCGTTTCATCGAATTCTTCGAACGCGAGCAGCATCGCTTTGTTGCTTCCAGTTCACTCGTGCCTGCCTCGGACCCCACGCTGTTGTTCACCAACGCCGGCATGGTGCCCTTCAAGGACGTATTCCTGGGCGACGACAAACGCGACTACAGTCGCGCGGTGTCGTCGCAGCGCTGCGTGCGCGCCGGCGGCAAGCACAACGATCTCGAGAACGTCGGCTATACCGCCCGTCACCACACCTTCTTCGAGATGCTGGGCAACTTCAGCTTCGGCGATTATTTCAAGCGCGAAGCGATCCGGTTCGCCTGGGATTTCCTCACCAGGGAACTCGAACTGCCCGCCGAGAAACTCTGGGTGACGGTGTTCGAGGAGGACCAGGAAGCCGAGGATATCTGGCTCAAGGAAATCGGCGTGCCGGAGACCCAGTTCTCGCGTATCGGCGCCAAGGACAATTTCTGGTCGATGGGCGATACCGGGCCCTGTGGTCCATGCTCCGAGATCTTCTACGACCACGGCGCGCATATCGCCGGTGGTCCGCCGGGCACGCCGGAAGAGGACGGCGACCGCTACGTGGAGATCTGGAACCTGGTCTTCATGCAGTACGACCGTCAGAAGGACGGCGAAATGCGCGAACTGCCGCGCCCGTCGATCGATACCGGCATGGGCCTGGAGCGCGTGGCCGCGGTCATGCAGGGCACGCACGACAACTACGGCATCGACACCTTCCAGACGCTGATTGCGGCGACCGCCGAGGCGGTCGGCATCAGCGGCGATGTGCTCGAGTCGCAGCAGGCCTCACTCAAGGTCGTGGCCGATCATATCCGAGCTACGGCATTTCTGATCACCGACGGCGTGATGCCGGCCAACGAAGGGCGCGGCTATGTGCTGCGCCGGATCATGCGCCGCGCGATTCGCCACGGTCACAAGCTCGGTGCGACCGGCAGTTTCTTCTACCGACTGGTCGCGCCGCTGGTTGAACTGATGGGCGAAGCCTTTCCGGAGCTCGCCGATGCCCAGGCCCAGATCGAACGCGTCGTCGAGCAGGAAGAGCAGCGTTTCGCGCTCACCCTGGCCCAGGGCATGCGTATTCTCGAGGACGCCATCGAGACCATGGACGGCACCGAAATTCCGGGCGAAACCGTCTTCAAGCTCTACGACACCTACGGTTTTCCGGTCGATCTGACCAACGATGTCGCCCGCGAACGCGAGCTGACGCTGGACACCGCGGGCTTCGAGCGTGAAATGAATGCCCAGCGCGAACGCGCGCGGGCTGCCAGCCAGTTCGGCGCAGACTACCAGGCAAAGCTCGACGTCAGTGAGCCGACCGAATTTCTCGGCTACACCGACACCACGGCTCAGGGCGCGATCGTCGCGCTCGTGCAGAACGAGGCACCCGTGGATGTGCTTGCAGCCGGCGACGAGGGCGTGCTGGTACTCGATCGCACCCCGTTCTACGGTGAATCCGGCGGTCAGCTGGGCGACACCGGTGTGATCGTGGGCCAGGGCGAGGGGTTTCGCTTTGTCGTCACCGACACCCAGAAACAGCGCGGCGTATTCCTGCACTTCGGCCGCGTCGAATCCGGCGAAGTACGGATCGGTCTGGCGGTAGACGCCCAGGTCGATGTGGCGCGCCGGCAAGAGATCGAACTCAATCATACCGCCACCCACCTGCTGCACGCGGCCCTGCGCGAGACGCTGGGCACCCATGTACGGCAGAAGGGCTCGATGGTCGCACCCGAGCGGCTGCGCTTCGATTTCGCCCACTACGAGGGTGTCGCGCCCGACGTGCTGGCCGATATCGAGGCCCAGGTGAATGCCCGCGTGCGCGAGAACATTCAGGGCCAGTTCTATACTCGCAGCTATGACGACGCCATCGCCGAGGGCGCCCTGGCGTTCTTTGGCGAGAAATACGGCGACGAAGTGCGCGTGGTGCGCTTCGGCGACTACTCGGTCGAGCTGTGCGGTGGCACCCATGCGGCCGCGAGCGGCGATATCGGCCTGGTCAAGATTACCGAAGAGCGTGGCGTGGCCGCCGGTGTGCGACGCCTGGAAGCGGTTACCGGCGCACACGCGCTGGCCTGGCTGCAGGACACCAGCGCCCGTGAGATGCGCGTGGCATCGAAGCTTAAGGCGTCGCCGGCCGAACTCGAAGACAAGCTCGATCGCATGCTCGAACGCGTCGCCGGTCTGGAGAAACAGCTCGAAGCGGCCAACCAGAAACTCGCCTCCAGTCAGGGCCAGGACCTGGCCGCAAGCGCCCGCGAGATCGGCGGCGCGCAAGTCGTGGTCCAGCGCATGGACGGCGCCGACCGCAAGGTGCTGCGTGAGACCGTCGATGCGCTCAAGAACACGCTCGACAACGCCGTGGTCGTGCTCGCCGCGGCCGCCGACGGCAAGGTCGCGCTGATCGCGGGCGTGGCCAAGTCTCAGAACAAGGCCGTACCCGCCGGTGAGCTGGTCAATTTCGTCGCCGAGCAGGTCGGCGGCAAGGGCGGCGGCCGGCCGGACATGGCCCAGGCCGGCGGCAGCGATCCGTCCAAGCTGGACGACGCGCTGGCAAGCGTTTATGAATGGGTCGAGGATCGGACGGCGGGCTGATCGGATTCTGATCCGCGAATTTTATTGGCGCGCCCGGCGCGCCCGACGAGGAACACATATTCCATGGCATTGATTGTCCAGAAATACGGCGGTTCGTCCGTCGGCTCGGTTGACAAGATCAAGCGCATCGCGCAGAAGATCAAGGGCTATCGCGAGAAGGGCGACCAGGTTGTCGTGGTCGTATCGGCGATGGGCGGGGAAACCGACCGATTGACCGGTCTGGCCGAGGAACTCGACGGCCGTCCGATCGCGCGCGAGATGGATGTGCTGCTGTCCACCGGCGAGCAGGTCACCATCGCGCTGCTGTCGATGGCGCTGCGTCATGCCGGCGTGGATGCGCAGTCCTTCACCGGCTGGCAGGTGCCGATCGTCTCCGACGATTCACACTCCAAGGCCCGTATCGAGAAGATCGATCCGGACAAGCTGCGGGCCGTGCTCGACGACGGCAAGGTGGCCGTGGTCGCCGGGTTTCAGGGCATCACCGAGGACGGACAGATATCCACGCTCGGTCGGGGCGGCTCGGACACCACCGCGGTGGCCCTGGCAGCCGCGCTCAAGGGCGACGAGTGCCAGATATACACCGACGTCGACGGCGTCTATACCACCGATCCGCGCGTGGTATCGAGCGCCCGTCGCCTGAATACCATCACCTTCGAGGAAATGCTCGAGATGGCCAGTCTCGGCTCCAAGGTGCTGCAGATTCGCGCGGTCGAGTTCGCCGGTAAATACGGCGTGCCGCTGCGGGTGCTGTCTACCTTCGACGATGGCCCCGGCACGCTCATCACATTGGAGAATCAAGTGGAAGAACCGATCATTTCCGGCATCGCCTTCACCAAGGACGAAGCCCAGCTGACCGTGCTCGGCGTACCCGACCGGCCCGGCATCGCCTATGCGCTGCTCGGGCCCATCGGCGAGAACAACATCGAAGTCGACATGATCCTGCAGAACGTCTCGGGCGATTCGTCCAGTGACTACACGCTCACCGATTTCACCTTCACCGTGCATACGCGCGATTTCGATGCGGCCAAGGAACTGCTGGAAAAAGCGGCCAAGGATCTGGGCGCGCGTCAGGTCTCCGGCCAGTCCGGAATCGCCAAGGTGTCGCTGGTCGGCGTGGGCATGCGCTCGCACGCCAACGTCGCCGCGCGCATGTTCAAGGTGCTCTCGGACGAGAACATCAATATCCGCATGATCTCGACCACCGAGATCAAGATCTCGATCGTCATCGAGACCAAGTACCTGGAACTCGCGGTACGGGCGCTGCACGACGAATTCGAGCTCGACGAAGAGCCGAAGAAAGTGGAAAGCGAACTTACGCCGACGGCAGAACAGGATTAGGGTCAGCGCATGCTGATCATCGAACGACGTGCCGGTGAACTCATCCAGATCGGGGATGAGATCCAGCTGTGCGTGCTCGATGCCGACGGCGATACCGTGCGCATAGGCGTGAGCGTGCCGCGCGATGTGCCGGTTACGGCCATGGATGGCGCAGCCGAATCGCCGTCGCTGGCAGAGCAGGGTGGGGCCGATACGCCTGCCCGACGCGAAGACGAGAACAGCGAAGACAAACAAAGCGGCTCAAGGGGTTTACCCGGGGCCGGCTAGCCGGTATTATTCGCGGCCTTGAACGATTGCGCACTCGTTCTCGCAGGGCCGCTTCTCAGCAAAGACGGTTTGTTCGAACGGTCGACGCAAACCGCCTGATGCGGTCTTTGTGTTCGAGTGAGAAAACGGATTCGAGGAGAGGTGGCCGAGTGGCTGAAGGCGCTCCCCTGCTAAGGGAGTAAGGGGTTTATAGCCTCTTCGAGGGTTCGAATCCCTCCCTCTCCGCCATTACAGCGCTGAGTGTTTCACCCGTAAGTCAGGGTATAATGAGACTTCCGCCGAGGCAGCGGTTAAATTGTCAAAACAAGTCAATGCGCCCGTAGCTCAGCTGGATAGAGCGTGCGGCTACGAACCCCTAAGTCGGGGCTGTACATTGAGAAGAAGCAGTAACGACCTTACTGTCACAATTAGTTTAAAAGCGCCCGTAGCTCAGCTGGATAGAGCGTGCGGCTACGAACCGCAAGGTCGGGAGTTCGACTCTCTCCGGGCGCACCATAATCCAGAAGGATCAGTAGCTTATAGCTTCTGGTCCTTTTTTTTGCCTAGAGTTCGTGGCTTGGCATTATGACAATCGCATCGCCAGTTGCGCGCTCTGGTGATCGAGAGCATGACCGTAAGGCTTTGAGCCAAGAATCTAGGCCTTTAGCCGTTCGGGCCTTGTCCGGGCCAGATCTGGGCCTACCAGAGTGACGGCGTTGATTCGGTTGCAGCCTGAATGACAGTGAGGCTAGGGGCCCACAGGATCCTCAGCTGTTGTCTTCCTGCTCGGGCACCCGCTGCAGCAAGTCCTGCACTTCGCAGTCGAAATACGCGCACAACCGATCGACATTATCGGTGCCGGTGTTATAGCCGCGCTCATTCGTGATCTTCGACAGCGTCGCTCTGTGAATCCCTGTTTCCTTCGCAATCTGAGCGAGCGTGATATTTCGCGCTTCTTGGAATTCTTTCTCGGCAAGCAGTTCTTTGACCTTAAAGCGGATCACACCTAACGCTCCATATGTCGCGCAAACGCGACAAAAGATGTTGACAATCGACATCGGATGCGTATTATAGGCATCATGCGTCGCGTAAAAGCGACACGCGATACATATACGCAACAGATGGAGCCTAGCATGAACTACACGTACCTAACGACGGAAGCGTTGGCGGAGCGCATTCACTATGACGTTCAGACAATACGAGACCGGCTGAAAGATTCAGTGCTGATCGAAGGTAAGCATTACTTCCGACCTTTCGGTGGCCGGAAGATCTTGTACATATGGGAAACGATCGAGCGCGATATGAGACAGCCGCAGTTAGAGATCGATTCGTCGCTGATCAACAGCGGCCCAGCAGCGTCTCCGCAACCGGCTACGGAAAAGGCCAATCGAGCAGCTTCTGTAGAAGTTGCCTTTATCCCAATGGCCGGCGGGGGTATTTGCAATGGTTAACATCAGAAGCCGCGAAGATACCGGAAAGCTGTTCTTCGACTTCAAATATCGAGGCATGCGGTGCCGCGAATACACCGCGCTTGACGATACGAAGTCGAATCGGAAGCGAATGAAGTCGGTGGCGGAGAAAATGGACGCCGAGATAACGCTCGGCACATTTGCATATCGCCATTACTTTCCTGATAGCAGGGGTGCTGCCCGCTTTGATCAACATACGTTCGATTCGGAAGAAAATCAGTCCGCTACGACGCCGCTTTTCCGTGATTTCGCCGACACTTGGTGGCTTGAGAACGAAATCCGGTGGCGCCGCAACACGCAGCTGGGCAACCGCGCGGTCCTGAACCGCCATCTGTTGCCTGCGTTCGGTGATTGTCCGATCGCCGAGATTACAAAAGCGGACGTGTTGGCCTTTCGAGCCGAAGTCGCTAAGTGCGCTGGACGCTCTGGAAACGTCACGCTGTCGCCCAAGACCATCAACAACTTGATGGGCGTGTTTAACATGATCATGACCGAGGCGGCCGATCGCTTCGAGTTCCCCAACCCGGTTCGGAACATCAAGCGTTTGAGACTTCGTCGCAAAGACATACAGCCGTTCTCGCTGGACGAAGTACGCCTCATCCTCGACACCGTTCGTAGCGACTATAAGCAGTACTTCACGCTGCGCTTTTTCACGGGTATGCGCACCGGCGAGCTCCATGGTCTTAAATGGTCGCGGATCGATTGGGAAGCGCGTCAGGTCCTCGTGCGGGAAACCGTGGATAAGGGCGTGACCGACTATACGAAGACGGATGGATCCCAGCGAGAGATCGCGATGTCATCGGTCGTGTACGACGCCTTGCGCGCCCAACACGAGGTGACCGGGCAGGGCGAGTACGTCTTCGTTACCCGGGACGGCACACCGCTCGACACCACGAACGTCACTCAGCGGGTTTGGTATCCGCTGCTCAGGCATCTGCAGCTCGCGCCCAGGCGTCCGTACCACTGCCGTCACACCGCGGCCACGCTATGGCTCGCGGCGGGGGAGAACCCCGAGTGGATTGCGCGACAGATGGGGCACACGACCACGGAAATGCTCTTTCGGGTCTATTCACGGTACGTGCCGAATCTGACACGGCGCGACGGCAGCGCCTTCGACCGATTCGTTACCAATGCGATCAACGGCGGGATGGAAGAGGAGGAGCGGACATGACATCAATCGCACACCTCACCGCCCAAGCAGGGTCGGATATAACAGGCGTTTACCGCCTGATCTGCGTCAAACGCGCAGCGGGCCGAGGCCATGAGGATAGGGCGCACGTCACCATCGCTGACGCTACGGGGTTCGCCGTCTGCGACATGTCGATCAACAATGTTGGCTTCGCGGGTCTGACGGATTTACGAACCCGTTTCGTCTCCGTAGCGGGGCGCGTAATGACCTCACCCAGCGCCATGGTGAGTATTGATGCGAGTCGTATTGAGCGGGTGGCCAAGCCAGACCGCCCGAGCTGGCATCTCTTATCACGAACCTGGGTTCCCGCAGACGCGTTGGATGCCTTCGATCGATTGATCGCAGTATTGGATCGACTCGAAGGGCCCCACGTCCGCTCGCTCGCGCATCGCATCTTCGCGAGTCAAGAAATTTCAGAGCCGTTTCTTTGTGTCCCGGCAAGTCGTTCGCATCACCACGCTATCGCCGGTGGATTGCTGGTACACAGCGTCGAGTGCGCGGAGATGGCCGAGTCGTTGGCGCGCTATGTACTGCCATCGCATGAGCGTGATCTGGCGGTCATGGGCGCCTTGCTCCACGACCTGGCCAAAATACGCATCATGAAGTCTGAAGGATCGAGCCGACATGCCATATACGGTGTCACACAGGAAGCGCTGAATCTCGAAGTACTGGCACCGTTTCTGCGACGTCTCGATCAGGACTGGCCAGAGGGTGGGGCAGGGTTACGCGAGATGCTGGCGCCGGTTCGCCAGTACGGGCGCAGTAGCAGTGCCTCGCCGCTGTTGCTGACCGATCTGGTTCGCTACATCGACCGGCTGAGTTCGGGCGCGGATATCCGCGCACAGAGCTTTCGGGGATCGCCCGCATGGCGACATTGCGCAAGGACAGGACAGGGCGATCTCGTGAAAAGAGTACTGCCCGCGATCCACGGTTCTAGCGGGCTGCAGGTCGCCCCATGAACCCGTATGACTATTCGGTAGATGAAGAAGACGGGTGCGACGGCGATCCATGCTCGATTCCGGCCATGACTGTCTTCGATTATGGACAGTTGAAAGCAGCGCACGATGCGGAGACGAAGAACTCGCAGCGGCGCGAGGCGCTGAGCCGAATGCTCAAAAGCGGCCCGCACCGGCGATTGGCTGTGGCCGAACCTGGGTTGATGGGAGACTTGGAACAGCTCGCACGCCGGCAACCGAACTGCGAAACGGTCATCGCCAGGATCCGTCGCCATATCGCGTTGAGTCTGTTGGCGGAGCCGAGAGCTTTGCGTTGGCCACCGCTTCTGCTGGATGGCCCGCCGGGTGTCGGTAAGACCTATTTTGCGCGAGCACTGGCTGAGCTCTTAAGGACGCCCTTTTTCATGGTGAATTGTTCATCAGTGACCGCAAGTTTTGTACTCGGCGGCAACAGTGCCAGTTGGGCCGGCAGTCGGCCCGGCAAGATCGCCGATGCGCTCAGAGACAGCGTAGTCGGCAATCCGATAGTGCTGCTTGATGAGGTCGACAAGCTGAGCGGCGACTCGCGCTTTGATGGATACGGACCGCTCTATCAACTGCTCGAAGAGGACACCGCCAAAATATTCGAGGACGAGCACATCGGTGTGCCGGTCGATGCATCACAGATCATGTGGCTGGCGACATCGAATAATCCGGAGGCATTGCCGGAGCCGATCAGGTCGAGGTTCGAGGTGGTCTCCATCAACAAACCATCGATGGCTGATTTGGGTGCGATCACACAATCGATATACGACGGCTTGCTTGATCGAGAGAGCGGATGGAAGAAACGCTTCGCCGCGCGGCTGCCCGCCGACGTCAAGACCGCTCTATCCGGCGTGCCACCGCGCGAGATCCGGCGCATGTTGACGGGCGCTATGGGTCAGGCTGCTGTGGCGCGGTCAGCTAGTAGAAGTATTCAGATTGGGCTAGACGATCTCGACGTCGGTGACGAACGACATAAGGCGAAGATGGGATTTCTTGCGTAGAGCTAATTGGCGCAGATATCCCGCGGTAGCGCTCGGGCGACCGGCTTCGGCCAGAGGCGGACCTTGTGACCATCGATTCGGCTACCTTTCTATGACTCTAGATGGGGCGCTACTCGATAGCGGGGTATGGTCGAAGGTCGCGAGTTTGAATCTTATCCGCCGCCCCAATCGTCTGTTCCTGACTGCGAACCCGGCGACCGCCCACAAACAACCTCGAACGAATCGGCTTCACGACGCCGGATTGCTCCGGTTTCTTATGGGTTCGCGGACAACTGAATGCCGTCTTCACGCATGCCACGTCGATGAGCCGCGATGACAGCCGCACGATCTATATAGCCCACCAGGCGAGTCTTGTCGTGCCGCGCCACTACGGGCAGGCGTCCGATATCGTGATAAAGCAAGCGGTGGACCGCCTCGCGCACCGTCTCATCGGGAAAGGCAACGACCGGATTGCGCGTACACAACACCCCGGCCGTCAATGAATTGTCTATATGCTCCGTTTGGGCTCGAAGGACATCGCTGCGCGTGAGGATGCCGACAAGCGCTTCGTCGGCATCGACGACCACCAATGCGTCGCAGTGCGCTGAGGCCTGTTTGCTCATGCCGAGGAGCGGGGCGATCGAATCGAGCCGCGCGTCCTCGCGAATCCGTAGTGGTTGAGTTTCCATGACCGAACCGATATCGGCGCGCTCCAGCGGATCAACCTCGAAATCCTGATGCACGCGCAGGCCGCGTCGCGCCAGCTTCTCAGTCATGATCGTTGTGCGCATGAACAGAATGCCGACGCCGGTGGCGATCACGCAGACCAGCATCAGGGGCAGGATGGCGTCGTAGTTGCGGGTGATCTCGAAGGCGAAAACAATCAGCGCGAACGTTGCACGGGAGGCAGCGGCGAACAATGCTGCCATGCCCACCAGTGCGAAGGCCGCGGGTTCAAGCGGTGCCCCCGGCAACAGCGCATTCATGCACACCGCGAACAATGCACCGAGCGCGGCGCCGGTCATGAACATGGGCGCCAGCAGGCCGCCCGAAGTGCCCGAGCCGAGCGATACCAGCAGTGCCGCGGTCTTGAACACCGCAATCGACAGCAGCGCTGTCACCGCAAAATGGTTATTGAGAATGCCGGTGATGAGATCGTAACCAACCCCCAGCACCTGCGGTGCGATCAGGCCGATCAGTCCCAAACCAAGGCCGCCGAGGGCGGGCCGCCATACCTCGCCGATCGGCAGCGCGTCAAAGCCGTCCTCGACCAGAAACAGCAGTTTGCTGAAACCCACCGCGACGAACCCGATCAATACCGCAAAGACGATATAAGCCGGTGCATTCCAGGGTAAACCGAAGCTGACGGCGTCCATCGCGAAAAGCGGCCCGTCACCGATCAAGGCGTGGCGCAGGGTAGTGGCCACCGCTGTGGCAATGACCAGCGGTATGAAAGATCGGGCTCTGAACTCGAACAGCAACAACTCGATAGCCAGGATCACGCCGGCCAGCGGCGTACCAAAAATCGCCGCCATACCCCCTGCGGCGCCGCAGGCCAGCAGCACCTTGCGTTCCGATGCCGTCATCGACACCTTTTGCCCGAGCAAAGAGCCCAGAGCGCCGCCGGTCTGGATGATCGGCCCTTCGGCGCCGAATGGCCCGCCGCTGCCGATAGCGACGACGGTCGAAATAGGTTTCCAGATCGCCACGCGAGCAGAAATACGGCTGTCGCTGGTCAGCACCGCCTCCATCGCTTCGGGAATGCCGTGGCCTTTGATCTTCGGTGAGCCATAGCGCGCCATCAGACCGACCAGCAGGCCGCCGATTGCCGGCACGATGACAATCCAGGCGCCCAGGGTGTGTTGCGCAAGATTGGGTAATTCGAGCGATACCGCCTGGAAATAGGTGACGTTCAGCGCAAGTGCGATGAGATTGAACAGCGCGTAGGCGACAAGTCCGGAGATCAGCCCGGTGATGGCTGCGAGCGCCGACATATATACGGCGCGAAACCGCTCGTCATGACTTAGATAGGTTGGTTGATTCAGGGCCATTCAAAGCGCCGTACCGTGATCGGGTGCAGAATTTTGCCGCAATCGGGCGGGAATTTCAGGTCCGTGTATTCAGCAGGCGATTCGCCAAGGCCGGGAACGGAAACACGCCTTAGGGTGAAGCTCCGGCCTTATATGATAGTGCCCCTCATGGCCGTTGCTGGATCATTGGTGAACGGTTGAGGCTATCCGCGGCTTCGATCAATAAAGGTGCCAGCTGGGCACGAAAATCCTCCGGCGACCAGCTATCGCGTGTGGCAGCGATATGGATAGCAGCCATTGGCTCACCGTGACGATCGACGATTGCTTTGCCTAGTGTAAGTTCACCGGGTACGCACTCCTCCACGGCTAGCGCGTAGCCGTTTCGTCGAGCCCGCTTAACTTCACGACGTACCGCGGCGAGCGTAGTCAACGTGTGAGGCGTGAGGGCACGTCGATCGGAGCGACGCAGAATCTCGTCGACTCGGGTGTCTTCCAACTGCGCAAGCATGGCGCGGCCGCCTGCGGTGCAGAATAGCGGCATTCGCCGACCTACGAGCGAAGCTTCCGGGTAGTCTTGACGGCTTAGCTGACGAACCACGTAGATCAACGTCGTGTCGTCGAACAGGCTGAGGTTGACCCGCTCTTGACATTTCTCTCGTAGCGCCAAAATAGTCGGCATAGCGCGATCGATCAGCGGGTGGCTGTGCAGATAGGCCCAAGCCAGCTCCAGGATGCGCTTGCCCAGATAAAAACGCCGTGTATCTGGGTGCTGACCCAGCATGCCCAATTCGGTTAGCGAGTGAGTAAATCGCTGCACGCTGCTGCGATCCAATCCGGTGGCCGTTACGAGTTCCTGATGACTTAGCGACGCCGAGTGTTCGGTAAACGCATAGAGCACTCTTGTGGCTTTTTCCAGCGAGCCTACGAATAGCCGACTGCGTGCCATGTCTGCCTAGATGATTGCAATGCAATATTCAGTATGTCATTGCAATATTGTAATTGCGAGTGGATTTGTCTGATTATGCACGGGCACCCGGCGCCTGCCGGGAAAACGCAAACGATTGGGAGGGCCGTGATGGCTGGTACGTCTGAGCAAATGGAACGCGCGGACGCGCGGGAGCAGCGCAGAGGCCAGAGGGGCCGCAAAGCAGTGGTTGCGGCGGCCTTTGGCAACGTATTGGAGTGGTATGACTTTGCCGTATACGGCTTCCTCGCCACCACCATCGGACACCACTTTTTCCCTTCCGATAGCGAAGCAGCAGCGCTGATAGCGACCTTCGCGGTATTTGGCGTGGGGTTTATAGTCCGGCCTCTCGGGGGCATCGTGATCGGTTGGATTGCTGATCGGCGTGGACGCAAGTACGCGCTCCTGCTGACTTTGTTTGCCATGGCGATCAGCACCACCGTCATCGGTTTGATCCCTTCAGCAGCTAGTATCGGATTATGGGCGCCGCTGCTGTTGCTGGTCGCACGCCTTGTGCAAGGGTTTTCTACGGGCGGCGAATGGGGTGGCTCGACCGCGTTCATGGTGGAGTGGGCCCCGGCTCATCGTCGCGGCTTCTTCGGCAGCTTCCAGCAAAGCAGCGTCGCGCTGGGACTGCTGCTGGGTTCGGCAGTTGTCGCCGTACTTGGCGGCCTCTTGGGCGAAGCGGCGATGAGCGATTGGGGATGGCGCATTCCATTCCTAATGGGTGCCGTTCTCGGGCCTGTCGGGCTCTATATTCGCCGCGATGTCGACGAGTCGCCGGCCTACGAGGCCGCCATGGCGGCAGGCGATACTCACTTCGAGGCTACCGCCGTGGAGCCTACAGCCCTCTCGATAGGGCGCGCTGCGCGTGCCTTTGGATTCACGACCCTTTGGACGGTGGCCTACTACGTGATGTTGGCTTATATGCCGACTTTTTTGCAGCAGCACGCAGGGCTTTCGTCCACTCAGTCGTTGTGGTCCAACACGATTGGACTGTGCGTGCTGGTAGTTGCTGCTCCGTTAATGGGGGCGCTGTCGGACCGCTGGGGTCGCCGGCCGCTGCTGCTCGGCAGCTGCGCCGCGTTTTTTGTGCTGGCCTGGCCGCTGTTTACGTTGGTCGTGGCATCGCAAGCGATGGTCATTGTGATCGCCGTGCAGTGTCTGTTCGCTCTCATGATTGCAATGTTCTCTGGTCCGGGGCCGGCGGCCATTGCAGAAATGTTTCCCACCCGTTCTCGCTCGCTGTGGATGTCGACCGGCTATAGCTTGGCAGTAGCGGTGTTTGGTGGCTTCGCTCCGCTGATTGCGACTGTGCTGATCGACGGAACCGGGATGGTGACGTCGCCGACGTGGTATCTGATGGCTGCTGCGCTGCTCTCCGGCACGGTGGTACTGCAAATGAAAGAAACGGCCCGTAGCGAACTTCGATAAATGCGGCCGCCGAATGTGTTGAATGATCGGGCGAGGAGATCAATCGATGAGTCAGAATAGTGAAGAAGCGCCATGGCAATGGGAAGAATCGGTTTGGCGCGAAAAGGTAGCGCAGGTGCGCGCGGGCGAGAGACTTGTGCCAACGCACTGGCCCGATGGCGCACGCTGCGCAGTGGCGCTGTCATTTGATAGCGATCACGAAACCACCGAGCTGCGAGATGGTGGCAAGTCCATCGGGCGTATGAGCTGGGGGCAGTCGGCCCAGCGGGTGGGTATTCCCCGAATTCTGACGCTTTTGGCAGAGCACGACATTCCGGCCACGTTCTTCGTTCCGGCGGTGGTGGCAAAGTTGCATCCCGAAGAGCAGCGCGAGATCGTGCGTTGTGGCCACGAAATAGGCTTGCACGGGTGGATTCACGAACTAAACTCAGTGCTTGAATACGCCGACGAAAAGCGGCTGCTCACTGCATCATCGCAAGTGCTTAAAGAGATTACCGGCGTGAGACCGGTGGGCATGCGCACGCCGTCTTGGGATTACAGCCCCTACACCCTACGCATCGCCGAGGAAATGGGCCTGCTCTATGATTCGTCGCTCATGGCGGATGAGCACTGCCATCGATTGTTGCGCGCCGGGCAGGCCTCCAGCGTGCTGGAGTTGCCGGTGGAGTGGGTTCGCGACGATGCGGTCTACTTCATGATGAACCGGTTCTCGTCGCTGCGCCCCTATACGGCACCAACCGATGTCTTCGACATTTTCCGGCGAGAGTTTGACGGTGCTTGGGAAGACGGCGGTGTCTTCCAGTTGACCATGCACCCACACATCATCAGCTATCGCTCTCGAATCTGGATTCTCGAACAGCTGATAGACCACATGAACAGACGAGGCCAAGTCTGGTTCGCGACGCATCAGCAGGTAGTGGAGTGGTGCCGTGACCACGCTGTTTGAGAATGACTGTTACACCACGCGATCACGACGCGTCGCCGATACCGTGGACAGATCCGAGACCGGAGCAAGCACTGAGCAATGAGCCAACTGAAGAAATATTTGGATGCCCACGAGACGGATATTGTCGGCGGTATCGAGCAATTCGTGACTCGCGAAACGCCATCGACCGATAAGGCGCGACTCGACGCATTCGCGACTTTCCTTGCTAAGTATGCTGCCGAGATCAGTGGCGGCAAGAGTGAGGTCGTGCCCGCGGAAAACAGTGGAAATAACGTCATACTGCGCTGTGGCGAGACTGACGCTACATCACCCGTGATGTTGGTCGGCCACTACGACACTGTCTGGCCGGTCGGAACGCTGAATACGATGCCGTTCTCGATCGACGACTCGATTGCCCGTGGACCGGGAATTTTCGATATGAAGGCCGGTCTGGTTCAGGGGCTATGGGCAATTCGCGCGCTGCGTGCGACCGATACACCGCACCGGCCGATCGTTTTTGTTTTCAATTCGGATGAGGAGATTGGGAGCCCGGAGTCACGTCCTCTCATCGAGCGTCATGCACGCGATGCCCACGCAGCCTTGGTGCTGGAACCCAGTTTTGACGGCGCGCTCAAGACCGAGCGTAAGGGTGTCGGACGATACACGATCAGGGTTCGGGGGCGGGCAGCACATGCTGGATTGGATCCGAAAGGTGGTGTGAGCGCGATCGACGAGTTGGCGCGTCTCACTCTCGCGCTTCACGAGTCCACCGATCTGAGCCTCGGTACTACAGTGAATGTCGGCGTCGTACGCGGCGGCTCGCGGTTCAATGTGATCGCAGAGTTTGCGGAAGCCGAAATCGATCTTCGGATTGCCACGATGGATGAAGCACAACGCATGGATGCGCTGATCAAGGCGTTGGGGCCACACCACGCCGAAGCCGAAGTCACAGCAGAAGGAGGCATAGTCTGGCCGCCCATGAAGCGCAATGCCAGTATCGCCCATTTGTTTGACGTCGCGTCCAATATTGCGAGCCATGAACTCGATCTGACGCTCGATGAGGCGTCAGTTGGCGGCGCGAGCGACGGTTGCACCTGCGCGGCGCTGGGCATCCCGGTATTGGATGGTTTGGGTGCGGTAGGCGCCGGTGCCCACGCCGTCCACGAACATATAGATATCCGGCATGTGTCCGTGCGCTCAGCGCTGGTTGCGCATCTTCTTAGCGAATTATGAATGTCGCACTTATCCTGACTTTAAGGTAGGCGCGAAATGAACTCCAGGCCGTGCAACCTGCTCGCCGTCCGGTCGTGTAAGGGATTCGTACTAGACGCGATTTAATTGTTCGCTTTGACGCGAAAGGGCAGTGATATACGTACCGCCCTCATGGCGAATAGGGGTGGTTTGCAAGTTCAGATTCTCGCGCTCCGAGATTGACGCCGGAGGGGCGCGGGAAATCACTGAGGAAGACTACGGCGACGAGTAGACGATGCGCCACGGACCGCCCATCTATAGTCTGGTTTCCACCTCGGTTGAGTATCCGCCAATGGCTAAAAGCGACATCGCCATGACTGATAAGCAGGTCGTCGTCCTCAGCACCGGCGGCACGATTGCCTCTCGCTACGACCCTGAAACCGGGCGTACGCGGGTTCTGTCCTCAGGGCAGGATCTGATCGCTGCGATCCCTGCGCTACATGTTGTCACAGGGCGGGCTGGCCGGTCTTATGCCGGCGTCACAGACCCAATGCGTAGGGATCAGCGCGCTCAACTGCCAAGTATTACAGGCGCGTGGTCTCCAGGTCGTGCGCGCTGATTTTCTCGATTGGTCCGACAGTCTGTACGACCGCATCCGGCCAGAAGCAGACATTGCTGGCGAATCAAATTAATACTCCAAGAAAGTTCTTTTGCTATGCAGCATTCAGAGACGATTAGCCCCTAATTCGCACAATACTTATGCGCCTTCGCGTGTAGTCACGAAAGTATTTGTTCTCCTTTTACGATCATTTCATCTATCGACAACGACGCTTCCGCTCGCCCTTGGTGACGATTGGGGTCACGAAGGCTGGTTAAGAGTTCGGCCAGCGACTTGCCGATTTGAGCGGCGTGAGCCCGACTCCACCATGGATTTATAGCCTCTGCTATATCCTCCTCAAGAAATCCACCGTCCGATATCGCGAATAAAAGCGCGGCTAGATGGGGTAGACCCAACAGTCGTGTCACCGGCCGCCATCTGAGTCAAAGCAAAGCCAGTCGAACGTTCATATCAAGCTCGAACCGCCCATACGAATTAACGTGCTCCCATATCAAAGGCGTCAGTGCCTCGTAGTCTCGCGGCGTGAATCGTCCCTGCCAGTGCGGTTGAGCCAACACTTTTGGATCATCAGGGTATTGACGCAGACCATGCAGTTCTGGATCAGATGGAGCGCAAGCATGCTGACCTCGTGATCTTCGCGGCGATTGCTGGCCATGTCGCCGCGACGTGCGAAGAACACTCGTTTCGGCCAGCTTGTTGCCGACAAAGCGCACACGGGTATAAAACGACGTCATCGCGTCTTCCACCCACTGCCGAGTCCCTTGCGCGTTGCTCCCCGGGCGGCGCGCATGTCGCGCATGATGCGGGCGAAATCCACGTCAATAGTGGACGTATCGACGTTGATGCCGAACTGCGAAGTGTTTTTGATCGCATCCACAGCGCGTGCCGACTGGATTAGGGTTTTGATGAGGATGCAGCTGAAATTCACGCAGGTGCCGCCGATGGCGTCGTGCGAATCATGAACAGGCTCTGAGCTAAAGTGATTTGTGCAAAGGCTCGAAGATATTCGCCTGGTTGGTTTCCCAATCCGCCTGATTGTCGAGTGTGGCGAGCGGCTGGATCATGTCGGTATCGAATGCCTTCTGGGCGGTGTCTTCGGCCACGCGCTGTCGCCAGTTGGCATTTGGTAGCGCCCCGCGCGCGACGGTGGCCAGGCTCGCGCCGCCGGAAGCGAGCTGGGCTTCGGCCTTGTCGGGATCGTCCAGCTCGCCGTTGGCGATTACCGCAACACACCGGCACCGTGTGCAGCTACGCCTGAAGGACGCTCGACTCGCCGGCCGCGTGGGCGGGCGACGACCCGAGCTCACTCGCCAGCAACAACAGGAAATCATTAGCTTGGTCGCCGAATCAGCTTATATCGACTCGCTCGCCCTGCTGGTGCGCCTCTACGAACCAGAGCCACTGGTCCACGCCGCGTGTTATTTCGGTCAAAATATCCGAACTGACGGCATCCTCGAGTTCGTCCATTTCGTCGATGCCGAGCCGCGCAGTGCGGGCGAATGCGGCAATCGCCGTGGACAATGCATCGACATGCTCATCGCTCGTTTCCAGGACCAATGGGTAGACGTCCAGAGCGGAGCGCTCGGCCACGACGCGGGCCGTGCCTTCGGCGATGCCGCCCAACTGCGCGATGCGCTCGGCAATAAGGTCGACGTAGTCTTCGACCGAGTCGTTGATCTCGTCAAAAAGCTTGTGGAGCGCGATAAAGTTCGCGCCCTTCAGGTTCCAGTGGGCTTGTTTGCATTGGGTCTGGAGGTCAATACAGTCGGCGAGCCGTTGATTGAGCAAGTCCGCGACCTGAGCCCGGGTCGCCGGCGGCAGGTCATTCTTGGTGCGATAGAGCTTGGTGTTCGCGGGGGTGCGCTCGGAGGGTGTGGCACCACCCGTGCGTGTCGATGCCGCTGTTTTGGTCGTCATAACGTACTCCTTTTGATATAGACCATGAAGTTCTGGTTCAGGTAGAGCGCAAGCATGCTGATCTTGTGATCTTCCCGGCGATTGCTGGCCATGTCACCGCGTCGGGCGAAGCACACTCGGTTTCGGCCAGCTTGTCGCTGACACAGCCCACACCGGTATAGAACGATGACGACGACATCGAAACGCTTGGGCTTAGCCACGGGCGCCGCCGTCTTGAGCTCAATCTGATTCGTGCAAAGGCTCGAAGATATCCGCCTGATTGGCTTCCCAATCAGCCTGATTGTCGAGCGTGGCCAGCGGCGACAGCATGTCCGGATCGAAATCGTTCTGCTTGCGGCCCTCGGTCATGCGCCGGGGCCAGTCGGCGTTGACCAATGCCCCGCGCCCGACCGCGACCAGGCTGGCGCCGCCGGACACGAGTTGGTCTTCGGCCTTACCGCCGTCGTGTAGTTTGCCGTTGGCGATCACCGCGATGCCGCCGCCGTGTTCGGCGGCCAGTTCGGCCAAGCTCGGGCCGTCGTCGGAAAAAGCCGGATCGACCGCGCCGGCGCCGGTGACGTGGATATAACTCGCGCCGGCCTCGGCCATGGCACGAAAAATCACGGCGGCGTCGTCCGGACCGTCCCAGCGATAATTCATGTCGGCGATCTTGGTCTGCGATAGACGCACGCCGACTGCGAAGTCGCGGCCCACCGCGTCGCGCACGCTTTGCACCACGCGCCGGACCATGCGCACGCGGTTGCCGATATCGCCGCCGTACTCGTCGTCGCGTTGGTTGTGATAAGCGGTGATGAACTCATCGAGCAGATAACCGTTGGCGCCGTGAATTTCCACGCCGTCGAAGCCGGTTTGCATCGCGCGCTGGGCCGCGGCCACGAAACCGTCGATCACCTCGATGATGCCGGTTTCGGTCAGCGCTTCGGGCACCGGATACGGCTCGCCGTTGCCGTGGTAGATCGGATTGGTTTCGCCATAGGGTGCAACCGCCGACGGCCCGACGTTCACGTCGGCATAGTCGTTGTACTGCGACTGCGCGCCGGCGTGCATGAGCTGCATGACGAACCGTGCGCCGGCGTCGTGGACCGCGTCGACCACCGGCTGCCAGGCCGCGGCGTGCGCCTCCGTGGCAATCCCCGGCTGGCGATAATAGCCGCGGCTGTAGGCCGTATCGGTGAACGTGCCTTCGGTAATCACCAGGCCGAAACCGCCGCGGGCATAGCGGCGGTAATACTCGACCATCTGCTCGGTCGGTCGGCCGTCGGGATGGGCGCTGGTGCGGGTCATCGGGGCCACCGTGGCGCGATTGTCCAGTGCCAGTGAATCGATGCGAATCGGCGAAAACAGGGTGGGGTAGTGTTCGCTTCCGGGTAGGGGCTGGGTTTGTGTCATGTTGATTTCTCTTGAGGAATTGCTCGACGAACTGCTTTTTCGTGCCTACTGGCGCGGCGGCTCGTTGGAGATCATCGTGCAGGCGCGGTATCGCGAGAACCGACGCGCTGACGGATCTGCTCGAGCAGCGCCTGCGCCGCGTCCGCCGAGGACGCCGGATTCTGGCCGGTAATCAGGTTGTTTTCGGTGACGACGTGCGACGCCCAGTCTTCGCCCTTGGAATAACGACCGCCGTTGTCCTTGAGCGAATCCTCGACCAAAAACGGCACCACGTCGGTCAGGCCCGCGCCTTGTTCCTCGCTGTTGGTGAACCCGGTCACGGATTTGCCTTTGACCAGTGGCGCGCCGTCGGCGTCTTTGGTTTTACGCAGCACGCCAGGAGCGTGGCAAACCAGGGCTAGCGGCAGGCCGGCGGCGTGGGTGGTTTCGATCAGGGCTATGGAATCGCTGTCCTCGGCCAGATCCCAGAGCGGGCCGTGGCCGCCGGGATAGAACACGCCGTCGAAATCGTCTTCGGCCACATCAGCCAGCTTGGCGGTGTCCGCCAGCGCGGCTTGCGCGTCGCCGTCTTGCTTGAAGCGCCGGGTGGCCTCGGTCTGGGCGTCTTCGCTGTCGCTGGCCGGGTCGACCGGCGGCTGGCCGCCGGCCGGTGAAGCCAGCGCCACTTCGGCTCCGGCGTCGATGAAGACATAGTAGGGTGCGGCGAATTCCTCCAGCCAGAAGCCGGTGGGCTTGCCGGTATCGCCGAGTTGGTCGTGCGAGGTCAAAACCATGAGTATTTTCATAATATCCTCTCGGGTGAGTCGGGGGTTACACTCCGGCAGCTCGCGCGCGCCGGCCCATCATCAATCAGGTAAACAGAGATTTTCGATTGGAGGGCCGGCAAGCCGGATTGGCGATCACTAACCGGTGGTCGACGGGCGATGCTTGCCTTCGGCGAATTCCTCGACCATCTTGGCGTTGAACGCCGGGATATCGTCGGGGCTGCGGCTGGTGACCAGACCCTGGTCGACGACCACTTCTTCGTCCACCCAGTTCGCGCCGGCGTTTTTCAGATCGGTCTGCAGCGTGTGAAATGAGGTCATGCGCTTGCCGGCGACCTGCTGGGCGTCGATCAGCGTCCAGGGCGCATGGCAGATCGCGGCGACCGGCTTGCCGGCTTCAAAGAACGCGCGGACGAACGCCAGCGCGGATTCGTCGCGGCGCAGGCTGTCCGGATTCATCACGCCGCCGGGCAGCAATAGGGCGTCATAATCGCCCGCATCGGCGCTGTCCAGCGTCACGTCGACGTCAACGCTGTCGCCCCAATCGGTGAATTTCCAGCCCTTGATGGACCCGTCCTTGGGCGCGACCACCACGGTCTCGGCGCCGGCGTCGATGAGGGCCTGGCGCGGTTCGGTCAGCTCGACCTGTTCAAAGCCGTCGGTGGCCAGTATCGCGATTTTTCTGCCGTTGAGTTCGTTGGACATCGTATGCTCCTAACTGGATATCAATGTTTTCCCCCGTTAAGGGGGTATGAGTGCCATTCGGGTCTGACCCCTTTTACCTCGCCCCTTTTATCTTCGCTTTCAAGACACCTCCCGCTTACAAGCACCCAGCTGAGAGCCGCGTGATCAATGGGGCGGCGCCCTCACCTGCGGCCGCCGCGGGTCGACGCACCTAGGAGGTGTCTCTGTCTACCTCACCGGTGGATTGCTCGGTGTGCGGTGCCCGCGGGCGTGGTGTTCCGAAAGGCCGCCCGCCTTTCCAGCTGAACAACATATCCCTCAAGCTCAGCACGCGGACCTCTGGGTAGCGATGCTGTTCGGATTGCACATAGCCAACCAGCGAGAAGGCGACAACGCCGCCTATTGTGTTGCCCAGACCCACGGGGAGCAGAAATCCCCAGGCAGCGGCGCCGAGATCGATCCCGCTGCGGAAGTAGAGGAAGAACACCTCGCAGGTCGAAGAGATGATGTGGTAGAGACCCGTTGCGGTAATGGTGAAGAAGACGAAGTAGATGATCAGCACGCGCGAGATCGTGTCCCGTGCCGCGAAGCTGAGCCAGACGAGGCCGGCGACAAGCCAGCCAGCGAAAAAGGCCTTGAAGAACACCGACCACCAGCTCGTCGCCATGCTGTGCTCCAGCAAGGTCGCCGCCGCGTCGCCTCCGGCCTCAGAAACGACCTCCGCCTCGGCCAAGATGAAGGCGCCGCCTATGGCGCCGAGCATGTTGGCTACCAGCACAACCGCCCACAGCCTAAGCAACAGCGGCAGGCTCGCCAACCTCGTAAGCACCAGCTTGACGGGCGGCAGCGTGTTTTCTGTATAGAGCTCGTACCTCCCTAGAACGATATAGAGAAAGCCGATCGGATAAAGCAGCGAGCCCAAGAACGGGTTGTCCGGGAAGGCCGCCAATCCCGTGGTAAGGCCGAGAAATGTCAAGGTTATCGCGAACCCCGCGGTCAAGCCGCTGAAGAACAATATTCGGATTCTATGCGCGATTTCCTCATCGGCGCTCGCCAACAAGCGTTGATGGATTTCCTCCCAAGAGAACCGGTCACCTGTCGCCCACCCAGCGATAGGTGCGCCTGATGCCGCGCTGTCGCGCTCGCGCACTTCGATCGGCTGTTTTTCGGATCGTACCTTCGACGGGCGGTCAGAGTGTCGCGTGTCGGTCATGAGCTTACGATAATTATCCAGGCTTACAATCCGGCGACCGGCACGCGTGCCGGCCGATTTGGAAACCCCATCGCCGAGGTGCCCGCGGCGAGCCGCGGGGGATTGGTGAATTTAGCCGCCGACCGTGACAACGATCTTGCCGAATTGCTGGTTGGATTCCATATACTTGTGGGCTTCGACCATGTCCTCGAAGTCGAAAGTCTTGGACACCGTGGCCTTGAAATCGCCTTTTTCCAGGCCGTCGGTGACAAACTTCTTGCCGCGCTCGAAGCGGCCGGCGTCGCCGATGACCTCGAAAAGGGTATAGCCGCGCATGGTTAGCGCCTTGTTCATACCCGCGATCATCGGAAACGGCGTCGGCTTGCCGGCCAACGCGCCATAGATGAATACGATGCCGCCGGCGCCCATGGCGTCGACCAGCGTTTCGACCTGCGGGCCGGCCACCGGATCGAAGACCATGCGCGCGCCTTTGTTACCGGTGATACGCATAACTTCGGCGACAATGTCCTGTTCCTCGGTCGCCACGACATGGGCGGCGCCGGCTTTTTTCAGGTCGTCGGCTTTGCCCGAAGTGCGGGTTGCCGCGATCGACACCGCGCCGACGCTATTGGCGATCTGAATGGCGGCCAAACCAACACTGCTGGAAGCCGCCGGAATGATGACGGCGTCACCTTTGGTGAGCTGGCCCAATTCGATGAGTGCGCCGTAGGCGGTCAAAAACGGCATCCACACAGCCGATGCCTGGACGGCGTCGAGACCTTTCGGCCGTGATGTGACTGCGTGTGCCGGCACAATCGCCTGTTCGGCGTAGAAGCTGTAGTGGTTCATCGAAAACGCCGGGATCACCGACACCGCGTCGCCTTCGGCCAGGCCTTCGACGCCGTCGCCGACCGCCTCGACGGTGCCGGCGCCTTCGTAGCCGACGCCGGCGGGCAGCTTCGGGTCTTCCAGATAGGCGCCTTGGCGAAACATCGCCTCGGCGCGGTTCAAGCCGATGGCCTCGACGTTGATACAAACTTCGCCGCGGCCGGGCGCGCCGATTTCGATGTCTTCGTATTGCAGAACGTCCGGGCCGCCGGTCTCGTGGAAACGAATAGCTCGGGTCATACGTGACTCCTTGTTGGGGCCTTTGGTGCTTTGCACGGTGCTGTGTTCAACCGTTGAGAAAAGCCAATAGGTCTTTATTGAGTTGCTCGGCGTGGGTGACGATCAGCCCGTGCGGCGCGCCGTCGTACTCCTTGAGCTCGGCGTTGCTGCCGATCGCCTTGGCGGCGGCGCGGCCGGTGGCGTCAATGGGCACGGTGGCATCGCCGGTGCCGTGCACCACCAGGGTGGGCACATTGAAGGCATCCATATCGGGCCTGAGATCGGTGCGGCCGAAAGCGTCCACGCAATCCAGCGTGGCCTTGGGCGATGCCTGCATGGCCATCATCCAGCTCCAGCGCATGACGCCATCGCTGACCCCGCCAGCCTCGGTATCCTGACCGTAGACGTCTTGGATGGGCGGGCGCGGCTCGGGGGTGCGGGGGATCGCGGCGGCGGGTTGGATACAAACTTCATAGCGTGCCTCGTGGGTATGTCGGTACAAAACTCGGTATTTAAAAAGCCTGGGCCGCCACCTCGGCGACGCTTTGGTCCTGGTCCCCGCTGCCGCCGCTTACGCCGACCGCGCCCACCACGCGATCTACGCCTTGCAGCGGCACGCCGCCGGCAAAAGTCATGACGCGGCCGTGGTTGGACATCTGGATGCCGAAAAACTGCTCGCCCGGCTGCGCGTTCGCCCCCAGATCCTTGGTCGACAGATCGAAGGCGCGGCTGGTAAACGCCTTGTTGATGGCAATATCGACACTGCCGATCCAGGCGCCGTCCATCCGCGCATGGGCAACTAGGTTGCCGCCGGCGTCGACCACCGCGATATTTACCGGCTGGCCGATCTCCTGGGATTTTTCGATGCCGGCGCCGATGACCCGCTGCGCGTCTTCCAGCGAAACGCCGTTGGCTTGGTGCATGACAATTCCTCCGATTGGATAAGCGGGATAGGCAATCGCTAACCGGTGGCCGACGCGCGATGCTTGCTTTCGGCGAATTCCTCGACCATCTTGGCGTTGAACGCCGGGATATCGTCGGGGCTGCGGCTGGTGACCAGACCCTGGTCGACGACCACTTCTTCGTTGACCCAGTTCGAGCCGGCGTTTTTCAGGTCGGTCTGCAGCGTGTGAAACGAGGTCATGCGCTTGCCGGACACCTGCTGCGCGTCGATCAGCGTCCAGGGCGCATGGCAGATCGCTGCGACCGGCTTGCCGACTTCAAAGAACGCGCGGACGAACGCCAGCGCGGATTCGTCGCGGCGCAGGTTGTCCGGATTCATCACCCCGCCGGGCAGCAGCAGGCTGTCATAGTCGCCGGCATCGGCGTCGTCCAGGGTCACGTCGACGTCAACGGACTCGCCCCAGTCAGTGAATTTCCAGCCCTTGACGGACCCGTCCTTGGGCGCGACCACCACGGTCTCGGCGCCGGCGTCGATGAGGGCCTGGCGCGTTTCGGTCAGCTCGACCTGTTCAAAGCCGTCGGTGGCCAGTATCGCGATTTTTATGCCGTTGAGTTCGTCGGGCATCGTATTGCGCCTGATTGAATATCGAAGTTTCCCCCGCCAAGGGTTTATGCGCCTGCCTTTGTTATGGCCTGCGACAACGTATCGAAGTCGAAGTCGCCGTCGTGGCGTACGCCGTTGATGAAAAACGTCGGCGTGCCGTTGGCGCCGGCGCGCACGCCGCCCCGTAGATCGGCTTGCACACGCTTGTTATAGACCCGTTCGTCAAGTTCGCGCGCAAAGCGCTCGGTATCCAATGCCAAATCCTCGGCGTAGCCTTTCAGGTCTTCGTATTCGAGGGCGCGCTGGTGCTTGAACAGGGCAGCATGCATCGCCCAGAACGCATCCTGCGCGCCGGCCGCTTCCGCGGCCTGGGCGGCCTGCGCGGCGTGCGGGTGCACCTTGTTTAGTGGCAGGTGGCGAAAGGCGAAGCGCAAGTCATCGCCGTAGTCTCGTCTTAACCGCTCGACGATCGGGTAGGCCTGGCCGCAGAGGGGGCACTCAAAGTCGCCGTATTCGATCAGGGTGACCGGGGCGTCATCGGGGCCTTGGGTATGATCGGTTTCGTCGATCGGGGTGAGGGATGAAGCGTTCATCGGGTGACCTCCTGTTCATCCAAGTCTTCGAGCGCGGCCAGGATGCCGTCGGCGCCGGGATCGACATCGATGGGCGAGACAGCGCTCCAGCGGATGATCCCGTCGCCATCGAGGACGAACAGCGCTCTTTCGGTCACGCCGTCGCCGTCGCGATAGACGCCGTACGCCTCGGCGACCTCGCCCTTGGGCTGGAAATCGGACAGCAGATCGAAATCCAGATTCTTATCCTCGGCGAACGCCTTGTGGCACCAGACACCATCGACCGAGATGCCGAGCAAGCGCGCGTCGAAGCGTTGGAATTCTTCCAGGATCTCGTTGTACAGCGCCAATTGGCCACCGCATACCGGGCTCCAGTCGGCCGGGTAGAACACCAGTACCACCGGCTGACCGCGCAAATCGCCCAGCGACAGTGAGTCGTCGGGCGAGCGCGCCAAGTTGAAGTCCGGAGCGCGCTCGCCGGGCGATAACGCCGACTCGGCGCCCGGCGTCGTTTGCGTTGACTGACGCGTACTCATGACATGGGCCTCCTGAAAACCGGCGCGCCGGCTATTTCGCCGCCAGCACGTCGACCTTGTTGATTTGCGGCTGCTCGGCAAACAGGTCCGGGGCCTGGTTCATCAGCGCCTTGGCGACCTCGCCGGCCAGGTGGGCATCGCGGCCGGACTCGTTGTCAAACGTGTCGAAGATGCCGTAGGACGCCGGCCCCAGCTTGACGGCGTACCAGGTTTTGGTGCCGGGTTCGTTTTGGACCAGTTCAAGGCCGCTTTCGAGAAAAGCCTCGACATCGGCTTCCTTGCCGGGTTTGGCTTGCAGCGGAACCCAGAGTGCTTTGCTAATCATGTTATTTCTCCTAGTCCATCGGTTTGCCAGGCCGCACGGTTACAAGACCGGCCCGGCCTGGGTGTATTAACGGACGCTCGATCAGGCCGCCGGCTTGAGCAGAATCTTGGTGTAACCGTCCTCGTGGGCATCGAAACGGCGATAGCCCTCCGGCGCGTCGGCCAGCGGCATCTCGTGCGAGACGATGAACGAAGGCTTGGCGACGTCGCGGTGGATGAGATCGCGCAGCTGGCGGTTATAGCGTTTGACGTTGGCCTGCCCGCAGCCCATTTTCTGGCCCTTGAACCAGAACTTGCCCATATCGAACGCAATTTGACCCTGGCGATGCATTTCGCTGTCGGCGCCAGGGTCGTGCGGCAGGAAAATGCCCACGGTTCCGATCTTGCCGGTAAAGCGAACGCTAGCCACGAGGTTGTTCAAGGTTAGATTGGGCTGTTCCTGGCCGTGGTGGTTGCAGCATTGATAGCCCACGCACTCGCAGCCCTTGTCTGCACCCCGGCCGTCAGTGAGCTCGAGTATCTGGTTGACGCTGTCGCCTTTGGAGTCATCGATGGGGATCGCACCCATCTGCTTGGCAAGCTTCAGCCGATCGGGTTCGCGATCGACGAGCATGACCAGCGATGCGCTTTTCAGAATCGCCGAATAGGCGGCCATCAGCCCGACCGCGCCGCCGCCGTAAATCACCACCGATTCGCCCGGCTGCAGGTCGGCCATTTCGGTGGCGTGCCAGCCGGTGGGGAAGACATCGGAAACCAGCGCGTAGTCGTTTTGTTTTTCGCTCGCATCCTCGGGCAGACGCAGGCAGTTGAAGTCGGCGAACGGTACGCGCAGATATTCGGCCTGACCGCCGGCGAACGGCCCCATGCCCGCGAAGCCGTAGGCCGCGCCGGCCATGTCCGGGTCCGGGTGTACGGTCAGACAAAACGCGGTGTTGCCCGCCTCGCAGTTCCGGCAGAACCCACAGCCGATATTGAACGGTAGCGAGACATGGTCGCCGACACGTATGCGCTCGACGCCGCCACCGACCTCGACGACTTCACCCATGTTCTCGTGGCCGATCACGCTGCCGGTTGCTAGATCCGTGCGGCCTTCATACATATGCAGGTCGGAGCCGCAGATATTGGTGGTGGTGATTTTCACGAGCACATCGGTGGGGCGTTCGATCTTGGCGTCGGCGACCTCCTCGACGGCAACTTCGTTCGGCCCTTTATAGACAACTGCTTTCATGGCGTGTGCTCCTTTCTCGTGTGTCCGCAACGCCATCCGAAGCGGGATGGATGGCGTTGAACACATAAGCAGCAAAGGGCGTGCCATCACCTGCGCTAACGCGGCGTACTATTATATAAGTTCATGTTTTAAAGTAAAATACCGAGCATTGTGGCCGTTGGTTCGATTTGCAGATACGACCGTAGGAGTGCCGAAGTGCCAATCATTCGGCAGAGGTGCCGGCTATTCGTCAGGCACCATCAGCCTGAACGCATTGTGTTGATTTACCGATGTCTTCGCTTGCGGCGGGCGCTTCAGCGATGGGGTTTCCAAAGGGGCGGGGGAGGCGTCGGTTTTGTCTTTTGGTCGACCGCGCGGCGGAAAGGCATTTGATTCGCGGGCCTGATTTTCGTGGTTTGGTCAACCTGGAGTCTGTCGCTCTATACCCAGTTTGCGCATCCGGTATTGCAGCGTCGTACGTTTCATGTCCAGGCGCGCGGCGGCGCCTTGAGGGCCACCGACCGTCCCGTTGCAGGCTTGCAACGCGGCCAGGATATGGTCGCGTTCCACGTCCCTCAAAGTTTTATTATCGCGCTCATGGACCGGTGATTCGGACGGTTGTTCTAACGTGGAAGGAGGCGGGCCGAGTTCGCTCAGCGGCGCATCGAGCCCCGCGCCCGACGACAGGATCACGCTGCGCTCGATGAAATTTTGCAGCTCGCGGATATTGCCGGGCCAGGCGTAGGCACACAGGGCGCGTAGGGTCGCGTTGGAAATATGCTGAACGGGTTTGTCGAATTGATGCGCGTACAAACGCGTGAAATGCTCGACCAGCGCCGGGATATCGTCGCTGCGCTCACGCAGCGCCGGCACCCGGATCGGGAACACATTGAGCCGATAGTACAGGTCCTCGCGAAAGGCGCGCTCAGCCACCATCCGCGCCAGATCCCGATTGGAGGCGGCCACCAGCCGGACATCCACGCGCTGGGTGCGGGTACTGCCCAGGCGCTCGAACTCGCCTTCCTGGAGCACGCGCAGCAACTTGGCCTGGAGTTCCAACGGGATATCGCCGACCTCGTCCAGAAACAGCGTGCCGCCATCGGCGAGCTCGAAGCGACCCACGCGCTGGGCTACCGCGCCGGTGAACGCGCCTTTTTCGTGGCCGAACAGTTCGGCTTCCAGCAACCCGGTCGGGATCGCCGCGCAGTTGAGTTTGACGAAGGCCTCGTCGTCGCGGCCGCTGCCGGCATGTACCGCGCGCGCGACGAGTTCCTTGCCGGTGCCGGTCTCGCCTTCGATCAGCACACACGCGGACGTCGGCGCGACCTGCTCGACATGGGCGAGCACGCCGGCGAGCGCCGTACTCTCACCGATAATATCGCCGTGGCGCCTTTCGTCGTCGAGTTGCTCACGCAGGTAGATATTGCGGGCGACCAGCGTATCGCGGCGGCGCTCGCTGGCCTCGGCGCGCTTTCGCGCCGCAAGCACCTCGGCGTGTTGCAGTTCCACCGCGGCCTGATTGGTCGCGACCCGCAGCAGCAGTCGCTCGGTGTCGTCGGGGAAATCCGTATTGCGCGAGGCCACGACAAGACGCGTCGCATGACCCAGCGGCAGCCGTGCCAGCGCCAGATCGCCTTCGTCCAACGGATGCGCGATGATCGCTTGGGTTTGCGTAGACTCGCCGGTCAGCCAGGCGTCGAGTCCTTCGGCCAGCCGCGCCGCCTGACGGCGATAACGCCTCGCCGTCGCGAGACGATAGACATCGACCGGCTTGGCCCCATCGGCCGGGGTAAGACGCGCGTAGGCCAACTCCAAAGGCATCAGGCGCATGAGCGCATCGAGCAATATGGCGAGCACGCGCTCGGGGCTTTGGTTTTGCCAAACCGAGGGCAGCGCGAGCACGCCGAGCAGGTCGCTGAGACAACTTTGCAGCCGTTGGACTTCGGTCGCGGATTCGTCGCGTACGGATGCGGTCACCGCCTTATCGAGCCCGCAACTCGGCGAGCATCTGCTCCGGCGGCACGAAAAACGGGTTTTCCTGCAGGGTTTCGCCGATGACCATGATCGGGTGGACACGCATGACATCGATTATCACGTCGGCGCGGAACTTGGCCAGATCGTAGACGCAAACCACCGGATTGCCCGGGTTGGGCTCGAGGTTGAAACGGGTCTCGTATTCGAGCAGATCCTGCGTACCCGGATAATCCTCCAACGCCCAGTCCATGCGCGAGACCAGCCGCGTACGCGCATAACCCTCGTCACGCGCTTGCGTCATATGCGCCAGCATGGTGTCGAGTACGCGCTGGTAATCGAACGTGCCGTCGGCGAAATAGATCTCGTCCCAGGTGTGTAGATCGAGTTGGCCGCGCTCGCGCGCCGCATCGACCGCGATATCCGCGTCGCGCAGATGGCCCAGATGATGATCGCAGCCCGCCGCACTTACGATATGAAACGCTTTCTCGCCGGCCTCGATACCCTCGCGGATGAACGGCGTCAACACACGGCAACCTTCGACATCGCTGTTAAAAAACGCGCACGCATGCAACACATCGCCCATCGGCGCGCCCGCGAGCGTGATCGGATTGCTGGATGGGGTCTGGAAGGTCATGCAAAGGCTAAAGGATTTCTATGAAAATCGAGTAAACGCGAATGACCAGCGGCTGTCTAGCCGTTTTTCTCGGAGATAATCGGTTTCACCCAACGTAATGGCCGGCGTCCGATTCCGCTTCGGAACGGATGAATAGCGCGTTACAGCATACTGCGAGCGTCTTTCTTAGCGTGGATCGAAGCGAGACCGGCCGTCAACCGGGGTACGAATCGGCGTGCCAATCGATACCTTCGAGAACAAGCGCCACCCGGTTTTGCGCCGAGTCTGGGCCGGTTACGTGGCGGATCGTCTTGTCGGTCGGGTTCAAGCCGACGGCGAGGGCGCGCCGCGCAACAGCCACGAGCCGAGACCGGCTGCGAGCACGCAGGCGACCATGACGCTGACCTTGGCCAGCGCCAGCGGGCCGGAATCGGCGAACGCCGCGTCGGCGATAAAAATCGACATCGTAAAACCAATGCCGCACAGGGCGCCCGCACCCGCGACCTGGCGCCAGCTGAATTCAGTGGGTTGATCCGCTAGGCCCGCGCGCACCGCCAGCCAGGTCGCCAGCGTAATGCCCAACGGCTTGCCGATCACCAGGCCCACGATCACACCCAGGCTGACCGGCCGTAAAAAATCGAGGGTGCTCGGCGCCACCGCGATACCGGCGTTGGCGAGCGCGAACAGCGGTAGTATCAGATAGGAAGACCAGGGCCGCAGATCGCGTTCGAGCCGCTGGGCCGGTGAAAGCAGCCGCCCGACCAGGCTTTCCAGCGCGCGCACCGTGGCTTGGTAGCGGCTTTGATCGTTGCTCGCCACCGGCGGCGCTTGCAGACTATCAAACAACGCCGTGCTCTGGCTGTGCAGGCCCGGCGTATTCGGCGGGCTGTGGGTGGGAATGGCGAAAGCCAGCAACACGCCCGCCAGGGTGGTATGCACCCCCGAATACAGCACCGCCAACCACAGGCCGATGCCCACCAGCGAATAGGGCAGCGGCCGGTAGACCCGCGCGCGGTTGAGCGCCAGCGCCGCGGCAAAACACAGCGCCGCTAACACCAGCCCCGCCACCGCGATGTCGGTGGTATAAAACAACGCCAGCACCAGAATGGCACCCACATCATCGGCGATCGCCAGCGTGGCCACGAACACCTTGAGCGCCAGCGGCACCCTGGGCCCCAGCATCGCCATGATGCCCAGCGCAAAGGCGGTATCGGTGGCCATCGGCACGCCCCAGCCCATGGCGGCCGGCCCACCCCAGTTGAACAACAGATACAGCACGGCAGGCGCGACCATGCCGCCCGTCGCGGCCGCCAGCGGCAGCGCGGCGCGGCGTGGATCGCTCATCTCGCCGGCGGTGATCTCGCGCTTGATCTCCAGCGTAACGACGAAGAAGAAAAACACGATCAGGCCGTCGTTGATCCATTGATGCAACGACAGCGGCAGCACGAAACCACCCAGACGTACAGCCATCTCAGTATTCCAGAGCGCGGTGTAGCTGGCCGCCCACGGCGAGTTGGCCCAGATCAGCGCCACCACGGCGCCCAGCAGCATCAAAAAGCCTGCTGAGGCTGATAGACCAGCGAAATCCTCGGCAAACTGCCGGACCCGTCCGCCCAGCGGCCGGCGCATCGTATCCAGCACCGACTCGTCGTCCCAGGGGCCGTCATAACGGCGCCCGTCGATGAAAAACGTCGGCGTGACGTGGACGCCGCTGGCCTGCGCGTGATCCAGATCGGCGCGCACCCGCGGTGCGTGGATCTGGTCGTCGAGCTCGCGCGCGAAGCGTTGCTGATCCAGTCCCAGCGTGGCGGCGGCGTCGACAAGGCTGTCGCGGTCGAGCGCATCCTGATTCGCGAACATATAGTCGTGCATATCCCAGAACCGGCCTTGGGCGGCGGCCGCTTCGGCGGCTTCGGCGGCCCGCTGGGCGTCGGGATGCAGCCGGGTATTGGGCAAGTGCCGAAAAACATAGCGGACCTGGCCAGGCAGATGTTGCTCGCGTATCCGCCGGATGCCTGCGTGCGCCCGCTGGCAATAGCCGCACTGGTAATCGCCGTACTCCAGCAGGGTTACGCCGGGGTCATCCGGCCCGTCCATATGGTCGCGTGCGGGATCCACCGGCGGGCTTAGCTGGCTCGGCTGTTCGGGCATATAACGAAGCGTACCGGACCCCAGCCAAAGACGCACACAAAAGCCACCGACAGACCATGGCTTTCGCATAATAATCACGCGCCCTGATGTCATGTGTCTGATCATCAAGCAATCGTGTCCTTATCCGGAACGCCGTTTTCGTAAGGTTAAAAGCGCCGCAACCGGTTGAGCTTCGTTCGGCCGACGGCGCCGTCGCGCTCTAGCCTTCGGTGCCACTGATAACCGCACACACGCAGATCAACAGCATCTTTTTCAATCGATAGCGTCGGTTTTCTCGATGCGAATCGTCGATACGGCCAGGCTCTACAACACGGTCACCGTGCTGACCCTGAGCGGCGCCGTCGTGGTTTATTACGTGTGCCTTTTGGGTTTGTTCATTCTCGCCGTATCCATCATTGTGCCCTCCAGCTTGCTGGAAGCGCGGTTGGGACATCCGATCGGGCTAAGCAATTACATCGTGCGTGGACCCGGACAAGTCCAAATCATAGGCCAGAAGTGTCTAATGGACCCGGACAAGTCCAGGGGTGCGTAGCTTCTGCGCACCTAAGTAGGACAACAGCGACTCCAACTGGTAGTGCATAGCGCGCTCGTCCCCATCGACGAACGCACGAACCGCGTCAGACCCGTGATTATCGATCTCTTGAAATAAGACGGTTTCGACTTCGTCGTTGATCATCTCGCCAAAGCGAGTGACGTACAGTTCGCTTTCCCAAAAACAGGCCTTGGCGGGGCGCATCCGAGGAGCGAAGACAATCGGCGTACCGTCCGGGCGCAGCTGAGGCTCAGAGATGTCGAGCAGCCAGTTCTGGTTCTGACCTAACTGAAACCCGTTCTGATACCAAACCGGCACGTAGTGGTTTTTACACGAAGGTTTTGGGCGCTTCGGCTTAGATGGCATTAGGTCACGTTCTGCCGCTCAATTTTCGATGCGGGCTAGTTAAGTTATATCCCGATGCTCTCACGCGAATTAAACCGATAGCAGTCCGCTTTGGGTCGCTACCTGATCACCAGCGATCGGTCGGATATTGACGGTTCCGTTCAGCAAAAGGAATCGTCATGGAGTATATCGACCAATGGGAAGGCGCTCATTCTAAAGGCCCCATCATTCCGTGGAACAAAGGCCGCTTAGTCGGCCCGAAACCACCGCTAAAGCTCAAGGAAATCTGGGGCATTCGGGTACGGCTACAGCTTGCGACCCAGACGCGGGGTCTTGCACTGTTTAATCTCGCTATCGACAGCAAGCTACGCGGGTGTGATCTGGTTAGGCTGAAGGTTCAAGAGGTCGCACACGGTGGTCGCGTACTGTCCCGCACCGCGATTGTTCAGCAGAAAACGGGCCGACCTGTACAGTTCGAACTGACAGAGCAAACGCGTACCTCGATCGAAGCATGGATAAGCGCTGTCGCGCTGCGAGCCACTGATTATTTGTTTCCGAGCCGGGTGTCGAGTTCTCCACATCTATCCACGCGGCAATACGCGCGAGTCGTTAAATCGTGGGTTGAGAGTATCGGCCTCGATCCTCTCGAGTACGGCACGCACTCGATGCGTCGCACGAAAGCGACGCTGATATATAGGCGAACACGCAATTTACGCGCCGTGCAGCTCTTGCTGGGACATACGAAGCTGGAAAGCACGGTGCGCTATCTCGGCATCGAGGTCGATGACGCGCTCGAGATGTCGGAACAGACGGAGGTATGACGTTGGCGCCGAACGCGCCAACTGCGCGGCTCGTTCGGCCCTACACGTATCGGCCAGAAGCGGCCGTCGTGATATCAATTCGGGGAGTTTTCTATGACGCAGGAAACTCTAGATGGGTGCGTTGCTTGATAGCCGCGCATGGTCGAGGTGCCGCGGGGGGGGGGGTGCCCCCCGCTTCGCAAGCGAACAAAGCCTGTAGTCGCAGAACCAATCGATGACTACAAACATGTTCTCATCAGGCGGCGAGTTTTCCGCCGGGACCGAAGAACTCGTAATACACATCCCGTTCGGGTACGCCACGCTCGTGCAGCAAATTATGGATATGTTCGAGCATTGGTGTGGGACCGCAGAAGTAATAGGCCGCTTCCTGTTCGCCGACCATCTCGTCGAGTAGCGTTGCGTCGATCAGGCCCTCGCTGTCGTGCAGCCCAACGGCGCGATCGGCCTCGCGAGGCGCGTTGTAGCGCACATGGGCGCTCAGGTTCGGATGCTCGGTCTTCAGCGCCTTCAGTTCGTCCGAAAAGGCCTGGACGGCGCCGTTGAGCGCGCCTTGAATGAAGATGATCGGACGCGCGCTGTCCGAGTTTTCGAGAGCGGCGTGGAGCATCGAGATCAAGGGCGTTACCCCCACGCCACCCGCGATGAACACCAGCGCCTTATTATCGTTATCAGGCATTTCGAGCGTGAACTCGCCGCACGGCGGGCTGAGTTCTACTCGATCGCCGATATCGATGCGATCGTGCAGATAGTTCGAGAAGATACCGTTCGGTGCCTGCGCTGCGGCTGCGGGTTCGCGCTTGACGCTGATGCGGTAGTAATCGCTGCCAGGCGGATTCGAAAGGCTGTAATTGCGCATGACCGCCTGGCCATTCGCGAGAGTCGCACGAATAGTGATGTACTGCCCCGGCGCATGTGCAGCCAAGGGTTGGCCGTCCAGGGGCTTGAGATAGAACGACGTGATGTTGTCGCTGTTTTTCTCGCGCCGATCAACGACGAACGACTTGAAGCCATGCCAGCCGTATACGTTGTCCTGGGTGCTGTAGATCTGTTCTTCACGGACGATGAATATGTCCGCCAGCACGGCATAGGCCGCTGCCCAGGCGTCGATGATATCGTCGGTCGCGGCTTCGCCGAGTACTTCGCGAATCGAGGCCAGAAGATTGTCGCCGACGATCGGGTAGTGCTCGGGCTGTATGTTCAGCGACGCGTGCTTCTGTGCGATCAGTTCGACGGCGTCGCCGAGCACGGCCGGATTATCGATATGCTGCGCATACGCCAGAATCGCGCCGGCCAAGGCGCGTTGCTGGCTCCCCGAACGCTGGTGCGCCGGATTGAAATAGTCCCGCACCTCCGGATTGACGCGAAACATCCGTTCGTAGAAATGTCGTGTCAGCGCTTCTCCGTGCGCCTGCAACACCGGCACCGTCTGTTTGATGATCGTTTTTTGTTGGTCTGTAAGCACCGTTTTCTCCAAATAGGTAAGTGACATGCCGATTTATAATTGGTATGTTATTTACCGAATTAAAAAAGTCAAGCAGTCATGCAACTGACAACACATACGGACTACTCCCTGAGGCTGCTGATTTATCTGGCGGTTCGAAACGAGGGCATGCCGGCTACGGTTCAGGCCGCGGCCGATCGCTATCGTATTTCTGCGAACCATATGGCGAAGGTGGCCCAGACTCTTGTGCTATATGGCTATATCAACAGCCAAAGAGGCCGCGGTGGTGGGCTGTCGCTCGCACAACCGGCGAGCCAGATCAATATCGGTGCGGTGGTTCGCCGTACGGAAAATCTCAGGCTGCTTGAATGCTTTGGCCCGAACTCGACCTGCCCGATCGATCCCGCCTGCCGGTTGAAGAATATTCTGGGCCGCGCGCAGACCGCGTTTCTTGAGGTGCTCGATGAGTATTCGCTGGATGCCCTCGTAACCAACGAAGACGAATTACGGATGTTGCTCGGCGGCGCGTAGGCGCCACGACGGTTTCGATTCACACCAGGCAGGAGCAGACCATGAGCCAAACACCGGGACAAAAGCGCAAGGAATTGACACCGACTGCCGAGCAGGCGTGGCGAACGTTCAGCAAGGCGGTATTTGCCGAGGGCGAACTCGACGCCAAGACCAAGCAGCTGATCGCCGTCGCTGTGGCGCACGTTACGCAGTGCCCTTACTGTATCGAAGGGCATGTTCCGGCGGCCAAGCGAGCCGGCGCGACCCAGGGCCAGGTCATGGAAGCGATCTGGGTGGCCGCAGAGATGCGGGCCGGCGGCGCTGTCGCGCATTCACATCTTGCGCTGGATGCCTATGACAGCGCCCCGGGTAGCGCATAGATGTGCAGCGCCTTGAAAGAACTGTTCGGTATCGAACACCCGATCCTTCTGGCGCCCATGGGCAACGTCTCGGGCGGTGCGTTGGCGGCTGCGGTGAGCAACGCGGGCGGTCTTGGCCTGATCGGCGCGGGCTACGGCGATGCGGACTGGCTGGATCGCGAATTTCAGAACGCAGGCGAAGCGAGAATCGGTGTCGGCTTCATAACCTGGGCGCTGGCGCGCAATCCGGCCCTGCTTGATCTGGCGCTCGCCTACGAGCCCGAGGCGGTGATGTTCTCGTTCGGCGACTGCACGCCGTTTCTACCCGCGGTGCGCGAGGCCGGCGCGAAGATCATCTGTCAGGTCCAGACATTGGCGCAGGCGCGTGATGCTGCGGCCGCCGGTGCGGATCTGATCGTTGCCCAGGGCACCGAAGCGGGTGGGCACGGCGGAACACGGTCCACATTGACGTTGGTTCCGGCTGTCGTGGACGCCGTGGTGCCAACACCGGTCGTAGCTGCGGGCGGTATTGCCGACGGGCGCGGGCTGGCTGCCGTATGCATGCTCGGGGCTTCGGGTGCGCTGATTGGCACGCGGTTTTTTGCCAGCGAAGAGGCGCTGGGCCATGGCAACGCGAAACGCTGCATTGTCGCTAGCCAAGGCGATGCAACAGTAAGAACGCGCGTGTTCGATATTGTGCGCGGCTATCCTTGGCCGGTGCATATCACCGGTCGCGTACCGATCAACCGCTTCTCGGAGCAGTGGCATGGACGTGAAGATGCGTTGTCCGCCGACCTGGCCCGTCAGCAGATGCGCTACCGCGAGGCCGAAGCCGCGGGCGATACCGATACCACGGTCGTGTTTGCCGGCGAGGCCGTGGATCTGATCGATACAGTCGAGCCGGCGGCAGCGATCGTCGCGCGGCTCGCAAGCGAGGCGTACCCAGCTGATGGGCATTCCTTCTACATCCGACGCGAAAATTGGGAGCGTGCGATGAGTCAGAAATTCAAGGTTGGCGATCATGTGGCGTGGAATTCCGAAGCCGGCCAGGTCAGGGGCTGCATCATCAAGGTCCATACGCAGGATTTCGAATACAAGGGCCATATGCGGCGTGCGTCTGCCGACGAACCGCAGTATGAGATCGAAAGCGACAAGACCGATCATATCGCGGCCCACAAGGAATCCGCGTTGACCCGGATCGAGTAAAACATCGCCGTGTCGAGTTCTGTCTTCTATACCGTCGGTCATTCGACGCGCACGCAGGATGAGTTGATCGACCTGTTGGGCGTGGGCGGCGTCGATCATGTCGTCGACGTGCGTGCCATGCCGCGTTCGCGCACCAATCCACAGTTCAATCACGATGTCTTCGCGAAAAGACTCGAGGCCTCCGGTATCGGCTATGGCCATAGTGATGCGCTGGCCGGCCTGCGCAAACGTTCCAAGACGGTCGCCAACGAGATCAACGGCTATTGGCGTAACCGCAGCTTTCATAACTACGCGGATTACGCGCTGAGCATGTCCTTTCAACAGGCGATCGGTTCATTGATCGAACTGGGCCAACGCCATGTCTGTGCGCTCATGTGTGCGGAAGCCGTATGGTGGCGCTGCCATCGACGCATCATTGTCGATCACCTGCTCCATCGCGGCGAGCGCGTCTTTCATCTGATGAGCAAGGATCGTATCCAGCCCGCCGAAATGACGTCTGCCGCACGTACCGGCGACAACGGCATGTTGATCTACCCCGCGGCTGAGTGAGTATCGGGCGGTTTCGCTAGTGCGCTAGCTCGGCGATACAGGTACGTAAACACCTCCAATCTGATAGCCGGACTGGCGTACCGAGCGTTGCGTACGGTCGAATGCCTGCCTACCCTGTGTCGCCGAGGCCACGACCTCGCCCAGCCTTGGGTCGGAAACGATCGGGACGACCCGGCACTGCAGGAGACACGCGTGCCCTGGATCATTCTGTTCGCCGCCGGCCTGTTAGAGATCGTCTGGGCGTTCTCTATGAAGCAATCCGCCGGCTTTTCCCGGCTCACGCCGACGCTCATAACGCTGGTTGCGATGGGTGCCAGCTTTGGTCTGCTGGCGATTGCGATGCGCACGCTACCGCTCGGCGCGGCCTATACGATATGGACCGGGATCGGCGCGGTGGGCGCGTTCTTCGTGGGTGTGCTGGTGCTCGGAGAATCGGCGAGCGCGCTGCGCATTTTGGCGCTGATCCTGATCGTGGCCGGCCTTGTGCTGATGAAACTCTCGTCCGAAGGATGATCTATCGCTGAGATGCGGGCAGCTGATCCGTCTTCTCGTCGGCTTTGGCGAGTGATTCCAGCGTTTCGTTCAAATCCAGCCGTCGTATCGCGCTGATCGCCACTTCCAGCGCGCCTTCGCCGCACAGCCCGGAGGTCGACGCGTCCTCGTAGCCGGCCAGTGCCGCTTCGATACAGGCATCGCGCACGCCCGCGGCGATTGTCAGCTCATCCGCGTTCATGATTAATTCCTTGGCGCGAGTCGCGCCTAGCGATGGCGGGCTTCGGGTTGATCGCGCACCTCGAGCACACGCAGCTTGAGCGTATCGCCGCCTGGCACCTGCCACTGGATCATCTGGTCGACCGCAAGGCCTAGCAAGGCGCTACCCACTGGCGCGAGTATCGATACCTTCCCGGGGCTGCCGTCCATATCCTTCGGATAGACGAGCGCGAGCTCGAAACGTTTTCCGCTGTCGACGTTTTCGAACGCGATAGTGGAATTCATCGTCACCACATCGGCCGAGATCTCGTTCGACGCTACGACATGAGCACGGCCAAGTTCAGCCCGCAACTCGGGTATGCCGGGCACGCTGTCGCCGGTTTTTTCGAGCAACGCGTCGATACGTTCGTAATCGGTTTCGGTAACGATGATCGGTGGCTGATCCATGAGACTGTCCGAAGCTTGTCGCGCCATCAGCGCGACGTTGAGTGGGCTAACCGGTTATTAAAGCATAGTACGAGCGGCGCCGGAACAAGGCGTCGACAGGCAGTATCGCGGGCGCCGATAGGTTCCGATCCGTCGGGTTTCGACCGTTGGGCCGCCATGAGCAGGCTTGCCGAGCGTTGGCGTGCCGCATGGCATGTCAGCTTCTCTGCATGCCGGGCGGCAATAGTCTGCTAGGTACCAGGCAAAGCAATGCCGTCTTCATGCATACCGCGCCGATGCGCGGCGATCACGGCGGCGCGATCGATATAGCCCACGAGTTTGCGATCGTCGGCACGGCTGACGACGGGCAGACGGCCAATATCGTGATAGAGCATTCGGCGCACGGCTTCACGTACCGTTTCGTCGGGATAGGCACGAGCGACATCGGTGGTGCATATCGTATACGCGGTCAACGGGTCGGTCGCTGATTCCGACTGAGCGCGGAGCACGTCGCTGCGGGTAAGGATGCCGATTAGGGTGTTGTCGGCGTCGACAACGATCAGTGCATCGCTATGGCTTTGTGCTCCGGCTTCCAGGCCCAGTCGGGTCGCGACCGATGCCAGGGACGCGTTCGCGTCGATCGGCTCGGAATGCGTCTGCATGACCGAAGCGATATCGGCGCGCTCGAGCGGGTCGACCTCGAATTCCTGGTTCACGCGCAGGCCGCGGCGTGCCAGTTTCTCGGTCATGATCGTAGTGCGCATGTAGAGAATGCTGATTCCGGTCGCGATCACGCAGACCAGCATCAGCGGCAGTATCGCGTCGTAGTTGCGGGTGATTTCGAAGGCGAACACGATAAGCGCGAACGTGGCGCGGGAAGCAGACGCAAACAGAGCCGCCATGCCCACCAGAGCGAAAGCCGCCGGCTCGAGCGGGGCGCCCGGCAATAGCGCGTTACCCACGATGGCGAACAGCGCGCCCAGGGCCGCGCCGGTCATGAACATGGGCGCCAGCAGCCCGCCGGATGTACCCGAGCCTAGCGACACCAGCAGGGCCGCGGTCTTGAATACGGCGATCGACAGCAGTGCGGCGACCGCGAACTCATTGTTGAGCACGCCCGTGATCAGGTCGTAACCCACACCCAGCACCTCGGGCGCGAACAGCCCGATCACGCCGAGGCCCAGCCCACCCAGGGCCGGGCGCCAGATATCGCCGATTGGCAGCGCCTCGAACGCGTCTTCGACCACGAACAGCAGCTTGCTGAAACCCACGGCAACAAACCCGGTCAGAATCGCGAACAGGACATACGCCGGGGCGTTAAACGGCAATCCGAAGCTCACGGCATCCATCGCGAACAGCGGGCCGTCGCCAATCAGGGCATGGCGCAACGCGGTGGCCACGGCCGTGGCGATGACCAGGGGTATGAACGAACGTGGCCGAAACTCGAACAGCAACAATTCGATCGCGAGAATCACGCCTGCGAGCGGGGTGCCGAAGATCGCGGCCATCCCGCCGGCCGCGCCACAAGCCAACAGCACCTTGCGCTCCGCTGCCGTCGTAGAAACCACTTGTCCGAGTAGAGAGCCCAGCGCGCCCCGGTCTGGATGATCGGCCCTTCGGCGCCAAAGGGCCCGCCGCTGCCGATCGCGACGACGGTGGATATCGGTTTGAAGATCGCGACCCGCAGAGAGATACGGCTGTCGCCGGTCAGCACGGCCTCCATCGCTTCGGGGATGCCGTGCCCCTTGATCTTGGGCGAGCCGTAGCGGGCCATCAGCCCGACAAGCAATCCACCAATGGCGGGCACGATGACGATCCACGCGCCAAGGTTATGGTCCGCGACGCTCGGCAGTTCAAATGAAACGGCTTGCATGAACGTGACGTTGAGCGCGAGCGCGATGAGGTTGAACAAGGCGTACGCGACTAGCCCCGCTAGCAAGCCGGCGACGCACGCAAGAACGGACATATGTACCGCGCGCAAACGGTCGTGGCGGCTCATGAAAGATCGATTGTTCACGGCGAGCGTAAGCAGAGGTTGAACGGATCGCGAATTCTGCCGGAGACAGATGTTAATTGCAGGTATTAATCGACAGTCCGTGGCGTTGCGCTTTCTTTTAAAAGGTAGGATGATTGGGTAATCGGTCATATCGGAGTGATCATGAAGTTGGCCCAAGTGCCGCGCGGCTCGCTCGTGGAGTCGGTGATAGACAGCCTTAGTGAAGCGATCGAGACGAGGCGGTGGCCCGTGGATGAACGCATCCCGACGGAGTCGACCTTGTCCGAGCAGTTGGGCGTGAGCCGGAATACGGTTCGAGAGGCCGTACGCGTGCTGGCGCATGTCGGTCTGCTTCAGGTCCGCCAGGGCGATGGCACCTACGTGCGCGCGCAATACGACCCGGGCGAAACCCTGCGCCGGATTGATCGAGCAGCCCTGCGTGATCGCATCGAAGTGCGGCTGACCCTGGAGGTCGAGGCCGCACGCTTGGCGGCCGCGCGACGGGATGATTCCGACCTGCGCGAGATGCGCCGCACACTCGATGCGCGCCGCGACGCCGGTATGGATCTGTCTCAGCGCATCGATCACGACGAACGATTTCATCACGCCGTAGTTGCCAGCGCGCGTAACAGTGCGCTCTCCGATCTTTACGCCTACTTTTCGCGCGCGATCCGGAACACGATCGAACGCACGGAGATAGATCTCGATCTGCCAGAGCCAACGCAGGCCGATCACGAAGCGTTACTGCAGGCGATCGAAGCACGCGATGCAGAAGCAGCCGAGTCGGCGGCCCGACATCTCTTAACGCCGTCGCTGACGGCCCTGACGCCGGAGCGTTAAGCAATGCGTCGCTATATCGATGGGTTCACGATGTTGTTGCTCGGAGCGATCGTGCTCGCCGCTTTTGTGCCCGCACGCGGCGACGCCGCGGACATGATGGGTGTGGCCGGGCAGGTCGCCGTCGCGCTGCTGTTCTTTATTCACGGTGCAGCGCTGTCGCGCGCCTCGGTCCTGACGGGCGCCGCGCATTGGCGGCTGCACCTGTTCATCTTCGCGATTACCTTCGTCTGCTTTCCGCTCGTCGTACTGCCTATATCGGGGCTGGCGCCGGTTTGGATACCACCCGAACTGGCACTCGGCTTTCTCTACCTCGGTGCCTTGCCCTCGGCGGTTTCTTCGTCGATAGCATTTACGGCAATGGCCGGCGGCAATGTGCCCGCGGCGGTCTGCAGTGCAGCGGCCTCGAACGTCTTCGGCATGATGATGACGCCGTTTCTGCTGATACTTCTTGCGCAGACTGCCGGCGGTGATGCATTCGCCGTGGGTGATGCCTTGCGGGATATCGTCGTGCAGCTTCTCCTGCCCTTTGCCGCGGGCCAGGCCATCAGGCCTTGGGTCGCCGGTTTTATGGACCGGCATGAGGCGCTGTCGTCACGCTACGACCAGGCAGTGATCCTGCTGATCGTCTACGCCGCGTTTTCCAAGTCGGTGGCCAGCGGTCTCTGGCAGGACCTGCCGCTGGCTGCGATCGTGCTCGCAATTGGTCTGTGTGCAGCCTTACTCGCGGTCATGATCGGTATTGCGATGGGCTTGTCGCGGAGACTTGGCTTCAACCTCGCGGACGAAACCGCAGCGGTATTTTGCGGCTCGAAGAAGAGCTTGGCGTCGGGCCTACCGATGGCGAACGTGCTGTTTGCCGGCAATCCGGCGCTCGGCATGATCGTGCTGCCCATCATGGTCTACAACCAGATCCAGATCGTGGTCGGTGCGTTACTTGCCAAAACCTATGCGAAACGTTTGCGACGTCAGGCCGCGAAGGAGCAGGACGCATAAGTTTCGTGCGGTGCGTTTGTGTGAAGGATTTACCCAGCGGGCGTGTCCGCTTTGGGTCGCTACCTGATCACGAGCGATCGGTCGGATATTGATGGTTCCGTTCAGCAAAAGGAATCGTCATGGAGTATATCGACCAACGGGAAGGCCCTCATTCTAAAGGCCCCATCATACCGTGGAACAAAGGTCGCTTAGTTGGCCCGAAGCCACCGCTAAAGCTCAAGGAAATCTGGGGTATTCGGGTACGGCTACAGCTTGCGACCCAGACGCGGGATCTCGCACTGTTTAATCTCGCGATCGACAGCAAGCTACGCGGGTGTGATCTGGTCAGGCTGAAGGTTCAAGACGTCGCGCACGGTGGTCGCGTACTGTCCCGCACCGCGATTGTTCAGCAGAAGACGGGCCGGCCTGTACAGTTCGAACTGACAGAGCAAACGCGTACCTCGATCGAAGCATGGATAAGTGCCGTCGCGCTGCGAGCCAATGATTACTTGTTTCCGAGCCGGGTGTCGGGTTGTCCACATCTATCTACGCGGCAATACGCCCGAGTCGTTAAATCGTGGGTTGAGAGCATCGGCCTCGATCCTCTCGAGTACGGCACGCACTCGATGCGTCGCACGAAAGCGACGCTGATATATAGGCGAACACGCAATTTACGCGCCGTGCAGCTCTTGCTGGGACATACGAAGCTGGAAAGCACGGTGCGCTATCTCGGCATCGAGGTCGATGACGCGCTCGAGATGTCGGAACAGACAGAGGTATGACGTTGGCGCCGAACGAGCCAACTGCGCGACTCGTTCGGCGCCTACACGTATCGGCCAATAGCGGACCTAATCAGGTCTCATGAAATAGTAGGCTGGGCCTCCTAGTCTGGCAGCAGTTCTAGTGTTCGAGCACGAAAAAGATCACCTCGCGGAACACATAGGCCGCCGTGCCCCAGACCAGCAGGCTGGCGGCGCCGATACCCACGAACCACAACAGACGGCGGCCGGTTTCATTCATGACGACTCCGACTTATCCGGCAGCTAGTGATAGCCCATGTCACGGCTGACCTTGCCCCGAAATATCCAGTACGACCACCCCGTATAGAACAGGATGAACGGCAACAGGATCACCAGGCCCACGAGCAGAAAACTCTGTGTTTCCGGCGGCGAGGCAGCGTTCCATATGGTCAGATGCGGCGGAATGATATGCGGCCAGAAGCTCGCCGCGAGCCCGCCATAGCCGACGATGAACATCGCCAACGAAAGCAGAAAAGGCGCGTACTCCCGCCGCCGGCTCACGCTCCAGTACAAGAAATACGACACCACGATCGCGGCGATCGGGAACGGCACCAGCAACAGCGCATGCGGGAAACCGAACCAGCGCTCGGCATAGTTGCCGTCGAGGAACGGCACATAGATGCTCACCACCGCCATGAACACGATCACGGCCGTCAACAGTACGCGCGACCAGCCATAGGCGCGCCGCTGCAACAGGCCGGTGGTTTTCATCACCACCCAGGTCGCGCCCAGTAGTGCATAGCCGGCCACGAGTGCAGCGCCGGTAAGCATCGTGAAGCCCGAAAACCAGTCGAACGCGCCGCCGACATACTGGGCGCCGTTGGCCTCGATGCCCTGCACGATCGCCCCGAGGGTTACGCCCTGGAAGAACGTCGCGATCACGGAGCCGAGATTGAACGCCAGATTCCAGCCGAGCTTGCGCCGCGCCTTGAAACGGAACTCGAACGCCACGCCGCGAAAGATCAACGCGATCAGCATGCCGGTGAGCGGCAGATAGAGCGCCGGCAACAATACCGTATAGGCCGGCGGAAACGCGGCCAGCAGCGCCACGCCGCCGAGCACCAGCCAGGTTTCGTTGCCGTCCCAGATCGGCGCGACCGAGTTCATCATGATGTCGCGTTCGGCCTCGCCATAGGCCACGCCGCAGAGGATGCCGATGCCGAGCACGAAGCCGTCCAGCAGCACGTACATGATCACGCCGAAGCCGATTATGCCGAACCAGATCAGCGGCAGGATTTCGATCAACGTCATGACTTCTCTCCCACCGGCTCGTTGGGATACGACAACGGCCGGGCCGGGGTCGCATACGGGTCGGGCACCGGGTGCGCAGGCGCTTTTTCAGGCCCGGTACGCACCACGCGCACGATGTAATACAGCCCGGCGCCGAAGACGATGCCGTAGACGATCACGAACGTGATCAGCGTCGCCAACACGCTCGGCGCGCCCACCGGCGAGAGCGAATCCGACGTGCGCAGCAGGCCATAGACGGTATAAGGCTGGCGCCCGATCTCGGTCGTGATCCAGCCCGCCAATACGGCGATGAAGCCCGAGGGAATCATCGCCACCAGATACCGATGATAGGCGCGCGAGTCGAGCAGCCGGCCGCGAAACGCCAGCCACAGCCCGAGCATGCCGGCGAGCAGCATGAGCAGGCCCAGCCCCACCATGATCCGGAACGAAAAGAAGATCGGCGCGACCGGCGGGCGCTCGCTTGGCGGGAAATCCTTGAGGCCGACCAGTTTGCCGTTCCATTCATGGGTGAGAATCAGACTGGCGAGATTCGGCACCGCGATCTCGTAGTGGTTGGTTTCGTTCTCGGCATCCGGCCAGGCGAACAGCGCCAGGGCGGCGCCTTCTTCGGTATCCCAATGCGCTTCCATGGCCGCGATCTTGGCCGGCTGGTATTCCAGCGTCTTCAGGCCGTGGAAATCGCCGGCGACGATCTGCAACGGTGTGACGATGGATACGAACGCCACACCCATGATCAGCATTACCCGCGAGGCCTCGTGGGCGGTGCCTTTCAGCCGGTACCAGGCGCCCACGCCCAAAATCACGAAGGCGGTGGTCAGATACGCCGCCAGCACCATGTGCACGAGCCGATACGGAAACGACGGGTTGAACACAATCGCCCACCAGTCGGTGGGATAGAACACGCCGTCGCGCAGCTCGTAGCCGGCGGGCGTATGCATCCAGGAGTTGGCCGACAGAATCCAGAACGCCGACAGCATGGTGCCGATCGCCACCATCGCGGTGGCAAAGAAATGCAGCTTCGGGCCCACCTTGTTCCAGCCGAACAACATGATGCCGAGGAAGGTCGCCTCCAGGAAAAAGGCCGTCAGCACTTCATAGGAGAACAGCGGCCCCAGCACCGGCGCGGTGGCTTCGGCGAACACCGACCAGTTGGTGCCGAACTGAAAGCTCATCACGATGCCGGAAACCACGCCCATGCCGAACGACACGGCAAAGATCTTCACCCAGAACTGGTAGAGCCGGCGAAACACGTCGCGACCGGTGAACAGGTGCATGCCTTCGCACATCGCCAGCCAGCTCGCCAGGCCGATGGTGAAGGCCGGGAACAGGATATGAAACGACACCACGAACGCGAACTGTATTCGCGACAGGATTTCCGGATCGAGAGCCATGCTTTTCACCTAGGAAGCTGCTTATCGAAGTATACCGAAGGGGGTATATAGCGTCACTATTCAATCGCGACTTAAATTACATGGCGGCTACGGAGAATAAGTCGGACCGCAGGAAGACGCTCGATTCAGATATGACGCACCAAGGAGGCTGTCAATGTATAATTTAGTAAGGCTTATTTCCTAGCTAGTAAACACAATGTCCGAAAATGCCGACATCCTTCCTTTCGACCAGGAATGGGAAGCCAGCAAGTCCGCACTCATTCGGCGTCTGAAACGCGTCGAGGGGCAAGTTCGCGGCTTGCAGGCTATGCTGGAACGTGATGCCGAATGCGAGGACGTAGCGGTTCAAATGACCGCTGCCCGCAAAGCGCTCGACCGTACCTTCTATAACATGCTGTCCTGCGTAATCGAGCGAGAGCTGTCTTGCCAGAAGCTTGATGCGGCCGATGCGCGCGAGCGTCTTAAGTACGCTACGGAGCTATTGTCACGCTACGGCTAGGTACGAGTTGCCGAAAGAAACCGATCGGCTAGCCACCCGCCCAATAATATGGCGGGGAGAAAGATAGCGGCTTCTCGAAAGTTGAATACCAAGGCTGCCAAGGCCGGTCCGGGGCAATAACCTGCTAGCCCCCAGCCAACTCCAAAGAGGGCGGCGCCCGATAGTAATCGTCGATCGATAGTCAGCGAGCTGGGTCGGTGGAATGTAGACCCGAATAGCGGGCGTATCCGTTTTCCCAAGAAAGCATTCGTAAGGCTGAATACGGCGAGAGCCATGGCCATGACCAGAGCAAGGCTCGGATCCCACCGGCCGACGGGATCCAGAAAAGCGAGCACTTTCTCCGGGTTCACCATTCCAGAAATCGTCAGCCCGATACCAAAGACCAGGCCGGACGCTAGCGTGATCACGTACTGCATCCGCTCAGCCCGTAAAAAGATGTCGCGTGATAACCGCTGTAACCACGCCGCAGATAAAGAAGACAAGGGTGGCAGCAATGGATCGCGTCGAACCGCGCCCAATTCCGCACACGCCGTGGCCGCTGGTGCAGCCTGACCCTAATCGTGTGCCCATGCCAACCAGCACTCCGCCCGCTATGAGCAGAGGCGTCGGAAAGTTCGTGCGTTCCGGCACGGCGTTCGCGCTGAATAGGGCGATTAGTACAGCGCCGCCGACTATGCCAACCAGGAACATACCTCGCCGCATACGGTCGTCCGTGCGACGCCTTACGACACCGTGCAAATGGCCGGAGATTCCAGCAATACGGCCCGTTCCGATCCATAGCAATGCCGCCGCCGCGCCGATAAGCGCCCCGCCGGCCGACGCAGTCAGCGGCGTGAAATCAAACACGTCGAACACGAAGTTATTCCGTTAGATCCGGGCGTGGCTTGGGTTTCGGCCAGTGCCAGTCCAGTCCGCGTAGCATGACCTGCCAGTACAAGGCCGGGAAAAATTGGCTTTTGACTGGCCAGTACATTCGCCGCGAAGTCCGCGGATCCAGTGGAAAACTAGAGACCACTTCACCACCGTAGCGGAACTCGGCCAGCATGACCTTGCCATGCGCGACCGTGAGTGGGCACGCCCCGTAACCGTCGTAAGCACGTTTTTTAGCCGATTCCCCCAGGGCCGCGCGCAGTTCAGCGACCACGACTGGGAACTGGCGGCGTACGGCGGCCATGGTCTTCGCATTGGGGGTGTCGGTGCAGTCACCCAAAGCCAGCACATTATCGTAGCGGGTATGCGTGAGCCGGTTCTTATCGACGGTGACCCAGCCGGCGTCGCCCGCGAGTGGACTTCCCTTGATAACGTCCGGCGCAGACTGCGGCGGCACCACGTGGAGCATGTCGAAAGCACGCGTTACTGGCCCATCGTCAGTCGAAAAGGTGGCTTCGTGCTTTTCACCGTCCACGGCCACTAGATTGTGTTTGAAATAGGGCGTCGCTCCATACGAAGCAATAACTTTATCGAGCTCCCGTGCATAGGCGGGGACCCCGAACATCGCACCGCCTTGATTATAGAACCCGATCTCCGCCGATATCCCGCGTTTGCGCAGCGTATCGGCGGTCAAGTAAAGCGCTTTCTGCGGAGCGCCGGCGCACTTGATTGGCATAGCTGGCTGCGTAAACAACGCCTTGGCGCCATGGGTCAGCGATTGGGCCAACTCGTGGGTATAGGGTGCGAGGTCGTATCGATAGTTCGAGGTTACGCCGTTGCGCCCCAGAGTCTCGGAGAGACCCTCAATGGCTTGCCAGTCGATCTGGAGGCCTAGTGCCACTACCAAAAAGTCATAGGTAACTGACTCGCCGGAGGCCAACTCGACGCGATTTTCGTCCGGTGCGAACGCACTGATCGTGGCCCGGATCCAGCGGGCCTTGTCCGGCATAACTTCTTCCTCGCGCCGCTTTGTGTCTTCGGCCCGCATGTCGCCACCACCTACGAGCGTCCAGCCCGGCTGGTAGTAATGCACGTCGCTCGCCTCGATTACAGCGACATCGAGTTGAGGCGATTGCCTCAGTAGGGCGGCGGCGACTGATAGCCCGGCTGTACCACCGCCCGCGACAACGACGCGATGATGGCTTGTGTTGCTCGACATGATTTACTCCGTCTTGCTACGTATACCCCTAAGGGTATAATAGAACCCGAAGGCATTTGCAAATAACCGATTCTTAGGTTGCTGCAATTCTGGTTTCCACAGATTAGAAGGAATACAACCATGGCGAGCGGCACTCCGGAAGTCGTCGGATTCTTCGACGAAAAGACTTTCAGCGTTCAGTACGTCTGTGTCGATACAGTCAGCAAACGCTGTGCGATCATCGACCCGGTACTGAACTACGACGAGAAATCGGCGAGCACGAGCACGGAATCCGCCGATGAGATCGCGGCGTTCGTGCAGTCGCGCGGGCTCACGGTCGACTGGATTCTGGACACACATCCGCATGCGGACCATCTCTCGGCAGCGATCTATCTTCAGGGGCTTTTCGACGCGCCGCGCGCGATCGGCGAGCACGTCATCGACGTCCAAAAGCTCTGGAAGAAGATCTACAACTTCGGTGACGACTTCAAAACTGACGGACACCAGTGGGATCGGCTTTTTGGCGATGGCGACACGTTCACTGTCGGCGAGCTTGAGGCGAGGGTAATGTATTCGCCGGGTCATACCCTGGCCTCGATCACCTACGTGATTGGCGATGCCGCGTTCGTGCACGACACGCTGTTCCAGCCCGACTTCGGTACCGCACGAGCAGATTTCCCAGGCGGCGATGCAGCCACACTCTATCGCTCGATCCAGGCCATTCTTGAGTTGCCGGACGAGACTCGCCTTTTCACCGGTCATGACTACATGCCGGATGGGCGAGAACCGCGCTGGGAGTCCACGGTGGGCGAACAGCGGGAGCGTAACCCGCATCTGCAGAACATGGACGAATCCGCGTATACGGCCTTGCGAAACAAGCGTGATGCGGAACTACCGCTGCCCGCGCTCATGCTCGCCGCGCTTCAGATCAATACGCGGGGAGGGCGCCTCCCTACGCCGGAGAATAACGGCACCGCGTACCTGAAGATCCCAGTGAACGCTTTCTAAAGAGAGCGAGGCAATGCGCAACGTTCCTCACCGACGAGCCGGAGCAAGTCGCACGCCTACTAATTCAGCATCTGGAGAACGATATGAGCTCGATTAACACCGGGATAGATGAAGCAGGTCGGATGAACACCGGCGAAGGTTTGAAAAAATTGCTCGCTGATTCTTATACGTTGTATCTGCAAACGCATAACTTCCATTGGAACGTGACCGGCCCGCGCTTTCGCGAGTTGCATCTTATGTTCGAGGAGCAGTACACGGAGTTGGCTGCGGCCGTGGACGAGATCGCGGAGCGCATACGCTCGCTCGATCAGGTCGCGCCGGGTACATATCGCCAGTTCTCGACTTTGAGCTCGATCTCCGAGGTCGAAGACGTGCCTAATGCAGATCGTATGGTCGAGGTTCTAGGTGCGGGACATGAAAAGGTCGTGATGACATGCCGGGATGTACTGCAACGCGCGCAGCATGCCGGTGACGAGTCTTCGGCGGCTCTTGTCTCTGATCGTATGCGCGTGCATGAGAAGACGGCTTGGATGTTGCGGGCGATGGCTAGCTAAGAGAGCGCACGAACATTCTTACTGGGGCACGACAGCGTAGCCGCGACTTTGAAAGATCACCAGATCGCTGAGCGCCGACAATGCAACATCGACCTCATTGTTGACCCATGACTGATCGAACGCATGCTTGGCGAGCGCCTGGCCGCAGACGTGCAGGGTAACGCCCGCCTTGCGTAGGGCGGCGATCAGCGCGGTGTTGGGGTTGGCCTGTCCGAACTGCTTCTCGTATTGGGCGTCATTCAGAATACCGGGTGTCGCTGGCCCGTGAACCACAACCACGAAGTCGAGCTTTTCAGCGGGCACGCCGGCCGATGCGAACACGTTCACGGCCCGTGCGACGCGTTCCAAGCCCGGGTTCAGCTGGTCGGGGCTCTTCGCTGCTTTGGTCACATCGAATACGGCTTTGTGCTCGGCCTTGACTGAGGGCTGATTGGCTGCTTCGGAGAGTGGTTTGATGCCGCCATAGCCTTCGATGGCCGGGTAGCGCCAGTCGCCCCCTGCGGCCAAGGCGGGGCCAACACTAGCCAATGCGACACTCAAGATGATGAGAGTTGTACGAAACATTGGGGTCATAACGAGCTCCTTTATGCGTTACTGAATGGTTGAACACTGGGCTGGGTGCGCTCGATCCAGTGCCTCCCAAGGCTCTGGGTCAATGTCAGTCCGGGTGTGCCGGATATCGGTTGATACGGCCACCCATGCGACTCCAAACCAGCCAGTCTTCGTTCGAACGTTAGGCGGCGCTCGAGAATTCGAACGACGGTGGCCTTAGCCGACGTGGTCGTATTTGCGTCGGTAGCAGTGGGATCATCGATTCGCTCACCCAACGCAGGAATGGCTTTTTGCTGCGCCGTGACTGCCGTTGGCAGGTGCAACGCGTCAGCTGAAGATGCCTCGATGACCACGATTGCCGCGCTGAACGCCCTGATCAGGGTTTGGGTCCCAGAATCTTCTCTACGTCGTCGCCGCGTGGCATGCCCTGTTTGAGTCCGATATCCCCGTTGGTCTTGCGATAGAGAATCGTCGGCGTGGCGAAATAGCCCAAGGCCTCCATGAGGGCGTTGTTGTCCTGGACCTTGTCGCGAGCGGCGTCCGAAATATTCTCGGTGACTTCGATACCGCCGCTGGCGTAGTTGCGCTCCTGGCGTTCCAGTGCACCCTCCGGATCATCAGCGCCGACGATCGTGGCGGCCTTCGGCACGCTGTCGGCTTTGAGAATACCGACCATGACGTGGCGGATCTGGACGTCACCCGCTTCCACCCAGGGGCGTGCTGTCTGCCAGAACTCGTTGCAGTAAGGGCAGTTCGGATCGGTGATCTCGTAGACGATACGGGGCGCGTCGGCGTCACCATCACGGACCCAAGTGGCGTCTTCCAACTGGTCCCAAGCCTTCTTGTTCTGCGGTCCCGACGATATACGCTCCAGAGGGTCGGCCGTCAGATTGTTGCCCTGTTCGTCGACTAGCGTGCCGAGTACTGCATGCTTGCCGTCCTCCGTTACATAAATCGCCATTGGCCGGCCCTGGACGGTAGCGGCGTATCCGGTCAGCCCGCTTGGGGCATCGAAAGAGCCGAGAATATTCATTCCACGATCCTCCATCGCCGCCACGGGCGCCGGTGAATCGGATTCTTCTTCGGGGGCGGCCCATGCGACCAGCGCGTACATGCCGATGGCGGTAGCGGTGATCGTCAGGATTAGAGATAGTCGTGCGGTTCTGGTCATGGTTGTTCCTCATCATCGTGAGAAGAAGCAGTGGGCGCCGTGTCGAAACGTTCGAGAGCGGCGGTGAGAGTCGCGCGCGACAGCTGGCCCAGATGGCTGTCGACCAAACGCCCGTCGCCGTCGTAGAACAGTGTCGTAGGCAATGCGGCTGATCCGGCCTGCTTGGCCAGATGCCCGCCCGAGTCGCGCAGCACGTGTTCGATGTGCAGATCCTGACTGTTCAGGAAACTCTGGATGGTGGGCGTTGCCTCGGCCTGGTTGGCGAACACGAACAGCACGTCGTCGCGCTCGTTCTGGGCGGCCTCAAGGACGGGCATCTCCGCACGGCAGGGCGGACACCAGGTCGCCCATAGATTGACCACCATCGGCCGGCCCTCGGCTTCGGCCTGTAGCGTAGCGAGATCGGTGGCGCGGCCATCCAGCGTCTGCAGCCGTGCCTCGGGCAGGCTCGCCGCCTGCTGTTCGATCAAGGTGAGCGCGCCGCCGGTCAGCCCCCAGGCGAGGCCGCCGGCGACCAGCGCGGCGGCCAGCGGTGCGCGCAGCAGCGGCCGGCGCCAGACCACGAAGCTTGCGTAGGCGGCCATGCCCAGCAGCCCGCCGATCGCATCGAAACCGCCGTCACGAATGTCGAAAATGCCCAGCGGCGCCGGGCGGTATTCGCCGAAATAGCGGATCACGAACACCAGCCGGGCCGCCACCGCGCCGGCCAGCGCCAGGTTGAACAGCGTGTCGGTGATCGGCACTTCACGCCGGCGCGCGGCAACCTTGCCGGCTATCAACGCCGTAATCAGCGCGAAAAGCATCAGGGCATGGGCGACCGAGATCGCCAGCGGGCCGAGGTTGAAGGACAGCATCAGGAATTCTCCAAGTCGTCACGTGCGCGCTCGAGGTGATCGAGGAAGGCCTCGGCGTCCAGCTCGCCGACGATGCGCGCGCTGCGGGCCTCTTCGCCGTCCGGGCCGATCAGCAGCAGGGTGGGTGGGCCGACGACGCCGTAGTGGCCCATCAGCGCGCGGTCGGCGGCGTCGTTGTCGGTCACGTCCGGGCGCAGCAGCTGCACGTCGTCCAGTGCCGCCTGTACGCGGGCGTCGCCGAAGACTTCGGATTCGATCACCTTGCACGAGATACACCAGTCGGCGTAGAAATCCACGACCGTCCAGCGGCCGTTTTCGCCGGCCTTGGCCACTTGCGCATCAAGAGCGTCGAGATCGGACACGGGCTCAAAACGGGCCATGAAGTCGTCTGTCTGCGCACCGGCTTCGCCGCCCGCGTCGGTCGTGTTCGCGGGCGCGCCGGCAAAGGCCAGCGGCCGCATCGGATCGCTGGCGCCACCGGCGGCGCCGATCACCAGCAGCGCGCCCCAGAGGCCGATCAGAAGGCCGGCTACGCGCGCGATCATCGCTAGCGGTAGCGTCGCCTGGGCGGCGCGCAGCGCGACCTGATAGAGCGTGGTGCCGATGGCGAGCAGCCACGCGCCCCACAGTCCGAGCATCCAGGGGGCGGGCGTCACGCGGGCGACGAACCACAGCGCCATGCCCAGCAGGACGAAACCGAACACCGCCTTCACGCCGTTCATCCACGGCCCCGGGCGTGGCAGGAATCGGGCCCCGAGGCTGCCGGCGAGGACCAGCGGCGCGCCCATGCCCAGGCCGAGCGCGAACAGCGCGCTGCCGCCGATTAGCACGTCGCCGGATTCGGCGATGAACAGCAGCGCCCCGGCCAGCGGCGCGGTCATACACGGGCCGACGATCAGCGCCGATAGTGCGCCCATGACCGCCGCGCCGCCGAGGCTTCCGCCGCGCTGGGCGCTGCTGGCGCGATCCAGCCGGTTACGCAGGGCCGCCGGCAGCTGCAACTCGTAGACGCCGAACATCGCCAGCGCGAGTGCCACAAACACGAGCGCGAATGCGCCCAGCACCCAGGGGGTCTGAAGTGCGGCCTGCAAGTTGGCGCCGGCCAGCGCCGCGGCGACGCCGAGTAGGGCATAGGTCAACGCCATCGGCAGCACATAGGCCAGCGACAGCGTCAGGCCGCGCCGGCCGCGCGCGCCGCTGCCCACGATCAAACTGGTCAGGATTGGAACCATGGGCAGTACGCAGGGTGTGAATACCAGCAGCAGCCCGAGCCCGAAGAACACCAGTAGCACCCAGGCCGTGTTGCTGTCTGACAGCTGCGCGGCCAACGACTGGTCCTCGCCGAGGGCGTCGGATTTCCCAGCTTTGGCTTGCGTCGTCGTAGTGCCGGCGCCTTCGTCGTTCGAGTCCACGGGGGCGGCCGTGCCGCCGCCCAAGTTGTAGTCGGCCAGATCCAGCGTTGCGCGCTGCGGTGGATAGCATAGGCCGGCCTCCGCACAGCCCTGCCAGGTCAGTTCGACGGTTTCAGCGTTACCGGGGTCGACGCGGACCGCGACCGAGTCGTGATATACCTCGGATTTGCCGAAGAATTCGTCCTCGATGGGCTGGCCGTGCGGCATCTCGACGGCGGCCACAGGTGCCGGTTTGCCGGCAAAATCGAATTGATGCCGATACAAATAGTAGCCGTCAGCGATCGTCCAGCTTACGGTCAGCGTGTCGTCCGCGTTGACCGAGACGTCATAAGTAAAGGCCTCGCCCACGGAAAGGAAATCGTTTGACGAAGCCGTACCGGCGGCCAGCGCACTGGGACCGCACAACAAAATCAAGACCACAATGGCCAGCCGACGATACGGGAAAAGAGTCATCTAACGCGCTCCTGTCTGCACTGATGCACAAGATAAGGACCGCGGTTAAGTCAGGATTAAAAAGCTTCTCGCATCAGCAACGGCGCTAGGTGATGATCCACCAGCAACGCCGTGAACAGTGCCATCAGGTAGAAGATCGAATAGCCGAAGGTGCGCATCGCCAGCCCCGGCTTCGGCGCGTATTTCAGCCGGATAGCGTAGATCAGGAACCAGCCGGACAGGCCGATCGCGCTGATCAGATACAACGGTCCGCTCATGCCGGTCGCGAACGGCAGCAGCGACACGATGAACAGCAGCACCGTATAGAGCAGCACCTGGGTACGGGTGTACTCGAGCCCGTGCGTAACCGGCAACATCGGAATATCGACCTCCGCATATTCGCGATGGCGCTCGATCGCTAGCGCCCAGAAATGCGGTGGCGTCCAGATGAAGATGATCAGGAACAGGATCAACGCGTGCACGTCGACTGTTCCGGTGACGGCGACCCATCCGAGCACCGGCGGAGCCGCCCCTGCCGCACCGCCAATGACGATGTTCTGTGGCGTCGCACGCTTGAGATAGACGGTATAGACGCCGGCATAGCCGACCAGCGTGACCAGCGTTAGCCAGGCGGTCAGTGGGTTGACCAGCCAGAGCAGGATCGCCATGCCGATCAGCCCGATGGCGGCGGCAAAACGCGCCGACTGCACCATGTCCAGATGGCCAGTGACCAACGGGCGCTTGCGGGTACGCGCCATGCGCTGATCGGCCTTGCGATCGAGCATCTGGTTAACCGCGGCGGCGGAAGCTGCCATCAGCCCGATGCCGAGCGTGCCGAAAAGAAGTGCATCGATCGGCACCATACCGGGCGTGGCCAGAAACATGCCCACCATCGCGGTGAACACGATCAGAAGCACCACGCGCGGCTTGCACAGCTCGTAGTAATCAGTAAGACGCGTAGGCATGCGCATTATTGAATCGATGCGCACGAAGAATAGCGCGCTACGCCAGCTCGCGCGGGTCGATCTTCGGCGGCTGCTCGAAGGTGTGGTACGGCGCGGGCGATGCCACTGTCCATTCCAAACCTCGTGCGCCTTCCCATACACGTCCGGTCGCCTTCTTCCCGGCGCCGCGCATGCACATGATCATGTTGTAGATGAACACGAACTGCCCGAGGAAGAACAGCAGTGCGCCCAGCGACGAGATCATGTTGAAGTCGGTGAACTGCACCGCGTAATCCGGGATACGACGCGGCATGCCGGCCAGACCCAGGAAGTGCTGCGGGAAGAACAGTACGTTGATCCAGACCGCACTCCACCAGAAATGAAACTGGCCGAGCTTCTCGTTGTACATCACGCCGGTCCACTTCGGGATCCAGTAGTAGATGGCTGCGATGATCGAGAAGATCGCGCCCGGCACCAGCACGTAGTGGAAGTGCGCGACCACGAAATAGGAATCGTGATACTGGAAGTCGACCGGGGTGAGCGCCAGCATCAGGCCCGAAAAGCCACCGATGGTGAACAGCACTACGAAACCGAGCGCGAACAGCATCGGCGTCTCGAAGGTCATCGAGCCACGCCACATGGTGGCAACCCAGTTGAACACCTTCACGCCCGTCGGCACGGCGATGAGCATGGTCGCGAACATGAAGAACAGCTCGGCCGAGACCGGCATGCCCACGGTAAACATGTGATGCGCCCACACGATGAAGCTAAGGAACGCGATCGAGGCCACGGCGTAGACCATCGAGTCATGCCCGAACAGCGCCTTGCGCGCGAACGTCGGGATGATGGTCGACACGATGCCGAAGGCCGGCAAAATCATGATGTAGACCTCCGGATGCCCGAAAAACCAGAAGATGTGCTGGAACAGGACCGGGTCGCCACCACCCGCGGCATCGAAGAAGGTCGTGCCGAAGAAGTGGTCGGTCAGCAGCATGGTTACGGCACCGGCAAGCACGGGCATGACCGCGATCAGCAGGTAGGCCGTAATCAGCCAGGTCCACACGAACAGCGGCATCTTGAGCAGCGGCATGTCCGGGGCGCGCATGTTCAGAATCGTGACCACGATGTTGATCGCGCCCGTGATCGACGAGATGCCGGCCAGATGGATGGCAAACACCATCAGCGGCAGCGCGTTACCGGTCTGCATGACCAGCGGCGGATACATGGTCCAGCCCGAAGCCGGCGCACCACCGGAAACGAACAGCGTGCCCAGCAGCATCGAGAACGCGAACGGCAGGATCCAGAAACCCCAGTTGTTCACGCGCGGCAGCGCCAGATCGGAACAACCGATCATCATCGGCACCATCCAGTTTGCAAGCCCCACGAACGCCGGCATGACGCCGCCAAAGATCATCACCAGCGCGTGCAGCGTGATCATCTCGTTATAGAAGCCGGGATCGACAAACTGGATGCCCGGCGCGAACAGCTCAGCTCGGATTATCAGCGACATCACGCCGCCGATGAACAGCATGGTCAGCGAAAAGATCAGGTACAGCGTGCCCAGATCCTTATGGTTCGTGGTGCCGATCCAGCGTTTCATCCACGGCCATACGCCATCGGCCAGCGTCATCGGCCCGTGGTGGTGATCGTCATGACCGTGGTGGTCGTGGGTTTCGGTCGGATTGACAGTACTCATCACAAACTCTCCAATTCGTAGCGCCCGACTTAGCTCGTTACTCCGTGACTAAGATTCGATCGAGCGAGCGGTAACCCACTCCTTTAGCCGTTCGGCCACCTCAGCCCGTTCCTCTTCAGTCAGGAGGGCCCCGATCTCGCAGCCGTGCCCGTGGCGTGTTACGAGAAGGCGCGACCGGCCATTTCGATGAACACTGCTGGAAAGCCGAACTTGTGTGAGTAGACGCGGAAATTCCCATTGGCGCTCGGGCTTAGCAGTACCCGCGACGATCTCAATACGTTCGTCGGTGATCGACACGATTTCCCGGTAGCTGTTCGCTTTAACGCTCGCATAGAGAGCGGTGCCGAGGGCCGCCATCTCAAGGCCGGCGAAGGGCAGAACTGGCCAGAGCCCTAACGTCATAAAAAACAGAGCGACAGAGAAAGAAACGCCGCACATGGCTAAGAAGCACCACTGTGCCTGTGCTCTCGTCAGCGATGCATTCGGGGCGATGACGAGACGACGGGTGGGCGTGTTGGATATTGCGTCGACCATAGCGATCTGGCTTCTATGGCAATATGGCTCGTGTTCAATAACATATACCCGTACGGGTATATAAACAATGGTCATGCAGGCAAACCTTTGCCCGCGGTTAATCCTCACTTCATCGGCTTCGGGATCATCCCAAGTACGCAAGAAAGAACTACTGAATGCATATACTTCTAATCGAAGACGATGCGCTAGTCGGGGCCGGTATTCGTTCTGCGCTCGAAACCGTTGGGTACACGGTCGATTGGGCGACAAGTGGGGAAGAGGCGCGGTTAGCTTTGAGTGCGGTGGCGAGCGATATCGCCATACTCGATCTCGGTTTACCGGATATGGACGGCGTCGCGTTATTAAGGGATTGGCGCAAGCGCGGTGTCGCGCTCCCAGTGCTAGTCCTGACAGCGCGTGATGGTCTGGCGGATCGTGTAACCGGGCTGCAAGCGGGTGCAGATGATTATTTACTGAAGCCCTTCGATCTCGATGAACTTATCGCGAGAGTACAGGCACTGCTAAGGCGGGCAGGGGGCCACGCCGGACCGATTGTCGAGCATGGTCCAATCACCCTCGATCCCACGACGCAAACAGTGTATTGCGAGGAGCGGGAGGTTGAACTCACCCGCCGCGAATATGCGCTCCTGTCCAAGCTTCTGCATGCCCGGCGATCAATTCTTACCGCTGAGCAACTTAAGGATGCCCTCTACGGTATTGAGGCCGAGGTCGAAAGTAATGCGATCAACGTCCATATCTATCATCTGCGGCAAAAGCTAGGCGCTGGCCTCGTGCGCACGGTGCGGGGCTTGGGTTATCGGTTGGGTAACGCTTCGGACATCGGTAAGCGGAGCAGGCCTTGAGTCTACGCTGGCGTCTTTTATTAACGCTGGGCCTGTCCTTTGCGGCGCTGTGGGGGCTCGTTGCCGTCTGGCTATATAGCGACTTGCAAGATCAGGTGCGCGATACATTGGACCAGCGTCTGGCTGCTTCCGCCCGGATGGTGGCGGGCCTGGTCGCCCAATTGCCCGACTCGGCCTGGCAAAATACGGGCGACCCTGTTCTTTCGGTACCGAGCAGCGCTGGCGTAGCGTGTCAGATCAATGCGCCCAGCGGACGCGTTCTGATGCGCACCCACGGCCAATTCGACGATGGCCTGGAGTCGCCGGCACCCGGTTTCACCGACCGCGATATCGACGGCGAACGCTGGCGCTTGTTCACCTACGTTCAGAACGGCGTGCATATCACTACCGCTGACCGACTCGTCGAGCGTAGCGCCCTCCAACGCAACGTGATCGCGGTCGCAGCTGTGCCCTTTGCCGTAGCACTGCTCGGCAGTCTGGTAGTGCTCTGGTTCGGTATAAGACGCGGACTCCGCCCGCTCGAGCGTTTGCGTGGTGAACTGTCCCGACGAGCGCCGGATACACTCACACCAGTCGAAATCGATGATGCGCCCACAGAGCTCCGACCTGCGGTCGATACGCTCAACCAGCTGCTCGTCCGAACCGGCGAGACGCTCGCCCGCGAACAGCGTTTCACCAGCGATGCCGCACACGAACTGCGCACTCCGCTGACGGCAATCAAGACTCATGTTCAGCTTGCCAAGCGGCTTGACGGAGATAAGGCTTACGCCGCGCTCGCGCAGGCCGAGGCCGGTATCGCGCGGCTGCAGCGCACGCTCGAGCAATTGTTACTGCTCGCACGGGTCGAGGCTGGTGAGTCGCATTTCGATATGGCGCAGGCGACGAGTTCGGCGATCGCAACCGCGGCGTTGGCTGATCTGCCAAACGGCGGGCGCGTGGGGATTCATGAGAATGGTGTGGCGATACCCGTTGCGGTGCCCAAAGCGTTGGCCACCGCCGCTCTGCGCAATCTGCTCGATAACGCGCTGCGGCATACGCGAGCCGATCGTGAAGTCTCGCTGGCCATTGAGGTCAAAGCGGCGCGCGTGACGTTCGTCGTTTGCGATCAGGGTGATTGGCCTGCCGATCGTGACACGCAACCCCTGACCCAGCGCTTCTGGCGTGGCGAGGCGACGCGCGCGGGCGCCGGCAGCGGTTTGGGTCTAACCATTGCTGCCGCGATTGCCCAGCGCTTTGCCGGCGAGCTCGTCTTCGAGCCACGTCCCGGCGGCGGCTTGGCGGTGCGTCTTTCCTGGCCCCGAGCGGCACCGTCTTAGACGTGACCGGCCGATGACTCAAGCCGATGTCCTCACCAAATGGATCGTATATCGAGAACCGATCTAGTCGTTCAAAGTGGCGTCTCAGAATAGGAGGCGCAGGGTTTTCCCGGATACAGTCCTTAGCGGCAAGACCTTATGTTGGGTCTGCGTAACATAGAGGCATCTAGGAGATAGTAGTGAGGAATTCGGCATTGCCTGACGTGGTGGGCGTTGCGGCGCTGAGCACGATTTTACTGGCCGGTTGCACAGGTATGGGACGTACTGGGCCCGCTGCGGAAGTCGATGGCAGTCCCGACAGCATGAAAACGAACGTGCTCGAGGCCGGTGCAGACGCGTTACAGACCGATGCGCCGACGGATCAACTCGATATTTATCTGGTCGGGTTCCACCCGATGAAGAACAAACCAGAAGAGCAGTTTGAGGCGCATCACTTTTGCCAGCAGGTGAACGAAGATTTCGCACAATGCTCGCTCTATGACGGTAATACGTCCCACGCGAACATGACGGGTATCGAATACATAATTTCCGAAAAACTGTTCAAGCGGCTACCGGAGAAGGAAAAGCAGTACTGGCATCCGCATAACGGTGAAATTCTTTCGGGCCAGCTTGTCGCGCCCAATCTTCCCGAAGCGGCTGACCACGAGCTGATGAAGGAGAAGATGAACAGCTACGGCAAAACTTGGCATACCTGGAATACAACGCATAGTGCTGAAGGAAAGGTGCAATTACCCTTAGGCGAACCGTCTCTGGCGTGGTCGTTCAACCGCTTCGGTGAGCCCAAACCTGGGTTGGTCGAGGATCGTGATAAGCGAATGAATATCGATTCGGCCGACCGTCGGCGGAATCGGCAGGATCTGCTGCCTTTGGCGAAACCGCAGCAGGGCGTGGATGTGCTCAAAGGGCAGTTTCCGCGAGGCGCCCAGGCGATCCCGGGTGTCGAAGATAAGTCGTCAAACGCGCAATCGCAGTGAATGCATGCAGATCGAGGGGCTGAGCCTTAGGCCCTCGATCATTTTCGGGTGCCTGTCGAAGCCTTACGGTTGGGGAGCGGGGACTTTATTCCCGTGCAACGCGTGACCTCGTATCGCCAGGGCGCAACGTTTGTATCCAAATAGCGCTTATTTGGCGGGGTGTTTGCTAGCGAGCCCACGGAAGTGCCAAGTGAGTGGTTTCGGCCCCTGGATATAGCCGGCGTCGAGCGTGTCTATGGAAAAGCCTGCGTCGGTCAGTAACTCGGGTACGTTGCGATCCAGGTGACAACCGCCTGCAATATGCCGCCACGCCGGCGTGAGGCGCTGCTGCCAACGGGCCACTTTCGCCTCCGGCGAGCGGCCATGCTCGCAGAACAACATGGTGCCGTTCGGTTTGAGCACGCGGCGCATTTCGCGCAGGGCTAAGGACGGATCGGGAATACTGCACAGGCTATAAGTCACCAGAACGGTGTCGAAATGATCGTCTTCGGCCGGTATCTGTTCGGCGCTAACGGCCATTAGCGATACGGATAGGCGCGTTTCGGACAGCCGGCGCCGCGCACGCGGATGCATTTCAGCCGCGGGATCAAGCCCGACGATCGTATCCACGTTCGCTGGGTTGTAGTGGGGCAGGTTACGGCCGGTCCCGATACCGATTTCGAGCACACGCCCGCGCGCCTGAGGAACCAGACGCGCGCGTTCACGCTCTACGGCAGGCAGGCCGCACGCGCAATCAAGCACGTGCGGCAGGATATAGCGGTTGTACAGACCCATGCGGCAGACTCAGTCGAGTTTCTTTTGTATCGCGGCGAACAGGGGCGACTCGGGGTTTAGGCCCGCATCCAAGCCGACCTGAAGCGCTTCGTCCGCGTTTTTACCCTGAAGGTAGCGTGCACGATAGGCCATAAGCCCGCCCACGCGGTTCGAGCTCCCGCAATGCACGATTGCCGGGCGCTGATCCTCTGCGAGTGCTGCGTCAAGCGTGCGCGCACTCGCGTCGTTGATGTCCTCGGGGCCGGCGACAGGAATATGAACGTAATGCATTCCTGCATCGGCTATCAGCGCGGCTTCATCGAACTCATCGAATTCGCCGGCGGGCCGCAGATTGACGACGGTTCGCACACCGCCAGCCAACGCTTCTTTCAGCTGTGCCGCTGACGGCTGGCCGGCTGCGACCACGTTGTTCTCAAGCGGGTGGGCATTGGCTATGTTCGAAGCGTAATCGGTCATGGGGTCTCCTTCGGTTCGAATGCGCGATTGGTCACGGCTGGTTCACCTTGGCGGCCGTTCCCGAGGGTGGGGCATTTTGACCGAGCACGACGCCGTTCACGGTCTGGCCGTACATCGAGTGCTCGCCGTGATATTGCTCCGCGGTCTCGCTGACCGATCCGGTGAAACGCGGATCCTGCGGGCGCTCTTGGCTATCGATAAATCGGGCCACATCCCAAGCCTGTTGATCGGATAGCGTCGCCGCGCCCAGCGGCATGTTGGCCTTGATGAAACCGGCGGCGGTGTTCACGCGATGCATGCCCGCGCCCCAGTTGTAGGAGCGCGGTCCCCACAGAGGCGGAAACGCCAGACTGCCGTCCGCCGCTCGCTGACCTTGCCCGTCACTGCCATGACACAGGGCGCAGTGGTCGGCGAACACCTGTTTGCCGCGTGTGAAGCTTGGTGGCTGTTCGGGGGCCTCGAGTTCGGGATAGCCGCGCCCCGGGAGATTCTTGGCAACCGGCGCGCCGCTGGCCAGCCAATAGGCATAGGACTCGAGCGCGACGAGCACCTCGTCACCGCGCGGCGGCGGTGTGCCGTTCATGCTGTAGCGAAAACAGCCTTGGATACGCTCGGCGAAATCGTTGACGTGCTTGTTCTTGCCACGATACGCGGGGTACATCGCCCACGCCGCCCAGAGCGGCGCGGAATCCGGCCGACGGCCTTCGTCTAGATGGCAATTGGCACATTGCAGGTCGTTACCGACGAATTGATCGGCGTGCTGCTGCGTGTCGGTGAAGATGTCGCGGCCTTTACGAACCATGGCGCCGAACTCGTCGTCCGGGATCTCGCTGCGTGCGGGTGGGGCAAAATCGTCAGCCGCACTCGCAGCGCCGGGCTGCGCCGCGCCCGGAAGCGGTTCGCTTCTCTCGGACGCCGCGTTACCCGATACAGCCACGTCCTCAGATTTCGTGGCGCTCTCTGTCGTGTCGCCTCTAGCTGCGGGAGCGGCGTTCGCAGTTTTTGCCTGTGCTGGCGTCGGCGCGCTCTGATCCCGCGTGCCAACCCAGAAAATAACTGCGGCGAGCATGGCAAACGACACCGCGACCGTTAAAAGCGGAATACGATTACTCATGATCTAGCCCCTTGGCGGGTGCCGGTGATTGCGCAGCGAAGTATTGGGCGACTGGCTTGATATCCGATTCGTCCAACTTAGCGGCGATCGACGCCATCAAACCCATGGGCCCGCCGGGTCGCTTGCCATTGCGCCAGGCCCGCAACTGACCTTCGAGATAAGCTGCTGGTTGGCCGGCGAGGGCGGGGAAGTGCTCGCCCACACCCACACCCGCCGGGCCATGGCATTGGACACACGCGGGAATATCGTTCGCCCAACGGCCATGTTCCGCGAGCTCGGCGCCAGTATCGGGTGGGTTATCCGATTGTCCTTTGCTTGCCTGCGCGCCTTCTGCGGAAAGCTGACTGTAATAGGTGGCCATCGCGCTTCGCTGGTCCGTGGACAACGCACTAGCAATCGGCTGCATGACCGCATTCTCGCGCGCGCCGCTGGCGAAGGCGTCGAGCTGCGCCTCGAGATAGGGCGCGCCGAGCCCGGCAAGGCGGGGAAAGCCGGCGGCCGCATTGCCTTCGCCATGCGCGCCATGGCAGCTACTACAGGGCGCGATGTTCTCGCCGAGGCCTTGATTCGCTATATCGCTTGGACTTGCCTGTACCCAAGGCGAGACCGATAGAAGCCACACAAGCGCAGAAAGGGTGCATTTACGTATTGCCATTGTTAGAGCCTCCGCTTGGACCATTACATCGTACCCCTACACGTATCTGTATACTACCGAGGCATAAAGATAGAGCAATTAGTTCTATAGAAATTGATATCCAGATGGTGGATGAGCGCCATGAGTGTGATTTTCGGAGTTCTTGTAGGCCTTGCCCTTGGCCTGACAGGCGGAGGCGGTTCGATTTTCGCAGTGCCGCTATTGATTTACGGCCTCGGCGAACCGGCGCAGGCTGCGATAGCGGTATCGCTCGGCGCAGTCGCAATTACCGCGGCGTTTGGCGCAGCAGAGTCTTATTGGCGGGGCTTAATCGAGCTCAGGGCAGGACTCATCTTTGCAGTGGCAGGAGTTGCGACTGCGCCCGTCGGGGTCTATCTGGGCGATCTAGTTGACGAAGCTACGATTACGGCGCTATTCGCTGGCGTGATGATCCTCGTGGCTACAAGGATGTTTCGAAGCGCGCGCCGTGCGGGTGATGACTCGAAAGTCGTACGGGCGAGGCCGGCCGCCGACGCTCATGACGACCCGGGCACCGTTTGTCACTACAGCCGCGATGGCCAACTCCGGCTGAACGCGCCATGTAGCGCAGCGCTTGTAGCCGTCGGAGTTCTCGTCGGTGTCCTCTCCGGCTTTTTCGGCGTGGGTGGCGGCTTTCTAATCGTACCGGCGCTGATCATGATCACCGAAATGGGAATTCACAGAGCGGTCGCGACTTCCCTTTTGGTGATTACGCTTATTGGGTTATCCGGACTCACATCAGCGGTTTTTTCCGGTCGTGATATCGACTGGGCACTGACCGGCTTATTCATACTCGGTGGTGTTTTGGGCATGATCGGAGGCCGTACGTTGTCACGGTATATAGCTGGTCCGTCGCTGCAACTGGCTTTTTCGATCGCCATGCTGCTCACTGCCGGCTACATGATCCTCAAAACGTTCTCGTAATTCAGGAATTACACTAGACCAATGGCCGCATTCGGCCAGAAGCTGCCGTTCGTTGAATCGAAGAATCGCGACTTACGCTTGCTGTGCCTCACGCGGCATTGCTAGCGGTTAGCCGCAACAAGCCTAAGTTGTATCGTGTAGCACTTTCGTCGCAATAGATCAGGAATAGGCTGCAATGGACGAGGAGCAACGCAAGGAGGCCGCGACCTCCGTGCTGGGAGATATGCAGGCCATAGCCGCCAAGATGCGCGCACTGATCGTCGCCATGCCCGCGCATGATCTACTCGGCTATATCTACGCTCAATACATGATGAAAGCGATGGCGGAACAAAACGCCACCGAAGAACAACGCGAACCCGATGGCCCAGATAATCTCATCAACGAGAACCAATTCCTGCTGGAATACGTGCACGCGGTTCTTGCGTCAGATACTGCTCCTGCTGATGTGACATTCGACGAAGCTCAGTGCGCCGAGCTGTATGAACTTGGTCGCAAACTGCGAGAGCAGGCCATTTTATTCGCTATGATCACGTCCTCCGATAGCAAAGACGGCGTCTTCGGTCCCGACACGGCCGACATTGAATACCACGCGAAATCCACCTGGCTCATGCTACGCGGGAACCGCTACCAGGTTTTGGAAGGCGATTTCTATCGCTACGTTCTGGCGCCTCACAATAGTATTCTTAAAGAAGTATACGGCGTGAGCGCCGCCGATATCGCGGAAGGCTTTCAGGCCATGGCCGACGCCACGCGGTCTGGGCATGCCGACGCAATTATGGAGATGATGACGCAGTTTGAGGCGGCACAGGCATTCGCTGCGGCGGCGGGCAGGCCTCTGGCAAATGTCATGGAGGAGTGGGTTAAGGCCAATGCAGAACAATCGAACGCCGCCGGGCGTGCCATGGATGACATTTTTCGTGGCGGCGTCGCCAATGTGAGCCGTCACACGAAGCTGCCGCAGGCGCTGTTAGCGGACTTGGCGTATCGACGTGGAGAAGAAACTGAGTTCTTCGCTGCAGGCGATTTTGCGGGGACACCCTACCGGACTCTGCCTGCTCGGAAGAAGCCCTTAATCCAGCTAGGATCGGACTACTACGCTGTCGATCCTTGCTTCACTCGCGATGCAGGATACCGCGCGCTTCTCTACAACCTTCTTCAGCGAAAGCCGGGTTACAAGAGGAGCTTTGAAAGTCGGCAGAAAAAGATGAGCGAAGCTGCCTTCGCCGACATTCTCTCCGCCCAACTTCCTAGCGCGACAATTTTTCAGGAGGTCTACTACAAGGACCCTGTCAGCAAGCAGTGGTTCGAAAACGACACCCTCATCTTGATCGATGACGTGCTGTTTCTTGTTGAAGCTAAGGCTGGCGCAGCTGCCACTATCGCGTCGCCAGCGCTGGATTTCGGTCGCCACGCACAATCTGTGCAGGATTTGGTGCTTAAGGCCTTTAAGCAGTGTGAGCGCTTCTTCAATTATCTGAGTTCGGGGGATGAAGTGTCCCTCTACCACCTGATTGACGGCAAATATGAAGAGTGGGGTCGCGTCCGCAGCTCCGACTATCGCGTGATGGTTCCGGTCGGGCTTACGGTGGAGTCGTTCTCGCCCTTTTCTGCATATTGCAAGGAGCTGTCGCAGGTTAAGCCGCTACTTGGCAAGCATGCGTTCGTTTCGCTGTCGATCGACGACTTGTTTGTGCTCAAGCGTCTCCTGCCTACACCGGGTGAGTTCGCTCATTACATGGAGGTGCGGCAGGCCGTGGCCGGGATTCGCCGGGCTCATCTCTTCGACGAGTTCGACCACCTTGGCGCATACCTGAAGAAGAACCGATTCGATCAAGATATTGCCTACCAGCTAAAGGGTAGCAAGGTGAACATGCTTGTCTGGGACGGCATGAGCGACATAGTCGACAGGTGCTTCGAGGGTGAAGACTGGGAAAGTGAGCCGCTTCCGACGCAGGACTTCCCGGAGGAGGTGCTGAAGCTGCTTGCGGCGCTTGACGCTATCCGAGCATGCGGGTGGCTTTCAGCTGAAAGCCACATTCGTGACCTGGGAGAAGATGGGAGAAATAATCTCGCTAAGATGCTGACTGGCCTTCGTCAAACCCTGAACGTACATCCCGCTCGCTATTTCCTTTTGTCCGGGGGGCGCGAGCCGCTGTTCGTTTGGCTTCAACGACACGGCCACCAAATTGAATGGACCAAGGTCAACGACAAAGCGAGCGCAACAGCGTTGTCTGTCAGAGCTTCTAACGTCATCGGCGTTGTGGCAGAGGTTGGTACCGATGGGAGCTATCGCGGGGCACAGTCCTTCGCTGTTCAAATACCGACGGTGCGAACGGAAAAGCACGCCTACATTTACGAAGATGCCGCACGAATGGTTCAACGCGGGCAGTTGAATCTCAACAGACCGAAAAACGTAGTTCGCCCCGCGAAGGCCCGTAAGTTGGGGCGGAATGATCCTTGCCCTTGCGGCAGTGGCGTAAAGTACAAAAAATGTCATGGTCGCTAAGGACGACCCCCGAATGACAACCATCTCGCGTCCAGCCTAGTTTTGGGGGCAGCTAAGGAAATTTGCGTCGATTATCGCGGCAGATTCCAGCACTTTGAGACTGAGACAGGGCGGGCGTGCCCGCGTAGCTTGACTCGTGTAAGCCGCGATCGGCAAAGGTGGAGGCTTTTCCGGATACGAAGACGGACATCGCCAGGGCCTGACGGATTTGCGCAGAGATATTGGGCAACCATAGTTCCCCGATGAGCAGCGCGAGGTAAGCATCCATCGCACTGATCGGAGTGAGGTCCGCAAGAAGGGCCTCAATACTGCGATCTAATTCCTTCGCGCTTTCGCTGACAGAACACTGCGGCCCTTGAGTTATCCGGCGGTGTGGCTTCTTGGGCTTGCGCTTAGACATCGTATTCTTCCGCCTGAGATGGGTCACTCGAGCCTGTTATCGATTGAGCCCTCCGACGCAATCGCCATATCACTATTGTACGAACGGTGATTTTTCACATTTGTCCGAGCCACACGTGTTGCAACCATTTGCTGTCGGCGGTGGACTCGGCGGCAGAAATTGGCGGGGCCATGAGGGCGTCGTCTAGCCGCGCCGCTATTTCGGACAAGGCGGCTCGTGTTCGCAGGTAGTGTCGACCAAGTTGCGGAACGCATCGTGAGCCTGAAAGAACTACTCAGTCACGATATCGAGAAAATGAACAATTTTTGTTGCGCGGCGCGGCCGTGCCAGAGAAGATCGAAGTAATAGGGATCGCACGCGCCCTCCAGAAAAGGGTACTCGGTTACGTGATCGACCAAAGCCGCGGCGCTGCCTGCCAGGAAATCGTCACCATGTAGTCTGGGGGTTTGAGTAGTGCGCCGATTTGATAGAAAGGCCCTGAGCGCTCTAGCGTGGGCTCCGGAAAAAGAAGACGCGGTCGCATGGTTGCTCGGTGCCGAGGCATCTGTTGATTTCCTGCGAGATAACGCCACGCGCGATGAGCTCGTGATCTACGCCAGTGGTGGCGCGGTTCTGGTGCATGGCGTACTCGCGCCGGCCAACCAGGTGACTCCGCCAAACCACAACGACCTGCGGGGTGCCTACCTTATGCCGGAGGACGCGTGGTGCATTCAGCGTGCCTGGGGCGGCGGGGCAGGTCATCGCATGTACCTCGATCCGCCCCTTAGCAGCGCGGGCTGCAAGTCCCTGGTGGGCGGAGAGAAGCTCATTTATCGCCGTTCGTTCAACGGAGTGACCAAAGACGCGCCGCCTATTGAACTCAGTCAGAAACTGGTGCACAGCTTGGCGCTGTACTGGGTCGAAGAGCGAAATGCGTATTGTCGACTCGATGATCGAGGCGATATCGAGGACGTTATCCGGGTGGTCTGGCTCAAGGGGCCACCCACGGAGCCCGAGATGGCGGTGGTGACCATCCTGATCGAGGACTTGGCCACCTACATGGCGCTAGCTGACATGGTGCTGGTGTTCAAATTCGATTTCACTCGTTTTGAGCCCAAGAACTTCGGCGGGTGGCACCAGGAGCGTCAGACAAACAAGAAGTCGGCGCCAGACCTGTTCTACGACGTGGGTTGCTCGGCGAACGCCAGCTACGCCAACGGCATCATGGTTCTGCGCTCCAAACTCACCGTCGAACAACTCGTTCAGGCATGGAGGGACGAAGAGGACGAATCCAAAAAGCAGTACGCCATGTTCAAGATCGTCGACTGGAAGAACCAGCGCCAGATAGAAACGTCCTGCGGTCCAGACCACCTGTCGAACTACTTCGAAAAGTCCGACAAGCCTTTCGAGATCTCACCAGCTTTCTTCCGCCCCGAAGTGCTCACGCGATTCAAGAACGATCCTGAAAAGTACGACTTGGAAGACCGCAGCATCGGTTGTCGAAATGCTTGGTATCTGAAGACCTACGACATCAATGAAGCCGGGCAGGTCCACACCTACGTCGGTTACCTGGCCAAGCTGCCGTACGAGGAGCAGGTGTACTGGCAGTCATTCAACGAATGGCCCAAGGCGCCGATTTCCAAGCGTGCCTACGAGAATGATTTCGAAGGTAAGTGGAGCAGCGAGTGCGATCCGCTGCAGATGCTCAAGTACAAAATCCGTCAGCTCGACCAGAATCCGCCCGCGTGGTGGAAGATTCGCGGCGACGAGTTGATAGACGTTGCCCGCTACCCGGCGACCGATTCAGTGTCCGAGTGGGGCGACGAGATCCTCGCGCTGGATCAAATGCTGGTCGAAGGCTTCCTCGCCAAGCCCTTGCAGAAGCTCGCGACGGACGCCGGCCGCAAGATCGACAAGCAATGGCAATCGGTGCGCTTGCTGCAGGATTATCTGGAAGCCCAAGGTCGCGCCCCTGAGGAAGCGAGAGCGGTGATGGAGCCGCTGGCGCGGTTGCACGGGCTGCGCAGCATCCTCAAAGGCCACGGCGCCCCGTCCAAGAGTACGGCCGCCTCCAAGAGTGCACGCAAAGACCACGGCACGTTGCGCGCACAGTTCACTGCCTTGGCAGGCGAGTGCGACGACACATTCATTTCTGTCCTAAGGGCATTCGGCACGGCGATCAAGCTGGACTAGGGCTCGGACGTCGCGGCTTGAGATATCGACACCTACTTGGCGTCGATGCGATCGCACAGCTGGCCGATGAGCTTCGAGAGGCGGTCATTGTCGCCTTGACCTTGATGTACTCGGCCAGATTCGCGACGTGGGTTGCCTCCGGCGGCAGCGGCAGCGGCCGCCGGTCTACCGGGCGTGTTGATCGATCGGGTTGAGTTCCAGAGGGGTGGTCAAGGTCATCCGCTTGATAACGTGATTGTGTGGGGGCTACGCCGCAAGGACATAATCGATGTCTTGATGGGCAAAGGAGGCAAATGATCGTTTCTGGAACGAGCTCGGCATCGGCAAGCGAGCTCTTGCAATTGGATCAAAAGCGACGATTCTGACGGACAACGCGGCATGGAGCGTGGTTTGCGACGCTATGTTGGCCGCTCGTGTAACAGTAGGGCCGGACTTGATCAAGCGTCTTCAGGGATAGATCAGCGGTGATCTTTAGTCGCCGGGTTGCCTCGATTTTTTTGTAGTATGTGGAGTTATTGGCTTCTACAAAGCTAAATACTATTAATGAAAGAAGAAGTTGATAGCGCGCACGAACAATGGAAAAAATCCCGCTCTGGTGCTTGGGCTGGACGCGGTTTCCATTACCAGCATCTCATTTCAACTTTGCTCCTCATTCGTCAGTGGGCCGGACTTGCCCCGTCTGGTTCCCTCGTGCCCGAGGGGTTGGACGACTGCGTCTTGGAGCTTGCAGATCGTGACATCTGGCTGCAGATAAAATCGCGTAAGGCCGCTGTGTTCAACGACACAGAAGTGCAAACGTTTCTGACCGCTACCCGTGCCAAGGTCGCGGCGATCAAGGGTGTGAAGAAAAATCACGCCGCCATTGTTCTTGAGCATCCGCGGACCGGTCGCATCGAGGGTAGTATCGACGAGATTTTTGGCGCTGAGAACCTATCGGTGTTTTCGTGCCCCGAGCCGGGCGAAGAAAGTGTCAAGCTGCTAACGTCAAAGCTCGACACAGCAGAAGTCATTGCCGGCGGCATTGTCAGCGATCTTTACAGGCTGGTCGCCGAGGCATCGCAGGAGAACGCGTCCTTAACCTTTGAAGAACGACGGCGGATATCTACCACTGAAATTGAACGCCGTATCTTTGAACGTTTGGAGGCCGAGGACCCTTCCGAGATAGACCGTGCCATGGCATCCGGCGCCCTGGAGCCGGTTGATTTCAGGAGCGCTATCAGCGAGCCGGCGTTCTATCAAGGCGTAAAGGTTCTTCCCGGGCATGTCGCAGCCGGGCTTGCGTTTGATCGCCCAGATGACTCGGATACCGTTATCCGCGCGCTTAGGCGACGACGGCATGTTCTCATATCGGGTCCATCAGGCGCCGGAAAATCCGCACTAATGTGGCTGTCCGCCGAGCTGCTTGCCGGCGAGTTCAGGTGGTATCAGGTTACGGCACGGGCTGTCGCCGCGGACGCCGATGCCATCATTCGCTTTGTACGTGCCCGCCACCCCAACGATGACGCCCCGATTGGTTTGGCGTTCGATGATGTTGGTTCTGTCAATAACGACCTCTGGAACGTTCTCGTCCGCGAACTGAGAGGTATGCCTGCAGTCTATTTTCTTGGCTCGGTGCGCCAGGAAGATATCTCTCTTATCGCCAACCAGCCAGATACGGAGTTCATACGTGTCCGCCTTGATGAAGAGCTGGCCGAAACTGTGTGGCGGAAGCTTCATGCTGAGAGGCAGACGAGGTGGGAGCACTGGCGGGAGCCGTTCGAGCAGTCCGAAAGCCTCATGCTGGAATATGTACATCTGCTGACGCAGGGCCGGCGGCTTCAGACCGTAATCGATGAGCAGGTGCAGCAACGACAACAGGAAAAGCGGACCGACGAGCTGGCAATCATACGAAGCTCAGCGGTGATTTGCGCGCGGGGCGGGGAGATACGGGCAAGCAAGCTATTTGAATTGCTCCATATGAAACCTGACGATGCCAGTCGAGCGTTGTCTAGGCTTCTTGACGAACATCTAGTGAGAGAAATCCGTTCCGGTGTGCTGGGCGGCCTGCATATCCTCCGCTCTCAGGCCCTCGCCAAGGCGTCGCATGATGAGGCGGTATTCCTGAGTAATGACTCTCTGTGGCAAAGCCTGCCGGCGGTGACTGGTGAAACCGTGCCATTTACCGTTCAATCAATTCTTGCGGAGGCACAAAAGGAAGATGAGACTGCGGCGTTGCGCAAGCTCGCGGAAATACTTGGCGCTAGCACAGACGTCGATACATGGACGGGCATACTGACCGGGCTGGGGCTAGCTACCCTCGAACGTCGTGTCAGTTCGTTTATGGATGTGCTTACGCAGCACGGGGTGCAGCGCGCTCAATGGTCACTTGCTTCGATGTTCGGCGATCCGGGCACCGACATTCCCGAGCTCTCAGACTTCGAGCAGTGGCAAAGTATCCGGGACGCTGTGCTTTCTTTCCGTGCTTTGCCGAAGGACGATCTGCGTCCCGCATGCCTAGAGTGCCTTCCCGATGGAAGCGTTGTCCCTTGCTGCCAGAATCTGCAGCAAGCCAACAAATTCCTCTCGTGCCTTGCGCCCATATGCGGGGGAGACCCCGTCCCACTAACAATGGTACCGGACTTTGTTGGCGACTTAGAGCAGGATATTGGCCAGGTTGCGTCCTTGCTCTCCACGGCCTATCTGATTGGCCCCAGTGTGGCCGAACACCTAGTGCAGGCGTTTGGCGGCGAGCAGGTTCTGTTCGAGTGGTACCGGTCTCAAACGCCATGGATTAACATGCCGGCGATTGAGCCCAACGGATCACACGGGCGCACGGTCCGAGCAGACTGGTACTACGTAGCTGAAGCTGAAGCTGAACAGCCTGACCCGCATGAAATCGTCTGCGGCATTTGCGAGACATTGATCGCCATTTCACCAGGCTCAGATGCCGCGGCATCCGACGCCATGAATCCGCAAGGCCGGCCGATTGCCATCGGTGATTTCAGACCATGGTCCAAAAATATGCCGCGGTCGAATCTTCCCGCAAAAGTGCGTGTGGCCTGGAATGTGACGTTCCGGCAAATACTGCTAGCCAGATCAGCGTCTGACACTCTCACCGACTATACCCGGCAAATGGCTGGGCTGGTAAAGCGAACCGAGAAGGTCTTTCGATCCTTCAGCGAGAAATGGATCAAGGGCAAGAGCATCGCAAACGCGGAGGCGCTGGCCGAGGAAGTCAATGAGATTATAGAGGCGGTCAATGCGCTTGCTTACGCTACCCCCGAAAAACCTACGTCCGAAATGACTGTCCCGGCGGCAGGTGCAGGGGAGGACGAGACACTTGGGGCGCTTCTTACCAGCGTACTCGGCAATCTCATGAGCAGGATGAACAAGGTTCCTGGGGAAGGAGTCAAAGCCGCAGCTACCTTTGCTGGCAGCCTCACCGCACAGGCGCAGAACCATGGGCAGTCAACCATATGGCGGACAAGTCCAGATCCGCCTCTTCGTGAGCTCGGCGCTCTGCAAGAGCGTCTCGGCGATGTTGCCAGCATTCTGCATGAAATGGCGCAGAATAGTGGCCAATCATCAATTCAGGGAATCGTGCGGACTGCGCGGAAAGGCAGCCTTGGTAAGGCAATCCGTACGACCGCTCGGCGCTGTCGATCGCTTGCCGATCAGCGGTTTCGCCAAAGGCTTCAAGATCTAAAAAATGCTCTTAAGAACGAAGGGTGGAATGCCCTGTGCCGGTCGCGGCCAATTGGCGAGGTGGACAGTGTGTACTGGCCTGCCCGAGAGGTAGCGGTGCTCGTCGAGATAACCGATTTTGAAACGGACGCTGGATCTATCGAAGCTTCTCTCGCCGCCGCACAGAATCACCTCGGAACTGACTGGCCTTTCAGAGTTGTACCCGTGATCAATAACTATGTCGTGCCGGCTTTGGCCCTTATTCCTTCATCCCACGTGACGTTGCCGGATCATGACTTCGCGAAGAACTGGCAAGGCCTTATCGACCGTCCGTTCCTCTCGCCAGAGATTGTCGATCGGTTTGACGCCGCGTTAACAGCCTGTACTCAACTATCCGGGATACTGGCCTGCCGCGACCCGGAGAACCTACACCCGAATGAGCAAGAAGTGTTTTCAAAGGCCGTTGAATCGTTCGAGCGCAATCGTGACGATGTCGCTGAGGCGGCTGAAACGACGAGTGCTGATCACCTGGCCTGGGCATGCAGCTATCTGAATGAATCTTGGGACCAGGTTGTCGATGAGTTTGAAGCCGCAAAGGCCGGGCAGATCGTTTCTCAGCCGCTCTGCATGAGTGCCCATCTCGCACTTGCTGGACAGTCGACTGAGCACACGACGGACCTCGCCGCATTGCGCATCCTTATGTTGCAGGCAGAGTGCATGAGCACGGCCGAGCATACTGACATTTCGTCGACACGGCCGGTGTGACCGATGGAATACTCGCCGTCTCCAGAAGAAATCGTTGCCGCCAGTATGGAAGCGGCCGTGCCGGAACGCCGTGATGAGATACGGGCTTTGTGGAGGCAGTATCACCCGAAGGTCATCGTAGCTAAGGATGCGAAGCGCGTTACGCTGAATGCAACCAAAGACCGGATCAAGTTCGATACGAAGACCATGGAAGTATTCTGGCTTATTGGCTTCAGTGGTTGGCGGGCCATCGAGTGCTATTCGCCCCATGTCATCGGATCAGCCGCATCAGGCCAAACGGTCAAACGGATCATTAAGGGTGATGAGGGGCTTGCCGAGATTGAGCGTGCATACAAGGAGCGCCGCGCGGCTGCGCAGGGACTAATCGACGCAGCGGGTCCGGCAACCGCACCATGGCCGCCCGACTTGCCACGTCCGAACTCTAGTCGCGACGCTGCATGTGATCCTCAATACAAGGCTGCATTCGATCTCACTTGGCTCGCCGTAGCGTTCACGCTGTTCCATGAATTCCGCCACGTGATACTCGATCGAGACAAACAGCGTCCGCAAGATCTAAGAGAAGAGGAACTAGCATGCGATGTCTGGGCGCGCGAGTTTATGACTGCCAAACTCGCAGCCTATGCTGAAGATCACGGCCATGACCATCACGAGGTATTGCGCAAACGCTCGATGGGTTTCGCTCTTGCAGTCCTGATACTCCATGAGATCACCCCAGTCTGGGATCATGGCGGTAATAATGCCTATTTTTCGGTACAGACCCGCATGCAGACAATCCTCGAGAATACGCCGCTTCCCGATAACGACCATTTCTGGGTGTTTGCCGCGTCATTGTTAATTGGGATATTTCGGCAAAGGGGGCAGCCAATTTCGGCGCCGGCGACGGATCCTCAATCGCTGGCGCGCCATCTTTTGGCAGAGCTGTAGGCGACCGGGGAATTCCCGCCTAATGGTGCGTCCGCTGCGGTTGGTCGAGATCCGCAAAGAGTACCTCCCTAGCAATCATCTGCAGCGAAATCTGCCGCGGCGAAACCTTCATCGTCTCGGGACTTTGCGGTTCAGCGCGCAGGGCTTCTAGGTATCACCCGTCAAAAGCGCTGTTCGAAATTCCGTCTGTATTCGATCGATAACGCTTTTCCGGGATTGGCGATCCAACGCGTAGTTGTTCCGTCTGAACTCGATCCCTTCGGGCACTGCCTTCACGTAGCCGAACATCATATTGGCGACCATGATCAGCGTGGAGTTTAACGCGCGGGCATATTTCCTCGTGATCGAGCTTTTGGCGTGACCAATCAGGGCAGCGATCGTGATTTCAATGAAGCGACGGTCGCTCGCGATGCTACGCCGTAATACGTCAGGGCTACGTCCCCAAGCGGCGTTCCCTTGCACATCTTCTTCCAACTCTGTGGGGGAAGTTCCCGACGGCGTTGTCAAAACCCTTGCTGAAGAGGACATATGTGCCTATTCGCCGCTTTCGCTCGTCTTTGAGATATTCGACAACAGGCAATCTGACAGCACGAACAGAGGAACCCTCCTTACTATCGACCAGCCGTAGGTAGCTCCCATCAAGATCGACCTCGCTCCATTTAAGGATTATGATTTTTTCGCGACTGCAGCCAGTCGGCGCGATCAGCTTAAGAATATTAGCGTGTATGCGTTAGTGGGCGCTCTCCTGCGCCTCGCGAAGAATCCCGCCTAGAATTCGGTATTCGGCCGACCATAGTCGGCCTGGTCTCGAAGGTGAGTCTGTTCGCGGCACAGGCCAGCATCGTGGCCGACACACGCTATTTGGACACGCAACCAAGGTAGCTATTTTTTAGTGGGTCGCCGAGTCGGATCGCACGACCGCGGCGCCGGTGCCGTACGCTGCTTGCGCAGTGACCTGTAAACGTCCGCTTTGGGTCGCAATCGGCCAAAAGCAGACGCTCACGGAGCTTCCGAACTCACTAATGCGCTGTTATCGCAAACACATCGACATGACACGCCTTCGGGATTCGAACCGTTTTTCAGTTCAGCCTAGTTCGTGAACGCTCAGTGCTGGTTTGCTCGCGTTAAACTGCATCGCCAAAAGCAAATCTGCTGGTCACTCATGCCGACACTTGTGGTCTATACCTGCGCTGCGCTTGCTGAGATCGCCGGCTGCTTCGCGTTCTGGTCTTGGCTCCGATCGGGGAATAGTGCGCTATGGCTTTTTCCGGGCATGGTTTCACTGGCGGCGTTCGCTTGGTTATTAACGCTCAGCCCCACTGATCAAGCAGGACGCGCTTACGCTGCCTATGGAGGCCTATATATAGTCGCTTCAATCCTTTGGATGTGGGCTATAGAAGGGCACGCGCCCGACGTCTGGGATGCCCTGGGCGGAGCGGTTTGTCTTGCCGGCGCAGCGATCATTCTGTGGGCCCCGCATGCGACGTGAAGTTTGTGCTTGAATCGCATACATCAGGGGCAAACTAGGTGAACCGATCATTGGAGGTCTGTATTGGGTGGTGCCCCAATCAAAGACATCGGGTCACGCGAAAATACCCCAAGACTTGATGGCGAATCCAGCGCTGCGAGGCTCGCCTCGCGCCGAACTGAAAGAGGTAGACGAACAACGGCTCGATCGATCAACCGATCGCTAACGGCGACAGTCACCCAGCACAGCAGGACAGCTGCTCGACATCTTTGGTAAAAGTCTGGGCACAGAGCTTGAGCGCTTCCACGTGAACCAGATAAGGAAACAACAGATCGCCCAAGGCTTCAACGGTCATGCCGTGGTGGACGGCCAATACAGCGGCCTGAATCATCTCGCCGGCTTCGGGAGCCAAGATTTGAGCTCCGAGTAGACGATGGCTGGCCGCCTCGGCAACCAGCTTGACGAATCCGCGGGTCTCGAAGTTGGCAAGCGCACGTGGTACATGTTCCAACCCCAAAGAACGGGTCTCGATCTCGAGGCCGCGCGCTTGAGCTTGGCGTTCATCCAGCCCACCGTCGCGATCTGCGGATCGGTGAAGATCACTGCCGGCATGACGGACAGATCCAGCCGCGCCCGACCGCCGGTCATGTTGACGGCCGCGCGGGTGCCGCCGGCGGCGGCCACATAGACGAACTGGGGCAGCGTCGTACAATCGCCAGTGGCATAGATATGCTCGGCGCTGGTACATAGCGAGGCATCAACCCTGATCGCACCGCGTTCATCGGTCACCACCCCGATCTTGTCTAGTGCCAAATCGCGGGTGTTCGGGGAGCGGCCCGTTGCCACCAGCAGCCGGTCGCCCTGGATCGGGCCGTCGTCGGTGTCGAGCGTGAATTGCCCTGCCGCAAAATGTACGGAACGCGCCTGGCTGTGCTGGCGTACGTCGATTCCTTCGGCGCGGAAGGCCGCGGCAAGGCCCTCGCCGAGCGCGGGGTCTTCGCTGGATAGCAGCGTACTGCGGGCCAGGACTGTGACCTTCGAACCCAAACGGCGGAACGCTTGAGCCTGTTCAACGGCAACGACAGAGGCGCCGATGACGATGATGTGCTCGGGCGTGTCCGGACTGAAAACCGCCTCATCGGACGTCCAATACGGCGTGTCGGCCAGGCCCGGTATCGGTGGGATCGTTGGGGAAGCCCCGGTAGCGATCAGAATGCGATCGGTCACCAAACGATCTTCGGACCCGTCATGTGCCGTGACAATTAGCGTATGCGCATCTTCGAAGTGGGCCCGCCCGCGGCGCAGCGTAATCGATGGATTATCGTCGAGTATTTTCTGGTACTTGGCCGCGCGTAGTTCTTCGACTCGGGACTGCTGCTGGCGCTGCAGGCGTGGCCTATTAATCGTTGGCTTGCAATCTGCCAACCCATCAAACGGGTTGTGGCGTTGGTGCTGGGCCAGTTCGGCGGCGCGAATCTGGATCTTGGACGGCACGCAGCCCACATTGACGCAGGTGCCGCCAATGATGTCGCCCGACTCGATCATGCTCACCCGCGCCCCTGCCTCAACGGCGCGGATGGCAGCCGCAAACGCGCCGCTGCCACTGCCAATGATCGCGATATGGCGGTTTTCGTCTTCTCCCGCGACCCGTGAAGACTGGGCAAGCGAAGATTCGTCGTCCCAGTTGCGGGCATCGTAGCCTTGGGCCTGTACCGCTTCGATCAGCGTGGTTTCATCTGTGCCGTCATCCAACTGGACTTCGGCACGGCGCTCGGCATAGGACACCACAGCGCTTGCGCTAGGAAGTGCATTGAGCGCGTCCTCGACCCTTTGGGCGCAGTGCGCGCAGGTCATGCCGTGAATAGCGAGTATGCGTTTCATTTGGGTTCCGGATCGGTCGGGTTTAGCAGGCCATTTTCTTACGCCGATAAACGGCGTAGATCGTCAGCCCCAGGAAAAAGGCCAGCGCGGGCAGCAGCACATAGTCCAAATAGCCCACCAGCGCAGAAAGACCGACGACGCCGAACAGGATCACCAGCACCGGCGTGAAACAGCACAGCGCCGCGATGACGGTGCCTGCAATGCCCACACTGAACAGCTTTTTATTGCGGCCCATGTGGTGTTACTCCGTTGGCTCGGACGGATAGCCAGCGCGGGTCGTGGCCGCGGTTAAGTCCGAGACCGAAGCAATCTTCGGATCGAAGGCGACCGTGGCGGTCTTGGACTCGTAGTCCACGCGCACCGTGTCGACGCCGTCGACCTGCTGGAGCGCCTTGCGCACCACAAAGGGACAGGTCGCGCAGGTCATATGACCCACCGCAAGCGTTACGGTCCTTTCAGCCGCCGCAAAAGCGCCTTGTATCCAGACCGTGCCCACCAGCAGCATGGTGGCCACTAGAATCATGCGTTGTTTTCGAACCATGACGATCGTTCCTTAGAGAAAAGCCGGCGCGTACCAGGGAAAGGTGAGCAGTGCCGTGACGAGTAATGCGAGCAGCCAGAAGATGAGGCGCTGACGGCGCTTGACCGCGGGTCGTGCGCACGCTGTATCGGAATCGCAACTCGGCTCGCGGCGATACAGCCGCCAACCGGCAAAAATCAGCAGCGCCAGCGTAATGACGACGAATATCGGCCGATACGGTTCCAGTGCAGTGAGCGAACTCATCCAAGCGCCGCCGACACCAATCGATATCAACAACACCGGCGCTACACAGCACAGGGAAGCCCCGACCGCGGCGAGTACGGCGCCGATCTGGGCCCAGGTGGTGCGACCGGTCGCGGTCGTGGGGTCGTTCATGAAAAGGCTCCGTGCCGGTTCGATAATCGGACGAAGCGCAGCTTAAACGCGGTACTCAGGTACCGTGTCAAGGGCTGGCTGAGTTATTTCAGTCGCGGTGGGACAGCGTCTTGATCAGCGGGCAATGGTCGGGAGCATGCGCGTTCCGGCAGCGATCGATCAGCCCATCCAGCGTGTCTTGCATTGCGGCCAGATCGGCGATGCGGGCTGCCACCAGCGCGCGCTGATTTTCGGCGACACGGCGTACATCATCGCAATGGCCGTCGCCCAACTTTAGCAACTCGCCGATTTCGTCAAGGCTGAAACCCAGGCCCTGCGCGCGCTTGATGAAACGAATGCGGTCAACGGTCGCGCGCGGATAGCGACGGTAGCCAGTGGAAGGTTTGTGCGGCTGATCGATCAATCCGCGTCGCTGGTAATAGCGCACAGTTTGCAGATTTACGCCGGCGGCCGCCGCGAGTTTTCCGATCGTTAGTCCAGTCTCAGCCAGGTCGTTTCAGGTTCAATTTGCCACGCGTAAATACGGTAGCAACAAGACATACTCGATGCGCCGTCACCAGCGCCTATCCAGTCGCGGGCGGTGCAAGTTCAAACCGGGCCGAGTCGGTGCTGGTAAATCTTGGTGGAGGCTCATGCTTGCCTGTAGTGGGTGACCGATACGGTTTGGACCATTGGCGACTGTATCCACTGAATGAGCAAATCCGGTCGAGCGTCGCCGCCGAGCATCTGTTTCACTGGGCATCAAACCACATCGAATTAAGGGTGCCTGATACGACTGCCCGTCAAGTCATTTTCGAAAGGCTTGGCATGGGTGCCGATCGCTGACTGGGATGGTCCACTTTAGGTCGATAGCCGGCCTCGCGCGATTAGCTATTCCGAGTTCCCTAACCGACGTGCCCCGGTAGAGAGTGCTTGAAAAACGTCTTGAGACGCTTTTATCGGCCGCCGAGAAACGCCGCCGAGTGCCACTCTGCCGGATGTAGGTTAGCGCCTGCGCCGTACCGGCGGCGCCTCTGTGCAAAAGAACGGCTCCACCCAAGTCGCCGAGCGACAATACAAACTAGAAAAGAATCGATCTGATGAAAACGTGATTGTCTTTTCCGCCGTTCATCGACTTTGTTTGGGTCAAAACACGAAACGGGAAAATCGTACGTTAAGCAGCGACGCGCGCCCGCAGCCTATCGGTAACGTTATTCATTGGCCGCTAAAGCTTCGATGATGCGGCAATTCTGGATTCGACCACCGCGGCAGGCATGAATCATATCCTCCAACGACATTTCCAACGCCTGCAAGGCCGTAAGCTTCTTACGCACGGCTTCGAGATGCTCTTTAGCGAGTCGAGCGACGTCTTCACAGGAGGCATCACTCTGATCGGCTTGCGTCAGCAGCATGCGTACATTGTCTTGGCTGAAGCCCAGTTCCCGGCAGTGCTTGATGAACATGAGCCGTTCGACATGTGAAGGGCGGTAGTGGCGCTGGCCGCCCTCGCTACGGCCTGCTTCCGGTAGCAGGCCTACGTCGCCATAGTAACGAATCGTGGCTACACCTACGCCCGTGTGTCGGGCGAGATCGCCAATCCGTAGATCGGATTGCCTCATAACCTTCTCGCGCTTGAAGCTCTAGTAGCTCGAGGACTTAGTGTGTGGCTGTTGCAGCACGCTCGCAACTAAAGCGTAGGAATATCCTGTGTGCAACCGAGCTTCGATCAACCGCATGTCGGCGCGCAACGTCTCAGCACTCCCAATCATGCTCGTGGTCTATGGTCTGGCGTTGCTCGCTGGCGGCGTTTTGCCGCTCGCTTTCGCGCCGTTAGGTTGGTATTGGCTGGCCGTGCTGTCGCCGGCGGTTCTATTCCTGTTGGCCGTGCGTCTACCAAAACGTGCTGCGCTGTGGGCAAGCTACTTCTTCGGGTTGGGTTACTTCGGTGTAGGCGTTTCATGGGTGTTTATCAGCATCAATCGCTATGGCAGCGGACCCGTAGCAGCCCTGCTCGTCACGGTAGGCTTTGTAGCCCTCTTGGCCTTGTTCCCGTGGTCAGTGGTATTTCTCGTGCGCACCTTATCCGCCCGGATGAATGGCGTTGCTCTATGGTTTGGTTTGCCAGCGGCATGGGTACTGAGCGAATGGGTCCGGCTCTGGTTCCTGACCGGTTTTCCTTGGCTTTTTTTAGGTTACAGCCAGATCGGCACGCCGCTTGCCGCGATCGCACCCGTATTTGGCGTGCTGGGCGTGAGCTTTGTGGTGACCGTTATGGCGGGGGGCCTTGCGTGGATGATTCTTCGTTTGAGCTTGCGGCGCCTGGGAATCACAAGCGGCGCACTGGTGGCGCTATTGCTTGGCATTTCATTGCTTGATCGTGAATGGACCGAGCCGGTAGTAGCCAAGCCACTGTCCATTGCGCTTGTGCAGGGGAATGTGGAACAAGACAGGAAATGGGAGTCAGGAGCGCTGGCGTTCACTTTGAGGCGCTATAGGGCACTGACACAGCCATACGCTGGAACGGACCTTATAGTCTGGCCGGAAACCGCCGTGCCGGCGTGGTTCGATCAAACCTCTGAATATCTAGACCGACTTCAAGTACGCCTCGGCGAGCGCGGATCGACCCTTATGCTGGGTATCCCCATGCGTACACGCCAGGGCGAAGCATACAATTCTGCAGTGAGCCTGGCTCGCCCAAGTCAGTTCTATTACAAACGGCATCTGGTGCCCTTCGGTGAATACGTCCCACTGCGTCGATTTGTGGGCCCATGGTTGAATATTCTGGGCGCACCGCTTGAAGACTTCAGGGCAGGCCAGCAGCCACAACTACTATATGCCTCCGGCATGCCCATCGGCGCATTGATTTGCTTTGATGTGGTGTTCGGCGCTGAAGTCACTGACCTGCTCCCAACCGCGCAGTTGTTGGTCAATCTGAGTAACGACGCGTGGTTCGGAGACTCCCTAGGGCCGCATCAACACCTGCAAATTACCCAAATGCGCGCCGTTGAAACTGGGCGCCCGCTTGTCCGATCCACCAATACCGGGCTCACGGCGGTAATCGATCACAACGGTCAACTGCTGGCGCGCGCGCCTCAGTTCGAGCCGACTGTTTTGCAGGCAGAGGTCACCCCGCGTACGGGGACCACGCCCTACGTCCGCTGGCAGGACAAACCGGTGCTGGCTGTCGTCGGGATCGCACTGGTCGTGCTCGTTGGGGTAGGAAAAAGAGACAAACGAAATTCAGTCTCGCTGAGTGCTTGACCCTTTAGTCGCTAGAGGTTTTATCGTCGTCTTATATCCAACAGAGTTTGGCGCATGATTGCGCTGGTGGAGGGAACACGGGATGGCCGATTGCGGCTGTGAATTCGAGGCCAAAGACCAGGCCCAACAAAAGGCGCTCTACTGGCTGTTGGCGATCAACGGCGTCATGTTTCTAGCTGAGTTCGGGATTGGTTTGCTAGGCGGCTCGACCGCCTTGATCGCCGACTCGCTCGACAACTTCGCTGATGCGGCCGTTTATTCTGCGGGGCTGTATGCGGTGGGGCGCGCCGCCCATCACAAGGCGCGCGCCGCTTCCATCGGCGGCGTCGTGCAAATACTGCTCGCGCTGTTCGCCGTGGGTGAGGTGGTTCGGCGAACCCTGATGGGCAGCAATCCCGAGCCCAGCTACATGATGCTGATGGGCGCGGCGGCACTCGTGGCAAACACAACCTGTTTGCTTATCATCGCCCGCCACCGACAAGGCGATGTGCACATGCGCGCGAGCTGGATATTTTCGGCCAACGATGTAATCGCCAATATCGGCGTCATTGTCGGTGGCGCGCTGGTCTACTACTTCGACACGCGGTACCCCGATCTCATTATCGGTTTGGTCGTTGGTTTTATCGTGTTACGCGGCGGTATCCGCATCCTGAAGGACGCGCGCCAAACGCGAGACGAGCTTCAGGAATCACCGTCCTCGGAAAGCACTTGAACATGGCGATATCTTCGCGCGGTGCAAACAGTAAGCATAGCTTGTGTCTGCGGGGGTGACGATAGGGGAGGACACGCTGAAAAGTTCTAGCCCGGCCGACAGGCTGCGTTGGTTGGGATTATCCGTCGTGATGCTGCTTCTGGATCAAGCAACCAAGTACGCGGCCAGCACCTATCTCGCCTATGGTGAGCGCAGAGCCGTCACAGAGTTTTTTAGCTGGACCCATCTACACAATACAGGTGCCGCATTCAGCTTTCTGGCCGATGCGGGTGGTTGGCAGCGGGCATTCCTGATCGGTGTCGCCGTTGTCATGTCGGCCATGCTGCTGGGCTGGCTGTGGCGCGGGGTGGCTTCGAAAGGTCAAGGAATAGCACTCAGTGCGATTCTAGGCGGTGCACTGGGCAACTTGACGGATCGCCTGCTACGCGGCCATGTGGTCGACTTTCTCGATTTCCACTACGCACAGTACCACTGGCCGGCATTCAACTTGGCCGATGTCTGGATTACCACGGGAGCCGCATTACTGATCTGGGCGCATAGAAAATACGGCAACTGAGCGTATCGGCCGCATTACTGAGCCAGCTCGGGCTGCCTGCATCCCCACTACGGCTCAGACCCTTTTGAAGCTTTTAGGCAGCTTAAGGTAGCGATGGGTTCACGGTGCTCGGAATCGACGTAGAAAGCGTCGAGGGTGGAAGGCAAAGCCCCGAGTCATTACAGGCTTGTACCACGGCCTGGACGGTGGGTATGTCGTTGTCGGCAACTTTATCCAGAGCTGCTATCAACTTAACTTTGCCCGAATACACCCGGATCGGGTCTTCAAGGCCGACGTCGAGTTCATCGCCCGGTGGGTATGCAAGCTCGGTCGATAACAGCACGCCGTTAGCAAATACCTTTATATCGGTCGGTATAAGAAAGTCGAAAGAGGCGGGATTGGCGTTGATATGCCACTCCGATGCGATGTCCAGTTCTATTTGGATCGTATCGCCGTCGCGCGTTGCATCGAGATTCACGTGGGCCGCGCTAAAACGCGGTGGGACGGACTTCGAGGCTGTTGATGACTCTGATGCGGTATAGAGGTCAACAACGTCCCGCTTATCATCCCGGTTATTAACTGTTGACTGGTCGGTCGTCGATTGCACTTCGGACTCCGTACTAGGCACGGTCCATTGCCAGAAAAGAAAAAGGCCGCTGACCGTGATCGCGATGGTCGCTGGCAATAGCCAAGAGAGGACAAAACTCTTATGGGTCGACACGCGTCTGCTCTCCACTGGTTTCGATGGCCGCTTTCAATGTGCTGACCGTAAATAAATCGGGCAGGCGCCGGTGAACCGCCCCGTTCGGCTTCAAGACCACGGCGAAGGGCAGGCCGGCGCCACCGAAGGATCGTAGGTAGGCGTCAAGCGCAGCGTCCGGCCGCGTGAGATCGGCGCGTAGAACGCGCATCTGGGCTGCATCGACGGCTTGCGCAATCGCGGCGTCGGCGTAAACGGTTTGTTCCAGAACTTTGCAGTTAATACACCAATCCGCCGTGAACTCGACAAGCACCGGCGCGCCGGCAGTGCGGGCCTCGGCAAGCGCGCGCTCCGTTAGCGGCTGCCAAGGCAACGCGTGCTGTGCGCCGGCCCCACGATCAAAGCCGAGCGTGACGGCGCCGGCCACGCCAGCGACCAAGACGAGCGCCGGTACCAAACGCGCGCCGGATCCGGGGCCGACCACCAATACGCGGATCAACCAGAAAGCCAGGGTCCCGAGCCAGGCGGTCCACAGCAGGGTGCCGACGCGTTCCGCGAGCACGGTCGTTGCAAAGAATGTCGCACCGGCCAGGAGAATCAAGCCCATGACCTGCTGCACGCGTGACAGCCATGCGCCGCTGCGTGGTATGCGTGTCAGTAGTCCGGGTTGGGCCAGCAGAACGAGGTAGGGCAGGGCCAACCCGACGCCCACCGCCATGAACAGCGCGAAGATCGTGCTCGGCGCCTGCGTGAGCGCAAATGCCATGACGCCGCCCAGGAAAGGCCCGGTGCAGGGCGCGGACAAGACCGCGGCCAGAAAACCGGCCAAGTAGGGTTCGGCATAGCCGTTGCCCTGGACGCGATAGACCCATTGGGGCGGTTGCACGCCGCGCCCCGCGAGACTGTAAACGCCAAGGCCGGCGAGCAGAAAGGCCAGTGCTGTACGAAACCAGAAAGCCTGGAACAGGGTGCCCCAGGTCCAGTTCAGCATGGCGGTCGCCAAAGCGAGCGCGCCGAAGAACGTGAGCGTGCCGGCCAGCAGCGCGATCGCTGCCAAAAAGCGCTGTCGCGTACCGCTGCCCACCACACGCGCGATCGTGCGCAACTTGATGGGCAACGCGGGTAGCACACACGGCGTGAGATTGAGCAGCACGCCGGCGAACAGCGCCAGCAGGAGATTCGTCCAGATCGTCATCGCCTGGCGTTTTGGCGGCGGCGATCCCGCGCCCTGGAATGGTCGTGCTCGCGGTTTCGCTCATGCGCGCCCCGCGATCGGATGACGTGCGCCGCGCCGAACAGGATCAGCGCGGCGCCCCCCGCCAGAATCCAGATATAGACCGGCAGGTGCAGCGCCTGACTACCGAGCAGTACGCTCAGTACGGTCAGCGGCAAAATACCCACGCCGGTGGTCCAGACGAACGTCCATCGCGGCACGCCGGCGAGTCCCGCGGCGTAATTGACCAGATTGAAGGACATGATCGGTATCAGGCGCGCGGTCAGCAGTGTCGTAATACTGCTATCACTCACGAATGCATCCAACCGCGCCTGATAACGCAGCGGAACCAAGCGTGACCGTGCGGCCGGGCCCAGGGCCCTTGCGATTTCGTAACTCAGTATTGCGCCGATCATTGCACCCGCCCAGGTGAGCAGTACACCCAGCCCGGAGCCGAAGACGACGCCATTGGCGATTGCGATGACCTCGGCCGGAAACGGCACGAAAGAGTGAGCCGTCATCAGGCCGATGGAAGCCGCAGGCGCCCAGGGACCAGCGCGCTCAAGGAGCGCGTGCAAACCATCGCTACTAAAATCGACAGCAAACAGGGTGTATTCGACCAAGCACCAGAGGATAACGATATCGATCCAAAGCAATGCCGCGGTTAGCACCACAGCCGCTATCAGCCACCCGCTGCGCGCGGTGCGTAGCAATGTGCGGAAGACCATAGCTAACAACACGAGGCCGAGTGCGGCCAACGCCAGGCAGACGAACAGCAAATCTGCGTTCATCGCCATCGGACTTCTCGCTGATCTTTTCGTTTCGGTAGGAAATTAAGCTTGAACATGGGTACCACGGGCGGTCATGAGCCCCCAGAGCCAGTTGATTTTGTAGGTTTCGATCTGCACGGCGGCGTAGCCGCTTTCTTTGAGCATTCGAGCGCACTCATGCGTTCGATAGGTCCGTGCGTGCGCATGCGCGCGCAGCCGTTGATAGCGCTCGAACAGCCGGCACATCAGATAATCGCCACACCAGTCCGTGAGCATGAGCTGGCCGCCTCCGGTCATAGCGACCCGCAATCCGGGCGTATCCCTCGGCCACGTTTTTGTTCGGAGCTTCGGTTTGCATATCGGAGCACAACCCTGCGAATAAATGGCCGGCGTTATATATCGTTGGGGCTATGCCAAACACGGATGGCGCGGGGCATGTTTTGTCTAAGAACCCGGACACAGCAACATGTCTGTGCCCGGGGCAGCACACTCTCAGCCGTTATTTGTTCGGCTGCTTGGTCATGCGAAGATAGGGCTTGAGCTCGTTCCAGCCGGCCGGGAACAGCTTCTCGGCTTCTTCATTGGACAACGCCGGCGACACGATCACGTCGTCGCCGTCCTGCCAGTTGGCCGGGGTGGTGACCTTGTAGTTGTCCGTCAGCTGCAGTGAATCGATCACCCGCAGGATCTCGTCGAAATTGCGCCCGGCACTCTTCGGATAGGTGAGCGTCATCCGGATCTTCTTGTTGGAATCGATGATGAACACGCTGCGCACCGTCGATGTGTCGCCGGCGTTTGGGTGGATCATGTCGTAGAGTTCCGCGACCGTGCGGTCGGAATCGCCGATGATCGGGAAATTCACGGACTGGCCTTGGGTTTCCTCGATATCGGCCGACCAGCGTTTGTGATCATCGACCGAATCCACCGAGACCACGATGGCTTTTACGGCGCGTTGGGCGAACTTCTCCTTGAGTCCGCCGACCGCGCCCAACTCCGTAGTGCAGACCGGTGTGAAATCGGCCGGATGCGACATCAACATGCCCCAGCCGTCGCCGAGCCATTCGTGGAAATCGATGCGGCCTTCGGTGGTGTCGGCCGTGAAATTCGGTGCGGTATCGCCTAGACGTAGGCTCATTTCTATACTCCTGTTCGATGAAGAAAAGGCCGACGGCCTCAATTCCGGTGGCCGCCGGCGCGCTCGTATCTAGCCCTGGTCGGTTGAACCGTCAGTGCCGTCCATATTCTCCATCTTGCTCTGCATCATCTTGTTGCAGGTTTCCATCATGTCGTTCATCTGACCCATCATTTTCATCATGGGCATGTTGCCATCGCCCATCATGCCCATGCCGTGGCCCTTGCCCTCCTGGCCTTGCATCATGTGGCCCATGTTGCCCTCGGATGCCGGCTTCGCGTCCTCGCCTTGCGTTGCGGCGAATACGGCGGGCACGCCCGCGATCAGGGCAGCGGCGATGATCGTTTTTACTGTTGTACGCATGTTTCTAGTCCTCTTTGGGTTGGTCGGAAGGTGCGCTCGATGACGCGATCTGATTTGAATAACGGGTTCGAGTATCTGGTTCCTGCCGGGACGTTGCACCATCGGTAGCGGTCGGCCGCATACTCCACATCATCCAGCCCATCATGATCATGCAGGGCAGGGTGAACAGCAGCGGGACGGCTCCGATGGTCACGACCCAGTCCCAGTTGAATACAAGCCCGACCGCCGCGGCGGCAACGCCGCCGACTAATAAGCTGCGGGGTTCGAGCCAGCGCCGGGCTGGAGGCACGGAGTCGGGTGACGTCGATTTTCCGGAATCACAGCTTTTCATCGTTTGTTACCTCGGTAATTGCCTGAATAAAGGCTCAATACGTCGTGTAAACGTCGCCATTCAGCGTTTTGATGACGAACGGTTCGCTCTTTTTGCCGGGCATGCCCGGCGAGCCGCTCGGCATGCCGGGTAAAGCGATACCTCGGATATCGGGTTCCTCGCGCAGCAGCTTGGCAACGACCGGCTCAGGTACATGCCCGACGACGACGTAGTCGCCGATGAGAGTGGTGTGACAAGACGACAACGCCGGTTCGACGCCGTGCTTTTCGTTGAGAGCCGCCATATCGTCCGTGTCGAGCACGTCCACCTCATACCCCTTGGCGTTGAGGTAGTCGGCGTACTGCTCACAGCACATGCAGCCCGGGTTGTGGTAAAGGCGAGCCTGTACCGGTGCCGCGATGGCCGCGCCGGTCGAGATAAACAGAACGAGCATGAGCGTCAGGCGCGCCACGGTCGCATTACGTAGTTGGGTCATCGGAAGAACTCCACGTGATCTAGGGAGTTCCGGAAAGCCGTTAGGCGTGCACATGCGACGTAATGGTTGATGTCGCATGACAGACCAGCACTGACCGCAGAGGCGCGGTCTGTGTAAGCTCAGCCGGAGTTTGTGACGCGCTCAGGCGTCAGTCAGATCAAGCGTGGATAGCTCGCGGGGGAAAAGGGTCGGGCCCTTCGAGTTGGCGGCCCAAATGCGTTTCGATGTGAAACGTGGGCACCGCAGGTGGCAGGGGCGTAACCCCGGCAGTGTTATGCGCAACATCAGCCATTATGCCGCAGATGGCCACTGCGCAAGTCGAAGTCGCCGCGGTTGAGTGCTGCGGCTTCGTGGTGTCGGCCTGACATAACGAGCAATCGCTTGACGCGTTCTCGGCCGGCATGGTCCACGCCATGACCGCTGGACTGGCCAGCACGCTGGTGAATACCAGCACCAAGATCAGCGCGTGGAGCACTTTAGACTTCATGTTTTCAATATAGGCCACAAATATGCCGTAAACAATACCCGGAGTGTGGTACGGGGCCGTTATTTTTTAGACGATCGGGGAATAACGCGGCATCTATTTCGGAACGGCCCGACCTTAATTCGTAGAGGGCCTTTTATTTAGTCGTTTTCGATGTGTGTACAGTCAAAACGTCGAAGCGAGAGGTGTCGGTGGTTCCGCAGCCGCGGGAGCGAATGGCTCGGGGTCTCAGACGGTGCGCTTTATGATCGTTGGGGTTTGGTGGTGTATTGATTCAAGCGCAGCCAGTTCGCCGTTGATTTCGTCGGCACCACGACGTAGAGAGATCTCAATATCGTGTTTGCCTTCTCGGCGCGCCTGACGTTCGCTCCGCTCTGATCGTATTCGTCGAAGAAAACCAGCTTGCCGCATTCGTTATCTAGGCCGATTTCGATTCGCACCGTGTCCCCGGGTATATCAGCGGGGCCGTGGCGTGCCGCGGTGTAGATCCGGTTTGCCATTGACACCCTCGCTCTAACAGATCGGTGCCTGGAATACCTGCACGGATCCGTGTGCCGCTGGGGCCGACACTCGCCCCGAGCCCACGCAGGCCTGCATTCAATCGTATGCCAAGAGCAATCGTTCACTGAACGACGGAAACGAAAGCCATCTGATCGTCGCAAATCCTGGTCCGGATCACTGCGAAAGTAGCAACGACGATGTCTTAGTGCGCCGTTGAGCAGCGTGGGTTGAGAACGGCGGCGAAGGTTCAGGCAAGAAGTTTGGAAAGTCCGCTTTGGGTCGCAATCGGCCAAAAGCAGCCCTCATATCATTCAGCCCGTAAGATTTCTCCGATTCCGAATTAGCGTATTACTTGCAGCAACGAATACTCTTTTGCCGCCTGCTACGGCTTACTCGCCTGCTTGTACTGGTTCGTGAGCTTGGCGCGCCAAGAATTTATGCCGTACCAGCGCATGAATAGCGCGCCGGGCCAAGAAGGCTCGCGCAAGTTGACCGGACATACGATCAAGAGAGTAGGGCGTTGGGCAGACGCTGGCTCGACAATATCGAATGCCAGCTCCACGTCCACCGAAGCGATGCCACGGGGTGTGGCCACTTGGCCCTCCAGGTACAACCTTGGGCCGCCGGCCTTTCGACCAATGAACATCCCAGGGCGTCTGACCTTATAAAGCTTTGGCATGACGCTGCCTCGCTCCCATTGAGCAGCTGTGGCCTCAAGGCGTGGCATCCCATCGGCACGTATTACTGGCCACGAGACGAATCGGTCTGCTTGACCGGCAGGGCTCACCAGGTAGTCGCAGATCTGGTTTGCGATCTGCTCGTAGCTATCGGATCGAGTGGGAGGGGGCATCGGACTAATGGGCGCCGATACGGCGCGACGGCGAGCCATCCCACGTTTGAACAGCCAATGGCGATCTGCCCCGTCCAAGAGCATCTGCTCGAGGATGTGACGGTTCACGTCGTAGGTTGTCTTGCTCAGGTCGATCTCGAAAGCCTCAAGGTTTGCATCTGCATAGTCATCACGAGCGGCCTGATTCTTGGCGTGTGTGACGCGAATCTCGATCCCGTATCGACGCCCACCGATTGTGGCCAGCACGTCGGCTCTACGTGTCTTGCCGATCGCAGTCTCGAGCGTGGCGGTTTCGAGCGGGGGTGTGAGTCCGGAGGGTAGAAGTATTCGCCGTTGGCGGGACGCGGCATCTGCGAGCACTTCTTTCGCGGCTCGATGTAGCGCGCTTTCACCCTCACAGCTTGTGTCGGCGAGATGAGCGAAATGCCAGATTCGTTTCTTTCTCTGACGTGCCAGCACAGGCTGGCGGCAGGTAGCGCAAAAACAGTCGCAGGCGCGCCCACGTCCGACCTCGTCGACATGCGCCATGACTACTTCGGCATTCTCAGCCCAGCCGAAATACCCATGCCAGTTCCCAACCATCGTATGAATTTACTACCTGGCGGCGAGCTGCGCAGTCCAGCGGCGCTCGAGCGGGGTGCGGCCTATCCTGATTAGTACAGAATCGCTATCCCCCCCGGCCTTTTAGCGTGAGCGGCCGGATAGGGCGATCCCCGAATCAATCGCAGCCGCGTGTCCGGCCCAGCTCATCCGGCGCCACGAAGTCGCGCCAGTGCCGCCATCCCTGTGAGCACCAGAACCCCCACTCGCGGGTTTTCTCTGCGGTAAGAAACAGGGTCGTGACAGGACACCCTTCCTCAATCTCGATGCGGTGGGGGCGTGCGGCGTCACGTCGGACAACGATATCGCCGGGGGATCGTTTCTCGCGCTTAGTGGGACCGGCGGGGTCATTCGGGTCGGCCGGAAGATGCTCCCAGTAGGTGCCATCGAGCAGCACCGTCACCCACGGCCACGGGTGATCATGCAGCGCGCGATCCTCGTCGCTGCGAATGAATCGATGAACGTAACCGTTCTCTAGCTGCTGCCCGTCGATGCACCAAAGACGCCGCAGTAGATCCCCAGCCTGCGTATCGAACAGACGGTATTTGCGCTGCACGAACCATCGGAGCATGTAGGGATCGTCTTGATCGCCGATGCGCTCGTCTGGCGGGCGCTGATCGATATGGGCATTTCGCGCCCATGCCATCACATCCTGGTGCTCGATCGAGCCGCCGGCGCAGGTGACGCCGGCTTCGAAGTCCCGCTGCGTCATGATCCGCCTAACGTCGCCATTCTTGTTCATCCTACTTGCGTAGCCATGACTCGCCCTTAACCAGCAACTCGCCGCGCCACGACCATGCGAATGGTCTGAATGATGTTGCTCGCGCTCATCCAGGGCGCGTTCAACCCCATCTGCCGCAGGATCAGCGTGGCGATACGGTAGGCATCCTCCGGCTCGACCGGAACAGCGCGTACTGGATGATCCTTGGCCCAGGTGCGGATGAAGACCTTTCGACCCTGATCTTCGAGCGAAAAACCCTTGTCGTTGTTCGGGCCATGATTCTTGTACTCGCATTTCGGGATCAGGCCGAACAGCACGCCCGCCACGACCGGCAGTTCGTTGCGCGTCATTTGAATGCGCAGCTTGCTCGACCAGTCGTAGCTTCGCGGCTCGGTTGCTGTCGCCGAGTCGAGAGACACCGTGTAATCGCCACCACGGGTATCGGCAGGCTCGAAGCACAGTGCAGCCTTACCGCCATAGATGTGCATGTTGTAATTGAATCGATCCGACGACGAATCGCTGCCAGAGCGCGATTGTAGCGGGGGCTCGTCCTGCCAATCCTCGGGCCCCGCCGCAGCAGGGGCAGTCTGTGCCGCTGGTGCATGTGCTTGCTGCGGGGGCGCCGGCTGCGGGTGCTGAGCCTGCTGCGCGGTCGCTTCGCCCCCTGATGCGCCGTTGCCGTCATTGACCGCCGTAATCTTGATGCCGATCTCGCGCATCGCCCTGGCGACGTAATTTCGCGCGCCGCTATCGCTGGTCATGTTCGAGGCCGCAGTCAGCAGCTGGTTGCGCGGGCGATTCTCGCGCAGGGCGCGAAACTGGGCACCGGTCAGCTGCGGCATATTGATTTGAGTCAACAGTTCGTTGAGCTCTCCGAGGTTTTGCGGTGCGGGCATTTTCAGGCTCCTGTTATTGTCTGATCTGGGTTCCATTATCCGCATTTCCCAGGTTCTGCAAGTGCCGCAACCGAATGAAAGTAGACGGATTAACGTTTCGATTTAGGGTTTCGTTTCGCATCTTCTTTATCTGCGTCTCGGGCCCGTTCAAGCCGATTGAGAAGGCGCTCGCGCTCGTCGGCGATCGCTGTCGCATGGGCCAGCTTTTCACGCAGGGTGTTCTGTTCGGACTGGGCGTTGAGCAGACTTTCAGACAGCGATGCCGCCTTCGTTTGGGCCTGTTCAATCGACGCTTCAAGGTCCGCAGCGTGCGACTGGCTTTTATCCAGGTCAGCATTTATTGCCTCTATGGCGCGATCTCGGTCGCGTAACGACTGTGCGTTCTCCTCGCGCTCACGGATCGCTTGATCTCGTTCGTCTCGCAGGGCGCGGATCTGTTCTGCGTGTTCGGCCTTGGCAGATAGGACTTCCTGCCTTGCCTCATCCACCTGTTTAGCCCAGAGCTTCTGCTGATCATCCGCGCGTTCTATCTCTCGATCTCGCGCGTCGCTGATCTGTTGCCGTTCGCGGACCAGGTTCTCGGTCTGCTTTCGATGGGTGGCACGCAGCTGCCGGACATGGCGTGCGGCCTGGCTGCGCGTGTCGCTCAACTCGGAGGTCAGGTGGGCATTCCTGTCCTGGCTGTCGTTCAGCGCCTCCTGGCTGACTTCCAGATCCTTGGCCAGCGATGCCGCCTCGCTTTCCGCGGCCTGTGCGCGCTGTTGCAACTGTCCGACCTGTTGTTCCAGGGCGTCGGCCTTCCGGCTTTTCTCTGCCACTGCATCGGTGAGTGACTTCTCGCGCTCTGCCATGAGCGCGCGCTGTTTCTCCAGCTCCTCTCGAGCGCTATCCCGGGCCTCGCTATAGAAGCGGTGTGCGGCATCGACCACCGAGCGGGGCAGCCCTTCGGGCAGCCCGGTACCCATTTGTTCGGCCAAGCCCTTGAGCGCGACCTTCATGTGACCGGTCAGCGTCTGCTGGGATGCCGTGGTGTCCAGTTCGCCCCGGACCTTGGCCATCGACGGATAGTCACCGCGTTCAAGCACCGCCCTGAGTGCGTCCTGCACGGCTTCCGGCGTGAGAGTGCTGCTGGCCATCAGGTCAGACTCCCAAGATCGACGTGAATGAGCGCCTCGGATTCATCGGTGACGCCGATCGGGTAAAAGCCGAGGAATTGCTGGCCGTCGTGAGAGATACCGTCGTAGCGACCGCTCGAATCCCGGTAGATCAGCGGCCGGGCGCCGAGACCGCCCATGCGTTCGGCGATATCGGCAACGACGGCCTCGGCATCGTGGGTCACCGATGGATCGCCGTCTTGGTCGATGACGACTTCGCCGCCGCTGGGCGCGATATGGACTGAGAAATCGTATTGCGCCAAAGCGCGAGGGGAGTGTTTGGGCATGACGTGGTTGAACCCGAGGTGTGGTGTCTAAATAGTACCGTACTAATACGCGATACTCACAACGTACCATATAGTACGAATATGAGAGCAGATAAACATAACCGTACTTATGTTGTGCGAAGGCGTGATTTGCGGGACGGTACAGCGTCGAAGTTCTGATGCGGTGTTTTCGTGCGTACAGGCTTCCATTCGAGTTGGCGGATTAATATTTTAATCGCTATGATTAGAAATGAATCAGAAGGGCTGACTGCAGTGTTTGTAGGCGGCAATGCCGCGCCAAACCAGTCGCTCGGTTAGCAACTACGAATGGAAAGAGGAACCCACGATGGCAAAGATCGAAACCCGAGTTCTAACCGCACACGTTCCCATCCCCATGGCCGAAAAAGTGGATCAGTTAGCCCATCGGCTTGAACGCTCGCGCGGCTGGGTCATGAAACAGGCACTCTCCTCCTGGATCGCCCAGGAAGAGGAGCGCGATCGCCTTACACGCGAGGCATTGGAAGACGTCGATGCGGGCCGCGTCATTGACCAGCAGGCAATTCAAGCATGGGCTGACAGCTTAGATGCCGATGAACCACTATCGATACCTCGCTGATGGAGGTGAAGTGGGCCCGTAAGGGCCTTTCCGACTTAGCGCGCCTATATGAATTCCTGGCTCCTGTGAATAAGCCGGCGGCCGTGCGGGCGGTAAAAACACTCACCGAGGCGCCACGTGTCTTGGTAACCAATCCCCAGATCGGCGAGCAGCTATCTCACTTTGAACCGCGAGAGGTTCGCCGCATTCTGGTCAGTCGATACGAGCTGCGTTACGAGATCGCGGGTGAGATCGTCTATGTTTTACGTGTCTGGCGCACGCGAGAGGATCGGTAGCCGGTGGCGGGGCGAAGTCCAGCCGGTTTCGGCCAGATAGTCAGCTCCCGGTCAGAAGCGGACTTCAAAAACCCTCGATCGTGCTAGCGCTCGTGACTCCAGACCGGCGTGCTACTCGATAGTGGGGAAAGGTCGGGCCAGGCCGATGATGCCGGCGCCGCGGCGCCGGTTCTTGCTTTTACTCATCACCCGCGCCTTGCTTGTAGCCCTCGGTGGTGGCTCGTGCGTTGCTGGACTACGCCGCCGCGAGACCGTACTTTTCGACCACTGTGCCGACGGCCGCGTCGATAATATCCAAGCCTTCGTCGAGATCGGCGTCGGTGGAAATCAGCGCCGGCATCACCTTGACCACGCTGTCACCCTGGCCCGTAGTTTCCATGATCAGACCGCGTTCGAAGCACTGGCCGATAATCTCGTTACCAAGCTCGGCGCGGGCACAATCCAACCCAATGAAAAATCCGCGACCACGGACTTCGGCCTCGAAGCCCGAATGCGAATCAACGATCGCCCTGAGTCGCTCACGGATATACTCCCCCTTGTCAACCACACGTTTTTCCAACGCATCGTCGCACCAAAACTTCTCAAACATGGCCACGGCCGTGACGAACGCGTGATTATTGCCCCGGAACGTGCCCGTGTGTTCGCCTGGCTCCCAGACATCCAGGTCGGGGCGCAGCATGACCATCGCCAACGGCAAACCCATGCCAGACAGCGATTTTGCGATGGTGACCATATCCGGCTTGATGCCGGCGGGCTCGAAGGAAAAGAACGGACCAGTACGGCCATAGCCGGCTTGGATATCGTCGACGATGAGCAACAGTTCGTGGTCGCGGCAAATACGCTCGACCTGGCGCAGCCACTCGAAATCGGCGACGTTGATGCCGCCTTCGCCCTGTACGGTTTCCACGATGACGGCGGCCGGTTTATCGACGCCGCTGAACGAATCGCTGAGCAACTTTTCGAGATCGTCCGCGGTATTGCGTCCGTCACGGTAGTAGCCGCTATACGGTGCCGTCGTGGTATTGGGTAATTCAAGGCCTGCGGAGTTTCGGATCGCGGCATTACTGGTCACCGCGATCGCGCCCAACGTCATGCCATGAAAGCTGTGGGTAAAGTGGATCAACCCACTGCGGCCGGTCACCTTCCGTGCCAGCTTGAGCGCCGCCTCGTTGGCGTTGGTACCGGTAGGGCCGGGGAACTGGAGCTTATAATCCATCCCGCGCGGTTTCATGATGACTTCGTCGAAGGTTCTGAGAAACCTCTCCTTGGCCTCGGTGGCCATATCCAGACCGTGATTCACGCCGTGCGACCGAATATAGTCGATCAGCGCCTTTTCCATATCAGGATCGTTATGACCATAGTTAAGCGCGCCCGCGCCGCTAAAAAAATCCAGATACACGCGCCCGTCTTTTGCGGTCATGCGATTGCCCTGGGCGGTCGTGAACACAGTGGGAAACGACCGGCAATACACTCGGACCTCTGATTCGAGACGCTCTATGATTTCCATGACGACTCCTCGCTATCGCTGTTCAAACCGCAGGCAATCCACCGATGCAGTAATACTTGGTCTCCAGGTATTCATCCATGCCGACATGGCCGCCTTCGCGGCCTAGCCCGGACTGTTTGATCCCGCCGAAGGGCACATGCGGACCGGTGATATCCATGGTGTTAACGCCGACCATGCCGTATTCGAGGCCACGCATGAATTTGCGGATGCGGGCGTCGGTATGGGTATAAACATAGGAGGCCAGGCCAAAGATCGTGTCGTTGGCCGCAGCGATGACTTCGTCGTCATCGTCAAACGAACAAATAGGTGCGATCGGCGCGAACGATTCTTCCGATGACACCTGCATATCCGGCGTAAAGTCCGCCACGAGCGTCGGCATAAAGAACTGCGAGCCCGGGGCCGCGCCTTGTTCGCGACCGATGATACGCGCACCCTGATCGCGGGCGTCGTCGATCAGCGATTGCGCCTTTTCCACCGCGTCCTCGTTGATCAACGGGCCGATCTCAGTATCTTCGTCGAAGCCGTTGCCGACTTTCATGGCGTTCATTCGCTCGGCAAAACGACCGATGAAATCCTCGTAGATGGATCGATGCACGTAGATGCGATTGGCCGCGACGCAGTCCTGACCGCTGGTCTGGAACTTGGCCGCGATCGCGCCTTCGACCGCAGCATCGATATCGATGTCGTCGCAGACGATGAACGGCGCATTGCCGCCCAGTTCCATGGCCGTGCACTTGACAGTATCGGCGCTTTGCCGGATCAGCTGCCGGCCCACGGTAGTTGACCCGGTAAACGACAGCGCTCGCACTTTGTCCGTTGCGCAGACGCGTTCGGAAAATAGCTTGCCGGCGCCGGTTACGACGTTGAATTCGCCGTTGTTCAGGCCCGCGCGTTCGGCCAATATCGCGAGTGAAAGCGCACAGAACGGTGTCTGGTTGGCGGGGTTAACCAGCGTGGTGCAGCCGGCGGCCAGCGCGGCCGCGACCTTGCGCGTGATCATCGCCAACGGGAAGTTCCAGGGCGTGATCATGGCCGCCACGCCGACCGGCTCTTTGACCGTGCCGATCGCGATCTGCGTGTTTTCTGGGGGAATGGTGGACCCGTTGGCTCGCCGGCCTTCTTCGGCGAACCAGCGCAGGAAACTGGCGGCATAATCGACTTCGCCGCGAGCCTCGCCGATCGGTTTGCCCTGTTCCCAGGTCATCAGACGCGCAAGTTCCTCGGCGTATTCGTGCATGCCGTCATACCAGGCCAGAAGCTTATCGGCGCGCTCGACCACCGAGGTATGACGCCAGGTGGAAAACGCATGATGGGCAGCATCAATCGCGCCATCGATGTATGCCGCGTTCAGGTCGGGCACGTGGCCGATGGTCTCGCCGGTAGCTGGATCGTTGACCCATTTGCGTGCCTTGTCTTCGGCGACGATCCATCGGCCGCCGACATAAGCCTGCTCGCGCAGCAGCGTCATTGTGCTGTTCGACATGTCCGTATCCCTTTCGTACTTCGATATCGAAAACCAATACTATCAGCGTGCATCATGCACTTATATCAGGGTTTTTCCGCAACCAATTTTCTTGCTTTCGCCTATGAGACTAATTCTGGTCTGCGTAATTCTACGCATGGTAAGGAAAAAGGTTTCCCGGTCATGGTCGAAAAAGCGCTTAGACACCTGATGACAAGGATGCACGTCGCAGATGAGTTCCCAGGAAATCACCGAAGACGACCACGGCGGCGAGGTAGACGATTCCACCATGCACCGCGCGATCGCGGGCGCGGCCACCGGCAACGCGCTGGAATGGTTCGACTTCGGCGTGTACGGCTATTTTGCCACCACCATCGGTCATGTCTTCTTTCCGTCGCAGAGCGATACCGCGGCGCTGCTGTCGTCGTTTGCCGTGTTTGCATCGGCCTTTGTCGCACGACCGTTCGGCAGTCTGGTGTTCGGCCCGCTGGGCGACAAGATCGGGCGCAGCGGCGTGCTCATCGCCACTATTCTGATCATGTCGGTCGGCACGTCGCTGGTCGGCGTGTTACCCAGCTACGAAAGTATCGGTATCTGGTCGCCGATTCTGCTGATTGCGCTACGCATGATCCAAGGCTTTTCCACCGGCGGTGAGTACGGCTCGGCGGCGACCTTCATCGTTGAATACGCACCCGACGATCGACGCGGATTCCTAGCCAGCTGGCTGGAGTTCGGTACCCTGACAGGCTATTCCTTTGCCGCGATTCTGGCGCTGATCCTCGACGGCTTCCTCGGCAACGACGCCATGACTAGTTGGGGGTGGCGTATTCCGTTCTTGATGGCCGCCCCGATGGGTATCTTCGGCGTCTGGCTGCGGCTGCATCTGGAAGACAGCCCGGCGTTCAAGGAGCTGCAGGACTCCGGCGAAGTCGAACAGGCGCCGTTCAGAACCCTGTTTGCCCACCATTGGCGCACCATGATGTTGTGCCTAGGTCTGGTGTTGGTGCTCAACGTGGCTTATTACACCGTGCTCAAGTACATGCCCAGCTATTTCACCTCGCAGCTTGATATCAGCGAGTTCAACTCGGTGTTGTTGTCGCTGGGCATTCTGGTCGGCATGCTGCTGCTGGTCACGCCGCTCGGGCGCCTGTCCGACAAGATCGGACGCAAACCACTGCTCTACATCGCCTGTGGCGGGCTGATCGTGTTCTCGATACCCGGCTTTTATCTGATGTCGCTGGGTAGCCTGTGGCTGGCTTTTGCGGGCCTCGCGCTGATCGCGTTCTTCGTCGTCTTCCTGTCCGGCGTGATGCCGTCGACGTTGCCGGCGATATTCCGCACTAACGTGCGCAACGGTGGTTTTACGATTTCCTACAACGTCTCGACGGCATTGTTCGGCGGCACCGCACCGTTTTTGATCACCTGGCTGATCTCGGTGACCGACAACACTTATGTGCCGGCGTTCTATCTGATGCTCGCGGCAGCCATCGCGCTGATCCCGGCGATCCGGCTACGTGAATCGGCCAATGCGCCACTGCTCGGCTCTAAGGCGCGCCACGGTCGCGCGCCCGACAAGAGGCGGCGTTGAGCCGGCCGAAAAACAAGACGGCTGCGCCGATAATAATCGTCGGTGGCGGCGCGGGCGGCGCCGAGTTAGCGGTCAAGCTTGCCGCCGACGGCCAGGCCGGCGTGCGCCTGATCGATCGCGAAGCTACCCACGTCTGGAAACCGCGCATCCACGAGCTGGCGGCCGGCCTGCGCCGCGGCCACGTGGACGAACTGGGCTACGCCGGGCTGGCGCAGCGCTGGGGTTTCGCCTTCGAGCGCGGCACGCTCGCGGACATCGACGCCGACGCTAACACCATCCGCCTGGCCGCCGAGCGCGACGACGATGGCCAGACACTGGTGCCCGAACGCAGCGTGGCCTATCGCGCGCTGGTGCTCGCACTCGGCGGCGTCACGCCCGATCTGGGCGTCGACGGCGTGCTCGAACACGCCTTCATGCTCGATTCGGCGCGAGATGCCGAGGTTATTTCTGAGCGTTTTTCCGCCCGGCTGCTCGCGCATGCGCGCGGGGTCGAGGACCGCGCTTTCGATATCGTGATCGTGGGCACCGGCGCGACCGGCGTCGAATTGGCCGCACATCTGGCCACCGACGCGCGCTCGACCACGCTGACGCCGCCCGCGGCGCTGCCTGATATCCGTATCACGCTGGTCGAGGCCGCCGATACCTTCATGCCCGGCATGAATGACAAAGTCCGCCAATCCATCGGCGAACGATTGAAAAAAGCCGGTGTTCGTATCGAAACCGGCCAGCAGATCGGCAAGGTCAGCGCCGACGCGGTCGAGACCGAAGAGGGCGCGCGCTTCACCGCCGACATGACTATATGGGCGACCGGTCGGGTCGGCCCGCCGGTGGCCGGCGATATCCAAGCGCTGTCGACCAACAAAAAACGCCAATGGCGGGTACGCAAAACGCTTCAGAGCCTGGATTCGGACGCTGTTTTCGCACTCGGCGATTGCAGCTATATCGACGACGAACCTGCGCCGCCCACCGCCCAGGCCGCCAGCGAGCAGGCCGCGCACCTGGCCAAGCAACTGCCGCGTTATCTGGCCGGCGAAACGCTGGAGCCGTTTTCATTCACCGACCAGGGCACGCTGCTGTCGCTGGGCGAGGCTGGCAGCGTCGGCGCGGTGCGCGGCTGGTTCAGCGACGATATCCAGGTCCGAGGTCGGCTCGCGCGCACCGCGTATCGCGGCCTGCAGCGCCAGCACCAGCTGCGGCTGCTCGGACGCTTTCGCGGCAGCATCGAAATCCTCGGCGATGTGCTCGGCGAAGCCGCAGGTCCGGATATGAAGGTTTATTAAACGCGAGAACTATGGCGACACAGCAACAGTTGGTAAAAACGCTGCTGGACAAGCACGGGCGTACTTTTGCCTCGGAACTGGGCGCAGATCTGGCGAAAAACACGCCGGCGCCCTTGTTTCAACTGCTGTGCCTGGCGCTGCTGACCAGCGCGCCGGTGCAGGCCGATATCGCCATGCAGGGCGCGCGCGCCTTGATTGACGCCGGCTGGACCACGCCGCAGAAAATGCGCGACAGCCGTTGGCAGCAACGTGTTGCGGCGTTGAACGCCGCCGGCTACGCACGCGTCGACGAGAAGACGGCTACCCAGCTCGCCGAGCTTGTCGATACGCTGCAATCGGAGTACGGCGACGATCTGCGCGGCGTGCGGCAACGCGCGGACGGCGACGTACATGAAGCGCGCAAAGCCTTGAAGGTCTTCAAGGGCATCGGCGCCGTCGGCGCCGATATTTTCCTGCGCGAAGTCCAGACGGTGTGGTCAGAGTTTTATCCGTTCGCCGACAAGGCAGCGCTCACCGCAGCCGGCAAGCTGGAGCTACCCAGCGATGCCCAAGCGCTGTCCAAGCTCGTGGACCGCAAAGACTTCACCCGCCTGGTCGTCGCATTGGTGCGTACCCAACTCGCCAAGGATTTCGACAGCGTGCGCCGGGCGGTTGAACGCCGCGGCTGAGCGACGCCGGGCGCCGAAAAGCGCTCAGTGCTCGAGCATCGCGCCGTGCGCCTCGGCGCGGCGCCGGCGATAAAAATGCCCATAGATCAATACACTGATCACCGCGGCATAGGCGCACCAGACCGAAGTGAAGGCGTACTGCTTGATCAACAGGACCACGCTCAGGCCGACTAGATTGAGTACACCGAGCATGACGATATAGCGATAGCCGGAGAAAAACAGGGCGCCGCAAGTGACCACGATATACAGCGCCGCGACCACAATGCTGCGCGTGCCCGGGTTGTGATAGACCACGCTGTGATCGCGCACGCCGATGTGGGTGTCGAAATTCAGCAGTGCCCAGAGCACATATAATACGAGCACGGCGCCCACGGCCAGAAATGGCAGGATCCTGCGCCCGCGCTGCTTGTCGGGCTCGATCAGCCATACGCTCAGCGGCATGAGCAGCGGCAGCAGCGCCTGGGCATAGAGCATGTAAACAAACCCCCAGTCGTCGAGCGTGCCGATACCGAGGTCGCCGTGCAGGCCCAGCCACACCATGCCTTCATTGAACTGATGCCACGCAAAGAACAGCGGCACGGCCGCAAACAACCATTCCTTGGGATGGTTGCTGCGCGCCACCGTCGCGACACCGACAACGGCAACGGCCGCAGCACTGGTGAAACTGGCGCTGGCAGAAAAACACATCGGCGGTTTACCGGTTAAGGGCAGCTGTAGCACAGCCACGCGATTGTCCAAAAGGTTGAATGCGTGGAAAATTCATGGCTTTCCGGTCTCTACAGGATTCGGCGCCGAGGGGAAACGCGCCGGATGCGCGTCCAGATAGGCGTTGCAGGCCCGCAGCACGCGGATATCGTCGAACTTGCCGCCGGCCAGCTGGAAACCCACCGGCAGCCCGGCGTCCGTGAAGCCGCAGGGGATGTTGGCCGCCGGCTGCTGGCTGAGATTGAACGGATAGGAAAACGGCGCCCATTCTTCCCAGTCCTGCATGTCGCTGCCGGGCGGGACTTCGTGATTGATCTCGAACGGCTCGATCGGCACCGTCGGCGTCATCAACAGATGATAATCCTGATTGAAGTGCTCGAGCCGCTCGGTCAGACGCGCGCGATCGGCCAGCGCCCGAAACAGATCGACCGCACTCCAGTTCTGCGCATGTTTGGCGTTGGAAACCAGTCCCGGGTCGAGCAGTTCGCGGCCCTTGTCGTCGCACTGCGACCAGACTTCCTGCGAAGCCGTGAACCATATCCGCCGGAAGATATCGATCGGCGACTCGAAGCCGGGATGGATCTCGACAATCTCGGCGCCCAATTCCTCGAGTTTGCGCGCGGCTTCCTTGACCCGGACGGCGATCTGCGGATCGACTTCGGCGTAACCCAGATCGGGCGAGTAGGCGATACGCAGGCCGCGCAAATCCTCGTCCAGATCCACGCCCCAGTCCTCGGGCTGACCCCGGGTGGCATAGGGGTCGCGGTAGTCGTAGCGGCCGATTACGTTGAGCATGCGCGCGGCGTCGCGCGGGTGCCGCGTCAGCGGGCCGATATGCGACAGCGTCGGCGCCTTGGCCGGTGGCCATTGTGGCGTCCAGCCAAAAGTCGGCTTGAAGCCGAACACGCCGGTGAACGCGGCCGGAATACGAATCGAGCCGCCCGAATCGCCGCCCTGGTGCAGCACGCCCATATTCAAGGCGGCCGCGACCGCCGCGCCGCCGGAAGAACCGCCGGGCGTTAAGCGGGTGTCCCAGGGATTGCAGGTCGCACCAAATACACGGTTGTCGGTGACCGCTTTCCAACCGAATTCCGGCGTGTTGGTCTTGCCCAGCAATACTGCGCCGGCTTCGCGCAGCCGGGTGACCGGTGGCGAGTCGTTCTTGCAAGGATGTGGGCGGGTGGTCAACGAGCCCTCACGTGCCGGCATGCCGGCGACATCGGTCAAATCCTTGAGCGACGCCGGTACGCCGTCGATTGGGCTCAGCGGCTTGCCGCGCCCCCACCGCTGGGCCGAGGCTTTAGCGGCTTTCTCCGCGCCTTCGCGATCCACAAAAACATAGGCGTTGACGACGTCATTGAAATGATCGATCCGATCCAGTGCGGCGCGCGTGGCTTCTAGCGGCGAGGCCTCGCCGGTTTCGAATAATTCCGCCAATTGGCCGGCATCCATAGAGCCCAGATCGGTGTCGTTATCGCTCATGCTGTCTTCCGGAAATTCAATAAATTTTTATTATGCAAACGCGTGCTGCAGACGCTCGAGGGCATTGCCCAGCGTCTCGCTGCCGGCGGCGAATGAAAGCCGCATGTGGCCCGGCGCATTGAACGCCGAGCCCGGAACCATGGCGATACCCAGCTCTTCGAGCAGCCAGTCGCCGAGCTGCTGATCGTCGTCAACGCCGTCAAGCGAGGCGATCACACGTTGGAAGTTGGGCAGGCAATAAAAGCTACCTTGGGCCGGATGGCAATCTATGGCGCCTATTTCGGCCAGCCCGTCGGCGACCTGCTGGGCGCGGTTGGAGAGCGCTGAGGCCATGTCATGCACCGTGTCGAGGCCGCCATCGAGGGCAGCCTGGGCCGCTTTCTGCGACACGGCCGCAGTGTGCGAGGTACTCTGCCCCTGCAACTGCTGCATCTCTGCAATCAAATGCGATGGTCCGGCCGCGAAGCCCACACGCCAGCCGGTCATGGCGTAGGCCTTCGACACACCGTTGATGACCACCGTGCGCTCTTTCAGCGACGGGCAGACATTGAGAATATTGGCGTAAGGCTCGCCGGTATAGCGCAGATGCTCGTAGATATCGTCGGAAACAACGAATACGTCCGGATAATCGAGCAATACTTCGCCTAGCGCCGATAGCGCTTCGCGCGACCAGACCTGGCCGGTCGGATTGTTCGGCGTATTCAGCACCACGATCCGGCTACGATCGCTCAGGCATTCATCGAGCACTTCGGGGCGCAGCACGAAGCCGTGCTCGTGATAGGTCGGCGCGTTGACGATACGCGCCCAGGCGATCTTCGAGATCGACGGGTAAGTGCCCCAGTGCGGCGACGGGATGACGATTTCGTCCATCGGCTGCAACAGCGTCATGCAAGTGTTAAACAGCGCCTGCTTGGCGCCGCAGCTGTGCATGACCTCGTCGTCGTCGAAATAGAGATTGTTGTCGCGCTTGAACTTGTGCCGGATCGCATCTTTTAAACTGGGCAGACCACCGACCGGCGTATAGCGAGTATAGCCGTGGTCGAGCGCCTGCTTGGCGGCGTCGATAATATGCTTGGGCGTATCGAAGTCCGGCTCACCGGCGTCTAGGCGCAGGATGTCGCGCCCTTGGCCGGCGAGCTTTTCGGCTTTCGCGTTGATACGGAATATCGACGAGCCGGATAGATCCTCGACTCGCCGAGCCACCCGCAGGCGGTGGTCGGCGTGCCGGGTTGTTTGGCCTTGACGACTCATCGCTGCAGCACAGAGCCATCGTCGTCGTACAGCGGATAGCTGCCCTGTTCATCGTGATCTTCCATGCCGACCAGCGACGGGCTGAAGCAGCACAGCACGGTCATGCCTTTTTCGCTGGACAGGATATGCTGCTGGTGCTTGTCCAGGGCGTATAGCACACCGGGCTTGAGGTCCCATTTACCACCTTCTGTGAGGTCCTCGATCTGGCCTTCGCCTTCGGTACAGATCACGGTTTCCTTGTGATTTTTGTACCACATGTGGAGTTCGCCGCCCGGCTTGATCACGGTCTCATGAAATGAATGGCCCATGCCGTCGGCGCGCAGCGTATAGCGGCGGCTAATGAACTGATCTTCGTCGACCTCGGTCTTCTTGGCGTCTCCATGGTCACGTACGATCATGTCTTGGTTTCCTCGTTTTCGGAGTGTAAATTTTTCGTATGCGTCGGTCGGCCGGCTTTACCATTTAGCGGTCACTTGCTTCATGGAATCCTTGAGCATGCGAAAAGCGTCGGGATCGCCCTTGAGCACCGAGGACATAAAGCCCTTGGCCTGCTCAAAACCAATATGCGGCGGCAGCGGGCCAATCTCAGGGTCGACGTAGGCGTTGATCACCACCGGCCGGTCGGCGGCAAGAGCTTCGTCCCAAACCCGATCAATGTCGTCGGCGCTGTTCATGCGCAAACCCTTGAGTCCGAGCATGGCCGCATAGTCGTCGTAGGCGAAATCGGGCAGATCCTGGGATGTCTTGAACTTGGGATCGCCTTCCATGACGCGCTGTTCCCAACTCACCTGATTGAGATCGCGGTTGTTGAGCACCAGTACGATGGCGCGTGGGTCGGCCCAGTCGCGCCAGTATTTGGCGATGCCGATCACGGCCTGATTGCCCAGCATCTGCATGGCGCCGTCGCCGACCATGGCGACGGCGGGCCGATCCGGATAGGCAAACTTGGCCGCCAGCAGATACGGCACGCCGTTGCCCATCGACGCCAGCCCGCCCGACACCGAGCCGATCATGCCGCGGCGTATCTTGAGATAGCGCGCATACCAGTTGGTGGCGGAGCCCACGTCGCTGACCAGCATGACGTCGTCCGGCAGGCGCTGATTGAGCGACCAGAAGATCTTCTGCGGGTTGATCGGATCGGCCTCGACGGCAGCGCGTTCGTCCATGAGCTGCCACCACTCGCGGGTGTTATCGATGATCTTGTTCTGCCAGCGGCGATCCCCCTTGCCGGTCACGCGCTCGAGCAACGCGGCCACGGTAGCGCGGGCGTCGCCTTGCAGATTGACTTCGGTGGGATAGCGCAGGCCGAGCGCTTCGGCGTCGATATCGATCTGCACCGCGCGCGCCTGACCGTCGGCGGGCAAAAACTCGGCGTAGGGAAAGCGCGTACCGATCATCAGCAGGGTGTCGCAGTCGTTCATCATGTCCTGGCTCGGCCGGGTGCCGAGCAGGCCCATGGTGCCGGTGACGTAGTCGACATCGTCCGGAATCATGGTCTTCGCGAGGATAGCCTTGGCGACACCCGCGCCGAGTTTGTCTGCCAGCGCCAGCACCTCGTCGACCGCGTGCTTGCAACCGGCGCCGGCAAGCACGGCGATCTTTTCGCCCTCGTCGAGCACCTTGGCAGCCGCGTCCAGATCCTCGCCGGTGGGTAGCCATTGCGGACGCCGGTAGCCGATACCCGAAAACACCGCACCGTGCGAAGCCGGCGGCTGCTCCATGGGCAGATCCTGGACATCGTTGGGAATGACGATCGCGGTGACGGCGTTGCGCGCCATGGCGATGCGCAGCGCCTGGTCGACCAGATGCCGGGCCTGGGCCGGGGTCGAAACCATATGCACATAGTCACCTGCCACGTCCTTGTAGAGCGCGGTGAGATCGATTTCCTGCTGGTAGTCGGTGCCAAGGCTCATGCGCGCTTGCTGGCCGACGATCGCCACCGCCGGCATATGATCCTTCTTGGCGTCGTAGAGGCCGTTGAGCAAATGCACGGCACCCGGGCCCGAGGTCGAAATGCACACGCCTGGCGTGCCGGTGAACTTGGCATGAGCGCTGGCCATGAACGCCCCGATTTCTTCATGCTGGGGCTGGATCAGGCGGATCTTGTCTTCGGCGCGGCGCAGTGCCGACATCACGCCGTTAATGCCGTCACCCGAATAACCGTAGACGCGTTCGACGCCCCAGGCAGACAGACGTTCGATAATGAAATCGCTGACCGTTTGTCTCATGCGTGGCTCGTTGCTGTATGAATAACCTTTTACCCTAAGCCTTATCTGTAGGGTGCAGCCATACGAATATTTACTGAAGAATCTATTGGGGCGAAAAGGTTTGCGGGTTGGCGCGCGCCCAGTCGGCGGCATAAATTTCAGGGATTTGATTCTCTAGAAAGTCGCGGCTGACAACCACCGGATGGATCGCACGATAGGTGTTGGCCGGCCCATGTTCGGGGCGGTGGTAGACCTGCTCGGGCGTGAGCAGCTCGGGGCTGTCGAGGCCCATCGCGCCGGTGATATCCAGAAACGACTTGATCGTGGCGTCGTGAAAATTGCGCACCCGTAGCGCCTTGGAAACCACGTCGATCGAGCGGCTGCGGGCCGGATTCTGGGAAGTCACGCCGGTCGGGCACGTGTTGGTATGACAACGCAGCGCCTGAATACAGCCGACCGAGAACATGAACGGGCGCGCGGCGTTGCACATGTCGGCCCCCAGCGCGATCTTTTCGACCATGTCGAAGCCCATGGCCACTTTGCCGCTGGCAATTACCCGGATTTCGTCGCGCTTGCCGATGCCGACCAGGCAGTTGTGTACGAACGGCAAGGCTTCGTTGATATAGGTGCCTATGAAGTCCTCGAACTCCGTCGGCGCGGCACCGGTACCGCCCTCGGCGCCGTCGACGGTAATGAAATCCGGCTGGATGCCGGTCTCGAGCATGGCCTTGCAGACCGCCATGAACTCGTACTGCCGGCCCAGGCAGAGCTTGAAGCCCACCGGCTTGCCGCCGCACAGCTTGCGCAGGCGTTCGACGAACTGCATCAACCCCACCGGCGTATCGAACTCGGGATGCGACGCCGGCGACAGACAATCCTGGCCGACCTCGATATCACGGGTCTTGGCGATCTCCTCGTTCACCTTGGAGCCCGGCAGCAGGCCGCCGTGGCCGGGTTTCGCCCCCTGCGAGAGCTTGATCTCGATCATCTTGACCTGCTCGGTACGGGCCTTGTCCTCGAACTCCTTCGGATCGAAGCTGCCGTCTTTGTGCCGACAGCCGAAATAAGCGCTGGCGATCTCCCAGATGAGGTCGCCGCCGTGCTCGCGGTGATAGGGGCTAATCGCGCCTTCGCCGGTGTCCTGGGCAAAGCCGCCGAGTTTGGCGCCCTTGTTCATGGCCAATACCGCATTAGCCGACAGCGAGCCGAAACTCATGGCCGAGATATTCAGGCGCGAGGAGTTATAGGGCTTGCTGCATTGAGGGCCGCCGATCTTTATGCGCTTGTAGCGCGCGTCCACGTCCTTGGGCGCCATCGAGTGCTGGACAAAATCATAGCCCGCGTCTTCGATGTCGCGACGGGTGCCGAACGGCGAGGTATCCGAACCACCGTCGGCGCGCGCGTTGATGATCTGGCGCTGTTCGCGATTGAAGGGCCGGCCGCTGGTTTCGGATTCGAAGAAATACTGGCGCATCTCCGGGCGTAAGAATTCCAACAGGTAGCGTATATGGCCCAGAATTGGATAATTACGTAGCACATTGTGATGGGAGCGCAGATCCAACGAGCCGAATATCGCTAAAATCGGCAATACGCCCCATGCGAATAGCCAGATAGGCGCGAACCAAGCCAAGGCTAGTCCGGTGCCCAAAGTGAACACTACAAACACGGTGTAAATCAGTCTCGGATAGCCAAACATGCAATAAACCTCGTACTCGAACAGGCGGATTACTCCACAAACCTGCGGCGTGTCGATAAAGAATGTGAAGAGTATCTGGCCGGTGCGGTGAGTACATGCGATGAGACGCTCTGGAACACCGACCTTAAGATAATTGCTTTCCACTTGTAGGCCGTACGCCTGCTGATGCCCATCGCCTGGGCGGCTTCAACAGGGCGTAGACCGTGTTCGCGGATACGGCGAATTAGCAGCGCTCGACCTTGAAACGTCAGTCGCGCATTCTGGTGTGTGTTCATCCGGGTCACTCCTGGGGCTTCTGGATTTCGACACCCATTAGCTTCAGGGAGAGTGGCTCGAATGAACAATCTACTGAAAGGTCACAACTAGGCTCGGCGAGCTGTGGCTGGGATTAGATGCAGGCGAGACAAAGCGGCCTGATAGATCGTATAAGCTCCCTACGCTGCGGTATATCAGTGGGCACGTTCAAGTATTTCTGTAGCTCTTTACTCTTGACTAGGAGCTCATATCCATTACTTACTATTATAAGAAAGCGCAATCTTCGGAGGTTTTGAGCACCAAGTTAACCTTAAAACTTATCGGGTTCAGGTAGCCTCTCGAAAAGGCGCGGTACCTCTGTCACGAGCGTTGACATAAACGGAATTTAGGTGGCGATAACGTCAACGCACCACAACAACCATCGGAGTCAAGCGTGACCAGCCAACAAGAAGACCAAACTGGCATTGCCCTCAACGACATCTTGGAACGAGCGGTTGATCGTATCCGCGAGATGCAGCAGTGGCTCGGCTCGGTGGAGCCCGGGGCGGCCGAACAATTCCTGGCGGCGGGTAGGGAAGCTGAGCGGACCTTGAAGTTCGCGACGACCACAGCACTTAAGCCTATTCGTAACAAAGACGGTAAACCCGCTTTCAAAGGCAGTGTTATCCATGACTCAAGCACGAGGAGCTTGAGAGAAGGTCTGGGGCAGAGTAGGGCGGCAGAGTAGTTAACGCTATGGTGCTGGAGATCGGGTGAGGTAGATAACAACGTCAAGCGGCGGCAACTTTATTGGTCGGTTCTTCCGTGTATTTGGATTTGTCTACGACTCTCTCAAATCACTCGACGAACTCTGGGATGATCTCGGACGCTCACGCCACCACTATCATGCGTATCTGGTTGAGTCAGTTCAGCACGCGGTAATCGCCGAACGGCAAACTAGAGTCCTGGCCGACATCGAGATGGCCTTTGAGGGTCTCTACGACATAGGCGGGAGCTACGATGCTGGCGATGTGCATCGCTATATCGATGCCCGTACTCGAGGCGAGCAGGTTGAAAGCCCATAGGCGAACCGTGGCGCACGTACCCGACACACCCTGACTTTGGGCGATCTCGAACGAATGACAGATTTGCTGCGTATAACCACGTTCATTTTTCGCTTGAGCGTGTTCTTAACTGTAGCGAAAACGTTCGGAATCAGTCATTGAAAAGGCCGCACTGCCGTTGCGGAAGCTGACCGGCACTGGTTATGACTTACACAATTCCGAAAACTCCCTAGGTGTGTAAACCCACCAGGTTGTTCACAGTCAATCCGAGCCGGCTGATAGGCGGGTTGTAATCGAGGCTGGCATGGGGCCGGTGCCAATTGTAGTGATGCAGCCAGTGGGGCAGATGGGCGGCACGCTGGTCTGCGTTGTCATATGAACGCGCATAGGTCCACTCGCGCAGCGCGGTCTGGATCAGGCGTTCGGCCTTGCCGTTGGTGCGCGGCCGGTAGGCGCGCGTACGGCGGTGGCTGATGCCCAGCCGCCGGCAGGTGCGGGCGAAGGCGTGCGATTTATAGCAGGCCCCGTTGTCGGTTAGCACGCGCGTGATGCGCACGCCCAGACCGCGGTAGTAGCGCACGGCCGCGATCAGCGCGGCCACCGCGCTGGCGCCGGTCTCGTCCGGCTTGATCGTGGCCCAACTGATCCGGCTGTGATCGTCGATGGCCACGTGCACGTAGTCCCAGCCCGCGCCCTGGCTGGCGCCACGGCGACTGCCGGTCACCCGG
>NZ_JBHRSS010000010.1:0-324973 GCF_042643355.1 Salinisphaera aquimarina
TGTGCTTGACCCCGTTCTCGACGACGCCGCTGCCGTCCGGCTTGATCTGAATGCGCACGTTGTAGTCAATCGCGCGCTTGATGCTGACGAGTACTTTCATAGATGCCTTTCATGTGTAGCCGATGCCCGCCACGGCGCGACATCGGTGCGTGATTCGAAACACCGCCGATTAATCGAACGATGACCGGAAACGCGGTTGCCCGCATTACCCGGACGGCGTTCGTGCTCGAGCCGTACACTGTATACGAAGAGCATCGATTCGACGATTCTGATCGTTGGGCCCAAGGTTACATATTGTAATAGTTGGGCCCGGCGCCGCCCTCCGGCGTCACCCAGTTGATGATCTGATACGGGTCCTTGATATCGCAGGTCTTGCAGTGCACGCAGTTGGCTGCGTTGATCTTCAATTCCTGACTACCGGACTCGTTCTCGATCATCTCGTAGACATTGGCCGGGCAGAAGCGCGTGCAGGGATTGCCGTATTCCTCGGTGCAGCGCGTGGTGCAGATGTCGGGCTCGAGGATCTGCAGGTGAACCGGCTGATCCTCGTCGTGTTCGGTCTGGGCGAAATAGACCGAGGCCAGGCGGTCGCGCGGGGGCAGGTCGCGCTTGACGTAGTCCTGGGCCTCGTCGGGCGTCTGCGCCTCGACTTCGCTGAGCTTCTTGGTGGCCCGCCAGTCGGCGTGGTTGTGCAGGGTCCACGGCGACTTGCCGGCGACCACGGTTTCCCAGCCGGCATTCATCAGGCCCATCCACTTGCCCTTGAGAAAACCCGGGCGAATGTTGCGGACCTTCTTGAGTTCGCGGGCGACGTCCGATGCACGCAGGACAGCATCGAAGCCGTCCGCCTTGCCGGTGTCGATGACGTGATCGGCGGCGATCATGCCCGAGCGCATGGCGGTATGGATGCCCTTGATCTTGGGCACGTTGAGCGTGCCGGCGGCGTCGCCGACGATGACTGCGCCCGGCATCTCGAGCTTGGGCAGCGACTGCCAGCCGCCCTCGACCAGGGCGCGCGCGCCGGCGGAGACGATCTCTCCGCCCTCGAGCAAGGGCTTGATCTTGGCGTGCTGCTTGAGCTGCTGGAAGGCCTCGAACGGCTTGAAGCGCGGATCCTCGTAGTCGAGGCCGACCACGAAGCCGATGGCAATACGGTCGTCGTCCAGGTGATAGATGAAGCTGCCACCATAGGTGTCGTTCGACAGCGGCCAGCCGATGGTGTGCTGGATCAGGCCCGGCTTGCTGCGGCCCGCCGGCACTTTCCAGAGTTCCTTGAGGCCGATGCCATAGGTCTGCGGATCGCAGTCGCGGTCCAGCTCGAATTTCTTGATCAGCTGCTTGGTGCAGTTGCCGCGACAGCCTTCGGCGAAGATGGTGACCGGCGCATGGATCTCGATGCCGGGGGTGTAGCCGTCCTTGGCATTGCCCTGACGATCCAGGCCCATGTCCGGCGTGCGCACGCCCTTGACCGCGCCGTTGTCGTCGAAGACGGCTTCGGCAGCGGAAAAACCGGGATAGATCTCCACGCCCAGCGCTTCGGCCTTGGGCGCGAGCCAGCTCATCATGTTGGCCAGCGACACGATCACGTTGCCGTGGTTGTTCTGCTGCGGCGGCGTCGGCATTTTTGTCGCGCCGTCCTTCTTGAGCATCCAGAATTCGTCGTCGGTGGCTTTCACGCAGATCGCGGGCGGATCGTCGCGCCAGTCCGGCACCAGTTCGTCCAGCGGACCGGTCTCGATCACGGCGCCGGCCAGACTCTGGGCGCCGACTTCGGAGGCTTTTTCCAGCACGCAGACGTTCTTCTCGGGGTCTTTCTGCTTGAGACGCATCGCGGCGGACAGGCCCGCCGGACCGGCACCGACGACGACTACGTCGTATTCCATGACGTCGCGTTCTTGTTCTTCACTCATGCGTAATAACTCTTTCTGGAGCATGCGGGCGCCTGCCATGGCAGACGTTGATCCAGCAATTCATATCGGAGATTTATCTATTCAATCATCGCACCGATGACAGCAAAACGCTATTTGAGGCGATGCTCGAAACGGCTGATTTCGCCTGTCCATGATGTGTGGTGTCCGCTCGTCAATGCTTCATGCCGGGCATGTTGAGCGAGCTGCTGTTGCCACCGTCCACCGGCAATGCCTGGCCGGTAATATAGCTGGCGTCGTCGCTGGCGAGAAAGGCGATGGCGGCAGCGATTTCCTCCGGCCGGCCGAAGCGGCGCAGTTCGCAGCGCGAACCGAGCTTGTGTTCCTTGTCGTTGGCCGCGGCATAGTCGAAAACCGGCTGTGTCATCCCCGTTTTGATCAGGCCCGGACAGACTGCGTTGACGCGCACGTTGTAACTGCCGAGATCGCAGGCACTGGTCTGGGTCAGGCTGATGACGGCGGCCTTGGACGCGCTGTAGGCGTTGCCGCCCGCGCCCGAGCGCAGGCCGGCCACCGATGCGGTGTTCACGATGGCGCCCGTCCGGCGTTCACACATGTGACGAGACACCGCCCGGCTGAAATTCACCGCGCCGAGTAGATTGACGTCGAGAATCTCGCGCCAGGTCGCGGAATCGTTGCCGCTGATCGGCGAATAATCGCCGCCGGCGATGCCGGCGTTGTTGCACAGCACGTCGATGTGAGCGTGGTTCGCGATCACCGATTCGACCAGGGCGTCGACGGCGTTCTCGTCGCGGATATCGAGGGCATGAGCGGCATGGCGGGCAGGTTCTTCCAGCGATGCGATCACGGCTTCGAGCGCTTGCGCGTCGCGATCCACGGCCACGACCCGTGCCGCTTCGCTGGCGAAACGTTCGACGCAGGCACGGCCGATGCCGCCGGCGGCACCGGTGATCAGCACGATCTGTCCATCAAAACGTTTCGACATGGCTGGCATCGCCCACTGTGGTTCTGCTGATTGCCGAATTTTACAGAACGGCGCGGCGTGGTCAATATTTGTGAAATAGAGTTTCACCAAGCGGTCTGACGAGGATGAAGTGAGGCTGCATGCGTGCGGCATGCAATCGTTTTCGAATAACCGTCGGATCGTAAAGGACAAGATAATCAGTCGATTACGATCTGTGCCCGGCGCTCGATACCGGTATGGGGTGTCAGTATCCGGGGTCGAAGTCGGACAACGACTAAAGTCGCTTTGCCGTTGGCGCGACCGCCTGCTAGCTTCAGCAAAGCCGTGTGGCTGAAACAGGGCATATAAGTGGCCGTGGGGCCACATAAAAGGAGGGGATGAGGATGAAGCAATACATGACGCGCCTGCGGCGGATGACACTCACGCTGGCGACTGCACTGGCCGTGGTCGTGCCGACGACGGGCATGACCGCCGAAGACACCATCAAGATCGGTTATATCGACCCGCTGTCGGGCGCGTTCGCCAATGTCGGCGACGCCGGGCTCAAGCACTTCCAGTACCTGGCGGAGAAGATGAACGCGGCGGGCGGCGTGCTCGGCAAGAAGATCGAGATCGTGCCGTTCGATAACAAGACCAACGCCCAGGAGTCGCTGCAGATACTGCGCGAAGTGGCCGACCAGCATATTCACTACATCACCCAGGGCAACGGCTCCAGCGTGGCCGGCGCACTGGTCAGCGGTGTGGAAAAACACAACCAGCGCAATCCGGACAATCGCATCGTGTTCCTGAACTACGCGGCGGTCGATCCGGCCCTGACCAACGACAAGTGTTCGTTCTGGCATTTCCGTTTTGACGCCAACAGCGAAATGAAGATGAAGGCGATCACGGATTACATGGCCGACCAGAAGGACATCAAGAAGGTCTTTCTGATCAATCAGGATTATTCCCACGGCCAGTATATTTCCAAGGCCGGCAAGGAGATGCTCAAGGAGAAGCGCCCCGACATCAAGATCGTCGGTGACGTGCTGCATCCGATCGGCAAGGTCAAGGATTTCTCGCCCTATATCTCCCAGATCAAGTCGTCCGGCGCCGATGCGGTGATCACCGGCAACTGGGGCAACGATCTGTCGCTGCTGGTCAAGGCCGGCTCCCAGGCGGGTCTGGATGTCGACTGGTACAGCTACTATGCGGGCGGTCTGGGTACGCCCACTGCGCTGGGCAAAGGGGCGATCGGTCACGTCAAGATGATCACCGAATGGCAGGAGAATCTGGCGGTTCGCTACAAGGCGCCGGAACTGCAGTCCATGCTCGAGGAATTCGAGAACCGTTATTCCGGCATCGAGTTCTACTACCTGCGCGTCAAGACCGAAATGGACATGCTCAAGAAGGCCATGGAAAAGGCTGGCAGCACCGATCCGCTGAAAGTCGCCTATGCGATGGAAGGCCTGAGCGTGGATACCCCGTTCGGCAAGGCGACCATGCGCGGCGACGACCATCAGCTGTTGCAGACGCTGTTCATGTCCACCTTCACCGACGACTATCTGAAATACGACTCCGAGGGCACCGGCATCGGCTGGAAGATGGACGCCCGGATCCCGGCGGACGAAACGGCTACGCCGACCTCCTGTGAGATGAAGCGGCCGTCACGTTCCTGATCGACCACCATGACCGCTGAATAGGTCGTTCCCGGCGGCGTGGGCCTTTGGCCTGTGCCGCCGGAAACATCGGGATTGCCGCGTCTAGACGGATCGTTCTGCCATGCTCGAGTCGATTGTTTTCTCTGTTCTGAACGGGCTGCTGTACGGCATGCTGCTGTTCATGCTGGCCAGCGGGCTCACGCTGATCTTCGGCATGATGGGCGTGCTCAACTTCGCCCATGCCAGCTTCTACATGCTCGGCGCCTACTGCGCGTACTCGATCAGTCAGGTGCTGGGGTTCTGGCCCGCGTTGATCCTGGCGCCGTTGTTCGTGGGCCTGCTCGGCGCGCTCACCGAGCGTTTCGGGCTGCGCAACGTGCACAAGCACGGGCACGTGGCCGAGCTGCTGTTCACGTTCGGCCTGGTGTATGTCATCGACGAACTGGTGATCCTGCTCTGGGGGCAGATCGCTGTGCCGTATGGCATCCCGCCGTCGCTGGATTTCACCCTGTTCACGCTGTTCGGCAGTCATTTTCCGGCGTATCGCGGCTTCATTCTGCTGGTGGCGATCGCCATGTTCGCGGCGATCTACGTGCTGCTGGTACGCACGCGGGTCGGCATGATCATCCGTGCGTCGCTGTCGCATCCGGAAATGGTCGGCGCGCTCGGCCACGACGTGCCCCGGATCTTCACGTTCGTATTCGCGTTCGGCACCGGCCTGGCCGGGCTGGCCGGGGCGATGGCGGGCAACTACTACATCACCGAGCCGGGCATGGCGTTTTCCATGGGACCGATCGTGTTCGTGGTGGTGGTATTCGGCGGGCTCGGCTCGCTGGGCGGCGCGCTGGCCGCGTCGTTGATCATCGGGCTGGTCACCACGTTCGCGGTGAGCATGAACTACTCGGTCGCCGATATGCTCAATTCCGCGGGCCTGGTCATAGGGCCCGACTCCATGTTCGGCGGGCTGCTGAACATCAATTTCGCAAGGCTGGGCCAGATGCTGCCTTATCTGATGATGGTGCTGATTCTGATCTTCCGACCGCGCGGGCTCATGGGAGATCGTGAATCATGAGCGGCGCATCCAATAGCGGCGCAGCACTCGGTTCGTTGCTGCGTCAGATCATCGTCTGGGTAGTCTTCGCGGCCGTGGTGGTCGTGCTGCCGCATCTGTTTACCTCGGGCAGCTCGATTTCGATGATGAGCCAGATGGGCGTGTTCATTCTGTTCGCGCTGTCCTACAACATGCTGCTGGGCGAAGCCGGCATGCTCTCGTTCGGGCACGCCGTGTATTTCGGTATCGGCGGTTTCTTTACCCTGCATGCGATTCGGGCGGTCAACGACGGCGTGTTCTCCTGGCCTCTGGAGTTGATGCCGTTGGTCGGCGGTGCGGGCGGGCTGCTGTTCGGCATCATCTTCGGCAGCGTGTCGACCCGGCGCGCGGGCGTGACCTTTGCCATGATCACCCTGGGCATCGGTTCGCTGGTGGAGTCCAGCGCCAATATGTTCACCGACTTCTTCGGCGGCGAGAGTGGGATCTCGGCGAACCGGGTAACCGAAGTCACGCTGTTGCCGTTTTCCTACGGCCCGCAGATCCAGGTCTATTACCTGATCGGCGCCTGGACCGTGTTTGCCGCGCTGTTGATGTACCTGCTGACACGCACGCCGCTCGGACGTATCTCCAATGCGGTGCGCGACAACCCCGAGCGGGCCCAGTTCGTGGGCTACAACACGACCATGGCCCGGTTCGTCCAGTTCGCTCTGTCCGGTTTCTTCGCTGGCATTGCGGGCGGGCTGTTCGCGATCATGTTCGAGATCATGACCGCCTCGAACGTCGGGTTGATCCAGTCCGGCTCGGTGCTGCTGATGACCTTCATCGGCGGCGTCGGCGTGTTCTTCGGGCCGATCATCGGCGCCGTGCTGATCACCTACATGCAGACCGCGCTGAGCGGTTTCTCCGAAGGCTGGATCCTCTACTTCGGCCTGCTGTTCGTGTTCATGGTGATGTACGCGCCGATGGGAATCGCCGGCGTCATCGTGGCGCATTTCGCGCCCTGGCGAGCCGGCCAGCTGCATCGGCTGATACCCGTGTATGCCTTGGCGGTGGTGCCGGCAATGCTGGCACTGGCCGGCTTGGTGAGCGTGATCGAAATGGGCTATCACCTGTCGCTGGCCTACGATCCGTCGCAGCCGATCGATCTTTTCTATATGCAGGTCAACGTCACCCGCCTGCTGCCCTGGGTGGTGGCGGTAGTCGTACTCGCCGTCGGCGTGGCGCTGCTCAAATGGGTCTCCGGGCGTATTCGCGAACGCTGGAATGACATCAACAAGACGACGGAAAGGCCGGAGGCTGCCCGATGACGAGTGCATTGACGTTGACTGATGTCCACAAGAGTTTCGGTGCGGCACAGATCATCCGGGGCGTGAACCTGGCGGTCGAGCCCGGCGAGCGGCATGCGATCATCGGCCCCAACGGCGCCGGCAAATCCACGTTGTTCAACCTGATCAGCGGGCGCTACCTGCCCAGCCGCGGCGAGATCAGCCTGCACGGCGAGAAGATCAGCGATCTGCCGCCCTACAAGGTGAACCGCAAGGGCCTGAGCCGCAGCTTCCAGATCACCAATCTGTTTCACAACATGACGGTGTTCGAGAACCTGCGCTGTTCACTGCTGTGGGCGCAGGGCTACAAGTATTCGTTCTGGCATCTGATCGGCCGTCAGACCGGGCTCACCGAGGCGACCGAGCAGTGGCTCGAGCGCCTGGGGCTGGAGAAGCGCCGCGACGTGCAGGCTTCTCTGCTCACCTATGCCGAGCAGCGCACCCTGGAGATCGGCACCACCATTGCCGGCGGCGCCGACGTGGTTCTGCTCGACGAGCCGACCGCCGGCATGGGGCTGTCGGAGCGCGATCACGCCATGCGGTTGATTCGTGAAGTCACCCGCGACAAGACACTGCTGATCGTCGAGCACGACATGAGCGTGGTGTTCGAACTGGCCGACCGCATCAGCGTGCTCGTCTACGGCGAGGTCATCGCCAGCGACACGCCGGACGCGGTGCGCGGCAATGCCGCGGTCCAGGAAGCCTATCTTGGCGAAGCTCATTAGGCCCTAAACAGGTTCCCGGAATGCTCGAAATAAAAGATCTTCACGCCTACTACGGCAAGAGCCACGTGCTACAGGGCGTCAACTTCGAGGTGGGTGAGGGCGAAATCGTCAGTCTGCTCGGCCGCAATGGGGTCGGGCGCTCCACCACTTGCAAGGCGATCATGGGTCTGGTCGCGCCGCACGGATCGGTGCGTTTCCAGGGCGAGGATCTCGGCCGGCTCAAGTCGCATCAGGTGGCCCGCAAGGGCATCGGCTATGTGCCCGAGGACCGGCTCATATTCAGCGGCCTGACCACGCGCGAGAATCTGCAGATGGGCATCCAGAAAATGGGTGCCGAGGCGCTCTGGACCCTCGACGATGCCTACCGACTGTTTCCACGGCTGCAGGAGCGCGCGGACGTGAAGGCGGAAATGCTCTCCGGCGGCGAGCAGCAGATGCTCACCATGTGTCGCACGCTCATGGGCAACCCGAAACTGATCATGATCGACGAGCCCACCGAGGGGCTGGCGCCGCAGATCGTGACCCAGGTCGGCGATTTCCTGCTGGAAATTGCGGCCAAGGGCATCTCCATCCTGCTGGTCGAACAGCGCCTGAGCATTGCCATGCGCGTCTCGCACCGGGTCTATGTGATGGGTCACGGTCAGATCGTGTTCGAGGGCACCCCCGCCGATCTTGAGGCCAACGAGGCGGTGCGCAAGGAATGGCTCGAGGTCTGATCCGCGCTTGGGGTGGCCCGCATCAGTCGGCCCCGGCCTCGTCCAGATAGGGTTCGCGCAGCTCGCGCTTGAGGATCTTGCCGATGCTGCTGCGCGGCAGCTCGTCGCGCAGTTCCACGCCGGCCAGGCGCTGGCTGTGCCCGAGCTGGGTGTTGGCCCACTCGCAGATGACGGCGGGCGCGGTGTTGTCGTTGGCACGGCGTACGACCAATCCCAGTGGTGTTTCGCCCCAGCGTTCGCTGGGGATGCCGATCACGGCGGCATCGGCCACGCCCGGGTGCTGGAGCAGCACCGCTTCCAGATCCGAGGCATAGATATTGAAGCCGCCCGAGATGATCATGTCCTTCTTGCGATCCAGGATGGTGAGAAAGCCGTCGGCGTCCAGACGCCCGAGATCACCGGTCTTGAAGAACATGGCGCCGTGGGCATCGTGCCAGATCATCTGTTCGGTCAGGTCCGGCCGGTTGTAGTAGCCGGCCATCATCGCCGTGGCGCGGCCGACGATTTCGCCGGTCTCGCCGGCGGCGCACTCGCGGCCCTGTTCGTCCAGGATATTGAGTTCAACGCCTTCGGCGGGGCGCCCGACCGTATCCAGCTTGTCGGGGAAGGCGTTGGCGTCGAGCATGGTCGAGACGCCACCTTCGGTCAGCCCGTAGACCTCGACGAGCCGGCCGGGCCAGCGTTTCATTGCGTCTTCCATGACCGAACGCCGCAGCGGCGCGCTGGTCGAGGACTTGAGCCGGAAGCTGGAGAGGTCGAAATCGTCGAAATCCGGATGCGCGAGCAGACGCTGGTATTGCACCGGCACCAGCATGGCGTGGGTAACGCGCTCGCGTTCGGCCAGTTCCAGGAAGCCGCGTTCGTCGAACTTGGGCATGAGCACCAGGGTGCCGCCGCCGTTGAGCGCCGGCAGGGCCGATACCAGCGTGGTGTTGGAGTACAACGGCGTCGATACCAGGGTGATCGCGGTGTCGTCGTAGCCGTAGGCGGCCAGCCGGTAGAGCTGGCGCGCGCGCATGCGATGGTCGTGGAGGATGCCCTTGGGTGTGCCCGTGGTGCCCGAGCTGTAGATCAGGTTGAAGTGACGATCCGGGGTCACCGCGGCCGGCTCGATCTCGCCGGGGCTTTCGGCGACCCAGTCCTCGAAGGCGCGCCAGCCGGGGGCTTCGAAATCCAACGCCAGCCGGTGTGCCGGCGCGATCGCATCGACGTTGTCGATATGCGTGCCCAGCGCATCGCGGCCTTTCGCCGAAACCAGCAACACGCGCGCGTCGGAATCCCGCAGCATGGCCTCGAGCGCGGCGCCGGTGGCCATGCTCGACAGGGGCACCGCGCAGGCGCCGGCATGCAGGGTGGCGGCGAACAGCTCGAGGTACTCGGGGCAGTTGTGCGCCAGCATCGCGACCTTGTCGTCGGCACCGATGCCGGCGGCCTGCAGGCGACCGGCGATCAGGCGCACACGCGCATGGAACGCGGCCCAGGCGATACGGCGCCTGCCGTACACGATCGCGGTGTGGTCGGGCTGTGCGCGCGCGGTGCGCTGCAGCCGCGCCGGAAAAGAGGCGAACGGATCAGGGCTGTCCGCGGGATCGACGATCTGTGTTTGTCGGGTCACGTATGTTCCCAGATGGATTGATGGCTGTACGAACGGGCGCGGTGGCGTCAGCGATCCGGCGCACGGGGTCGCTCGATAATACGCGAGCTCGCGCCGGTCGCGCGCTGCGGTGATGAGGCGCCGGGACGGAAAATTGCGCGTGACGACCGCCCGGTCGGAAATTGCGTCGGTCGCGGGGTGGCTGTCTTCGATAGGCGGTCTACGACTTTGGTCGTGTGACCTATGCGGTCGGTCAGCAACCGGGTCACCGAAACCATCGCGGGCAATTCTCTGTGCATGTCGGGCCAGCGGCCGTCGAGCGCCTCGCCGTGGTGTCGGCTGTTCGCCCGCACAGGCTTTGGCTACGGCGTTCCGCGCGTACAAACACTGCGGGCGGCGCGGACGAGACTGCGCTTAGCCCTTGATTAACAGCGTAAAACCGACTGCGAAAAGCGGTAAAAATGTCTGCAGACAACAAGTGAAATGTTGTTTCATAATCTGTTGACGCCTGCCTGACAGCATGGCAGCTTTACTCCGGTTCAAAAAAGAAAAGGCGTCGTCCGGTAACCGGCAGAGATCGGAGCCATCCCGGGACGTATCGCCGATAGAGGAGATTCATCGATGACGCACTCCCACGCATGGGCCCGGTCTGCACGCATGTTCCGCCTTCGCCGAATGACGCTGTCGGCGAACGGTGGCGGCGCACCGCGTGCCGGCGGCCTGCGCGCGCCGCTATAGCGTCCTGTGTCGATGAGCGCATGGCCCGAACGCCCACTGGGCCACTGAATCTGAAATCGTCTGCATGTCCGCTTGCCGGGCGTGCCCTTCATTCGTAACCAGGGAGATTTCGTCTTGGAACTGTTTCTACAGCAGGTGCTCAACGGCCTGACGCTCGGCAGTATCTATGGGCTGGTCGCGCTGGGTCTGACGCTGGTGTACGGCATCCTGCATGTGCCCAATTTCGCCCACGGCGCGCTCTACATGATCGGCGCCTACGCCGCCTATTTCGGCATGGTCGATATCGGGCTCAACTACTGGGTGGCGATGGTATTTGCCGCGGCGATCGTGGCCGTCATTTCGGTGGTTTGCGAACGCCTTGTGTTCCATCCGCTGCGGCACGCGCCGCCCATTCACGACAAGATCGCGGCCATCGGCCTGCTGCTGTTCTTCGAGGCGGTGGTGCAGATGTACTGGGGCGCGGATTTTCTGCGCATGCCCTCGGCGTCGATGGAGATATTCCGCTTCGCCGGCCTGACCCTGCCGGCCCAGCGCCTGCTGATCATCGTCGGGGCGTTCGCCCTGATGGGCGCGCTGCATCTGTATCTGAAGAAAACCATGACCGGCTCGACCATCATCGCCATGGCCCAGAATCGTGAAGGCGCGTTTCTGGTTGGCATCGATGCCAACCGGGTGGCGATGATGACGTTCGCCATTGCCGGCGGCCTGGCCGCGGTGGCGGCAACGCTGTTCGCGCCCATCAATCTGGTCTATCCGGCGATGGGCAATCTGGTCCTGCTCAAGGCGTTCGTGATCATCATCCTCGGCGGTATGGGCAGTATTCCCGGCGCCATCGTCGGCGGTTTGATCATCGGGTTTTCCGAGGCCCTGGGCGGTTTCTATGTATCCAATGACTACAAGGATCTGATCGCCTTCCTGCTACTGGTCGTCATTCTGTCGATCAAGCCCACCGGGCTGTTCACGCAGGGGGTGCGCTGATGAATGCGGTAGTCAATTTCTTCACCAGCGCGGCCATGCGCTGGCTGTTGCTGGCGCTCGCGATCGTGTTTCCGTTCGTGGCCGCGGGCGAGTACCAGATCTATGTGATGGCGATGGCGTTCATCTGGGCCATCGCGGTCTACGGCATGAACATCATCACCGGCTACTGCGGCCAGCTGAATCTGGCGCACGGCGGATTCTTCGCCATCGGCGCCTATGCCGTGGCGATTCTTACCGTCGACTACGCCTGGCCGTTCTGGCCGGCGTTTCTGGTTGCCGGACTGTTCGGCGCGGTGTTCGGCTTTCTGGTCGGGCTCGTGTCGCTGCGGCTCAAGGAACACTATTTCGCGATCTTCACGCTCTGCGTCGGCTTCATCATCTATATCCTGATCGAGAAGTCGGAAGCGCTGACCCACGGCACCCTGGGTATCATCAACATCGCGCCGCCGGAAGGCTTCGGGCTGGTCGATTTCACCCGCACGATTCCCTTCTATTATCTGGTGCTCGCCTTTCTCGTGCTCGCGGTCTGGCTGACGCGGCGTATTTCCGAGTCGCTGCTCGGGCGTACCTTCCGCGCCATCCGTATCAGTGACGATCTGGCCCAGTCGCTGGGCATCAACCTGATGCGCAACAAGGTGCTCGCCTTCGTGCTGTCGACCGTCTATGCGGCATTCGCCGGCGGCCTGTATGCCGGTGTGGTGCGCTTCATCGGCCCGGCCGAGGCCGACATCCTGCACACCTTCGACATGATCGCCTACCTGCTGGTCGGCGGCATCGGTACCCTCATGGGCCCGATTCTGGGCACGCTGATCATCACCTGGCTGACCCAGATGCTGCAGTCGTTCGAGGAGTACCGGATGATCATTTTCGGGCCGATGCTGGTGCTGCTGGTGATCTTCTTCCCGAAAGGCATCGTGGGCAGTTTCCTGGCCTGGCGTGGACGCCGTGCCGCGCGTAATGCGCCGGCGGTTCGGCGCGAATCGCGTGTCGCCGGCGACTCCGCTGCGACCCGGCCAGCCACCCGAGAGGAGGCACGCGACAATGCTTAAGATCGACGGACTCACCAAGCGTTTCGGTGGCCTCGCCGCGGTCAACGATGTCAGCGTCGAATTCGGTGCCAATCAGATCAACGCGATCATCGGCCCCAACGGCGCCGGCAAGACCACGTTCTTCAATCTGGTGGCCGGTGCCATGCCGCCCACCGAGGGCACGATCGTGTTCAACGGCCAGAGCATTGCCGGCAAGGCCCCCGATGCGATCGCCCGCATGGGCATCGCGCGTACCTTCCAGACCACCATGCTGTTCGAGGAGTCGACCGTGCTCGACAACCTCATCGTCGGCCATCGCCTGCGCACGCAGTCGCGGCTGTGGGACGTGATCGTCAACTCCAAACGCCTGCGCGCCGATGAAAAACGCTGCCGCGAAAAAGCCGAGGAAGTACTCGACTTCGTCGGCCTGTCGCATGTGGCCCAGCGCTATATCGCGGATACCAGTCAGGAAGAGCGCAAGCGGGTGGCGTTCGCGCTGGCGCTGGCGACCGACCCGCAGCTGGTGCTGCTGGACGAGCCCGCCGGCGGCATCAATCCCGAGGAGACCGACAGCCTCGCGCAGATGATCCGCAAGATGGTCGACCACGGCGTCACCGTCTGCCTGATCGAACACAAGATGGACATGATCATGCGCCTGGCCGACAAGATCATGGTGCTGGACCACGGCGAAAAGATCGCCGAGGGCACGCCGGAACAGATCAAGAACGACCCGGTCGTCATCGAAGCCTATCTGGGGAGCGATCAAGATGTTGAAGCTTGAGAACGTCGACGCGAAATATGCCAGCTTCAAGGCACTGGACGGCGTGTCGATGGATATCGAGCCCGGCGAACTGGTCGTCCTGCTGGGCTCCAACGGCGCCGGCAAGACGACGCTTTTCAATACCATCAGCGGACTGCTCAAGCCGGCGGCCGGGCGTATTCATGTCAACGGCCGCGACATGACCGGCAGCAAGCCGTCGGCGCTGGTGCAGGCAGGCGTGGTGCAGTGTGCCGAGGGACGCAAGCTGTTTCCCGACATGTCGGTGCTCAAGAACCTCATGCTCGGCGGTTATGTGCATCGGCGCGACCGTGCCGGTATGAAGAACACCCTCGAGCACGTGCTCGCCATGTTTCCCATTCTCGACGAAAAGAAGAACGAGGCCGCGGGCTCGTTGTCCGGCGGCCAGCAGCAGATGGTCGCGCTCGGGCGCGCGCTCATGGGCCGGCCGAAGCTGCTGCTGCTCGACGAGCCGTCGCTGGGGCTGGCGCCACTGGTAGTCAAGCAGGTCTTCGAGACGATCAAGACCATCAACGCCGAGGGCACCACCGTGCTGCTCGCCGAACAGAATGCCTATGCCGCGCTCAAGATCGCCACGCGGGCCTACGTCATCGAGAACGGCCGGCTTGTCATGCAGGGCGATCGCGATGAAATGCTCGGCAACGAAGCCATACGCAAGGCCTATATCGGCGCCTGATGGCCGACATGAGCGCAACCGCAGACCACAAACAATGAACTGTATACACCAGGGGAGATAGATAGACCATGAAACTCAATCGTACTTTTCGCCGCATCGCCGGTGCCGGCGCCGTCAGTGCCGTGCTCGGCCTGGGCACGGTCGGCTTAGCCCAGGCGGCCGATGTCAATATCGGTTTCACCGGACCGCTTAGCGGCGGTGCCGCGCTCTACGGGCAGAACACGCTCGAGGGCCTGAAGATGGCGGCCAAGGAAATCAATGCCGGCGGCGGCATCAAGGTCAGCGGCGAGTCCTACAACATCGACCTGGTCAGTCTCGACGACAAGTATTCGCCCAGCCAGGCCGCCGTCAACGGCAAGCGTCTGACCCAGCAGTACGACACTCCGGTGGTGTTCACACCGCATTCCGGCGGCACCTTCGCGCTTCAGGCCTTCAACCAGCGCGACGGCTTCCTGATCATGTCCTATACGTCGATCCCGTCGGTCACCACCAAGGGCAACAAGCTCACGGTCAAGATCCCGCCGAACTTCACCGACTACGTCGAGCCGTTTACCAAGATCGCCATGGAGCGTTTCGGCAAGAAGCTGGGTGTGGCCAACGCCACCCATGACTATGCCAAGTACTGGACCAAGTCGTTCGTGCCGGCCTGGGAGAAAGCCGGCGGTGAAGTGGTTGCCAGCAATCCCATGGACTACAACAAGTCCGCCGATTTCTATACCGGCGTGAGCAAGGTACTGGCCGCGAAACCCGACGTGCTATTCGTCGGTGGTGCCTCCGAACCCACCGGTCTGGTCGTGCGTCAGGCCCGGGAGCTGGGTTTCCAGGGCGGATTCGTGATCATGGATCAGGCCAAGATCGATGAAGTGGCGGAAGTGGCCGGCGGCATGAAGGCGGTCGAGGGCAGTGTCGGTGTGACCCCGCTGGCGTTCTCCGAAAACAAGGGCGCCAAGATCTTCCAGAAGAAGTTTGAGAAGGACCACGACAGCGTGCCCACGTCCGAGACCGCCTATAACTACTTCGCGCTGCATCTGGTGGCCAAGGCCATGGAAGATGCCGGCACGGTGTCGGACGCGACCAAGATCCGTGCGGCGATTCCGGCGGCACTCAAGCAGTTGCCGATCGAGAACAATCCGTATGACGTGAAGCAGATCAGCGACAACGGCAATCTCGCGGTCGACCCGGAGATCGCGGAAGTGGTCGACGGCAAGATCACCCTGCGGCGCATGTCCGAAGTCAGCGCCGAGTAGAAGCGGCGAATCGAGGCCGTAAGTGACAGAAGAGGCGCTTTCGGGCGCCTCTTCTTTTTAGCCGCGGCCATCTATATTTCGACCGGCGTACGATGACCGCTGACGCCGGGTTTCTTCACTTATATTCGGGACAATCGACATGAGCACGAATCAACAGATCATTCTCGCCAAGCGTCCGACCGGCATGCCCGATGCGAGCAACCTGCAGCTGCGAGACGGGCCGATGCCGAGCTGCGGCGACGGCGAGGTACTCGTGCGCACCATCTATCTGTCGCTCGATCCGTACATGCGTGGGCGCATGAGCGCGGCCAAATCCTATGCGGCGAGTGTGGCCGAAGGCGCGGTAATGGAAGGCGCGACCGTGGGCCAGGTGGTCGAATCCCGCTACGCCGATCTCGCCGAAGGCGATTTCGTGCTGGCCCACGGCGGCTGGCAACAATACAACGTGCAGGCGGGCAAGCAGCTACGCCGGCTGGACCCGGCCGATGCGCCCATCAGTACCGCCGTCGGCGTGCTCGGCATGCCGGGATTCACTGCCTATGTCGGCCTCGAGGAAATCGGCAAGCCACAGTCCGGCGAAACCGTGGTGGTGTCGGCCGCGGCCGGTGCGGTCGGGCAGGTCGTCGGCCAGATCGCCAAGCTCAAGGGCTGTCGTGTGGTCGGCGTCGCCGGCGCCGACGACAAGTGCCGGCACGTGGTCGAGGCGTATGGCTTCGACGCCTGTGTGAATTACAAGGATGATGATTTCTTTGAACAGCTCGAGGCCGCCTGCCCGGACGGCGTCGACGTCTATTTCGAAAACGTGGGCGGCACCGTGTTCGACGCGGTCATGCGCCTGTTCAACGATTTCGCTCGTATTCCGGTCTGCGGACGCATCGCCCACTACAATGATACCGACGCGCCGCCCGGGCCGGACCGTCTGCCCGGCTTCATGGGCCAGATTCTGATCAAGCGTCTGTTGTTCAAGGGCTTCATCCAATTCGACTACATTCATCGCCGACCCGATTTCAAGCGCGATATGAGCGCCTGGGTGCGAAACGGCGAGGTGCGCTATCAGGAAGATATCGTCGTCGGACTGGAAAACGCGGTCGATGCGTTCCAGGGGCTCCTGCAGGGGCGCAATCGCGGCAAGCTGCTGATTCAGGTAGGTGACGACCCCAGCCGTAGCTGATCGAGCGCGTGAAGAATGGCTCGGATATGCGGCGCCGCAGTGCGGCATTCCTGCGCATGAATGATCACTTGTTCTGCATGGCGAAATGCAAGTCGCCGAATATCAAGCGATTGGGAAACCGTTGTTTGTTTTTTATTTTTGATAAAAATAATATTTATTAGATAGTTGTGATGATACACCTCGTAATGCGGGCGTTATCGGTGGTAGTGGCGCGCGGTTGGCTGTAGCAGTATCTGACAAAAATGCCTACTGTTTCGCTTGGCAGTCACGCGCTAATGCCGGGTACATGCTGCGGCAGTGCTCGGCCGGGGGTATCGACAACGCTTCGGCGTCGCGTCGCGCCGCGGCGGATTTTGCAGTGCGTACCGCAACACGCGGGTGCCGTCGTCGTCACACTCATGTGTTGGGAGCACAGATAAGATGCGCAAGACGCAGTTACGAGCAGATGCGGATACCAAGGGTCATAATTTCGTTACCGCACTGGCCCGCGGTCTGGAATTATTGCGCTGTTTCGGCGATGCATCCGAATATCTGGGCAATGCCGAACTTGCCAAGCGCACGGACATCCCGCGGCCGACTGTCTCGCGGTTGACCGCGACGCTGACCCAGCTGGGTTATCTGCTGTATCTGCCGCATCTGGAAAAATACCGGCTGGGCCCGCGCGTGCTCGATCTGGGCTACCGCTATCTGGCGAGCGAGGGTGTCGGCAATATCGCGCGTCCGTTCATGCAGGAGCTGGCCGATGCCACCGATTGCATGATTGCGCTCGGCGTCCAGGAGGGCAACCAGATCACCTATACCCAGACCTGCCAGGGGCCCGGTCCGCTTATTCTGCGCATGCAGGTCGGTTCCCGTGTGCCGATGGCGCATTCGGCCATGGGCCGCGCATTTCTGGCCGCCTCGGCGCCGGCCGATCGCGAGGCCTTGTACACGCTCATCGAAGCCGATGATCCCGAGAACTGGTCGGCCACGCTGGAGTCTCTCAACCGTGCCTACGAGGATTACGAACGCTACGGTTTCTGCATGACCGAAGGCGAATGGAGCCGCGACATCAGCGGTGTCGGCGTGCCGCTCGTGCTCGAGAACGGCCAGCGCATCGTGGCGTTCAACTGTGGTGGCGCCGCGCTGCGACTCACGCGTGACGTGATGGTGAATAACCTCGGGCCGCGTCTCAAGGACGTTGTGGACCAGGTCCGCGAACTGGTTGTCGGCGGCCACAACGACTGATCGTTACACTACCCGCAATATTCTTCCGACTATTGCGTTCTCCATGCCCGAACTGACGATGGCCCAGGCCACCGCCAAGTACGACCGCGGTTTTGCGATCGAACTTGGTTTTGAGTTTCTCGAGTGGGGGCCCGAACATGCCGTGATCGGCATGCAGGTCAGGGACAAGCACCTGAATCTGGCGGGCATCATCCACGGTGGCATTCTCGCCTCGCTGCTGGATATCGCGGGGTCCGCCGCCGGTAGCTTCTGTCCGTACCCGGACCGCATCCGCAAGGTCATCACCCTGTCGATGACCACGACTTATACCGGCCAGGCCGGTATAGGTTATATCCGTGCCGTGGCGCGACGTCGTGCCGGTGGCCGCCGGATATTCAACGCCAGTGTCGATATTCTCGATGCCGACGACCGGCTGCTCGCGATGGGCGAGGGCACCTTCCGCTTTCGTTCGGGCAGCGAGGAAGTCGAGGGCGTGGCGTTCGAAGGCTAGATCGTCTTGGGCGATCGACGTCGTCCGGCGTCTCAGACGATCGGCCGCATCCGCAACAGATAACGATGCTCGCCGTCGAGCACGCAGACCCGGTTCTGATTGTGGATGGTCGTGCGCATGGTCAGCACGCCGGTAGTGCGCTGTGCCTGCAGATCGGCAATGACCAGTTGCGGATAGAGTGTGTCACCGCTATGGACCGGTGCGAGAAAACGCGATGACTGGTCCAGAAAAGCGATCAGCGACTCGCTTACCTGATGCGGGAACAGCCCCGCGCCGGCGGCGGTGAAACACAGCACCTGCAGGCCGTGCGCCAGCATCCCGGAATGACCGTGGGCCTGGCAGTAGGGCGTGTCGTAGTGAATCGGGTGGTTGTCGCCCGACAGCGCCTGGAAGGCCGAGAAATGCGCCTCGGTCACGGTGCGACTCGGCAGGACGAAGCGTTCACCCGTCTCGAAATCCTCGAACCAGCGTTGCCGGGTCGTGCGGTGGTGTCGCGGATCGAATTCGGGGTCGGGTTGTGCGGCCATGGCGATACCGTCGGTGGTGGGGGTGATGTTGAGTCCAGGGCATACAGCAGTGTCTGTCCTGGCGAATTATCGCCTGGGAGATAAGCTGATCACGTCTCTGCGGTCAAGCGCGGCGTGCGCAGAACGCGCGGTGTTAAAGCTCAGGCGCGGGGTCGACTACGCGCGGCTCACGATGGTCGAGCGCGCGCGATCCCACGCAGGTATAGTGACACGGTGAACGCTCGTTCAGTCATCTGCCTGAAACCGCGTTTCAAAAATTGACGCTCCCGGCGAGCTGTGTCAGTTTCGCCGATCGATAACAACAGGCTCGATGCGCAACCGATCATTCCGCGATTCGGGCGGGCGAGCCCAGGCCAATGAGGAGATGCCATGCAGGCTCTATCACAGCGCGGCCAGGAATTGCGTGACCAGTTGCTCGCATTCATGGACGCCCACGTTTATCCGTCCGAAGCCGTCCACGCCCAGCAGCAGGCCGAGTCGAGCGATCGCTGGACACCGCCGCCGATACTCGACGAACTCAAGGCCAAGGCAAAAGCCGAGGGCCTGTGGAATCTGTTCCTGCCGGAAAGCGAATACGGCGCCGGACTGTCGAACTACGACTACGCCCATCTGTGCGAGATCATGGGCCGCAGTTTCATCGCCCCGATCGTGTTCAACTGCAGCGCGCCGGATACCGGCAACATGGAAGTGCTGACCCGCTACGGCAGCGAGGCCCAGCAGCAGAAATGGCTGCAGCCGCTGCTCGACGGCGAGATCCGTTCCTGCTTCTCGATGACCGAGCCGGACGTGGCCTCCTCGGACGCCACGAATATCGCCACCGAGATCAGGCGCGACGGCGACGAGTACATCGTCAACGGCCGCAAGTGGTGGTCCTCCGGTGCGATGGCCAGCAACTGCAAGATCGCCATCGTCATGGGCAAGACCGATACCTCGGCGGCCAAGCATCAGCAGCAGTCGATGATTCTGGTGCCGCTCGACACGCCCGGCGTGAAGATCGAGCGGGCCCTGCACGTGTTTGGCTACGACCACGCCCCCAAGGGCCACGCCGAGATCCATTACGACAACGTGCGCGTGCCGGCGGACAATCTCATTCTCGGTGAAGGCCGTGGTTTCGAAATCGCCCAGGGCCGCCTCGGGCCGGGCCGTATCCATCACTGCATGCGTACCATCGGTGTCGCCGAGCGCGCGCTGGAGCTGATGTGCAAGCGCGCCGACGAGCGCGTGGCTTTTGGCCGCAAGCTCTCGGAGTTCGACTCCGTCGGCAAGAGCATCGCCCGTTCTCGTATCGAGATCGATCAGGCCCGCCTGCTTACCCTCAAGGCCGCCCAGATGATGGACGAGGTCGGCAACAAGCAGGCCCGTCAGGAGATCGCCATGATCAAGGTGATCGCCCCGGAAATGGCGCTCAAGGTGCTGGATCGTGCGATCCAGGTGCACGGCGCCATGGGCGTCTGTCAGGACACCTTCCTGGCCTCCGCCTGGGCCAACGTACGCACGCTGCGCCTGGCCGACGGTCCCGATGAAGTCCATCTCGACACCATCGCCAAGCTGGAGATGCGTCGCCAGCGCGGTAACTGAAGGCATTGCCGACACGCGTCGTGACTACGTCGTCAGAAGAAAAAGCAGTCATCCGCAGATTTCGCAGATGGCGCAGATTTGAGAAGGAAGCAGGCATTACATGTCTGGATTCAATCTGCGTCATCTGCGGATAGTCTTGATCTGTATTTTTGAACGCTCCCGCTGCGTGCGAGTAAGGAAAAAGGAGAACAACATGGCCAATCTATTCGACCTCACCGGCAAGGTTGCCGTCATCACCGGTTCCAGCCGCGGCATCGGCAAGGCCGTCGCCCAGCAGATGGCGGCCCACGGTGCCAAGATCGTCGTCTCCAGCCGCAAGGCCGAGGCCTGCGAAGCGGTGGTTGCCGAACTCAAGGCCGACGGCCACGACGCGATCGCCGTGCCGTGCCATGTCGGCAAGAAAGAAGACCTGCAGCATCTGGTCGATACCGCGATCGCAACCTATGGCCAGATCGATATCCTGGTCTGCAACGCGGCCACCAATCCGGTCTACGGCACCACCGCCGACATGACCGACGAGGCCTGGGACAAGATTCTGGAAACCAACGTGCGCGGCACCTTCTGGCTGTGCAATATGGTCTTGCCGGGCATGGCCGAACACGGCGGTGGCAACGTCATCGTGCTGTCGTCGATCGCCGGCCTGCGGGGCAACAGCGTGATCGGCACCTACGGCGTGTCGAAAGCCGCCGAGGCGGCACTCGCACGTAATCTGGCGGTGGAGTGGGGGCCGAAGAACATTCGTGTCAACGCTATCGCGCCGGGGCTGGTGCGCACCGATTTCGCCAAGGCGCTGATCGAGGACCCCAAGCGTCTCGAGCAGGCCGAAAAACGCACCCCCGTGCGCCGTATCGGCGAGCCCGATGATATCGCCGGCGTGGCGGTATTCCTGGCCAGCCAGGCCAGCGCCTACGTCACCGGCCAGACGCTCGTCGCCGACGGCGGCGAAACGATCAGCTAGTGTCGTCGAGCCCACACAGCGGTGCGCCGGAGATCGTCGGAATCCGCGAAGCGCATCGCTTCTATATTCCCGCGCTCGGTGACTATCTCGCCGCGCACGGCCTGCTCGACGGCAGCCTGCGGGTGATGCAGTTCCAGGGCGGGCAGTCGAACCCGACGTTCCTGCTGGAAACCGATACCGAGGAGGCGACCCACCACTACGTGCTGCGCAAGCAGCCGCCCGGCGAGATCCTGCCGTCCGCGCACCGTATCGATCGCGAGTACAAGGTCATGGCCGCGCTCGCCGGCTCGGACGTGCCGGTGCCGGCCATGCATGTCTACTGCGAAGACGCCGATATCATCGGTACGCCGTTCTATGTGATGGATTACGTCGAGGGTCGGGTGTTCGCCGACCCGTCGTTGCCGGAACTGGCCGTGGGCGAGCGCGCCGGCGTCTACCACGCGCTGGTGGATACGCTCGCGGCGCTGCACGCGGTCGACGTCAAGGCGGTCGGCCTGGAGACGTTCGGCCGGCCCAACGGCTATGTCGAGCGCCAGATCCGGCGCTGGCGCAGTCAATACGAAGCCTCCGCCGAGCAGACCGACCCGGCGATGGATGCGCTGGGCGAATGGCTCGAGGCACGGATCCCGCCGGACACGCGGCCGGCCATCGCCCACGGCGATTTCCGCATCGGCAATCTGCTGCTCACCCCTGATCTGTCGGGCGTGGCCGCGGTCCTGGACTGGGAACTGGCCACCATCGGCCATCCATTGGCCGATCTCGCCTATGCCTGCATGCCCTACTATCTGCCGCACGGCGTGGCCGGAGTGAAGGGCATAGAGGGGCTGGATCTGTCGGCCCACGGTATTCCCAGCGAGGCCTCGCAGCTCGAGCGTTACTGTGCGCGGCGCGGCATCGACGGTATCGACGACTGGCCAGTGTTCGTCGCCTTCGCGCTGTACCGCACCGCCGCTATTCTGCAGGGCGTCTATGCACGCGCGCTACAGGGCAACGCCAGCAACGCCAATGCGCTGCAGGTGGGCAAGCGCGCCGGCCTGATCGCCGAGCGCGGCTGGGCGGTGGCGCAGGGAGTCGACTGATCACTCTTGAGCCAACGCCAGCGGAGAAAGGGTTATCCGCGGATAGACGCAGATGAACGCAGATAAAATTCATGAAAAGCTGATCCTCTGTGGCAGTGGAGAGTCATGAATGACGCACAAGCCGGGCGTGGCGTACCGGCCGATCATCAGCTGCTGTTCCGCTGCCGATCTTGTATCTGCGTCATCTGCGGATAAAACGCCTGTACTAGTCTTGATTCGCGTCCAGGCGCGGATATCGATCTGAATCCAACGCCGGCATCGGACGGCGACCAGGAGTATGGAATGGAACGTCTGAAACGGGTGCTGGTCACCAACGACGATGGCATCGACGCGCCCGGTCTGAAGATTGCCGAGGCGATCGCGGCCCGGATCGCCGATGAAGTCGTCACCATCGCGCCCCTGGGTGATCAAAGCGGCGTGGGGCAGGGGATTTCCATGCACAATCCGCTGCGGCTGACGCGTTATGCCGAACATCGTTATGCCGTCACCGGCACGCCCGCGGATTGCGTCATGTACGCCATGGCCGAATTCTTTGCCGATACGCCGCCCGATCTGGTGCTGTCCGGGGTCAACTGGGGCGCGAATCTGTCCGATTCGGTGATGTATTCCGGCACCGTGGGCGCGGTGCTGGCGGCCAATCATCTCGGCCTCGATGCGATCGCGCTCAGTCAGGCCTTTACTCAGCGCTCAGCACTGGATTTCTCTGCCACAGAAGCCTTCGCGGTGGCCGCGATTGAAGATCTCTGGGCGACGCGTAGCGCGCACGGCTGTTGCTGGAATATCAATTTCCCCATGCTGGCGGTCGAGGCCATTAGCGGCATGCGCTTCACGCGCCAGGTCGGCGGCGCGATTCGGGCGCCGCATCTCATCGAAGGCGCCGATGGTCGGGGTCTGGCCTATCACTGGCTGACCTTCGAACGCGACACCACCAACGTGACTGCGGCCGATGCCGATGTCGTTGCCCTCCGGGATGGCTATATCTCGGCCATGCCACTACGCGGTACCCGCTGCGACGAGGCGGTTCTGGAGCGGGTCAGCGTCGGCGGTGAACGCCGGTTGACGCCCGCCGGTCAGCACGCTGGCGAGGCCAGGAGCACACAGGCAAAATAGCGTTTCAAAAATGTTTGACGGCTCCGGGCGATACCGCCAGAGTCGATGATTGCCGTCGATCGCGCACAGACAGCGACGCCGGCGCGACCCGTCATTACCGAGGAGATAATCGCAATGTTCGACCGGCACCACGGGGTATGGCCTGCCAATCTGCCGTTGCATCTGGTATTGCCGCAGACCAGCCTGTACAGCAATCTCGCGATTTCGGCGCTGCGCTATCCGGACCGAGCGGCGATGATCTACTACGACTCGCCGATCAGCTATCGCCGGCTCGACGCGGAAGTACAGGCGCTCGCCGGCTATCTGCAGCATCGCGGCGTCGCCAAGGGCGACCGGGTGCTGCTGTTCATGCAGAACGCGCCCCAGTTCGTGATCGCCTATTACGCGATCCTGCGCGCCAACGCCGTCGTCGTGCCGGTCAACCCGATGAATCGCAGCGTCGAACTCGAGCACTACGCCGAAGACACCGGCGCCACGATCTGCATCTGTGGCCAGGAACGCTTCGAAGCGGTGACGCCGCTGCTGGAAAGCGGCCGGCTCGAACACGCGGTGGTCGCCAGCTACGGTGATTACGTCACCGAGGATACGGACCTGGATCTGCCGGCCGAAGTACAGGCCGCGGCCCAGCCGATCGACTGCGGCGACGCGATTCACTGGTCGCAGGCCCTGCATGCCGGTCATGCGCCCGGCGAGCTTGAGGTCGGCCCCGACGATCTGGCGGTGTTGCCCTACAGCTCCGGCACCACCGGCGCGCCCAAGGGCTGCATGCACACCCACGCCACGGTCATGGCGACCGCGGTGCAGAGTGTGTACTGGAGTCACAGCACATCCGAAGGCAAGTCGCTGGCCACGCTGCCTTATTTTCATGTCACCGGCATGCAGAACGGGATGAATGCGCCGATCTTCATCGGCTCGACGGTAGTGCTGATGACACGCTGGGAACGGCGCACCGCGGCGAAGCTCATCGAGCGTTATCGCATCACCCGCTGGACCAATATCGTCACCATGGCGATCGACATGCTCGCCGACCCGGAGATCGAATCCTTCGATCTGTCTAGCTTGCAGAACATCGGCGGCGGTGGCGCGGCAATGCCCGAAGCCGTCTCCGAGAAACTGTTCAAGCTCACCGGGCTGCACTATGTCGAAGGCTATGGTCTGTCGGAGACGATTGCGGGCACGCATATCAACCCCTTCGATGCGCCCAAGCCGCAGTGTCTGGGAATTCCCGTATTCGACGTGGACTCGCGCATCGTCGACACCGACACGCTGGCCGAGCTCGGCCCCAACGAGGTCGGCGAGATCATCACCCGCGGGCCGCAGGTCTTCTCCGGCTACTGGCGGCGCCCGGAAGCGACCAAGGCCGCGTTCATGGCACTCGACGGCGAGCGTTTCTTTCGCACCGGCGATATCGGCTATTACGACGACGAGGGCTATTTCTTCCTCGTCGATCGGGTCAAACGCATGATCAACGCCTCCGGCTACAAGGTCTGGCCGGCGGAAGTGGAAAGCCTGATGTATCGGCATCCGGATATTCGCGAGGCCTGTGTCATTTCCACGCCGCACGAACGCCGGGGTGAGGGTGTCAAAGCTTGCGTGGTACTGGTCGATGGCGCCGCCGGCCGGGTCAGCGGCGAGGATATCCGTGACTGGTGCAAGGACAATATGGCCGCCTACAAGGTGCCGCAGGTGGTCGAGATATGCGACAGCCTGCCGCGGTCGCCGACCGGCAAGATCATGTGGCGTGCGCTGCAGGAGCAGGAATGGCCCGAGGCCAAGGCCGGCTGATTGGCGCGGGTTCTGGTATCGGCCATTCCAAAAACAAAATGCTATTTCAAAAAATTGATTTCAGCCCGGCTTTTCGTTTAGCTTGGCGTCCACAAACTCGCTGGAAAGCGCGCTCCAACAGGTGCGTTTCTGGTATGACACAGTGCAAGGAGTCGTTATGAACGATGTCGTTTCCTACAAGCGCGACGGTGAGATTGGCGTTATCACCATCAACAACCCGCCGGTCAATGCGCTCGGCCATGCCGTGCGCCAGGGCATTCTCGACGCGCTCGCCCAGGGCACGGCCGATGACGACGCCAAGGCGCTGATCATCACCGGCGGTGGGCGTACCTTTCCGGCCGGTGCGGATATCCGCGAATTTGGCAAGCCGCCGCAGGAACCTTCCCTGCCCGACGTCATCAACCAGCTCGAAGCCAGCAAGAAGCTGCTGATCGCGGCCGTGCACGGCACCGCTCTGGGTGGCGGCATGGAGATCACCCTCGGCTGCGATTATCGCGTTGCGCTCGACTCCGCCAAGATGGGCCTGCCCGAGGTGCATCTCGGCCTGCTGCCGGGTGCCGGCGGCACCCAGCGTCTGCCGCGCCTGATCGGGGCGAAGGCGGCAATGGAAGCGATCGTGGCCGGCAAGCCGATGAAAGCCGCACAGCTCCAGAAGATGGGCGTCGTCGACAAGGTCGTCTCCGGCGATCTCATGGCGCAGGCGCTGGATTATGCGCGCCAGCTGGTGGCCAAGGACGCGCCGCTGCGCCCCGTGCGCGATCTCGAGGTCAAGGCCGAAAGCGCCGATATCTTCAGCGATTTCGAGAAGTCCATTGCCCGCAAGAGCCGTGGCTTCCTGGCTCCGTTCCACTGCATCAAGGCCGTACAGGCAGCGACCGAATCCAGCGATTTCGAAGCCGGACTCAAGCGCGAACGCGAACTGTTCGCCGAACTGCTCAAATCGCCCGAATCGGCCGCCCAGCGGCACGTGTTCTTTGCCGAACGCGAAGTAGCCAAGATCCCGGGTATCGACAAGAAGACCGCCAAGCGCGATATCGAGCAGGTCGGCATCATCGGCGCCGGCACCATGGGCGGCGGCATCGCCATGAACTTCCTCAGCGCCGGCATCCCCGTGCGCGTGCTGGAGATGAAGCAGGAAGCGCTCGACAAGGGCGTGGCCCTGATTCGCAAGAACTACGAAGCCACGGCCAAGAAAGGCCGCATGACCAGCGATCAGGTCGAGAAATGCATGGCGCTGCTCGACACCACGCTCGCCTACGACGACCTGTCGGAAGTCGATCTGGTCATCGAGGCCGTGTTCGAGAACATGAAGGTCAAGAAAGAGGTGTTCGGCGAGCTCGACCGCGTGTGCAAGAAGGGCGCGATCCTGGCGACCAACACCTCCACGCTCGACGTCAACGAGATCGCGCAGTCGACCAAGCGCCCCGAAGACGTCATCGGCATGCATTTCTTCTCGCCCGCGAACGTGATGAAGCTGCTCGAGAACGTGCGCGGCGACAAGACCTCGGACGAGGTCATCGCCACGGTCATGGCTCTGTCCAAGCGCATCGGCAAGGTCGGCGTGCTGGTCGGGGTCTGCAACGGCTTCGTCGGCAATCGCATCCTGCACAAGCGTCAGCACCAGGCGACCCAGCTGGTCAACGAGGGCGCCACGCCCGCCCAGGTCGACAAGGTACTGTTCGACTTCGGTCTGCCCATGGGCCCGTTCGCGATGGCCGATCTGGCCGGGCTGGACGTCGGCTGGCGGATTCGCGAAGGCCTGCGTGAGGACGATCCCGCCAACGCACCCGAGTACAACTGGCTGGACGCGCTCGCGGAACAGAAGCGCTGGGGCCAGAAGACCGGTGGCGGCGTGTTCGACTACGCCGAAGGCGATCGTACGCCCAGGCCGTCCGATGTGACCGCGGCCGAGATCGAGAAGTACCGCAAGGAAAAAGGCATCGAGACGCGCGATGTCAGCGACGACGAGATTCTCGAGCGCTGCCTGTACGTCATGGTCAACGAAGGCGCCAAGATTCTCGAGGAAGGCATTGCCATGCGTCCGCTCGATGTCGATATCGTATGGATCTATGGCTACGGCTTCCCGGTGTATCGTGGCGGACTGATGTTCTGGGCGGATCAGGTCGGTCTCGACAAGATCTACGCCAAGATCAAGCAGTTCCACGAGGAAGCCGGCGAAGACGAGTGGAAGCCGTCCGCGCTGCTGGAAAAACTTGCCGGCCAAGGCAAGGGTTTCGGCGACCTGTAATAGAGAGACACCAACATGGATATTGAATACAACGAAAGTGAACGCGCCTTCCGCGACGAAGTGCGCGCGTTTCTGGCCGATAAACTGCCGGCCACGATCTCGAACAAGGTCAAGCAGTCGGAGCGCCTGAGCCCGGAAGAGACGGTGCAGTGGCACCGTATTCTCGGCGACAAGGGCTGGCTGGCCATGCACTGGCCGGTCGAGTACGGCGGCCCGGGCTGGAGCCCGATCCAGAAGCATATCTTCGAGGAAGAAACGGCCGAGGCCGGTGCCCCGCGTCTGTTGCCGTTCGGCATCAACATGGTCGCCCCGGTGATCATGAAGTTCGGCACCCAGGCGCAGAAGGACTACTACCTGCCGCGTATCCTCAAGACCGAGGACTGGTGGGCCCAGGGTTATTCCGAGCCCGGCGCCGGTTCCGATCTGGCCAGTCTCAAGACCCGTGCGGTGCGCGACGGCGATCATTACATCGTCAACGGGCAGAAGACCTGGACCACGCTCGGTCAGCACGCGAACATGATGTTCAACCTCGTGCGCACCAACCCGGACGTCAAGAAACAGGAAGGCATCTCCTTTCTGCTCATCGACATGAACACCCCGGGCGTGACCGTGCGTCCGCTGATCACTCTCGACGGCGAGCACGAAGTCAACGAAGTCTTCTTCGACGATGTCAAGGTGCCGGTCGAGAACCTGGTCGGTGAGGAGAACAAGGGCTGGACCTGTGCCAAGTACCTGCTCACCTTCGAGCGTACCGGCATCGCCGGCGTGGGTATCTCCAAGGCCGCGCTGGCCGATCTCAAGGACATCGCCCGTACCCAGATGGTGCAGGGCAAGCCGCTCATCGAGCAGCCCAGCTTCGCCGAGCGCCTCGCCGATCTGGAAATAGAGCTGATGGCGGTCGAGATGACCAACCTGCGCACGGTGGCGGCGGCCGAAGCCGGCGGCGTGCCGGGCGCGGAAAGCTCGTTTCTCAAGATCATGGGCACGGAAGTGCGTCAGGCGATCTCCGATCTCTATCGAGAAGCGGCCGGCCCCTATGCGCTGCCGTTCATCGCGGAAGAAGACGAGATGGTGGGCCCCGAGTTCGCCGGCCCCGCGTCACCGACGTATTTCAACCTGCGCAAGCTCTCGATCTTCGGCGGCTCCAACGAGATCCAGAAGAACATCATCTCCAAGGCGATCCTCGGTCTTTAGGACCGGCGCCGGACAAGGGAACAGACAATGGATTTTACCTACAGTGACGAGCAGCGCATGCTCAAGGACATGGTCGACCGCGTTGTGGCCGACCAGTACGACTTCGACGCGCGCGAGAAGATCGTCAACTCCGACACCGGCTTCTCGGCCGACCTGTGGAACCAGTTCGCCGAGCTGGGCCTGCTGGGCGTGCCGTTCTCCGAGGCCGCCGGTGGCTTCGATGGCGGCGGTGCCGAGCTGATGGTCGTTGCCGAAGGCTTCGGCCGCGGCCTGGTGGTCGAGCCGTATCTGTCGAGCGTAGTGCTCTCGGGCACCTTCATCGACGCGATCGCCGACGACGCCCGCAAGGCCGCGCTGATCGAGCCGATACTGAGCGGCGAAACCCGCTACGCGCTGGCCTGCTATGAAGCCGCCGGTCGCTACGATCCGCACTGGATCGAGACCACCGCCGAGAAGTCGGGCGACGGCTACACCCTCAACGGCGCCAAGTCGGTCGTGCTCAACGGCGATACCGCCAACAAGCTGATCGTGATCGCCCGCAGCAGTGGCGACATCGATTCGGCCGACGGCCTGAGCGCGTTCATCGTCGATGCCGACGCCGAGGGCGTCAGCCGTCGCGGCTATCCCACCATCGACGGCCACCGCGGCGCCGAGATCACCCTGGCCAACGTCACCGTTGGCAGCGACGCGCTGCTGGGCGAAGAGGGCAAGGCCGCCGATGCGCTGCAATATGCCATCGACCGCGGCATCGTCGCCCTGTGCGCGGAAGCCTCGGGCGCCATGGAAGTGGCCTGCGATCTGACCCTGCAGTATCTCAAGGACCGCAAGCAGTTCGGCGTGCCGATCGGCAGCTTCCAGGCGCTGCAGCATCGCATGGTCGACATGCGCATGGCGCTGGAGAAAGTGCGCTCGCTCACCCTGTGGGCCGCCTGCTCGCTGGACAGCCCCGAGATCGAGCGTCGCCAGCGTCTGTCCGCCGCCAAGGCGATGGTCGGCAAGGCCGGTCGCAAGGTCGCCGAGGAAGCCATCCAGCTGTTCGGTGGCATGGGCATGATGGACGAGTCGTCGATCTCCCACTACGCCAAGCGCATCGTCATGATCGACCACTACCTGGGCGATCGCGAATATCATATGGCGCTGCTGCGTGACATGACCCTGGCCGGGCAGGACGTCGCCTGACAGCGCGGCGTCGAGACAGGATGAAGAAAAGCACGGCCGGCATCCTCATGCCGGCCGTTTTGTTTGCGGCGTCCGTCAGGCCGGCGCCAACGTGCAAGGAATCGTGCAATGGCAGATAAACCCCATGTCCTGATCGTCGGTGCCGGTGCAATCGGCAGTTTCTACGGCGCCATCCTGAAACGCGCCGGTTGTCGGGTCAGCGTCGTGCTGCGCTCGGAATACGACGCCGTGCATGCCAACGGCTTTTCGATCAGCAGTCCGCTGGGCGATCTGTCCTACCGGCCGGACCATGTCTACCGGGATGGCGACACGCCCGAGCAGACGGCCGACTACGTCATCTGTTGTGTCAAGGTGCTGCCCACCGTGGACCGCGCCGCGCTGCTCGAGCCCTGGGTCGGTGAGGGCACCCGTATCGTGCTGATCGAAAACGGCATCAACATCGAACCGGCGGTCGCCGACGCGTTCCCGAACAACCCGCTGATCAGCTGTCTGGCCTTCATCGCGGTCAGCCGCATGGAGCCGGGGGTGATCGAGCACAAGGCGTTCGGTCAGCTCACCTTCGGCGCCTGGCCGCAGGGCATCAGCGATGATTGCCGCGCGCTCGAGACGCTGCTGGTCGAGGGCGGCATCAAGGTCCAGCTCGCCGAGCAGGTGGTCGCCGAGCGCTGGCGCAAGAGCCTGTGGAACACGCCGTTCAATCCGCTGTCGGTGCTGGCCGGCGGCGCGGATACCGTCACCATGCTCGATACCCCCGGCGGCGAAGCGCTCGTGCGCGCGATGATGGCCGAGGTCAAGGCGGTGGCGGCGGCCGACGGCCATCCGCTGCCCGACGATGCCATCGACAAGAACATCGCCGGCACCCGCAAGATGTCGGCCTACAAGAACAGCATGGCGCTGGATTATCTGGCCGGCCGGCCGATGGAAATCGAGGCCATTCTCGGCAATGTCGTCGCCATGGCCCAGCGGCTCGAGGTATCCGTACCGCGACTCGAGACCATGCAGGTCACGCTGGCGATGCGTGAACGCCTGAAGGCAGACGCCCCGGCCTAGCGCCTGTCTTGAACGCCGATGCCTGGTGCATCGGCGCAGGTGGTGCACGCGGCCAGACCGGTCACGAGCGCGCCCGGCGCATGGAGTGGCGGGCCGCTGACCGGGTCGATGCGGGCTGCCGGCCGATTGTGTTCAAGCTGCAACGAATCCGGCCGATGAACGGCAAAAGCGTTCTGCTTACCCATCGCTCCGGAACCTGTGCATGGAAACCGATCGATACACGACCATCGGCCGCTATGACGACATCGTCGATACCTTCGTCACTCTGACGCGCCATAGTCACGAGGTCACGCTGTGTTTCGAGGACACCCGGATTCACTACCCGGTATCGGTGGTCTCGGTCGACCGTTCGCTGGGCACGTTTCTCATCGATATCACCAGCCTCGGCGATGTCGAAGGTGCGCTGGCGGAGGACCGCGCCTTCGTGCTGCATGCGTTGCAAAGCACATCGGCCCTGGTCACCACACCCACCCGCAGCAGGCAGGTCATTCGTCGCGAAGACCGACTGGCGCTGCGTTGCTGGTTGCCGGCGGCAATGACGCAGTCCCAGCACCGCAGCTACTTCCGGGCCGTGCTCGGAGAGGGCACGCGGGTCGAAGTCGCATTGCGCGCGAGCGCCGATGACTGCCGGACCGGCGTGCTGTGCGATCTGTCGGTACGCGGCTGTCTGCTCAGCCTGCCGATGGCCCAGGCGGTTGCGCTGGCGCCGGGCGACGCGCTGTATCAGCTATGCGCCCGTTTCCCCAACGGCGAGACCTTCGAGGCTTACAGCCGTGTGATCCATGTCACCGCTGACGAGAGCGGCGTCTGCATGCACGTCGGCGTGGCCTTCGATATGGGTTTCGACGACAAGGACCGCGAGGTCTGGTTCTACGTCAGCGAAATCGAGCGCGAGGTCGCCCGCCAGAGCGATGCGCGTTCGGAACTGCGGCCGCTGGCGCCGTCACGCCTTTTCCATCCGGAAACTGATACCAACGTTAGCGATTCCTGACCGAGGTCTGCAGAACGGGGAGCGTCCAGTTCGCCGAGACTACCCAACCGAAACCTCGCCGCGCCGTACGTGACTCATATATCCGGCTGTCGTTTTCTCTTGCCGCCTCGACTGCTCGGAGTTGCGCCCAAGGGGGAGGGAATACAGACGGCGCGCCAACCGGGGTCGTGCCTGTATTCGGGCCCCGTCTGGAGCGACGAGAAGCGCAGCACCGAAGGGCCGCTTCATGCGGCAGCATGTCCGAGGGCTGCGTAGCGGCCCGAGTTCTGCCGCATCCCTTCGGTGCGAGCATCGCAGTGGACCGGCGTTAGCCGGCGCGTAATTCGGGTGTCTTTTGCTTTGCTTCCTTTCATTTGGACAAGCAAACGAAAGGGAGTCGCGCTACAGCGCGAAACCAAAGTTTGGTCAAACTCGTGAGTGCCAAAAGACTCGTGGCGCCGAACCGACGAGTCTTGAATCAACGACCGGGGGTCTATCGACTTGGGGTTTCGCACTGATGTGCGAGCGACTTGTATTTGCTTGCCCAAATAAAAGTAGCCAAAACAAAAGGCACCCTGTCTTGCGCCGATGCTTCGCATCGGTGCCCTGCGCGGCTCCGGCCGCCTAGTAGATTTTACTTGGGGCGCAGCCGGAAACTCGCCGCGCTGCGCGCGACTCAGACATCCGGCTGTCTTTTTCTCTTTCGGCCTCCACTGCTCGGCGCTACGCCCAAGGGGACCCAATACAGGCAAGCTCGCTGTCGCTCACCTAAAGCCGCAGCGCGATCTTCGTAGGTCGTATTAGCCGAAGGCGTAATCCGACAGGAACATGGGCGTACGATCCTATTTCGACTCCGTGACGGCGAGGGCTCGATTCCCAGCCGTACTGCCTGTATTCGGGTCCCGTTGCACGGCGACGGAGACGCGCAGCGGCGATGGGTGTCCGGCGCACTGCGCCGGTGCGGCCAGCCTGTTTGAGGACCGCCAAAGCGGGCCGAGTTCTGGCCGCATCCCTTCGCCGCGAGCATCGGAGTGCACTGGCGCAGCCGGCGCCGTGCCGGGTGTCTTTTCCTTTGCTTCCTTTCGTTTGGACAAGCAAACGAAAGGGAGTCGCACAGCAGTGCGAAACAAAAGGTTCGATGGGCTCGTAAGTGCCACAAGGCGATTGGATTGAAACCACCGAATTTTGAATCAACGACTGGGGGTCAATTGACTTGAGTTTCGCACTGATGTGCGAGCAACTTATATTTGCTTGCCCAAATATAAGTAGCCAACACAAAGGGCACCCTGTCTTGCGCCGATGCTCCGCATCGGTCCCCTGCGCGGCTCCGGCCGAAAGCGGGCCAGCCGGAAACTCGCTTCGCTCAAACATCCGGCTGTCTCTATCCGCTTTCAGCCTCCACTGCTCGGCGCTGCGCCCAAGGGGACCCCAATACAGGCAAGCTCGCTGGCGCTCGCCTAAAGCCGCGTCGGGGTCGTCGTAGGTCGCGTTAGCCGAAGGCGTAATCCGACAGGAACACGGGCGCACAATCCTATTTCACTCCGTGGCGGCTAAGGCTCGATTCCGAGCCGTATTGCCTGTATTCGGGCCCCGTTGCACGGCGACGGAGACGCGCAGCGGCGATGGGTGTCCGGCGCACTGCGCCGGTGCGGCAAGGTGTTTGAGCGTCGCCAAAGCGACGTGAGTTTTTGCCGCATCCCTTCGGTGCGAGCATCGGAGTGCACCGGCGTAGCCGGCGCTGTGCCGGGTGTCTTTTGCTTTGCTTCCTTTCATTTGGACAAGCAAACGAAAGGGAGTCGCGCATCAGCGCGAAACCTCAGCCCGATAGACGACGAAAAGACTGGACCCTTGCATAACCGATGTACTGGCCCTGCAAAGCAAACGCCTTGCAGATTCTGAGAAAGCTCAGCGGATACAGTGGGCGACGTTCGCACGCCAAGGTTCGCCAGCGATTATTCATCGCCTTGGGCCGCAGCAAAACCGCTGGCCGATATGGACTCACCGAGTTTCGCGCCTAATCGAGTACGACTTTTGGTCAGTCGTCGTTTCGGAATAGGTATGCGAAGGTTGCAGTATGCAATCATCAATCGGGGGACTTGATGGACGCCGACAAGCCTTGGCTTGTAGGTAATCTGCGCTGTCGTTATACGACAACTCACTTAGCGGAATTATTAACATCAATGAGTTCCGTGCTAATAGGCGTGTTAGGTAGACATTGTTCAGCGGTGCTATGCCTACATTTGTCGTCGAATTGGCGTTAGCTTTATGACACAACCACCTCCTTTAACCAACGAACAAAAACTCGAACTCAGAGAGCTAGAACCAAAGCTTCGTCGCGCCGCTAGATTCGGAGACTTTAAATCGGCGAAGAAGATCAGCACCGAAATACAGGTTTTGCTGAGGACAACTGGCCATACTACGAGGCTTCTTCAGGCAAAAAATTGGCTATATGAATGCGCGTTAGAAGCTGGTGAATACTCTTTTGCAGAGAGGGGTTTCATCGGAACGAAGAAGCTAGCTTCCCCCGCAACACGCCTATATCTCGAAGCAACTGCGCTGCTCGCTATTTGTTACTTGAGGCGGAACAAACTAAATTTAGCGAAACCGCTCGTGGCGGAGGCGCTTGATCGTGTAAAAAATATTAAGTCGGACGCGAAGCGTAGACAATTTCATTCGCGCTTTATTAATAGGCTAGAAGAAGAGTGCGTCCTCGCTGGGCTTCACAGTGATTCGCCAATTCAATTGCCAGTAGAAGAAGCGCAGCAATTGGCAATTGAATTTGTCACAAATAATAAGTCCGAAGGCGAGCTACTAATCGAACTAGGCAGGTCTTTGCCGAAAGAATCGTTGCATCTCGCGCAAGAGGTCAGGGAAGTTTTTAATCGCAGGCTCCCAGCACCTGATCGTAAAGCTCTTCCGCCGCCAATTTCGGAGGACTCGGCTGAGGAACTTGGTACACGGTCGAAATCTGCTTTGAAACGGGTTGTATGGCGCGCGCTTTGTGATCCAGACAGCGAGTTATATAAAGAATGGACACAAGGCGTAAAAGCATTTTACGACAAGAAGGTAATAATGAGTGCCCTCGCTGCCTCGTGCGTTGCTGCCAGCCTCGCGCCTTCCGCGGTCGTCCTAGGCGCTTTGGTAGCACTTGCTCTCCGGTTTGGGGCTGCTCTTTTTTGTGAGAAATTTCAACCCTCTAGTCTGATGATTGAAAAGTCAGATAGAAATGAAAGCTAACAGATCGCATATGGACGCCTCCCGCAAGAGGTAGAGTCGACGATTGACGTTCTAGAAGTCCGAAGAACGGTTGCGATCGCATATCCGGCTTCTGGTTGGGCACTTTTGGCCCGAGCCTTTATGTGCGGGTATGCGGGGTCATGTCTTGCATTGCCACATTTGTCTACGCTAAATCCCGCACACCCTCGCGTTCGCCATATATCGAAGCGCCCCGAATACCCTTCCAACAGCTACCCGCTAACCCTCCGCACCCGGCAAATGCGGCTCCTCACCAATCACATCGCGTACATAGGCCAACTGCACGATGACCGCGATCACCAGGGCAATTGGTGTGGCGAGCGCGATGCCGAGCAAGCCGGCGATGGCACCGCCGAGCGTCTGCGCGATCAGCAGAAAGCCGGGGGCGATGGAGACAGCGCGTTTCTGAATAAGCGGGGCGAGCACATAGCCTTCGACGATGTGTAGGCTCAGATAGAGGACGGCGACGTAGATCAGCGCGTTGTAGCCGTGCAGGCCGGCGACCAGCAGCGCGGGCACCGCGGACACGATGGCGCCGAGGTAGGGCACGAAGGTCAGCAGTCCGGCGATCAGCCCGAGCAATAGCGCGAAGGGGATGCCGATCACCGCCAGGCCGATCGCGCTGACCACGCCGACGACGGTCATGGAGACAAAGCGCCCGGTAAGCCATCGGCGCACGGCGTTGGTGGCCTCATTGCCGATATCCGCAACGCGTTGTCGCTGGTCGGGGGGAAACAGGCGGACCAGCCCTTTCTGGTAGAGGCGCGGATCGAGGGCGAGATAGAGGCCGATGATCACGATCAGGAAGAAGTCGGTGAGGGTAGTCACGGTGAGCGAGGCGGCATCGGACAGTTCGTGGGTGAGCTGAGTACTCAGCTTGTTGGCCGAGCTGCCGCTCTGGGTTGCGTCGCCCCCGGCTTCGTCGAGCAGGTTCTGGGCGACCTGATAGCTCTTGAACTGGGCGGAGATCTGATCGATGGATTGCGAAACCTGTTTCTGCAGCTGCGGCGCCTGGGCGACGACGTTCATGCTGCCCAGGGCGAATGCCGCGCCGAGCCCGATCGCCAGCGCGGCCGAGGTCACGATGACGGCAAGATGCCGGGAGATCGGCAGGAGTCGCTGCAGCAGCCGGCCCAGGCCGTCTAGCGCTACCGCGACGAGAAAGGCCGCGAACACGAGCAACAGCGCCGAAGAAATGGCCCAGAGGAAGCCGATCAAAATCAGGGTGGCGATCGTGATCAGCGCCACGAACAGGCCGCGGCGCCGGAACAGGGCGTCGTTGGCGGTGGATTCTGCAGACATGGGCGGCTACTTTTGACGGGCGGTGGTATGGCCGGGCCGGGACATACGTCCGGGCAGGCTCGGATGGCTGATGGTCTCGCCGATCGGCACGGCAGGCTATCCGCATAAATCACCATGCGCGTGGTGTGTGGACGAGCTGGATTACGGAAAAATCGTTCGAATTCGGTCTATGCCGAGATCTGGGACGTCGCCGGGCCAGCCATGACGGCTGATACCGGATTCGAGAAACGAATACAGGCCCTGAAAGCGCGTGAATATCGCTATTCGATGTCTTGCCCGCTATGCTGCGAGGCGTCCTATGCAGGAGATTGTTTGTGATAGGCGATCGAGACGTACTGGTGATCTACGACGAGCGGGTGCTGTTGCACCGGCCCGAGGCCGAGGAGGCATTTCTGCCCGGCCGCATGGAAAAACGCATCCGCGGCATCCTCGACGGACTCGGCCTGGGGGTCGATACCAAGTGGAGTTATCCCGAACACCCGGGCCGGGTGACGGCGGTCAATGACCTGCTGCTGGCGGAACCGGTGCCGGGCGTGCGCATGACAAGCGGCCAGCCCGCCACGCGGGAACAGCTGGCGCGCGTGCACACGACGTCGTATCTGGAAAGTCTCTACGAACTCGAAGGCAAGCAGGCCTGGCTGGATGTCGATACCACCGCCATATCGGCCGGTAGCCTGGATGCGGCGGAAGTAGCCGCCGGTTCGGCGATCGCGGCGGTCGATGCCGTGTTCGACGGCAGCGCCCAGTCCGCGTTCGTAATCAGCCGCCCGCCGGGCCATCATGCCAACGCGGTGCGTGCGCGTGGCTTCTGTCTGTTCAACAACATCGCCGTCGCCGCCGCCCATGCCCAGTTCCAGTGGGACGTCGAACGTGTCCTGATCATCGATTGGGATGCGCACCACGGCAACGGCACCCAGGATATTTTCGCCGCCGATCCGAGCGTGCTGTTCTTCGATACCCATCGCGCCGCGCCGTTCTATCCCGGCACCGGCGATATGGAAGAGATCGGCGATGGACTGGGCGAGGGCACCACGGTCAACGTGCCGTTGCCCGAGGATGCGGGCGATCTGGCCATGGTCGCGGCGTTCGAGAATATCCTCGTGCCGGCCGCGGAGTGGTTCAAGCCGGAGCTGATTCTGGTCTCCGCGGGCATGGACGCGCACCGCTCCGAGCTGTGTCTGCAGCTGAGCTACGACGGCTACAGCGCACTTACCGGCATCGTGCAACGCCTGGCCGATCAGCATTGCAACGGTCGCCTGATCATGGCCCTGGAGGGCGGCTACAACCCCGATACGCTGGCCAAGTGCACGCGTCGCGTACTCGAGGTGATGGCCGGCGGTGAACCCGCCGTGCCGCGTGAAGCGGGCATGGAGGAAGTCGCCGAGATCGCCGAGTTTCATCAATCGGCCTTCGCGGACATGGAATGAGCCGCGCCGTCGACAGCGATACCCCGAGCGATGGCGTCCTGCCGGTCACGCTGCGCGCGATCGATACGCGCAACTGGCAGACCTGTATTCATCTGGAGCTCGAGCCCGAGCAGGCCCGCAAGCTCGCAAGCAATCTCTATTCGCTCGCCGAAGCGTACGTCGAGCCGCGATGCACGCCGATGGGCATCTATGCAGGCGTGCAGATGATCGGCTTTGTCATGTTCGAATGGCATCCGGCGACTCATACCTACAGCATTCCCCGGTTCATGATTGATCGTCGCTGGCAGGGCGGCGGTTACGGTGCTCGCGCGCTGCAGGCGATCATCGACACGCTGAAGGGCGAACAACCCGACGCGCCGATCCTCATCAGCCTGACGCCGGACAACATGCCCGCGCGGCGGCTCTACGAACGCCTGGGCTTTGTTGATACCAAACATCGACTGCACGGCGAAGACGTGCTGCGCTACGCCTGAGCGCGATCGCTCGAGCCCACCTAGCATCCGTATAGAACGGCGGGTTCGTAGCGGTTGCCATGGCCCGTATGCGCAAGAAGGCAGACTTGCCCGAAAAGATCTGTGTCCACTGCGGCCGGCCGTTCGCCTGGCGCAGGAAGTGGGCGCGTGATTGGGCCCAAGTGCGTTTCTGCAGCCGGGCCTGTAAAGCCGCCAGCAAGCGAAGTGGTTGACGGGTGTGGCGCGCGGCCAGGCCTAGAACAAGGAGGGGAGCCATGAGTCAGCTCAGAAAAGCGACCTGCCATTGCGGTGCGGTCGTGCTGGAAATCGAGTTCGAACACGGGCTGCGCAACATCCGGCGCTGCGATTGCTCGATGTGCAGCCGCAAGGGCTATGTGATGGCGAGCGTGCCGAGGGCGAATCTGGCCGTGGTCGAAGGCAAGGACATGCTGTCCGTCTATCGCTGGGGCACGAAGGTCGCCGAGCATTTCTTCTGTAGCCAATGCGGCGTGCACACGCATCATAAAAGACGCAGCAATCCGGCCGAGTTCGGGATCAATATCGCCTGCGTCGAGGGCGTGAATGCCTTCGCGTTCGAGCCGGTTCCGTTCGCCAGCGCCGATTTGCATCGACCGCTGCCTGCGGTCGAACCTGGCAGTTGATTGCTTGTGAGAGCCGTCCGAACCGTTTTTTTATTATCCACGACTCGCCGCCTGGTTTGCCAGTAGCCGGCTCAGCCGGCCGCGTGAACTACGATCGACGACGCGCAAACAGGCGTGTTGATCGCCGCAGCGCCGACGCCGGGATGCGGTACTGTCGCTGGGGCGCGCTTAGTCGTCGGGTCGCCGCCGATCGATCGAGACTAGTGTGCCCGTCGTCGGGCCGCTTCAGCTACGGAAAAACGCTTTCATGCCAGCCATTCATTCGTCATCGCAGAGCGCGCCTCATATCGTGATCATCGGCACCGGCTTCGGCGGTCTGGGCATGGCGATTCAGCTCAAGAAAGCCGGCATCGACCACTTCACCCTGCTCGAGAAGAACGATGCGGTGGGCGGCACCTGGCGCGACAACAGCTATCCCGGCGCGGCCTGCGACGTGGAATCGCATCTGTATTCGTTTTCCTTCGAACCCAAGCCCGACTGGTCGCGCAAGTTTGCACGTCAGCCCGAGATTCTGGCCTACCTCGAAGACTGCGCGGAGCGGCGCGATCTGTATCCGCATATCCGTTTCGGCACCGAGGTCGTCGCGGCTGCGTACGACGAGGCCCGGTATTGCTGGGTGATCACGACGCGCGCCGGCGAGACGATCGAGGCCGGCATCCTGATCACCGCCTGCGGTCAGCTCAATCAGCCGGCGTATCCGGCGATTCCCGGTGTCGACGATTTCGCCGGCCCGGCGTTTCATTCAGCGCGCTGGGATCACGACGTCGATCTCGCCGGGCGACGGGTCGCGGTGATCGGCACCGGCGCGAGCGCGATCCAGTTCGTGCCCGAAGTCGTGGATCGGGCGGCGCACACGCAGGTGTTCCAGCGCGCCGGCGCCTGGGTGATGTCCAAGTCCGACGGCGCGTTCAGCGCCAAGGCGAAACGGCGCTTCGCGCGCTGGCCGCTGCTGGCCCGGCTTTATCGCACGGCGATCTACTGGAAGAACGAGGGCCGGGCGCTGGCGTTCACGCGTTGGTCCGCACTGCTCAAGCCGTTTGCGTTGATGGCGCAACGCCACGCCCGCCGCCAGATGCGCGACGACGACAAACGTCGGCGCCTGATGCCGGACTACCCGATCGGCTGCAAACGCATTCTGTTGTCCAACGACTGGTATCCGGCCATCGATCGCGAGACCGTGGATCTGGTCACCGAACCGATCGAGCGTATCGAGCGCGATGCCGTGGTCACCATGGACGGCAAGCGCCATCCGGTCGACGTGCTCATCCATGGCACCGGCTTCAAGGCCACCGAGTTTCTCGCACCGATGCGCATCGCCGGCCGTGGCGGGCATGATCTCAACGCCGCATGGCAGGCCGGCGCGCGGGCCTACAAGGGCATTACCGTCAGCGGGTTTCCTAACTTCTTCATGCTCTACGGTCCGAATACCAATCTGGCGCACAACTCGATCATCTTCATGCTCGAATCACAGATTTGCTACGTGCTGCAGGGCGTTCAGGCGCTGTGCGCCGGCGATATCGCGAGCCTCGATGTGCGCCGCGATCGCGAGGCGGATTTCGACGCCAGGATCCAGCACGCGCTTGCGCGCACGGTCTGGCAAAGCGGCTGTACCTCCTGGTATCGCAACGCAGCCGGGCGCAATACCGTGAACTGGCCGGGCTTCACCTTCAGCTTCCGGCGCGCCACGGCAAAGCTCGACCTGTCGGATTATCACTGCGAGCATGGCCGCCATCCGGCCGGCCCGTAGGGCGAGCAGATCGGTCGCACACGGTGGCCGGCGTCGACGGAAAACAAGCAAGCGATAACGACGGAGAGTGCGATGTCTTTTGCCACGGTCAACGGGCAGAATCTTTACTACGAGGACACGGGCGGCAGCGGGCCGGTGATCGTGTTCTCGCACGGCCTGCTGATGGACCACGAGATGTTCGCCCCGCAGATCGCCGCACTGCGTGATCGCTATCGCTGCATCAGCTGGGACGAGCGCGGCCACGGCCAGACCGCCGGCGACGAGATCACCGCGTTCAGCTACTACGATTCCGCCCACGATCTGGTCGGGTTGCTGGATCATCTGGGTCTCGACACTGCCATTCTGGCCGGCATGAGTCAGGGCGGTTTTCTGTCCCTGCGGTGCGCGCTGATGCATCCACAGCGGGTGCGCGCACTGATCCTGATGGATACCCAGGCCGGCCTTGAGGATCCGGAAAAGACCGCCGGCTACGCGCAGATGATCGAAACCTGGGCCGGGCAGGGCCTGCCGGACGACATCGCCGACACCATCGCGCAGATCATCCTCGGCGACGGCTGGTCGGGCACGCCCGCATGGCAGCAGAAATGGCGCGGCTGGCAGGCCCATAATCTGGGCGCCTGTTTTCAGACCCTGGTGGCGCGCGATGACATCAGCGACAGGATCCGGCAAATCCAACAGCCGGCGCTGGTCGTGCACGGCGACGCCGACGCCGCGATTCCCATGGCGCGCGCCGAGCAGCTGGCTTCCGGGCTGGCGTCGGCAGAGCTCGTCGTCGTACCCGGTGGCCATGCCGCCAACCTGACCCACCCCGAGCCGGTTAACGCCGCGATCGAGTCGTTCCTGGCGGGTCTCGACCAGGGCTCCTGAGGTGTGCCTGCGTATCGATGCCGTTGGCGCAGGGTGCGCGCCGGCGGCTGTCTAACCCGCGATTCCGGAGTGCTGGCCTGCAGACTGCGCCTGGGGCGGTGACTGGATCTCGATGGCGTTACGGCCATTCTTCTTGGCTGCATAGAGCGCATCGTCGGCGCCGCGGATCATATCGTCGGTATGTCGATAATCCGGCTGCACGATGCTGATGCCGATGCTGACCGTGATCGACAGGCGCGTGCCGCAGTCGAGCTGAAAATGCTGCGAGGCCACCCGGTCACGGATCTGTTCGGCGGCGGCCATGGCTTGCGCCGCCGAACACGGCGCCAGCACGATGGCGAATTCCTCGCCCCCCATGCGGGCGATGAAGCCGCGTTCCCCAAGCAGGTCGGCGCACAGCTGCGCGAATTGCCTGAGCACGCAATCGCCGGCGAGATGGCCCCAGGTGTCGTTCACTTTCTTGAAGTGATCGATATCCACGATGAGCAGGGCGAATGTCTCGGTGCCGGTCCGGGCATCGTGCAGCCGGTCGTCCAGTGTCTTGATCAGCTTGCGCCGGTTGTGCACGCCGGTCAGCTCGTCGGTTTCGCTCAGGCGTTGCAGCGCCGACTCGAGCGCATGCCGTCTGGAGACATTGCTCGCCACCCAGAGCACGGCCCGCTCGCCGTCGACGCGTGACGGCATCGGTTGCACGCGGCCTTCGAACCACAGATCGCCGTCGGGCCCGTCGCTGGCGTCCACGCCTTCGACATCGTCGGCGGACAGCACGTACTCGACGATGCGCAGGCAGTCCTCCCGCAGGGTGATTCGAATCTCGTCCAGAAACCAGTCGGCCTTGGCGCGCGGCAAGACGTCGTAGAGGCTGAAATCGACCAGGCAGGAGCCGTCGTGATACGTGGAGCGATCGCGCCCTCCGATCAGGGCCGCGTAGCGTCCACTCTCGGTCAGAACGAACACCGGATCGGGCAGTGCCGCGATCATCTCCAGCTGCAGAAGCAGATTCTTGTCCAGAACAGTGATGCTCGTACCCTGAAATATCCCCCCTCCCGGATAAATTTCGCCCATGCCCTGGACGCGCGCAACTTTTGCGGCCGTCGGGCCGCTTGCAGGTGGTGGGCGAAACCCGATGTCAGTTGTCGCCTTGGCCGCGAACGCCAGTAACGGCAATCGATTGCCGTGGATCCCGGAGTGTGCCCATGTTCTTTGTTGCAGTATTCATGCATCGTCCGGATAGGCTGCAGTGCGCGCGAATCCGACGTTGCGACGTGACATGATCCCCGTGCGCGGCATGTTCGGCTGTCTGCGGTTGCCATGACCTGCCGGCGCGTCGGTATTGTTTTCGAGATGTCGTTTATTCTGGAAATGTCGGTGCACGGACTTGTCTCGACGGCAGCCCGGCAGTGTGTTTTTTACTCAAGGAGCAGATATGACCCTCGATCCACAGGCCGCCCGTGTTCTCGAGGCCGCCGAGCAAAGCGGCCTGCCGCTGCTGGAAACGCTGTCGCCGACCGACGCGAGGCTGCAGTACGAGCGCGGCACCGCGATCACCGGCGGTGAGCCGCCGGCGGTCTTTTCGGTGCGCGATACCCAGGCCGAGGGCCCGCTGGGGCCGATACCGCTGCGGGTCTATGTGCCGCGCGAGCCCGGCGATCAGCCGTTGCCGATGTTGATCTATATCCACGGCGGCGGCTATGTCATCGGCAGCCGCGACAGCCACGATGTGCCCTGTCGTTATCTGGCACTGGCCGGCGATTGCATCGTGGTGTCGGTGGATTACCGCATGGCGCCCGAGCACCCCTATCCCGAGCCGGTGGACGATTGCTGGGCGGCGGTGAACTGGATTGCCGACAACGCGACGGCGTTGGGTGGGCGTGCCGATGCGATCGCCGTGGGCGGCGACAGCGCCGGCGGCAATCTCGCCACCGTGATGTGCCTGAAGGCACGCGACGAGGGCGGCCCGGCCTTCGTCTATCAGCTGCTGATCTATCCCGGCACCGACAAGAGCCGCAGTCACGCCTCGCATACCGAGCTGGCCAGCGGCTATCGCCTGACCAAGCCGCTGCTCGACTGGTTCATGGACCATTACTTCAGCGGCGCGCCGGCGGCGGCCGACGACCCTTACGCGTCGCCGCTACGGGCCGAGGATCTGAGCGGTCTGCCGCCGGCGCTGGTGATATCCGCGGGCTACGATCCGTTGCGCGACGAGGATATCGCCTACCACGACAAACTGTGCGCGCACGGCATCGCCTCCGAGCATCTGCATTATCCGGGCATGATTCACGGCTTCATCAATATGCCCGGCATGCTCGACAAGGCCCGCGAATGCCTCGACCAATGCGGCGCTCGACTCAAGGCTGTTTTCGCCAGTATCTAACGCCTAACGCCTAACGCAGTAAAGCAATAAGGAAATACCGATGGAATTGAAAGACAAGATAGTCGTCATTACCGGTGCCGGCAGCGGTATCGGCCGTGCCCTGGCGCATCGTTTTCACGCCGAGGGCGCGCGCAAGCTGGTGCTGGCGGATATCAATGGCGATAACGTGGAAAAAGTCGCCGCCGAAGTCGACGGCATCGCCAAAACCGTCGATGTATCGCGCGAAGCCGAGATCGTGACACTGGTCGAGACCACCGAGGCCGACATCGGCCCGATCGATCTGTTCTGCTCCAACGCCGGCATCTCCGGCGCCTGTGACCTGAGCAGGCCCAGCGAAGACTGGCAGCGGGTGTGGGAGATCAACGTCATGTCGCATGTGCACGCCGCGCGCGCACTGGTGCCGCGCATGGTGGCGCGAGGCGGCGGCTATCTGCTCAATACCGCGTCTGCGGCGGGGCTGCTCAACCAGATCGGGTCGGCCTACTACGGGGTGACCAAGCATGCCTCGATCGGCTTCGGCGAGTGGGTCGCGCTCAGCCATGCCCACGAAGGCATCAAGGTATCCATGCTCTGCCCGCAGGCCGTGCGTACGGCGATGACCGACAATACCGGCAGCGGCACCGCCGCGGCCAGTGTCGATGGCATGATGGAGCCGGAAGAACTGGCCGACGTCGTTGTGGAAGGGCTGCGCGAGGAAACGTTTCTGATCCTGCCGCATCCGCAGGTGCTGGAATACATGCGCCGCAAGACCTCGGACTACGATCGCTGGATCGGCGGCATGAACCGGCTGCATCAGAAGATCACCGGCTGAACCGTGCTTGCGGACCGGTGCGCGGCGGGGCCAAAACCCTGCCGTGTGTTGCCCTCGATCACCGCCGGTTGGTCGTATTGGCCAACCCCAGACGCTGCGCCAGGGCGTGTTGCTGCTTGGCGCGGCGCCGCGTTGCACCCCAAAATCGGGCCAGACAAGGCGCGGGGTGCCGACCCTAGTCATCCTAGGGTCAAACCGCGCAACGCCGTATGGTCCGATTTTGGGCCGCAACCCTTCGGGACAGCGTCCATTTTCCTGCAATACGGCGTTGCAGCACGCTCATGTAGCTCGGCTACACGACGCGCACTGCGCCTTGTCTTGCAGAGCTCGAATATATTCGGGCGGCCGCTGGCGCGGCGTCGGGCCAAACGGCAACACGCCCTCGTATCGATGCACAAGTCTCTCGTCGAGGAGATGTCTTGCTGCAACCGCTGCTTGCTGCGTCGTGGGTCATTCAGCTGCATCTGTTGGCCGCCGTGCTGGCCCTGGGGCTGGGTCTTGCGCAGTTTTCGCTCGAACGCGGCAGTCCCTTGCACCGGCGCAGCGGCTGGCTCTGGGTCGGGCTGATGACGATCACCGCCGGCTCGTCACTGTTCATTCACGAGATCCGGATGATCGGCATCTGGAGCCCGATTCATCTACTGTCGCTGTTCACGCTGGCGATGCTGGTGTTGGCCGTGCGAGCCGCGCGCCGCCACGACGTGCGCGTCCACCGCCGCACCATGATCTCGTTGTTCGTGTTTGCCCTGATCGGCGCCGGTGCCTTTGCGTTCATGCCGGGGCGGCTGCTCCATCAGGTCGCCTTCGGAAGTTAGCTTGCGGCTGGCTGCCGTTGGCGATCAGCGGTGCCGGACCGGTCGCTGTTCGGGCGTCGCCTGAGCCAGGCCGATGTAGTAGTCGAGGCTGCCTGGATTGCTCATGGCATCGCGGTTGACCACCTGTTCGGCCGGCATGCCGAGCAGCAGCTTCTTGACCGGCAGTTCCATCTTCTTGCCGGTGAGCGTGCGCGGGATTTCCGCCACCGCGATGATGTCGTTGGGTACGTGGCGGGGCGACAGGGTGGTGCGGATCGCGGCCTTGATGCGCTCGACCAGGTCGGCGTCGAGCGCGGCGTTCTCGCGCATGACCACGAACAGCGGCATCCAGGATTCGCGGCCCAGGTATTCGAGATCCACCACGAGGCTGTCGAGGATGTCGTCGAAGTCCTCGACCACGGCATAGATCTCGCTGGTGCCCATGCGTACGCCGTGGCGGTTGATGGTGGTATCCGAGCGGCCGTAGATCACCGCGCCGCCTCTGGGGGTGATACGAATCCAGTCGCCGTGGCGCCAAAGGCCCGGGTAGGTATCGAAATAGCTGTCGTGCAGACGCGCGCCGTTTTCGTCGTTCCAGAAATACAGCGGCATCGACGGCATCGGCTCCGTGACCACCAGTTCGCCGACCGCGTCGTCGAGCCGGTTGCCGCTCTCGTCCAGGGCGTAGGCGGCAATGCCGAGCCCGCGCGACTGCATCTCGCCGGCGACCACGGGCATGATCGGGCAGGCGCCGACGAAGGCCGCGGCGATATCCGTACCGCCGCTGATCGCGGCGATCTGTACATCCGAGCCCAGCTGTTCACTGAGCCAGACATAAACATCCTCGGGCAGCGGCGAGCCGGTCGAACCCACGCTGCGCAGCCGGTTGACGTCGGCCATACGCGCCGGCTCGAGACCGGCCTTGCGGCAGCCGCTGAAGTAGGCCGCGCCGGCGCCGAAGAAGGTCATCTTCGTTTCCTCGGCAAAGCGCCAGAGGGTGCCCAGGTCGGGATGGCCGGGGTTGCCGTCGTAGACACAGATGGTCGCGCCCACCAGCAGGCCGCCGATCTGCGAGTTCCACATGATCCAGCCGGTTGTGGTGAACCACATGAAGCGATCCTCGGGGCCCAGGTCCAGATGCAGGCCGTGGCCCTTGAGACTTTCCAGCAGGGCACCGCCGTGGCCGTGCACGATCGGCTTGGGCATGCCGGTGGTGCCGGAGGAGTAGACGATCCAGAGCGGATGATCGAAGGGCAGCTGGGCGAACTCGATTTCGGGATCGGCGTCCACCAGCGTGGCCCAGTCGCGGCTGCCGGGCAGGCTCGCATTGCCGTCGAGATAGGGCAGCAGCACGACGTGCTCGAGGGTAGGCAGGGCGTCCCGCAGGCCGCGCACCACGTCCATGCGGTCGAAGTCGCGCCCGCCGTAGCGATAGCCGTCGACCGTGATCATCACCTTCGGATCGATCTGGTGGAAGCGATCGAGCACGCTGCGCGTGCCCATATCGGGCGAACAGCTCGACCAGATCGCGCCGACGCTGGCGCAGGCATAGAAGGCAACCACGGTTTCCGCCACGTTGGGTAGATAGGCGACCACGCGGTCGCCGGGCGTCACCCCCATCGCGCGCAGCGCCGCCGCACAGGAGGCGACCTGGCGGCGGAATTCGTTCCAGGACAGCGTCTCCAGGCCGCGCACTTCCGAGCGCGAGAGGATGGCGGGGCGCTCGCCGGCCTCGCCGTGATGGAAACGAAACGCCTGCTGGGCGAGGTTCAGGCGCGCGCCCTCGAACCAGCGCGCGCCGGGCATGGTATGCCGGTCCAGCACCCGCGCGTAGCCGGCGGAATGCGGCACGTCGAAGTAGTCCCAGATCGAGGCCCAGAAGGCCTCGAGGTTGTCGACCGACCACTGCCAGAGGGTGGCGAAATCGTCGAAGCGGCGCCCCTCGCGTTCGGCTAGCCACTGCATGTAGTCGTACATGCGGCTGCGCTCGATGCGCGCTTGATCAGGCTGCCAGACGATGTTGAGCGGCTCGGTCGCCATCGGTTTTTCCTCGCGGTCGTTGTTTTTCGAGTTGTTTCATGGAGCTCGACGGAGCAGGTCCATATTTGCGTATGATCGACCATGCAACAAGTAAAACAATATTCCACTTTATGAGGAGGGGACGTGCCGGCGATGCATGACAGCGGTCGTACTCAAGGTAGGGGCCCCGGCGCATGACCCGCATGAAACGATCGTCGGTGCTGATGATCGCCAGTGGCATGCTGGTCACCCTGGTGACCGTAGCGCTGGCGCGGCTGTCGTTCGGGCTGATCCTGCCGCCGATGCGCCAGGCGCTGGATCTGAGCTACGAGCAGGCCGGGCGCCTCGGCACCGCGACCGCGCTCGGCTATCTCGCGCTGGTCATGGTCGCCGGCGCGCTGGCGGCCAGCCGCGGCGGGCGGCTGTCTATCCTCATCGGCCTGGGTCTGGCCACCGGCGGTTTCACCGGCCTGAGTCTGGCCACCGACTACCGATTGATTCTGGTGCTGATGACGGTGCTGGGCTTTGCCACCGCGTTTGCCTACACCCCGCTGATCTCGTTGTTCGCGACCTGGTTTCCACAGCGTCGGGGGCTGGTCATCGGCCTGCTCAACAGTGGCGTGGGCACCGGCATGATGACCGCCGGCTGGGTGGTGCCGTACCTGACCCAGACCTATCCGGACAGCGGCTGGCGTATCTCCTGGGCGTTGTTCGCGGTGATGGGCGGGCTCGCCACGACCGCGGGCGTGCTGTTTCTGCGTAATCCGCCGCGGCCGCACAGCGCACAGGCGGGCTCGATGCCGAGCGTCGACCGGACGCGCGTGTTCCGCAATCCCTATGTGGTCACGGTGGGGCTGATCTACGGCATCATCGGCATGACCTATATCGTGCAGGCGATCTTCATGTACAGCTTCGCCCTGGACGCGGGCGTGCCCGCGCTCACCGCCGGGCGGCTGGCCGCGGTCATGGGCATGCTGGGCATCGTCTTCGGGCCGGTATGGGGCACGATCTCGGATCGGCTGGGGCGCGCCAACAGCCTCATGCTCGCGGTATCGCTGGCCTTCGTGAGCACGCTCATTCCGGTAGTCGCGCCCACGCTGACCAGCTTCGCGGCCCACTATCTGATCCTCGGCGTCTGCGTGACCGGCATGTTCACGTCGTCGCTGGCGGCGTCGACCGAGCGGGTGGCGCCACACGAAGCACCGCTGGCGGTCAGCTTCGTGACCCTGTTCTTCGCCGGCGGTCAGCTGCTGGGCCCGGCCGGTGCCGGTGCCCTGATCGGCAGTACCGGCGAATTTCGAATGACTTTCGGAATCAGCGCATCGCTGCTGCTGGTGGGCATGCTGCTGTGCATCCGCCTGATCCGGCTCAAGGCCGCTGCCCCGGCCATGCCCGGCCGGGATCTGCGCGCGGGCTGAGCCGATCGGCGCTGCGTCGTCGGCACGATCGATCGCGTAGGATGTCAGACCTTCAATCGAGGCCCTGCCGCCGCCGGCGGCGACAGATTTTTCGGGGATATCCATGCCGTCGTCTTCTTCTGCATCGAGCCGTACCGACTCGCTCGAAGCCCATCTCAAACGCGAGAATCCGCTCCTGCTGGAACCGCTCGCCGAGTTTCGGCGCCTCGACGCCATCGCGCGCCGCATGGGCCTGCTCTCGGGCGGCGACAGTTTCACCCGGCGCGTGCCCTGGTGGCCGGTGGTGTCGTTGCTGGGCACGTTCTCGGCGGGCAAGTCGAGTTTCATCAACAGCTATCTGGATACCGATCTGCAGCGCACCGGCAACCAGGCGGTGGACGATCGTTTTTCGGTGATCTGTTACGGCGACGATCCCGAGCCGCGCACGTTGCCGGGGTCGGCGCTCGATGCGGATCTGCGGTTTCCGTTCTATCGCATCAGCGGTGATATCGACGATGTGGCCGCAGGCGAAGGTCAGCGCATCAACAATTATCTGCAGTTGCGCACCTGTCATTCCGAGAATGTGCGCGGCAAGATTCTGCTCGACTCGCCCGGCTTCGATGCCGACAGCCAGCGCTCCGCCACGCTGCGCATCACCGATCGCATCATCGACCTGTCGGATCTGGTGCTGGTGTTCTTCGATGCGCGTCATCCCGAGCCGGGGGCGATGCGCGATACGCTCGAGCATCTGGTCGCCAAGACCATCCAGCGTGATGACGCGAGCAAGTTCGTTTTTGTTCTCAATCAGATGGACGCCACCGCGCGCGAGGACAACCCCGAGGACATCGTCGCCGCGTGGCAGCGCGCGCTGGCCTCGAGCGGGCTGACGGCCGGGCGCTTTCTGCGTATCTACGACGAGAAATCCGCCGCGCCGATCGAAGACGAGGCCCTCGCAAAGCGCTTCAAGGCCAAGAAGGACGAGGATCTGGCCGAGATCCATCGGCGCATGAAAGGCGTGGAAGTGGACCGCGCCTACCGCGTGGTCGAACTGATGACCAGCGCGGCCGATACGCTGGCCGGCGACGAGGGCGTGGGCCGGCTGCGCGCGCTGCTCGGGCGCTGGCGCGGGCGCACGCTGATCTACGACGGTCTCGTCCTGATTCCGGTGCTGCTGGCCTGTGCGGCGGCTTTCTTCTGGGCAGGGGCGGCGACGCGCGGCGTGCTTGCGACCCTGTTCAGCGGTACTTTGCCGGGCTGGCTGCTGCTGGCCGCGATCCTGATCGCGGCCGGGGTCGTGCACTGCGCATCGCGCCGCCTGGCGGCGGGTCAGTTGGGGCGCACGATCGGGCCCGCGTCGCAGCAGCCGTTCGATATGGATATCAGGCGTGCGTTCCGGGCCAACACGCGCTGGTGGCGCAGTATCTTCAGTACCCATCCGAAGGGCTGGAGCATGTTCGCGCGGCGCCGGGTCGCCAAGATCCGCAACAAGCAGGAAACCATCGTTCGGCGTCTCAACGACCGCTTCACGCAGCCGTCCGGCTAGTACATTTCTGCGCCGCCCCGATCGCTGCAGGCGATCGGGTTTGCCTGTTCGACGAACGAAGACCTCGCGGGCGGCGGCCGCCGTCGTCTGTCCGGGTATTTCTGGCGCTCGCCCACGCGAGGGGGGCGCCCGTGGCCGATCGTCGCCGTTTTTTCGCTCGGCCGCAGAGGCCTTGTTCGTTCTGTTTTCTTACCTTGAGTGGCGTGCTGCGCAGGCCGCGGATCGCGTGTCGCCGACTTCGAAGCGGACGGCCGAGAGTCTTGTGGTGGGTACGGATCGATGCCGGGGCAGTGGGCGCCACGCCGGTCGTAGGCCGAACAATGCCGGCGAGTGGTGGGCGTGGCGCACGGGTGGCGCGATAAATGCATACGTCGCAGTCTCGAGAAACAGTGTCCACATCGAATGTCTGCCACATGACTGCTACGCCTATACCGTCCTCGACTCGGGATCTACATGTCGGATTTTGAAGTGGCGGTCGTCGGCCTCGGGGCGATGGGCAGCGCGGCGCTCTATCAGCTGGCCCGGCAGGGAATAGCGGCGGTCGGCATCGACCGCTTCGACCCGCCGCATGCACAAGGCTCCAGCCACGGCGATACACGCATCACCCGCCGGGCGATCGGCGAGGGCGCGGCCTATGTGCCGCTGGTCATGCGTTCGCACGAGATCTGGCGCGAACTGGAGCGACAAACCGGCGAAACACTGCTCACCGAGTGCGGCACGTTGATCATGGCGCCGGCCGACAAGCCCAATTCCCACCACGGCAAGCCAAATTTTCTGGGCCGCACGATCAAGACGGCCGAGATGTACGGCATCGAGCATGAACTGCTGAATGCCGCCGAAATCCAGGCACGCTTTCCGCATTACGGAAAGCTCAACGGGGACGAACTCGGTTATTTCGAGCCCGGCGGCGGCTATGTCTGTCCCGAACGCTGTATTGGCGCCCAACTTCGGCGTGCGCGCGAACTCGGTGCGACCACGTTGACCGATACCGAAGTCGTGTCCCTGCGCCAGGACGCCGGCGGGGTCCGCATCGAGACGGCGTCCGGCCCGGTGACCGCCGAGCGCGCCGTGGTCACGGCCGGCCCCTGGACTGCACCATTACTGGGCGCCCCTTTCGACCAGCTGCTGACCGTCAATCGGCAGGTGCTGCACTGGTTCGAACTGGACGATCCCGACCGGATCGGCGCCGACGCTCCGGTCGCCATCTGGATGCACGGGCCGGGCGACACCGACTACTTCTATTCCTTTCCGCCGCTGGCCGGCGAGAATTCGCTCAAGGCCGCGACCGAGCAGTACCACACCGCCACGACCGCCGATACGGTCGACCGGCAGGTGTCGGCGGCGGAATCGGCGGCCATGTATGCCGCCCATATCGAAGGCCGCATCGCGGGTGTGTCGCCGCGGGTGGTCAAGACCGCGGCCTGCGTATACACGGTATCGCCCGATCTCGGCTTCATCATCGATCGCCATCGCGACTTCAGCGACGTGCTGGTCGTGTCGGCGTGTTCGGGGCATGGCTTCAAGCATTCGGCGGGCATCGGCGAAGTGATCGCCGATACGATGAAACGGGGTACCAGCGATATCGATCTGGCCCCGTTCGCCCTCGGCCGGTTTGCCTGAGGTCGATGCGCATGGGTTATGGTCGACAAGACAAAGGTCAACGAACTACAGGCTGTGTAATCCGGGCGCTGGAAGGCGCAATGTATTCCAACAGGACACCAAGGAGTTCTCCATGAACAAGCGTCTTTTGCTCTCGTTGCTGGCCATCGTTCTGGCCGTGAGTTCGAGTCTTGCGACGGCGGCGTCTGTCGAGCAGATCAAGGATCGCGGCAAGATCGTCATCGGCGTCAAGACCGACTACAAGCCGTTCGGCTATCGCGATCCGACCGGCAAGATCGTGGGCATCGAGCCGGATCTGGCGGCCGATCTGGCCAAGCAGCTCGGCGTCGACCTGGAGCTGGTGTCGGTCGTTTCCGCCAACCGGATCGAATTTCTCCAGCAGGGCCGCGTCGACGCGCTGATGGCGACCATGTCGGACAAGCCGGCCCGCCGCGAAAGCGTGCAGGCGATCGAGCCGCTGTATTACTCGGATTCGGTCAACGTACTGGCCAACGACCGCGCCAAGCTCAAGAGCTGGGACGATCTCAAGGGCAAGCCCGTCTGTGCCACCTCCGGCGCCTTCTACAACCGCGAAGTCGCACAGAAATATGGCGCCCAGATCGTTGCCTTCGACGGCTCGGACCGGCCGCTGCTGGCGCTCAAGCAGGGCAAATGCGTGGGCTATGTCTACGACCAGACCTTCATTCAGGGTCGTCTGCTGGACAGCGAGTGGAAGAAGGGCTATTCCATGCCGTTCAAGGGCATTCTCGAGACGCCGTGGATGATGGCGGTCGCCAAAGGCAACGACAGCCTCCAGAAAGTGATGCAGGAGGCGACCAAGAAATGGATGGCCGACGGCACCATCATCGATCTGGAAAAGAAATACGGTATCCAGCCGACGGAATACTCCCAGAAGATGCACGAAAAGTACGCCAAGTAAGGCATCGACTTAGGGCAGGACGGGTGACGATGCACTGGTCGCGCGCTTTCGATCGTCCACGGGCGTGCTGACGGAGCGCCCATGGATATGATCGCGCACTGGTTTCTGGAGCTCAAAGCGGCCACCGGCCTTGATTTCACGGTCTTCTACGATGCCTATGACCGTGGCAATTTCTTCCATGGCCTGCTGATTACGGTCTATCTGGCGGTGGTGACGATACTGCTGAGTATCGTCATCGGCGCGGTCGGGGCCTGGCTGCAGTCCTCGCCATCGCGGATCGCCAGGAGTATTGCGAACACGTTCGTGTCGATCTTTCGCAACACGCCGCCGCTGGTACAGATCTTCTTCTTCTACTTCGGTATCGGCAGCCTGCTGCCGACGTCCTACAATGACATCGGCCTGCAGCAGCCGCTGCTTTCCAATTTCCAGTGGGCGGTCATTTCCCTGTCGCTGTTCGCCGGTGCCTTCAACGTGGAGATATTCCGGGCCGGCATCGAAGCCGTGCCCCGAACCACGCTCGAGGCGGCGGAGGCGCTGGGCTATACCCGCACGAAAAGCTATCTGTATGTGGTCCTGCCGCTGGCGCTGCGGATATGCCTGCCGTCGCTGACCAACAATCTGGTCAACCTGCTCAAGACCACCACGCTCGCCTACGCGATCGCGGTGCCGGAAATGCTCTACTCGGTGAAGCAGATCTGGACCATGTCCCAGAACGTGCCGGAGATGATGTGTCTGTTGCTGTTCATGTATGTGTCGCTGGTCGGCATTCTCGTCTGGATCATGCATCTATGGCAGCGGGCGATAAAGATCCCCGGTTACGGCAAATGAGCAGGGAAAAAGACAGCCCCGACGGCCGGCTGGCGGTGTTGCTCGAGCCGAAGCCTTCGGCCGTGAAGCCGCGGATCCGCGTCACGCCGGGCGCTATTCTCGCCGCCTGCGCGGTCGTGGTGCTGGCGGTCGGGGTGGCGAGTCTCGCCTATGCACAGAGCGGTGCACCGTCACGCGCCAGTGCGCTGGCGGTCGTGATCAAATGGAGTCCGCTGCTGCTCAAGGGCTTTGCCTTCAATATCCTGATCTCGCTGCTGGCGATGACCCTGGGCACCGTGCTCGGCGCCATCCTCGGCCTGTTCCTGCTCAGCGACAGTGCCCTGATCCGGCGACCGGCCTGGTGCGTGATGCAGTTCTTTCGCAACTCGCCCTGGCTGGTTCTGCTGTTCTTCGTGATGTTTCTGGTGCCGTATCAGATCGAGGTGGCCGGGGTGCTTGTTCCGCTGCCGGCCTGGATCAAGGCGGTGGTCGGTTTTTCGCTGCCGGTGATGGCCAACGTCGCCGAGATCGTGCGCGGTGCGGTTCAGTCGCTGCCGGCCACCCAGTGGGAGGCGGCCGAATCGCTGGCCTTCAATCGTCGCCAGACGCTGTGGATGATCATCCTGCCCCAGTGTCTGCGGCGGATGCTGCCGCCGTGGATGAACATGTATTCGCTGATCACCATGGCGACGGTGATTGCATCGATCGTCGGCGTGCCCGAAATGCTGACCCTGACCGCCGACGTGCACGCCGCCGAGGGCGGGCGTCCCGATCTGTTCGCGCCCCTGTACGGGTTCGCGCTGATCTGTTTTTTCCTCTACTGCTATCCGATCGGCCGATTGACCGTCTATCTGGAGAGTCGACTGCATGTCTGACCCAAACGAGTCACGCGACAAGACGAGGGCCGCGGCGCCGATCGTCGAATTGATCGAGGTACACAAGTATTTCGATGCGCTGGAAGTGCTCAAGGGCATCAGCTTTTCGATTCACAAGGGCGAGGTGGCCTGCATCATCGGGCCGTCCGGTTCCGGCAAGTCGACGCTGATCCGGTGCATCAACGCCCTGATTCCGGTCACCTCGGGCACGATCCGGCTCGGCGGCATCGAAGTCAGCGACCCCAATGTCGACAAGCTCGCGCTGCGGCGCCGGGTGGGCATGGTCTTTCAGCAGTACAACCTGTTTCCGCACAAGACCGCGTTGCAGAACATCATGATGGCGCCCAGGCAGGTGCTGAAAGAGGACGCCGCCGAGGTCGAGGAACGCGCCCGCAGGCTGATCGACAAGGTCGGGCTGACCGGCAAGGAGGATGTCTATCCCGGTGAGCTGTCGGGCGGTCAGCAGCAACGTGTCGCCATCGCCCGATCGCTGGCGATGCGCCCGGATGTCATGCTCTTCGACGAAGTCACCGCGGCGCTGGATCCCGAAACCGTCCAGGAAGTGCTGTCCACCATCCGGGATCTGGCCCATGACGGCATGACCTGCATCCTGGTGACCCACGAAATGGGCTTCGCCCGCGAGGTCGCCGACCATATCTATTTCACCGATGCCGGGCTGATCGTCGAGCACGGCCCGCCGGAGACGTTCTTTTCCGCGCCCGAGGACGAACGTACCCGCAGGTTTCTGTCGCAGGTGCTTTAGGCTCGCATACGGCGTGGCGCGCACCGGCGCTTCTCGAGCCGAACCAAAAAAGCCCCGGTACGCTGACGCGTGCCGGGGCTTTTTCACGACCGACGCAGACTCAGGTCGCGTAATCGCTGCCCATGCGTTCGAGCTTGCGGATCAGCGCCGGCCAGGCCAGCTTGCTGCCCGCCCCGAGCATCTTGGACTGTTCGGCGGTGGTGTCGAGCGCGTCCTGCGAGGGCAGGTGGGGCTTGCCCATGCCCATCGTGCGTACCTGGATCTGGCAGGCCTTCATCAGGAAGTACATATAGGTGAAGGCTTCGCCCACGTCCTTGCCCACGGTGAGCGTGCCGTGGTTGCGCAGCATCATGATGTTCTTGTCGGCCAGATCCTTGACCAGCCGTTCGCGCTCGTCCAGATCCAGCGCCACGCCTTCGTAGTCATGGAAGGTGATATGCGGGATCGCGAGCATCGCGGTCTGGCTCAGCGGTAGCAGGCCGTCCGCGTGGGCACTCACGGCGACGCCGTCGGCCGCATGCAGATGCAGTACCGCACCGGCTTCCTCGCGGGCCATGTGCACCGCGCTGTGAATGGTGAAGCCGGCCGGATTGACCCGGTTGGTCGCACCGGCATCGACGATCTGGCCGTCTTCATCGACCTTGACCAGCGACGAGGCGGTGATCTCGTCGAACAGCAGGCCGTAGGGGTTGATCAGAAAATGATGTTCCGGTCCCGGCACGCGGGCCGACAGATGGGTGAAGACAAGATCGTCCCAGCCATAGAGATGGACCAGCCGATAGGCGGCGGCGAGATCCTTGCGGACCTCCCATTCGGCGTCGCTCATTTCGGATTTACGGGCAGTTGCGGTGACAGACATTGGCTCCTCCGGTCGATTGAAATCGGGTTTTGTTCAACGCTTCAAGCTAGACCGTATACGGTCTATCGTCAATTTGATTGTCATGCACTGAATGCATGCGCGCCACGGCTACCAGACGCGCCACTGACCGCTGAGCAGACCGCTCAGGACGAATACCCAGACGCATAGCGTGGCCACGCAGAGCAGGAAGAACAGCCCGTTCCAGCGCCAGGTGATGGTGTAGACGGAACGCCCGGTCAGCGCCGACAGGATGAGCATGACCGCGGTGAACGGCGACGACAGCATCGCCAGCGCCCAGGCGCTCATCAAGGCGACCGCGAGCACCACCGGATGCAGGCCGATGCTCGTGGGGTCGGGCAATACGCCGAGCAGCAGGGTGGCCGACACGATGGGATTCAGCCCCGCCTGGGCCAGCACCACCACGACCAGCATGGCGGCCACAGCCGCGGCGGGGCCATGCAGACCCGAGTGCAGCAGGATGGCGCTCAGCCGGTCGGCATCGATGAGCGGGGTGATCAGCGCGCCCAGAAAGCCGGACCCGCCGAGAACCGCGATCTCGACCCGGTTGGCGCCGAATATCAGCCGCGAATGACGGATGAACAGGGTGGCCGCGCGGCGCGCGCCGGTGCCGCCGCCGAGGCGCCGCCGCTGTAGCGCCAGCCATGTGAACGAACTCAACGGACAGGCGAGGAGCACCGCCACCGGCAACGTCAGATCGAGTAGGGCCGACACCGCGAACACCGACAGCGTGATCGCCCCGGCCAGGAGTATGAAATGGCCGAAGGAGGCCAGCGAGGCCGGTTCGGTTTCCGGCATGCTCAGGCCGCTGGGCGCAGGGCGTTGCAGCCAGTCGAAAAGCCAGCCGAGGCAGAACACGATCGCCGCGGTCGGAAGTGCCGCCGGAGCGAGATCGAGCCAGGTCAGATAGGTCATGTTGGACAGAATCACGGCCACCGTGATCGACAGCGGCGAGGCCAGCGGCACCAGGGCGAAACCGCGTAGCATCGCCAGCATCATCCGGCGCTCGCGCGTATCGCGGATATAGGCGTGGCCACCCGCCGCGCGCAGCGTGTTGCTGCGCTTGATCAGGGCCCCGAACAGGCTCAATACGCCGATATTGATGATCACACCGAGCATCCCGGTGCCCGCGGCCAATATCGGATAGCGCTGCGACGGGCGCTGCTTGATCAGTGCCTGTCCGGCCTGGCGGATCAGGCGCGAGTGCAGGGCCGCGACCCGCAGCATGCCCAGCGCCGACACGAAGGTGGCAAAGAAACAGAACCGATCCAGGGCATGACCGAGCAGTTCACCGGCATCGTCGTGTAGCAGCGCAATGGCCGCGGCCAGGATCAGGCCGACGAGTAAAAGCGATCGCGCGAGGGGGGTCTGCAGGCGCCACTGGCTGATCAGATAGGCCACCAGTGCCAGCCGTGCGGGCCATATGGCCGCGTCGATATGGCCGATGATATGCGCCAGCGTGGCGATCATGCACAGCGGCAGACTGTAATCGATGGCCCGGGTGCACAGACGGCGTGCCGGCGATGTCGCAGCGATCGAACTGTGGGCGATAGGCTGTGTCATGGCGCCGGGCGCGTGTTGCGTCGATTGCGCGCGGTTCGCGGCCGTTGCAAACGGCAAGACAGGGCCCGTGGCGGGCGAGTGGATCGACGCTGGCAGGATCCCGATGGCACGCGGCGTTCCTTTTTGTTTTTATCCACAAGACGTTGGCGGGGCATGGAAATGACGCTCGGGACGCCGGTTGCGTTGAGCACTGTCACCGCCTATTCTTTGCGCGTCAAGTTTTAAAACACAGTTTCGCTGTGCGGCACAAAACGTTTTTGCAACGTCCGTGGCCCGCATTAAAACAGCAATATCAGCGATCATTGCCGACGGTTGCCGGACGGGCTTGCGCCGCGCCCGCCGTCTCCCGGTCGGCGATTATGGCGTAAACGCGATTCCAGATCGACGATCTGTACTGGAGAACACATGCTCGACGCTTATATATACGACGGCCTGCGTACTGCGTTCGGCCGCCACGCGGGTGCGCTCGCGCCCGTGCGCCCGGACGACATGCTCGCCGCCGTCATCAAGGCCGTTGTGGCACGCAACGGCTTCGACACCGCCAAATATGAGGACGTGGTCGCCGGTTGTACCAATCAGGCGGGTGAAGACGCGCGCAATGTCGCCCGTCATGCGGCGCTGCTGGCGGGGCTGCCGGTTTCGGTGGCGGGGCAGACCGTCAATCGGCTGTGTGGCAGTGGTCTGGCCGCGATTCTGGATGCCGCGCGTGCGGTGTCGGCCGACGAGGGCGAGTTGATCATCGCCGGCGGCGTCGAATCCATGAGTCGCGCCCCCTTCGTCATGGCCAAGGCCGACAAGGCCTATTCGCGCAACATGTCGGTATTCGATTCCACCATCGGCGCGCGTTTTCCGAACCCGAAGATTCTCTCGGAATATGGGGCCGACGCCATGCCGGACACGGCCCAGAACGTGGCCGAGGAATTCGGGATCGATCGCGAAGCCGCGGACGCCTACGCGGCGCAGTCGCAGGCCCGCTACGAGGCCGCCCGTGCCGACGGCTTCTTCGGCGAAGAGATCATGCCGCTGGAAGTGCCGCAGGGTCGCAAGAAGCCATCGCTCGTGGTCGATGCCGACGAGCATCCGCGCCCGGAAAGCACTGCCGACAAGCTCGCCAAACTGCCGGCCATCGTCAAGGACGGCATCATTACCGCCGGCAACGCCTCGGGCGTGAACGACGGCGCCGGTGCGCTGATCATCGGCTCGAGAAAAGCCGGCGAAGCCGCCGGTATCGCGCCGCGTGCGCGTATCATCGCCGGTGGTGTGATGGGTGTGCCGCCGCGCGTGATGGGTCTGGGCCCGGTCGGTGCCTGCCGCAAGGTGCTCGACCGCGCCGGGCTCACGCTCGACGACATGGACGTCATCGAAATCAACGAGGCGTTCGCCGCGCAGGTACTGGGCTGCTGTCACGAACTGGGCCTGAAAGGCGACGACGAACGTCTCAATCCGAACGGCGGCGCGATCGCCGTCGGCCATCCGCTGGGCGCCTCCGGTGCGCGTCTGGCGCTGACCGGCCTGCGTCAGCTGGAACGTACCAACGGACGCTATGCCCTGATCAGCCTGTGTATCGGCATCGGGCAGGGCGTGGCCATGCTTATCGAGAGGAACTCATGAAAGATTTCAACTGGTCGGATGCGCTGAATCTGGACGCGCAGCTCACCGAAGACGAACGCATGATCCGCGACGCGGGTCACGACTACTGCCAGAACAGCCTGATGCCGCGCGTGCTCGAGGCCAATCGCCACGAAATCTTCCATCGCGAGATCATGACCGAGATGGGCGAGCTGGGCATGCTCGGCGCCACCATTCCGGAAGAGTACGGCGGTGCCGGCCTGAACCATGTCTGCTACGGCCTGCTGGCGCGCGAAGTCGAGCACGTGGACTCGGGCTATCGCTCGGCAATGAGCGTGCAGTCGTCGCTGGTGATGTTCCCGATCTATACCTTCGGCAGCGAAGCAGTGCGCAAGAAGTATCTGCCCAAGCTGGCCACCGGCGAGTGGGTCGGCTGCTTCGGCCTGACCGAGCCCGATCACGGCTCGGATCCGGGCTCGATGAGCACCAAGGCCAAGAAGGTCGACGGCGGTTATCTGCTGTCGGGCGCCAAGAACTGGATCACCAATTCGCCGATCGCCGATGTGGCGGTCGTCTGGGCCAATCTCGACGGCAAGATCAACGGCTTCGTGGTCGAGCGCGATTTCGGTGGCATGGAAACGCCCAAGCTCGAAGGCAAGTTCTCGCTGCGCGCTTCGGCGACCGGCCAGATCATGCTCGACGACTGCTTCGTCCCCGAAGAGAACCGGCTCGACGTGGAAGGCCTCAAGGGGCCGTTCTCCTGTCTGAACAAGGCTCGTTACGGCATCTCCTGGGGGGCGATGGGCGCGGCGGAGTTCTGCTGGCACGCCGCGCGCCAGTACACGCTGGATCGCAAGCAGTTCGGCCGTCCGCTGGCCGCCACCCAGCTGATCCAGAAGAAGCTCGCCGACATGCAGACCGAAATCACGTTGGGTCTGCAGGGCTCACTGCGCCTGGGCCGGCTCATGGACGAAGGCAACTGGGCGCCGGAGATGGTGTCGCTGATGAAGCGCAACAACTGTGGCAAGGCGATCGAGATCGCTCGTCATGCGCGCGACATGCACGGCGGCAACGGTATCTCCGACGAATACCACGTCATCCGCCACGTGATGAATCTGGAAGCGGTGAACACCTACGAAGGTACCCACGATGTGCATGCGCTGATTCTCGGCCGTGCCCAGACTGGGATCCAGGCCTTCGGCTGATCCGAGCCGCCGCAGCCCTGGCCGAAAGCCCGTACGACGTCGTGCGGGCTTTTTTGTGGGTACCAACCGGCGTCGACGTCCGCGAGCGCGGCGATTCATCATCGGTTAAGCGGTGTCGCGGTTGAATACATGGCGTATTCAGTCAGGATTCGCGTGGCGTTCGCCACCGACATGGGAGAACAACAATGAACAACCCTGCTATTCATCGCACCATTGCTGCGGCCCTCGTCGCGATGGCGTGCAGTACGCCGGCCCTGGCGCTGGATAATGACACCGTGGATGCCGCCATCGGCGGCGGCTTGGGCGGCGCGGCGGGCGCTGCCGTGGGCAACGAGATCGGCGGCCGCAACGGCGCCATCATCGGCGGCGCCGTGGGCGCGGCCGGCGGCGCGGCCGTCACCACGAACGACGATCATGACGACCATCGCCGCTATCGGGATCATGATCGGGATTATTATGGTCGAGATTACGGTCACGGTAATTTCTGTCCGCCGGGCCAAGCCAAGAAGGGTCGCTGCTAGCTACGACCCCGGCTTGGTATTTGCCGCCCACAACGAATACGTTTGACCGCTCGCGCCTCATAGCTGCTGTTCCAGCCACTCGTTGAGACGTCCCCGCGCGCTCCGCTTGGCCATGCGCTTGGTGGTGGTGGCGACAGGGCGCATGAGTTCGTTGTCTTCGCCGCGTACGATGAATTTGCGCTGGGCGCCGATCACGCCGCCTTCCGGGCCATAGCTGGCGATGACGGTGATCTTGAAGTTCTTGATCTCCAACGATCGAATCGGTTTTTTCTCGTCCGCGTTCAAGTTCTTGTGACGCTTGGCCGTCTGCCGAATCAGGGTTCGGAACGTCCCGAGGTTGATCTGCTCGCCGGCGTTGAGCGGCCCCTGCCGGGTGATGTTCTGCGGCCGGTCATGGCTGTCGCTGGGCTGGGCGCTGTCGAAATCGGTGATCGACTCCGTGTACTCGGACTCGTCGCTGTGGGTGCGGATCGTCATCAGAATACTGTGGATATAGATCGGTTCCTGACTCATGTTGCTGATCAGACACACCGAGTCGACCTGCTGGCCCCAGCCCTGGTTGATCAGGATGCGGGCCTTGCGCTGGCGACGAAAGCTCGCGAACAGCAGGTGTGCATAGAAAAGCCACACGCCGAGGGTTGCGACGCTCGCCAGAAACGACAGCGCCTGCGCGTTTTGATTGATCCATTGCCACATCGGTAGAAGCCTTGTGCACGGTCTGCGTTCGAGGGCGACGCAGTGTGTGCGAAGACACGGGCGTGGGCTATGGGTAGTTCCACCCAGTTCGAATGCAGCGCGCGGCGTCTACCGAAGGGTGTCGGCCAGCTCCATCAGCCGCTCGCGCAGCTGCAGTGCTTCCGGGCGGGTGAGCTCGGTGTGGCAGAGCATGGAATCGTAGATCTCGCTGGACTTGGCGCGCAGATCGCGCCCCTTTTCGGTGAGGAAGATGAGCACGCGACGTTCGTCGTCGCTGTCACGCTCGCGCACCACGAAGCCGGCTTTCTCCATGCGCTTGAGCAGCGGCGTCAGGGTGCCGCTGTCCAGATGCAGCTGCGAGCCGAGTTCGCCAACCGAGCGGGGGGTCTGTTCCCAGAGCACGAGCATGACCAGATACTGGACATAAGTCAGCCCGAGCGGCTCCAGCATCGGCCGGTAAGCCCGGATGATGCGGTGCGTGGCGGTATACAACGAAAAACACAGCTGCTCTTGCAGTCCTGGAAAATGGTCGTCCGCGTTGCTCCGGGAAGGTTCACCCATATTGCTGCCCGTCGTCAAAAATTATATTCGGGCTATTGTGGCCGCTTTTTAATCAAGAGGCCAATAAAAAACGGCTCTTTTACCAGTGTGCACTGTTATAGCTGCCGGCAACACACCCTATGCCATCGCCTGAGCGATCAGTTCGTAGCTCTGCAGACGCTTGGCCGGGTCGTGCAGATTGGACACGATCATGATCTCGTCGGGCTCGGCGTCGGCGATTCGCGCGTTGAGTTGGTCGCGCACGGAATCTGGGCTGCCGATGACATGGCGCGAACGATTTTCCGCGATGGCGTCGCGTTCGACCGCACTGTAGTCGTAGGCCAGCGCCTCTTCCGGTGACGGCAGGGGCAGGAATTCCCCCTTGCGCAGGCGTAGCCACATCAGGTCGACGGTGGCGGCCAGGTATTCGGCCTCCTCGTCGGTCGGCGCGCAAATGGCGGATACGCCGAGAATGGCGTGCGGCTTGTCGAATGCCGCGGATGGCTGGAACGCGCCGCGGTAGCGTCGCAGCGCGGGTTCGGCGGGCATCGGGCTGAAATGACTGGCGAAGCTGTAGCCCATGCCGGCGGCGCCGGCGACATGGGCGCTGGCACCGCTCGAGCCCAGAATCCAGATCGGCGGCAACGCCACGTCGCTCGGGCTTACGCTAACGCCATGAAACGGATGCCCGGGTCGCAGGCTGTTGCGGGACAGCCCGATCATTTCGTTGAGCAGATCGGCGAACTGTTCGCCGGAGCCCGCCCGCAGCGCGCGGCTGGCGCGTGCGTCGGACCCTGGCGCGCGCCCCAGACCGAGATCGATACGCCCCGGATAGAGCGCTTCCAGCGTATGAAAGTTCTCCGCGACCCGCAGCGGCGCGTGATTGGGCAGCATGACGCCGCCGGAGCCGACCCGGATGTGGTCGGTCAGCGCCGCGATGCGCGACAGCAGCACTTCGGGCGCCGAACTGGCGATGGCCGGCATGCTGTGATGCTCGGATATCCAGTAGCGCTTGTAGCCGCAGCGTTCGGCAGTGCGGGCCAGGTCGATACTCGCCCGTACCGCCTGTGAGGCCGGCGTGCCGCTCGGCACCGGGACGAGATCGAGTACGGAAAGATCAGTGCTCATAGTCAATATCCAGGCCTTGGCGAATGCATTTGCCGTATGCCGTCGCTCGCGCCACGTCGGTACGCGCACGGCGACACTCGTGAACTACCCCGATTAGTTGGGTATTCACGGCGTCTTTTGCAAACGCGATCCGGCATGGGCTTGTCAGCGGGTGACGATGATGTAGACAGCGTGGATCACGCCCGGGATATAGCCGAGCAGGGTGAGCAGTATGTTGACCCAGAACTGCAGGCCGATGCCGACCTGGAGGAAAACACCCAGCGGGGGAATCAGAATCGACAGCAGAATGCGAATGACGTCCATGAAAAATCCGTGTTGGAGTAGTGACAATGACGTCATGCTACGCCACCGGGTAAAGCCGGTTGCTGAACAGCAGAAAAAACCGGCCGCCTCAGCAGCGACCGGCTTTTGTCCAGGCCTCGAGGCTATTCGGCCTGGACGGCGGGCTGGTCCACGGCGTCGAAATCGGCGAAGTCGGACTTGCGGATCAGGGCGTGGATGCCCTTGGTCTTGTCGACCACCTGCGAGACCTCGAAATCGGTCGCCGCGCTCAGATAAGCCAGTGCCACGGACTCGTCGATGCCATATTCGGCGTGCAGGAAGCGGATCGATTCGCGTACCGCGTCCTTCATTGCCATGTCCAGATCCGGATCGAGTCCGACCGTGATCCAGTAGTCGTCCGTCTCCCCGAGCAGTTTGTCGATGCGGCCGCCGGGCAACGCATCCTTGCCGCTCTTGAGCAGGGTCAGCTTGAGCGTGGCGCGCAGCGAGCCCTCCAGCGCGGTCAGCGCGACCTCACCGTCGCCCTGGGCGAAATGACTGTCGCCGGTATAGAACATCGCCCCGGGCACCGCGACCGGATAGTAGACCGTGCTGCCCACGCCGACGTCGTTGATATCGGCATTGCCGCCCACGCGCATCGGCGGTACCGAATTCACTTTCTCGGCGGTGTCGGGGGCGACGCCCATGATGCCCATGAACGGGTGCAGTTCGAATCGGATGCGGCGACCGTTGCCGCCGTCGAGCATGCCGTACCAGTGATCGCCGTCCTGCTCGATCGGCGTGAACAGCGACACATTGCCGTAGCGCTCGGGATGGGCGGTATCGGGATTGGGCTGTGCTTCGGTCCTGGGATATTCACCCGGGAGTGCGCCCTTGCCGTGTCGGTTGGAGATGACGCCGTAGGGCACGCGGGGTTCGAGTTTGACCACCTCGACCTTGAGTACGTCACCCGGCTCGGCACCTTCGACGGCGACCGGACCGGTGACGATATGTGGGCCATCGCCGGCGAAATCATGCGCCATGTCGGAGCCCGTGATGGCGATGGCGTCGTCGAGGACCTTATCCTCGGCCACGCCCTTGCTGGCGAAATAGGCGACCGGGTCGCGGCCCTGGTCCTCGAGGATGCCCTCATGGGAGATCGTGTCGAAGGTGACCGTGCTGCCCGACGGCACCGTCAGCACGGGTTTTGCACGATTATTGGGCAGATAGCCCCATTGCACGGTCCGGGTCGTCGACGGCACGTAGAAATTGCCGTCGTAGGCGCCGCTGCTCATCTTCTGCGGTGCCGGCGCCAGCGGTTGCAGGACATGGAAATCGCCATTGTCGGCGGGCGTGGCGGCAAAGCCGAGGTTGCAGACAAAAGCGAACGCAGTAGCGCCGGCCATGAGTCGAAGCATTGATGAATCCGTCGAATGTGAAATGGACTGCTAGCCATCAAGCAAGAGTCGCGCCACTCGAACCGGGGCAGAGGATTGCAGCGTCGGTGCGCAGGTGCCAGGCCGCCTGTATTGTTCGTGTCAACGTATTTGCCGGTATTGCGGATGGCATCCGGCAGGCGCGAGAATAGCGCGGCATGCCCGCCCGTGCTGGACAACCTGTATGGCGCAGCTATGCCAGGGTTTGCGGCAGCCCGGGCAAACTGCTAGTAATTTAAATAACGCTCGCTCATCGCATTGCTTGAGCGAGCGCGTTCCGGCCGGGGCAACTGACCACGCCGAACGCTTCTGTCGTATTTCCCTGGGGGTCGTTTGAGTAACCTAATGTCACGTAGCCAACGCGTATATGTTGGTTCCGCGGTGGTCATCGTCGCGATTGTCGTAATCGGGGCATCCATGCCCGAGGCATTCGGCAACTTCGCCAATAATGCACTCGATTCTGTTGCGCACTACTTCGGATGGCTGTATCTGATCTCGGTGTTCGGATTCGTCATCTTTCTGATCGGCCTGTCCATGAGCCGGTACGGCAAGATCCGGCTGGGCGACCCCTACAGCCAGCCCGAGTACAGTTTCTTCTCGTGGGTCAGCATGCTGCTCGCGGCCGGTTTCGGCGTGGGGCTGGTCTTCTACGGGCTGGCCGAGCCAGTGCTGCATTACCTGAAACCGCCCTACAACGATCTGCAGGGCTCGACGGCCGAGTCGGCACGTTATGCGATTCAATACAGCTTCTTTCACTGGGGCGTGAGCCAGTGGGCGGGGTTCTCGATCGTCGGCCTGATCATCGCCTACTTTCAGTTTCGCAAGAAGGAATCGGGGCTGGTGTCGACGGTGCTGGCGCCGATGACCGACAAACTGCCGAAATCGGCGCGTCAGCCCACCAGCGATGCCCTCAACATCTTCGCTGTGGTGGCGACGGTCATGGGCGTGGCGACATCGCTGGGCCTTGGCGTTCTGCAGATCAACGGCGGCCTCAACCAGTTGTTCGGGGTGCCGGATTCCACGCTCTGGAAATTCATCATCCTGGCGATCATGTGCGTGTGCTATACGGCCTCGAGTTATTCCGGGCTCGACAAGGGCATCCAGTATCTATCCAACATCAACATGGCGCTCTGCCTCGGCCTGATGGCCTGGGTGCTGATCACCGGCCCGACGATATTCATCCTCAATACCATCGTGGTGGGCGTGGGTGACTATCTGCAGAACTTCATCGCCATGAGTCTGCGCATGGAGCCGTTCAAGGACACAGGCGAGAACTGGATATCGTCCTGGACCGTGTTCTACTGGGCCTGGGTAATCGCCTGGTCGCCGTTCGTGGGTACGTTCGTGGCGCGTATCTCCAAGGGCCGTACCATCCGTGAATATGTGATGGGCGTGCTCATCGTTCCGCCGTTGCTGGCCTGTGGCTTCATCGGCGTGTTCGGCGGCGCGGCCCTGCATATGGAACTCTACGGCGACGCGGCCGGCACCCTGACCGCCGCCGTCGACAACAACATCACCTCGGCGCTGTTCACCTTCTTCGAGATGATGCCGTTCAGCACCGTGCTGTCGTTGCTGGCCATGTCACTGATCTTCGTGTTCCTGGTGACTTCGGCCGACTCGGCATCGTACATCGTCGCCCAGATGACCGACGAAGGCTCGCTGGAGCCGCCGCTCTACAAGCGGTTGTCCTGGGGGCTGATGATATCGGCGATCTGTCTGACGTTGATCGTGGCCGGGGGGCTCAAGGGGCTGCAGACCGGCTCGCTGCTGGCGGCGTTGCCATTTCTGGTGATTCTCTACTGCATGATCTTCGTGCTGGTCGGGGAGTTGAAGGAAGACCGGCGGCGCATGCTGCTCGACCTGCACCGGAAGTACGAGTCCAAGCCGGTGGGTGCGGACGCATTCGAGGCGCGCGATATCTTCCACAACAAATGGGATGAGGACGACGACGATATCGAGGACGCCGATTACGAAGGCACCCGGGCGTCATCATCTGCTTGAGTCGGGCAGGGTAGCGTCGATCACAACCGCGCCGGTTTCGACCGGCGCGGTTTTTTTATGCGGGGTTAAGCGACAGTTCACGCAATCTGCCTATATTGGTGCCATCGAATCAATGGCATAACCAACAAACGAGTCAGGAGAAAGCGATGAACAGGAAACTCACAGTCTTCACCGCCGCTATCGCCTTGAGCGCGGCCAGCTCCGTGAGCATGGCCGGCGACACGCTGAATTCGGCGATCGGTGGCGGTCTGGGTGGCGCGGCTGGCGCCTACGTCGGTCAGGTGCTCGGCGGCGGCACCGGTGCGGTCATCGGCGGTGGCCTGGGTGGTGCGGGCGGCGCTGTGCTGGCCGACAACTACAACGACCATGACAGAGACCGGAGCTACCGCCACGATGATCGTCGCCACTATCGTGACAACGACCGCGGTCACGGCAAATGGCGCAAGCACGGCCATCGCAACAAGCACCGCCACCACTGATCACAGTCCCGGCCGTGTTCGCTTGCGGCCGCAGACAAAGCAGAAAAAGCCGCGTGACTCGAGTCGCGCGGCTTTTTTACTGGTGGCTTTTACCCCGCGGCCACTACGCAGAACAGATCGGTGAGCGAGTGATGGTCGCGAGCGCTGGCGGGCGCGAGCGCGAGCGCGGCGTTGACGGCGCTGGCACGATTGCAGTTGCTGGAACGGATCGAGTTGGCCGTCGAGGCGATCAGTGTGTTCTGGATGCCCGGTACCGCATCGAGTTGGGCCAGCAGCGGATGAATACGGCTGGTGAATACCGCCAGGCGCCGCGCCGATAGCGGATGCCCTTCGGGCAGGGACATGGTCAGCGGATTATGGGCAACGCCGTCCTTGCGTATCTCGAAATGAAGATGTGGCCCGGTGGCTTCGCCGGTCGAGCCGACATAGCCGATGACCTCTCCCTTGCGGATCCGTTCGCCGTCGTGCATGCCCTTGACGAACTTGTACATGTGGCCGTAACGGGTCGAGTAGCCGTCGAAATGCTGGAGTTCGACCAGCTTGCCGTAACCGTGCTTGCGGCCCACGAACTTGACCGTGCCGTTGGCCGCGGCCCGGATCGGCGTGCCACGCGGTGCAGCCATGTCGACCCCCCAGTGCGGGCGCCGAATATGCAGGATCGGATGCATGCGGTTGGGGTCGAACGGCGAGCTGATACGCGAATAGTTCACCGGATGACGCGAAAACGATGGCTCGTAGGAGCCGCCTTTCAGATCGTAGTAACCGGGCCGCCCCTGATCGTCGAGCGCGCGAAACGCCTTCAGACTGCGACCGCCGGTGGTGATGCTGGCGGCGATGATCGGGCCCGCCTCGACGCGGACATCGCCGGCGAATTCGGCGTCGTAGATCACCGAGAATCGATCGCCGGGGTGCATGTTGCGCGACAGATTGGCGCGGTAACGATAGATATGGGCCAGTTCCGTGGCGACCCGGGCCGGGATGCCGGCCTGGGCGAGCGAGCGCGACAGCGAGCCATCGACCGTGCCACTCGCGGTGATCCGACGGGTCTGGCTGTCCTGATGCAGGATATCGGCGCGCAGCGTGTCGGTCTTGCCGCCGGAGGTGACATCGCGGCTGACCGCGAGCGTATCGACCGCATCGAGACGGTAGCGCAGATCGGACAGACGCCCGTCCGGGGTCTTGCGTATTGCCAGGGTCTCGCCTGCCTTGAGTGTCTTCAGGGGGGCGACCTTGTCGCCCAACGCCAGCAGCGCGATCCATTCCTTTGCGCGGAGCCCCGCCCGCTGGAATACTCTGGAGAGCGAATCGCCGGGGGTTACCGTGATCTCACGCCAGGGCGTGATCTGGGGAGAGGAGAACAGGTCCTGGGCGCCTGCGCTGGGGGGCGCGGTGTCGTTGAACGCGGCGTGTTCGGGTGCCGTATTGCCCGGGCTCTGAATCTGCGTCTGGCTGCGCGATGCGGCGTGGGTGGCAGGCGTATTGGCGTCCGCAGCCAGACACACAAACAGACCCATCCCAATCGCGCCGACCGTGCCGGCACGCATCAAACTGTAGCAACGCATTCATTACCCTCGAGATTTTGCTTTCGCAAAAAATCCGGCGGACCGCCAAAGTGCGTTGGACACGACCCTGGCGGTAAAAGTTTCGTCATATTCAGTGAAAGACATGGACGACGACGTCGAGCGTGACCACCAGCGCGGCTCCCGCGCCCGCCGCCGCCAATGCACGTCCGCGCCCGAATGATCCGGCTCGCGACGACCAGGGTAGGTGAGCGAGATAGACAGCGCCAACGGCCAGAAACAGGCCGCTTGCCAGTCCGAACAGAAGACCGTGGGGCAGCACGAGGCGAGTAGGCCAGAGCGCGATCGGCAGGCTGGCCAGCCCCACCGCGCAGGCGGGCAGGGCCACGGCGAGACTCGAACGGCCGTCATCGCGCAGGGCGCGCGCCAGCGCGTATCCGGCCGGCAGCTTGTGCGCCACGATCGCCAGCGCAAGGGCGAGTCCCAGTGCCGGCATGGCCGTATACACGACACCGAGCACCAGCCCGGCGGTCAACGCGTGCAGGCACAGCGCGCTCAGCATCGACCGGTGCAAGGATGCCCCCGAAGCGCGATGCAGCAGCAGCCCGACGATCAGCCCGCCAACCAGGCCGGCGCCGCCGCTTGCCGGGTGGCCGGCAAACGCATTGGGGATGACATACAGAGCCGCACTCGCGAGCAGCACGCCCGCGGCCAGGGCATCGTAGATGACAGTGGCCGGGCGCAACTGGGTACGTACCGCGAGCCAGGCGCCGAGGCCCATCGCCGCGGCCTGGAGCGCGGTCAGGCCGGCGAGCGCCAGCAGTCCGTGGGCCAGCGCGAGCAGGGTGAGCGCACACCAGGCAAAGACAACGGCCGCGGACGTGGCGTAGAGGGCCTGATCCGGTCGGGTCAGGCCCGTGCTGGCGGAGTGATGAGGAATGAGCCGCTCGGTGACGATTGACGATCCGTTATATTATAACAAAACATCGATCGTTGCATCCAGGCCGGCCTACTGGTTGGGTCGGGAAAACCAGATCAGCACCGTCAAGCCGATGAAGACGCAGCCGGCCAGGAAATACATCTCGTTGAGCCCGATCATGAACGACTGCTTCAATATCTCCTCGGCCAGCGCGCCGTAGGACTGCTGCTGGCTCATGCCCTGCGCCTGGGCCTGGGTCAGCCACTGCTGGGTGAGAACGTCCGATGCGCCGGTATGCGTGCTCAGGACATGGTCATGATAGGCCTGACGGCGATCCCAGAGGGTCACGCTCAGTGACGTGCCGAAACTCAGCGCGATCAGGCGCATGAAGTTGAACAGCCCGGATGCGCTGGCGACCTTGTTGGAGGGCAGTCCGCTCAGCGACAGCGTGATCAGCGGAATGAAGAAACAGGCCAGGCCGATGCCCCAGGGCAGGCGGGTCAGGAACAGGCGCTGGAAGCTGATTTCGGTATTCGCATCGGCCTTGATAAACGACAACAACGCGAACAGCAGCATGCCGAAGGTGACGATGAAGCGGATATCGATCTTGTCGGTCAGGCGGCCCACGATGGGCGAGAAGATCGCGCCCATCAGCCCCAGCGAAGCGGTGGTGATACCGGCCCAGGTCGGGGTATAGCCCTGCTCGTTCTGCAGCCACAGCGGCAGCAGGACCACGCCAGCAAAATAAGTCATGAAGCCGAGGGTCACGCACAGCGTGGCGACGGTGAAGTTGCGGCGCCCGAACAGCTTGAGGTCGACGACCGGATTGTCGTCGGTGAGTTCCCAGACCACGAAGAACGACAGGAATACCGTCGCCGTGACCGCCAGAATCACGATGAACTGGGACTGGAACCAGGCCTCGTCGTTGCCCTTGTCGAGCATCACCTGCAGTGCGCCCACGCCCACGATCAGCAGCGCCAGTCCGATCAGGTCGAGCGGCAGGCGTTCGGTCTCGGTCTCGCGGTTGCGCAGAACGAACCAGGTGCCGGCAGCGGCGAATATGCCCACCGGCACGTTGATGTAGAAGATCCACGACCAACTGATGTTGTCGGTGATCCAGCCGCCGAGTATCGGCCCCGCGACCGGTCCGACTACCGCGGTCATGCCCCAGATGCCGTTGGCGAACCCGCGTTTCTCGGGCGGGTAGTTGACCAGCAGCAGGCTCTGCGACAGCGGAATCATCGGGCCCGCGACCACGCCCTGGGCGGCGCGCATCACCAGCAGCATCACGAACGATCCCGAAATGCCGCACAGGAACGAGAACAGCGTGAACAGCACCGTGCACCAGATGAACAGCTTCACCTCGCCCACGCGCTTGGCCATCCAGCCGGACACCGGCACCGCGATGGCGTTGGCCACCGCGAACGATGTGATCACCCAGGTGCCCTGACTGGTGGACACGCCCAGATTGCCGGCGATCGTGGGAATCGACACGTTCGCGATCGACACGTCGAGCACGTTCATGAACACCGCGAGTGCCAGACTCAGGGTCACCAGTACCAGCGCCCCCGTCGATAGCGGCGGGCGCTCCTGCTCGCCTTGCGCTGCGCTCATGACTGCGGCGAAAGACGACCGATGGTGGCGTTGGAGGCCTCCGGCTGGGTGTCGGGATCACCGTCGTTGACCGCGATGATCCGATCGATGATGCGCTGCGCGCCGTCCTCGCGCTGGCGATAGACATCGGTCTGGTAGCGGGCTTTCTTCGGGGCCTCGGCGGCCAGCTGCTTGCCGCTGGTGTCGTGCAGATCCACGCTCACATCCATCGACAGACCCAGCCGCAGCGGGTGTTTCTCGAGATCGTCGGTATCCAGCACGATGCGTACCGGCAGGCGGCGCACGATCTTGATCCAGTTGCCGGAGGCGTTCTGAGGTGGCAACAGTTCGAAGGCAGCGCCGGTGCCCGGGCTCAGCCCCGCCACATGGCCGTGATAGACCACGTCGTCACCGTAGAAATCGGCGGTTACCCGGGCTGGCTGGCCGATACGCATGGCGGCGAGCTGGGTTTCCTTGAAATTGGCGTTGATCCAGACCTGGTCGACCGGCACGATCGACAGCATCGGCTTGCTCGGATCGACCTTCTGGCCGAGTTGCACGTCGCGCTGGGCGATATAGCCGCCCACCGGCGCCGGCACCCGGCTGCGGCGCACGTCGAGATAGGCCGCGCGCAGGGCGCTGGCTGCCTGCTGCACCCGCGGATGATCGCGCAGGGTGGTGCCATCCTTCTGGGCCTTGATCTCGTTCAGGCGCGAGCGCGCGGCGTTGAGCTGCGACTGTGCCTGGTTGTAGGCCGAGCGGCTGTGCTCGAAGGATTGTTGGGTGGTGGCATGGACCTTGAGCAGACGCGAATCACGCTGATAGTCGCGGCGGGCCTGATCGAGCTCGGTCTCGCGCAGCTTGATGGTCGCTTCCTGTTCGCCGGCCTGGGCGAACAGCTGGTGCACGTCGCGCACGGCGGCGGCCAGAGCCGCGCTCGCCTGCACCAGGCGATTGTCGACATCGGTATCGTCGAGTTCGATGACGGTGTCGCCGGCATGCACGCGATCGGTGTCATCGGCGTGAATGGCGGTGACCGTGCCGGCGCGCTGCGGCGTGAGCATGATGCGGTTGCCGTGCACGTAGGCGTCGTTGGTCTCGGCGTAGAACTGGGCGACCAGAAAATAGTACAGGCCGTAGGCCACCGCGATGATCAGGAACACCGCGGCCAGACCAATCAGATACCACTTGCGGCGGCCGTTCTTCCGGGGCTTGGCGGCCGGCTCGCCGGCAGCAGGTGACGAAGCGGGTGAATCTGCCATAAAAAGATCCTGGTTATTCGCTGCGGGCGTCGGCGGTGCGCGCCGGTGCCGGGTCTGCCAGCGGGGAAGTGCCCGCGTTCCACCAGCCACCGCCCAGCGCGCGGAACAGATCGGCGCTGTCGCGATAGCGGGTGACGCGTGCATCGGTCGCGTCCAGCAGGGTCTGCTGGTACTGCTGTTCGGCGGTATACAGACCGATGTAGTCGGCGGCGCCGTTATTCACCTGCGCCTGGACGGTATCGAGATTGTTGCGTGCCTCGTCGACCGCGATCTGTTGATCGCGCAGCGCGCGGGCATCGGATTCGAGCGAGCGCAGACTGTTGGCCACTTCGCCGAACGCCGACAGCGCGGTGGCGCGGTAATCGGCCAGGGCGGCAACATAGTCATCCTGCGCGGCGCGTTTCTGGGCGCGCAGGCGCCCGCCGGCGAAGATCGGGGCGCTCACGGAGGCGCCGAGTTCGTAGAGTGCGTTCATCGGGTTGGTCAGATCGCCCAGGGTCAGGCCCTCACGGCTGTAATAGCCGTCGATCGAGAAATCCGGCAGCAGGTTGGCCGTGGCCACACCGATCTGGGCGCTGGCCGCATGTACCAGGCTCTCGGCGGCCAGAATATCGGGGCGCTGGCGTACCAGGGCGCTGGGTATGCTCACCGGCAACGATGCCGGCAGCTGCAGTTCGTCGAGCGAGAACTGCGGGTCCTGGAAATGGCCGGGCGTAGCACCCACCAGCGTCGCCAGCCGATTGACGGCGACCGCGCGCTGTTTCTTCAACGGTTCCAATGAGGCGCGGGTGCGTGCCAGTCGGGTACGAATCTGCGAGGCGTCGGCGTCGATGGCGGTCCCGTACTGGACTTGTTTGGCGACGATGTCGAGCGTGTGCTGCTGGCTGTCGGCAATCTTCCGGGTGACATCGATGGCCGCGTTAAGGCCGGCCTCGGCGATGGCGGTGGCGACGATGTTGTTGACCAGCGTCACGTAGGTATCGAGTACCCGGTAACGGGTGAAATCCAGCTCGGCCGCGCTTTGTTCGATCCGCCGGCGCGTCTTGCCGAATATGTCCAGGTCGTAGCTGGCGCTGATCCGGCCCTGATACAGATTGAACACGTTGATGAACATCGGATCGTCGATGCCCAGATCGATACCGCTGGCGCGTCGGCGCGATACGCCCGCGGTAGCGCCGATCTGCGGAAACAGCGCGCCTTCGCGAGCATTGACGGCCTCACGCGCCGACTCGAGACGTGCCCGGCCCGCGGCCAGCGTGGGGCTGTCGGCCAGGGCTTGCTGGATGAGGGCGTCGAGCCGAGCGGAGCCGAATATCCGGTACCAGTCGGCACGCACCTTGCCGGCACGATCGAACATCTGCTGCGACAGGCGAGCGCTCGGGGCGCTATCACCGATGGTCGCGTCGGTGGCGGCGTAGGCGTCGTCGTCGGGCGCGGCGGGGCGCTGGAAGTCGGGGCCCACGGCGCAGCCCGTCAGCACCAACAGCGCGCTCGCGAGCACGGCCGCTGCCGTCGCGCGACGGGCGCCCGCGCCGTGCCGGGCGAAAAAGAAAGCGTTGACGAGCGATGTCATGGCGGGTGGCGGTCGAGTGGTACGGACTGAACTGTACGGTTCAGTTCAGTTGCGGTAATGTAGATGCAACTAGCAGTAATTGTCAAATACACACGAGGCGCCCGCTGCGTCCAGGGGAGAGCATGAGCCAGGCGAGTGATCACGACGTGGATGCCAGGCCTGGCAAGGCCGAGTTGATACTGAATGCGGCCAAGCGTCTGTTCATCGAACACGGCTTTGGCGCGACCAGCATGGATGCCATCGCGGCCGAGGCGGGCGTGTCCAAGGTCACCGTGTATGCGCATTACAACAACAAGCAGGCGTTGTTTGCGGCGACCACCCGGCGCGAATGCCGGCGCGTGACCACGCGCATGGCGATCGCATGCGAGGTGGATGAACTGCCGCTGGATCGTGCGCTCGCACGGATCGCGGCGTCCTTTATTGACGCGGTGTTCGCGCCCGAAAGTCTGGCCCTGCTGCGCATGGTGCTGGCCGACGTGTCTCGTTTCCCCGAACTCGGCGCGATTTTCTACGACTCCGCCCCCGGCCTCACGCTCGCCAGCGTGGCCGATTACTTCGAGCGCATGCGTGAGCTCGGCCTGATCGAGGCCCATGACTGTGAACTGGCCGCTGCCCAGTTTCTGGGCACATTACGGGGTGACCTGCACCTGCGTGCCTTGCTGGGGCAGTCGGTATCCGCCGACCGGCTCGAGGCGATGGCCGCCGAGGCGGTTCAGACTTTTGTCGCTCGTTACGCCCGCCGATGACAGTGATAGGATTTGAAAACGCTTGTTGCTGAATCAGATATCTGGCCGGGTTTTTTCATTCCGAGTCTAATACCGGGGGGCGGCGATATGACGACGGGCACCGAAACCGCGCGGTTCGTGCGCGTGCTTGCGCGCAAGGATGTTCTGGCACTGGCCTTCGGGGCGATGATCGGCTGGGGCTGGATCGTGCTCACCGGCACCTGGATTCTGTCCGCCGGCAGCCTCGGCGCCGTGAGTGCGTTTCTGATCGGCGGGGTGGCCATCATCCTCGTCGGGCTGACCTATGCCGAACTGGCGGCCGCCATGCCGCAGGCCGGCGGCGAGCATGTCTACAGCTATCGCGGCCTGGGCCACCTGGCGTCGTTTGTCTGTACCTGGGCGATCGTGCTCGGCTACATGACGGTCGTGTCCTTCGAGGCGGTGGCACTGCCGACCGTGGTCGAAAACATCTTTCCCGGATACAGCGTCGGCCATCTGTGGACGGTCGCCGGCTGGAACGTGGAGGCGACCTGGGTTGCCGTGGGCGTACTCGGTTCGTTGTTCATGATGTGGGTCAACTACATCGGCATCCGTACCGCCGCACTGTTGCAGAAACTGGTGACCGCGCTGATCGTGGTGGTCGGGCTGATGTTCATCACCGGGGCCCTGTTTACCGGCAGCGGTACCAATCTCGAGCCGCTGTTCACCGGTGAAGCCACCGTGGCCGGCGGCATTCTGAGCGTTCTGGTGATGGTGCCGTTCATGTTCGTGGGTTTCGACGTGATTCCGCAGGCAGCCGAGGAAATCGATCTGCCGCATCGCGAGATCGGGCGCCTGCTGGTGTTTTCCGTGCTGCTCGCGGTGGCCTGGTATGCGGCCATCATCTTCGGTACCGGCTACGTGCTCGGAGCCGACGGTATCGATCCCGATTCGCTCGCCGTACCCGATGCCATGGCCGCCGCATTTTCCAGCAACTGGGCGGGCAAGCTCATGGTGCTGGCCGGCATGGCCGGTATCATCACCAGCTGGAATGCGTTCTATATCGGCGGGTCACGCGCGATCTACGCGCTCGCCAAGGCCGACATGTTGCCGCGCGTATTCGCCGAACTGCATCCGCGTTACAACACACCCGCGAACGCAATCATCCTGATCGGTGTGGTGACGTCGATCGCACCGTTTCTCGGGCGCAGCGCGATGGTCTGGCTGGTCGACGCCGGCGGTCTCGGCATCGTGCTGGCCTATCTGTTCGTGGCCGCCTCGTTCGTGGTGCTGCGCTACCGTGAGCCGGATATGAATCGTCCGTTCGTGGTGCCGGCGGGCAAGATCGTCGGCATCGTGGCCACGGTGCTGTCGTTCGCGCTCGTACTGCTGTATCTGCCCGGCAGTCCATCGGCACTGCTGCCCGTGGAATGGCTTATATTCGGTCTCTGGATGGTCGGCGGCGGCATCATGTATGTCTGGGCACGTGTACGCTACGGCGTCGCCGCGGCTCACCACATGGATGCGCTGTAGGACCGAGGCAGATCAGATAGTCTGGCGGCGGATTTTGGATAGACATTTTCGGGTTGAGACAAGCGCGGCAGCCGTATGCCGCAACGCAAGGATCTAGCATGAAAAAAACAGCGATTGCACGTGCTTTCGTGATGGCCGCGGCGTTGTCTGCCGTGTCCTTTGTCGCGGTTGCCCAGCAGCGGCCGACCAGTGAAGAGGCGGCCAAGGTGCTCAAGAGCGCCAAGCCTTTGGCCGAGGAAGGCAACGCCAACGCGCAGTACAACATGGGCGTGCTCTACGACGAGGGGTACGGGGTGGAGCGCAATTACGCCGCCGCGCGATCCTGGTACGAAAAAGCGGCTGCGCAGAATTACGCCAAGGCCGAGCACAATCTCGGCATCATGTATCAGGAAGGGCATGGCGTGCCCGCCGACGCGGCCAAGGCGGCGGAGTGGTTCGAGCGTGCCGCCGAGCACGGTGAACCCGCGGCACAGAACAATCTGGCGGTCATGTATGTACGCGGGCAGGGCAAGCCACAGGATCTGGGCAAGGCCGCGTTATGGGCGGCGCGCGCCGCCGAGGCAGGCAACGAGTCGGCCATCTCCAATCTGCCGCAGATTGCACAGAATCTGCCGCGCTCGCGCATCGACGGCGACAACGTCAATATTCGTTCCGAGCCGAGCACCAGCGGGCGTGTCCTGCGGCAGGCCGATCGCAATACCCAGGTCACGGTACTGGATACACGCGATGACTGGGCCGAAGTGCTCTTCCCCAAGGACTACACGGTCGGCTGGGTGGCCGGCTTTCTGCTGGCCGGCAGCTCGGCGCCGCTGCAATCCGATAGCGCCGCGTCGGATACATCATCGACCGGCGGTGATGTCGCGGACATGGCGGCGGCCGCCACCGACGACGAGACGCCGCCCGCAGCCGAACCGACGCCGGAAAAGGCCATGCATATCGATGGCAGCGTGGTGAATATCCGGGCCCGCCCGACCACGAACGCCGATGTGCTGTTCCAGGCCCGCCAGGACGATCCGGTCAACGTGATCGACAGCGCCAACGACTGGAGTCAGGTGCGTTTCCCGGACGGCCGCACGGGCTGGGTTGCCAGCTTCCTGCTCGCCGAATAGTCCTCACGTCGGGAGCAGACATGAAAAACCCGGCCGCGGCCGGGTTTTTCCATATCAGGTGGCTGATCGGTCAGTCGTCGATTCGAGGTGTCGGCCGGACCAGAATCTCGTTGACATCCACACCGGCCGGCTGCGAGAGCGAAAACAATACGGCGCGTGCAATATCGTCGTCGTTCAGCGCATGCTCGGGATGCTCGTCGAAAAACGGTGTGTCCACCATGCCCGGTTCGATCAGCGTGACCCGGATACCGGTGCCACGCAATTCCTCGCGCACACCGTAACCGATGGCCGACACGGCCCATTTGGTCGCGCTGTACATCGATCCGGGAATCGTTGCGCGACCCGCGGCCGAGCCGGTGATCAACAGATGGCCACGGCTTTGCTTGAGCGCATCGCCGCACGCCTGGATGGTCAGACCCACGCCATAGACATTGGTGAGGATCATGTCTTTCCAGACGTCGCTGTCGGCGCCGCAGAAGCCGCCCGGCTTGCCGCCGATACCGGCATTGGCGAAGACCGCGTCGATCTGGCCGAAGTGGGCGAGCGCCGCTGCGACCATGGCCTGCTGCGACTCCTTGTCGGTGACATCGCAGCGTACGGCCAGTGCCTGGCGGCTACCGCCCAATGCCTGGACCAGTGCGTCGAGCTTGTCGACCGAACGCGCGGCGAGCACCACGCGATAGCCCTGTTCGACAGCGAGTCGAGCAGAGGCCGCACCGATGCCGCTGGAGGCGCCGGTAATCAGGAGAACGGGTTGATCGCTCATGGGCAGGGCCCTCCGGGTCGAGCCGGGGTCAGGAGACAGCCGGGCACACAGGTGCCCGTCACTATCCCTCGCATGCGACTACTCGTGCGTCGAGCCGTCGTGCACGTGGCCGTGCTCGAGTTCCTCGGCGCTGGCTTCGCGCACCGCGGCGACGTTGACCGTGAAGTCCAGGGTCTGCCCCGCCAGCACGTGATTGCCGTCGACGGTGACTTCGTTCTCTTCGACTTCCTTGACGGTGACGATCATCGGACCGGCGTCGGACTCGGCGCGAAAGCTCATGCCGGGGGCCAGCTCGTCGACTCCCTGAAAGGCATCCTTGCTGACTTTCTGGATCAGATCTTCACGATGCGGACCGTAGGCTTCCTCGGGTTCGATGGTGGCTTTCACCTCGTCGCCCTCGCCGTGACCCTCGATGGCTTTTTCCAGCCCGGGCACGATGTTGCCGTGACCGTGAAGATAGTTCAGCGGCTGACCTTCGGCCGACTGATCGATGATTTCGCCGTCCGTGTCCCGCAGTACGTAGTGGATGCTGACGACGTTGTCTTGTTTGGCTTGCATAGCGTCTCTTTTTCGCTCGCTTGTCATTAGTGAACTGCAAGACCTTGCGACGATCCAGAAAAAAACAATGCCCGAGGCGGCAAATGCGTGTTTTTCGGGCTGTTTATTGCTTCGTATGAGCGAATTCGCCAAGTGGGTCGGCGTTCGCACGCGGCCCACGGATAGCGGGCGACGATTCCGGCGTGCGCGATTGCATTTTTCAAGCGGATTGACGCGGAGTAAGAGGACTCGACGAAACGCAAAACCGGGCAATGGCCCATTTGCTGCTCACTCAACATGCCCCGCTTGCCGATTGGCGTCGAACAGGCCGGACATTTGCACGACCGCTGTCCTGGGCTCTGTAAAGCAAGCGTCGTCTGGGAGAGGCACAAAAAAATCCGGTTCCCAGCAGGTGGAAACCGGACTCGCAAGCGCCCGGGCATTCAAGAAATGCCCGACTTCAAGCCAGCCGATATCGGCCGATGCTAGCTTTCCAGCGTGGCATCCAGCGTAATTTCGGCGCCCGTGTAGAGACGCGACACGGGGCACATTTCCTTGGCCTTGTCGGCCGTCTTCTTGAATTCGGCTTCGTCGATGCCGGGCACCTTGCCACGGGTGATCAACTCGATGCGTTCGATCGTGGGCGTGTCCTCGACCGCAAAATGCACCCTGGCTTCGGTCTTGATTGAATCGGGCGGATGGCCCGCTTCGGCCAGCATGGCAGAGAACTGCATCGAAAAGCAGCCGGCGTGGGCCGCGCCCACGAGTTCTTCGGGGTTGGTGTCGGTACCGTCCTCGAAACGTGTCTTGAAAGAGAACTGACCTTCATAAGCACCGCTTTCCAGCGCCATGTTGCCTTTGCCGGATTTCAGATCGCCCTGCCATTGAGCATTCGCTTTACGTGTCGGCATGGATCACTCCTGTTGATTGATCGACATCTGCAAGGTACGGGTGTGCGGGCTTAATAACAAGTATTGCGCACAATCGTTTCTGCGGCGCTCACCGTATGGTTACTCTGCCGCGGCGCTGTCCTCACACAACTCGGCCGTGGTCTTCTTGTCGATAGCGTCGATCGATCGTTCATCCAGACCATAGCGCGCGAGAATGTCGCGCCAGCGGCGGGTCTGCTGGAAGGCCTGCAGATGCTGGTCGAACGCATCGCGTAGCGCGGCATCTTTCTTGGCGAACGTGAACGCGCCCCAGCTGCGCAGCTTCTGGTCGCCGGCGACCGGATCGGTGAACGGATTCCAGGCAAAGGGTTTCTCGGGATATGGTTGCGCGACGCTGACGCGTCGGTTCTTGTCCGCGATATCGGCGACGGAGAACTGGGTGCCGGCATAGGCGTCGATTCGGTTCGAGGTCAGTGCTTCGGCGGCATCGGTGTTGGCATCCAGCGCAACCAGTTGCTTGTTGCCTACGCCGGCGGTGGGCGCGAATTGCTGTTCGGTGGTGCCTTTGACGACGCCGAGGCGCAGCTGCTTGTCGTCAGCGATATCCGAATAGCTGTGCAGGTCTTTCGGATTGCCCGCGCGTACCAGCAGGCCCTCGCCGTAGCTGGTGTTCGGCCGTGAAAAAAGCACCTGTTTGCAGCGCTCGGGCTCGATGGCCTGGGATGCCGCCACCATGTCGACCTGGCCGCTGTTCACGGCCGAAATCAGCTGGCCGAATTCGACCGCCGACCAGTGAATCTCGTTGATGCCCATGTCGGCAAGGACCTGCCGGGCAGTGCTGGGGCCGAAACCTTCGGCATCGTCCTTGCCGGCAAGATAGCCGTAGGGCATTTCATTGGCGACCGCGATGTTGATGAAGCCGCGGTCCTTGATCTGCTGCAACGTGGCGGCGTTGGCGGTTGTCGCCGCGAACAGAAATACGAGCATTCCCACGAACACACGTAGCGAAATCGGCGTCTGGATATTTCTGCGCATGGAAACTCCTCGTGCCGTTTTATCCGGGCGTCGATACGAGGTGTAACCGTCGACGCGGGTACCGGCATCTATGGCTTATGTCCACTCCATACTGCGCCTGGCGTCCATACCTCGCAAACGCGTTGGACAACAGAACGCCGACCTGCCGCGCAGCGACAGTCACGATTACCCACCGGTCGCGTCGCTGATCTGGCGGCAGTTCGGCGTGGCGAAACGCGTCGTTTTTGGCTTGTGCGATAGCAATACATTGCGGCCCGCTGTGCCGGTTTCCGCTTATGGAACAGCGGTGTATACATGCATAACCGATCACCCGAACAGGCCGTAGGGACGAGTTGCAAGCCGAGGGCGCTGGCTCAGCGGCGGATTCATGTGGTTTGTGCAGCGATTATGACTCTGCTAGCTTCAAAAGCCTGTCTAATACAGCGAGTCAGCGATGGAGCAAACGCAATCCAACGACCAGGTGGTTGACGAGTCGGATGTAAAACGAGCCGTCAGCGCCGCCGCAATGGGGAATGCGCTGGAGTGGTTCGATTTCGGTGTCTATAGCTACATGGCCGGCACGGTCGGGCATGTGTTCTTCCCCTCGCACAGCGGCACCGCCTCGTTGCTGGCGTCGTTCGCGGTGTTTGCGATTGCGTTCGTGGTAAGACCGCTGGGTGGTTTCTTCTTCGGGCCGCTGGGCGACAAGATCGGCCGCAACAAGGTATTGGCCACCACCATCATCATGATGTCGGCCGGTACCTTCGTGGTCGGTTTCCTGCCCAGCTACCAGACCATCGGTATCTGGGCGCCGATCCTGTTGATTATCGCGCGGCTGGTGCAGGGCTTCTCCACCGGTGGCGAGTACGGCGGCGCGGCCACCTTCATCTGCGAGTTCTCGCCGGACGACCGGCGTGGCTTCATGGGCAGTTGGCTGGAGTTCGGCACGCTGGCCGGCTATTCGCTCGGCGCGGTGCTGGTCACGGGCATTTCGCTGTTGCTGACCGCCGAACAGTTCAGCGACTGGGGCTGGCGGCTGCCGTTCTTGCTCGCGGGCCCGCTGGGCGTCTTCGGTCTTTATCTGCGGCTCAAGCTCAAGGACAGCCCGGCTTTCGAAGAGATGAAGGAACAGGCGGAAGAGGTGGATTCGCCCCTGCGCACGATTCTGGTCGACAATCTGCGTCTGATGATGCTGTGCATCGGCCTCGTGCTGATACTCAACGTCGCCTACTACACCGTGCTGACGTATCTGCCCAGCTATCTCACCGAAGTGTTGCACATGGATGCGTCGCGTTCGCTGGTGTTCCTGGTCGCCACCATGCTGGTGATGATGTGCGTGATCGGATTCGTCGGCAAACTGTCTGACCGGGTGGGCCGCAAGCCGGTGCTGATCGGCGCCTGTATCGGCTTCATCGTCCTGTCGTATCCGGCCTTCTGGCTGCTGTCGGTCGGTACCCTGCTGACCACGATTATCGGGCTGGCGATTCTCGGCGGTTTGGTCGTGTTGCTGGCGGGCACCATGCCCTCGACCTTGCCGGCGATCTTTCCGACCCGGATCCGCTACGGTGGTTTCGCGATTTCCTACAATATTTCCACGTCATTGTTCGGCGGCACCGCACCGTTCCTGATCACTTGGCTGATTTCGACCACGGGTAACAACTTCGTGCCGGCCTATTATCTGATGCTCGCGGCGGCGGTGGCGATTGCCCCGATCATGATGATTCCGGAAACGGCCGGGCGTGCCATGCCGGGTTCGAAATCTCTGCGTGGGTCGGGTAGCGCCGGCGCTCCGCAGCCGGCGTAGACGCGCTCAAGCGGTAGCAAAAAGGCCGCCTCCGGTTGGGGGCGGCCTTTTCAGTGTTCGTAGATCATCTTGCGGGTCATGCCGCCGTCGACGACCAGCGTCTGACCGGTGATGAAGCCCGCGTCGGCACTGCACAGAAAAGCCACCGCGCCGGCAATATCCGCGCCGTGGCCGACCCGGCCGACCGGATGCTGGGCGTGATCGATATCACGCAGGGGCGCCGGAGTGTCGGCGTCGCTCTGTTCTGCTCGTACATCGATCCAGCCGGGCGCGACGCCGTTCACACGGATGTCCGGGCCAAGGCTGATCGACAATGCATGGGTCAACGCCTCGATGCCGCCCTTGCTGGCGGCATAGGCTTCGGTGTCGGGCTCGGACTGCAACATGCGGCTCGACGCCATGTTGACGATGCACCCGCGTACTTCGCGCAGCAGCGGCACCGCATGCTTGGCGAGCAGAAAATAGCCGGTGAGGTTGACGCGAATCACCCGTTCCCAGTCGGCCAGCGCCAGTGACTCGATCGGCCCGTTGAACGGATCGGCGATGCCGGCGTTGTTGACCAGCACATCGAGCCGTTGCCAGGTCGTTGCGATCATCTTCAGACAGGCTTCGACTTCGTTTTCGCTGCCGACATCGACGCGGAACAGACTCAAACGTTCTTGCACGCCGTCGCCCAGCGTCGCTTTCATGTCGTCGAGCGCGGCGCTGTCACGGTCGATGCAGCAGACGTGGTAGCCGTCGTCCACCAGCCGGCGCGCGATAGCGCGACCGATGCCCTGAGCCGCGCCCGTGACCAGCGCCACGTGGGTATTCGTATCTTGCGGCATGCGTTGCTCCTGTAACCGGTGTTGCAGCGGATTGTGGCCAATAAAAAAGCCCGTCGCGATGGCGACGGGCTTCTTGTACGCCTGGCCCGCAGGCTGGCGCAAACGAGATCGACGGTCTTAGTTGTTGCCGTCCGTCGCGTCTTCCATCTTGTCGCCGGCGTCGTCCATCTTGTCTTCCATCTTGTCGCCCGCGTCTTCCATGGAGTCCTGCGCGTTGTCGGTGGCGTTGTCTATCTTCTCGCCAGCGTTCTCGGCGGGGCCGTCGTTGTCACAGGCGGCCAGGGTCAGGGTGCCCATGCCGAGCAGCATGGCCAACAGGATCGTCGTAAGTTTCTTCTGCATTTCGTACTCCTGGAAATCGGTTGATTAAAGCCTTGCTTCATGTGCGTTTCAACGAACGCCCCCCGGCAAGGCTTGGACGAAAGTATAATGCACGGCCTGCTTTCCCGTATATGAACAGATCTGTTTTCAGATAAGTCGCGGTTCAGTAATCGATGGTCACGCAGTCCGCGCTGGCGGTGGCTCTGGCACGCGCGGAGTCGATGTCGTGGTCGCGCGCCAGGGCGACGCCGAGGCGGCGACCGCCGTGGATCTCGGGCTTGCCGAACAGGCGCAGTTCGGTGCCGGGTTGGGCCAGCGCCTTGTCGATGCCGCTGTAGCGCATCGATTGGCTGTCGCCGTCGCCCATGATGACCGCCGAAGCGCAGGGCCCGCGCTGTTCTATTTCCGGCACCGGCAGGCCCAGGATCGCCCGGGCGTGCAGGGCGAATTCGGACAGATTCTGGCTGATCAGGGTGACCAGGCCGGTATCGTGCGGGCGCGGCGATACCTCCGAAAACCATACCCTGTTGCCGGCCACGAAAAACTCGACCCCGAACAATCCATGGCCGCCCAGAGCGTCGGTGATCGCGCGGGCCTGGCGTTCGGCTTCGGCGAGCGCGGCGGCGCTCATCGCCTGCGGCTGCCAGGACTCCCGATAGTCACCATCGACCTGACGATGACCGATGGGCGCGCAGAAGCTCGTGCCGTGGACATGGCGAACCGTCAGCAGCGTGATTTCGTAATCGAAATCGATGAAGCCTTCGACAATAACCGGCGAATTGCCGCCGCGATGCCCGCGACCACCGGCCTGCGAATAGGTCCAGGCGGCATCGATATCGACGCTCTCGCGGACTGTGCTCTGGCCCTTGCCCGAGGACGACATCACCGGCTTGATCACGCAGGGCAGGCCGATGGCCTCGATGGCCGCGCGGTATTCGGTCTTGTTGTTGGCGAAGGCGAACGGCGAGGTGGGCAGCCCCAGTTCGTCGGCGGCCAGCCGACGGATGCCTTCGCGGTCCATGGTCAGCTGTGCCGCGCGCGCGGTCGGCACCACGGTAAAGCCTTCGGCCTCGAGTTCGACCAGCGTTGCCGTGGCAATGGCTTCGATCTCGGGCACGATCAGAGCAGGACGTTGTGCTTCGACCAGGGCACGCAGCGCGGCGCCGTCGCCCATGTCGATGACATGGCTGTGGTGGGCAACCTGCATCGCCGGGGCGTGTTCATACCGATCGACGGCGATCGCTTCGCAGCCGAGCCGCTGCAACTCGATGGCGACTTCCTTGCCCAGCTCGCCGCTGCCCAGCAGCATGACGCGGGTGGCGGTGTCGGAATAGGGGGTGCCGATGGTGCTCATGTGCAATCCTTGAGGCGCGGGGATGCGTATTGTCGCCAAGCCTGACACGACTTGAAAGTCACGCCTGTTTTTCGGCCGCGCAAAGGGCGCTAGACTTGGGCGCCGACCCACTTTACTTGTGCGCAATGAAACAACCGCTTGCCGGCTACAGTGTCATCGATACCACGGCCATGGTCTCGGGGCCGCTGGCTACCATGCAACTGGCGGATCAGGGCGCCGAAGTGCTCAAGATCGAGCGCCCGGGTGTCGGTGATTACACCCGTCTGGCGTCGAACCGCCGTAACGGGTTCTCGGCCAGCTACCTCAACAACAACCGCAACAAGCGCTCGGTCGCTCTGGATCTGAAGCAGCCCGACGCGCTGGCCGCGCTCATGCGCCTGTGCGCGAGCGCCGACGTGTTCGTGCAGAATTTCCGCCCCGGCGTGGCCGAGCGCATGGGCATCGGCGAGGACGCCATCCGGCAGGTCGCGCCCGACATCGTCTATGTATCGATCAGCGGCTTCGGCGATGCCGGGCCCTATGCCGGCTATCCGGTCTACGATCCGCTGGTGCAGGCGTTGTCGAGTCTGGCCAGTATTCAGGGCGGCTCCGACGCGGCGCGCCCGCGGCTGGTGCGGACGATCGTGCCGGACAAGCTCACCGGCTATGTCGCCGCCCAGGCGATCACGGCCGCGCTGCTGGCCCGCGCCAACGGCGCGCCCGGTCAGCACGTGCGGGTATCCATGCTCGACGCCGTGATCGATTTTCTCTGGCATTCGGACATGAACAGCCAGACGTTCGTCGGCGACGAGTTCGATCAGGCCAGGGCCGCGAGTTTCATTGATCTGATCTACGCGACAACGACTGGTCATATCAGCGTCGCCGTGCAGAGCGACAAGGAATGGCAGGCCCTGATTGCCGCCCTGGATACGCCCGAGTGGAACGACGACCCGCGCTTCAAGACGCCGGCGGATCGGCAGGACCATATAAACGAGCGTCTCGAACTCACCCAGGAAAAACTGGCCACGGACAGCGCCGAGCATTGGCTGGCCCGTCTGGCCGAACACGGCGTGCCCTGTGCGCCGGTGCTCACCCGCAGCGACCTGCTCGACGACGAACAGATCGCGGCCAACGCGATCCTGGTGGAAAACGACCATCCCGGTGCCGGACGCTTGCGCCAGGCGCGGCCAGCGGCGCGGTTCTCGGCCATGCCCGACGTGGTGTATCGCGGGGCGCCGCCGCTGGGTGCGGATACCGCCGCGGTATTGGCCGAGAACGGCTACGATCACGACGAGATCGCCGCCCTGATCGCCTCGGGCGCGGCGGCCGGCAATCCAGACAATGACAGGGACACGCCATGATCGATTTCTATTACTGGCCCACGCCCAACGGCTGGAAAATCTCCATCATGCTCGAGGAATGCGGGCTGGATTACACCCTGATTCCGGTGGATATCAACGCCGGCGACCAGTTCGAGCCCGCTTTTCTGGCGATTTCCCCGAACAACCGCATGCCGGCGATCGTCGATCATGACCCGATCGCCGGCTACGGCGACGCACCGCTCCCAATCTTCGAGTCGGGCGCGATCATCCGCTATCTGGCGGAGAAATGCGGACAATTCATGCCGAAGGAGCCCCGATTGCGCAAGGAGATCGACGAATGGCTGTTCTGGCAGGTCGGCAATCTCGGGCCCATGGGCGGCCAGATGAGTCATTTCGTCAACTATGCGCCGGGCGAGCATCCGTATTCATACAAGCGCTATACCGGTGAATATCATCGCTGTCTCGGCGTTCTCGAACGGCGTCTGCAGGGGCGCGATTATCTGGTCGGCGAGCAATACAGCATCGCCGATATCATCAACTGGCCGTGGGTGCTCATTGCCAAGGCCATGGGCCAGCCGCTAGAGGAGTTTCCGGCGGTGTCGGCTTGGCGCGCGCGGGTGAAGGCGCGGCCGGCGGTGCAGCGCGGCGTGGATCTGGGCAAGGACATGCGCGGCGGCCAGCCCAAGAGCGAAGCGGCCCGTCAGCGCCTGTTCAACCAGACCGCCGATACGGCGCGCGGTAAATAAGCGCCATCCATCACCGGCAGGTATTAAACGAGGAGTATTCATGTTCGCGTTCATCAAGGCATTCGTTGCCGGCTTCCTGGCAGTCCTTGTCTTTCACCAGGGGCTGGTCTGGGCCTTCGATTTCTACGGCGTCATCGACGCGTCACCGTGGAATATGGCGCCGGTGCCGCCCTTCGGTATTCCCAAGGTCGTGTCCGCCGCGCTGTTCGGTGGCCTATGGGGCATTGTGCTGTGGCTGCTGATCCGGCGGGCGCTGGCCGCGGGCTATTACGTGGGCGCGATCATCCTCGGCGCGATCTTCCCCAGCCTGGTGGCATTGACGCTGGTGACCTGGCTCAAGAACGGTCAGGACACGGCCGCGATGATCGATGCCTGGAGCATGCACCGCGTGGGTGTTGCCCTGGCCGTCAACGGCGCATGGGGGCTCGGTCTGGCCGTGTTCATGCGGGTGATGCACCCGCCTCGATAGCCGATCAGTTGCGGGGCAGTCGCAGCACGAAGCGGGTTCGAGTGTCTTCGTTCCCGTAGTCGTTGCCGCGACGGCCGCGATCGCTGAGGGTCAGCTCGCCACCGTGGCTGCGCGCCAGCGTGCGGCACACGGCCAGGCCCAGGCCCAGGCCGTCGTCCTTGGTGGTCACGAACGGCTCGAACAATTCCATGCCGTCTTCGGCCACGCCGGGGCCGTTGTCCGAGACTTCGATATCGACATGATCGGCGTGTTCGTCGGTGCGCACGCTGACGCCGATATGGCGTATGGAGCCGTCGTCGTCGTCGAACGCGTCGATGGCGTTGGCGACGAGATTGCGCAGAATCTGCTGGGCGAAGACGCGATCCACCGGTAGTTCGAGGTCTTCGATCTGTCGCGGATCCGGCCCTGTATAACGAATGTTGCGGCCGCGCAGCGCCGAGTCCATGAGTTGATGGACGTCGTCGATCAGTGGCTGCAGCGACAGCGTATCGCGCGTGGGTTTGCCCTCGCGGGCAAAGTCACGCAGGTGGCGAATGATTGACGCGGCGCGTTCGATTTCGGCATCTGCGCGTTCGAGCGGCGCACGTGGCGCATCGTTATCCGGCACCAGCTTCATGCGCGCCTGGGCGATGAAGTTCCGGGCCGCTGTCAGCGGCTGGCTCACGTCGTGCGCAAGGCCGGTGCCCAGTGCCGCGAATACGCTCATGCGATTGCGTGTATCGATGGTCGAATGCAGACGGGTGATGCGGTCGTTGTTTTCGATGCTTTCGGTGATGTCGAGCGCAAATCCGGCCAGTCGATAGATTTCGCCGTTGTCGTCGTACACGGGAAACGCCCGATCACGAATCCAGCGCATCTCGCCGTCGGGCCGCTCGATACGAAAAACCTCATCGTATTCGCCGTGGATCGCGTCACGCTTGAAAGCGGTGAGTACCGCCTGGCGGTCGGCTTCGTGGACCCAGGCCAGACGCCGCCCGGGGTCGTCGTAGAGGCTTTGACAGGTCTGGCCCCAGATATGCTCGTAGGCAGGGCTGATATAGACTAATTGATCGCCCAGCGGATTGGTCATCCAGAAGACTTCGCGGATATGTTCGGCCAGTTCGCGAAAACAGCGTTCGTTGCTCTCGGACCGACGCCGCATCGCGCGCTCGTTCTGCAACTGCTCCTGGAGTTCGGCGATGCGTTTTTCCGATTCCGCGGAAGATGTGCTCATGGGAAGAATACCGGTCGTGGCGACTGTGTATTACAGCTACACATCGCATATCAAATGTCGTGCCTTGCCAAAACGTGTCGAGTGCATTAAAACGATGCCCATGACGCGCTCGCGACCCTTTCAATGTTCGAAGGAGTTCCCCGCTGATGGGATTTGCTGTTCATGTCATTGATGACGATCCGAGCGTGCGCGAGTCGCTCAAGGCACTGCTTGGTGATGCAGGATACGACGTACGGTGCTATGCCTGCGCCGAAACCTTTCTCGAACAGAGCGGCGGTAGTGAAGGTTGTGCGCTGATCGACCTGCGGCTCGAGAGCATGGACGGCCTGACCCTTCAGCAGCGTCTGATCGCCGAGCAGTCGAATGTCGATGTCATCATGATGAGTGCCTATGGCCAGATCGGCGATGCCGTCACCGCCATGCGCCGCGGCGCCATCGATTTCATCGAAAAGCCGTTTGCGCCCGATCAGATGCTGGCACGCATACGCTCGCTTTATAAAATCCAGGACAAGGAAGAACTGGCGCAGCGTGAAGCACGTCATTGCGCCGCGCTCGTGGAATTGCTCACGCCGCGTGAACGCCAGGTTCTAAGCATGATCGTGGACGGTTTCGCCAACAAGCAGGTGGCCAACGCTCTGGGCATCAGCGCGCGCACCGTGGAAACACATCGTGTTCATATCATGCAGAAACTGAGCGCCGAGTCGCTGCCGCATCTGGTCCGTATATGGATCAGCGCCGGCCATCATCTCGAAATGCCGGCGTTCTAGGGGCCCGGTACGGCGGTAGAAAAAAGCATCGCCGGCAAAGGGGGAAACCGGCGATGCCACGACAGGCTTATCGACCTGTCTATACGCAGCCCGAACTAGAGTCTGGGGCCACGTCCACGCACGGCGTTGGAGACCAACGCGAGAATGAACAATACAAGGAAAATGAAGAACAGGATTTTCGCAATACCCGCCGCGCCGGAGGCAATGCCGCCGAAGCCGAACAGGGCCGCGATGATCGCGACAATAAAGAATGTGACAGCCCAACCCAGCATGTTTTTCTCCAGTGTGTATCTAAGGCACTGCGACGATCCGTATCCTGAAGTTAAGCGAGCGATGCTGGCCTGACTATCCGTAATAGCACTCATCGTCGTGTGCCATTTCAGTATGCAACAAAATGCGACCGGATAGCCGGATTTGATCTAGGACGGATTGATCGCGGTCCGCAGCTGTTTTTCGATCTGTTGCTGATCATGCTGCGCCCAGTTCTTGTCGATCGTCTTGTGGATTGCGCGTTCGAGCGGCTTGTCCAACTGGTCGCGCAGCAAGCCGAGAAACGACGGGTCGGCGACCACGACCAGCGACGTGTACTCGTTGTCGTTGAGTCCGGCCTTGAGCCGCTCGCATACCTGCTTGGCGAAGATATCCGCGTGTTTTTCCGAGGTGCTGGTCTGCGGGTCGGTCTGATGCCGGCCGGCGCCGCCACTGTCCTGCACCTCGCCCTTGCCGCCGGTGCGTAGATCGCCCTCATGGGCCCGGCTTTCTTCATGGGTGAGCGTCTCGACCAGCGTCAGATGGTGATCGGCGTCACGTGAAAAGAGTCGTGCCCTGGCGGCGTCGCTTACGACGATCCATTGGTTCGACATATCTGATGCTTCCTGTCTGGATAGTCTGCGTGGTCGAGGAAAAACCACCGCGTTGGAATGCATGCGACCGACCATCGGGACGGCCGCATGCAGATACGAGCGAAGGATCTAGAAGCGGCGCTCGAACTCGACGAGTTTCTCTTCGGCGGCTTCCTTGGTGTCGCCGTATTTCTCCTGGATCTTGCCGAGCATGTTCTCGCGTTTGCCCTTGACCTCTTCGACATCGTTGTCGGTCAACCGGCCCCAGTGCTCGCGCACAGTGCCCTTCATGCGATCCCACTTGCCTTCGAATTGATCATCGTTCATGGCGATCTCCTTGCGATCAGACTTGGTTATCAACGGCTAACCTAGGTACGGCGGGAGGCCCTCTCAATCCGGGCTACTACGGAGTTCCTGCGCTTGCGATTCCGCGCCGGGGGTTGAGCGCACGGGTACTCCGAGCCGCCGCGAGTGGTCGGGATACGGCCTGTCCGGGCGTCGATAGATTCATGCCGGGCTAACGCGTAAGCTGCGATATCCGCTCAACGTTCCCATTGACGCATGACAAAGTCGAATACGCCCGGCCCGCAGGCGGCCGCGCTTCTGGAAGCCCACGTCGCCTTCGAAATCGAGCAATGGCAAGGCAAGGGCGCCGCCAGGCGACTACGCGCCGAAGTGGACGCGATATGGGCGTGGGCGAAGGATACGCCGCTGCACCGGCTCGTTTCGGTGGATACCGTGCGCGGTGCCGCAGAGCGTCTGGCGCTGGACATGACGCTGCCCGACCGGCTGGCGGCGGTGATCGGTCATATCGCCGATCATCTGATCCGGCTCGACGTCAACCACGACACGCGCGTACAGGATGTCGTCGACGAAGCCCTGTTCGAGGACGGCGTGAGCCTGTTCGTCGAACTCGAGGCGTTGCGGTCGCGCCTGATCAAGCGTCTGCTCGACAGTCCGGTCTATACCGCGCTCGCCTCCGACGTGCTCTATCAGGGCATCAAGGACTACATCTTCGCCGACAGCGGCGCGATCAAGTCGATTCCGGGGGTGTCGTCGTTGATCAAGGGCTCGACCAGCGCGGTCAGCAAACGCCTGCCGGGTCTGGAAGCGCAGGTGGAAAAACGGGTGCGCGGGTATATCGAGAACAACACCGCCAAGACGCTGGCCCGCAGCGAGCAGCTGTTGCTCGAGTCGCTCGACGAGACCCGTATCCGGGCAATCGCCGACGAGATCTGGACCCAGATTCATGCCAAACCGCTGTCCATCGACGATGTCATCGACCGCGACGAACTACAGAAGCTGGTCGATTTCGGCCTGCGCGTCTGGCAGGAACTGCGCGAAACACAGTACGTCGGCGAACTGGTGGATCAGGCCGTGGTGTCGTTTTTCGATGAATACGGCGACCAGCCGATCACCGAGCTGCTGCAGCATGTCGGCGTGGACCGCGACCTGCTGCGTCAGGAGGCCGAGGTGCTGGCGCCGGCGGTGATCGACGGACTCGCCGAAAGCGGCCTGCTCGAGGGCGTCATCCGCCGCCGACTGGAGGCCTTTTATACCTCCAAAGCCTTCGACAAGGCGTTCGCCGCCGGCGCCGACCCGGGCAAATAGCGGGCCGGCCCGGAGACCGGGCGCGCTAACCGCCGAGAATGCGCTGCATGAACGCCGGCTGGGCAAAGGCGCCGCGATGGATGGCCGGCGTGTAGTAGAAGCTCTCGAAGCCCGGTGCGCTGTCCGGCATCTGCAGCTCACGCGCGTCGCGAACGGCAAGCGTGGCCGACCACCAGCCGGTGGGGTAGCTGGGTTGCGGGAAACTCAGCAGATGCGTATCGGCAAAGCCCGCGCGCTGCAGGCCGGCGTGCATCTCGCCGATCAGTTCGCTGTGCACCAGCGGCGATTCACTCTGCTGGACCAGCACGCCGTCGGCCGCGAGTACGCGGTGGCACTGCTGGTAGAAGGCCTCGTTGAACAGGCCCTCGGCCGGGCCGATGGGATCGGTGCTGTCGATGATGATCAGATCGACGCTGGCATCTGCCGCATTGGCCATCCAGGCGACGCCGTCCTCGAAGGCAAGCGTGGCGCGCGGGTCGTCGTTGGAATCACACAGGGCCGGAAAATACTCTTCCGATATCCGGGTCACGCGCTCGTCGATATCGATCTGTGTGACCTGCTGCACGCTCTCGTGCTTGAGCACTTCGCGCAGGGTGCCGCAATCGCCACCGCCGATGATCACCGCGTTCTTCACCGCACCGTGGGCGAACAGGGCCGGGTGGGTCATCATTTCGTGATAGACGAAATTATCGCGGTCGGTGAGCATGACTAGGCCGTCGATGGTCAGCAGGCGGCCGAAGGTTTCGGTCTCGTAGACGGCAATGGTCTGGTAATCGGACTGCTCTTCATGAAGCTTGCCTGTGATCTTGAGCGAAAACCCGAGGCCGAGCTCGTCGCTTGCTTCGGTATACCAGTTGCGATCCAGTACCATGCGATTCCTTTAGGCGCCTGCAGCGCGCGTTGTCGTCGAATTCTGCGCGTGAGTATAAGTTATGTCCGAACCCCGTACCGACCCCGCCTGGACCATCGATTCCGCTCGCGGTCTCTATCGCATCGCCACCTGGGGCGAAGGTTATTTCGATATCAACGCGCGGGGCGCGGTCACGGTCACGCCGAAACAGGGCGGCCCGGCGATCGATCTGGACAGTCTCACCGGCGAGATCCGGCGCGCCGGCCTCAGGCTGCCGGTGCTGGTGCGTTTCACCGATATCCTCGGCGACCGCATCAATCGCCTGTGCGATGCCTTCGCGCAAGCGCGCGAGCGGCATGACTACAGCGGCGACTACACCGTGGTCTATCCGGTCAAGGTCAATCAGCAGCGCGCGGTGGTCGAGCAACTGGTGGCCGCGGGGGGCGAACGCGCGGGCCTCGAAGCCGGCAGCAAGCCGGAACTGATGGCGGTGCTGGCGCTGGCCGCGCCGGGCAGCACGATCGTGTGCAACGGCTACAAGGATCGGGCGTTTCTGCGCCTGGCACTGATCGGCCAGCAGCTGGGCCACCGCGTGTTCATCGTGGTCGAAAAACCGTCCGAACTCGCGCCCATCGCCGAACTGGCCGGCGAGCTGGGTCTGCGGCCGTTGCTCGGTCTGCGGGTGCGGCTGGCCAGCGTGGCCGCGGGTCACTGGCAGAACACCGGGGGCGAGAAATCCAAGTTCGGACTCACCGCCGACCAGGTCGTCGCCGCGATGGCAACGCTCGAACAGCTCGGCTATGCCGACTGCGTGCGCATGCTGCATGTGCATGTGGGCTCGCAGGTCGCCGATCACGCCGCGTTGTCGCGGGCCATGGATGAAACCGCGCAGCTGTATCGCGGCCTGCGCGCGCTCGGCGCACCCGTGGACTGCGTCGATGTCGGCGGCGGTCTGGCCGTGGACTACGAAGGCCGCGGCGCCCGCTCGTTCTGTTCGATGAACTATGGGGTGCCCGATTACGCAGACACCGTGGTCGGCGCGCTGTCGCGGGTGGCCCATGCGTTCGACCTGCCGATGCCGGATCTGATCAGCGAATCCGGGCGCGCCCTGACGGCGCACCACGCGGTGCTGCTTACCCAGGTCATCGACAGCGAGACGCCGCAGCCGGTGGCCGCCGCGGAACTCGACCACAGCCTGTCGGCCAGCGCCCAGCTGGATCGGGTGAGCGCGCATCTGGCCGATGTACAGGCACGTTTTCTGGCCGGCGATATCGGCCTGCCCGAACGCGCCGCGGCCGAACGCGAAGCGGCCGGCATTCATCGCGCGCTGGCCGCGCTCCAGGCCGGCAATGCCGACGACCGCGCCGCGGTCACCGCTGCCCGCGACAAGCTCGCCGCCAAGTATTTCGTCAATTTCTCGGTGTTCCAGTCGGTGCCGGACGTGTGGGCGCTGGATCAGATCTTTCCGGTCATGCCCTTGAACCGGCTCCACGAGGCGCCGACCCAGCGCGCCCAGCTATGCGATCTGACCTGCGACTCGGACGGGCGTCTGGACCGCTATGTCGATGACGACGGCGTCGACTCGACCCTGCCGCTACATGCCCTGGAAGAGGGCCAGCCCTATCGGCTCGGGATCTTCATGGTCGGTGCGTATCAGGAGAATCTGGGCGATATGCACAATCTGTTCGGCGACACCGACGTGGTCAACGTCGAGGTAGACGGCGATCATTGGCGCCTGGCCGGCGCGGAGCAGGGCGATCGCGCCGACGAATTGCTGCGCTACGTGCATTTCGAGCCCGAAGCGCTGCGCGCGGCCTACCGGCGCAAACTGGCGGCCTCGGCGCTGTCGGCGCGTGCTCGCGGCGACGCGGAAGCGCAGCTGGAGGCGGGTCTGGCGGGTTATACCTATCTGCTGGAATCGTAGCGTTGTATTGATTCGAAGCGCGGGCCTCAGCGCCCGCTCATCGAGAACGTCGCCTGCGCCTTGGCCTCGGCGCCGCGATCGACCACCGGCTCGGCGAGGGTGATGCGGTCCGGATTGACGCCGCGCGCCGCCAGATAGTCGCGTACCGCGCCGCCGCGCTGGCGGGCCAGATTCTGCAGATCGACCCGATTGTCGCTGTCCACCTCGGGGCCGTGGAACAGCGACATCGCGTCGGCGTCGGCGGGTACCGCGTGGCCCTGAACGGTGATGGCGATCCCCGGCTTGTCCTTCATCGCCTGGGCGATATGGCCGAGGTAGGGGCGGTCGTCGGGCCGGACATAGTGCTTGCCCGGCTCGAAGGCGACCGGCTTCGATATCAGCGAGCGGCCGAGATTGAACAGCGCGTTCTTGGCCTTGTTGAGCAGGCCCAGCGGCGAATAATCGCTCATGATCGCGGTGCGCAGACCGGCCAGCACCGCTTCGCGTACCAGATTCTTCACCGAGAAGTAGGGGTTGGTGGCGTCGCCGAGGATCAGGGTCTGGAAATTGATCACGTCGTCCTGGCCGCGCACCAGCGCGAGCGCGGTATCCAGGGACACACCCAGCGCCACATTGGTCGGTTTGCCCGCATTGTCAACGAGCCGGAAATTGGCCAGCGTGGTGTCGAGATTGCCGTTGAGCTGACCGGCCGTGGCTTCCAGATGCAGGGTGCCGTCGGCGGCCCCGTTGGCGATGCGCCGGCCCATGGCGGCGTTGAGATAGCCCGACAGCGGGCGCATGGCCAGCGAGCGCAGCCAGGCGTCGAGATTCATGTTCACCCCGCCGGTGGCCATCGGCGCGATCTTGCCGCGGCTGTCGAGATGCCCGTAGGCGCCGACATCCAGCGACAGACGGTAGTCGGCGTCGCGATCGGGGTCCGCGGTATCCAGATCGTTGACGGCGAGATTCACGTCGGCGCCGTTGATCACCACCGGGGGCTCGACCGTGACGTCCGTGAACGTCAAAGCCGGCCCGCTCAACGCCAGGTTGTCGACGGTGTAGCTTGCCGACGAAGACGAGGCATCGCTGCTCGGCCCCGTGCTCTCGTCCGTGGCGTCATCGCCGAAGAATTGGGCGATCACGCCCATGCCGCCGGCGTCGCGGCGCAGGTGGATGTTGGTGCCCTGCAGGTCCAGCTTGGCGACGCGATAATGCAGCAGATCGTCGAGGCGGAACTGTTGCGCGGTGGTGGTCACCGATTCGACCACGGCGACGCTGGAATCGGTGTCGCCGAGCATGCGCACGCCGTGGGCCTCGATTGCGTCGAGCGCGATCGAATCGAGGCCGTCGATGCTCAGGCCGCTGCCATGCATCTGCATCATGTCCACCCAGGGCGCGTCGATGGCGGTATTCATCACCGCGAACTCGTGGCCGTCGATCTCGCCAGCCATGCGCAGTACCAGGGCGTCGCCGGCGCCGTTGGCGGTTTCGGCGTAGTCGCCGTCGTAGACGAGTCGGTCGGCGGACAGGGCGATCGGCGTTGCGGCGATGTCCAGACGCGCGCCGTTGGCGATCAGCCTGCCGTGGCCCTGACGGGCGAACAACTGGGCCATGTCGACGGTGGTCGTGCCCTGCCAGTCGAGATCGTCGGCGCTGAACGTGGAGGTGTCGACCACCGTGAACGCAAATGCGCTCGCATCGAGCGCACCATCGGTGTGAACCCGGGTCGAGCCGGCATCGATATCGGTTCGCGACGTGCCTTTGAAATTCAGGGTGTCACTGACAAAGTCGATGCTGTCGGGTACCGCCAGGCGCATGCCGTTGGCCGCCAGCGCGCCGTCGGCGTCGACCCGGGTCGACGCATCGCCGGTGGTGACGTGCGTGTCGCCGTCGAAGGTGAGGGTGTCGGCATCCACAACCGTGCCCTGACGCTCGGCGATCTTCATGCGCTGCGCGGACAGCGCGCCGTGGGCATCGACGCGGGTGCCGTTGTTGTCGACGATCGTGCGCGTGCTGCCCTTGAAGTTCAGGCTGGCGGAGCCGACGCTTGCGCCCTCGGCCACCGCGATCTGAGTGGCCTTCGCCTTGAGCGTGCCGTCGCTGTCGACACGCGTGGTATCGGCCAGCGCGGTCGTCGTGGTGCCGTGCCAGTCGAGCGTGTCGGCGCGGATATGCGTGCCGCCGGTGACGCTGAACGACGCGGCCCGCGCCTTGAGTGTGCTGTCGGTGGTAATGCGGCTGGCCGCGCCGCCCAGGCGCGCCTGCAGCGTGCCCTGCCAATCGGCGTGCTTCTGGTCGAGGCTGAAAAGATCCGGCCAGTTCGTTCGCAAGCCGTCCGTCTGGATATGTCCATCGATATCGATACGAGTGGGCGCTTCATCACCGACTGTCACCGTCTGCTGCGGTTCGGCCGGCCCGGGTAGCGCGTCGATACCGACCAGCGACGTGGATCCGGACAGCCTGAGTCGCATGCCGTTGATCTGTACGGTTTTTCCGACGCTGTCCTTCGACGGCGCCGGTGATTCGTCGCTGCGGGGTTTCCCGGTCGGTTGTGTACTGCCCGCGTCGCTGGAGGACACGGCCGCGGTGGCGGCGTCGGCTTTGTCGCGGCCGCCGATCAGATGCATCGTCAGCGTGCCCTGCCAGTCAAAGCGGTCGCTGGAGAAGCTGGCGCCGTCGGCCAGTTCCATGCGTGAATCCTGCCAGCCGGCGTTGCCCTCCATCTTGAGCGACAGGCCCGCGGCGGCGCTGTATTCCATGTCGATCTGCTGCTGGCCGTCGATGGCGCCGGTGAGGCTTTTCAGGCCGTTGCTGCGGGTGATCGGGGACAGCAGGTCGAGCGCGAAATTCTCGGCAACGAACTCGAAATGCGCGCTGATCTTCTGGCCGAACGGCGTGATTCGGCCCTTGATGCCGATACGGCCGTCGCCGACGCTGAGATTGGCGTCGAGGGGTACATCGTTGTCCTGTTGCCAGGTGACGATGTCGCGTGCGCTGGAGTCGTTGAACACCAGTTCGCGGTCGATCGCGGGGGCGTCGCCGTCGGCCGGCTGCGAATAATGCAGGCGCAGGGCACCAACGCTGAGCTGCTGCAGGGCCAGGCCCCAGTTCAGCCCGCCGCCGCTGTCGTTCTGCCCGGACAGTACCGGGATGCCGCCCACGCGCAACGTGTTGTCGGCGGTGCGGCGTACGTCGATGGCGGCGTCGTCGATGGCCAGCCGCGACAGGCTGATCTGTCGGGAGAGCAGCGGCGGATAGTCGATGGCGGTCGCCAGATGCCCGATCTCGAACCCGTCGCCGGCGGAGGAATGGCCTTCGATGTCGTCGTATTCGATGGTGCCGGTGAACAGATTGATATCGACGTTGCCGATACGCGCATCGACGCCGGCCTGGGCCAGGTAATGCAGGGTGAGTTCGCGCGCGATCAGGGGTGCGCCGAGGATGAGGCCGGCACAGACAAGGGCCACCACGACCAGCGCGATGAGAAGGCGGCGCGGGCCGCGTGTAAGCGTCATGAAATGGTCTGATTGGCCCCTTGAATACAAAACCTTATCATCGGGCTCCTGTTTCCCGACAAACATCTTTCATGAAAACCGCATTTATTGGACTCGGCGGCATGGGCCTGGGCATGGCCACCAACCTGCAGCAAGCGGGTCTGCTGACCGCTGTCTACAACCGCACGCACGCCAAGGCCCGTGATTTCGCCGATGCGCATGGCGTGAAAGCGGTCGAGTCGCCGGCCGGCGTGGTCGCGGAGGCCGAAGCGATCGTCATCTGCGTGAGCGCCGACGACGACCTGCTCGCAGTCATCGACGCCATTGCCGACAGCCTCACCGACAAGCACATCGTCATCGATTGCTCCACGGTCGCCAGTGACACCGCCCGCGAGGCCGCCAAGCGAGTGGGCGTCAACGGTGCGGCATTCGTCGACGCGCCGGTTTCCGGCGGCACCGAGGGCGCCAAGAAGGGCACGCTGTCGATCATGGTCGGCGCCGACGACGCCGTGTTCGACAAGGTCAAGCCGGTGCTGGACGCGATGGGCGCGACCATCACCCATATGGGCGAGGTGGGCACCGGTCAGGCGACCAAGGCGGTCAACCAGATTCTGTGTGCGGGGATCAACCAGGCTGTCTGCGAAGGGCTGCGCTTCGGCGCCGCGCTGAACCTGCCGCTGGACAAGGTGGTCGACGTGGTCGGTTCCGGCGCGGCCGGCAACTGGTTCGTCAATCACCGCGGCAAGACCATGGTCAAGGATATCTTCGACCCGGGTTTCAAGCTCAAGCATCACCACAAGGACCTGGGCATCTGTCTGCATATGGCCGAGCTCAACGGCGGCGAACTGCCGTTGTCGAAAAAGACCCGTGACGAGTACGCCAAGCTCATGGAAGACGGCCACGGCGAAGAGGATATCTCGGCGCTCTATCGTATTCGCGCCGATCTGTTCGGCGACTGACCGAGCCGGACGCCAGCCCCCAAAAGCCGGCCCGTGTCTGCGAGCCGGCTTTTTTGTTCGACATGCGGGTCTGGTTATGAGCTAGGGAAAGGCCGGCTTGTGCGGGTCGGTGCCCTGGATGTCGGCGCCGGGATAGTTGTCCCGCACGGTGTTCTCGATCTCCTCCACCCGGTCGGCGGGCAGGTCGACCATCATCAGTACCTGACCGTTGTCGATCGCCTCTTGATACGACTCGAGCTGCGGGTTGTCGTGGCGGATGCCGATCATGCTCGACATCCAGGCGCCGAACCCGGCGCCAGCGAGTCCGGTCGCGGCCACAACGCCACCGCCGATTGCAATGCCGGCGGGCGGAAACACCAGCGCTGTCAGGCCCGCCACCACGCCGGTCACGGCGCCGGCGGCCGCGCCGCGCTCGGCGGCACCGGCGAGATGGGATGTCTCCGTGATGCCCGCTTCCGGCAGGCCGCTGGTGTCCGCGCTGTGGCGCGCCACGACATACATCTGGTCTTCGCTGATGCGCGCGAGCAACAGTTTTTCGACCACCTTATGCGTGGTCTCGATATCCGGCAGCAGAAAATAGAGACGGCGTTGCATATGCAAACCCTTTTTGTAGAAGCCAATGATCGTGAGACTGTCGATCAGGCGCAGGGTTCATATGCGGCGCCAGGGGTATCCCTGTCTTTTCAGTCGGCCAGTCGTGCTCGTGACCGGGCCACCGCGGCCCGCACCTGATCGGGCGCCGTGCCGCCGATATGATTGCGGGCAGCCACGGAACCCTCCAGCGTGAGTACGTCGTAGACGTCATCTTCGATGACCGTCGAGAATCCCTTGAGCGTGGCCAGATCCAGATCGGCGAGATCGCAGCCGGCGGCGATGGCGTGCTGCACGCTCTTGCCGACGATCTCGTGAGCGTCACGGAATGCCACGCCCTTGCGCACCAGATAATCGGCCAGATCGGTGGCGGTGGAGAAGCCCTTGCGCGCGGCGTCGCGGCAGGCGTCGGCGTGCACGGTGACGTGCGGCATCATGTCGGCATACAACGCGACGCAGTTGAGCAGCGTATCGACGGTATCGAAGATCGGCTCCTTGTCTTCCTGGTTGTCGCGGTTGTAGGCCAGCGGCTGGCCTTTCATCAGCGTGAGCAGGGCGACCAGATGCCCGTTCACCCGTGCGGTCTTGCCGCGCACGATCTCGGCCACGTCGGGGTTTTTCTTCTGCGGCATGATCGACGAGCCGGTGCAGTAGCGATCGGGCAGATCCACGAAACCGAACGCCGGGCTCATCCACAGCACCAGCTCTTCGGAGTAGCGCGACAGATGAGTCATGATCAGGCTCGCCGCGGAGACGAATTCGATCGCGAAATCGCGGTCCGACACCGCGTCGAGCGAGTTGTCGATGACCGAATCGAAACCCAGTTCGCGGGCGACCATCTCGCGATCGATGGGGAAGGTGGTGCCGGCGAGCGCGGCCGCGCCCAGCGGCAGCCGGTTGACGCGGGCGCGCAGCTCGCCCAGGCGCTCGCTGTCGCGCGCGAGCATCGCCTGCCAGGCCAGCATGTGATGGCCGAAGGTCACCGGCTGGGCCACCTGCATGTGGGTGAAGCCGGGCATGATCGTGTCGGCCTCGCGCTCGGCCACGTCGATCAGCGCGCCGCGCAGGCGCCGGACCTCGCCGAGCAGTGCATCGATGGCGTCGCGCAGCCACAGACGGATATCGGTGGCGACCTGGTCGTTGCGCGAGCGCGCGGTATGCAGCTTCTTGCCGAGCGCACCGATATCGTCGGTCAGGCGCGACTCGATATTCATGTGCACGTCTTCGAGCGCCGGGTCCCAGGCAAAATCGCCGCCGGCGATGCGTTCGCCGATCGCGGCCAGGCCGGCTTCGATCTGCCCGAATTCGTCGGGCGTGAGCACGCCCACGGCAGAGAGCATGCGCGCATGCGCGATCGAGCCGCGGATATCGTGGGCGGCCAGCCGGGCGTCGAAGGACACCGACTCCGTGAAGGCGGCCACGCGGGCGTCCGGGCCTTCCGAAAACCGTCCGCCCCAGGTCTGATGACTGTCGCTGCTGCTCATGATCTACGCTCGTTATTCTTGCGGTGTGGGCCGTCGGCCGTGGCCTGACGGGTTCCGACAAACAGCGCGCGAGTATATCAATCGAGCGCGCGATGCCGGGGCCACGCTTGACGTCGGGCCGGCAGCCTCCAAGACTCGCGCGATGCAACCCGCGCGCGAACCCGTCGAATTCCTGCCCGATTTCTGTACCGCGCCGCGGGTGCTGCGCGTGCTCATGGTCTGCGAGGCGGTCGCGGTGGTGCTGGCGCTCGGCGGCTCGCTCAGCCATGAACTGGCGCCGCGGTTTCTGCTGCTGTCGATCTATCTGCAGTGGATTGGTATCTGCAGCGCTGCCGCGCTGTGCCTGATTCGACGCTATGCCGGGCATCTGTCGGCGCGCGGCCTGGTGCTGCTGGCGTATCTCACCCTGCTGGCGGTGACCTTCGCGATTACCGAAATCACTTACGTCGCCGGCCGCTATTCCGGGTTCGGGCTGCTGCTGCAGGATGCAAGCCACCTGGGGTTTCTGGGCCGAAGTCTGGGTATCTGTGCCGTGGTCGCGGCCCTGGCGCTGCGTTATTTCTGGCTGCGCTCGGACTGGCAGCAGCGCGCCGAGGCCGAGATGCGCGCGCGCCTGGAGGCGCTGCAGGCGCGCATCGAGCCGCATTTTCTGTTCAACAGTCTCAACAGCGTCGCCGCGCTCATCGCGATCCGCCCGGCGGACGCCGAGTATGCGCTCGAGGATCTGGCGGCCTTGCTCCGGGCGCGGCTCTCGTCGGAGGTGCCTGCCGTCACGACGCTTGCCGATGAGATGACGCTGGTCAACGCCTATGTACGTATCGAGCAGCTGCGCATGGGCGAACGGCTGCGCATGGATATCGATATCGCCGCCGCGGCCATGGCCTGCCGCTTGCCGTCGCTGGCACTGCAGCCGCTGGTCGAGAACGCGATTGGGCATGGCGTGGCGCGTTTGCCCCGAGGCGGGGTCGTCAGCCTGTCGGCGCGCGTCGATGGCGGCATGCTCGTGCTACGGGTGGCCAATCCGCTGGCCGCCGACACGCCGGCGGTGCCGGGCAACCGCCAGGCCCTGGTCAACATCGAGCGGCGGCTGGCGTTACGCTATGGCGAGGCCGCGACGCTGCGGATCACCCGCGACAAAGAGCAATTCATCGTGGATATGCACTTGCCACAGGACGAACATCGGCTGTCATGAAGCTGGTCATTGTCGACGACGAGCCGCTGGCACGCGAACGCCTGCGCCGTATGATCGCCGATTTCCCGGGGTATACCGTCGCCGGCGAGGCCGGCGATGGGGACGCCGCGCTGGCCTGCGTCCGTGACACCGCCGCCGACGCGGTGCTGCTCGATGTACATATGCCCGGCATGGACGGCCTGCAGGTCGCGCGGGCGCTGGCGGAACTGGATCTGCCGCCCGCGGTGATCTTCGTCACCGCCCATAGTGAACATGCCCTGTCGGCGCACAACAGCCAGGCCGCGGGCTATCTGCTCAAGCCGGTCCGGCGTGACGACCTCGCCGCTGCGCTAGCGCGCGCGCGACGCCCGAGCCGGGCCCAGTTGGCCGCTCTGGGCGCCCGCGACTCTGCGGACGTGCAGGGCTGGATCAGTGCCCGCACCCGGGACGGCGTCGAGCGCGTGGCGGTCGCCGATATTCTGTATTTCTGGGCGGACCAGAAATACACCTCGGTTTACCATATGCAGGGCGAGCTGCTCATCGACCAGTCGTTGCTGACCCTGCACGAGCAACTGGGCGATGCCTTCATGCGGGTTCATCGCAAGGCGCTGGTCGCACGTCGACACATCACCGGGCTCAAGTTCGACAGCGCCGACGGGCCGTTGCTCACGCTGCGCCACGTGCGCGAACGGGTACCGGTCAGCCGGCGCCGTCTGGCCGAGGTGCGCGCGCTGCTCGAAGCCTGAGTCGCGGCCACCGCGGCTATCCGATTCATCGTTGTTTTTTCAATACAAGGCACCTCTTGATCATGCCGAAGACCCTCAGAATCGCCACCCGTCAATCCGAGCTCGCGCTCTGGCAGGCGAAACACGTGCAAGTGCGCCTGCAGACCGCGCTGCCTGAAATCGAGGTCGTGCTGCTGCCGATTCGTACCGAAGGCGATCGCATCATCGATCGGCCGCTGAGTGAAATCGGCGGCAAGGGGCTGTTTCTCAAGGAGCTGGAAGCCGCGCTGGCGGCCGGCGAAGCGGATCTGGCGGTGCATTCGATGAAGGACGTGCCGGCGGAACTGCCGCCGGGGATGGCGCTGCCGGTGGTGTTGTCCCCCGGCAGCCCGCTCGACGCTTTCGTGGCGAACGACTACGACACCGTCGAACAGCTGCCCGATGGCGCGCACATGGGCACGTCCAGCCTGCGCCGGGCGGCGATGCTCAAGAATCTGCGCCCGGATCTGCGCATCAGCAGTCTGCGCGGCAACGTCCAGACCCGGCTGGCCAAGCTCGACGCCGGCGAATTCGACGCCATTCTGCTGGCCTGCGCCGGGCTCGAGCGTCTCGGGCTGGCCGCGCGGATCAAGAGCGAGCTTTCGCCCGAGCAGAGCCTGCCGGCGATCGGTCAGGGCGTGCTCGGCATCGAGATCCGTGCTGATGACGACGAAACCGCCGCTCATATTGCCGCGCTCGACGACGAATACACGCATATCCGTATCGACGCCGAGCGGGCCGTGAACGCACGCCTGGAGGGCAGCTGTCATCTGCCGATCGCGGCCTATGCCGTCCACGACGGCCAGACGCTGCGCCTGCGCGCCTGTGTCGGCAAGCCGGACGGCACGGTCATGGTGCGCGACGAGATCAGCGGCCCGACCGGCGAAGCGGCGTCTCTGGGGCATCGGCTCGCCGAGCGCCTGCTGGCCGCCGGCGCCGACAAGATCCTCGCCGATCTGGCCTGACCGCGTCGTGTCCGCGCCGCTGTCGGGAAAATCGATCTGGGTGACCCGCCCGGCACATCAGGCGCGCGACTGGGCCGACCGGATCGCGGCCGCCGGCGGCACGCCGCTGTGCGAGCCGTTGCTGGCGATCGATGTCGCGGCCGACCCGGCGGCGGCCCATGCGGCGCTGGCACGGGCGACCACCGCGGACATCGTCATCGCCAGCAGCGTCAATGCAGTGGAGCATGCATGGCGGCTGTCACCCGAGTTCGCGCCCGAGGGCGCGCTGTTCGGGGTGGGCGCTGCGAGCGCCCGTGCGCTCGCGGCCGCCTGTGGCCGGCCGGTGGCGCAGCCCGAAGACTGTTTCTCCAGCGAGCATCTGCTCGCCCTCGACGCGCTGCGCGACTGCGCCGGTCAGCGGGTCGCACTGCTGGCCGGCGAGGGCGGGCGGACCGCGCTCGCCGATACCTTGGACGCGCGTGGCGCGCAGGTCGAAAAACTCGCCCTGTATCGACGTCGGCCCTGTGTCATCGCACCGGCGCGCTTGCAGCATCTGCTGGCGGCCAGCGATGCGGTCGTCGTCACCAGCGCACAAGCGCTTGCCCAGCTCGAATGTCTGATGGCGGCAGCCGATTCCGGCGACTGTCGGCGTGCGCTCGAGCGCTGTGTGTTGGTGGCGCCGAGCTCGCGTGTGGTAAAACAGGGTAACCAGCGGCTGCGCTGGACTCGCGCGCCCGTGATCGTCGACCGCGTCAGCGGCGATGCCGTCGTGGCTGCTCTTGCACGGGTCTGGCGGGGCAACGGACAATAACGGCCATTGGTAATGGCTTTGGTATCGGGGGAATCCGCCAGTACATGAGCGAAGAAAAGCGCAACGACGCCCAGTCCGACAAGGGCGCCGGCAACGACAAGGGCAGCAAACCCGCATCGAAGCCGTCTACCGCCGGTGGTGCCCGCAAGAGCGCCACTCCATCCCAGCCGGCCGGCAGCGCGCAGGCGAAGAAGCCGGCCGCGTCCAAAACGGCAGCGCAAACCGCGCCGAAGGCCTCCGAGCCGGCCCAGCCGACGGTCGACAAGTCGGCCGCCAAATCGACGGCTAGCTCGGCTAGCAGTACGGCGCCTGCCAAGGCGAGTGCGCCGACGCCGGCGAGTGCCACGTCGACGACCGCGGGCGCCAGTTCGGCCAAGCCAACACCTGCCAGTGCCAATACGAGTGCGAGCCGGACGGACAAGTCCGGCACGAGTCCGTCGCCGACACGCGCGGGCGGTGCATCGGGCGGGGTGCCGCCGACCGGTGGCCACGGCAACGGCCGTGATCGCAAGTCCGGCGGCCCGGCGTTGCTGGTGGCCATCATCGCGCTCATTGTCGCCATCGTGGCGATCATCGGTGCCGGCTGGCTGTGGTATCGCGGTGAGCAGAAGCTGGCATCGCTGGACTCGCGCACCGATACCGTCGAACAGGGCATGCAGTCGAGCGTGCAGAAAGTGGTCATGCCGCGCCTGTCCAAGTTCGATCAACGCCTCGAATCCATGTCCAGCAACGTGACCAGCAGCCGCGACAAGCAGGCGAAGGCGCTGTCGTCGATGCAGGAGTCGCTGAAGTCGGTGCAGGCTCGGACCGCAGCCATGGCGGATCAGATCGACGGCAACGCCAACCGCTGGGAGCTCAACCAGATCGAGTCCCTGCTGCGTGCGGGCAATCAGCGCCTGCAGTTGTTTGATGACCCCCAGGGCGCGCGTCAGGCATTGCAGCTGGCCAACGAAGCCATCGGTCGCAAGGGCGACCCGCGGCTGTTCAATATCCGCTCCGAAATCGTCAACGAGATTGCCGCGCTGCGTGCGCTGCCGTCGCCGGATATCGAAGGGCTGTCGTTGTCGCTGGCGGCCATGATCAAACAGGTGCCCGGCCTGCCGCTGGCGTCCACGGTACCCGGTGAATACACCCAGGGCGGCGGGGGCAGCCAATCGGGCGACAGTTCGAATGGCGATGCTGCCGGGGCCGCGGGCAGCGATCAGGACAACGCCGGGGACGACGGCTTTAGTGTGGACGCGTTCAAATCGCAGTTCACTCAGGGCTGGGGCCACTTCAAGAACTCGGTCAGCCAGGCGCTTTCCGGCATGCTCACGATCCGTCGCGAGGACGGCACCCAGAGCGCGCTGCTGCCGCCCGATCAGGTGTTCTTCCTGAACCAGAATCTGCAGCTGGAACTGCGGACCGCCCGCCTGGCGCTGCTCGAGCAGGATACCGAGGCCTATCGTGAAAGCCTCGCGTCGGCCAAGCAGTGGCTCGGCGATTATTACGATACCGATGCCTCGGCGGTGTCCAGCATGAGCGACCAGCTCGACCAGATGAGCAACGTCAAGCTCGACTGGGACGCGCCGGACATCTCCAAAAGCCTGTCGATGCTGCGTGACGTGATGGCCCAGCGGGCCGGGGGCAACGGCGGCGGTGGTGGCAGCACAGCTGGCAATGGTGGCAGCGAGAATGCCAACGCCAACGCCAACGCCAGCGGCGACAACGCCGGCAACGCCGCCGCGAACACGGCCTCCGACGATTCGCAGTCCGGCACCGACGCCGGACAGGACGGTCAGTAATGCGGCGCCTGCTCCTGATCTTCTTCGTCTTCATTATCCTCGGCGTCGTGCTGGCGCTGGTGTTTCGCGATCAGCACGGCTACATGCTGATTTCGTTCGCCGGCTGGCAGGTCGAGACATCGCTGCTGTTCGCGGCCGGCGCCCTGCTGGTGACCTTGTGGCTGGTAATAACGCTCTGGCGTCTGATCGTTGCCGGCGTGCTGCTGCCGCGCACGGTGCGTGAAAAGCTGGCGCGGCGGCGTGCCCGCAAGGCGCGGCGTTCGCTCTACGATGGCTTGCTCAAGCTCTCGGAGGGTCGCTGGTCGAAGGCCGAGCAGGAACTCAACCGCATGGCCGAGAAGAACGAGGCGCCGGGGTTGAATTACCTGAACGCCGCACGCGCCGCGCAACACCAGGGGCATGTGGCCGATCGTGACCGCTATCTGGAAAAAGCCGCGGCGCGTCGCGACGTCAGCGAACTGGCGGTGTTGCTCACCCAGGCCCAGCTTCAGATCGAGCAGGGCCAGGCGGCGGAAGCGTCCGCCAGCCTGGCGCGTCTGTATCAGATGGAGCCGCATCACCCGCTTGTGTTGAGACTCTATGCCGAGCAGGCACTGCGGGCTGGCGACTATGAACAGCTGCGCGGGCTCGCACCGGCGCTCTACAAGCACAGCACCATGTCGCCGGAGCAGATCGACCGCATGGCGATCGAGGCCTGGAGCGATGAACTGGCGCGACAGAAACGCGATGTGATTGCGTTGACCACGGCCTGGAAACGCGTACCCAAGCGTCTGCGCGCCAAGCCGGAGATGATCCGGCGCTATGTGGACTGCCTGCATGCGGCCAAGGCCGACGATCAGGCGGCCGACGTGATTCGCGGCGCGCTCAAGCAGGAATGGAACGCGTCGCTCGTGCTGACCTTCGGTGACCTCAAATGCGAGGATCGCACCGCCCAGCTGTCGACCGTCGAGGCATGGCTCAAGCAATACGGTGAAGAACCCGAGTTGTTGCTGATTGCGGGCCGCCTGTGTCTGCGCAACCGTCTGTGGGGACGTGCGCGCAGCTATTTCGAGGCGAGTCAGAAGAACCAGTCGCGTCCCGACGCGTTGCTCGAACTCGGACGCCTGTTCGAAGAGATCAACGAAAAGGACGAGGCCCGGGCGGCCTATCGCCAGGGTCTGGAGTTGCGTGTCGACGCGTAAGCGATGCCTCTGAGCAGCCACTGCGATTCGGCGAGGGTTCTGTCGGCCCGGCGTCATGCATAGCCTGATCATCGGTTGCGGTGATACCGGCACAAGAGTGGCCGCGCGAGCGGTCGCTGCCGGTGATCGCGTCACGGGCGTGGTGCGCAGCGATGCCAGTGCCTGGCGCGTTCGTGCGGTCGGGGCACACGCGCTGCAACTCGATCTCGACCTCGATGCCCTCGAACTGCCGGCCTGCGAGCGGCTGTTCTATTTCGCGCCGCCGCCCCGCGAGGGGGAGGCCGACACTCGCATGCAGCGCGTGCTCGATGCGCTCCCCGCGGTGCCGGCATACGCGGTCTATATCAGTACCAGCGGCGTGTACGGCGATTGTGGCGGCGAGTGGGTAGACGAAGATACACCGGTCAATGCCCAGACCGAGCGCGCCCGGCGCCGGGTCGATGCAGAGTCGCGGATGCTGGCCTACTGCGGCCATGCCACGGTTCTGCGCGCGCCCGGTATTTACGGGCCCAACCGACTGCCGGTCGATCGGATTCTCGACGGCACGCCGATTCTCGACGATGCCGAGGGCGGCTGGAGCAACCGGATCCATATCGACGATCTCGCGGCCGTGGCCTGGCGGGCGGGTGACGCCCACTGGGCGCATCGCGTCTATAACGCCACCGACGGTCATCCGACCAGACTCGGGGTCTACTACGACACCCTGGCCGGGATGCTGGGCGTCGCGTCACCGCCTCGTATCAGCTGGGCCGAGGCCGAGCAGCAGTTCTCGTCGATGCGCCTGTCGTTTCTTCGTGAATCGCGTCGGATCAGCAATCAACGCCTGCTCGACGACAGCGGCTATGTCTTCAGCTTCGCGGATTTTCGTGCCGGGCTCGATGCGAGCATGCGGGCACAGGCGCCGCTGGATTAGGTTAGCTGGCCGGCGCCGTTGTCGCGCTTGGCACGATCAGGTGCTTGCGCCGCAGGTCCGTGTCGAAGTCGCGGATCGCTGTCGCCAGGCAGGTGGCGCCGGTGAGCGCCAGGGCGACATCGCCGCTGGCGTTCTCGATCATGGCCACGTTATAGAGAAAACTGGGTTCGCCACTACGGCAATCGCCGATGCGATCGCTGGACAGGGTCAGACGGTAGCGCGCGCGCCGTGCCAGGCTCTGATAGTCGCGGTTGCCCTGTAGCGCATCGGCGTCGTAGCCGATCAGCGTCCAGCCGTGCTGGCGCAGGCTTCGGCTCAATCCCTGCGCGAGCATCCCCGTATCCTGGGTGACCGCCACGGTCACGTCCGGCCGGTAGCCGTTGTCCGATGCGCGCGCCGGGGGCGGCGTATTCGCGCAGGCATTGAGCATGCCGGACAGCAACAGGACGGCAATCAGAAACGGGTAGCGCGCGTGCATTGGATCAGGGCAAACAGGTTCATTGTCGGGGATACAGCATAACTGCTCGTCAGCACGCTGGGCAGCCGCGGCGTTGACGCGCGTTCCCCGCGCCCTGTTTCGGTGCGGTGGCATCACGCGCGAGATTCGACAGACCAATCGATGGCCGTTATTACCACGCCGTGCGGCCATCGCGTCATTGGCATGTTTTCTGCACCGGTCTATACACGCGGATCGGTCACTACGACTGTTCGTTGCCCGGCCGCCTCGAATCTCTAAGGCTGCAGGTCGCGACGTGCCGGTCCCTGCGTCGAAAACCCTGAATCCGCATTCGCTGTTTCAGGGCAAGTCAAACGATCCTGCAGGAGGTTGTCGATGGAAAAGAAGGCAATGACACGCGCCATTCTCGATGCCAAGAAGAACAAGGGCATGCGCTGGGACGCCATCGCCGAGCAGATCGGCATGGCGCCGGTCTGGACGGCGTCATTGGCGCTGGGGGAGAGTTCGGCCACCGAGGAAATCGCACAGAAGCTGTGTGCGGTACTCGATCTGGGCGACGATGTGGCCGATGCGCTGATGGTCTGTCCGCTCAAGGGCCAATGGATGGAAAAGACCGTGCCCACCGATCCGATGATCTATCGTTTCTACGAAATCATGTCGGTCTACGGCACGTCGGTGAAGGAGGTCGTCCACGAGGAATTCGGTGACGGCATCATGTCGGCGATCGATTTCACCCTCGACGTGGAGCGCGAGCCCAACCCCAGTGGCGATCGGGTGAAGATCGTGATGAGCGGAAAGTTCCTGCCGTACGTGCGCTGGTGAGTCACCGGGCCGGCTGATCAAGTCGAGGAGTCGCGCGCGCTCAGCCGTGCCGTGCGCCGGCCGATGGCTTCCTTCAAGTCCTCGACGATGACATAGAAACAGGGCACCAGCGCCAGGGTGATGCCGGTGGCGAACAGGATGCCGAAGCCGAGCGAGATCGCCATCGGAATCATGAACCGCGCCTGGCGCGAGGTTTCGAAGATCATTGGCGCCAGACCGCCGAAGGTGGTCAGCGTGGTCAGCAGAATCGGCCGGAAACGCCGAACCGCCGCCAGGCGCACCGCGTTGATCGCGGTCTCACCGCCGTCGCGCAGCGTATTGGCATAGTGGATGAGCACCAGCGAGTCGTTGACCACGACCCCGGCCAGAGCGACCACGCCCATCAGGCTGATCACCGACAGCGAGTACCCCATGATCTCGTGGCCGATGATGGCGCCGACCACGGCGAACGGAATCGCCAGCATCACGATGACCGGCTGGATATAGCTGGCAAAGGGGATCGCCAGCAGCATGTAGATGCCCGCCATCGACAGAATGAAGCCGATGAACAGCGAGTGCATGGAATCGGCGGTATCTTCCTGGCGCCCGGAATAGCCGTAGGTCAGGCCCGGATAGTCCTTGGCCAGCTGCGGCAGCGTGCTCTCGTTCAGCGTCTGCGTGACCCGGCTGGTGGCGTCGTTGGGCGTGACGTTGGCGGTGACCTCGACGCTGCGCCGGCCGTTGCGGCGCGTGATCGTGGTGTAGGCGCGGTTGTAGTCGATATCCGCGATCTGGTGCAGTGGCACGTAGGTGTTGTCGGCGGTGCGGATGAGCAGATCACGGATGGCCGCGGCGCTGTCGCGCTCGGCCTCGGGCAGCGTGACCATCACCTTGACCTCGTTGCGTCCCCGGAGCTGGCGCAGGGCCTCGTCGCCGTAGAAGGCGGCGCGCACCTGCGCACCGACGTCTGCATTGTTAAGGCCCAGACTGCGGCCGGCGTCGTTGAGCTCGAAGGTGACCTGGTTCTTGCCCTGGGCCACGCCGCTGTCGATATCGGTGACGCCGGCGAAATCACCCAGCTCGGTGGCCAGGGTTTCCGCCGCGCGATCGAGCGTGTCGGTATCGCGGTGCGACAGCTCCACGGTGATCGCCTTGCCCGACCCCGGGCCGCCGGCATCCGACTGGAACTGCGACGACTGCAGGCCGGGCACGTCGCCCAGTTGCTTGCGCCAGGCAGCGGTGAAGGCGGCGGTGCTGATCGGGCGCACGTCGGCCGAGGTCAGATACACCCGCATCTCGATACTGTTTTCCTCGACTTCGGCGAATACGCCGGTGGCGAGCTTGTCACCGCCGTTATTGGCGATCACCCGCTCGGCGGCTGCCTCCAGACGCTCGCGGGTCGCGGTCATCACCGTCAGCGGACTGCCGTAGGGCAGGGTGAGGGTGGCCTGGGCGCGGTCCGATTCCACTTTCGGCATCAGGGTGAAGCCCATGCGCCCGCTCGCCGCCCAGGCCAGCACGATGAGCAGAATGCCCACGCCCACGGCCGAGGTCATATAGCGATGGCGCACCAGCGTGGTCGAAAACGGCGCGTAGTAGCGACTGACCATTGCCGAGAAGCCGCGTGAAAAACCCTGCTGGCGCGAGTGGATGGCGGCCGACAGGCGCCCGCGTTTGCGGTTGCGCCCGTGCGCCAGATGCGCGGGCATGATGAACAGCGCTTCCACCCAGGACACCAGGAAGACGGTGATCACCACCATCGGGATCACGCCGAACAGCTTGCCGAGAAAGCCCGGCACCAGCAGCAGCGGCAGAAACGTCACGATATTGGTGAGAATGGAGAACGACACCGGCATGGCTACGTCGCGCGCGCCGCCGATGGCCGCATCCATCACGCTGGCTCCGCCTTCACGGCGCTCGTAGATGTTCTCGCCGGCGACGATGGCGTCGTCGACGACGATGCCCAGGGCGATGATGAAGGCGAACATCGAGATCATGTTGATGGTGACGCCCATCAACGGCAGGAACAGAAAGGCGCCCAGAAACGCGGTCGGAATACCCATCGTCACCCAGAACGCCAGGCGTATTTCCAGAAACAGGCTGAGTACGACCAGCACCAGCACCAGGCCCATGAACGCGTTCTTGAGCAGCAGTTCCAGGCGCTGCTTGTAGATCTCGGAGCTGTCGCCGTTGACCGCATAGTGCAGCGATGGCGGCAGGTCGGATTCCACCTCGGCCATCGCCGCGCGCGCGGCCTCGGCCACGGTGATCGGGGTCTGCTTGCCCACGCGATAGACGGCGATGCCGATCGAGCGTTTGCCGTCGTAGGTGGCCTCGGTCTTGCTGTCCTCGAAGCCGTCGGTGACGGTGGCGACGTCGCCCAGATGCACGACCGTGCCGTCGGCGGTGGTCACCAGCGGTATGCGCTCGAACTGGCGTGCGGTGTCGCGCCGTCCTTTCAGGCGCAGCAGCACCTCGCCCGACGCGGTATCGGCGCTGCCGCCGGCCACGTCCACGGCAGAGGCCGAGACCCGGTCGGCCACGTCGTTGAGGGTCAGGCCGTAGCTGCGCAGACGCTGCTGCGAAATGGCGACACGGGTGACCAGATCGCGCGCGCCCTCGAGTTCGACCTGGGTGATGTCGCCGGACTGCAGCAGGCGGTCCCGGACCTCTTCGGCGTAGGCGCGCAGCGAGCTTTCGCTGACGTCGCCGTAGAGCTGGATATCGAGCACATCGCGCTGATGATCGGAGAGCTGGATCACTGGCCGTTCCGCGTCGTCGGGGAAGGTGGTGATCTGGTTGACCGCCTGCTGCACGTCCTGAAATACGGCCTGGCCGTCGGCCGATTCGGACAGCTCAAGGGTCACGCTGGCGCTGCCTTCGGACGCCTCGGCGGTCATGTCGTCGATACCCGAGACATCGCGCACCTTTTCCTCGATCGCGAGCACGATGTTCTGCTCGACCTGTTCCGGCGTGGCGCCCGGATACGACACCGTCACGGTGACGATATCGAGACTGAACTCGGGAAAGACTTCCTGCTTGATCAGCGTGGTCATGAGCAGGCCGCCGGCCAGCAGGGCAAGCATCAGCAGGTTGGGCGTGACCCGGTTGGCGACCATCCACGCGATCGGCCCGCGGCGATTGGACGTGCTCATGAGCGCGGCTCGACGTTGGCGACCGCGTTCGCCTGGCGCCGGCCCGGTTCGGGGTCCGGAAGCTCGGCCAGACGCAGCTGCAGGCTGCGCTCCGGGTTGGGGCTGGCGGCGTTGGCTGCCGATGTGGCCTCGGTTTCGGCTGGCGCTGGTGTCGCGTCGGCGGTGCTGGATTCGACTCGTACCGGCATGCCCTGGATGGGCGCGGTCAGCTCACTGGTGATCACGTTGTCGCCCGGCTGCAGGCCGGCGACGATCACCGCCTGGGTGTTGTCGCGATAGGCGATGTTCACGCTGCGGATATCCAGCGTGTCGCCCGCGGTCATCACCCAGATCTGGTTGTTCTCGTGAACGAAGGCGGCATCGATGAGGACGCTGTTCGTGGGAATACTGGCCTGGAGACCGGCCTCGACATACGCGCCGAGCAGCAGCTGCGCGCCGTCGGGCGCATCGGCGCCCAGCGGATCGGCCACGCGCAGGATCACGCGCGCCATGCGGCCGTCGGTTTCCAGCCCTGGCTGGATACGCAATACCTCGGCGGGCATCGACGGCCCGGTGCCCCAGGCATCGGCGTAGTGGATGTCCGCCGGCGAGCCGGCACTGTCTGCGTGCGCGGCCTTAAGCCAGCGCAGCTGATCGACCGGCAGCGAGACATCGACCCAGTAGACATCGGTCGCGGCGACTGTGGCGAGCGTGTCGCTGGTGGCGACCACGTCGCCGAGCGAGGCGCTGCGCTCGGTGACGATGCCGTCGAAGGGGGCGCGTACCTGGGTTCGGTTCAGGTCGAGCTGGGCCTGTTCAACCGCGGTCTGCGCCGCCTGCACATCCGCCTTGGCCTGCTCCAGCTGTGGCCCGCGCAATGCCAGATCGCGCTCGTTCGCGCTGACCTTGCTGCCCACCAGCGCGAGCTCGCGTCTGGCCACGGCCTGCTGGCCCTCCTCCACCCGTAGCGATGCGCGGGCGCCGGCCAGATCGGTCTTGGCGCTGGTCAGCGCCAGCCGGTAATCGCTGTCGTCGATGCGGGCGAGCACGTCGCCCCTGGAGAAGCGCGTGCCGGGTGCGAGCTTGTCCTGCAGGGCCACGATCTGGCCGGATACGCGCGCCCGCAGTTCGGTGGAATCCGCGGCCTCGACCGTGCCGTTGGCGTGCAGGGTGAGCGTCGCCGGCGCGGCTTCCGCCGGGGTCACGGTGACCAGGCGCGCCTGACGCGCTTTGGCGGGTGCACGCGTGGCGGTGGGCTTGCTCTCCAGCACCATGAAGGCCACGACCACGCTTGCCGCGATCACGATCACCGGCAGGATCAGCGTCAATACGCGTTTGATCGGGCTGCGTTGTTTGCGGGGCGTGTTCATGAGGCGTTGTCGCTGTCAGAGGCGGGTTGGATCGGCACGTCGGGTGCACTCAGGGGCGGGCGGTCGTGGCCGGCGATCGACGCATCGCCGACGCCGCCGGCGAGGGCGCGATAGAGGTTGATGCGGTAGTCGAGCAGCTGGCGCTGAGCGGTCAGTTTGTCGACCTGCAGATTCTGGCGTGTGAGCAGGGCATCGAGCACGTCCAGATAGTCGGTCGCACCGCGCAGATAGCGCAGGCGCAGGTTGTCGACCGTCTCCTTGGATAGCGCGAGTTGCTTGTCGAGGCGTACCAGATAGCGTTTCTGGCGATACTCGTTGGTGAGCGCGTCCTCGGTTTCCTGCAAGCCGTCGAGCAGCGCCTGCTGATAGTCGGCGACTTCTTCATCGACCACCGCGCGGGTTCGGTCGACCTCGGCGGCGCGCGCGCCGCCATCGAACAGAGGCTGGGTCAGATTCGCGCCCAGCTGGGTGATCCAGTTGCTGAACAGGGCCGCCGAGTCGGTGCTCGTGGACAGCGTCGCCGACAGCGACAGCTGCGGGTAGCGATCGGCCACGGCCACGGCCACGCGCCGATCGGCGGCGGCCAGCGCATAGAACTGCTGGCGCACATCCGGCCGGCGCATGAGCGCGGCGACCGGCACGCCCGTGTCGGGCAGCGGCGGCAGATCGGCGAGCCGGCCGGTCGGCGCGACGAAATGCTCGGGCGCCTCGCCGACCAGCACGGCCAGCGCGTGTTTCATCACGTCGGCGCTGGCCTGGGTCTGCTCCAGTTGGCCGCGTACCGATTCCACGGCCTGGCGCTGGCGCAATACATCGGCGGCCGCGGCCTGGCCATGATTGAAGGAGAACGTGGTCAGATCGAGCACGTCCTGATTGGTATCGACCTGGCTGTTGAGCAGATCGACGCGCGCGCGCAGTTCCTGCAGCTGGTACCAGTCGCTGGCGATATCGCCGGCCAGCGACACCGCCGCCGCCTGCAGATCGGCGGCGCTGGCCTGGGCATCGTAGGCGGCGGCGCTACGCGTGTTGCGCACGCGGCCCCATAGATCCAGCTCGTAGCTGGCGGAGAACTGCAGGCTGCGGGTTTCGCTCCATTTGGAGCTGTCCTGGTTCAACGAAAAAGAGTTGCCGGTCGTGCTGCCGGTGAAGCTGTTGCCCTGGTCGGATTGGCGCGTCGCACTCTGGTCGAGACTGGCATCGACGCTGGGAAACAGTTGCGCCCCCTGACTCGCAAGCGTGGCGCGGGCCTGTTCGACACGCGCGTAAGCGGACTGCAGGGTGAAGTTGCTGGTGAGTGCGCGCTGGACGAGGGTGTCGAGCCCGGAATCGTCGAAGGCCATCCACCATTGCTGCTGCAGGGGCGCATCGCCGCGGCTGGCAAAACGCTGCGGCATCTGAAAGGCCGGTTCGGCCAGTTGCGGCAGCGGCGTGGTGGCACAGCCGGCAAGCAGCGCAATTCCGGTGAGCAACGCGATCGTCGGGAAAGCGTTGCCTGCGGTTCGAGGCGCGGTGCGCGGGTGCGTCATGCTGCTGCCATTGGTTTTCCGGGTATTGATATTTCGCAACAATGACGCCGGCGCGAAACCGCGCCGGCGTCTGTGGTCACGTGTCGTTCTAGCCCGCGTCGCGGTCACCATGATGGCGATCGTGCATCTTCTGCATGCCGGCATCCCACTCCGCGCGCGAAACCGAGCCGTTGCCGTCGGTGTCCAGGCGTTTCATGATGTCGCCGTGGCGCTTGTGGTCACCCTTGCGGCCTTTCTTGCAGTCGTCGCCCTTGTCGCTGCCGGACTCATTCTGCGACATGCCGCTCTTGTCGTGGTCGCGCTTGTGAGCGCCACCCTTGCCGTGCCAACCGTGGCGGGGCGGCCTGGCTTCGTCGCTGTCCAGGCTGCCGTCGTCGTTCTTGTCCATATGCTTGAACATCGCCTCGGCGCGCTTGTTGGCCTGGGCCATGAATTCGTCCTGGTCGATGCTGCCGTCGCCGTTGGTATCGGCCTTGTCGAAGCGCATCTGAGCCATCTTGGCACGCATCTGCTTGAGTTCATCGGCGCTCAGGCTGCCGTTGTCGTCGCTGTCGAGCATCGTGAACATCTTGCTGCCCTTGTCGCCGGCATCGGCGGCACCGTCCTGAGGCGGCTGAGCATTCGCGACGCCGAAGCCGACGACGCCGAGGGCGAGTGCGGTGAGTAGTGCGCTGTTCTTCATGAGTCATCTCCGTGATGGATGAAGCCGCTCGCGGCAGAGGTGTCGCGGCGGTACAGGGCTATTAGCGCGCATAAATGTCGTCCAAGTCTGTCGAGCGGGCACGACTTTGTCGCAAAGTGTGTCAGCGACCGCTATTGCCAGAGACCGATACACAATCGGCCGATCAAGCGATGCAGCGCGCGTTATATTGGCGACCCGTTCTTCCGCGCAGCCGTGCCATGGCCGAACAGCCGCATATTCTGGTCGTCGACGACCATCGCGATATCCGCGATTCGCTCACTCGCTATCTGCGCGATCACGGTTTTCGTCTGTCGAGCGCGGCCGATGCGGCCGCGGCCCGGCGGATCGTGCGTGATTCGGCCCTGGATCTGGTCGTGCTCGATATCATGATGCCCGGGGAAGACGGCCTCAGCCTGTGCCGCTGGCTGCGCGAAACCACCGAAATTCCGGTCATTCTGCTGACCGCGGTGGCCGACGAGATGGATCGCGTGATCGGTCTGGAGATGGGCGCCGACGACTACATCACCAAGCCGTTCTCGCCGCGCGAGCTGCTCGCCCGCGTGCGCGCCGTGCTGCGCCGGGCCACGGCCCTGCCGGCCCAGCGTGATCAGCCGGAGGACGCGCCGATCCGTTTCGATCGCTGGGTCTTTCATGCCGCTCAGCAGGAGCTGGTCGGTGACGACGGCGTCGCGGTGGCGCTGTCGACCGGCGAATACCGCATGCTGCTGGCGTTCGTGCGTCATCCCAATCGGGTGCTCTCGCGCGAGCAGCTGCTCGATCTGACCCAGGGCCGCGAGGCCGAGGTCTTCGATCGCAGCGTCGACAATCAGGTCAGCCGGCTGCGCCGCAAGATCGAGCGCGATCCCGCCAACCCGCGCCTGATCAAGACCGTCTGGGGCGGTGGCTACCGGTTCAGCGCGACTGCGGCCGACGACGGCGAGCCGGCATGAAACGGCTGTTGCCGCACAGCCTGTTCGGGCGCATCGTGGCGCTCACGCTGCTGGCGCTGCTGATTTCGCAGATGGTGAGTTTCTTCATCTTCGTGCACGAGCGTGACCGCTTCATCGAGCGCGTGGTGCTGGGTAACATGAGCGAGAACGTGGCCGCGGCTACCCGGGCGCTCGACTATGTCCCGCCGGGTCAGCGCGGCGCCGCACTGCGGGCCATGTCCACGCGCGGGCTGCGTTTTCGACTCCAGGACGAACCGCGTGTCGATACGCATCAGGACCCGCGCGCCGCGCCGTTTGCGCGCGAGCTCGCCCGCAGTCTGAGCGTGGACGAGGAGCGCGTGCGGGTCGCCATCGGCCCCGGTCTGGCACGCGGGCCAAGCCGCAAGGCCGGCGATGCGCTGATGCTGTGGGTGCGTCTCGACGACGGCCGCTGGCTGCTGGCCCGCCAGCGCCTGTTCGACCCGACCGCCCACTGGGCGCGCGCGTCGCTGACCACGCTCGTGGTGAGCGCCCTGGTGATGCTGGTGATCGTGGTGCTGGTCGGGCGCCGCATGACCCGGCCGTTGCGTGCGCTTGCCGGTGCCGCGGAGCGCTTTGGTCGCGGCGAGACGATCGAGCCGCTGGCCGAACGCGGCCCCGAGGAAATCCGGCGTTCGATCGCGGCCTTCAACCGCATGCGCGAACGACTGGTGCGATTCGTGGCCGATCGCACCCGCCTGATCGCGGCGATCGCGCATGATCTGCGCACCCCGATTACCGCGCTGCGGCTGCGCCTCGAGTTTCTACCCGAAGACGACAATACGCGCGCCATGGCGGCCACGCTCGACGACATGGCCCGCATGAGCGAGGCGTCGCTGACCTTCATGCGCGAGGATGCTGCCGCCGAGCCGACCCGCAAGGTGGATATGAGCGCCCTGGTGGACGCGCTGTGCGAGGACTACCGCGCCACCGGCTCCGACGTCGATTTCGAGCCGTCGGCACGGATCACCCTGGTATGCCGGCCGGTGGCGATCCGGCGCGCGTTGCGCAACCTCATCGACAACGCGCTGGCCTATGGCGAGCGCGCCCGGCTGAGCCTGACCGAAGACGGCGAGCATGTCGTTCTCGAGGTGGCCGACGACGGCCCGGGCATCGCCGAGGCCGATCGGTTGCGGGTGTTCGACCCGTTCGTGCGCCTGGAGGACTCGCGCAATCGCGATACCGGCGGTACCGGCCTGGGCCTGTCGATCGCCCGCTCGGTGGTCCAGGGCCACGGCGGCGAGATCGTGCTCGCCAATCCGGAGGCCGGCGGGTTATCGGTGCGTATATGGCTGCCGCGGGAGCGGCGCGTGTAGCAGGTCGTGGTCATGTGGTGCGTGTGCGACGCTAGTGTCGTCACGGTTGTCGTGACAGGCTCGTGTCCTGTAACGCAAATGCACTTCATGATTTCGGTGCTTTTTTGCGCCATGCGGCGTTGCGACGCCTCGCCGTGGCGACAGCCATGACTCGTTGCCGCGCCCTGCCTGACACATGGAATCACTCGGAATGTGCGTCTGCGAACTTACGTTACAGGACACCAGTTCGTGTCATCGCGATCCAGACAGGACATCTTCCCATGACTGAAACACAGCATTTCGAGGTGGTTGTCATCGGCGGCGGCTCGGGTCTGACCGCTGCTTATTTCGCAGGTCAGGACAACAGGTCCGTCGCCCTGATCACCGATCGGCCGGAGGCCATCGGCGGCACCTGCGTGAACTTCGGCTGCATCCCCACCAAGACGCTGGTGCAATCCGCGCGTGCCGTCGACGTGATCCGCAGCACCGCGAGTTTCGGCGTGCACGTCGACCTGCGTACGTTACGGATCGATTTCGCCGGCATCATGAACAACATGCGCGCGGCCCGTGCTGATAACGCCGCCGGCGCGCGGCGATGGGTCGAGTCGGCGATGACGCCGTTCTTCAGCCCGGTGCGTTTTGTCGGCGACAAGCTGCTGGAAACCGAGGACGGCAGACGTATCACCGGCGACAAGCTGTTCATCGCCAGCGGGGCGCGCGCCGCGATTCCGCCCATCGACGGATTGGCAGACACCGGTTACTGGACCAACGAGGACGTGCTCGAATTGATCGAACAACCGGCGAGCCTGATCGTGATCGGCGGCGGCTATATCGGCGTCGAACTGGGTTATTTCTTCGCCGCGCTCGGCACCGAGGTCACGGTGATCAACCCCGACGACAAACTGCTCGCCGAGGACGACGACGTGCGCGAGTTGTTCACGCGCGAATTCGGCAAGCGGGCGCGGCTCGTGACTGGCCGCGCAAAGCGGGCCACGCGAACCGATGCCGGCAAGCGAGTCGAGGTGGCAGACGGCGCCGGCCACAGCCATAGCATCGAGGCCGAACAGATTCTGGTCGCGACCGGGCGCCAGCCCAACACGCAGAGCCTCAACCTCGCGGCGACCGGCGTGCAGGTCGACGAGCGCGGCGCGATCCAGGTCGACGCGCATCTGCGTACCGACCATGCCGATATCTATGCCTATGGCGACGTGATCGGCCAGGGCATGTTCAAGCACACCTCGAGCGCCGAGGGCGAACTGGCCTATCGCAATTCCCAGAACGATGACCATCGCGCCGATCGAGCCATGTCCTACCGCGCCAACCCGCATGCGGTGTTTAGCGACCCCGAGGTCGCGGCCGTCGGCCTGACCGAGGCCGAGTGCGACAAACAGGGGCAGGATTACCGGGTCTCGACGCTGCACTACGCCGATATCGCCAAGGGCAAAATCGTCGGCGCGCCCGCCGGCTTTGCCAAGCTGCTGATAGAGAACGACAGCGAACGGATTCTGGGCTGTCATATCGTCGGCCCCGACGCCGCGCTATTGATTCACGAGGTGGTCGTAGCCATGAATACGACAGCGGCCGACGCCAGTCTCGTGCGCCGTGCCATTCATATTCATCCGAGCCTGTCGGAACTGGTCGGTACCTTGTTCGACCAGACTTGACCGGCTTGCAAGGAGATCACCATGACGAAAGCGATCCGTTTTCACGACACCGGCGGCCCGGACGTCCTCAGGTTCGAGGACGCCGAGGTCGGCGCCCCGGGCGAGGGCGAAGTCCGCGTTCGCGTCGAGGCGATCGGCCTCAACCGCGCCGAGGTGATGTTCCGCTACGGCCAGTATCTGGAAGACCCGAAGCTGCCGGCCGGTCTGGGCTATGAAGGCGCGGGCGTGGTCGAGGCGGTCGGCGCCGGCGTCGACGGCATCGCCGAAGGCGACGCGGTGAGCGTCATGCCGGCTTTTTCGATGAACGACTACAACTTCTATGCCGAGCAGGCGATCGTGCCCGCCCATGCGGTCACGCCGCGGCCCAAGGGCCTGGATGCGGTACAGGCGTCGGCGGTGTGGATGCCGTATCTGACCGCCTACGGCGCGCTCATAGATATCGGCAAGCTGTCCGCGGGCGAGGCGATCATCATTCCGGCGGCCTCCAGCAGCGTCGGCCTGGCCGCGATCCAGATCGCCAACAGCGTGGGTGCGATCTCGATTGCCGCCACCCGCACGTCGGCCAAGGCCGACCGCCTGCGTGAAGCCGGCGCCGCGCACGTGATCGCGACCGAAGAACAGGATCTGGTTGCCGAAGTGATGAAGATCACCGACGGTGCCGGTGCGCGCCTGACGTTCGATCCGGTGGCCGGGCCGATGGTGGAGACGCTGGCCAACGCCATGGGTCAGGGCGGCATCATTTTCCAGTATGGCGCCCTCAGCGGCGACGCCACGCCGTTCCCGCTGTTCGCCGCCCTCGGCAAGGGGTTGTCGGTGCGCGGTTACACGCTGTTCGAAGTGGTGGGTGACGCGGGCCGGATGGAGCGTGCCAAGGCTTTTATCTACAAGGGTATCGAAGCCGGCGATCTGGTGCCGACCGTGGATCGCACTTTCGACTTCGCCGACATGGTCGAGGCCCACAGGTATATGGAATCCAACCAGCAGCTCGGCAAGATCGTGGTGACGGTGCCCTGAGGTCGTCAGTAGACACCGAACCCGCGAATTGATCGTTAGACACGAAGCGAGGACACCATGAAGATACTGATGGTACTGACGTCGCACGACACCCTCGGCGATAGCGGCGAAAAGACCGGCTTCTGGCTGGAAGAATTCGCCGCGCCGTACTACGTGTTCAAGGACGCGGACGCCGAGGTGGTCATTGCCTCGCCGGCCGGCGGCCAGCCGCCGCTGGATCCGCGCAGTGACGCGGAAGGAGCGCAGACCCAGGCCACCGAGCGGTTCAAGCAGGACGATGACGCCCAGCGGGCGCTGGCGAGCACGCAGAAACTCGCCGACGTCGCCAGCCAGCGCTACGATGCGGTCTTCTATCCCGGCGGCCACGGCCCGCTTTGGGATCTGGCCGAGGACTCCGACTCGATCGCGCTGATCGAAAAGACCTATGCCGACGGTGTCCCGCTGGGCCTGGTATGCCACGCGCCCGGTGTGCTGCGCCGCACGAAGAACGCGAACGGCGGGCCGCTGGTGCATGGCCTGCGCGTGACCGGTTTCAGCAACTCGGAAGAAGAGGCCGTCGGCCTGACCGAGATCGTGCCTTTTCTGGTCGAAGACGCGCTCAAGGACAACGGCGGCAACTACGTGCGCGGCGACGACTGGGCATCGCATGTGGTGACGGCGGGCAATCTCGTCACCGGCCAGAACCCGGCGTCCTCTGCCGCTGCCGCCAAGATTCTGCTCGCCCAGCTGCAGCCGAAGTAACGCTGCGGTCGCGGGCTCGAAAATCCTGTCGCCGGAGCTGCTGTACGGGCTGATTTCGCGCGTATAATTTTGTGATGACGTCTGCATCGCATCTGTTCTTTCGTCCCGCCAAAGCCGGTGACCTCGGCGCGGTCGAGGCGCTCGAGCGCGATTGTTTCAGCGTCGATGCGCAGAGCCGGCGCAGCTTGTCTCATCTGATCGGCCAGGCAAACGCCGATGTCCTCCTGGCTGAATCCATCGAGGGCCTGCGCGGTAGTGTGATCGTGCTCTACCGGCGCGGTGCCCTGGTGGCGCGGGTGTATTCGATTGCTGTGGCGGCGCGCGCGCGCGGGCAGGGCGTAGGGACGGCGTTGCTAGGCGCGGCACAGGATGTCGCGGTTGGCCGGGGCTGCCGGACGCTGCGCGCGGAAGCACGGGTTTCCAATACGGGCTCGCTGGCCTTGTTCGAACGTGCCGGCTATCGACGCGGCGCTTCACTGCCTGCTTATTACCCTGACGGCGAGGACGGCGTGCGGCTGGAGAAGCCGTTGCCGGAGTAGCCTTGGCCTATCTTGTAGATCACGGAATGGACATATGGCTGAGCCGATCGTCGTCGTTGAATCGCTGCGGGATTGGAAAGCCGCAACTGCGCCCGTGCGGCTGGTGGAGGCCGACGACTACCTCGCCGATCCGGCGTTCGCCGAAAGCGGGCTGCATGTCATCAATCTGTGCCGGAGCACGCGCTACCAGAGCCTGGGTTACTACTGTTCGTTGCTGGCCGAGGCGCGCGGGCATCGCGTGCTGGCCTCCGTGGCCACGCTCCAGGACCTGAGCCGCAAGATTCTCTACGGCAGCGAGATTCCGGCGCTCGCGCGCTATCTCGATCGGTTGGACGCCGCCACCCGACAGAGCTTGCCGGAGCATTGCCATGTGTTTCTCGGTCAGTGCGAGAACAGCCATCTGGCGCCGCTGGCACGGCGCCTGTTCGAACAGTTCGCGGTGCCGCTGCTGGATGTGGAACTGCGCTATCGCGACGGCGTGGTGCGCGTGGTCGGGCTTCGCACGCTGTCTATTCGCGCGCTGGAGCGCAGCGAGGCGGATTTTCTCGCCGACGCCGTGGCGGCCTATGTGACCCGCGGCTGGCGCACCGCGCGCAAGCGCCGGACTTCGCGTTTCGATGTCGCCATGCTGGTCGACCCCGATGAAGACCAGCCGCCGTCCAACCGCGCCGCGCTCAAGGCCTTCGTCGCCGCCGGTCGCAAGCTGGGTCTGGAAGTCGAGCAGATCGGCAAGCGTGATTTCGGCCGCCTGGCCGAGTTCGATGCGCTGTTCATCCGCGAAACCACGCGCCTGAATCACTACACCTACGCGTTCTCACGCCGCGCCGAGCAGGAAGGGCTGGTGGTCATGGACGACCCCACATCCATTCTGCGTTGTACCAACAAGGTCTATCTGGCCGAACTGCTGACCCGTCACAAGGTCGCCGCACCCAAGGCCTGCATCTTCGGCGACAACGAGATCGCCCGGCTGCCCGACATGCTCGGCTTTCCGATGGTACTCAAGGCCCCGGAAGGCGCGTTTTCCAAGGGTGTGTTCAAGGCCGACAACGTCGCCGAGCTCGAGCGTATTGCCGCCGAACTGCTGGACGAGTCGGAACTGGCGCTGGCCCAGGAGTTCATGCCCACCGAATTCGACTGGCGTATCGGCGTACTCGGCGGCAAGGCCCTGTACGTCTGCCAGTACCTGATGGCCGGCGGTCATTGGCAGATCGTCGATTATGCCGCCGAGGGCGGGGTCAGCGAAGGCGACTCGCGCACGCTTGCGGTGGAGGACGCGCCGGCGAACGTGGTGCGCACGGCGGTACGCGCGGCCAATCTCATTGGCGACGGCCTCTATGGGGTCGATCTCAAGCAGACGGCGCACGGCCTGAAGGTGATCGAGGTCAACGACAATCCGAGCATCGACGCCGGTATCGAGGACGCGGTGCTTGGCGACGTCCTGTATGAACGCATCATGGGCGAATTCCTGAAACGGCTCGAGCGCCGCACCGAAGCACGACCGCGCCGGCATGGCTGATCCTCGTCGGCTCAGATGAAGCCGGCGCGGGTCGTGTTCCCAGGCCTTTTGTTATGATGCCTGCCTGTTGTTTCTCGGCGCGTGGTCAGACACGGCCGTAACCCAAAACCAAGGCGAGATATGACTGACCGTATCGAAAAATCGGGCCTGCAGATCGGCAAGCCGCTGTACGACCTGATCGAGAAAGCACTGCCGGGCACCGGCGTGACATCCGACGTGTTCTGGCAGGAACTGGCCGATCTGGTGGCCGAGTTCGGTCCGCATAACGCCGCGTTGCTCAAGCATCGCGAGGATATCCAGGAAACGCTGGACAAATGGCATCGCGAGCACCGCGGCGACAAGTTCGATTTCAACGAATACAAGAAGCTGCTGCAGGAACTGGACTATCTCGTTGCCGACACCGGCGACTTCAAGGTCTCGACCGACAACGTCGACCCCGAGATCGCCACCGTGCCAGGCCCGCAGCTGGTGGTGCCGATCACCAACGCCCGTTTTTCGCTCAACGCGGCCAACGCGCGCTGGGGCAGTTTGTACGATGCGCTCTACGGCGCCGACATCATTCCCGAAGACGACGGCGCCGAGAAGGGCACGAGCTACAACCCCAAGCGCGGCGTCAAGGTCGTCGCCTGGGCCGCGAAGTTCCTCGACGACAGCTTCCCGCTGGCCGAGGGCTCGCATGCCGACGCCACCGCCTACAAGATCGACAACGGCAAGCTGTCCGTGGATGTCGGCGGCAGCCATTCGGCACTCAAGGAGCCGAAACAGTTCGCCGGTTATCAGGGTGACGCGGGCGCGCCGACCGCGGTGCTGCTGGTCAACAACGCCCTGCATTCGGAAATTCAGATCGACAAGAGCGCGCCCATCGGCAAGGACCACGCCGCGGGCGTGAAAGACGTGCTCATGGAAGCCGCGATCACCGCGATCCAGGACTGCGAGGATTCCGTGGCCGCGGTCGACGCCGAGGACAAGGCGCTGGTCTACGGCAACTGGCTTGGCCTGATGAAGGGCGATCTGGAAGAGACCATGGAAAAGGGTGGCAAGACCATCACCCGCAAGCTCAACGCCGATCGCGAATACACCGCGGCCGACGGCTCCACGCTCACCCTGCCGGGCCGCAGCCTGATGCTGGTGCGCAACGTCGGCCATCTGATGACCACGCCGGCCGTGCTCGATGCCGAAGGCAACGAGATCCCGGAAGGTATTCTCGACGCGCTGTGCACCGGCACCATCGCCCTGCACGACCTGAAAGGCAATGGCCCGCGTTCCAACAGCCGTGCCGGCAGCGTCTATATCGTCAAGCCCAAGATGCACGGCCCGGCCGAGGTCAACTTCACGGTCAAGGTCTTCGAGCACATCGAAAACGCCATCGGCATGAAGCCCAACACCCTCAAGATGGGCATCATGGACGAAGAGCGACGTACTTCGCTCAACCTCAAGGCCTGTATCCACGAGGCCCGCGAACGCACCATCTTCATCAACACCGGCTTTCTCGATCGCACCGGCGACGAGATGCACACCTCGATGGAAGCCGGCCCGATGCTGCCCAAGGGCGAGATGAAGTCCCAGCCCTGGCTGAAGTCCTACGAGGACAACAACGTCGACACCGGTCTGCAGTGCGGCCTGCGTGGCAAGGCCCAGATCGGCAAGGGCATGTGGCCCGCGCCGGACAACATGGCCGACATGATGCAGGCCAAGATCGGCCATCCGAAAGCCGGCGCCAACTGCGCCTGGGTGCCGTCGCCGACCGCCGCTACCCTGCACGCGATCCACTACCATCGTTGTGACGTGCTGGCCCGTCAGGGCGAACTCGAATCGCGCCACGAGGATTATCTCAACGACCTGCTCACCATTCCGCTGCTCGATCGCGAGCTGTCGGAGCAGGAAATCCAGAACGAGCTCGACAACAACTGCCAGGGCATCCTGGGTTATGTCGTGCGCTGGATCGACCACGGCGTGGGCTGCTCCAAGGTGCCGGACATCAGCGATACCCAGCTCATGGAGGATCGCGCGACCTGCCGTATCTCCTCGCAGCACGTGGCCAACTGGCTGCACCACGGCATCGCCAACGAAAACGATGTACGCGAAACACTCAAGCGCATGGCCAAGGTGGTCGATCGCCAGAACGAGGGCGACCCTGATTACACGCCGATGTCGGCTGACTTCGACGCCTCGATCGCCTTCCAGGCTGCCTCGGATCTGATCTTCAAGGGTCTCGAGCAGCCCTCCGGTTACACCGAACCGGTCCTGCATGCCCGTCGCCGGGAGCTCAAGGCGCAACGCGCCGGCTGAGTCCAGCGCGTTCGTTGATTGCAAGAACCCGGCTTCGGCCGGGTTTTTTTATGTCCATGAATCGGCTTTTCGTAGTGCTGCTTCCAACGCCCGTTTTCAGGTCGCCGGTGGCATGTTCGCCGATTGCATAGTTCGACTCATCGCTGCCCCCGCCACCGTGTACCGTCGACTAAAACAATTAAGATAATCCATGGTACATGCAATTCTTTTAAAATAGTTTTAAATAGCCAAAAGTCGCATTGCCGTGCAGCAACGGCTGACGCACGCTGTGCGCGGTCACAAAATCAATGATGGGGATAACTTATGTCTGATCGCCCCGGCGGCGCGGCGGCCGCCTACTGGCAGGCCAATATTCGACTTTTGCTCAAACTCCTGGTCGTGTGGTTCGTGGTTTCCTACGGCTGCGGGATTCTTCTCGTGGACGTGTTGAACAATTTTCATATCGGTGGCTATCCGTTGGGTTATTTCTTTGCCCAGCAGGGCGCCATCTATGTCTTTCTGTTTCTGATCTTCTTCTATGCCTGGCGGATGAACAGGCTGGATCGGGAATTCGGCGTCGACGAAAAGGAATAGGGAGCAGGAATGGATACCCAGACATGGATTTATCTGGCGGTCGGCGGCAGTTTTCTGCTGTATTTCGTGATTGCCATTCTCGCGCGTGCGGGCACTACGGAAGAGTTCTACGTGGCGGGCGGCGGCATCGGTCCGGTTGCCAACGGAATGGCCACGGCCGCGGACTGGATGAGCGCGGCGTCGTTCATTTCGATGGCGGGCCTGATTGCGTTTCTCGGCTATAACGCCTCGCCCTATCTGATGGGCTGGACGGGTGGCTTCGTGCTGCTCGCTTTGCTGCTGGCACCGTATCTGCGCAAGTACGGCAGCTTCACCGTGCCGGCGTTCATCGGTGAGCGTTACTATTCGAACGTGGCCCGTACCGTGGCCATCATCTGTCTGATCATCGCGTCGGTGACCTATGTCATCGGGCAAATGAAGGGCGTGGGCGTGGCCTTCGGGCGCTTCCTCGAAGTCGAATTCGAGACCGGCGTGCTGATCGGCATGGGTGTCGTGTTCGTCTATGCCGTGCTCGGCGGCATGAAAGGCATTACCTACACCCAGATCGCGCAGTACATCGTGCTGATCTTCGCGTTCACGGTGCCGGCGGTATTCATCTCCATCCAGCTGACCGGTATTCCGCTGCCGCAGATCGGGTTGGGTTCGACGATGGCCGACGGCAGCGGGCTGTTCCTGCTCGACAAGCTCGACACGGTGGTCACCGAACTCGGGTTCTCCAAATTCACCGAGCCGGGTCATTCGACGCTCAACATCTTCCTGCTGACGCTGTCGCTGATGATCGGTACCGCGGGTCTGCCGCATGTGATCATCCGTTTCTTCACCGTGCGCAAGGTCACCGATGCCCGTAAATCGGTGGGCTGGGCGTTGTTCTTCATCGCCATTCTCTACACGACGGCCCCCGCGGTCGGCGCCATGGCACGTCTGAATCTCATGCAGACGGTCCAGACCGGCCCGGTCGGCGAAGAGAGCGGCAATCTGGAATACGCCGAGCGACCGGACTGGTTCAGGACCTGGGAGTCGACCGGCCTGCTGGCATTCGAGGACAAGAACGGCGACGGCCGTATCCAGTATTACAACGACGCCAATCCGGCGTTCATGGATACCGCCGCGGGCTTTGGCTGGAATGGCAACGAGATGACCACGGTCGACAGGGACATCATGGTGCTGGCCAACCCCGAAATCGCCGATCTGCCGTCCTGGGTGATCGCGCTGGTAGCCGCGGGTGGCGTGGCCGCGGCCCTGTCGACGGCGGCGGGTCTGCTGCTGGCGATTTCGTCGGCCATCTCGCATGACCTGCTCAAGAGTATGCTTCGGCCCAATATTTCGGAGAAGAACGAACTCCTGGCCGGGCGCATCGCCATGGTGGGGGCGATTCTGGTCGCGGGGTATCTGGGTATCAATCCACCGGGCTTTGCCGCGGAGGTGGTGGCGCTGGCCTTCGGCCTGGCCGCATCGTCGCTGTTCCCGGTGTTGCTGATGGGTATTTTCGTCAAACGCATGAATCGCGAAGGCGCGATTGCCGGCATGCTGGCGGGTCTGTTCACGACCGTCGCCTATATCTTCATCTACAAGGGCATGTTCTTCATACCCGACACCAACCTGTTCCCGGATGAAGCCGGCTATTGGCTGTTCGGTATCCAGCCCGAGTCGTTTGGCGCGATCGGTGCGCTGGTCAACTTCGTGGTCGCCTTGCTGGTGTCCCGCGTGACCCCGCCGCCGCCTGCGCATATAGACCGGATGGTCGAAGACATCCGTATCCCGGGCGCGCTGCGCGAGGCGTAGCGTTCTCTGGCCACGCGAGTGGATTCAAGGCCCCGCCTCGGCGGGGCTTTTTTGTGGCCGCGCAGGATTCCGAGGGCCGACAGGACAGGCGTGACCCGGTCCGTGTATTGTAAAGCGAAATGCGATCTTTTCCGCCTTTAAGCGCCACCAACATGAATCGCGAAACTCGCCCGCAGTGGATTATGAGGAGACGGGCCGCATGATCGATTTCGCTTTTCTCGGAACGGCGACGTTCTGGAAATATGCCTCGATGCCGGTGATCAGCGCGGTCATCGGTTACGTGACCAACGTGGTCGCGATCAAGATGATGTTTCATCCGATCGAGTTCTTCGGCGTGTTCAAGCCGTATCTCGGCTGGCAGGGCATCGTGCCGCGCAAGGCTGCGAAGATGTCGGCGATCGCCACCGACACCATTACCCGGAATCTGATCGACAGCGAAGAGATATTCGCGCGACTGGATCCCGACGCAGTCGCCCGGAAACTGTCCGTGCCGCTCAACGAACTGGCGGCAGAACTGGTTGACGAGGTGATGACCACCCATCACCCCGATATCTGGGCGCGCACGCCCAAGAGCGCACGCGACACGATCGTGGCGCGCGTACAGGCGGCGGTGCCGCAGGCGATTGCCGATACCGTGCGTGACCTGCGCACCGACGTGAATCAGGTGTTCGACCTCAAGGACATGGTGGTCACCAATCTGGTGCATCACAAGGAGCTGATGAACCGGATCTTTCTGGAAACGGGAGACAAGGAGTTCACCTTCATCGCCCGTTCCGGCGCCTATTTTGGTTTTCCGCTGGGCGTGATTCAGATGATCGTGTGGATGTTCTATCAGCCGTGGTGGCTGTTGCCGGCCTTCGGGCTGGCGGTGGGTTATATCACCAACTGGGCCGCATTGAAGATGATCTTCAACCCCAAGCAGAAGCACGCCGTCGGCCCGTTCACGCTGCATGGCCTGTTCTTCAAGCGCCAGCGCGACGTGGCGCGCGCCTACGGGGATCTGGTGGCCAACGAAGTGCTGTCGCCCAAGAATATCCTCCAGCAGGTGCTCAAGGGGCCCTATTCGGATCGCATCTTTTCCATCATCGCCCACCGCGTGGGCGAGGCTATCGATGAAACCGCGGGCATCGCGCGTCCGTTCATGACCTGGACCGTGGGCGATCTGAACTATATCCAGCTCAAGCAGACCGCGGTCAATCGCCTGATCGAACAGACCCCCGATGTACATGACGACCGCTCGGCCGCACTGCGGGAATTCATGGAATACACCAACGAAACCATGGCCATCGAGACGACACTGGTCGAGCGCATGCGTGAACTGCCGCCGCGTGAATTCGAGGGCATGCTGAGGCCGGCCTTTGAAGAGGACGAGTGGATCCTGATCACCGTCGGCGCGGTACTCGGTCTGATGGTCGGTATTTTCCAGTTCATCGTATTGTTCGGCGGCGGTGCCGGTTGAGCGGCTCGCAGCCGATTGCAGGGAGGGGTTCATTGAGCGACTCATTCGATTCCGACGACAACGGTCCCGATTACGGGAGCCACTTCGACACCGCGCGGCGCGCCCCGCTGCCGCTGCTCGCGCTTCACCGGGTCGCGCTCAAGCTGGCCGAGCGGCCAGTGGCGGGGCTGGGTCTTCGTGCCCTGCGTCGCGCGGAAAGCTGGATGCTCATCGAACTCAAGCAGCGCCTCGAACGCTCGGGTGGCGCGCCGCCCGATCCGCTGGGCACCACGGCAGAGAGTGACAGCGACGTGGACCCGGCGCAGATCATGCAGGCACTGCTGCGCGCTTCCCGCGGGACCGACCAGAATGCGATCGAGCACGATTTCTATGTGCGTGTGCTGCGCCAGCTCAACCCGTCGCAGGCGCGTATTCTCGTGCTCATGTCCGATGGCGGCGTCTGGCCCATGGTGCATGTCTGCGCGACGTCGATCGTGGGCACGGGCAGCGAACGCATCCTGTCCTATGCCTCCAGCGCCGGCAAGGAGGCGGGCGTACTGCTGCGCGCGCAGGTGCCGCATTTCCTGGCCCATATGGATTCACTGGGGCTGTTGACCGTGGGCGCGCAGGACAGCGAGCAGGAGCCGGCCTATGAGATACTCGAGGCTGACACGCTGGTGCGTGACGCGATGGCCTATGTCACCGAGGATCTGAATCGGCACGCGCAAATCGAACGCTGTTCGATCCGACTGTCGGAATTCGGCCTGGCCCTGTGTGCGGCCGCGCTGCCCGGGCACGGTGTCAGTAGCGCGGCTTTGGGCGGGACGGCTTCAGACGCCAGATGAGCGCCGGGCTGGCCGGCGCCCGCCCACGGCTGTCCTTGCCCGGCCGGTTCACTGTTCACGCGGCGATCGGAGCGCTCTAATTGAAGCTTGAGCGGCTTTGCGCGATCATGGCGCGGTCCGAATCAGGCTTTTGGAACAATATCTTCCAGCAGATTGTCCGACCGGTGCGATAGTAAATATTCCGCATAGACTCAAGTCGGCCAGGGCCGACGAGCGTAATCCATGATCAACACTGCCATCGACGTCTTCGAAAAATACGCGCGCGGCGGGACGTGGTGGTTTGATCGGGAAACCAACGAGCTGTGGTGGTCGCGCGGTATCTATAAGCTCCATGGACTTGACCCCGATGCGGGTCCGCCCTCGATCGATACTGCCCTGACCTACTACGAGCCCGAGTCCAGGGCATTGGTCGAGTCGGCGATCGAAAAGGCGATCGAGGCGGGCACGGGCTGGAACCTCACACTGCAGATCGTTCGCGCGGACGGCGCAAAGCGATTCGTGCAGGCGATCGGCATGGTCGAACCGCGTGAGGGGCGCGAGCCGCTGATCGCGGGCGCGTTTTTCGATGTCCACGCGCAGATGCGTCTGCGGGCCAAGCGTGAACGGCTCAAGCAGAGACTGATCGATGAGAACGCGCGTTGGAAGCTCGCTGGCGAGAACATGGGGCTGGGTATCGTCGATATCGATTTCCCGACATCGCGATATCGACTCTCCGGGCCGATGGGCCAGTGGCTGGCGTTGACCCACGATGACAACGGCGATATATCCCACGACGCCTGGCTGAACACGATTCACCCGGAGGACCGAGCCGCCTATCAGGCCGATCTCGACGCGCATCGGGCCGGGGAGCGACCGCTGCATCTGGCCGAGTTTCGACTGTGTCTGCCGGACAAGGGCGAAGTATGGGTGAAGCAGACCGGCCGCTGTGTTCGCGACGCCGCTGGCGAGCGCCTGATCGGCACGCTGTCGGATATTACCGAGCGCCGCAAGGATCAGCAGCAGGTGCAGGAAGCCTGGCGGCGCCTAGAGCAGACGTTGCGCAATGCCCCGATCGGTATCGCGCTCGTGAGCACCGAAGGCCGCTGGCTTACGGTTAACCGGGCGCTGTGCGACATGGTCGGCTACAGCGAGGACGAGCTGCTCTTGCTGACCTTCCAGGACATCACCCATCCGGACGATCTGGAAACCGATATCGCTCACGTACAGGATCTGCTGGCCGGACGTAAGCGCAGTTATCGGATGGAAAAACGCTATTTCCACAAGAACGGGAATATCGTGGATATCCAGCTCGATGTTTCGCTGCTGCGCGACGAGATGGGTCAGCCGCTGCATTTCATCTCGCAGATTCAGGATATAACCGAGCGCAAGCGAGACCATCTGGAGTTGTTCGAAGCCCGAGAGCTGGCCGAGGTGACATTCGAGGCCATCGGCGAGGGCGTGATTCGAGTCGACGCCAGCGGCCGTATCACCGATGCCAATTCTGCGGCCTACTCGTTGCTGGGCATGGTCGCATCCGACGGCGCCTGTACCGACCGAGTTATCGGCCATTGCTTCGGTGACGTGGTCGAATTCTTCGATGCCGATCGCGAAGAGCGCCTGGCCGATCCGATCAGCGAGGTGCTGGAAACCGGCGAGCGTGTGCGGGTGCCGATTTTCACTCGCCTGCGTCGCCGGGACGGAAGTTCTCTGTCGATCGTGGATTCCATTTCGCCGATCCACCACGAAGACGGGTCGGTGCGGGGGGCGGTGTTTGTATTCCAGGACATCAGCGATGCGCGGCGGATGACCGAGGAACTGGTTCACCAGGCCAGCCACGATGCATTGACCGGGCTGCCCAACCGGCGCGGCTTCGAAGAAGCCCTCGAGCGTGCCTGGAAACGTGTGCGTACCAGTCTGCTGCCCGCCTTCGTGATGTACCTGGATCTCGATCATTTCAAGATCGTCAACGATACCTGCGGGCATGCCGCCGGCGATGAGCTGCTGCGCCAGGTCGCGCTGGCGTTCCGCTCCATGTTGCGCGAAACCGATGTGCTTGCACGCTTGGGCGGCGACGAATTCGCGGCCATTGTCCTGTCCAAGGATGTCGAGGGCGCGCAGATTGTGGCCGAAAAATTCATTCGAGCGGCGGGCGATCTGGGCTTCACCTTCGAAGGACGCAGCTACGCCGTCGGCGTCAGTGTGGGCATCGCCGCGCTTGGCACTCATCTGGCATCGACCGAGGCCGCGTTGATGCACGCCGATGCGGCGCTCTATGCGGCAAAAGATTCGGGTCGTGGCCGCTATCACGTCTATCAGCCCGAACATGAGGACGATCAGGGCACGACGGCTGCGGCGTACCTGAATACCGCGCAACTGCTGCAAAGCGGTCTGGAACAGAACCTGTTCGCACTGTATCTGCAGGCGATCGTCGATGCCGACGGCGTGCGGGTCGGATACGAGGCGCTGCTGCGTTTCGAAGGCCCGAACGGCGTCGTCGGCCCGGATGATTTTCTGCCGGCCGCAAAACGGCTCGGCATGATGACGCGTATCGATCGCTGGGTGGTCACCGAAGCATTGAATATGGTCGAGGAATACGATCGACGGGGACTATGGCCGCAGGATTGCTATCTGAGCATCAATCTCAGCCCGGTTAGTCTGGCTGACCCCAAGTTTCATGCAGAACTCGTGACCGCGTTGGATCAGCGCCAGCTCGACGTTGGGCGCATCGTGTTCGAGATAATCGAGAGCGATGCACTGTTCGGCGCCCACTATCCGCAATTGATCCAGCAGTTGCGAGATCGCGGCTCTCATGTGTGGCTGGACGACTTCGCTAGCGGCTATAACAGTTTCGACATGCTCAAGCGCGCCGCCGTCGACGGTTTGAAAATCGACCGATCGTTCGTTCTGGGTATCGAACAGGATCCGATCGATCGTGCGGTGATCCGCTCCATCGGTGACGTGGCCAATGCGCTCAAGCTGCAGGTGACGGCCGAAGGTGTGGAGACACCGGAAGTGTTCGAACTGCTGCGTCGTGCCGGCGTCGACGGCTTCCAGGGGTTTCTGTTCCATCGTCCGGAGCCGGCCGCGGCGGCGCTGTTGCAGGCACGAACTCAATTTGCGCCGGCGTGATGTAACGCGCCGGCCCATCGGCTGATCCGGTCCGGGTAGACTGGCGGGCGTCATTCGATTGGCTTCACGGTCATGTGCTTCAGGTATGCCGTGGCTGCAAAGAGTTGGAACCATGCAAGAAGATCCCGTAGTCATCGTCGCCGCCGTGCGCACGCCGATGGGCAGTTTCCAGGGCGCGCTGCGCGATATGACCGCGCCGGCCCTGGGCGCGGCCGCCATTCGTGCCGCGCTTGCTCGTAGTGGTGTTGTTGCCGATGCGGTCGAGCAGGCGATGATGGGCTGCGTGCTGCCGGCCGGGCTTGGCCAGGCGCCTGCGCGCCAGGCCGCGCTCGGCGCCGGCCTGTCCGAGGCCACCTGCTGCACCACGCTCAACAAGATGTGCGGCTCGGGCATGCAGGCGATGATTCTGGCCCATGACACGCTGGCGGCCGGCAGCGCCGAGGTCGTGGTCGCCGGCGGCATGGAGAGCATGTCCAACGCGCCGTATCTGCTGGATCGGGCGCGCGCCGGCTATCGCATGGGTCACGGCCGTGTAGTCGATCACATGTTTCTGGACGGTCTGGAAGACGCCTATGAGCCTGGCCGGCTGATGGGCACCTACGCCGAAGACTGCGCCGAGACGCAGGGTTTTTCGCGCGCCGATCAGGACGCGTTCGCGATCGCGTCGCTGGAACGTGCGCGCGCGGCTATCGAGTCCGGCGCGTTTGCTGACGAGATCGTGCCGGTCGAGGCGACAACCCGGCGCGAAACCGTGACCGTCGACACCGACGAGCAACCGCACAAGGCCAGTATCGAGCGGGTGCCCCAGCTCAAGCCTGCCTTTCGTGACAACGGCAGCGTCACCGCCGCCAATGCCAGTTCGATATCAGACGGCGCCGCCGCGCTGCTGCTCATGCGTCGTTCCCAGGCCGAGGCGCGTGGCCTGGCGCCGCTGGCCGTCATTCGTGGCCATGCCGCGTTCGCCGACAAGCCGGGCCTGTTTCCGACCGCCCCGATCGGTGCCATGAAGCGCCTGCGCGAGCGCGTCGGCTGGGACCTTGCGGACGTGGATCTGTTCGAAATCAATGAGGCCTTCGCGGTGGTTGCGATGGCGGCGATGAAGGCCTTCGATCTGCCGCACGAGAAGGTCAACGTGCGCGGCGGTGCCTGCGCCCTGGGTCATCCCATCGGCGCATCCGGCGCGCGTATTGTGGTCACGCTGCTATCGGCCATGCGCGAACGCCATGCCAGGCGCGGCGTGGCATCGATCTGTATCGGCGGCGGCGAGGCGACCGCACTCGCCCTTGAGCTTTGCGAACAATAATAACGACGCCGGAGTTTCGACCATGCTGATCAATGCCGAGCAACAGCAGATCGTCGACGCGGTTCGCGATTTCTCCCAGGCCCGGCTCAAGCCGTTCGCCGCGGAGTGGGATCGCGAGCATCGCTTCCCCGCCGACGCCCTGCGCGAGATGGCGGCACTGGGTCTGCTCGGCATGCTGGTGCCCGAGCACTGGGGCGGTTCCGAGATGGACTACGTCGCCTATGCCATGGCGCTCGAAGAGATCGCCGCGGGCGACGGCTCCTGCTCGACGATTGTCAGCGTGCATAACTCGGTCGGCTGTGTGCCTATCCTCAAGTTCGGCAGCGACGCCCAGAAAGAGCGTTTCCTGCGGCCGCTGGCCAGCGGCGAGATGCTCGGCGCGTTTGCGCTCACCGAGCCGCAGGCCGGTTCGGACGCGAGCAACATCATCACCACCGCGCGTCGCGACGGCGATCACTATGTCCTCAACGGCGCCAAACAGTTCATCACCTCGGGCGCGCACGCCGATGTCGTCAACGTGTTCGCGCGCACCGGCGCAGCGGGTACGAAAAACGCCATCAGCGCCTTCATCGTGCCCACCGACACGCCCGGTTTCAGCGTGGCGCGCGTCGAGCACAAGCTCGGCCAGCGCGCCTCCGACACCTGCGTGCTCAATTTCGACGACATGCGCCTGCCGGCCGACTGTCTGCTTGGCGAGGAGGGCGCCGGCTATCGTATTGCCCTGTCCAATCTGGAGGGCGGGCGCATCGGCATCGCCGCCCAGGCGATCGGCATGGCGCGCGCCGCGTACGAGGCGGCGCGCGATTACGCGCGCGAACGCACCAGCTTCGGCAAACCCATCATCGAACATCAGGCCGTGGCGTTCCGGCTCGCGGACATGGCCACGCAGATCAGCGCGGCACGCCAACTCATGTTGCACGCCGCCGCACTTCGGGCCGCGGGTGAGCCGGGCCTCGATCAGGCCTGCATGGCCAAGCTGTTCGCATCGGAAATGGCCGAGCGGGTCTGCTCCGACGCCATCCAGACCCTCGGCGGCTATGGTTATCTGGAGGACTACGGCATCGAGCGCATCTACCGCGACGTGCGCGTGTGCCAGATCTACGAGGGCACCAGCGATGTGCAGCGTATGGTGATCGCGCGTAGCCTGTAGCCGGAAGCGTAACGATAAAAACAAGTACCACTCTTGGGAGATATACCGATGACCGCGATTTCTGCGTTGATGGCTTTTGTGATCTGGACCGCTGTGCTGGCGCTGAGCTATGCAACCTATCGCGTGCCGATGATTCTGACCGGTCGCCACAAGGCGAGCCACTGGGAGCGCAACAGCAGCGAGCCGGTGGATGACCCGGCGGTACTCCAGCGCGCCAAGGCCGCCCATCTGAACTGCGTCGAGAACCTGCCGCTGTTCGCGGCCGTAGTGCTTGGGGCCGTGGCGCTTGGCGAGAACACGATCGTCGATGCGCTTGCCGCTTATGTGCTTTATGCCCGTCTGGCGCAGAGCATCTGTCATCTGGTTGGCACGTCCTTCGTACTGATCGCCGCGCGTGCGACGTTCTTCCTGATCCAGATATTTCTGATGCTCTATATGGCGATACAGTTGCTGGGCTGAGATGGACGTTGGCGTCCGGTAAGCCGTTCAAAGGAGTTGATCTTGGTTCCAGTCGACATTGCACCTGCACGGACAGGGGGGTGTTTGGAATCATCCCGCCGCGTGCTGATGATCCTTGTCGTGCTGTTCATGTTCGGCGTGGGCAAAAGCGCGCTGGCGGCGAACGGCCCCGCGATGAGTTTTCCTGCCCACGTACAGCAGGGCGCCATGGTCATCGGGCGGGTACCGCCCGGCAGCCGGGTGCAATACAACGGCCGGACCCTGCGCGTGACCGACTACGGCACCGTGGTGTTGGGTATCGGACGGGATGCGCAGGGCGTGGCGAGCGTGCGGGTGACCCCGCCCGGTGAGTCCGAGCGGCTTGCCCGAATCTCGATTCGCGCGCGCGACTGGCCCATCGAGCGCGTCGACGGTGTGCCGCCGAAGACGGTCTCGCCGCCGCCGGCCGTGGCTCGCCGGATTGCCCGCGAGCGCGCCGAGGTCAGCCGGGCACGCGCGCACAGCAACGACGGCATCGGTTTCGCGGAGCATTTCATCTGGCCGGTCAAGGGCCGGATCAGCGGTCGCTTTGGCAACCAGCGTGTCTACAACGGTACGCCGGGCTCCGCGCATTCGGGCATGGATATCGCAGCGGCCACGGGCACGTCCGTGAAAGCGCCGGCAGCGGGCGTGGTGGTGCTCGCCGAGCCCGATCTCTATCTCACCGGCGGCACCGTGCTCATCGACCACGGCCACGGCATCGGGTCCAACTTTCTGCATATGTCGCAGCTCGATGTGAAAGTCGGGGATCGGGTCAAGCAGGGTGACGTGATCGGCAAGGTCGGTTCGACCGGCCGGGCCACGGGCCCGCATCTGCATTGGGGCATGACCTGGTATGACGTGCGCATCGATCCGTTGCTGGTGCTGGGCCGCGCCGGCGGTTGAGCGGCCGCGTTGAAATGCCGTGGGGGGAAGTCCGCCCATGGCGTAGATCGCGTCATTTGACCAACCATTGTTTTCGTAAAAAAGCCGAGACCATTGGCCGGCCGAGCCTAAAAAATAATCAGAACGCCGCATGGCGGCCGCTGCCACTTGTGGCTAAGCTGAAAACCGATGTTTTTCAGCCTGCAGTCTTTATTCAGGCTGCCGAGGACGGGGGAGAGCGCGTGGACAACAGGGCAGATGCGATCGTGGTGGGGGCAGGTCTCGCCGGTCTGGTGGCCGCCGCCGAACTGGCCGATGCCGGCAAGTCGGTGCTTATCGTCGAGCAGGAAGGCGAGAACTCCATCGGCGGCCAGGCGTTCTGGTCGCTGGGCGGTTTGTTCTTCGTCGACAGCCCTGAGCAGCGGCGCATGCGTATCCACGACAGCGTCGATCTGGCGCTGGCCGACTGGATGGGTTCGGCCCAGTTCGATCGCCCCGAGGACTACTGGCCGCGCAAGGTCGCCGAGGCCTTCGTGCATTTCGCCGCCGGTGAAATGCGGCCCTGGTTGTACGAGCAGGGCATGCGCTGGTTTCCCGTGGTCGGCTGGGCCGAGCGCGGCGGCTCGACCGCCCACGCTCACGGCAATTCGGCGCCGCGTTTTCATCTGAGCTGGGGCACCGGCCCGGGCGTGGTCGCACCCTTCGAGCGGCGCGTGCGCGAGCACATGCGGGGCGGGCGCATCATCATCGAATTCCGTCATCAGGTCAGCCGGCTGACGGTTGCCGACGGGCGCGTGACCGGGGTGGCCGGCGAGCGCCTGGCGGTGAGTACGGTCGAGCGCGGTGAGCAATCCAATCGCGAGGTGATCGGCGATTTCGAATATGCCGCCGGCGCGGTGCTCGTCACCGCGGGCGGAATCGGCGGCAACCACGATCTGGTGCGCGAGAACTGGCCGGTCGAGCGGCTGGGCAAGCCGCCCGCACATATGATCTCCGGCGTGCCACATCACGTGGACGGGCGCATGCTCGGGATCACCCACGACGCCGGTGCCGCGATCATCAACAGCGATCGCATGTGGCATTACACCGAAGGGATCAAGAACTGGAATCCGATCTGGCCGAAGCACGGCATCCGCATCATTCCGGGGCCGTCGTCGCTGTGGTTCGATGCCGACGGTCGACGATTGCCCGCGCCGTGTCTGCCCGGTTTCGACACGCTCTCCACGCTGCGCGAGATACTCGCGACGGGGCACGACTATTCCTGGTTCGTGCTCACCCAGAAGATCATCGAAAAGGAATTCGCCCTGTCCGGCTCCGAACAGAACCCGGACATGACCTCGGAAAAATGGAAAGAGGTGCTCAAGAGCCGGCTGTCGAAAGGCGCACCGCCGCCGGTGGAGGCGTTCAAGCAGCACGGTGAGGATTTCGTGGTCGCCGACAATCTGCAGGCGCTGGTAGCCGGCATGAACGAACTGGTTGGCGATTCGCGTATCGACCACGATGCGCTACGCACACAAATTGCCGCGCGTGATCTGCAGATCGACAACCCCTACAGCAAGGACGCCCAGATCACGGCGATTCACGGTGCCCGCCGCTATATCGGCGACAAGCTGTTCCGCACCGCGACGCCGCATCGTTTTCTGGATCCGGCCAACGGACCGCTGATTGCGGTGCGCCTGCATGTCCTTACCCGCAAGACGCTGGGCGGGCTGCACACCAATCTGGACGGGCAGGTGCTCGATGCCGGCGGCGAGCCGATCGGCGGCCTGTATGCGGCCGGCGAAGTGGCGGGTTTCGGTGGTGGCGGCTATCACGGCTACAACGCGCTGGAGGGCACGTTCCTGGGCGGCTGCATCTTTTCAGGGCGGTGCGCCGGTCGCCACGCCGCGGCCAATCTATAAGCGGCCGATCGTTTACTTGAGTATCCGCAGTTCTACGGTAGCGACGCCGTCCTCGGTCATGCCGAGGCGCTTCGCTGCGCGCGGTGACAGATCGATGATGCGGTCCTGCGCGTAGGGGCCACGGTCGTTGATGCGTACGTTGACGTGACGGCCATTGTCGACGTTGGTCACGCGCACGCGGGTGCCGAACGCCAGCGTGCGATGGGCGGCCGTCAGGCGCTTGGATGAATAGGTTTCGCCGTTTGCCGTGCGTTTGCCGTCGAACGAATGCGCATAGAAACTCGCCTCGCCCGTTTGAAATACGGGTCGCGTGTCTTCGGTAGGCGATTCGGCCGGCGGCGCGGGCGAATCGGGCGCCGGACGTGGTGCACGCTCTGTCGCACAGCCCGTGAGCACACATGTCGCGAACAGGCCGGACAAGAGCAGCGCATGGCAGCAGATCCCGTGCAGGTTGCCGCGCCGCCCGATCCAGGCCAATGCAGTGCTCATCGCGCCCCCGCTCCGTGTCTTGGAATGCACCGAGACTTTATCACCGGCCGCGTGATTCGGCTGCAACATCGAATGGGCGGGGTTTTTGCATACGGGCAGAGTAGACAGGCACCACCCGCAGCAATGTGTGAAAACATGACGACTGGCTGTAGTGGCTGAAAAACGAAAGGTGGGTATGCGCTACAAGGTTCTATTGTTCGATCTCGACGGCACGCTCACGGATCCGCGCGAGGGCATCACGCGCTGTGTGCAGCATGCGCTCGCGCGCCAGGGCGTCGACGTGCCGGATCTGGGCCAGCTCGAATGCTTTATCGGGCCGCCGCTCAAGCAGTCCTTCATGGAGTTCTACGGCATGAACTCCGCCGCTGCGGAGCGCGCCGTTGCCGACTATCGCGAGCGTTTCGGCGCGCTCGGCATGTTCGAAAACAAGCTCTACGCGGGCATGGTCGATCTGTTGATCGCGCTCAAGCGCAGCGGTCGGCAGCTGTTCGTGGCGACCTCCAAACCCTGGTTCTATGCACGCCAGATCGTCACCCATTTCGGCCTCGACGAATATTTCGGGCGCGTCTACGGCAGCGAACTCGACGGCACGCGCACCGAAAAACATGCCCTGATCGCGCATATCCTGAGAGAAGAGAAACTCGATGTGGCACAGACGCTGATGATCGGCGATCGCAAGTTCGATCTGATCGGCGCGCGCCACAACGGCGTGGCCAACGCGGCCGTGGGCTACGGCTACGGCAGCCGCGAGGAACTGCTGGCCGAGGCGCCGGATTATTTCTTCGACACCCTCGACGAACTGGATCGCGCGCTGCGCGCCTGTCGTGTGTGAGTTAGGAATCCGAACCGACACGGACAGCTGTTGTAGACGGCGGTGGAATCAGGGCCGGCGCATGGCGCGCTCCGCTTGGGTCCGGTTGTGCGACGGCGGATCGGGGCGCAGCCGCGATATCGCGCCCGCGTCACCTGCCCAGCAAGTGGTTCATTTTTCCAATGGGTTGATAAAAAAACCGGCGGGTGCCCGTACGCCGGCGTATTGCGCTAATCTGCGCGCATCGATTTCGACTTCACCCGGACTGTTTTCATGACCGATACCGACACCCGTATGCCTCTTTCCGATCTGCTGTCGTCGATGACCCCCATCGACGGCGGTGCGCGCGTGCACATCACGCCGGACTGGCTGCAGGGCAGGGCGGTCTACGGCGGCCTGTCGGTGGCGCTGAGTCTGCAGGCGACGCAGAACGTAATCGGCGATGGACTGCCGCCGCTGCGATCGGTGCAGACCAGTTTCATCGGCCCGGCCACCAGCGAGGTGGATATCTACCCGCAAGTGGTGCGCCAGGGCAAATCGACCGCGTTCGTCACCGTCGACATGTACAGCGACGACAAGCTGGCCGCGCGCACGACCTTCTGTTTCGGCAAGGCTCGCGAGTCGCGCCTTGCGATTGCAAATCACGACGCGCCGGCAGTGCCGTCCGTCGACGCCTGCGGCGCGTTCTTCGAAGGCCGTGACGGGCGCAACGCGGGGCCGAATTTTGCGCAGCATTTCAACAGCCGGCTGGCCGACGGCGGTCTGCCCGTCGCCGCTGCCGAACAGCCCGAATTCACTGTCTGGCTGCAGCACAAGGACCCGGCATCGCGCGAGTCGCTGGTCGGTCTGACGGCCCTGGCCGATGCATTGCCGCCCGCCGCCATGGCCTGTTTCGGCGAACGCGCCCCGATCAGCACCATGACCTGGATGTTCGACGTGCTGCAGGCCGCGCCCAGCACCGTGGACGGTTGGTGGCTGTGCCGCAGCAGCGCTGAATACACCGAGGACGGTTATTCCGCGCAGGCAATGACGATCTGGAACACGGTCGGCGAACTGGTCGTCATCGGCCGCCAGAATATCGCTATCTTTTATTAGCAGCGGAGACGCGGCGCATACGGCTCGGCTCGCACGGCTGGCCGGGGCGTTGTTGATACGACCGGGCGTTGCGTCGATGGCGTGTTCCGAAGGCGTTGATGCGCTTGTCGTCGCGGCGGTGATCGATCGCCCGTGTCGGGCGCGCTCGTCGCACGACCGGGCTGTGGTGCCGTTGTCCGAGCGCCTGAATCCCGGGTCCGGCCCGCCTCGGCCACTCGATTAACCATATCCTCCTTCCTGCGCATTGGCGTCGAAGAGAGCGCTATGCCGATGCCATGCGGTTGACGGGAATCGTCTCATTAATGATAATCAGTCGCATTCGCAAACAGGCCGTATGTCGAGCGCTATAAAGATCGGTCCGCGTAGTCGGGGACGCGACCCAAACGGCGCCATGCGTCGGCATGACCTGCAGACGATGCCGAAGCGCTGCATACCGCGCGGCTCGGCGACCGTTCTTGTTCATCGATACGACGATAATTTTGAAAGGGGGTTGGATGTACATGGGAATCGAAGCGAGCACTCTGCCGGGCGTCGACGCAAAGCGTCGGGCAATGAATGCCAGGGCGCTTATCCTGGGCGCAGTGGTCGTCGGCGGCCTCGGTCACTACGGGGTGAGCCTGGCTCAGAGCAATGGGTCGCAGAGCCAGCTCGCGCCGCTGGTCGTCAGTGGCAGCGAGATCGGCAACGCGGACGCGCCGACCGAAGGCTATACCGTGGATTCCAGCCGCGGCGCGACCAAGACCGACACCCCGCTGATCGAGACCCCGCAGACGATCAACGTCATCACCCGCGAGCAGCTCGATAATCAGGCTTCCACCAACATCAACGACGCGCTGCGTTATACCCCCGGCGTGTTCACCGGACTGGCCGGCGCCTCCAAGCGTTCCGACACGGTGGCGTTGCGCGGGTTTCACGGCGGCGACGTGAACAACACCTTTCTCGACGGGCTGCGTCTGCAGACCGATCCGGGCAGTTATTCCGCGGTCCAGATCGACCCCTATTTCCTGGAGCGTATCGATGTGGTCAAGGGGCCGTCTTCGGTGCTTTACGGCCGCGCGATTCCCGGCGGTCTGGTCGCGCTGACCAGCAAGAAGCCGCAGTTCGAGGACAAGCGACAGGTCCGCATCTACGGCGGCTCGCACGACCAGATCGGCGGGGGGCTGGATGTGACCGGCCCGATCGGCGACAGCGACACCGCTGCCTATCGCGTGGTGGCGGTCGGTCGCCACAGCGACACCCAGTTCGACGTCGCCGAGCGCGAGAACTACGGCATCATGCCGTCGGCGTCGTTCAAGCTCTCCGACGACACCGATCTGTTGCTGCAGGCGTATTTCACCAAGACGCCGGAAGGCGATTATCACGGCGCGGTGCCGGCCGGCATCAGCATCAACGACAGCCAGAACGGCCGCAAGGTCGGGCCGTCCTTCTACGACGGTGACCCGGATCGCGAGAAATTCGAGCGCGCGCAGCGGCTGTTCAGCTATCAGCTCGAACATCGTGTCAACGACAACGTCACCCTGCGCCAGAACGCCAGCTACCTGGATATGGACGTGGAACTGGAACAGGTCTATCAGATCGGTTTCGCCGGGCCGGGTTCCTCGACGCTCAACCGGTATTACTCGGGTTCGGACGAGGACCTGAAGGCGTTCTCGATCGACAATCAGGCCCAGTTCGATTTCGACACCGGCGTCATCGGCCATCAGCTGCTGGTCGGCTTCGACTACCAGAATCGTCAGAACCGCGTGCGCTTCGACAGCGCGCCGGCCACGTCCATCGATGCGTTCGATCCGGTCTATGACGGCGACCCGCTCACCGGGCCGATCTTCTCCAGTCCGGCGAACCGCAAGCTCGACCAGATGGGCGTCTATCTCCAGGACCAGCTGAGCCTGGCGAACTGGCGCCTGACCCTGAGCGGTCGCCAGGACTGGCTCGATGCCGACAATCTCGATCTCACCAACAACACCACCTCGAGCGTGAACGCGGACAGCTTTTCAGGTCGCGCGGGCCTGCTCTACAAGAGCGATATCGGCCTGTCGCCGTACGTGAGCTACAGCGAAGGCTTCTCGCCCAGCTCCTACACCGATGAGAACGGCCAGTTGCTCGAGCCGATGACCAGTCATCAGTACGAGGCGGGCATCAAGTATCAGCATCCGGGCACCGAGAACATCGTCTCGCTGGCTGTCTACGAACTCACCCAGGAAAACGTGGCCTCGCGCACGACGGTGCAAAGCGCGGTCTACGAGCCGGTGGGCGAAGTGCGTTCACGCGGCGTCGAACTCGATGCGCGTGCGGCGCTCACCGATCGCCTGTCGGTGCTGGCCGGCTATGCCTATACCGACATCGAGTACACCAACTCGACGCCGGATCGCGAGGGTAATTCGCCCACGCTTGCGCCGGAGCACATGGCCTCGCTGTGGGGCCAGTACGACATCGGCCACGGCATCGATGCCGGCGCCGGCGTGCGCTATATGGGCAAGAGCTGGACCAGCGACCTCAACGAGACCCGGGTGCCGGACTACACCCTGGCCGATGCGTTCGTGAGCTTTGATCTGGGTCATTACAGCAAGCCGCTCGACGGCGCCACGCTGCGCATCAACGCCAACAACATATTCGACAAGGAGTATGTCAGCGGCTGTTTCAACGACACCTATTGCTACTGGGGCGACGTACGCAACGTGACCGCGACCCTGGATTACAACTTCTAGGGGCTATCAACGCCTGCGATCACTGCCACCGTAACCGGTTCGGGCGACGGCCGCCGCCAATGCAACGACAGCGCGCGTCGCGGAATCACCGCGGCGCGCGCAGCCCGACCGCGCCGCAGCAACGGCGCGGCGATTCATGAACGAGGGGAAGAACCCGTGCTCTGAGCGCGGGACAGATGTTTTTGTCTCGAAAAAGGATGCTGACCCTCATGCGAACCACCCGCACCGACAGCCGCGATGCCAAGGATAGCCTGCCCAGTGGCCAGGCCATTGGCCGTAGCGCCCAGATATTCAACGAACACAATCTCGATCTCTACCGTGATCAGGTCGACCAGGCCGCCGACGCGGTGACGGCCGCCGTGCGGCGCGCGAAGCAGGTGCATAGTGGTGTGCGCCCGAGTGAACTGGCGCCGGCGTTCGAGGCACTCGATCTGGACGACGCCTGCGGCGACATGCCCGCGGCGCTCGAGGAACTGCGCCGCCTCTATCTCGACCACGCGGTGTATTTCCATCACCCGCGCTATGCGGCACACCTGAACTGCCCGGTGCTGGTGCCGTCGATCGCGGCCGAGGTGGTGCTGAGCGCGATCAACTCGTCGCTGGACACCTGGGATCAGAGTGCGGGCGGCACCTTCATCGAGCAGAAGCTGATTGCCTGGACGGCCAAACGGGCGGGTCTGGGCGACGCCGCCGACGGCGTGTTCACCAGCGGTGGCACGCAGTCGAACCTGATGGCCATGCTGCTGATGCGCGATGCCTGGTGTGCCCGCGAATACGGCCACGGGACGGTGCAGAAACAGGGCCTGCCGACCGAGGCGTCACGCCTGCGCGTTTTTGTGTCCGAGGTCAGCCATTTCAGCCTGTCGAAGGCGGCCGCGCTGCTGGGCCTGGGGCATGACGCGGTAGTGAGCGTGCCCTGCGACGCGGCCAAACGCATGGATACTGAGGCGCTCGCCGTCGCGATTGCTGCCTGCCGTGCCGAGGGCAATATCCCGATCGCCGTCGCCGCCACCTGTGGCACGACCGATTTCGGCAGCGTCGACGACATGACGGCCATCGGCGTGATCTGTCGTGCGGAAAAGCTCTGGATGCACGTGGACGCGGCCTATGGCTGTGGGCTGCTGGTTTCGAATCGGCATCGGCACAAGCTAGCCGGCATCGAGAATGCAGACTCGTTGACGGTCGATTACCACAAGGCCTTCTTCCAGCCAGTCAGTTGCAGCGCGTTCATCGTCAACAACGGGGCGGATCTCGGACTGATCACCCACCACGCGGATTATCTGAACCCGGCCGAAGCGGCTGCGGCAGGCACGCCGGATCAGGTCAACAAGTCGCTGCAGACGACCAAGCGTTTCGACGCGCTCAAGCTGTGGCTGACCCTGCGCACCATCGGTCCCGATGCCATTGGCGACGCATTCGATGGCGCCGTGGCGCTTGCCCGCGCGACCTACGAACTGATGCTCGCCGAGCCGCGGCTGGAACTGCTCCACCGGCCGGAACTGAGTACCATCGTGTTCCGCTACCGGCCGTGTCTGACCACGTCCGAAGCCGAACTGGACGCACTCAATGCCACGATTCGCGCGCAGCTCGCCCGTGACGGCGAGGCCATGGTTGCCGGCACCAAGGTCGATGGCCGGCGCTACCTGAAGTTCACGCTGCTCAACCCGGCGACCACGGTCGAGCAGATGCGCGAGATTGTCGATCTCGTCGTGACCTACGGCATGGCCAACGATCGCAACGCCCAGTTGGTCGCGGCCGTGCCCGCGGCGAACCGGGCGTATCGTCGTCATGGATAAACGCAATACGCATATTCACGACGTGGCCGGTATCGGTATCGGACCGTTCAATCTCGGCCTGGCTGCGCTGGCCGCACCCATCGAGAACCTCGATGCGGTGTTCATCGACGAAAACGATCAGTTCGACTGGCATCCGGGCCTGCTGCTGGAAGGCGCGACCCTGCAGACGCCGTTCATGGCCGACCTGGTCACGCTCGCCGACCCGACCAGCCAATTCAGTTTCCTCAACTATCTGAAGCAGACCGGGCGGATCTACGCGTTCTATATCCGCGAGAACTTCTTCATGCTGCGGCGCGAGTACAACCAGTACTGCCGCTGGGTCGCGGAGCGTTTGGACAGCCTCGTATTCGCGACGCGCGTTGTCGCCACGGCTTATGACGGAGCGGTCGGCTGCTACGTGCTGACGCTCGAAGACACGGCCAGCGGCGCGCGCCGCGAACTGCGTGCGCGGTCGCTGGTGCTGGGCACCGGGCCGAGCGTGCACGTGCCGGAATGCTGTCGCGATCTGGGCGGCTCTGTTGTCCACGCCCGCGAATTCGCCCATGCACGCGACACGTTGCAGGCCAGCGATTCGATCACCGTGGTCGGCAGCGGCCAGAGCGCGGCCGAGGTGTTCCACGAACTGCTGGCGGATCAGGAACGTCATGGCTACCGGCTCGACTGGTTCACCCGCTCGCCGCGTTTCTTTTCGTTGCAGTACGACAAGCTCACCCTGGAGATGACGTCGCCGGAATATGTCGACTACTTCCATGGCCTGTCGGAACACCGCCGCCACAAGCTCGGCGAGGAACACAAGGCACTCTACAAGGGCATCGACGAGTCGCTGATCAACGCGATCTACGATCTCATGTACGAGCGCGATGTGGCCGGCACGCTGGATGTCGGCCTGCAGGCGAACGTGGAACTGCGCGACGCGCGCCACGAGCCCGGCAGCGACGCCATCGAACTGGATTTCTTCCAGCACGAACAGGGCGCGGCGTTCACGCATCGCAGCGATTCAGTCGTGCTTGCCACCGGCTTCGCCTATCGCGTGCCGGGCTATGTTGCCGGCATCGCCGATCGTATCCGCTGGGATGCACAGGGGCGTTTCGACGCCTCGCGCCACTATGCGGTCGATCACGACAACGCCGAGATCTTCGTCCAGAACGCCGAGATTCATACCCACGGTTTCGTGACTCCGGACCTGGGCATGGCCTGCTATCGCAACGCCTGCATCCTGCGTGCGCTCACCGGCGTCGAGCATTACCCGATCGAGCGGCGTATCGCGTTTCAGCATTTCGCCGTGGGCGAGCCGGAACCGACGGCGTCCGGGCGTCGCCGCACCCCGGCCTGAGGTTCGGCGCATTGCGCCGGATTACCCCTGTTACAGATTCAACGAGGAGACGAGCTTGAGCGATACACGCGTTCTTCAGGCCCGCCAGATTCCCGGTATCGGCGAACTGGCGATCGTGCCGTTCGATATCGAGCGCCATACGCCGACCGCCCATGCCTGGCTGCGCAGCGACCATGCCCGGTTTTGGGGCATGAAGTCGCTGAACGCCGATCAGATTCGCGACTATTTCCAACAGCTCGCCGCCTCCGACGATTTCGATGCCTTCATCGGGCTGCACGACGACCGCCCGACCTTCCTCATGGAACGCTATGCGCCGGCCGCGGAAGCCATCGGCGACCACTACGACGTTCAGCCCGGTGATGTCGGTATGCATGTGCTGGTCGCGCCCGGCGAAAAACGCATTCCCGGTTTCACCTGGGTGGTGTTCGTCCAGATCATGGATTTCCTGTTCAGCGATACCGCCGTCGAACGCGTCGTGGTCGAGCCGGACGTGGCCAACGAAGGCATCCACCCGATCAACCGCCGTGCCGGTTTCGTCTATCACCGTCAGGTCGAATTGCCGGGCAAGACCGCGTGGCTGGCGACCTGCACGCGCGACGACTACGCCGCGGCGCTCAGCGCTTCTCTTTAAAGGACACCATCCGATGACCCGCATGCCGATCACCGCCACCGAACAGGCCGTCGCCCATCTCGATCCCGAAACCTGGGCCGCCGCCAACGCTCGTATGGTCACGAAAATGCTCAGCGAGTTCTGCCACGAACTGCTGATCACGCCCGTGGCCGAGGATGAAGACAGCGGTATTTATACGCTCACGCCGGACGACGGTGCCGTGCGCTATCGCTTTTGCGCGCGCGTGCTCGAACTCGAGCACTGGCATATCGAACCGGGAACGTTGGAAAAGACCGTTGACGGGCAGCCCGCGGCGCTGGATGCCGTGACCCTGATCACTGAACTGCAGGATAGTCTGGGCATCGGGCCGGGCGCGTTGCCGATCTATCTGGAAGAGATCACCGCCACGCTCTACAGCATTGCCTACAAGATTGCCCACGGCGGCCCGGCGGCGAGCGATTTCGTCGACGGCGATTTCCAGCAGATCGAAGCCGCGATGACCGAAGGCCACCCGGCGTTCGTTGCCAACAGCGGACGCATCGGTTTCGACAGCGTCGACTATCGCGCCTATACGCCGGAAGCGGCCGCGCCGATCCGGCTGGTCTGGATCGCCGCGCATCGCAGCCGCGCCGAGTTCGCCTGCAGTTCACAACGCAGCTATGCCAGTCATATGGCTGACGAGCTGGACGATGCCAATCGTGCGGCCTTCGCCGAGCGGCTGGCCGAGCGCGGTCTGGATGCCGGCAATTATCTGTTCATGCCGGTGCACCCCTGGCAATGGCACAACAAGCTCGTCTATCTGTTCGCCGGCGAAATCGCCTCGCAGCATCTGGTCTATCTCGGCTTCGGCCAGGACGCCTACCAGGCTCAGCAATCCATTCGTACGCTTTTCAACCGCGACAATTCGACGCGCTGCTACGTGAAGATGGCGCTGTCGATCCTCAACATGGGCTTCACCCGCGGCCTGTCGCCGTACTACATGCGCGGCACGCCGGAGATCAACGACTGGATCGATCAGCTTGTGCGCGGCGACGCCTACCTGCAAAGCAAGGGCTTTTCAATCCTGCGCGAGGTCGCCTCCATCGGCTACCGGCATCCGCAGCTCGAGGCCGCCGCGCCCAAGACCGACGCCTACAACAAGATGCTGGCCGCACTCTGGCGGGAAAGCCCGATCGCCCAGATCGACGACGGCCAGCGTCTGATGACCATGGCCGCGCTATTGCACCGCGACGCCGACGACGCCTCGGTGATCGGTGCGCTCATCGACGCCTCGGGCCTGGACACCGATGCCTGGCTGGCGCGTTATCTCGACGCCTACATGAGCCCGCTGCTGCACTGTTTCTTTGCGCACGATCTCGTGTTCATGCCGCATGGTGAGAACATCATTCTGGTGCTCGAAGACAACGTGCCGGTGCGCGCGATCATGAAGGACATCGCCGAAGAGGTCGGCATCATGAACACCGAAGTCGATCTGCCCGGCGAGGTGGCGCGGCTGTCGGTCGAGGTGCCCGAAGAGCTGAAGGTGCTCAGTCTGTTCACCGATCTGTTCGACCTGATCTTTCGCTATATCGGCGCGATCCTGCATACCGAGCGCGGTTATCCGCAGGAAGCGTTCTGGCAGCAGGTCGCGAACTGCGTACACAACTATCAGCAGACCCACCCGCAGTTCGCCGACAAGTTCGCGAAATACGACCTGTTCGCACCCGAGTTCAAGCGCTCCTGTCTCAACCGCCTGCAGCTGCGCAACAACGCCCAGATGATCGATCTCGACGATCCGGCCGGCAATCTGCAGTTCGCCGGCACCTTGCAGAACCCGATCGCGAACCCGTGATGCCGTAGCGTGCAGGTCGAGGCCTCGACCCGCACGCATTTGTCTCGCATTTCAGTGTACTGAAGACGCTCATCCGCGACATTTTCTCTTTCGTTGGCAGCGCGCCCCGCCTTGCGCTATGGTCGACAGACGATGAGTGAAACGGCAATAGGGCATTACCTGCTCAACCGCCTGTCGGAGTTGGGCGTCAAGCATGTGTTCGGCGTGCCCGGCGACTATGTGCTCGGTTTCTACGATCAGATGGAGCACAGTTCGGTAAGCCACGTCGGCACCACGCGCGAAGACACCGCGGCCTTCGCTGCCGACGGCTATGCGCGCTGCAACGGCCTCGGCGCGCTGGCGGTGACCTACGGCGTCGGCGCGCTCAGCGTCGTGAATCCCATCGCCGGCGCCTATGCCGAATCCGCGCCGGTGGTCGTGATCAGCGGCGCGCCCGGCACCAACGAGGTCCAGAACGACCCGATGCTGCATCATCGCTTCGGGCCGTTCACTTTCCAGCGCGAGATCTTCGAACGCATCACCTGCGCGACCGCTGTGATCGACGATCCGGTGCTCGCCTTTCGCCAGATCGATCGCGCGCTGGCCGCTGCGCTGCGCCATCGCAAGCCGGTTTATATCGAGCTGCCGCGTGACCTGGTCGAACAGCCCGGTGTCGAAGTCGCCGCACCGCCCGACGAGCAGATGGAGGCCCGCGACGACGCCGCGCTCGCCGAAGCGGTCGCCGAGACTGTCGAACTGCTGGCGCATTCCAAATCGCCCGTGGTGATAGCCGGCGTCGAGATCCACCGGCGCGGCTTACAGAAGCCGCTGCTGGATTTCATCGAGCACGCGAATCTGCCGGTCGCGGCGACGCTCACCGGCAAGTCGGTGATCCGCGAACGCCACCCGAATTACCTGGGCATCTACAGCGGCGCGCTGAGCAACGACGACGCCCGCCGCGTGGTCGAGGATTCCGACTGCATCCTCATGCTCGGCATGACGCTCAACGATATCGATACCGGCGGCTATACCATCCAGCTCAATCCACAGCAGATGATCCGCGCCGCCCAGGGCGATGTGTTCATCCGCCATCATCGCTACCCCGGCGCGCCGCTCAATGATTTTCTTACCGCGCTCAACCGCACGGGGCGCCCGCGAACCGAGGCGCTGCCCCGATTCACCACCGGGCCCGAGGCCACCAATTTCCCGGAGAAGGATCGTGCGATGACCATTGCGCGGCTCATCGGCCGGCTCAACGCGGCCATTACGCCCGACATGATGGTGGTCTGCGATACCGGCGACTGCCTGTTCGCCGGCGTCGAACTGCGCGTGCACGATCAGACCGAATTCCTGGCGTCCGCCTACTACACCACCATGGGTTATGCAGTGCCGGCAGCGCTTGGCGCGCAGGTTGCCCGTCCGCAGCGGCGTGCACTGATCCTGGTCGGCGACGGTGCTTTTCAGATGACCGGCACCGAACTGACCAGCCACTGCCGGCAGGGCCTTGCGCCGATCGTGATCGTGTTCAACAACCGCGGTTATTCGACCGAGCGTTTCATCCTCGACGGGCCGTTCAACGATATTGCGGAATGGCAGTTTCATCGTCTGGGCGAATTGTTCGGACCGCTCGACGGCTACGACGCGCCCGACGAATGCGCGTTTGAACAAGCGCTGACCGCGGCCGTTGCGAACACCGACACCGCCAGCATCATCAACGTGCGGTTGGAACCGCGCGACGCCTCGCCGGCCATGCAGCGCCTCGGCGCGCATCTCAAGGCACGGCTCGGGCGCGAGGACTGACGGGCCCCGCATCAATCGATTCGGCTTGTCGATTGCTACCGGAGAGGCGCTATCGAGTCGCGGCCCGCGGGCCGCGACTGGCGATGGCAACGCCGGCGGCGGCGATCAGCATGCCCGCGATCTGCAGCCCGTTGAGCGTTTCGTCGAATAACAGATAGGCGAAGACCGCGACCACCGGCGGCACGAGATAGAACAGCGAGGCCACGCTGGCCACCGAACCACGGCGGATCATGAACAGCAGCAGCGAGATCGCGCCGACCGACAGGCCGAAGACGGACCACAACAGGCCGACCCACGATTGCCAGACCATCTCGAAGCGGCCGGTTTCGGTGAGCAGCGCGATCGGGATGGTGACCACGGCCGCGCCGATGAACTGGGCGGCGGCGCCGGTTCGAATATCGGCGGTCGCGCCGATGCGTTTCTGCCAGATGGTGCCGAGGGTGATGCCGAGCATCGCCGCAACGATAGCGATCAACGGGCCAGCGGCCACGCCCTGCGTGCCGACATGCAGTTGCGGCTCGAGCACCAGCAGGGCGCCGCCGAAGCCGAGCAGAATGCCGACCCATTTACGCAGCCCCACGGTTTCGCCGAGCAGCGGAAAAGCCAGCAGCGCGGTGAGCAGCGGTTGCAGCCCGACGATCAATGCGGCGATTCCGGCGGGCAGGCCGTGGCGCACGGCCCAGAACACGCCGCCGAGATAGATGCCCTGCAGCAGCACGCCGGCGAACAGGGCGTTGCCCCAGGCGCGAGCGCCTTGCGGCCACGGTGCACGGAGGCCGATCGCGATCACGATGAATGCTGCGGCGCTTAACAGGTAGCGGTACGACAGGAACGTCAGCGGGTCGGTGTAGGGCGCGACCAGCCGTGCCGCGATGAAGCCGGTCGCCCAGATGCCGACGAAGGCCAGCGGCATGACGCGTTCGAAATTCATGGTCGCATCACGATCTGTACCCGATGTGAGCAGGATATTGGCGTCGCACGGTTTAATCCTTGTCCGCGCTGGTGGCCCAGTTGGGCATCAGATCATTGCTGGGCTGGTCCTTGTCGAGCAGCTTGCGCGCGGTCTCGATGCCGGCGATCGGCAAGCCGGCGGGGTCGAGCTTGCCGATCTGTACCAGCAGCGACGCCTGATCCCAGTAGATGTGCTCGTTGTAGAGCTTGTCGCCGCGAAAGGCCACGATCACCACGAACGGAATCTCCACATATTTGCCGGTCGGCTCGATGCCGGGCAGCAGCCAGTCGATTTCGCAGTCGTGGGTGAAGCAGAGTACGAACTCATCGACCATGCGATCGACGCCGACGGTGCGCGAGATCGGTTTCATCTGCAGATCGGCCGGGTTCTTCGGAATGAAGTGGTGCTTGTAGAAGCGCTTGAGGTTTTCGTAGCCGGTGCCGCCGGTCATGGTCGGCACGTGATTGACGTAAGGCTCGGCGACCATGGTCTTCATCGTCTCGTCCACGTCGCGGGCGGCGAATTCGAGTTCGAAGTGATGGTCGGCGAGGGCGGCCAGATCGTAGTGCGGCCCGAGGGCCGAGCGCAGCACGGCAAGGGTGCGGGTATGCGCCAGGCGCGCCGCACCCGGGTTGTAGTGGTCGTTGCCCCAGCGGTTGAAGGCGTGATCGGCGTTGTCGTAGACGAAGACCTGCACGTCGTTGTGCCCGGCGAAGGCCGTGCGGATTTCCTTGATCGTTTCCGGCGGCGAGAACTTGTCCAGCCCGCCGAAATGCAGGGCCATCGGGCAACGGATCTTGTCGGCCAGATCGAGCGCATCGTCGATACCGACGCCGTAGTAGCCCACCGCGGCATCCACGTCGCATCGCGCGGCGGCGAGATAGGCCAGCTTGCCGCCCAGGCAGAAGCCGACCACGCCCACGCCGCCGGCCTGATCGTCGGCGACCACGGCGTCCATCGCCCGGGCGGTGGCCACGGTCGCGCCGATATCGGCGACGGTGCGATCCACGTCCAGGCGCTGGAAGTAGCCGAAAGCCTGTTCGAAATCGGCGGGTTCGTAGCCGAGTTCGATGCCTGCATCGAACTGGTGAAACAGGTCGGGCGCGATCGCGACATAACCTTCCTCGGCATAGAAGTCACAGACCTCGCGGATATGCCGATTCACGCCGAAGATCTCCTGCAGCACGATCACCGCCGGCCCGTGGCCGCATTCCGGCAGGGCGCGGTAGGCATCGAAACGGCTGCCGTCGGGGGCGTCGATAGTGATCGTGTCGGCGGTCATGAGAATTCTCTTGGCTTATACAACGGCGTCGCATTATCGAGGCAGGACGGAATCGGTGCAAAGCCCTGAATCCGCACGACGGGCCGCTGGCAGTGAATTATCAAATGATCAATAAATAGTATAAAGTGATCATATGAGTTACACGCGAGGTCGACACCATGGCTTCCCAGGCTGCTGAACGGCTCGACACAAGCCCCGATATCCACGATGCGCAACTGCGCCGGCGGATGAGCCCGGGCGCGCTACGGACCTGGTTCGGGATCGCCAAACAATGGGCGCTCACCGATGTGCAGGCCGCGCGCCTGCTGGGCACACCGGCAAGCACGTATCGACGCTGGAAGCGCAGGCCCGACGTGACGCTCGACGTCGGCCAGATCGAGCGCCTGTCGCTGCTGCTGGGGATCTACAAGGGCCTGGAAATGCTGTTGCCGCGCGCGGATGCGGCCGATGCGTGGATCAAGCGGCCGAACAGCAACCCGATCTTCGGCGGCGCGACGCCGCTGAAGCGCATGTTGGCCGGCCATATCGAGGACCTGTCCACCGTGCGCCGCCATCTGGATGCCGAACGCGGCGGCTGGGCATGACGCGGCCGCGTCCAAACGATTTTCCGACGGCTCGGGTCGACTGGCGGCCGAGCCACCGGATCGTGCCGTCGCGCTTCCCGCCGCGCGGGCTGTTCGACCGAGTATCTGACCCGGCCGATCTCGACGCCACGATCGCGGTCGAGTCGCTAACCAACGACCGCCTGCGCGACGAAGTGGGCGACCTGTCGCTTGTGCCCAAAGCCGAACGTCTGGCCGGGCCGGGCACGACGCCGGTGATGGCGGCCTTCACCCATCTCAATCCGGCCGGTTCGCGGTTCTCCGACGGCTCCTTCGGCGTGTTCTATGCCGCGCACAGCGAAGCGACCGCGGTGCGCGAGACGGTTTTTCATCGTGAGCGCTTCCTGGCTGACAGCGCGCAGCCGCCGATGACCGTCGAGATGCGTGTCTATCAGGTCGATGTCGCCGGCGCGCTGCGCGATCTGCGCGCCGGCACGGCCGCTACGTGCCCACTGCTCGATGCCGACGACTACCGCGCCGCCCAGGTGTTCGGGGGCGCCGAGCGAGCCAACGGCGGCGACGGCATCGTCTACCCGAGCGTGCGCGACCCGCACGGCGAGTGTGTGGCCGTGTTCCGGCCGCGCGTTCTGGCGCCGGCGGTGCAGGGCCGGCATTTCGGCTATATCTGGGACGGGCAGCAGATCACCGACGTGGTGACCCTGGGCGAAAGCGGTATCGCGCCGCACGGCTGAGCGCGCCCGCCTGCGACAATATGTCCTATCGGCGTAACTGCGCGCCGCGACTAGAATTTCGAGCTCACTTCTTCGGTGGCTCGATGCATGCCTTCTCAGTCTCGCCGCGCGTTGCGGTACGCGTTTCCGGTGGCCGGTTCGGCCCTCGTAATGTTCACGGTCATGCCTCCGGCCGCGGCGCAATCGACGGCTGTGGATTCGGCCACGCTGGATGCCCTGACGGTGGAAGGTGTGGCGATAGAGCCGGCGTTGCCGGGCGATACCGAGATCAGCAACCGGCTTGGCCTGGCGCCCGAAGAGTCCCCCGCGACCGTCGACGTGCGTACGCAGGAGCAGATGCAGCGACGCGGTTTGCGTACCGTCACCGAAGCCACCCGCACGCTACCGGGCGTGACCGCCGGCAATATTCCGGGCTCACCCGCGTCGCTGGCGATGCGCGGCTTCGCCGGCAGCAACGTTGGCTATCTGTTCGACGGCATGCGGGCCACCGATTCGGCGCTGCTGGCGCGGGATTTCGACACCTTCAACTTCGAGCGTATCGAGATCCTCAAGGGCCCGTCGTCGGTGCTGCACGGCGAGGGCGGCCTTGCCGGGACGGTCAATTTCGTCACCAGAAAGCCCTCGCTGGAAGGTAACAGTGCGGACGGTCTGGTCAGCTACGGGTCTTTCGACACGCTACGGGCAGGCATCGGCGGTAATCGCGTGCTCTCCGACCGGGTCGCGGTGCGCGCTGATCTGTCGCACAGCCGCTCCGATGGCTTCATCGACGACAACGACTCGCGCACCACCCAGCTGACCACCGGCGTTCTTTTCGAAGCCACCGACCGGCTATCGCTGTCGGCCTCCTACGATTACTTTCGCGACAACCATGCGGCGTCCTATTACGGCGCGCCGCTGGTGCCGCGATCGGCGGCACGCGATCCGTCGGACGTAGCCACGGGGCCGGGCGACATGGTGATCGACGCCGCCGAGCGCCATACCAACTACAACCCGCGCAATGCGCTGATGAAGTCCGACAGCCACTGGCTGCGCACGCGTGCCGCCTACGCGTTGAGCGACGCGTGGGAATTCATCAATGAACTGTCCTATTACACCGCCGATCGGCTCTGGCGTGAAACCGACAGCACTACCTACAACGACGCCACGGGCCTGCTCGACCGCTCCACCGGCATCATCGCCCACCATCAGGATTTTGTGAGCGAACGGGCCTATACGCGCTTCGACGGCGAGGTGCTCGGGCTGCGCAATCGTTTCACCCTGGGCGGTGAATACAAGCACACGGAATTTCGCACGCCGCGCCGCTTTGGCACCGGCACGTCTGTCAGCGTTCATGACCCCGACCGGGGCAGCGTGCCGAGTGATACTGCCGCCAATTTCGATACGCGGGTCGACTACGACAGCGAGGTCGACAGCGTCGGCGTGTTCGCCGAGAACGCGCTGAACCTCACCGATGATTTCATCGCCGTGGCCGGCCTGCGCTACGAGCATATCGATCTCGAGCGCCGTATCGACGATCTCCAGGCCGACACTACCGAACGCTTCGGGCGCGGTTTCGACCCGGTATCGTGGCGCCTAGGCGCGGTCTACGAACTGAGCGAAAACAACCAGCTCTACGCCCAGTACAACCATGCGGTATCGCCGGTTTCCAGCTTCCTGCTCTCCAGCACCGCGAATGCCGCGTTCGATCTGTCCGAGGGCGACTCCATCGAGATCGGCCTGCGGTCCGGCTTCTGGGACGAGCGGGCGACGCTGACCACATCGCTCTACCAGATCAAGCAGGACGATATCCTCACCCGTGATCCGAACGATCCGCAGCAGGTCGTGCAGGGTGGCAGCCTGCAGTCGCGCGGGGTGGAGGTCGATCTGGGCCTGGATCTCACGCCGCGCTGGCGGGTCGATGCCAACGTCGCCGTGCTCGACGCCGAGTATTCGACGCTGGTCGACGGCAACGGCACGAATCTGGCGGGCAACACGCCGATCAACGTGCCCGAACGCGTGGCCAATCTCGCCACGTTCTATACGCTGGCGCGGCTGCCGCTCACACTCGGCGTCGACGCCCAGCATGCGGGCGATTTCTATACCGATACGGCCAACACCATCCGGGTCGATGGCCACACCACGCTGGCCGCATCTGCGAGTTATCCGGTCGCGGGCGGTAGATTGACGCTGCGTGGACGCAACCTCACAAACGAACTCTACGGCGAATGGTCCGGCTACAGTGCCAGCCAGATCTATATCGGCGCGCCGCGCAGTGTCGAGCTGGCCTGGACCGGCTCGTTTTGAGCGCCTCCGTCGTAGCGCAAGGCGCGGCGGCAGGCATCGTGCGCCCGGCCGGGCGCTGGTATGCGACGGTCTGGCGCTGGCATTTCTATGCCGGCCTGCTGGTTGCGCCATTCCTGTTGATCCTGGCCGTGACCGGCGCGATCTACCTGTTCAATACCGAGATCAACGACGCGATCTATCCCGATCTGATGTTCGTGCCGCAGACCGGCGAAACGCTACCCGCCAGCCGCTGGGTGGCCGGCGCCGAGGCCGCGTTCCCGGGCGCGCGGGTCACCCGCATCGACATGCCCGGCGAAGCCGGGCGCAGCGCCATGCTGTTCGTCACCCCCGCGTCGGGCGATCCTCGTCGCGTGTTCGTCGACCCGTACAGCGCGTCGGTGCTCGGCTCGTTCGTCTATGAATACACGCTGGTCGGCTTCGCCGATACGGTGCACGGCTCGCTCATGCTCGGCGCGGTCGGCGACGCGATCGTGGAGATCGCGGCCTGCTGGACCGTGATCCTGCTCGTCACCGGCGCCTATCTGTGGTGGCCGCGTGGCGGGCGAAAACGCGAGGGTGTGTGGTATCCCCGGCTACAGGCGCGCGGGCGGCGCTTCTGGCGCGACCTGCATGTCGTGACCGGCGTCTATGTTGCCGCCTTCGTGCTGTTTCTGGTGCTCACCGGCCTGCCCTGGGCCGGCGTCTGGGGCGGCCAGTTGCTCAACCCGGCCATCCAGAGTCTGGGCCTGGGCTATTCGGGGGCGCGCACCTCGCCGCAGTCGATGCGCGAGCCGCCCGGGACACCGGCCGGCCGTGGCCGACCGTGGACGCTGGAGACCGTGCCCGAGCCGCAATCCGGCGGCCATGCCCACCACGGGCAAGCGGGCGCGACCATCGGCGAGGCGCTGGCCGGTACCGATATCGGCGTCGATCGCGCCATGCGGATACTGGCTGCGCAGGGCATGGGCGCCGGTTACCGGCTGACGTTGCCGGCCGGCCCGAACGGTGTCTACAGCGCGCTTGCCTACCCCGACCGGCCGCAGGGCCAGCGCACTGTCTATCTCGATCGCTACAACGGTGCGGTGCTCGGCGATATCGGTTTTGCCCAGTACGGCCCGGTCGGCAAGGCAGTGGAACTCGGCGTGGCCCTGCATATGGGCAATTATTTCGGCCGGATCAACCAGGCGGTGATGCTGGCGACCTGTATTGCGATCGTCGTTCTGGTGATCAGCGGACTCACGATGTGGTGGCGGCGCCGGCCGGCCCGCGGACTCGGCGCGCCGCCCCGGCGTGCGCCGCTGCGCGGGCGTTATCTGGGCGCGATCGTGGTGGCGATGGTCATCCTGTTTCCGCTGGCCGGTGCGAGCCTTGTGGTCGTGCTGATTGCTGACCGATTTCTACAACGCGTGCGCATGGGCCGTCCGGCGACCGGCTAGAACTTCACCGGGCGCTTGTCGAGCTTGCGCTGCAGCGTGCGCCGATGCAGGCCGAGGCTGCGCGCGGCTTCCGAGATATTGCCGTCGTGCTCGGCCAGCACGCGCTGGATATGTTCCCATTCGAGGCGCTTGAGCGACATGCGCTCGGTCGGCGTGAGCGTATGCCGTTCGCTCGCGTTGTCGTGCAGCGCGCCGAGTACGGCCTGGGCATCGACCGGCTTGGCCAGATAGTCGGCCGCGCCGCGCTGAATGGCGGTCACCGTGGTGGCGATACTGGCGTAGCCGGTGAGCACGATGATGCGCGGATCGGCTGCGATTCGCAGCAGTGGCTCGATCAGATCCAGTCCCGAGGTCTCGCAGCCCAGATTCAGATCGAGCACCACATGGGTCGGCTGCCACGCGCGCGCCGTGGCCAGTGCCTCGACCGGCGCCGCCGCGACCTGTACGTCCAGGCCGCGCCGGCCCAGCGCGCGTGCCAGCGTGGCTGAGAACGTGGCGTCATCATCGATGAGCAGCACTTTCATCGTGTCGATCTCGCGGCCTGGCATCAGGCCGGCACCTCGAGTCGATCGAGCGGCAGGCTGATCCGGGTGCGCGTGCCACCTTCGATACGCGGAGCCAGGCTGACTTCGCCGCCCACGCGTTCCAGACTGACGTGCGACAGCACCAGACCGAGACCGCGACCTTCCGGCTTGGTGGAAAAACGCAGGCGCCCGGCGCGCGCCATGTCCTGGCGATCGATGCCGTTGCCTTCGTCCTCGATAACAATCAGCAGACGCTCTTGCCTGCACGTCACCGCAACGCTGATTCCGGTGCGGGCATTGGCGACCGACGCGTCGGCGGCGTTGTTCAACAGATTGATCAAGGATTGCGCGATCGCGGCGTCGGGGTGGATCTGGCGGCCGTCCAGCGCGGCGTCGAAGCGTGACCGGGCCTGGATCTCGGGGCGCATCAGGCGCCAGCGTGCGATCACGCTCCCGAGCCAATCCGCCACTGCGATCGGGCGCGCATCCTGTGCGCGCGGGTCGCCGGCCGTGCCCAGCAGCTGCGTGATCTGATCGGTGCACAGGTCGATCTGTTCCGCGAGTACGACCAGTTCTCCGGTCAGCTCCTGATCGTGGCCATACTGGTCGCGCAGTTCCGAAATGATGATGGCCATGGTCGACAGCGGCGTGCCCAGTTCGTGTGCGGCACCCGCGGCGAGTGCGCCCAGCGCCGTCACCTGCTCGTTACGCAGCATCTGTTCACGCGCCCGTGCCAGGGACAAATCGCGGCGGCGCACGGCGGCGGCCATGCCGCTGACAAACACCACCAGTACGATCGCACTGATGAGGAACGTCGCCCACATGCCCAGCACATGCATGGCAAAGCTGCCGTGCTCGGTGTGTACCGGATAGAAAAAGCGCAGCAGCAGCGCGCTGTATGCGCCGGTGGCCAGCACGGCGATTGCCCAGGCGTACATGCGCGGCAGGGCCGCCGCGGCGATTGCGATCGGTAACAGATAGAGCGACACGAACGGGCTCGCGGAGCCGCCGGCCCAGAACAGAATCGCGCTCAGGGCGAGGGTATCCAGGGCCAGATGGCCCAGCAGCTCCAGCTCGGTAGCGGCGCGCGCCCGGCGCAGGCTCAGCCCGATTGCGACGTTGATGATCGCCAGCAACGTCGCGATCGCAAGCAGGGGGCCGACAGCCAGTGCCACCCCGGGCACGAACGAGTCGCTCACGATCGCCAGCAGTACAAACATCACTGCGCCCCAGCGCAGGCGATAAAGCCAGGTCAGCAGTTTCTGCGGGGTCAGTTGGACTACGGCCTGCATAGGGCGTCGGGGCGGCGATTCTCGCGCCAAGGATACCGCCACCGGCGCACCGACGGTGGAGCGCGACAATTTGTCGCTGTATGTGTGCGCGCTACTGTTCCCGTTATTGCTATTCGGACTTGGCGCGGCGCTGTTCGGCCAGCGCGATGCCGGCCAGTACCAGACCCAGGGCGACGAGATGATAAAGATGCAGCGTTTCGCCGATCAGCACGACCGAGAACAGTGCGCCAAAGATCGGCACCATGTTGACGAAGATTCCGGCGCGGTTGCTGCCAATCAGTTCGTTGGCGCGGATGAACATACTCTGGGCGATCAAGCCGGGCAGCAGGGCGGCGAACAGCACGACGGCGATGCCCCGGATATCGGGAACGATGCCGCTGTGACTGGCGATCTCCCAACCCGCCAGAGGTAGCGAGCACAGCCAGGCGGCACCGCAGATGCAGGTCACGAAACTCAGCCAGTGCACCGGCGGCTTGATCCGCAGGGCCGCGGTATAGCCGCCATAGCAGAGGATGGCCAGCAGCATGAGCGCGTCGCCGCGGTTGAGATCGAGGGCGAGTAGCCGGGTCAGGCTGCCGTTGGACACGGTCAGCGCCACGCCGGCGACGGTCATCAGGAAACCGAGCAGCTGCGCGGCCCGCACCCGGGAGCGGAGCACAAGGAAATTGAGTGCGAAGATCACGCCCGGCATTCCAGCCTGTTCGATGACTACGTTGAGCGTGCTCGTGTAGTTGAGCGCACTGTAGAGCGCGGCATTGAAACCGGCGAAACCGATGCCGCCGTAGGCCGCCAGCAGCAGCACATGCTTGCGCAGGACAGGCAGGTCGCGCTTGAGATACGGCCACGCGAACGGCAGCGCCACCAGCCCGGCAATGCCCCAGCGCAGGTTGGTCAGCAGCAGTGGGCTGATATGCCCCACCGCGAACTTCCCGGCGACCGCGTTCGCGCCCCAGCACATGGTGGTCAGCACGAGCAGCGCGTAGGCACGGTAGGCGCTGGGCGCTGTCAGTGCGCCTCGGCCGTCACGCCGGGCAGCCGTCTTTCGTTCGCTTGATTGCTGAATGGGTCCGCTGGCCTTTGCCGCCGCTGTGCGGGGCCTGAAATATTGGCCCGCTATTGTCCCTCGTGTTGCGGCAGTTGTGCCATAAACGCGGCAAGACGCGGTTCATACAGCGCCGCCGACAGAAACACGGTGCCGTGCCCCGTGGTCTGCGGACTGCCCGGCACCTGGTAGAACTGACCCTGTGGGATCTGCTCAAGGCCGGCTTGCATCACGCCCAGTTCCTCGGGGTTGCGTTCGTCGTCGGCGGAATTGATCGCGAGCAGGGGCGCCTTGATCCGGCCGAGTTCAGCCGAGGGATCGAAGTCCTTGGACGATTTCCATTGATACAGCGTGTCGTTGGCGTCGCCGACCTTCGCGTCGGCCAGTTTTTCATCGACGTAAGCGTCTGCTTTTTCGCCCGTGGGCCCGAGTCTATGCAGTCGCTGGGTGCCGCCGGTGCTCGCCAGCGAGAACCAGACCGCCATGGTGCGTAGATTCGGCGGCTGTTCGGTGTAGTTGCCGTGATCCCAGGCCGGGTCGGTGCGTACCGCATCCACCATCATGCGACGCAGCATCCAGTTGCGCCCGGACATCGGCCCGGGCAGCGATGCCATTGGCACCAGCGCATCCATGTAATCGGGGTGATAGATCCCCCACAGCCAGGTCTGCATGCCGCCCATCGAATAGCCCATGACCAGCCGCAGGTGGTCCATGTTCAGGCCGTCCTTGATCAGCAGATACTGCGCCTTGACCATGTCGTCATAGTTGTAGTCGGGGAACTCGGCGCGCAGGCCATCCGACGGTTTGCTGCTGTCACCGGCGCCGATCGCGTCAGGCAGGATGATGTAGTAGCGACTCGCGTCCAGGGCCTGGCCGGGGCCGAACAGCGCGCCCGCAAAGCCGTCGCGCAGCATGCCGTTGCCGGAGCCGGTGGTGCCGTGAAGCATGAGCACGGGTTCGCCGTCCGGGCTGCCTACGGTGGCGTAGTGGATCTTGAGTTGCTCCAGTTGCTCGCCGTCATGAAAGGTGAAGTTCTGGATCACGAAATCATGCTGCACCGGGGTCGGATAGTCGGCACAAAAAGCGGGCGCGGATAGCGCGAGCAGGGCAAAGAAGAACCCGAGGGCGCGGATTGCAGGCGTGGACTTCATGGCGGCGATGGCTGCGTGTCGTGGTTACAGCAGTAACCCGCATGTGGATGGTTGCATACTCAACCTTAGTGTTAGCTGGCGGTGGTATTGCTTGCGGTGATGCCGAGATCGTCAGCCGGCATGACACGCGTGCAGTGGCGCCTCGCCTATGAAGCCCCCGGACTGCATGGCCCAGAGCCGCGCATAGAGACCGTCGTGGGCGAGCAACTGGGCGTGCGTGCCGCTTTCCACGATCGCGCCTTCGTCGATGACGATCAGACGATCGAGCGCGGCGATGGTCGACAACCGGTGGGCGACAGCGATCACGGTCTTGCCGGCCATGAGGCGGTGAAGATTCTCGGTGATGGCGGCTTCGACTTCGGAATCGAGTGCCGAGGTCGCTTCATCGAGCAGCAGGATCGGCGCGTTCTTGAGCATGACGCGGGCGAGCGCGATGCGTTGGCGCTGGCCGCCGGAGAGCTTGACCCCGCGTTCGCCCACCTGTGCCTCGAGACCGCGGTTGCCGTGCACGTCCACCAGCGAGTCGATGAAATCGCCGGCATGGGCGGCCTCGATCGCGGCCTGCAGGTCGGCGTCACTGGCGTCCGGGCGGCCGTAGCGGATGTTGTCGCCCACCGAACGATGCAGCAGGGCAGTGTCCTGCGTGACCATGCCGATGCTGGCGCGCAGTGATTGCTGGGTGATGCCGGCGATGTCCTGATCGTCGATGAGAATGCGGCCGCCTTCCAGTTCGTGAAAACGAAGCAGTAGCGACAGCAGTGTCGATTTGCCGGCCCCGGAACGCCCGATCAGGCCGATCTTCTCGCCCGGCGCGATCGATAGCGAGAAATCCTCGATCACGCCGGCGCCGCGGCCGTAGTGAAAACGGATACGGTCGAACAGGAGGGCGCCGTGGTGCACGTCCAGCGTACTGGCATTGTCCGCGTCCGCGATCGCCTGGGTGCGCGCGAACGTGGCCATGCCATCCCGCAGAGTGCCAATGTTCTCGAACAGCTGCGAGACCTCCCACATGATCCACTGCGCCATGCCGTTGATGCGCAGCACCAGCCCGATCGCCGCGGCGATGGCGCCTGCGCTGATCAGCGCCGATTGCCACAGCATGATCCCGAGCCCCGCGACCGCGATCAGCAGCAGCGAGTTGAGCAGATACAGGCTGGCGTAGAAGCCGTTGACCTGGCGCATCTGGGCATACACCGTCGCCAGGAACGTCTGCATGCTGGTGCGCGCATAGTCGCCTTCGCGTCGGGTATGGGCGAACAGCTTGACGGTGGCGATATTGGTATAGGCATCGACCACGCGCCCGGTCATCTCGGCGCGCGCGTCGGCCTGGCGTTCGGCCACGCGCCCCAGGCGTGGCACGAAATAGCGCAGCAGGGCGACATAGCCCGCCAACCAGGCCAGAAACGGCAGTGCCAGCCGCCAGTCTGCGCCCGCCACGAGCACGACGATGCCGGTGAAATAGACCGCGACATAGAGCATCACGTCGAGGAATTTCATCACCGTTTCGCGTACGGCCAGCGCCGTCTGCATCAGCTTGGTGGCGATGCGCCCGGCGAACTCGTCCTGAAAGAAGGTCAGCGACTGGCCGAGCAGCCAGCGGTGCACCTGCCAGCGAAAACGCATGGGGAAGTTGCCGGACAGGGCCTGAAACGTCACCAGCCCTTCGATGAACACCAGCAGCGGCAGCACGATCAGCACCACGACGGCCATGCCGCTGAGCGCCAGCGCGTTATCCGACAGGAAGGTGTCGCGCGGGCTGTTGGCGAACCAGTCGACGATATGGCCGAGGAACGCGAACAGCGACACCTCGATCACCGAGATCGCGGCGGTGAGCACCGCCATCGCCACCAGCAGCGGCCATACCGGCCGCGCATAGAAGACGATGAAACGCAGCAGCCCGTCCTGTGGCGGCGTTCGATCGTCGTCCGGAAAAGGCGCGACCAGGCGTTCGAAGAAGGAAAACATCCGCGATCTACGCGCGCCGGCGCGCGCCCGTTTCAATCAGTGCGGCAGTTTAGTGTCCCGGGTGGCCAATTCGAAGCATTATTTTCGGCGCCATGGCGACCCTCATGACGATTCACCGCGCCTGGCGAGCCACGCCAGCGCACCCGAAATATCTCCAGCGTGGCGACGTCAGGCGTTCACGCGGCGCTCGCCGACTTGGTTCAACGCAAAACTGGCGCCGATATAGACCACGAATGCGCTGACAATGGCGTTGAGCGGCGGGATGCCGGGCAGCAGATTGGCCGCGGCAAAACCCACGCCCCAGGCGCCGATGGCCGTCCAGTTCACATCGCGCACCACGGCCTGTTCGAACGCCGCGTAGCGACCCCGTGCCAGCACGAAGAAATCGGCGATCAGGATGGCACCGATCGGCGGCAGGGCAGAACTGAGAAACGCCAGCCAGCCCACGAAATTGTTGTACAGCCACATCGCCAGCACCGTGCCGATCGCACCATTGACCAGCACGATGAGGTTCTTGGGCGCACGCGTGATGTTGGCGAAGCCCAGCGACGACGCGTACAGCGCGTTGTCGTTGGTGGTCCAGATATTGAGCCCGAGCACGACAACGGCCGCGATGATCAGGCCCTGGGCGAACATCACCTGCGAGATATCGGACTCGCCGTAGACCAGCGCGCCCACCGTGCCGAAGGTGAACATCAGCGAATTGCCGAGGAAGAAGGCGATCAGCGTCGTACTCACGCCGATCTTCGGCGATCGTGCGAAGCGCACGAAATCCGGGGTGAGGGTGGCCCCGCTGATGAACGAGCCGATACAGGTCGTCAGCGCCACCGCCAGGGTGATCGGGCTGTCCGGCTGGATCGCGGCCAGTGCGTCGAAGCCGCCGACCTTGCTGACGGCCAGGCCGACCGACAGATTGCCGAGCACGAAGATCGCCGGCACAGCGACGAAGCTCAACACCGCCAGCGCCTTGAAACCCAGATAGGCGGTCGCGGTCATGAGCGCACCGCCGATCACGATCAGCACATAGCTGTTGATGCCGGTGGCGACCTGCACCGGCAGGGCGAACATCACCACGCCCACGCCGAACCAGCCCACCTGGGTCCCACCCAGCAGTGCCGAGGGTAACCATGAACCGCGCACGCCGAACGCGTAGCGGCTGATCAGATGGGTCGACAGGCCGGTGCGGCTGGCGATATACGCCAGAAAAGCCGCATAAAGGCCGAGCACCAGATTGCCCAGCAGTACAACGGCAGCGAAACGGGCCAGCGACAAGCCCTGGCCGAGCGTTCCGCCGGCCCACATGCTCGCCGAGAAGAAGGTGAAACCCAGCATCACCGCCAGCATGGTCCAGAAGCCGCGGCCAGCTTGAGCGGGAACCGCGGAGAGTTCGTAGTCGCTATTCGGCTCGTTTTCCAGGCGCATGGGGTCTGACTCTTTGCTGTGGCACACCCCGCCGAGCAAGCAAAAGCTGCGCCAAACACGGCGCCTCGGCCAGGAAATCAAACCCTACAGCAAGTGGTCGGTACTCAGAACAGCCGGTCGGGCAGATAGGTCGCGATGACCGGGAAGATCATCACGATCGCCAGCCCGACAATGCCGACCAGCACATAGGGCACCACCGATCGGTAGATATCGGGCATCGTGATACTGGGGGGCACCACGCCTTTCAGGTAGAACAGGTTGAAGCCGAACGGCGGCGTCATGTAGCCGATTTCCATGTTGATCACGAACAGGATGCCGAACCAGATCGGGTCGAAACCCAGGCTGGTCACGATCGGCATGAATACCGGCAGCGTGATCAACATGATGCCGATGGGGTCGAGCACCATTGCGAGCAGGAACAGGATGACCTGCATGACGATGATCGTGCCCCAGGGGCCGCCGGGAATATTCGCCATCAATCCTTCGATCAGCGTCTGTGCATCCATGCTCTGGTAGGCGGCGCTGAACGCGTGCGCGGCGAACAGGATCCACATGATCATGCCGGTGAGCGAGAACGTGCGCAGCGCCGCGTCGTAGAGCAGCTGCCACGTGAACTGCCGATGCACGACCGACGAAATCAGCGCGCCGAGCACGCCCACGGCCGCGGCCTCGGTCGGGGTGGCGATGCCGGCCATGATCGAGCCGAGCACCATCACCACGATCAGGATTGGCAGCAGCACCGAGCGCAGCGCGCGCAATTTCTCCGGCCATTCGGCGCGCTCCTCGGGCGGCAGCGCCGGCGCCAGCTCGGGCTGGAAATAGCAGCGCACGATGATATAGATCGCCACCAGCACGACCAGCAGCAGGCCCGGCAACACGCCGGCGGCGAACATCTTGCCGACCGATACGCCGGTGATCAGCGAATACAGGATCATGATCACGCTGGGCGGAATGAGAATGCCCAGGCCGCCGCCGATGTTGATCGCACCCAGGGCCAGATGCTTGTCGTAGCCGCGCTCCAGCATCGAGGGCAGGGCGATGGTGCCCATGGCGACCACGGCCGCGCCGCTGATGCCGCACATCGCAGCGAAAATCGCGCAGATGAACACCGTGCCGATCGCCAGGCCGCCGCGCACGCCGCCGGACCACAGATACATCATCCGGTAGAGTGCGTTGGCCACCCCGGTGCGTTCGAGCACCATGGCCATGAACACGAACAGGGGAATGGCGACGAGCGTGAAGCTCTCCATCGTGCCCCAGATCTGGGAAGCGACCAGATAGAACGAATCGATGCCCCAGGTGAAATAGAGAAAGATCACCGACACGCCACCGAGCACGAAGGCCAGCGGCAGCCCGAGAACCAGAAAGAAGATCAGCGAGCCGAAGAACAGCAGCGTGGTCAGTTCGATGCTCATGGCCTGTGCTCGGCGTTATCCGGTTCGGGCGTCATCCGCCCCAGCGCGATCGCGATGTCCTCGAACAGCTTGGCCAGCCCCTGCAGCAACAGCAGAAAAGCCGCCACCGGAATCGCCGCCTTGAACGGATATACCGGCGGATTCCACGACGAATACGTCGTTTCCATGCTGTCGATCGATTCCCAGGCGATCAGGCCGCCGAAATAGAGCACCGCGCCGGTGAACAGGAAGAACAGCACCGACGTGATGATATCCAGCACCGCTCGGGCGCGCGGCGAGAAGCGCGCGTAGACGATGTCGACGTTGACGTGGCCGCGATGGGCCATGACATAGCCGCCGGAGAGCACCGCATACAGACCGAACAGGAACTGGGTCAGCTCGGTGGTCCAGACGGTCGGTGCATCCAGCGCGTAGCGATAGAACACGCCCAGCAGCAGGATGCCGAACATCGCGAAGATCAGCAGCGACGCGATCCGTCCGATCCAGGCGTTGAGACGGGTCACGCCATTGATGAAGGCGTAGAGCACGGGCATGGGCACACTCCCCGGCGCAGACCGTCACGGGCTGGCTCGCGCCCATGACGGTCTGCGATCGTGCGGGTTTCAGGAGGCTTCGATATAGCCCAGCTGCTGGAGCATGTTCTCGAGCTTGTCCAGGGCTTCGCCGGCCTTGTCGCTGCGTTTGCCCATCTCGTCCCAGGACTCCCGGGCGACCGCCGTCAGCTTCTTCTGGACTTCGGGCGGCAGTGTGGTGATCTTGACGCCGTCATTGGCCATCGCCTTGGACAGCGCCAGACGTTCGAGATACAGATACTCGTTGGTGCGATACCAGAACTGCTCATCCAGCGCGTCGCGCACGATCTTGGCGTCGGCCTCGGAGAGCGCGTCGAGCGCTTCCTGATTGATGATGAAGGCATCCGTGCCGGCAATGTTCAGGGCCGGTTTGACGTGATACTTGGCGACTTCGTACAGGCTCATGCTCGCCGCGCCCTGGGCCGCGCCCCAATGCGCGCCATCGACCACACCGCTCGACAACGCGGTATAGAGCTCGCCGCCGGGGATATAGCTCGCCGAGGCGCCGGCCTTGGTCAGAAACGTCTCCAGCGCGCCGGAGGAACGAATCTTGAGGCCCTTGAAATCGGCATAGCTGTTGATCGGCTTGTTGACCACCATCTCGGTCGGATAGACCTTGTCGGTGGAGTAATACACGCCGTGTTCGGCGGCCTCTTCGCGCAGCATGTCCTCGAAGCCCAGATTCTTGTGGAAATAGGCGACTTCCCAGACATTGCGGAACGCGAACGGCAGACCGGATGCGATCCCGGCCAGGCTCATCTGGTTCTGGGCGTAGGCCGGCGAGATGGTGCCCATTTCGATGGTGCCGCGCTTGACTGCGTTGAACGTCTGCTGCGCCTTGAACAAGGCACCGGCCGGATATAGCTTGAGCTTGAGGCGACCTTCGGTGCGCTCCTCGATGATGTTCTTGATGCGCACCAGGCTGTCGTCATAGGAACTGCTGGCGGTCGGCCAGTGCGATTGCACCCGCCATGTCGTGGTCTTGGCATCCTGTGCGAAAGCGCTGCCGGACGAAAGCAGGGCGGTGGCTGCCAAGACGGCGCCAATCGCCGTTATCGAACCCAGGCGCGACAGAAGTTTCGAGTGCATGAGTCTCTCCTCATTATGGTTTTATAGCAGCGGCCCGTAACCACGGGGGACGCCCGATTTTGCCGTCTGGAGCGGCTTTGTCGGCGATTTGCGAAACTAGTGAAACCGCGTTTTGAAACCTAGCACAGGCACATTGGGGACTACGATTCTCGGTGGCTGATGCATGTAACCGGCGCGGCGTTTCACGCGCAGCGGTCGACGCGTTCCGGCGAACAGGCCGTTGTCTTGCATGCGTCCGCTCGCCGCCGGACTGGGTCCAGCGTCTGCTGTAAATCGGTCAGGGCGTCGAGACAGGCCGCGATAGACGCGGCGCACCGCGCTACGTCGACGCGAGTGTGCGGATGGTCGGCACCGGGAAGACGAGCTCGAAGGCGGACGCGGCCACGGTGACGATTCGGGTCTGCTCGGAAAAATCCGGAAAACCGCTGCCTGCCGGATTGCTGACCTCGCGCAGGGCCGCGATGCGGGCCCTGCCGCGTGCCTGGATCGCGGTCCGGTAGAGCTGGCCGTGCCAGGGCTGCTCGAGCGTGCGCCAACGCCGCGGCAGGATGGCCGTGGTCACCGGCAGGGCGGGCCCGCGTGCGGCGAACGTCAACGACAACGGCGGGGCCGTGTCGCGATGGACGCGAACCGTTTCACTGCCGTCGGCGTTGTACGCGGACTCGAACACGGCCTGTTCCTTGGGCAGGCCCCAGTTGCGGCGGCCGTTGGCCACGCTTGCCGGGCTCGATACCCATATATGCGTGATCGCCGCGGCCCGGCGGCCGCCGATCTCGAACGTGCCCGGACTGAGCAGCAGCTCTCGATACGGGCCCACGTTGGAACTGGCGTAGTCGATATACATCAGCGCGCCCATGCCGCCGAGCGCGCGGCCCTCGAACTCGGGGCACGCGCGCAGACACTGTTCGCCGAACTCGCGGCTGCAGCGCAGCGCCTGCACATAGCCGTGGCCGGTGAGTTGCCACGGCGCCGGGCTGTCGCTGTCGTCGGTCATAGCAGGTGATAGCCGGGAATGATCACGAACCAGAGCATATAGGTGAGCGCGGCGATCAGCAGCCCGTCGATACGCGCGAGTGTTTCCGGGCCGCGCGATCGTGCATGCCAGAGCAGGGCCAGGCACAGCGCGGCATGGGGAATGACCACCAGGCTCATGCCATGGAACAGGCCGCCACCGAGGCTCGTCTGGTCGCACAGCAGCGCCAGCAGGGCGGAGGTGATTACTGCCGCGCCGGCCAGCCGCAGGGCCACTGCGTTGCCCCAGCGTTCCGCCAGGGTGTGCTTGCCGACGCGTGCATCGGCGGCGCGGTCCGGCACGCCGGCGAGGATGATCGACGGCAGGATCGCCAGGCCCAGGGCGAGCGACAGCAGCCAGGGTTCAGGTGCGCCGAACGCGCCGCCCTGCAAGAGCACGCCAAGCAGTAGCACCAGCGCGCTGTGGGTGAAGGCGACATCCAGTTCGCCCAGGCTGCGATAGCTCAGTTTCAACGGATAGACCGTGTAGCCGAGGGTGATGACCGTGGCCAGCAGCATCCAGAGCACGACGCCCGTGCCGGCCGGGCCGCTGGCCAGCGCCAGCCCTGCGGCCATGAACGCGGCGACCAGCAGATAGCCGACCGCACGCCGCAGGCGCGCCGGCGAGAGGCCGCCGTCGAGCAGCACGCGTGAACCGCCCGTGAACGGGCCGTAGTTCTGATTGGCGCGATCGGTATCGATGTCGGCCCGCTCGTTGCAGAACACGGTGGCCGCTTCCAGACAGAAGATCAGCAGATAGCCCCACAGATAGGCAGACCAATCGAGGCCCGCCGCCGCGCCGAGTAGCGCGCCGACGCTGTAGGCGGCCCAGCTCATCGGATAGAACTGCAGGCGCAGCGCCTTGAGCCAGGGCGTGGCCCGACGTGCAACGCGACCAATCGGCGAATGCACGCCCGAGCGCAGCGCAAAGCCGGCGCGCCGGGCGCGTTCGATCCAGCGTTCGAGTTGATCGATATCCGAGGTGCGCACCGACCCGCAGGTGAGCACATGTACGGGTGCGACGCCGCAGAAGCCGAGGGTGGCTCGGCGCATCGCGTTGGTGCCCGGCGCACGAAACAGCCATTTATAGATCGGCGGTGGCGTATCCATCGTGGTGATCAGCTGGGCCGATTTGCCCTTCCACAGACCCTCCCATTCGGCAGCACCCGGACCATAGAAGCGAAACGCAAAGCCTGGCGCGACCAGCCGATCCAGAAAACCCTTCAGCAGCGCCGGCATCGTGCCCCACCAGGTCGGATAGACGAACACCAGATGTTCGGCCCAGTCGAGCAGATCGCGGGCGCGTTGCAGATCCGGCTCGAGCGGCTGGTTTTCCGGCGAATCGGCGACGACGTCGTGGGCAAATGCCAGATCGCCGAGCGCGAGCGTGACGACCTCGGCACCCGCGCGTGTGGCGCCGTCACGATAGGCGGTTGCCAGCGCACCGCAAAGGCTGTCGCCGCGGGGATGACCGAGAATCAGCAGCACACGTAGCGGCCGCGGACTGTTCATGACGACGTGTTCATGGCCTGTTTTCCGATCGCACCGCCGCGGCGATGACGCCTGGCGCCGGCAGGCAGACGTATTGGATCACAATGACGTCAACCCAGGCTCGCTGTCGGTCAGGCCGGACAGTGGCTGTGGTGGAGCGGGCCGATCTGAGTTGGAAAAATAACGAACGCGATGGGTCATGACATATCCGCTGATGCCTGAACCCAATCTAGTGCCCTTGACCGGTCGAGTACAAGGAGCGCGGGTCGCCTGCTGGCGTGTGCGTATTTCGGCAACAGGGGCGAGACGCGAAAAGGGCCGGGTATCCGTTTGGATCGCCCGGCCCAGTTGCGGCGCTATGGCCGAAGCGCCGACGCCTGAGCGCCGGTGCTTGGCTGTGCCCGTTCAGCCGTTGGCGGCCAGGTTCGCGGGCCGCTCGCGATAGCGCTGACCGAAACGACTTTTGAGAGCTTCCACCTTGGGCGCGTCGTTGATGCGGATATACATGCTGTTCGGGTGCAGATCGGCGTAATTCTGGTGGTAGGACTCGGCCGGGAAGAAGTGCTCACCCACCGACACTTTCGTCGCGATCGGCCGGCTGAACACGTCGGCCTGCGTGAGCTGCTCGATATAGGCGTTCGCCACCTCGGCCTGTGCGGGATTGGCGGCGAAGATTTCCGAGCGGTACTGCGGGCCGCGGTCCGGACCCTGGCGGTTGACCTGGGTCGGATCATGGGCGACCGAGAAATAGATCTGCAGCAGATCGGCGTAGCTGATCTGTTCGGGGTCGTAGCTGATGCGCACGGCCTCGGCGTCGTCGTAGCGCCCGGAGCTCGAGTCGCGATAATTGGCGTGTTCCTCGGTGCCGCCGGCGTAGCCCGAAACCACGTCGGTGACCCCGTCGACGTGTTCGAACACCGACTCCATGCCCCAGAAACAGCCGCCGGCAAGCACTGCCGTCCGTGTCCCGTCGATGGGGGTCTGCGACGCAGTCTGGGCCGCGGCGGGTATGGCCACGCCGCCCTTGCTGGCCGCGGCGGCCGTATACATCCAGATCGCGCCGCCCAGGAAGATCGCGCCGGAGAGCAGCAGCCCGGCATGGCGTGTTGGGTTCTTTTCTTGCGTGGACATATTGAAACCCTCGGGTTTGGATGGTCGCCCCTTGTCAGGGCGTCCGATTTGTTCAGGCGGTGGCGTTGGGCACGAAACGCAGGGCCACTGAATTCATGCAGTACCGCAGCCCGGTCGGCTTCGGGCCGTCGTGGAAGACGTGGCCGAGATGGCTGTCGCAGCGCGCGCAGGAGATCTCCGTGCGCTGCATGCCGAACGTGCTGTCCGTGGTCTCGACCACGTTTTGCTTGGCGATCGGTTGCCAGAAGCTGGGCCACCCGGTGCCGGAGTGAAACATCGTGGCGGCGTCGTAGAGCGCCGTATCGCAGGCGATACAACGATAGATGCCGGCTTCATCCGGCTTGTCGTAGTCGCCGCTGTAGGGGCGCTCGGTGCCGTCCTCTCGGGTCACGTTGTAGGACGCACTCGAGAGCTGTTTCTTCCACTCGGCGGCGGTCTTCTTCACCTTGGGCATCCTGCGTTCGCCCACGCGCTTTCCGTGTTCGTCGAACACGACCAGCTCGACCGTGTCGGCGTCGGCGGCCTGCGCAATCCGGGCCAGAGTCACCGAGCCGATCAGCAGAGCACCGCCGCCCAGGCCGATCATCTTGAGCAGCTGTCGGCGGCGGGCGTCCGCCGGTTCGCTACCGACGGGTCGTGAATTCAGATGTTTCATATGCCACCCCACCATTCGTAGCCGCGATCTTCCCAGTAGCCGCCGTTGCCGCCCTGGATATCCGCGAAACTGTTGACCAATTCGATATGCATGATGTATTTCGCCTGCTTGTAACCCAGCTGGCGTTCCGCGCGCAGACGTATCGGCGCGCCATTGGTCACCGGCAGCGTATCGCCGTTCAGCCCGTAGGCGAGCAGCGTCTGCGGGTGATAGGCCTCGACCATGTCGAGGCTTTCGTAGTACTTGTCCGGCCCGCCATAGGTGTTGTCGGCGCAGTGAAAGACCACGAAGCGGGCATCGGCGGTCGGCTTGACCCGGTCGAGTACGCCGCCGAGTACGGCGCCGGTCCATTGGCCGATGCAACTCCAGCCCTCCACGCAGTCGTGGCGCGTGATCTGGGTGCGCGAGGGCATGGCCTTGAGATCGTCGAGCGAGAATTGCCCCGGGTTGCGGACCAGACCGTCGATCCGGAGTCGGTAGTCGGCGAAATTGTTCGCCGCCATCTGCCGGTATGCCGTGTTCGACGGATCGGTGGTGCCGTTGCCCCGGAACGACGGTGCGATCTGGCTCTTGTCGAATTCGCGGGCCAGCGATTGCCGCGACGACACCAGGCGCTGGGCCGCGCGGGTCAGGCGATCGACCTGGCCGAGCGCGTCCTGGACCTGTTCGTTGCGCGACAGACTGTCGCAGCCCGTGAGCAATGCGCCGGCGCCGAGCGCGCCGAGGCCGGTGATCAGACGCCGACGACGCGGGTCGGGAACAATGAGCTTGCGATTACCCATGACGCCGGGTCTCCCTGTGGTCGTCGGATTGGCTGATCTTGTAGCCGCCCGTGGTCATCGAGCGCAGATTGTTGAACACGCCGGATATCAGCACGAGCAGCAGATGCACGATGAAGAAGCCGATCAGCCCGAAGGCGCAGATGAAATGAATTGTGCGCGCGCTCTGGCGACCGCCGAACACATCCAGCAGCCACGGCCAGGCCGCGTTCATGGTGGGTGACATGGTCAGCCCGGTGAAGACCATCAGCGGCAGCAGAATGAACAGCACCAGAATATAGGTGAGCTTCTGCAGGCCGTTGTAGTCGCGCTTGTGGTCGAACTTGAAGCGCATGTGGTGCCAGATCGTCGCGGGCAGGCCGCGCAGCTGTGACCCCGTGGGGAACATCATCTGGCGCCGGCGCCGACTTATCAGCGTGTACAGCAGATAGGCGAACAGCGACGGGGCGAAGATCCAGGCGGTGAAAAAATGCCAGTAGCGGCCCATTGCCAGCCACTGCGGGCCGGGCAGCGTCGCCCACGCCGGAAAACCGCGCTGGGAAAGCTGGCCGTTGAAGCTGGACAGTCCGAGGACACCGGTGGTGTCGAAGGTATGTCCGGCGATACGCAGCGCGCCCATCGGTTCGCCGTCCGGGCCGCGCATCGAGCCGATCGCGAGCAGCGGGGCATCGAACGTCGAATCGTTGCCCCAGTAGAGGGCCGGATGGGCGTTGAAAATCTGCAGTCCGCTCATCAGGAGCAGGATCAGGCACACGAGATTGACCCAGTGCCACAGGCGGGTCGCGATGCCGTGGCGCTTGATCACCGCGGGCGCGTCGGAACTGCGTCGCGCCGCGCTGGCCGGGGCCTCACTCATCGACTCGGTCGTGGTTGCATTCATCGTGTGCTCGCTTGCGTAGAAATGCCCGCCGGCGACCCGATTGCCGCCGGCGGGCGCGACTTCTTACATCTTGTCTTCTTTCTTCATGCCGTCGTCGTGAGACATGCTCTCGCCACCGGACATGCTGTCTTTCTTCTCCATGCCATCGTGCGACATGCCGTCTTTTTTCATGCTGTCGTGCGACATGCTGTCCTTGTTTTCCATGCCTTCGGCAGCCTTGTTGTCCTGCATGCCGTTGGTCTGGTCATGCGACATGCTCTTGTCATGCGACATACTATCGTCATCCATCGCACTCGCGGATACCGCGAAGAACAGGCAGCTGGCGCAGACGACGGCACTGAGCAGGGCGACGGGCTTGATCTGTTTGAGTGAGGACATATCCGAAACTCCTTTGATTTTTAGTGGCCGCAGAGCGCACGGCGATTGCCTGCGATCACTGCGACAGTCGTAACGGTTCGCTACGACCTGCATGCACGTTAGAAGGAGTACCGGAACCAATCATCACGAATCGATAACGGCGCGAGGTAGGGTTCCGGAGTTACGGTTTCGTGATGTGCTCGCGCGTGGTGATCGCTACAGTAGGCTGCATGGCCAACAGCGGATCGAGGCAGCACCATGGCGGAACGAATTCTGTGCGTCGAGGACGACCCCGATATCGGCCGCCTGCTGGTCGCCATCTTCGGCGAGGCCGGTTACCCCGCGGATTGGGTCCAGACCGGTGAGCAGGCGCTGGAACGCTGGCCCGACGCCGCGCTCGTGGTGCTCGACCTCATGCTGCCCGGCATCGACGGCCTTTCCGTATGCCGCGAGATCCGAGCCACCGACACCGCAGTGCCGCTGATCATGCTGACCGCAAAAGCGGGTACGTCGGATGTGGTGACCGGGCTGGAGATCGGCGCTGACGACTACATGACCAAGCCGTTCGAGTCGCGGATTCTGCTGGCTCGCGTGCAGGCGCTGCTGCGTCGCCGCGCGCATGATCGCGAGTTGGCCAGCAGCCAGCCGGCCACCGACGCGGCCGATCCGCCGCCACTGGTGGTCGGCGATCTGGCCATCGATACCGCGGCCCATCGCGTTACCCTGGCCGGTGAGCCGTTGTCGCTCACGGCCAAGGAGTTCGCCCTGCTGTCATTGTTTGCCCGCCACCCGGGCCGCGGATTCACCCGCGGCGAACTGCTCGACGAAGTGTGGGGGCCCGAGTTCGACGGCTTCGACCATACCGTCAACACCCATATCAATCGTCTGCGCGGCAAGATCGAAGCCGACCCGGCCCAGCCGCGCTATATCCATACCGTGTGGGGCGTCGGCTATCGGTTTGCCGATGAAGTCAGCGAAGCGGTGCACGAGCGCGGCAGCGCGTCTTCGTAATGCTTAGCCTCTGGCGTGGGCTGGGCAATCTCTGGCGCAGTCTCTACGCGCGTATCGCGCTGGTCTATCTCACGAGCCTGCTGGTGCTCTCGGTGGCCGCCGCCTGGATCGCGGTCAGCCAGTTCGACCAGCTCGGGCGCGAATTCCAGCAGCGCATGCAGATCGATCTGGCCGACAATCTGGCTCAGGTGATGCGGGAGCCGCTGCGGCAGGGCCCGCAAAGCGCCGGGGCAAGCGATGCCGCGCGCCTGATTCTGTCGATCAACCCGTCGCTGTCGCTGTACGTGCTCGATGCCGAGGGCCGGGTGGTCGGCGACTATGCCGATCCGAACTGTGGCGACGACGCCCAGGTCGATGTCGATGCGCTCAACAATCTGCTCGGCGAGACGCCGATGCTGCCGGTGTTCGCCTCGGCCCCCTGCACGCGCCAGGCCAGCGTGTTTTCGGTGGCGCGTATCCAGTACGGCGCGGCGGATACGCCGGGCTATCTGTTCGCGGTGCTCGATGCGGGCACGCGGATGTCCATGTACGCCATGCTGCGTACCAGCACGATCACGCGCACGCTGATCGCGGCCGGTGTACTGGCGCTGCTGCTGTCGGGCGCGGTAGGGCTGTTCCTGTTCGCCTTGCTCACGCGGCGTTTTTCGCGGCTGATCGAGGCCGTGCAGCGTTTTGCCGAGGGCGATTATGAACAGCGCATCGAGCCGGTTCGGGACGACGAGATCGGCCGCCTGGGGCGTGCCTTCAACGACATGGCCGCCACCATCGAGGTGCAACTCAACGCGCTGCGCGAAAACGACCGGCAGCGGCGCGAGCTGGTGGCCAATCTGTCGCACGATTTCCGCACCCCGCTGACCTCGCTGCAGGGGTATGCCGAACAGCTGCGCAGCCGGGATGATCTCGCCCTGGTGGTCAAGCACGAACATCTGGATGCCATTCTCGCCAACGCCCGGCGTCTGACCCAGCTCGCCCAGCAATTGTCGACGCTGGCACGCGTGGATGCTCATGAAAAGCCGCTGTGTATCGAGCCGTTCTCGCTGGCCGAACTGGCCTACGACATCGTCGGCAAGTTCCAGCCCCAGGCGCGCGCGGCCGGCGTGGCGCTGGAAGTGCAACGCGTGCCCACGCCGGCAATGGTCAGCGCCGATCTGGCGCTCATCGACCGGGTACTGGCCAACCTGCTCGACAACGCCCTGAACGCGACGCCTTCGGGCGGGCAGGTGTGGTTGACCGCCGAGGCGCAGGGCGATGTGGTGCAAGTCTGTATCGGCGATACCGGGTTCGGGCTCGACAAGGACGATATCGCGCTGGTCACCCAGCGCTTCTATCGCACCAGCGCGGGCCGTGCGCGCGGCGAAGGCTCGGGTCTGGGGCTGTCCATCGTCGACGAGATCTGTACCCGCCACGGTTCGCGCCTGCGCATCCAGAGCACGCCCGGCGCGGGAACCCGGGTGCGCTTCGATCTGCCCCTGGCGTGATCGAATCGTGAGGTTTTGAGCGCCGGCAGCCGTCAGTGTGAGGATTCCGGCCGGGCCCCTACCGGCTGTCAACCCACGAGGCTAGTCATGGCGAATTTCATCAAGACAACGCGATCGCCGGGCAGAAGATGGCGGCTGCTGGTCGCGGCGCTGGCACTGCTCGTGCCCGCGGCCACCGCATGGGCCGCGCCGCGTCCGGTGGTGCTGGAACTGTTCACGTCCAACGGCTGCTCCAGCTGTCCGCCGGCCTACGCATTGCTCAGTGACCTGCGCGAGAATCCGCCCGCCGACGACATCGAGCTGATTCTTCTCAATCAGCATGTGGACTACTGGGACAATCTGGGTTGGGTCGATCCGTTCTCGGGGGCCAAGTACACCGACCGCCAGCGCGGTTATGCACGCAATGTGTTCGGCAGTGGCCGTGTATATACGCCGCAGCTGGTCGTCGACGGCCAGCGCGAGATGGTGGGGAGCCGCCGCGGAGAGGTGACCGCCGCGATCAAGGCGCAGGCCGACGCGGCGAACCTGCCGGTGACGCTGAACATCGCCCGCGATGGCGCGCGCGCGGTGACCGCGACGGTCGATCTGGGCGGTAATGCCCGCGATGGCGCCGTGCAGGTATGGCTGGCGATGACCCAGGACGATGTCGTCACCCAAGTCGGCGGCGGCGAGAACGGGGGCCGTTCGTTGCATGAAGATGGCGTGGTGCACCAACTGGTGCCGGCGCAGGTCGTGGCGGGCCAGCAGCGCTACAGCGCCCAGTTGTCGCTGCCGTCGCGCGCGCCGGTAGCATCACTCGCGGTGGTGGCGTTCGTACAGCGGGTGCCGTCGCGTGCCATCGTGGGGGCGACGCGCACGCCGCTGTCGCAGACTTCGCTGTCGCTGAAGGCGTCACCCACGCAGCAGGAACTGGCGTCAATCGTGCACTGAGTTTTTCAGGCGCATGGTCGAAAAAAAGGGCAGCCTCGCGGCTGCCCTTTTTTCAATAGTATTACCGACGGCACAGGGTGCCGATGCGGCTTACCTGCCGGTGCTTTAACGGGCCGAGCTGTTGCCGCCCGACTCGTAGTCGCCGCCCGACATGGAACCGTTCTTGGAACTGTTGTCAGGACTGCTCATGGAGTCCTCGTCTTCCAGGTCGTCGGCCGAATGGCCGTTCGCGTCGTTGGCGCCGCCAGCTTCACTGTGCATGCCATTGCCGCCCGACTTGTAGTCGTCGCCGGACATGGTGTCTTCGTCGCCGTGGCCGGAGCCCGACATCGAGCTGTTGCCGTCTTCGATATCGTCGGCCGAGTGGCCGTAATCGTCGTTGCTACCGCCGGCTTCGGTATTGTTGCCGCCGGACTGATAGTCGCCACCGGACATCGAGCCGTTGGACGATTTGGACTCAGCCGATGTGCTGCTGTCGGTGGACAGGGTGGTCTCGCCCGACATGCTGTGTTCGCTGGTATTACCGCTTTCCGCCGCCAATGCGCTGGAGCCGAAAATCAGGGCGCCTGCGCATATCATCGACGATACGGCGGTACGTGCGGAAATCTTTGTGGAACGCTTCATATAAAACCTCTTGAACTATCGTCCGGACTTGTTCGTCCTATCGACCAAAATTATGCCTTACGCAACTGAACGGCGTATGACTGAACGCCTTCGCGCCTTGCCAGACAATGGTTACAGCTGCCGGAAATGCAATATCCGGGTTTCCACGGATGCCCCGGTGCCTCCCGAGGGCAGGTTCGCGGTAACCGCCGCGACGATCCCGAGGCATCGGGCATCTGCCTGATGTCCGGGGTCGTGCGGCTCTGCGCCGTAGCGCTTGTTGGCTCTACATGTCGTTGTCGTTGGGCATGCTGTCACGACGGTTGGACATGCTGTCCACACTGACGTTGCTGCGATCGCCGAAAGAGGCGCGGGCGTTATTGGCCGCCTGGGTGGCGGCGGGTCGGTCCGACTGCGAGAAGTTATCCTCGACCTCGACCCCGGAGGTGCCGTAGTTGTCGTTGGCGCCGCCGGCCTCGGCGTGGCGGTCGCTCTGCGTGACCTGATGATCGGCGGTGCCGGCCGCGAATGTGGCGGTGCTGGCGACGGCCAGCAGGAGGGCGGCGATGAGAGGGGCTCTGAAATGCATGCTTGAAGTCCTTGCTTTGCGGGGAAAAAGGGCGGCTCGAGCCGGAAAAAGCGGCGCGAGTACTGCCATCTGCTTCTCTATATGCGACTAATTGTGTAGAAATCAATTGCTCGCAACGTAAATAATGGGCTCGCGGCAAGAACTATCCGATGCCTACGCTGCGGTGTATCGCGACCGCTACGCGCTGCGTTCGCTATGTAGTAAGCTATATAACGCTGGATGCGTCGAGTGCCGATATCGGCTATGCGATATGCCCAACCCGGGCACCGACGCCTTCACCATCAGTCAAGCGAGAGGGCGCCATGTCGCGGTACCGTAATCTTGGGCGGAGTGTATTCACCGGCTTTGTGCTCATTGTTCTGTCGGCACTGGTTGTCGCGCCGCTATCGGCACGCGCCGCCGATGCGCAAGACTCGTCGCTGCTGGTATTCGCCGCGGCGAGCCTCAAGAACGCGATGGACGGCGTCGTCGTCGCCTACGAGAAAGATCATCCGGTGGACGTAAAGGTCAGCTATGCGGGCAGTTCCACGCTTGCCCGCCAGATCGAGCAGGGCGCGCCGGCCGATGTCTATGTCTCGGCCAACCAGGACTGGATGGACCGACTCGACGCTGATGAACGCGTCGACAGCGCCTCACGGGTCGATCTGTTGGCCAATTCGCTGGTGCTGGTCGCGCCTGCGGACAGCGACACGCGGCTCGAGATCGCGCCCGATTTCGACATCGTGGCCGCGCTCGGCGACCGCTATCTGGCCATGGCCAACACCGACGCGGTGCCGGCCGGTATCTACGGCCGTCAGGCGCTCGAGTTCCTGCACGTCTGGGACGGCTTGCAGGGCCATATCGCCCAGGCCGACGACGTGCGCGCCGCGCTCGCGCTGGTGGCCCGCGGCGAGGCGCCGCTGGGCGTGGTCTATTCCAGCGACGCAGTGGCAGAAAAGGATGTGCAGGTGGTCGATACGTTTCCCGCCGCCAGCCATAAGCCGATCATCTATCCGGCGGCGATACTGACGGGCGTGGACAATCCGCAGGCGCAGCGTTTTCTCGCGTTCCTGCAAACCGACACCGCCGCCGGCATTTTCAAGCAATGGGGTTTTCGCCTGGCCGGAAGCAGCGCCGCGAAGCCCCAATGAAAGCGCGCGCGTGACCGATGCTTGATCCGGCCCAGGCCGAGGTGCTTCGGCTGAGTCTTTGGGTGGCGATCACCGCCGTCGCCTGCAGTCTGCCCTTTGCGCTGGCCGTTGGCTGGTTTCTCGCCCGCTCGCGCTGGCGCGGCAAGATGGTGGTGGATGCGCTGGTGCATCTGCCGCTGGTACTGCCGCCGGTGGTCACTGGTTATCTGCTGCTCATCGGCCTGGGTCGCAATAGCCTGATCGGCGGCTGGCTGGCCGATACCTTCGGCCTCGTTTTCGCCTTTCGCTGGACCGGCGCGGCGCTGGCCGGCGCGATCATGGGTTTTCCGTTGCTGGTGCGCCCGATCCGGCTGTCGCTGGAAGCGATCGACAGCCGGGTCGAGGACGCCGCGGCCACGCTCGGGGCCGGCCCGGTGTGGGTCTGGCTGAGCATCACCCTGCCGCTGGCGCTGCCCGGCGTGATCGCCGGCCTGGTGCTGGCCTTCGCCCGGGCCCTGGGCGAATTCGGCGCCACCATTACCTTCGCCGCCAATATCCCCGGCGAGACACGCACGCTGCCGCTCGCGATCTACAGTTTCATCCAGGTGCCCGGCGGGGAAGGCCAGGCGCTGCAGCTGATCCTGATCTCGGTGGCGGTCTCGTTCGGGGCCCTGTTCGCCTCGGAACTGATGGCGCGCTATATCAAGCGCAGACAGGCGGTGCGCTGATGCTCGAGATTGATGTCAGCCACCGGCTCGGAGATTTTTCGCTGGATTGCGCGTTCGCGAGCGCGGAACGGGTCACCGGTCTGTTCGGCCCGTCGGGCGCGGGCAAGAGCACGCTGCTGCGCATTCTCGCCGGCCTGATCACGCCCGCGCGCGGGCGCATCGTGCTGGCCGGGCGTTGTGTCTTCGATAGCGAGCGGGGTATCCGTATCCCCGCGCATCGCCGGCGTATCGGCTATGTGTTCCAGCAGGCGCGCCTGTTCGCGCACCTGAACGTCCGCCACAATCTGGGTTACGGGGCCTGGTTCGCGCGCGCACACCGACGCGCAGCGGATTTCGATCGCGTCGTCGACATGCTCGACATCGGCCCGTTGCTGGAACGCCGCATCGCCGGGCTGTCCGGCGGCGAGCAGCAGCGGATCGCCATCGGCCGGGCCTTGCTGTCCGATCCCGCGATGCTGCTGCTCGACGAACCGCTGGCGTCGCTGGACGCGACCCGCAAGGCCGAAGTGCTGCCCTATATCGAGCGGCTCAGCCAGGAATCGGCGCTGCCGATCGTGTTCGTCAGTCACCAACTGGACGAAATGCTGCGTCTGGCCAATCGCCATGTGGTGGCGGTCAGCGAGGGGCGTATTGCTTTTTCCGGTCCGACCGCGGATTTTCTCGCGCGTCCCGAATTGCTGGGGGCCGAACATGCCCGCGACGCGGGTGCGCTGCTGCGTGCGCAGGTAGGGCGGCATGTGCCGGAACACGGGCTGTCGGTGCTCGACTGCGAGAACCAGTCGTTGTTCGTGCCCCATCTGGAACAGGACATCGCCAGCCCGGTGACGCTGCATGTACGCGCCCGTGACGTGATGCTGGCGCGCGAGCGTCCGGCGGGCATCAGCGCTCTGAATGTGCTCGCCGGCCATGTCGAATCGGTCACCGCCGATGGAGACTATGCGGTCAATGTGATGCTCGCGATCGGCCATCAACGTCTGGAAGCACGGGTCACCCGGCGCTCGGCCGAGGCTCTGGACCTGCGCGTGGGCCAGCTTCTGTTTGCCGTGGTCAAGAGCCTGGCGCTGGCCGAGCAGTCCTGGCAGCGGCTGGCCGGGTTGTAGCGGCCCGCCGAACAGAGCGCTCTGGCCTAGCCGGCGTGCTCGGCAAAACGCTCGTGGATTTCCAGTACGTGGATCAGGCTCGGCAGCAGTGCAGTCAGGGTTTCCTTCGAGCCCGAGCGGCTGCCGGGGAAAGTGAGCACCAGACTGTTATGGGCAAAGCCGGAGACCCCGCGCGAGAGCACGGCATAGGGCGTGCGCCGCTGGCCGAAGGCACGGGCGGCTTCCATCAGACCGGGCATGGGCGTGGTCAGCAGCGGTTCCACGGTCTCGACCACGCGGTCCTTCGGGCCGATGCCGGTGCCGCCCACGGTGACGATCAGGTGGGTGTTGCTGGCCATGGCCGCGCGCACGGCATCGCCCACCCGCTGCTGATCGTCGGGCAGGATCTGGTAGTCGAGCGGGGCAAAGCCGGCTTTTTCCAGACCTTCGGCGACCTGTTTGCCCGCCGTGTCCGGCTTGTTGCCGTCGGCGACCGGATTGGAGACCATCAGCACGGTCGCGCTCAGCGGCTTCTTGAGCGTGCGCTTGTAATGACTCTTGCCGCCGGTCTTGTCGAGCAGACGGGTCTCGCCGATGGCCAGTTCCGCCGGCTCGGCATAGGGCTTGAGCATGTCGTAGAGGGTGAGCGCGGCCATGCTGGCCGCGGTCAGCGCTTCCATTTCCACGCCGGTGGGGCCGATGGTGTGGACTTCGGCCTCGATCACCACGCGCTGTTCCTCGAACGCAAAATGCACTTCCGCGGCATGGATCGGCAGCGGATGACACAGCGGCAGCAGTTCGTCAGTGCGCTTGGCGGCGAGAATGCCCGCGATACGGGCGGTGGCCTGTGGATCGCCTTTTTCGGTATCGCGATCGCGAATACGTTCGATGCAGTGCGTCGGTGCGTGGAAGGTCGCGGTCGCGGTGGCCGAGCGCAGGGTCTCGGGCTTCATGCCAACGTCTTTCATACCTGGGAACCGGAAGATGAATCAGCCGCGTCGTCGTTGCGCGGGCGCTCGGGCCGCGGCACTTCGGTGCCTTCGAGATAGGCACTCGAGCCGTCGGCATAGTATTCGTTTTTCCAGACCGCGACCCGCGCCTTGAGTTCTTCGAGCGCGTAGCGCGCGGCGTCGAAGGCCTGGGCGCGGTGCACCGAGCGCACCACTACATAGACGCTGACTTCGCCGAGCCCGAGCTGACCGGTGCGGTGCTGGATACGACAGGCGTGGGCGTCGAATTTCTCCATCGCCTCGTGCTCGATATCGGCCAGCGTCTTCGCGGCCAGCGGGCCGTAGGCAGAGTAGTCCATGGAGACGACTTCACGGCCTTGATTGGCCAGCCGAACGGTGCCGCCGAAGACCACCAGCGCGCCGCAGGTCTCGTCTTCGGTTTCGGCCATCAGGGCTGCGAGGTCGAGTTCCTGCGCGCTCAGATGGCGTTCGATGGCGACCTCGGGCTGGCCGCCGGAGACCGGCGGAATCAGGGCGATACGATCGCCGTCGGCAAGCGTGGCATCGGCTGCGAGCAACGTATCGTCGCGGGCGCAGGCCGTGCGCTCCAGCAGCGCGGCCGCGTTGGGATACTGGAGCTGTGCGCCGTGGATGAGAGCCGACGGCGTGAAGGGCGCCTGTACGGCCACCGGGACCTGGTCGGCGCCCATCAGCGACTGCAGCTCGCCGAAGCATTCGACGGTGACGTCAATGATCTGGCTCATGATTTTAATCGTTGCCTTAAAGGCGGTTGTTCTGCGGCAAGGCTAGACGCCGGGCGCGGGCCGCGCAATTGCGGCCGTCGCGACTCGCGATGAAGTACGGCGCCGACTACTGGCCCGTGGCCGCGGTATCGGCAACGGCAGTTCGGCGTGGCTCGGTCCACCAGAACACAAGCGCGGCGGCTTCGAGTACGCCGGCCACCGTCATCGCACCCGGCCAGCCGGCGATATCGTAGGCCACCCCGGCCATCAGCGAGCCGGCCGCACCGCCGAGAAAGAAGCAACTCATATAAGCGGTGGTGATCCGGCTGCGTGCTTCCGGGCGCAGGGTATAGATCATGCTCTGATTGAGAATCTGCACGCCCTGCACGCCCAGGTCCATCAGCAGGATGCCGATCACCAGCGCGATCAGACTGTGCGGCAGCGCCGCCATGAGCACGAACGCGAGCAGTGCCGATACGATGAATCCGGCCGTGCCCAGCTGACTGCGCCCGCCGTCGTGCAGACGTCCGGCCAGCGAAGCGCCGATCGCGCCGGCCGCACCCAGCAGGCTGAACAGGCCGATGGTGGTTTCGCTGTAGCCGTAGGGCGCGGGCGCCAGCAGAAAAGGCAGCGTGGTCCACATGATCGTGAACGAGGCAAAGCCGAGCGTGCCGTAGACGATGCGCCGGCGCAGGACCGGCTCATCCACGATCAGGCCCGCGATCGAGCCGAGCACGCGGCCGTAATGCATGCGTTCGCCCGTGGCCTGGGTATCCGGCAGCACGCGATGAAGCAGATAGGCCAGCACCAGCAGCACCACCGACGCGCAGCCGAAGACCGCGCGCCAGCCGGCGACATCGGCAATCAGGCCGGAGAACGCCCGCGCCAGCAGGATGCCGATCAGCAGACCGCTCATCACCCGGCCGACCACCGCGCCGCGCTGATCGTCGGCGGCCAGATGCGCCGCCATGGGCACCATGATCTGGGCCGCGGTCGAGGTCAGGCCAATCAGGAAACTGGCGAGCAGGAACCCGTAGAACCCCGGCGCGAAGGCGGCGCAGGCCAGCGACAGGCAGGCACCCACGCTCACCATCGGCACCAGTCGGCGCCGATTGAAGAAATCGCCCAGCGGAACCAGGAATACCAGGCCCGCCACGAATCCCAGCTGGGTGACGGTGACAATGCTCGCCGCCGCGGCACTGGAGACGTCGAAGGTGCGCGCCAGCAGATCGAGCAGGGGCTGGGCGTAATAGATGCCGCCCACCGACAGGCCGCAGGCCACGGCCATGAGCCAGACGAGCGGGGTGGACGGTGTCAGAGGGGGCGGGCTGTTCGTTGATCGTTGATCGGTCACGGAGGCTCTTGGCGGGCGACAGGCAAGCGCAACAGTTTAACGATGCATGATGCAGCGACGAAATCGCGGTGCACGAAAATTCCGGCGCCACGTTAAAAAAGCCCGCCGGACATCAGTCGGGCGGGCCGTGCCGCGCCGCGCGCGGTATTCTGAAGCGGTAGACGATCAGTCGTCGTCGCGCTCGCTACGCAATACCTCGCCGGTCTTGCCGTCGACGGTTATCTCGACGCGCTGGCCGCTGGGGGCGGTGGCATCGACGTCGTAGCGATCCAGTTCCCGGTCGATGCTGTCGATATCGGTATAGCCCTTGCCCTCGAGCATCTCCACGGTCTTGGCAATCGACATCATCGAGCTGCTGCCCGATGTGCTGTCCTGGCTACTGTTCTGGGCAAGGGCAACGCCGCTGGCCAGTGTGAGGGCGGTGGCGGCGGTCAGGGCGATGCGTGTGCGTTTGATCATGGATAGGTCTCCATTGGGTGAGTTCGAAAGCGATGCTGCGCCGCGTGCGTCGAATTCGGGGTGAACGTCGCGTTAATCGCCAATTCATCGCGGTGCTCATCCAATGAGGCCATGCGAAATACTTCGACATCGTGGCGCGTCGCGCTGGCGCTCCTGTGCGCAATCGTCATGCTGCCGGTGGCCGCGTCGCGGGCCGACGACGATGACGACGACATGGATGCGGCGCGAGCGGCGCTGGCGGCCGGCGATATTCGTCCGCTCGACGCGCTGCTGGCAAAGGTCGAGCGCGAATGCCGGGGCCGCTTCGTGGAAATGGAACTGGAACGCGACGACGGCCTCTGGATCTATGAAATAAAGTTGCTCGGGCCGCGCGGTGATGTGGCCGAGCTGGAATACGACGCCCGCGATTTCGCGCTGGTCGAGGCCGAAGGCCGACGGTTGGACCTGCTCGACTGCGTGCCGCCGGGCACGCCGGACTGACCGGCCCGATCGCTGGCAGACAGGGGCTTATGAACATATCCGGGGTGGATTAGATGCGGCTGCTCGTGGTCGAAGACGAACCCACGCTCGCCGAGCAGCTCGGCGAGGCGCTGGCCGAGGCCGGCTATGCGGTGGATGTATCCGGCGACGGCGAGGACGCCGCCTACCGCGGCGCCACCGAGCCCTACGACGCGATCGTGCTCGATCTGGGCCTGCCGCGCCTGGACGGCCTGAGCGTGCTGCGGCGCTGGCGGACAGAACTGATCGATGTGCCGGTGCTGGTACTCACCGCGCGCGGTGAATGGCATGAGAAGGTCGACGGCATGGACGCCGGCGCCGACGATTATCTGGCCAAGCCATTCCGCATGGAAGAACTGCTGGCGCGCCTGCGGGCGTTGATTCGCCGGGCCAGTGGCAGTGCCTCGGCCGTGCTCGAGCGCGGCGGGGTGACACTGGATACGCGTACCGCGCGGGTGAGCGTGGCCGATCGACCGGTCAGGCTCACCGGCCATGAATATCGCGTGTTGTCCTACCTGATGCACCATGCCGGCGAGATCGTGTCGCGCAGCGAACTCATCGACCATATCTATGCACAGGATTTCGATCGCGACTCCAACACCATCGAAGTCTTCATCCGGCGGCTGCGCAGCAAGCTCGGCGGCGAAGTCATCGTCACCGAACGCGGTTTCGGCTATCGCTTTGCCGTGCACGAGGCAGTGGCCGGCAACAACGGCGAGGGCGACGATTGAGACGCGCATCGCTGCAACGGCGATTGTTTCTCGGCGCGCTGGCGTGGATCGTGGTCGCGCTGGTGGTCACCGGACTGGTGTTGTCGCTGCTTTTTCGTCAACACCTCGAAGATGAACTCGCGCGCCGTCTGGACGCGGATTTTCTGCAGCTTGTCTCGCAGCTGAGCGTCGACGCGAACGGTCGGCTGGTGCAGGCGCGGCCGATGAGCGATCCGCTCTATCAGCGCGTGTTTTCCGGGCGCTACTGGCAGGTCGACAGCGCCGAGGCCGGCGGCGCGGCCGAACCTTTGCTGCGTTCACGCTCGCTGTGGCAACACCGCCTGGACAGCGGCGAGAGTGACGCGGCGAGCGGCCCGCGCCGTATCGTCGGGGTTCGCGCCACGCCGCTGCTGGCCATCGCCCGGGACATCACCCTGCCGCGCCGCGCCGGCGCCCTGCGCCTGACCGTCGCCGCCGATCTGCGCCCCGTCGAGAACGCGGTGCATTCATTCATCGGCGCACTGATGCTGGCGCTCGGGGTGCTGGCACTGGGGCTGATTGCGGCGGCCGCGCTCCAGGTCGGCCTGGGCCTGCGCCCGTTGCGGCGTCTGCGTGCCGAACTGGGCGCCATCCGGCGTGCCGCCAGTACGCGGGTGTCGGGCGATTATCCCGGCGAGGTCGCGCCGCTGGTGGCTGATCTGAACACCGTGCTCGCCGCCAACGAAAGCCTCATCGAGCGGGCCCGCGATCAGGCCGGCAATCTGGCCCATGCCCTGAAGACCCCGCTGTCGGTGATCGGCAACGAGGCCGATCGCCTGGGCCGAGAGGGCGATACCGTGCGCGCCACGCGCCTGCAGCGCGAGGTGCAGGCGATGCGGCGCCAGGTCGACTGGCATCTGGCCCGTACCCGGATCGCCGGCACCCGGCGCGCCGGTCTCGCCACGCCGGTCGCGCCGGTACTCGCGCGTCTGCAGCGCACGCTGCAACGGCTGCACGGCGAGGCCGGTCTGGTAATCGACGTGGATTGTGACGACGCGCTGGTCTTCGCCGGCGAAAGCCAGGATCTCGAGCAGATGCTCGGCAATCTGATGGATAACGCCTGCAAGTGGGCACGCGGCGTGATCGAGGTCCGCGTGCTGCGCGAGGACGGGCGCCTGTGCCTGTGCGTGGATGACGATGGCCACGGGCTGGACACGGCGCAGCGCGAGCAGGCGCTCGTGCGCGGCCAGCGGTTCGACGAAACCACGCCCGGTTCGGGGCTGGGGCTGGCGATCGTCAGTGATCTGGCGGCGGCCTACGACGGCGCCCTGGTACTGGAAGCCGCCGCACTCGGCGGGCTGTCCGCCCAGCTCTGGCTGCCGGCAGCCGGCTAGCGATGGCTCATCCGGGTCTTGGTCTCAAAAACGATTGAGCGGTATTTTCAGGTACGAGGTGCCGTTGTCTTCGGGCTCGGGCAGACGTCCGCCCCGGATATTGACCTGCAGGGCAGCCAGCATCCGCGCCGGCAGCGGTAGTTCCGCGTCACGCGCTTCGCGCAGGGCAACATAGGCGGGCTCGTCCAGGCCCCGCACATGCGGATTGTGTGCGCGCTGCTCGGCCACGGTGGACTCCCAGCGCGGCTCGCGGCCGTCGGGCATGTAGTCGTGGCCGGTGAACAGGCGCGTGGCGGCCGGCAGCTCCAGAATCTGCTGGATGGAACGATACAGATCGCGCGCGCTGCCGCCCGGGAAATCGGCCCGCGCACTGCCGAAATCGGGCATGAACAGGGTGTCGTGTACAAAGGCCGCGTCGCCGATCACATAAGTGATCGAGGCCAGCGTATGGCCGGGCGAGAACAGCACTCGGCCCTGCAATGCGCCGAGCCGGAAGCTGTCGCCGTCCGCGAACAGGTGATCCCACTGCCGGCCGTCGGTGGCCAGGTCGGGCAGGTTATGAATGTCCTTCCACAGCGCCTGGACCGCGGTGATCCGGTCGCCGATCGCCCGCGGCGCGTCCAGCAGGTCGGCCAGATACACGGCAGCCGAGAAATGATCCGCGTGCGGGTGGGTGTCGAGTATCCAATCGACGCTCAGGCCGCGGCCGCGGATGAAGGCGATGATTTCATCGGCCGATTCGGTGCTGGTGCGGCCCGAAGCCGGGTCGAAATCCCAGACCGGATCGATCACCGCACAATGCGCCGTGGCCGGGTCGATCACCACATACTGGACGCTGAACGTGTTGTCATCGAAGAAGGCTACGACTTCGGGGATGGCGTCCGTCATGGGCAGCGGGCTCGACGCGGATCGTGACTTCTAACGGGTAATGACATCGACGCCGCCCTTGGCGCCGACGATGAGCACGTCCGCCGGCCGGCGCGCGAACAGGCCGACAGTGACCACGCCGGGCAGGGCATTGATCGCGTCCTCGAGTTCGATCGGATTCATGATCTCGAGGTTGTGCACGTCCAGAATCGGATGACCGTTGTCGCTGATGAATCCGGTGCGCAGCTCCGGTTCGCCGCCGAGCTTGACCAGGGCACGGGCCACGCTCGAGCGGGCCATTTCGATGACTTCCACCGGCAGCGGAAAACGGCCCAGCAGGTCGACGCGTTTGGAGTCGTCGACCATGCATACGAAGGTGCGGGCCGCGCCGGCGATGATCTTCTCGCGGGTGAGCGCGCCGCCGCCGCCCTTGATCAGTTCGAGATGTGCATTGGCTTCGTCGGCGCCGTCGATATAGACGCCGAGCGCGCCGCTGCTGTTGAGATCGACCACGTCGAAGCCGGCCGCGCGCAGGCGCTCCGTAGTGGCCTTGGAACTGGACACGCAGCCCGGAATCTCGGGCTTGCGCTCGGCCAGTACGTCGATGAAATGATTGACCGTCGAGCCGGTGCCGACCCCCAGATATTCGCCGTCGCGCACGTGTTCATAGGCCGCCTCGGCGGCCGCACGCTTGAGTTCTTCCTGCTTGCTCATTGCTCGTTCCGGTATCGATTTGCGCCGATTCTAACGCAGTTGCCGGGCGGTATTGTCGGTGGCGCACGGGGCCGGACACGGGGCGCGGCCTAGCCGTGGCACGCCTCGCGCGCGGCTGGACGGCGAGCGTGTCGCCTTCGGTTTATAGGCGTCAGCCGCGCGCGCCGAAGATGTCGGTACCCACACGCACGTGGGTTGCGCCTTCGGCGATCGCGGCTTCCAGGTCGGCGCTCATGCCGATCGAGAGGGTATCCAGCCGATGGCCGTCGGCGTTGAGGCCTTCCATGAGTTCGCGCAGTGTCGCGAACGGCCGGCGCTGGCTGTCGTAGTCGTCGCTGTAGGTGGGGATGGTCATCAGTCCGCGCAGGCGCAGGTTGGGCAATTCGGCGATCTGCGCGGCCAGCGCCGGCAGTGCGTCGGCGGCGATGCCGGACTTGCTGTCCTCGTCGTCGACGTTGACCTGGATGCAGATATTCAGTGGCGCCATGCCGTCGGGACGCTGGTCGGAAAGCCGGCGCGCGATCTTGAAACGGTCGACCGCATGGGCCCAGGCGAAGTGCGCGGCAATATCGCGGGTCTTGTTTGACTGAATGTCGCCGATAAAGTGCCAGACGGGTTGGCGAGCGGCGAGTGCGTCGATCTTGGCCAGCGCGTCCTGGAGATAGTTTTCACCGAAATCGAGCTGGCCGGCGTCGAGTGCGGCCGCCACCAGTGCCACCGGCTTGGTCTTGCTGACCGCGACGAGCCGGATCTCGTCGGCAGCGCGATGGCAATCGCGCGCGGCGTGCGCGATACGCGCGCGAACCGCGTCGAGATTGGCAGCAATATCGTCGGGGCGGGTATCGGTCATCGGTTATGTTTTTGGCATCGGGTACGGTTAGAGTACGCGACAAGCTTGCAGCGATGGACATCGGGGGCTCATGGATATTTCTCAGTTACTGGCTTTTTCGGTCAAGCAGAACGCATCGGATCTGCATCTGTCGGCCGGCCTGCCGCCGATGATCCGTGTCGATGGCGACATGCGGCGAATCAATCTGCCGTCGATGGAACACAAGGAAGTGTTCGATCTCGTCTACGACATCATGAACGATCGCCAGCGCAAGGATTACGACGAGAATCTGGAGACCGATTTCTCGTTCGAGATTCCGGACCTGGCGCGTTTTCGTGTCAACGTGTTCTATCAGAATCGTGGCTCGGCGGCCGTTTTTCGCACGATTCCCTCCGAAGTGCTCACGCTCGAGGATCTCGATGCGCCCAAGAGCTTTCGCGATATCGCCAGCCTGCCGCGCGGTCTGGTGCTGGTCACCGGCCCGACCGGCTCCGGCAAGTCGACCACGCTCGCGGCAATGGTCAACCACAAGAACGAAACCGAGCTCGGCCATATTCTCACCGTCGAGGATCCGATCGAGTTCGTGCACAGCTCGCGCAAGTGCCTGATCAATCAGCGTGAAGTCGCCCGCGATACGCATTCGTTCGCCGCCGCGCTGCGCTCGGCGCTGCGCGAGGATCCGGACACCATTCTGGTCGGCGAGCTGCGCGATCTGGAAACCATCCGCCTGGCGCTGACGGCCGCGGAGACCGGGCATCTGGTGTTCGGCACGCTGCATACCAGCTCCGCGGCCAAGACCATCGACCGCATCATCGACGTGTTTCCGGGCGCGGAGAAGGATATGGTGCGATCGATGTTGTCCGAGTCGCTGCGCGCGGTGATTTCACAGACGCTGCTCAAGAAGAAGGCGGGTGGTCGGGTTGCCGCCCACGAGATCATGATCGGCACGCCGGCGATCCGTAACCTCATCCGCGAGGGCAAGGTGGCACAGATGTATTCCTCGATTCAGACCGGCCAGTCGGTCGGCATGCAGACGCTCGATCAGTGTCTGCAGGATCTGGTGCGCCGCGGCGTGGTCAATCGCGAAGAGGCCGGCCGGCGTGCCGCCAATCGCGATGCCCTGGCCGCCACCGGATAGCCGTAATGGATAGAGGCCAGGCGACAAAACTGCTGACCGTGCTGCTCGAGCGGCTGACCGCCGAAGGCGGGTCGGATCTGTTCATCACCAGCGGCTTTCCGCCGGCGATCAAGAAGGATGGCCAGATCTCGCCGCTCATGGAACGCCCGCTCACCCACGAGCAGTCGGCGCTGATCGTGCGCTCGATCATGAACGATCGCCAGGCGCGTGAGTTCGATGAATTCAAGGAGTGCCAGTTCGCGATTTCGCCGCCTTCGGGGCGGTTTCGTGTATCGGCGTTCGTGCAGCAGGGCCGCATCGGTGCGGTCATGCGCGTGATCAATACCGAGATTCCGGATTTCGACGAGCTCGGCCTGCCGCCCGGGCTCAAGGATGTGGTCATGGGCGAGCGCGGCCTGGTGATCTTCGCCGGCGCGACCGGCTCCGGCAAATCCACGTCCCTGGCGGCGATGCTGGGCTACCGCAACGCCAATTCGGCCGGACATATCATCAGCATCGAGGATCCGATCGAGTTCGTGCATCCGCACGGCAAGTCGATCGTTACCCAGCGCGAGGTCGGCGTGGACACGCAGTCCTGGGACAACGCACTCAAGAATACGCTGCGTCAGGCGCCGAACGTGATCCTGATCGGCGAGGTGCGCACCCGCGAGACCATGGAGTACGCGATCAATTTCGCCGAGACCGGCCATCTCGTGCTGTGCACCATGCACGCCAACAGCGCCAACCAGGCGCTCGATCGCATCATCAACTTCTTCGAGGAGACCCGGCGCGAGCAGTTGCTCATGGACATGTCGCTCAACCTGCGTGCGCTGATCTCGCAGCGTCTGGTGCGCAAGGTCGGCGGCGGACGCACCGCGGCCACCGAGATTCTGCTCAACACGCCGCTGGTGTCCGACATGATCTTCAAGGGCAAGGTGGGCGAGCTCAAGGAGACCATGGCGCGGGGCAACGAGCAGGGCATGAACACCTTCGACCAGTCGCTGTTCCAGCTGTTCGAGGCCGGCCTGATCGACTACACCGAAGCGCTGCGCAACGCCGATTCGCAGAACGAGCTGCGGCTCAACATCAAGCTCAACAGCGAGCGCGGTCGCCAGGACCTGCGCGCCGATGCCGGTGTCGATGCGTTGACCATGCATGACGACGAAGATGACGACGGCGATGGTGATGCCCATGAGCGATAGCGGTGCCGAGAGCGAAAGCCTCGATCCCTATCTGCAACTCGCCATAGACAAGAGGGCATCGGATATTTATGTCACCACCCACGCGCCGGTCATGCTGCGCGTTGAGGGCGAGATCTATCCGGTCAAGAGCAAGGCGCGCCAGACGCTGACGCCGGCGACCGTGGAAGCGCTGGCGTTCGAGCTGATGGACGAGCGTCAGCGCGACGAATTCGAGCGCGAACAGGAGATCGATTTCTCTTTTCGCTTTGGCGACCACGGACGCTTTCGCGTCAACGTGTTTCGCCAGCGCGGTTCCGCGGCGATCGTATTGCGCAATATCGGCAACGTGCCGAGTTTCGACGATTTCGACATGCCGGACGTGCTCAAGCGCCTGTCCATGCAGAAACGCGGGCTGGTGATGGTGGTGGGTGCCACCGGCTCGGGCAAATCGACCACGCTCGCGGCAATGATCAATCATCGCAATGAAAACGCGAACGGGCATATTCTCACCATCGAGGACCCGATCGAATTCCTGTATCGCCACAAGCGCTCGATCGTCAATCAGCGTGAACTGGGGGTGGACACGCGCGGTTTCGCGCGGGCGATTCGCTCGGCCATGCGCGAAGCGCCGGACGTAGTCCAGATCGGTGAGATTCGTGACTTCGCGACCGCTGAAGCCTGTATCCAACTGGCCGGCACCGGCCATCTGGCGCTCACCACCCTGCACGGCAACAATGCCTATCAGTGCCTGCAACGCCTGATTTCACTGTTTCCGGAGGCCGCGCGCGAGGCGTTGTTCATGGATCTGTCGCTGAATCTGCGTGCCATCGTCTCGCAGCGACTGGTGACCGGTATCAACGGCAGGCGCGTGGCGGCCTATGAAGTGCTGCTCAATACGCCGTATATTGCCGATCTGATCCGCAAGGGCCGTATCGACAGCGTGCGCGAGGCCATGGCCGAGGGTGACGGCGCGGACGGCATGGCGACGTTCGACGACTCGTTGCTCGAACTCGTTCGCGGCAAGCGGATTTCCCAGGAGCAGGCGCTGTCGTACGCCGATTCGCGCGACAATCTCCAGAGCCGGCTGGCCTTTGTGCAGATATGACCGTGCCGGGCCGCGCGCACAGGATCGCAGTCGTTTGCGTGGTCTGTGACCGAAGCAACGACAGGCCCTGATTTCCGAATTGGACAGACAGACTATGGACGACACCCGTTCCACATCACATAAGACGGTGATCGGCTGGAGAGAATGGCTGTGCCTGCCGGAGCTGGGGATCGATTTCATCAAGGCGAAGATCGATACCGGCGCAAGAACTTCGGCGTTGCATACCTTCTCGCTGGATGTGGCCCACGACGGCGGCCGCAAAGTCGCACGCTTCGGCGTGCATCCGTTGCAGCGCGATACCGATACCGTCGTCTGGTGCACCGCGCCGGTCGTGGACGAACGCAGCGTGCGCGATTCGGGTGGCCATAAGGAATGGCGGTTCGTGATCGCCACGCCCGTGGCGATGGCGCAGCGTGAATGGGAAATCGAACTTACCTTGACGGCACGCGATACAATGCTTTTCCGCATGCTCGTAGGCCGAACCGCCATGCGTTCGCTGTGCGTAGACCCTTTTGCATCCTTTGTGACTGGCCCAGGTCCAGGAGAACAAGTATGAATATCGTGATCATGTCGCGTAACAAGAATCTGTATTCCACGCGGCGGTTGATCGAGGCAGGCAATGCGCGTGATCACGAGGTCACCGTCGTGGACCCGCTGCGCTGCTACATGAACATCGTCCCGCATGCGCCGGAGATGCACTACAAGGGCCGCAAGATCGAAAACATCGATGCGGTCATTCCCCGTATCGGCGCGTCGATCACGTTCTACGCCACGGCGGTACTGCGCCAGTTCGAGATGATCGGCGTGTATCCGCTCAACGAGTCGGTGGCCATCTCCCGCTCCCGCGACAAGCTGCGTTCCATGCAGCTGCTGTGCCGCAAGGGTATCGGCCTGCCCGTGACCGGTTTCGCGCATTCGCCCGACGACACCGACGACCTGCTGGATCTGGTGGGTGGCAATCAGTACGTCATCAAGCTCACCGAAGGCACGCAGGGCAAGGGCGTGGTGCTCACCGAAACCCGCGGTGCCGCGGAATCGGTGATCGACGCCTTCCGCGGTCTGGACGCGCATTTTCTGGTCCAGGAATTCGTCAAGGAAGCCAAGGGCGCGGACATCCGCTGCTTCGTGATCGGCGACAAGGTGGTTGCCTCCATGAAACGTCAGGGCAAGGAAGGCGAGTTCCGTTCCAACCTGCACCGTGGCGGTAGCGCGACCGTGATCAAGATCACGCCGGAAGAACGTTCGACCGCGGTGCGTGCGGCCAAGATCATGGGCCTGAACGTGGCGGGTGTGGATCTGCTGCGCTCCAACCACGGCCCGGTGGTGATGGAGGTCAATTCCTCGCCCGGTCTCGAGGGCATCGAAGGCGCCACCGGCAAGGACATCGCCGGTCAGATCATCAGTTTCATCGAGACCTATTCCAAGCACGGCAAGACCCGCACCCGCGGCGGCGGCTGATCGGCGCGCTATAATCGATAGCGGCAGTGCCTCGGCACTGCCGTTTTTTGTTTGTCCGGCGTGAACCGCCCCGAAAGTCATGAGCGACGAGTCCAGCCCTACAGAGTCTGCCAAATCCAGGCCGATCAAGCCGCTGGAGATCGGCGGCCAGACGATCGAGGCCGGCACCCGTACCACGGTCGATATCCCGGTGGCGGATCTGTATACGCACGCGAAGCTGACCATGCCGGTCAACGTCATCCGCGGCAAGCGCGCCGGGCCGGTGCTGTTCGTCTCCGCGGCGGTACACGGTGACGAACTCAACGGTGTGGAGATCATCCGTCGCCTGCTCAAGCTGCGCGGGCTCAAGCAGCTGCGCGGCACGTTGATCGCCGTGCCCATCGTCAACGTGCACGGTTTTCTGCGCCATTCGCGCTATCTGCCGGACCGGCGCGATCTCAACCGCTCGTTTCCCGGCTCGGCAAACGGCTCCGTGGCCGCACGCCTGGCCAAGGTGTTCGTCGACGAGATCGTGATGAAATCGGATTACGGCATCGATCTGCATACCGGGGCGATCCATCGCTCCAATCTGCCGCAGATCCGGGCCGACCTGTCTCAGGAGACGGTCAAGCGGCTGGCCGATGCGTTCGGTTGTCCGCTGCTCATCGATGCCGGTCTGCGCGAAGGCTCGCTGCGCGAGTACGCCGATCGCAAGGGCGTGCCGTTGCTGCTCTACGAAGCAGGGGAAGCGCTGCGCTTCGACGAATTCTCGATTCGTGCCGGCGTGCGTGGCATCTCCAACGTCATGCGTGAACTGGGCATGTTGCCAAAGCGCACGCGCAGCCGAACGCCCCAGAAGCCGGTCGTCGCGCTGGACTCCAACTGGGAACGGGCGCCCGAGTCCGGCATCCTGCGCTCGCTGGTCGAGCTGGGCGAATACGTCAGCAAGGACCAGGTGCTGGCCTATATCGCCGATCCGTTCGGCGAGACCGAGATCGAGCTCAAGTCAGAGCATGCCGGCATTGTCATCGGCCGATCCTTCCTGCCGCTGGCTCATGCCGGCGATGCGCTGTATCACGTGGCGCGCGTGAAAGGCGCCCAGAAACTCGCCAGCCGGGTCGAGGCATTTCAGTCCGCGAACGAACCCGATCAGGCCAGTCAGACCGGAGAATCCGGCGAGCCGCCGATCGTCTAGTCCGACTGCTGTGGAACGTAGCGAGGACGGTTGTCAGCGCTAGGCCATCGGCTAGCAGTCCCTAGCTGTCTGCCGGTCGCATGCCGCGGCAGTGGGGATAGGATTCGCATATCCAGAAGGCCTTGCCCGCAAGCACGCCGGTTTCGCCCGCGCGGCGTGTCATGCCGTGGCTGCACAGGGGACATTGCGGCATCTCGCCAGCATTCTCGTTCGACGTCGAAGTTTCCGGCGCCGGGTCGGCCGTCGCATGATTTTCGGCTTCGGCTTCGGCTTCGGCTTCGGCTTCGGTCTCGGCCTCAGCCTCAGCCTCAGCCTCAGCCTCAGCCTCAGCCTCAGCCTCAGCCTCAGCCTCAGCCTCAGCCTCAGCCTCAGCCTCGGTTGCGAGACCCAGATACGGCGCCAGCTGCGCGCGCAGGGTCGCGATCGCGTAATTCCGGCTCGCGCTTATCCGTACGAGCGATAGCCCGGCCGCGGCACTGGCCTGATTCAGGAAGGTATCGCGTTGATCGCGTGTTTCTCGGTCATGGGAGGCGTCGTCGAGTTCGATGGCGACAGTCGGCTGCAGATGACGCGGATCACAGATCAGGAAGTCGAAATGCTTGGCCTTGATCTTGTTGAAGGCGGTCATGTTCTGGGACCGGCTCAAGCCGGTCTCGGGCTTGAGCACATCGGCGATACGCGGTTTGGCGAAGATGAAGGCGTGTTCGCCGATTGCTTGCTGCAGTACGCCGAAGAACGATCGCTCGGCGGGGGTCAGGAACTGCCCGGTCAACCGGTAGGGGTAGGCCTCGTCCTGATCATCCGGCAGCTGCTGTTGGCGCCGGGCTTTCGCCACGATGCTCGCCAGAACCAGAACTGGGACCAGAACAACGAGAATGGCAGCCAGTATGGCGATCGTCATGAAAAACACCGTGGTCACTATCGGCCGAATGGCGATGGCGCATGCTTTGGCCAGCGCTCAGCGCAGCCGTCGTGACGCCGTGCCTTGCAAGCGGGCGGATGTGCTCGCCCGCAGCTGCCACGACCGGTGTGCGCTCGTTCCCATCACTATCGGCCTGGCCGGCTATATCTTTAGGTCGTGGCCGTTGCGTGGCTGTGGACCGCACGGTTGCCGGCGATCAGGGCCATGACCGCCATACGCACGGCGATGCCGTTTCGGACCTGCTCCAGAATCACCGACTGATCGCCGTAGGCGATGTCGGCATTGATCTCCACGCCGCGGTTGATCGGGCCCGGATGCATGACCAGCGCGTCGTCCTTCGCATGGGCGAGATTCGGCGCGTTGAGGCCGAATCGGCTGTGGTAGTCGGCCACCCCGGCGAGCGCGTCGCCCTCGATGCGCTCGCGCTGGATACGCAGGCCCATGACCACGTCGGCACCGTCGAGCCCGGCGCTGACATCGTCGGTGATGCTCACGCCCAGATGCTGCGCGTTGTCGGGCAGAAAACGCTCGGGGCCGACCACCCGGATATCCGTGGTACCGAGTGTTTTCAGCGCGTGGATGGTGGAATGGGCGACCCGTGAATGCCGCACGTCGCCGACGATCGCCACCGTGAGTTTTTCGAAGTCGGGGCGGTGCCGGCGAATGGTGAACACGTCCAGCAGCCCCTGGGTGGGATGGGCGTGACTGCCGTCGCCGGCGTTGATGATCGACACATGCGGCGCGGCGTTGGCGGCAAAGCGGGCCGCGGCGCCGTTTTCGGGGTGACGAATAGCGAAGATATCGGCGCCCATGGCCTCGAGGGTGAACAGGGTATCGAGGTCGTCCTCGCCCTTGGATTTCGACGAATGCGCGACGTCCATGTTGATTACGTCCGCGGACAGCCGCTTGGCGGCCAGCTCGAAGGTGGTTCGGGTCCGGGTGGAGTTCTCGAAGAACAGATTGAATACTGTCTTTCCGCGCAGCAGCGGTACCTTCTTCGGCGGTGCCCCGAGTGCCGGTACGAATGTTTCGGCGGTGTCGAGAATCCGCTGGATCAGCGCGCGGGGCAGGCCTTCTGTGGTCAGCAGATGGCGCAGCCGGCCGTCCGAGTCGATCTGGAGGGTATTCATGTCGGCGCTCCCGATTCGGCGGCCCGGATGTCGGCGCGGGCTAGTGCGTCCCGCGCCTCGTGTTGCAGGGTTTCAAGCAGCGACAGGGTCCGGTCGGCGGCTTCAAGCGGCACGAACAGATGGTCGTGGCGGACGCCGGCCACGACGTTGCAGCTGATGCCGGCGGTGGCCAGGCACTGGGCGACGGCGGCAGTGAGACCTACGTCCTCGAGCCGCGATGCCACCGCCAGCGTGATCCACGCGGCGCGATAGTCGGTCATCACGGCGCCGACGGGCAGGTGTTGGATATCGGCGATGATCGACCGGCCTTCGGGTTCGTTCATCACGCACAGGCAGGCGCCCGGGTCGATATGAACGTCATCGGCGATCCGCGCGAAGACATAGATGCCCGGTTGCCGAATCGGCGCCAGCTGGGCCAGCAGTAGGGAAGTCTTCGTAGACGCGTTGCCGGCGACCGCCGTCATCGCATCTCCAGGCGCAGCGGCTCGGGGCCGGTGAGCTTGATCTGGCGGCCGCGCTCGATATCGATATTGAGTCCCACGGCGTCGGGCGCGAACGGCAGTTCACGCGCGCCGCGGTCGACCAGCACCGCGAGCTTCACCGCGGCCGGGCGCCCGTAGTCGAACAGCTCGTTGAGCGCAGCGCGCACGGTGCGTCCGGTATAGAGCACGTCGTCGACCAGGATGACGGTCCGGCCGTCGATATCGGCCTCGATCTTCGACGGCCCCACGCTCGGATGCAGGCCGATAGTGGAAAAATCGTCGCGATAGAAGCTGATGTTGAGCGTGCCCAGCGGTGCGGCGAGGCCGAACTCGGCGTGCAGGCGCTCGGCGATCCAGGCGCCACCGGTCTCGACGCCGACCATCACCGCGTCGGGGGTGCGGGCCACGATCGGGGCGAGCTGGGCGCGCAGCGCGGCCAGCGCCGCATCGACGTCGAAACTCTGCTCGGAATTGTTCATGTCGGGAGGGTATCCGTGCCGCCGCTGGCGAGCCAGCCTTCGAGAATGACCTGAGCCGCCATCGAATCCGAATCGCCCTTGGCCAGGCGCTTGCCGCGGCTGCCGCTGGCGCGCGCGGTGCGCAGGCGCTCCATGGCTTCGATGGTGGAAAAACGTTCGTCCATGGCGTGGACGGGGATATCGAAATGCGCGCCGAGCTGATCCATGAAGTGGCGGGCATTTTCGGTCATGGTCTGGCTGCTGCCGTCCGCGGCCAGCGGCAGACCGACGACCAGCGCGCCGGGGCGCCATTCCGCCACGATCCGGGTCAGGCCCTGCCAGTCCGGGCCGCCGCCGTCGCTGTTGCGGTTGTGCAGGGTGGTCAGCGCCTGGGCATTGCCGGTAATGGCATTGCCCACGGCCACGCCGATGCGTTTGGTGCCGAAATCGAAGCCCAGCATGACGTCGGCGCTACCGGCCATGGAGGCTCGTCCGTGCATGGTCGAAAGGCTGTCTAGGCATGACCGGCCAGCCCCGATAATTGATGCGCCTCGAGCCCGAGCAGGCGCGCGGCGGCCGCCCAGCGGGTTTCTGCGGGCGCGTCGAAGATGATCTGTTCGCTGGTGGGGGTACTCAGCCAGCTGTTCGAGAGCATCTCGCTCTCCAGTTGCCCGTCGCCCCAGCCGGCGTAGCCAAGCGTGATCAGATAGGCGCTGGGGCCGAAGCCGTTGCCGATCGCCTCGAGAATATCGCGCGAGGTGGTGATCGCGAGGTCGCCGCCGACCTTCAGCGACGACTCCCAGTCGCCTTCGTCCCGATGCAGCACGAAGCCGCGCTCGGGTTGGACCGGCCCGCCCCAGAACACCGGCAGGCCTTTATCGACGTGCGCCTCGATATCCATGTGCGCGAGCATGTCGCGCACCGCCAGGTCACTGGGCTTGTTGATCACCAGGCCCATGGCGCCGTCGTCGTTGTGCTCCGCGATGAAGGTGACGCTGTTGGCGAAATCGCCGCCCACGCGTCCCGGCATCGCGAGCAGGAACTGATTACGAAATATTCCATGATTCATGGCTGCCATTATCCGCTGTGCGATCTGATACGGGCAAATGCCGGGGCCGGCGCCGGTTGGGGGGATGTCGCAGACTTGCCTGATTATCGCCGCCTGGCGCGACCGCCGGGTCAACCGGAGGGGCGAAGCCGGGTATCGGCGCCCGGCTCGAACAGCCAGTCGTAGACGAAGCTCAGTGCGCCCGCGCTATCGCCCAATCGGGTGTCGAACGGCGTGAAGGGAGCCGCGTCGCGCACGATCGACTCCGCCGCGCGATCGAGTGCGTGGCTGCCGGAGGAGTGCACCACGCGCACCGCCTGCAGGCTGCCGTCGGCGTTGAGCCGCACCGCCATGGTCAGGCGTCGTGGCTGGCCGTCGGCGAGCAGCGTACTCGGATACTGACGGCTGCCGCGCGCCTCGATCTGCTGTTGCCAGTCCGCCAGATAGGCAGCACGGGGATCGCCGCTGGCATCCATGGTCTTACCGTCCCGCGGGATCTGGTTCGCGCCGGCATCCGTAGCCGTGATCCGTTCACGGTTGGTGCCTTCGGGCGTTTGCGGGCGCCTGGCGACCATCACGAAGCGCGTGACTGTCGGGGTGCGGCCGGCCTGCGCCGATTGAGCCGACATCGGGCTCGAGTCGCCGCTGCGCTGCTGCTGCGAGTAGCTGTCGTCACCGCGCTGATCCTGCACCGCCAGGATATCGCGGGACCGAGGCGTGGCCGCGTCATCGGCGTTGCGGGTGACCTCGAGCAATGACTGCGACGATGCCCGTCCGGTATCCGTGGTCCAGCCGAGCAATACCGCATGCGCGGCCAGCGCCAGCGCAACACAGATGATGAAGCGGATGCGGTTGTCGGACATCGGGTGGCGTCAGGTCAGGCGTTTCTCGACCGCGTCGAAAAGCTTGCCCGCGATGTTGATGCCGAACTGGGCATCGAGCTCGCGCACGCAGGTCGGGCTGGTGACGTTGATCTCGGTCAGGTTCTCGCCGATCACGTCCAGGCCCACGAACAGCAGGCCCTTGTCGCGCACATAGGGGCCGATCTCGGCGGCGATGCGCTTGTCCGCCTCGGTCAGCTCGCGGCCCACGCCGCGTCCACCGGCCGCGAGATTGCCGCGCAGCTCGCCGTCGGCCGGCACCCGCGCCAGCGCATAGCCGACGTGCTCGCCGTCGACCAGCAGAATGCGCTTGTCGCCGTCGGTGATCGCCGGCAGGTAGGCCTGTGCCATCGCATAGTTGCTGCCGTGTTCAGTGAGCACTTCCAGTACCACGCTGGTGTTGCCGTCGCCCTGCTGCACGCGGAAGATGCGCGAGCCGCCCATGCCGTCGAGCGGTTTGACCACCACGTCCTTGTGCTCGGCGATGAAGCGTTTGAAATCGACCGCGCGCCGGGCCACCAGCGTCGGCCCGCACAGATGCGCGAAGCGATTGATGGCCATCTTCTCGTTGACGTCGCGCAGGGCGTCGCAGCGATTGACCACCAGCGTGCCCTCGTTCTCGGCCAGCTCGAGGATATAGGTGGCGTAGATGTACTCGGTATCGAAGGGCGGATCCTTGCGCATCAGGATCGTGTCCAACTCGGCGAGCTTCATCACCGCCGGTTCGCTGGTGTAGTCGAACCAGTCGTCGTTGTCGTCGCGTACGTCCAGGCCGCGGCCGTGCCCATAGCCGACGCCGTCGGCCACGAACAGATCGCTCATGGTGAAATAGTGAATCTCGTAGCCGCGCCGCTGGGCTTCGAGCAGCAGGGCGAGGGTGGTGTCCTTGTAGGGCGTGATGTCTTCGATCGGGTCCATCACGACGCCGAGCTTGTAGGCCATGCGGGCTCCTTGTGAACGCCGGTTTTTAATCGGCCGTTCCAATAAATGATTGCTGCGCATGTTAGCGCAGGCTGTGGCGTTCGGATAAAGACATACAGGCAACGGCCCGCAGATCGACGCAGATGAACGCGGATACAAGCAGGACAACGAGAAGCGAGCGCGCGGTGTTCGTCGCTTACGCTGGGGGTTGTGCGTGGAGACAGGCGCTGACCGGCGTCTTCATCTGCGTCAATCTGTGTTCATCTGCGGATAAAACGGGCTTGTATTCCGGCTTGATGGAACGGTGCCTTACTCATCCAGCCAGATCACCCCAGGCCGTCTGCAATGCGGCGATTGCTGCCATGCCGGCGGTTTCGGTGCGCAGGATGCGCGGGCCCAGCGTCAGCGCCTGCCAGTTGGCGGCCGCGGCGCGCTCGATCTCGTCGTGCGACAGGCCGGACTCGGGGCCGATGAGCAACGCGACGCGCATCGCGGGCGCGATCTTTGACAGGCTGCGCGCGGCTTCGGGGGCGAGCATCAGTCGCAGCGTCTCGCCTGGCTCGGCCGGTTCGTTCAATAACTGCGCCATGTCGACGGCCGGGTCGACGGTGGGGCAGACCAGACGACCGCTCTGCTCGGCGGCCGACTCGGCAACCGCCTGCCAGTGCGCCTGTTTCTTGGCCAGCCGCTCGCCGTCGAGCCTGACCTGGCCGCGGGCGGTGAACAGCGGGCGAATACGGCGCACCCCCAGCTCCACCGCCTTGGCCAGGGCGAAGTCCATGCGGTCACCGCGAGCGACGGCCTGGACCAGGGTCAGATCGAGCGCGGATTCGCGGGTCGGTGTATGCCGGGTTTCGACAGCAACGACCAGTCGTTTGCGCGTGGCCTCGAGCACGCGAGCGGCATATTCACCGCCGTCGCCGTTGAACAGCGTCAGGTCATCGTCGGCCGACAGGCGCAGTACCGTGGCCAGATGGTGACGCTTGGCCTCCGGCAATTCGAGGCGCTCGCCTACGGCCAGCGGCGCGTCCACGTACACGCGCGGGGTGTGTTTTTGACGGGCCACGATGCCCGCCGTCAGACCGGCGCGAGCGTCTTGATGAACACCGCCGAATTGCGCTGGTAATTGTAGAGCGTGCGCTTGGCCAGTGGCAGGCTGTCGATATCGGCGGTCTTGAAACCGTGTTCGACGAACCAGTGGGGCGCCTTGGTCGTGAGCGCGAACAACCGTTCCAGGCCGGCCGCGCGAGCGCGTTTTTCGGTCTCTGCGAGCAGCGTCGCCGCCCGGTCCTGGGTGCGATAGTCCGGGTGCACGGCGACACAGGCGAGTTCGCCGATGGCCTCGTCGGGGTAGGGCATGAGCGCGCAGCAGGCAGTGATGAGCCCATCGCGCTCCATCACCAGATAATGCTCGATATCGAGTTCGATCGCCTCGCGCGAACGCGCGACCAGAATACCGGCGGCCGCCAGCGGCTCGATCAACGCGAGTACGCCGCCCAGATCCTCCGGGGTGGCGGGTCGGGTGGTGTCATAGGTGTCGGCCGCGATCATGGTGCCGACGCCGTCACGCGAATACAGCTCGCGCAGCAGCGCGCCGTCGCGCTCGAAGCTGACCAGATGCGCGCGAGCCACGCCCGCACCACAGGCGGCTACGGCCGCGCCGAGGCGCGCACGGTCGGCCGCGGTCAGCGCGGCATCGGTATCGGCGAGCAGGCGCCGGGCTGCGTCCGGGCGCAGCTCGGCGGGGGTGTCGGCGAAGCGCTCGTGCAGGGCATCGCCCGGATGCAGCAGCACGAACTTGTCGGCGGTCAGCGCGGTCGCGGTGGCCGTCGCGACTTCCTCGGCGAACAGATTGAAGATCTCGCCCGAGGGGGAATAACCGATGCACGACAACAACACGATCGCGCCACGCGCGAGCTGCGCATTGATGCTGGCCACATCCACGCGCCGCACCTCGCCGGTATGGCGGTGGTCCACGCCCGCGACCACGCCCACCGGCCGGGCGGTGACCAGATTGCCGCTCGCGGTGACGATGCGCGCACCGCCCATCGGCGTGCTGGCGAGGCTGGTCGACAGCAGCGCTTCGAGTTCCATCTGCAGACTGCCGACCGCGGCCTTCACACAGGCAAGCGAGGCGCTGTCGGTGACCCGCACGCCGTCGATGAACCGGGTTTCCAGCCCGGCGTCAGCCAGCGCGGCATCGATCTGCGGCCGCGCGCCGAACACGATCACCAGCCGCACGCCGAGGCTGGCGAGCAGAGCGATGTCGTAGACCAGATCGGCGAATGCGCTCGACTGGGCGGCCTCGCCGGGCAGATTGATCACGAAGGTGCGCCCGCGATGGGCGTGCACGTACGGCGCGCTGGCGCGCAGCGCGGCGACCAGGCCGGTCGGGTCGGCGGCGTGGTGGTGTGCCGGCACGACAGCGTCGTCCGGCGTAGCGGCGGTGGCGGGCTTCTGGCTCATGGCGCTATTAGAGCAAAATAGAGCGCATCGGTGTGATCAGGCGTGAATTATCCCCGCCAGTATGGCGCGGCGTCGGGCCCAGACGACGGCGGGCGCTACAGACAGAAGCGTTCGACCAGGCCGCGCAGGATCTTCTGCATGGGCTCGATGCGTTCCAGCCCGAGATACTCGTTGGGCTGGTGGGCCTGGGCGATATCACCGGGACCGAGCACGACGCTGTCCATGCCCATACGACTGTAGAACGCGCCCTCGGTGCCGAAATCGACCGCGCCGACCGGTTTGCCCGACAGGTGCTCGCAGGCGGTGACAATGGGTGAGTCGGCTGCGGTCTCGAACGCCGGCGTGCCGGTGAACAGCTCGCGGAATTCGACCGTACAGTCGCTGCCGTCGAGGGCGGCCGCCACGCGCTCACGCAGTTCGGCACGCAGATCGTCGATGGTCATGCCGGGCAGAAAGCGCAGGTCGATATCGAGGCGGCAGCGCGCCGGAATGCGGTTTGCATTGTCGCCGCCGTGGATCGCGCCGAGATTCAGGGTGGCGTGGGGCACCGGAAAGCCGTCGGCCTGCTGACGCGTGGCCAGTTCGTCACGCAGTTGCCGGATCGCCGTGGTCGCCACGTGCATGGCATCGATGGCGTTGGCGCCGAGTGCGGGGTTGCTGGAATGGCCGGAGGCCCCGTGCACCTCGATGGTTTCCATGAAGATGCCCTTGTGGCGGCGGATCGGCTGCAGACCGGTGGGTTCGCCGATCACGCAGAAACGCCCGGGGCGTTCGCCGTGGTCGTTCTGTGCCATCAGCAGGGCACGCGCGCCGTCCATGCCGCATTCCTCGTCCGCGCTCACGAGCAGACTGACCGGCGCGGCGAGTTGATGGTTGGCATATTCGCCGGCCACGCCGGCGGCGAGCGCGATGAAGCCTTTCATGTCGCAGCTGCCCAGGCCGAACAGGCGGCCCTCGCGCTCGTCTAGCGTGAACGGATCGCTGTCCCAGCCGTCGGCGTCGCAGGGCACGGTGTCGATATGGCCGGCGAACACCAGGCCGTGCTCGGCGGCGCGCTCGGCCGGGCCCAGGCGTGCCACGAGATTGACCTTGTCCTCGCGCTCGGGCATCGCCGTGATGCTGCAATCGAAGCCGCGGGCGTCGAGCCGGTCGGCGAGGGCCTCGACCGCTTCACGATTGCCGCAGTCGAGGGCCGGATCACCGCTGCTGATGGTGCAATGACCGATCAGCTCGGCCAGGGTCTGTTGCCAGTCTGGAACGGACATGAGTCGTATCCTGAAGTTGTCGCTGAGTCGTTCGGCCTGCGACGCGTTCGGCGCGTCCGCACGCGTGCTGGCATGATATACCCGATCATGGGCTGGTCGGCTTGAGGTATGGCCGTGTGCAGCGTTCTCGTGTTCCCGACAATTGTTCCAACAGGAATGCACCGATGAGTCGAACTGTTCTTGTCACGACAGCGCTGATGGCGTGTCTGGCTTTCATGTCGATCGCAGCCGCCGCCGGCGACGACAGCGGCCAGAAGATCTATCTGGATCCGGAGACCGGCGATGCGCTGAACGCGCCGCCGGCGCAGGCCGACGATACCGGCAGTGCGCGCAGGAGCACGACCGAGCCCGGCGCCGAGTCGTCCGGCCCCAAAGCCTGGACCAATTCGCAGGGGGCCGACATGCTCACGCTCGATCCGGACGACGCGCCCGCCACCCAGGCGGTGCATTGCGCCGACGGTAGTCTGCGTATGGGGCATACGCAGTCATCGAACGGCCGGCAATCACGACGGACGTTGTGTGAGGGCAAACCTGAATGACCCACGGCTATCGCATGCGGATCAAGTGTCTGATTCTCTTGATGGGGAGCGTTCTCGGCAGCGCGCAGGCGGCTACCATGAACGTGGTGGTTGGCGACGGTCAGAACGAAGGTCTCAACAACCCGACGCCGGTGGCGCCGATCGGGGGCAACCGGGGTGAGACCCTGGGCCAACAACGTCTGATCGCGCTGCAGTATGCCGCGGACATCCTCGGCAGTCGTATTGCGAGCGCCGTGCCGATTCGTATCGCCGCACAGTTCAACAATATGGGCTGTCGCCTCAATCAGGCCCAGTTGGGCAGCGCGGCGCCCACCATCTCGACCGCCAATTTTGCCGGCGCGCGACGTAGCGATGTCTTCTACCCTGTGGCCCTGGCCAATGCGCAGAGCGGTTCGCGCTTGAGCGGTACCCGCGACGATATCGGCGCGGTATTCAATTCGGCGCTGGATGCAGGTGATGCGACCTGTCTGCAGGGCACCACCTGGTATTACGGCCTCGATGGCGCGCGTCCGCGCGGGCAGGTGAACTTCATCAGTACGGCCGTGCACGAGCTTACCCATGGTCTGGGATTCGTCTCGCTGGTGGCCTTGCAGGATACGTCGAACATACAGGCGGGCCAGTTCCCCGCGACCGCGCGTAACGGGGCCCGACTGCCCGATATCTTCAGTAGCTTCATCCAGGATCTGTCGTTTGCGAATCAGCCGCTGTGGCCGGCGCTCACAGATGCCCAGCGCCGGCAGTCGCTCACCAACGGCCCGAACGTCGTCTGGAGTGATGCCAACACCTCCAGCCAGGCGGCGACGCTGCTCGACGCCGGCTTCAACCAGGGACGCGTCATGCTGTACGCGCCGGCGACCGTCGAGCCGGGCAGCTCGATTTCCCACTGGGACACATCGCTCGATCCGGACCAGATCATGGAACCGGTCGCCACCGGGCACGACGGCGTCACCAGCGGCATCGGCCTGTCCGCCTGCGTGCTGGAGGATATCGGCTGGCAGCTGATCAACGGCACCCGCTGTCCGGACGTGGACAGCGCGGCGATTGCGGGCGCGCCCGACGATGTCAGCCGCGATGTCAACACGGTCAACGTGGCCGGCGATTCGGGTAACGGCACGGCGCGCAGCGGCGACGATGATGACAATAACGGCGGCGGTGGTGGTGGTTGCACCATCGCTGCGGATGCGCGCTTCGACCCGCTCTGGTTTGCCCTGCTGTTGTGCGCAGCGGGCGCGCTGGGACTGCGGCGTAGACGCCGCGGCTGATTCACGTGCCGGCACCTCGGCCGGCTTTGTGGGCCGATCCGCTGTATCTCGCGGCCCTGGCGGCGGCCTTGCCGGCGGTGGCGATCATCGCCGGGATCACGCCACTGCAACTGGCGTTGCACTGGCCGGGCTGGACGCCGATCGTGCTGCTGATCTTGGTGACACCGGTACTCGAGGAGATCGTGTTCCGGGCCGGGTTGCAGGACGCCCTGGCTACACGCGGCAGCTATCGTCTGGCCGGCCTGACTCTGGCCAACGTCCTGACAGCGTTGATGTTCTGTCTCGTGCATCTGTTCCGGCACGCGCCGGCCTGGGCGCTGGCGACGATCGTGCCGGCGCTGGTTTTCGGCTGGGCCTATGAACGTCATCCGCGGCTGGTGGCGCCGATCCTGCTGCACGCGCTCTACAATCTCGCTTATCTGGTGTTGCTGTCGCCGGCGTAGCCGGTCGTACGCGGCGCCCGTTGCGCAGTGGCTTTGATACCATTCGCCTCTGCAAAAGAGGCAATAAATGACCGAATCCAGTTCCAGCAATATTTTCGAAGCGCTTCAGCACGGCTTGACCCAGGCCAAGTCGGTACAGACACCGGGCGAGGTCCACGGCACGCTCACCGGCATGCTGTGTATCGACAACGCGGCGCGAGGCGCCCAGGCGGTCGAGGACGTCGAGTCCGACATGCTCGACAGCGCGCTCGACGCCCTGCGCGAGATGACGCTGGAAGGACTGTTCGACCCCGACCTGAGTTTCAAGCCGCTGCTGCCCGACGACGAGGTCGAACTCGAACGCCGGGTGCAGGCGTTGGCGCGCTGGTGTGCGGGCTTTCTCTATGGTCTGAGCGCCGACGGCGAATTCGATCTGTCGCGGCTGTCGGCCGAGGTGCGCGAAGTGGTCGGTGATCTCACCGAGTTGTCGCGCGCCGGTCTGACCGCCGAAGACAGCGACGGCGAGTCGGCCGAAGGCGACTACGCCGAGCTGGTGGAATACGTGCGCGTCGGGGTACAGATGATTTTCCTGGAACTGCAGCCCAAACGCGAAGGCCCGGCCAAGCGGGAGTCGCTGCATTGATGGCTGCGCCGCTACGCGACCAGAGCCATCTGCGCCATGTCGATCATCAGCCCGATCACAGCGCCCGCCGACGCCGGCTCAGACAGATCCTCGGTGACGACGGCATCGCCGTGATCGCGGCCACGCCGGAACGCAATCGCAACAACGATGTGGACTATCCCTACCGGCCCAACAGCGATTTTCGCTACCTGACCGGGTTCTGTGAACCGGAAGCGGTGGCGGTACTCGCGCCGGGCTTTGCCGAGGGCGACTATCTGCTGTTCTGTCGCGAGCGCAACGTCGAGCAGGAGACCTGGGTCGGCCATCGCGCCGGCGTCGAGGGCGCCATGGCCTGGTACGGCGCCGACAAGGCACTGGCGATCGACGATTTCGATACCTGGCTGCCACGCCTGTTCAACGGCCGCAAACGGCTCTATATCACCCTCGGCGAGCACCCGGATTTCGAGCACGGCGTACTGCGCGCGCTGGAAAACATGCGCAGCCAGGGCCGGCGGGGCGAGCCGCCCGAGCATATCGTCGCGCTCGACAAGATTCTCCACGAGATGCGTCTGCGCAAGTCGTCCGACGAGATCCGCCTGCTGCGCGAAGCCGCCGCCACCTCGGCGCGCGCCCACGTCGCCGCGATGCAGGCCGCCACGCCCGGCATGTACGAGTACCAGCTGGCGGCCGTGCTGCACTATGAGTTCGAGCGCGATGGCATGAGCTGGGCCTACCCCAGCATCGTCGGCGCGGGCGCCAACGGCTGTGTGCTGCACTATATCGAGAACAGCGCCCAGATCGCGGACGGCGATCTGGTGCTCATCGATGCCGGCGCCGAATATCGCGGCTATGCCGGCGACATCACCCGCACGTTTCCGGTCAACGGCACGTTCAGCGATGCCCAGCGTCGGCTCTATGCCGTCGTACTGGCGGCCAACAAGGCAGCGATCGCCGCGGCCCGCCCCGGCGTGCCCGCCAACGCGCCGCATCAGGCCGCGCTGCGGGTGCTGGTCGAGGGCATGATCGAGCTGGGCCTGCTCGCCGGAGACGCCGACGACGTCATCGAAACCGAGCGCTATCGTGCGTTTTTCATGCACGGCACCAGCCATTGGCTGGGCATGGACGTGCACGACGTGGGCGACTACAAGAGCGACGAGGAATGGCGCCTGCTCGAACCGGGCATGGTGCTGACCGTCGAGCCGGGACTGTACGTGCGCGCCGGCAGCGAAACCGCGCCGTCGGCGTACTGGAACCTCGGTATTCGCGTGGAAGACGACGTCGTCATTACCGACGACGGCTGCGAGGTGCTTACGGCTGATGTGCCCAAGGACATCGACGCCATCGAGGCGCTGATGGCGGGCACCGACGGATGAGCGGATCGCGGCAGCGCGAATACGATATCGCGGTGGTGGGCGGCGGCCTGGCCGGCGCCAGTCTGGCCTGTGCGCTTGCCGACAGCGGACTGTCGATCGCGCTCATCGAGGCGGTGCCGTTCGACGCGCCCGCCGATGCCAATATGGCCGCGCGCACCACGGCCATCGCCTGGGGCACGCGGGCACTGTTCGAGCGCCTGGATCTGTGGTCGGCCATGGCCCGCGATGCCGCGCCTATCAAGCGCCTGCATGTATCCCAGAAAGCGAGCTTCGGCACGGTGCGCGTGGCTGCCGACGAATACGATCTGCCGGCGCTGGGCTATGTATTGCCCAATCTGGCCATGATCGCGGCGCTGCGCGCGCGCCTCGCCGAGCTGGAGAAAGTCGACGTGATCGCGCCGGCGCGTTTCCAGGCGTTGCGTTATCCCGAGGGCGGCGAGCAGGTCGAGATCACGCTCACCCACGCCGAAACCGAGGCGCCGCAGACTCTGAGCGCGCGCCTGCTCATCGGTGCCGACGGGGCGAAATCCTCGGTGCGCGAAGCGCTGGGGATCGGCGCGCGCGTGGACGATTACCACCAGCGCGCGCTGATCACCATCGTGCGCCCCGAGCGCCCGCACGACGGCTGTGCCTTTGAGCGCTTCACCCCGGACGGCCCGGTCGCCGTGTTGCCGCGTAGCCGCGACAGCTGTGCGGTGGTATGGACGCTGCCAACGGAAGCCGCCGAACGCATGTGCGCGATCGACGACGACGCCTTCACCGCCGCGCTGCAGGAGGCTTTCGGGCAGCGTCTGGGCCAGCTCACCCTCGACGGCCCGCGCGGCAGCTACCCGCTGGCCCGCGTGCTCTGCGATCGCGCGGTTTCCACGCGCGCGGCGCTGATCGGCAACGCCGGGCATTCGCTGCACCCGGCGGCCGCCCAGGGCTTCAACCTGGCTATTCGCGATGCGCTGGTGCTGGCCGCCATGCTGCGCGAACGCCTGGATGCGGACCCGGATCTCGACCCGGGCAATGCGGATCTGCTCGCGGCCTGGGCCGAGGCGCGCGCGCCCGATCAGCATCGGGTCGCCAATTTCACCGATGCGATCGTGCGCGTTTTTTCCAACCGCCTGCCGGGCCTGGGCGGCGCCCGCGCGGCCGGGCTGGTCGGGTTGTCGCTGCTGCCCGCGATCCGTCACGACATGGCCCGTCGCAGCATGGGCATGGCCGTGGCGCCCGGTATCGACTCCGGTGTGTCGTCATGAGCCGCGCCGGCGCACCCCGCTACGACGTTGCCGTGGTCGGCGGTGGCATGGTGGGCGCGGTGCTCGCGGTCGCGCTCGAACAGACCGGATTTGCGGTGGCCCTGATCGAGGCGAAACAGCCCGGCCGCTTCGATGCCCAGGCCGATTACGATCTGCGCCTGTCGGCGATCGCGCCGGGCCCGCGACGCGTGCTCGCCAATCTGGGGCTGTGGGAGACGGTCGAGCGCACCCGCGCCTGTGCCTTCACCGGGATGAAGGTCTGGGATGCGGGTGGCCATGCCGAACTGTTTCTCGAACACACGGCCATCGGCCTGCCCGAACTCGGTCATATCGTCGAGAACGAACTGGTGGTGGACACCGCTTGGCAGACGCTGGGCAGCGTCGATGTGTTCTGTCCGGCCATGCTCGCGGATCTGGAGATCGAGCCCGATCGCGCCTGCCTGCGCCTGGATGACGATAGCGTGATCACCGCTGCGCTGGTGGTCGGCGCGGAAGGCGCCAATTCGCCGGTGCGCGGTTTTGCCGGCATCGAGACGACCGGCTGGGCCTATGGCCAGCGCTGCACGGTCGGCGCGGTGACCCCCGAGAAGCATCATCGCCATATCGCCTGGCAACGCTTCACCGAAACCGGGCCGGTCGCTTTCCTGCCGTTGTCGGACGGGCGCTGCTCGCTGGCCTGGCACGCCGACGAGGCGCTGGCCGACGAGTTGAAAGCACTCGATCACGATGCTTTCTGTGCGCGTCTGACCGAGGCCAGCGGCGGGGTGCTGGGCAAAATCGAGAAGATGGATACGCGCGCGGCGTTTCCGCTGAAACTGCTGCACGCAAAACGCTACTGTGATCACCGCATCGCGCTGGCCGGTGACGCCGCCCATGTGCTGCATCCGATGGCCGGGCAGGGGGTCAACCTGGGTCTGCTCGACGTGGCCGAACTGGTGGGCGCGCTCGAGGCCGGCCGCGAGGCGGGTCGCGATGCCGGTGATCTGACTTATCTCAAGCGCTATCAGCGTGCGCGCATGGCCGAAAACCTGTTGATGATGGGCGCCACCGACGCGCTCAAGCGGGTCTATGGCAGTCGCCTGCCGTGGCTGCGACAGCTGCGCGAACAGGCGATCGCCAGCGCGGCCGGGCTGGCGCCCGTCCGCCAGCTGATGATCCATCATGCGGTGGGTCTGGCGGCCGACGGCCCGCGTCTGCTGCGCTGAGCCGGGTCTTTACCGGCTTGGCGCGGCGTGAGCGCATCGGTATAGTCGGGTTTCGATCGCGAATCGCGTGGGAGAGAGCGGGCTGGACCCGCCGCCGAAGGCGCACACCGCCCGGAAACGCTCAGGCAACACGGACCGCGCGACCGTCCGGCTGATAACAACGGCCGGACAAGATCGACTCTGGAGAGCAGCCGCCGCGAGCGGTTCACCGACGGGGCAAATCTCTCAGGTGCCAGGACAGAGGGGCGACAGGGCAAAAGCCTTGGTCGTTTCGTGTCCGTCATTTCCTGGTAACGAGAGAACCCGCATGGCCAAACGCACTCCGCTTTACGACGCGCATGTCGCTCTCGAGGCCAAGATGGTCGATTTCGCCGGCTGGGACATGCCCATCGACTACGGTTCCCAGATTGCCGAGCACAAGGCCGTGCGCGATAACGCCGGCATGTTCGATGTCTCGCATATGGCGGTGGTCGATATCCACGGCGACGAGGCGCGCGAGTTTCTGCGCTATGTCATGGCCAACGATATTGCCAAGGCGGACGACGCCGGCCGCGCGATCTACACCTGCATGCTCAATACCCGCGGTGGCGTGATCGACGATCTGATCGTCTACCACTTGGGCGGCGGCTTCTATCGCGTCGTCGTCAATGCGGCGACCACGAAAAAGGACCTGGCCTGGCTGCAGAGCCAGGCGCGCGAGCGCCAGGTCGAGATCGATCATCGCGAGGATCTGGCGATCATCGCCGTGCAGGGCCCGCGCGCCCGTGAGCTCGCCGGCGAGGTGCTCGACGACGATCTCGCCGCGCGCGCCGCGAAGCTCAAACCGTTCAATGCCGTGGTCGAAGGCGATATCTCGGTCGGTCGCACCGGCTATACCGGCGAAGACGGCTACGAAATCGTGCTGCCCGTTGCCGACGCGCCCGGCATGTGGAAACGCCTGCGCCAGGCCGGCGTGGCGCCGGTGGGTCTGGGTGCGCGCGACACGCTGCGCCTGGAGGCCGGGCTCAATCTCTACGGCCAGGACATGGACGAGGACCGCACCCCGCTCGAATCCGGGCTGGGCTGGACCGTGGCGTTCGACCCCGAGGGGCGCGAATTCATCGGCCGCGACGCACTCGAACACGCCAAGGCCGAGGGCGTGCCCATGAAGCTCGTGGGGCTGGTGCTCGAAGGTCGTGGCGTGATGCGCTCGCATTCTGCCGTGCGCGAGGCCGACAGCGAGAACGACGACGCCAAGGCTGCCGAAGGCGAGGTCACCAGCGGCAGCTACGCGCCCACCCTGTCGCGCTCGATCGGCCTGGCCCGTGTGCCCGTCGACTGGCAGGACAGCGTTCAGGTACAGATCCGCGACAAGTGGCTGCCCGCGCGTATCGTCGCCTATCCCTTTGTGCGTAACGGCAAGAGCCGTATCGACGACTGACATCCTTTACCACTAACCTTGGCCTGACCTGTGTCGGACACGAGCCATTACAAGGAATAACCATGAGCGATATCCCCAAGGAACTGTTCTATACCAAGACCCACGAATGGATCGGCAATGACGGCGACGGCACGGTCACGGTCGGCATCACCGACTACGCGCAGTCGGCGCTCGGCGACCTGGTATTCGTGGAACTGCCCGAAACCGGAACCAAGGTCAGTGCCGGCGACGGCGTCGCCGTGGTCGAGTCGGTCAAGGCCGCGTCGGATATCTATGCGCCGGTGGCCGGCGAGATCGCGGAGATCAACGAGCAACTGGCGGATTCGCCGGAACTGGTCAACGAGGATCCGTTCGGCGAAGGCTGGCTGTTCAAGCTCAGCGTCGAGGACGAAGACGCGCTCGATGATCTGCTCGATTCCGACGCCTATCAGGCCGTGGTCGAGGACGAGGAAGACTGATCCACCGCCCGCACTGGCCCTATGGACGCAGCCGCTGGCGCTGCGCGTTCCGCGAATTCACGAGACATCATGCCGTTCATTCCGCATACCGATGATGATATCCAGACCATGCTCACTGCGGTGGGCGTGGCGGCGATCGACGATCTGTTCGACGAGATCGACCCCAGCCTGCGCAACGTCTCGCTCGACGGCATTCCCGAGGGCGCCAGCGAACAGGCGATCACCCGGCTCATGCACGAGCGCGCCGCGCGCGACGCCGGCGGGCTGTGCTTTATCGGTGCCGGCGCCTATGAGCATCATGTTCCGGCGGCGGTCTGGGAAGTGGCGACCCGTGGCGAGTTCTACAGCGCCTATACGCCGTATCAGCCCGAAGCCAGCCAGGGCACGCTGCAGCTGGTCTATGAATACCAGACCATGATGTGCGGGCTTACCGGCATGGACGTGGCCAACGCCTCGCTCTATGACGGCGCGTCCGCGCTGGCCGAGGCCGTGCTCATGGCCGTGCGCGCCAACCGCAAGTCCAGGTCCAATCGCGTGCTCATGCCGGCCGGCGTGCATCCGTTCTATCGCGAGGTCGCGCACAACATCTGTGCCAATCAGGGCGTCGTGTTCGAAGCCCTGGAATACGAGCCTGCCAGCGGTACCGTCGATTTGAACGCGCTCGAGCGCTGGGCCGGGGAGGACGTGACCGCGCTGGTGATACCGCAGCCGAATTTCTTCGGCGGGCTCGAAGACGTGAACACGCTCACCGATTGGGCCCACACCAACGGCGCCATTGCCATCGGCGTGATCAATCCGGTCGCGCTGGCGCTGCTCGCCGAGCCGGGGCGCTGGGGCAGCGGCGAGGGCGCGGATATCGTGGTTGGCGAAGGCCAGCCGCTGGGCGCGCCGATGGCCGGCGGCGGCCCGTATTTCGGCATTCTCTGCTGTCGCAAAAAGCATGTACGCCAGATGCCGGGCCGCGTGGTCGGACGCACCCAGGATATCGAGGGCAGGGACGGTTATGTACTCACCCTGCAGCCGCGCGAACAGCATATCCGTCGCTCCAAGGCGACTTCGAATATCTGCACCAATCAGGGCCTGTTGGTCACCGCGGCGACCATCCATATGAGCCTGCTCGGGCCGCAGGGGCTGGAAAGCGTGGCGGCGGCGTCGGTGGCCAACACCCAGGCGCTGGTCGAGCGGCTGACTGCGATCGACGGCGTCGAGCGAGTCTTCGATGGCCCCTGTTTCCACGAGTGCGTGCTGCGACTGCCGGCCGCTGCCGACGCGGTGCTCGAGGCGCTGGCCGAGAAGGATATCTTCGGCGGTCTCGCACTCCGGCCCTTCTTTGGCTCGCTCGAAAACTGCGTGCTTGTCTGCGCGACCGAAACCAAGACCGATGCCGACCTCGATGCCTACGCCCGTGCTTTGAGCGATGTGCTCGACGCGCGCGCCGCGGCCTCGGTGGCCTGATTTTTCGTCATACCCCGTTACAAGGATTGTTCATGAGCCAGACCATCACCCTGCGCGGTACCCCCTGTGCCGTGGCCGGCACACTGCCTGCGCCCGGCGACAGCCTCGCCGATTTCACCCTGACCACCGCCAAGCTGGCTGATGTCTCGCTCGCCGATTACGCGGGCAAGCGCAAGATATTCAATATCTTTCCGAGCATGGATACGCCGACCTGCGCGCTCTCGGTCAAGCGCTTCAACGCCGAGGTCGACGCGCTGGACAATGTCGTGCTGTTCCAGATCTCGGCGGATCTCCCGTTCGCGCACAGCCGTTTCTGTACCGCTGAAGGGCTGGACAACGGCGTGGCCCTGTCGATGATGCGCGACAAGCGCTTCGCCGAGGACTACGGCGTGCTCATGGCCGAGGGGCCGATGGCCGGCATATGTGCGCGCGCAGTGATCGTCGCCGACGAGCACGACGTGGTGCTGCACAGCGAACTGGTGCCTGAACTCGCTCAGGAACCGAAGTATGAAGACGCATTGGCCGCGCTCAAGGTCTGAGCTTCTCCGGGAATACGTCTGAAGAAATCTGTTCGCAGATAAACGCAGATACAAGAGAAAGAGCGGGATAGAAAGATTTTTCCAAGCGCAACGCTCGACGGGTCAGCCATCATCCGCGAGTGGCGCGCTGACTTTCTTCATCTGCGTCTATCTGCGTTCATCTGCGGATAAAAAGTATTCCCGGCCGCAAACCCACATATCAGCAAACGCTGCAGTCGAAACGCCATGACCGAAAAACTGATCTTCGAATACAGCCGTCCCGGTCGCCAGGCCCGTGCCCAGGCGCCGGCCCATGCGCCGAGCCGCGAGCAGGCGATGGCGAACGTACCGGCGGCGCTGCGGCGCACATCCGTGCTCGGGCTGCCGGAGGTCTCGGAGATGGATGCGGTACGCCACTACACGCGGCTGTCGCAGCTCAATTTCTCTATCGACACGCATTTCTACCCGCTGGGCTCGTGCACGATGAAGCACAACCCGCGGGCCTGTAACACGCTGGCATCGCTGCCCGGTTTCCTGAATCGTCATCCGTTGGCGCCGGTGAGTCACGGCCAGGGCTTCATGGCCTGTCTGTTCGATCTCCAGCAGATGCTGACCACGGTCACCGGCATGGCCGCCGTGTCGCTCACTCCGATGGCCGGCGCGCAGGGCGAGTTTGCCGGCGTGGCCATGATCAAGGCCTATCACGAGTCGCGTGGTGATACCGAGCGCACCGAGATTCTGGTGCCGGACGCCGCCCACGGCACCAATCCGGCCACCGCCGTGATGTGCGGATGCACCGTGCGCGAGATCCCCACCGATTCGGATGGCGACGTCGACGTGGCCGCGCTCAAGCAGGCGGTCGGGCCCAGGACCGCCGGCATCATGCTCACCAATCCGTCCACGCTGGGCGTGTTCGAGCAGGACATCCTCGAGATCGCCAGGATCGTGCACGAGGCCGGCGGGCTGCTCTACTACGACGGCGCCAACCTCAACGCGATTCTGGGCAAGGTCCGTCCGGGTGACATGGGCTTCGATGTCATCCACATGAACCTGCACAAGACGTTTTCCACGCCGCACGGTGGTGGCGGGCCGGGCTCGGGCGCGATCGGGGTGGGCAAGCGCCTGCGCGATTTCATGCCGATTCCGGTCGTCGGCAAGGACGGTGAGGACGATGGCGCGCGCTATCGCTGGCTTACCGAACATGACGTGCCCCATACCATCGGCCGGTTGTCGGCGTTCATGGGCAACGCGGGCGTACTGCTGCGTGCCTATGTCTATGCGCGTCTTCTGGGTGCCGAAGGCATGACCCGGGTGGCCGAGTTTGCCACCCTCAACTCGAACTATCTGATGGCACGCCTGCGCGAGCACGGCTTCGACGTGGCTTTCCCCGAACGCCGGGCCAGCCACGAGTTCATCGTCACGCTCAAGCGCCAGAAACAGCAGCTCGACGTCACCGCCACCGATTTCGCCAAGCGCCTGCTCGACTATGGGTTTCATGCGCCGACCATCTATTTCCCGCTGCTCGTGCCGGAGTGTTTTCTCATCGAGCCGACCGAGAGCGAGTCGCGCGAGACACTGGACGGTTTTGTCGCTGCGATGGTGGCGATCTGGGCCGAGGCCAGGGACGATGCGCAGATTCTCAAGAACGCGCCGGTGAGCCTGCCGGTACGCCGGCTCGACGAAGTCGCGGCTGCCAAGAACCTGGATCTGCGAGCGCAATCGGCGATCGCGGCCGACGCCTGATCGCGGCGCGCCGACTATGGCATCATGGTCGGCTGATTCACGAATGTCCCTGCCGCTTGCAGCGGGCACTTCAGGAATGGGTTTCCGAAGGAGGGAGGCGCTCGCGCTCCTCTCTGGTCGTGCTCGCGGTGTCATGCCGAGAGCGCGATATACATTCGATTTATCTTAAGGACAGTCTATGTCTGCCTTGATCTGTGGCTCTTTCGCCTACGACACCATCATGGTCTATACCGGCCACTTCAAGAACGAGATCCTGCCGGATCGCGTGCACATGCTGAATGTGTCGTTCCTGGTGCCGGAATTGCGCCGCGAGTTCGGCGGCTGTGCTGGCAACATCGCTTACAGCCTCAAGCTGCTGGGCGGCGAAGGCGCACCCATGGGTACCGTCGGCAGCGATTTCGACGACTACGCCGAGTGGATGGACAAGCACGAGGTCAGCCGCGCGCATCTCAAGCAGATCGACAACGCCTATACCGCGCAGGCTTATATCACCACCGATCTCGACGACAACCAGATCACGGCTTTTCATCCGGGCGCGATGAACTACGCCCACGAGCAGACCGTACCGACCGACGGCAGCGTCACTCTGGGCATCGTCTCGCCCGACGGGCGCGACGGCATGATCCAGCACGCCGCCCAGTTCGCCGAAGCCGGTATCGATTTCATCTTCGATCCGGGTCAGGGTCTGCCCATGTTCAACGGCGCGGAACTCAAGACGTTCATCGAGCAGGCCAGCTATGTCGCGGTCAACGACTACGAGTCCGAGATGATGCGCGAGCGCACCGGCATGTCGGTGGACGAGATGGCCGGCCAGCTCAAGGCCCTGATCATCACCCGCGGTCCGCGCGGCTCGATCATCCGCGCCGGTGGTCAGACCTACGAGATTCCGTCCGCATCCCCCACGGCGCTGGCCGACCCCACCGGCTGCGGCGACGCCTATCGCGCCGGGCTCATTCATGGTCTCCAGCAGGGCATGGACTGGGACACCATCGGCCGGGTCGCCTCACTCATGGGCGCGATCAAGATCGAGCGTCCCGGCACTCAGAATCATCGGTTTTCCATGGATGATTTCGCCGCCCGCTACAAGCAGGAATTCGACCGCGATCTAGGCTAGCGCTGGCCGGCCCCGTTGCGAGCGCCGCGATGATCTTCATGCCGACCACCTGTCGCACCGAGCGGCTGACGTTGCGCCCGCTCGTGGCCGCCGACGCGCCGGCGGTGTTCGCTTTCGCCGGCGACCGCGAGGTGACCCGCCTGATGGACTGGGAAATGCACGTCGACCTGGCCGACAGTGAGGCGTTCATCGAAGACGTGACCGCCGGCTGGGACGATGGCGATGATTACTGCTGGGGCATCGAGCTTTACGACGAAGCCCGTATCATCGGCACCATTGCCTGCCAGTTCGACGAACATGGCATGCAGATGGGCTACGTGGTCGCAAAGGATCACTGGCGCCGGGGATTTGCTACCGAGGCGGCGCGCGCGGTGCTCGACGCGGCCCGCGACATCGATGACGTGTATCGCTTCTCCGCTACCTGCGACGTGGAAAACACGGCCTCGGTCCGCGTGCTGGAAAAAATCGGCATGCGTTGCGAAGGCGTGCTCGCCCGCTGGTCCGAGCGGCCGAACATCGATGACAGCCGGATTCCCCGTGATGTCTACATGTATGCCTGGACGCGCTGAAACGGCCACGCCGCCTGTCATCCTCTCCTGCTAGAATCCGCTGCCATGTTCGTACACCCCGATATCGACCCCGTCGCCTTTGCCATCGGCCCGCTGGCCGTGCACTGGTACGGGCTGATGTACCTGCTCAGCTTTCTGATCGGCTGGGGCATGGGCATCGTGCGCACCAAGCAGCCGCATGTGCACTGGAGCCGCGAGGAAGTCGGCGATTTCCTGTTCTATGTCGTGCTTGGCGTGGTGATCGGCGGACGCGTGGGCTATATGCTGTTCTATCAGCCCGGCCTGCTGCTCGATAACCCGCTGCAACTGTTCTATATCTGGCAGGGCGGCATGTCCTTTCACGGCGGCATGCTGGGCGTGTTCGCCGCCGCCGGCTGGTTCGCTCGCACCACCAACCGACATTTCTTCGATATCACCGATTTCGTCGCCCCCATCGTGCCGATCGGTCTGTTCTTCGGTCGCATCGCCAACTTCATCAACGGCGAACTGGTCGGCCGGGTCGCCGACGTGCCCTGGGCGATGATCTACCCGCATATCGGCCCCCAGCCGCGCCATCCCTCGGAGTTGTATGAAGCCGGCCTCGAAGGCCTGTTGCTGTTTGCGATTCTGTGGTGGTTCGCCAGCAAACCGCGCCCGCGCATGGCCGTGTCGGGGCTGTTTCTCATCGGCTATGGCTGCCTGCGCTTCTTTGCCGAATTCTTTCGCCAGCCCGATTCGTTCCTGGGCTTTGTCGCCTTCGACTGGATGACCATGGGGCAGGTGCTGTGCACGCCCATGATCCTCGGCGGTATCTTGTTGCTGGCGCTGGCCTATGGCCGTCGACAGGCCACCGCATGAGCATCGTGGAGGCGCCGTATCTCGATCTGATGCGCGAGGTGCGCGATCACGGCATCGAGAAAGGCGATCGCACCGGCACCGGTACGCGTTCGGTGTTCGGCCGCCAGATGCGCTTCGATCTGGCCCAAGGTTTTCCGGCGATCACCACCAAGAAGCTGCACCTGCGCTCGATCATTCACGAACTGCTGTGGTTTATCGCCGGCGATACCAACATCGCCTATCTCAAGGACAACCGGGTCTCGATCTGGGACGAGTGGGCCGACGAGAACGGCGATCTGGGCCCGGTCTACGGCTATCAGTGGCGCAGTTGGCCGGCCCCGAACGGCGAAAGCGTGGATCAGCTGGCAAAAGTGATCGAGTCGATCACGCGCAATCCGGATTCGCGCCGGCATATCGTCTCCGCCTGGAATCCCGCCCAGGTCGACGACATGGCGTTGCCGCCCTGTCATGCCCTGTTCCAGTTCTATGTCGCCAACGGCCGGCTGTCCTGCCAGTTGTATCAGCGCAGCGCGGATATCTTTCTGGGCGTACCGTTCAATATCGCCTCCTATGCCTTGCTGACCCACATGATCGCCCAGGTCTGCGGGCTTGGCGTGGGTGAATTCGTGCATACGCTGGGCGATGCGCATCTGTATCTGAATCATCTGGAGCAGGCCGATCGTCAGCTTGAGCGCAGCCCCATGGACGCACCTACGCTGTGGCTCAACCCGGATATCGACGATCTGTTCGCGTTCCGGTTCGACGACATACGACTCGACGGTTACCAGAGCCACGCGGGTATTCGCGCACCGATCGCAGTGTGATCGCCGACGTCGCCGCGCATCGGCTCGTCCGGCGCATGTCGCGACATGCATTTGCTCGCCTGCCGGCGCGTGGGCGCGATCACGCCTGGCAATAAGCGCGGGTAAAGTCGGGTTCGGCTGGCGCCGGGTAACACCGGCTGTTGTGACGGGTTGACAGATGTGCGCTGACATCGACACCGGCACGACTTGAAAGCACTTTTCAGGCTACACTTGCCTGAATCTCCGCTGACTGCCCCGGCTTTCATGTCGCAATCCCGAACGATACGCGTGTTGATCGTGGACAACGATCCTGAAGATCGCTTGCTGATCGCCGATTTATTGTCCAGTGCGCAGCGGTGCCGATACGAACTGACGATGGTGGGCAATTACAGCGATGGCCTCGCGGCCATGCGCACGGGCGACTTCGATATCTGCCTGCTGGACTACGAGCTCAACGGCCATACCGGCCTCGACATCATCCGCAGTCCGGCCGCTGCGAATTTCGATGCCCCGATCGTGGTCATGAGCGGCTATGACGACTACGAAATCGACCTCGCGGTGATGGAAGCCGGCGCCGCCGAATTTCTGCCCAAGAGCGAGCTCAGCGCGGCGCTGCTGGAACGGGCCATCCGTTATTCGATCCAGCATCACGAAAGCCAGAAGAAATTCACCTATCTCGCGCGCCATGATCAGGTCACCGGCCTGTTCAATCGCAGCGTGCTGCTCGAACGCATGGCCTTCATGCTCGATCGCCCCAAGCGCGAGCAGCATGCCTTCGCGGTGATGTATTTCGATCTCGACGGTTTCAAGTCGATCAACGACAGCCTGGGCCACGGCGTCGGCGACAAGGCGCTCTATACAGCCGCGCGGCGGTTGAAATCCGAATGTGGTGAATTCTCCCTGCTGGCGCGGCTCGGCGGCGATGAGTTCGTGGCCGTCGTCGACAGTGGCGATCGAGCGACCCTCGACGCGATGATCGATTCGGTGCTGGAGATGTTCCGCAAGCCGGTGTCGATCGACAGCCATTCGATTTTCGTGACCACGTCGATCGGTATCGCGCTCTATCCGCAGGACGGCAGCGATGCCAGCACGCTGATCAACAACGCCGATGCCGCCATGTATCTGGCCAAGCAGGGCGGGCGCGACACGTTTCACTGGTACGACGGCGAGAACGATGGCCGGCGCTCGTCGCGCGTGGGCTTGGAAAACGAACTGCGCGCCGCGATCGACGGTAACGAGCTGCATCTGGTCTACCAGCCGCAGTTCGATCTCGAGAGTGGCAGTGTGATCGGGCTCGAAGCGCTGGCGCGATGGCAGCACCCCAGACTCGGCGCGATTCCGCCGGAAGAGTTCGTGCCTCTGGCCGAGGCGCGCGGCTGTATTCGGGCGCTGACCCGCTGGGCGCTGACCACGGCCTGCAGTCAGTATCTGTCGTGGCGCGACGCCGGCGTGATCGAGCGCAACGTCGTGCTGGCGGTGAATGTGTCGTCCCAGCATGCCCGCGACGAGGATTTCCTGCCGATGGTCCAGCAGCTGCTCAAGACGCTGGCCATGCCGCCGCAGCTGCTGGAGCTGGAATTCACCGAAAACGCGCTCATGCTCGGGCCCAACGATACCAACCCATTGGTCGGAGACCTAAAGAATTTGGGCGTACAGGTCGTTATAGATGATTTCGGCAAGGGCTATTCGTCGTTGAGTTATCTAACCCGGCTGCCGGTGGATTCACTGAAGATCGATCTGAGTTTTCTGCGCGGGGTGGCCGACAATGCCCGCGACCGAGCCATGGCACGGGCGATTATCGCGCTTGGATCGAGTCTCGGTCTGCGGGTGATAGCCGAAGGTGTCGAGACCGATGATCAGCGCCAGTTTCTGGTCGACAACAAATGCGCTTTCGGCCAGGGATTTTTTTATGCGCCGGGTCTGCCGGTGGCAGATTGCACGCGCCTGTTGCAGGCTGGGGCGCCGTACCAGCGCGTATCAAATCACTAGCGCGACCGGACGTCAGGTATGGGAGAAGCAAAGAGCGCCGTGAACACGATGTTCAGCGATGATACGGACGCGCGCGCGCAGTCGCTGGGAACGGCTGCGCTCGCCCTCTTGCTCGAGCAACTGCCGGGGGCGGCGGTGTGTCTGCTCGATGCCACCGGCGTGATCGAAGAATGGCATGCCAGCGCCGAGAAACTGCTCGGCCATATCGCCAGCCAGGTCGAGACTCAGCGCCTGGAAACCCTGTTTCCGGAAGAGCGACGTTTCGAGGCAGTGTTGCCGCGGGCGTTGTTCGAAGCCAGCGCCAGGGGGCGCGCTCGGGTCGACGGCGGGCTCATGACCCGCAGCGGCCAGCGCCGCGTGTGCACGCTCGACCTGCAGCCGCGCATGGACGCCAACGACGATGTGATGGGCTTCATCGTGCTGATTCGCGCGACCGCGCCCGGCCGGGCACTCGACGCGATCAATTCCAACGACAATCTGGTGGCCGCGCATCGTACCAATCTCGCCCGTGCCGACGACGAGCCGGCCTGGATCGGCGTCGATCTGGGCGGTCGTGTCAGCCGCGTGAGTGAAAGTGCCGCCGACTGGCTGGGCTGCGATGTCGAAGACCCGCCCGGGCGGCTGTTGTCCGATTGCCTCATGCCGGTCAACGGCGTCGATTGGTCGGTTGCGCTGCATCGCTGCGTGCGTCCGCAGGGAACGGTCACACTGCGCGTGAAGAGCATGGAAGAGCGCGGCGGCCATGTGCGCAATGCCAGCCTGTTGCCCCTGCGTGCCACCGATGGCCGGCTCGATGGATTCACGCTGGTGATTCTGTCGGGCAACGGCCCGGCCGCGGCGGCGACGCGGGCAGCGGATCGCACCCCGAATGCATCGATCGGCGACGGTGGTCTGCTCGCCGCGGCGCACGATCTGCGTGAGCCTCTGCGCAAGATGCAGCACTACGCGCAGCAACTACAGACCAAGGAAGCGCCGCGCCTGAGTGACGATGGCCGCCGGCAGCTCGAGAGTATGCAGTCTGCGGCCGAGCGCATGCAGTCGATGGTCGGCGGCATGCTGCGGTTGGCCCGAATCGAAACCGCGACGACCGCCGGGCAGAGTCTGGATGTGAAGGCGGTCGTGGACGAGGCACGCGCCGATCTGGCGGTGCTCATCGAAGAGCATGGTGCCCAGTTCGACGTGGGTGCCCTGGGCACCGTGGTCGGCGACGCCGATCAGCTGCGGGCCCTGTTTCAGAATCTCATCGACAACAGCATCCGTTATCGGCGCGACGGCGTGCCTCCGCATATCCGCATCGCGATACCCGAGGACGCCGACGAGCTGGACCGCGTGCAACTCGACTACGTCGACAATGCGCGCGGTATCAGCGCCCCGGACGTCGCGTTTTCACCGTTCCACAGCAAGGATGCCGGCGGCCACAGTACCGGTATCGGGCTGCCGCTGTGCCAGCGCGTCTGTCGCCGCCACGGCGGCGATCTGCGGGTGCTGGAGACCGGTGATGAAGGTACGCGGTTCCGGATCACGTTGAACGACCTCGACGACGGCAGCACGGCCTGAGCTTGCGCGCTTGCGTCGGCACAGCGCGAGGCGCGGCCGGGCTGCGTCGGGAACATGAACACCGATCGCCGCTCGATTGGCAACGAAGACCTGTATGTCGAAGATAACCCCCAGGATCACGCTCATCGCGGCGATGGACCGACACGGCGTGATCGGTGCCGACGGCGGCATGCCCTGGCATATTCCGGGTGATCTGCGCTGGTTCAAGGCGCAGACGATCGGCCGGCCGATCCTCATGGGTCGACGTACCTTCGAGTCGATCGGCCGCGCGCTGCCTCGGCGCCGCAACCTCGTGCTCACGCGTGATCCGGACTTTGCTGGCCCACGGGTCGAGCGCGTCGCCAGCCTCGACGCCACCCTGGCGCTGCTCGATGAAGACGATGGCGACGAACTCGTGGTGATTGGCGGGGCCCAGGTGTATGCACTCGCCCTGCCGCGGGCGACCTGCCTGAAGATCACCCGGATCGAGGCCTGTTATGCCGGCGACACCTGGTTTCCCGATGTGGACTGGGACGAATGGGAAACAGTGGACGAACAGAGCATACCGGCCGCCAACGACACGCCGGCGCATTGTTTCATGACATTGCATCGCCGCGGCGCTTAGACTGGTCGGATGCCCGCCGGACGGCCATCGTCTCGGCCCATCTACAAGATAACGCAACACCATCAGGAGATTTTCATGGCAGACGATCTGAAAGCCGATTTCGAGAAAGCGCAGGAAGAAGTCACCAAACTGTCTTCGCGTCCGGAAAACGAAGATCTACTCGCCCTGTACGCACACTACAAGCAGGCCACCTCGGGCGACGTGAAGGGCAAGCGCCCCGGATTCACCGATTTCAAGGGGCGGGCCAAATACGACGCCTGGGCAAAGCTCGACGGCATGGATACGGACACCGCGATGCGGGGCTATATCGGCAAGGTCGATTCGCTGATCGATGCCGACAGCTGAGTTCCACGGATCGCGGCAGTGCGCATACGGAGCGCGTACGGCGCGTCCGTAACCGGGAGCGCATGGCGTGTCTGCGCTTGGCGGGGATGTGCTGCATCGCCACGACGGCTGGCTTCGTAAGGACTATTCCATGAGCGGCGCTATCGACTGGCTGGTTTTCGATCTCGGCGGCGTACTGGTGGATGTCGCTTGTGCCGAAGTGACGCTTTCGGATCTAGCGAGCCGTACCGGAACGCCCCGTGACCGTCTTGACGAGGTATTGCGCGAGCGCTTCACCGAGCAGCCGTTCTCGCTGGCCGAGCAGTTCCAGACCGGCCTGCTCGACGAACATGCGTTCCATGCGGCGCTGAACAACGAACTCGAACGACCCATGTCGTTCGACGCGCTGAAGGGCGCGCTCGAGACCATGCTGGAAGGCGACCAGCCGGACACCGTGGCATTGCTGTCACGACTCGCATCGGTGCATCGGATCGCTTGTTACAGCAATACCAACGCCACCCACTGGCGTCATCTGCAGGCACATTTTTCGTTCTTTGCCCATATCGAACGGGCGTTTGCATCGCAGGAGCTGGGCTATGCCAAACCCGATCGGCGCGGCTTCGACGCGGTCGTAGCGCGGCTGGCATCGGCACCGGCACGCTGTCTGCTGATCGACGATCGGGCCGTCAATATTGACGGCGCGCGGGCCGCGGGCTGGCAGGCGCTGCTGTTCACCGATGCGGCCACGCTGGAGCGGGATCTGACCCGCCTTGGCGTCGCGGTGCCGGTGGCGCCGTGAATAGGCTAGACATGGGCGCCGTGGCGCCCGCGGATCATCTACACGTGTTGAACGATTTTCTGGCCGCGCATGATCGTCTGTTCGTGCTCACCGGTGCTGGCATCAGCACTGCCTCCGGTATTCCGGACTATCGCGATCGCGATGGCGGCTGGAAGGGGGCCACGCCCATTCAGCATCAGGAATTCGTGCGCCAGCTGTCCAAGCGCAAACGCTACTGGGCGCGCAGCCTGGCGGGCTGGCCGGCGGTCGCTCGCGCCCGGCCGAACGCGGGCCATCAGGCACTGGCCCGCCTGGCAAAGGGCGGGCGTACCGAATTGCTCGTGACCCAGAACGTGGATGGTCTGCATCAGGCCGCCGGCCAGCGCGCGGTTGTCGACTTGCACGGACGTCTTGACCGCGTGATCTGTCTGCAATGCGACACGCGCCTGGCGCGGCGTGCGGTACAGGACCTGCTGATCGAGCACAACAGCGGCTGGCTGCACGATGCCGCCGCCATTCGGCCGGATGGTGATATCGAGCTGGGCGATGTCGACTACGAGGTGTTCAACGTGCCCGATTGTCCGGTCTGCGGCGGGATATTGAAACCGGACGTGGTGTTTTTCGGCGGCGCGGTGCCCAAGCCCACGGTTGCGCGCGCTTGGTCTGGCCTCGAGGCGGCGGATGCGGTGCTGGTGGCCGGGTCATCGCTGATGGTGTGGTCGGGCTTTCGTTTTGTGCGCGAGGCGGCGCGGCGCGGGTTGCCGATCATGGCGATCAACCGCGGCCGCACACGCGCCGACGATCTGATCACCCACAAGCTCGATGACGACTGCGGCGCGCTGCTGTCCGCCGCGATCGCCTGATACCGATCGCGCGGGCGCGGGTTCCGAAAGCTGCCACGCCGCTGCGCGACCCCGTCGGAGCCGATCGTGCTGCACCCCGCGCGGTCCGGCTTATTCTGTCGTACCGTCGATTTCGCCGAACGGTACGGCGCCCACAACCAGGCGAGCCGCGATAACATAGGTCAGGAAATGGAGCTTTCTTCTAATCATGTCTAGCACCTCTAAGTCGGGTACGTTCCGCGCATCTTCATCTGTGTACAGCGTGAGTCTGCGCGTGCTTCGTGACGCGTGGATGACATGAGCACATCGCAGGGCGCATTGCGTCTGGGTATCGATCTGGGCGGCACCAAGATCGCGGGCATTATCCTCGACGGCGAGGACGCGGTGCGCGTGGAGCGCCGGGTGGATACGCCACGCGGCGATTATCGGGCCACCGTGGCCGCAATCGCGGCACTGGTGGATGCACTGGAGCAGGAGGCCGGTGTGCGTGGACTGCCATTGGGTCTCGGCTCGCCCGGCAGCGTCGTTGCCGATACCGGTCGTATCCGCAACGCCAACTCTCAGTGTCTGAACGGGCAGCCGTTGCCGGCCGATCTGAAGACGGCGCTGGGGCGCGAGGTGCGCATCGCCAACGATGCCAATTGTCTGGCCCTGTCCGAGGCGCATGATGGCGCGGCCGCCGATGCCGGCTGTGTGTTCGGCATCATTCTCGGCACCGGCGTGGGCGGCGGCGTGGTCGTCGACGGGCAGGTGCTGACCGGGCGCAACCGGTTGGCCGGCGAATGGGGCCATATCAGTCTGCCCTGGCCGACGTCGGCGGAGTTCCGTCAGCCACCGCGCTGCTGGTGCGGGCTCGCCAGTTGTCTGGAGGCCTGGCTGTCGGGCCCGGCCATGAGCGCCGATCACGTCCGGCGCGGCGGCCACGAGCTGGCCGCCCACGACATCGTCGCACGGGCGGAGGACGGCGAGCGGCTGGCCGGAGCTACGCTGCGGGCCTGGCTGCAACGCGTTGCCCGCGCGCTCGCCATGGTCGTCAACCTGCTGGATCCCGACGCGATCGTGGTCGGCGGCGGGCTGTCGCAGATTCGCTGGCTCTATAGCGAGGTGCCCAAGATATGGGCCGAGCATGTGTTCGCCAGCGCGATCGACACACCGCTGCGGGCGGCCCTTCACGGCGATGCGTCCGGTGTGCGCGGCGCCGCCCGGCTGTGGCCGATCTCGGCGCCCGAAATCGACACCCGTTGACCGTCGTCTAGGCGTTCCGGGCCGCTTCTCTGGTCCGGCGCAGCTTTTCCTGTTTTCAGGAAATATTTCCGGCAGGGCCGTGCGATCTTGCGCCGCAGGCGTATGCTGACTCTATTCCGGCGTGATGCGCCGGTAGACACGCTTCTCCCGGCCGATTGGCATGACGGGCACGGCGCGGTTCGCGGCCACACTCGTGGGAACCGCGAACCCCGCTCCCCTCAACGAATTCCTCGTTGTGCTACGGTCAAAGGGAATCAAAGTTAGAGGCATTTATGACAGAAAAAAATCCCGAAAAGGGTTACGTCGCGCTGCTGGGCTGGTCGCTCGGCGCTATCGAGGCAGCCGATCGTTTCGACCGGCGCTATGTGGTGGTCGCCCCTGATTGGGCAGAGACCTACTGCACAGAGCACGACATTCCCTACATCCCATGGAACTTCGAGCGTCTTAACGACCGCTCCATGGAGATTGCAGAGAGGCTCAAGGAAGAGGGCGTGGACGTCGCGATTCCGCTGTTCGAGGAAACAGTGGAGTGGGCTGGCGCGATCAACGCCGTGCTCATGGACAATCCGCGTCTGCATGGTCAGGCCGTGTTGTTCCGCGACAAGGCGTTGATGAAACGCCGTGCGCAGCTGGGTGGCATCCGCGTGGGCATTTTCGAAGAAGCTCACGAGAAGGACGACGTCGTACGCTTTCTCAAGCGCGTCAACCAGACGCTGCTCAAGCTCGACGGCGATCCGGACGATCCCATCCATCTGAAGGCTTTCGACAAGGCCGGCTGCCTGGGTCATCGCATGATCCGTACGCCGGAAGAAGTCGATGCGATTCCGGATACCGAATTTCCGTTGCTGATGGAAAGCCATCTCGACGGCTGGGAGTTCGCGGTCGAAGCCTGGGTATGGGACGGCAAGATCCAGTTCCTGAATATCTCGGAGTACGTCACGCTGGGCTACTCGGTCTTCGTGCCGGCCACGCCCGAGCTCGAAAGCTGGCGTGCGCTGATCACCGAGCAGATCGAAAAGCTGATCAAGACCTTCGATATCAAGTTCGGCCAGATCCATCCCGAGTACTTCGTGACCAGCGATGGCACCATGTATTTCGGTGAGGTTGCCTATCGCCCGCCGGGCTTCAAAGCCTTCGAGCTGATCGAGCGCGCCTACGGCTTCAATGCCTATCAGGCCAATATCCTGGTATTCGATCCGAAGACGACGGCGGAAGAGGTCGAGAACTTTTTCCCGGAAGAAGTCACCGGCGCCAAGGGCTATGCCGGCTGCTTCGGCGTCTATCCGCGTCGCCGCGTGGTCAGCAAGCTCGAGGTTCCGAAGGAAACGGAAGATCATCCGTACTTCGATTTCCATGAGCTGAGTACGCCGCTGCAGGAAACCGTGACCAAGCGCAGTGCCTTCGGCACGCACTGGGGTCTGGTGTTCTTCTTCGGCGACAGTCCGCACAAACTGCGGGATCTGCTCAAGCATCAGGAAGATCTGGACTTCTACGTCTAGACCATTGACCTGAAGAAACAAAACCCCGCGTCGGCGTTACCGGCGCGGGGTTTTTTATGGGCGTTTCGCGGCCTCTGCGGGAGTCAGCCGTCGTCCCATGGTTTGTCCGCGGCCCAGCTCTCGGCGATCAGCTGGCGCACCCGCGCCACCGCATCGTCCGGCACCGTGCTCGAATCGCCGGTTTCGCGTTTCTTGTAATGAAAGACGTAGACACGGGCAAGGAACTGCTCGAACGGTAGTGACGACTCGCCTTCCAACTCGCCACAGTCGTGGGTCGAGGTGAACATGCCCTGTCCCCAGTTCTGACCCTTGTCCCGGTTCGGATTGAAGAAATACACCCGCCACTGACCGTGCGGATCACAACCGACCCGCTGGATGGAGACCGCGTGCCAGCCCACCAGTTCGGCGCTGTGGTTGGTGGTGGCGATGCCGCAGGGCTGGGCATAGACCAGATCGCGACCGCCGTTGTACAGGGGATGGTAGGCCGAATAGAAGGTGCGGATGAAATCGTCGCAGTGCGTGACCGCGCCGGTGCCGGTATCGATCAGTTCGGCGAAGCCGCGATGCACCCACCAGCCGTGCAGTTCCGGATTGACCCAGCGATGACCGTCGCCCTCGCGGCCGATCGTGTGCCGGCTCATCTCCATGTAGATGCGATCCAGATGGGGCGTCAGCAGCAGCGATACCGGGTCCAGCTCGGTATGCAGCGTCTTGGCCAGGCCGAAGGACAATTCGCTGGAGCGGATCGTGGTGCCTTCGAAATGACTGATGATCTCGTTCTCGCGGGCGGCAAAGGCGATCAATTCAAGCAGATAGCCGACGTCGTTCTGTGCCCACAGGCTGATGGCCCGGGCGGCCTGGCAGGTCGGGTTATGTCCTTGATCGACGCCGCGCGGCTGTCCCAGCACCGAGACCGTGCCTGCCAGCAGCAGCACGTTGGCGTCCGGCGGATCCTGCCACTCGCTGGCCTCGCGCAATGTCTCGGCGACTTCGGGGTGGATCGTCAGCATCATCAGTCGCCGCAGGCCGGGCAGAACCGGGCGGATGAACACGCTGCCCTGATCGAGCATCTTCGACAAGCCGTATATCGAGCGTGCGGTCTCCCGCCAGATCGCGAAGCGGATGATGTCGGTGATTACGTTCTGGTGAGTGGAAAGACTGACCGCGCCCACCGAATTGAGCGCGAGCGACGAGGCCAGCAGATCGGGCGCATGGTCGACGAGGTGGCGCAGCAGGTCGGCGTGCTGAGCAGCCACCAGACCGGTCTGTGACATCGACCAGCCAAAGGTCTCGGCTTCCAGGCTGAGCTGCTCGTGGGTGAGGCCGGTCAGGGCGGCCGCGTACTCATCGCGATCGACGCTGCGCGCCAGCTGTGTCGGGCCGTCCAGCGCGCTGAGCCAGTCACGCGCATAATCCACGGAGCGGTCATCGTCTTTGAACTGGCCCAGCGCCTGGCGTGCGGAACGCAGCAGTGACTCCACCCGCTGCACCATGATCGGCCGCTGCAGAAGCACACGTTCGACCTCGGAAATCAGCGATTCCAGGATGGCGCTCGCGCCCAGGCGTTCGAGAATGAAATGGAACAGATTCTCGACTCGTTCCGCGGCTTCGGCGTCGCCTTCGCGGGTTTCCTCCGTAACCACGGGGAAGAGCAGGTCGAGGTTGTTGGCCAGCACCTGCTCGAGGAAAGTTCGCGCGGTGGCCGGGTCCATGCCCGCGTAGGTGCTTTCGCCCTCGGCGATGGCGAGCATGCGCAGTTCGCTCAGGCATTCGAGGATGGCATTGGGGCCGCCGCCACGCAGCGTGCCACTGACCAGCGCGGTCTGCAGCTGCGCCGGCTCGGCCCAGTCGCCGCCGGAGAACACCCCGCCGGCGTCGAAGCGTGGTGCGAAGCGATACAGCTGGCGGATGCCCTCGGCGCTGCGTAGCAGTTTCTTGGCGCGGGCGAACAGATGCTGTTGCTGCATCGCCTTGCCGAATGATCGCGCGGCTTCAAGGCGTTCGAGAACGGTCTCGAAATCCTCGGCCAGACGCGCGGGGTCATTCAATGTGCCCGGATCAACGGCTGCCATGTCGACCACCGGCGATGCGGACGCGGGGAGCTGGCAACGGTGCTGAGCGTGTCTTCATAGGCATATATCGATTCGGTGCGCGAGGGCCAGACAGGCGACTCCTGAAAGACGCCGCGGCGAAGAAAACGCCCGAATTCCTGATTTATCAGCAATGGACGTTAACACAGGCTCGGCCGAAGCACCGTTCGAGTGCACTGGGCGTATCCGTGCTCGGGTTGGTTCACTACTATGCCGGCCGTTGACCGCAAAACTTGAGCCGATGAACTGGTACGCGAAGGATCGAGAGGGTCTATCGGTCGACGCCGGACACGTCAACACGGAAGCGGCCGGCCGTTGCAGCCGGCCGCTCTGGTACGGCGGTGACGCTAGAACGCCATCGCCAGGCTGACCATGCCGGTGAGGAAGTCGTCTTCCGGGTTGCCGGGGATCACGTCCTCGTCGGTGTGGTAATAGGTGGTGTTGAACGCCAGGCTCCACTCGCCGTAGCTCACCGGAATGGCACTCAGGCCGATGGTGGCGGTCGCGCCGAGCGAGGCATAGCCGAAGCCGCCGTCGCCGCCCTGGAAATCATCGGTCATGAAACCGACGCTGGTCGGGATCGACAGGGTGATGGGCCAGGTGGGGCTATCCACCAGGGGGAAGGCTGGTTCGACCGAGCCGACGAAGACCGCCCCCTCGTCCTGCCCCGGCTGGCCCTTGACACGGATATGGGTAACGAAGGCCGGGTTGAGTGCGAATCCGCTGTCGCCCCAGAGGGCGCTGTCGTCGTAGCCGGCGCTCAGATCGACAATGCGCTCGACTTCACCGCCGTAATACCACTGCTGATAAGTCACCCCCAGGGTCAGCGCGTTTATGGTGTAGGAAAGGCCACCGTAGATATCGATTTCCTGGATATTGCCGCCCAGCGTGTCGTCGGCGTTGTTGTTGATATCGCTCCATACACCAAAGGTGACGGCAAAACCGCTGGGCAACTCGGCGCCCAGGTCGACATGCGCGAAATTCGTCGCCTGGGTGCCATAGAAGTCGTTGCCGCCGCCCCAGACATCACCACCGTAGGACACGAAATGAGAGGCATAGTCGATACCGAAGGAGCCGAACAGCTTGTCGCCCGGCGTGGCCGCAGGCGCCGATGTCTGCAGATTGGCCGGTGAATCGCTGTTGGGTGCGGCGTCGATCGATGGATCGGTCATCTGCGCCAGCGCCAGACTGCTGGTGCCCCAGATCAGCGCGCCGGATACCAGTGCCCGCCCCGCGGTCCTGTATTTGATCATCTTTTTTGCCCCTAAAAGGTTATTGAGTATAAAAATGGGAAACTTTCTTGGATCGATAAGTTTCCCAAGTTTAAAGAGGCAATTAGCACGCCTTTATCGTCGAATTGGTCGTGTTTCGGATGCGTCGAAAGACGTATTTATTCGGGCGAATAAATCATTGTAGATCAATGATTAAAATCCGGTCTGCAAGTGCGACGCGTGCATCTGGAAATGTCTTGCAGGAGAGCCGTTCGGCCAAAAATCAATGACAATCGTCGTCGACAGTAATAAAAAGCCCGCGAGACGCATCGTCCGCGGGCTTTTTCCAGCAAGCGGCGGGCTCAGCCGTCGGTGCCGGTCTTCCTTTCGGTGGGCAGATCCTTGACCGGGCAATCTGCCACGCCGGAGGTATTGCGGGTCAGCGCTTCGACGTGCTCGCGTGTGCCCTGCGGATCGTTGATCCAGTCGCGATAGAAGCTGAACGGGCAATCGGCGCGGCCCTCCGAACCGTCGCCCGAATCGTGGGTGCCCGTATAGCCGCGATGCAGCAGCTTGTAGAGATGATTCTGGGACTGGTCGTTGGCGCGAGCATCGCGTATCGCCGAGACCGACAGCTGGGCGTACTGGATGCCGTTCTCTTCGGTGCCGCATTCGCCGAGCGTACGGCCGTCGAAGCCGATGATCGCGGAATGGCCGAAGTAGGAGTAGACGCCGTCGAAGCCGGCGGCGTTGGCCACGGCTACGTACGAATTATTCGCCCAGGCCATGCACTTGGACATCATCACCTGCTGTTCCTTGGCCGGGTACATATAACCCTGGCAGCGGATGATCAACTCGGCGCCCTTCATTGCGCAGTCGCGCCAGATCTCGGGATAGTTGCCGTCGTCGCAGATGATCAGGCTGATCTTGAGGCCTTTGGGGCCGTCGCAGACATAGGTGTCCTCGCCCGGATACCAGCCCTCGATCGGGCACCAGGGAATGCACTTGCGGTATTTCTGAACGATCTCGCCTTTGTTATCGATCAGGATGAGCGTGTTGTAGGGCGCCTTGTCCGGGTGCGATTCATGCCGTTCGCCGGTGATCGAGAACACGCCCCAGGTATCGGCCTCGCGGCAGGCGGCCGAGAAGATATCGGTCTCGTCGCCGGGGATGGTGGCCGCGGTGGCCATCATCTCGTCGCCGTCGTACATGATGCCCATGGTCGAATATTCGGGGAAGATGACCAGGTCCATGCCGGGCAGGCCGGTCTTCATGCCCTTGAGCATCTCGCCGATGTTGCGGGCGTTGTCGAGGACGTCCTCGCGCGTATGCAGGCGCGGCATCTTGTAGTTGACCACGGCTACGCCGACGGTGTCGGGGCTGCTGGAAATATCTCCGTGTCGCATGCTATCTCCGGGTTTCGGCGCCGCTACGGGCGCCCTGTAGGTAGAAGGGGCGCCGTCGCCGTTCGCGCGGTCGACGACGCCGGGAGCAACTAGCAGGGATCAGCTAGTGACTGATCATCCAGGGGCGCGGGCCAGTCTGGGTCTGTACCGCGGGCGGCGGACCGCTTTGTCGGCTCTTGCCGTGACTGGCGCAGCCGCAGCCGGCCGGATGGCCGCCGCCGTAGGTCTGGGTCGTATGCGGTGCATGCGAACTGCGTTCGTTGGTCTCGTGGGCGACGCGGGTCGACCTGGATACCCGCGACAGGCGCGGGGCGGAGGCGATCACGCGCCGCGAGGTGGCCCCGCATTGCGGGCAGTCGCTGGGCGCGCGCGAGTCGGCCATGCGGCGCATGGCGCTGAACGTGCCGCAGTCGCGGCAGACGAATTCGTAGATGGGCATGGTCTGCTCCTACTTGTCGTAGGCGATCGGCATGTCGACCGCGCCCTGGATATGTTTGACCGGGCCGTCGGCGCCGGGGCTGATATCGAAATCGAAGATTTCCTGCGGCAGCCACAGCGTGGCGCAGGAGTTGGGGATATCGACCACGCCGCTGATGTGACCCTGTACCGGCGCCACGCCCAGAATCGAATGTGCCTGGGCCGGCGAATAGCCGAACTTGGTCATGTAGTTGATCGCGTTCAGGCAGGCCTGACGATAGGCGACGTTGACGTCCAGATAATGCTGCTCGCCGGACTCGTCCACCGAGATGCCTTCGAAGATGAGGTAGTCCTTGTAGTTGGGCGTGATCGGGCTGGGCTTGAAGATCGGCGACTTGATGCCGTACTTCGACATGCCGTCCTTGATCAGGTCCACTTTCATGTGGACCCAGCCACCGGCCATTTCGATGGCGCCGCAGAAGGTGATCTCACCGTCGCCCTGGCTGAAGTGCAGATCGCCCACCGACAGGCCGGCGCCGTCCACGTAGACCGGGAAATAGATCTTGGAGCCGCGCGACAGATCCTTGATATCGACGTTGCCGCCGTGCTCGCGCGGCGGCACGGTCCGCGCGCCTTCGTTGGCGGCCTTGTCGCGTGCCTCGCCCTTGAGGGCGCCCATGTGCGCGGTATGCGGAGCCGGCGGGTTGGCCAGCGGCGGCACGCGCTCGGGATTGGTGGCGATCAGGTCGGCTTCGCGCTTGTTCCAGGTATCCAGCAGATCCTGGCTCGGCAGGCAGCCGATCAGGCCCGGATGGATCAGGCCGGCGAAGCTCACGCCCGGCACGTGGCGCGAATCGGTGAACAGGCCGTGGAAATCCCAGATCGATTTCTGTGCGTGCGGGAAATGCTCGGTCAGGAAGCCGCCACCGTTCTGCTTGGAGAAAAAGCCGTTGAAGCCCCATTCGGCGCCCTTGAGCGAGCCGATGTCGAGCAGGTCCACGACCAGCAGATCGCCCGTTTCGGCGCCTTTCACGCCCACTGGGCCGGACAGGTAATGCACCGTCGACAGATCGACATCGCGCACGTCGGAGGCATCATCGTTGTTGGCGATTGCGCCCGAGGTCCAGTCGTAGGTTTCGAGGATGAATTCATCGCCGGGCTTGACCCAGCAGGCCATCGGGATATCCGGGTGCCAGCGGTTGTGGGTCTGCGGATTGTTCGAGGCGTGGGTGTCGAGGTCGACTTTGATGAGAGTGTCGGTCATGTCGTTTTTCTCCGTACAACGATGTCGGCAGGGCCGTTCGACCCCGGTTTGCATAGCGGCGGATTCCAGTCTTGAATGGCGCCGCGGGACCGGCAATACGTCGGACGACGTAACGCCTGGGATTTTCCCTAGCCGTGGTTCTAGACCGTGAGGTAGCGGCTGATCTGTTGGGCGTCGATATCGGCGCCCGCGGCTTCATGCACGATCTGGCCCTTGTCGATGACGAGCATCCGATCGGCTATCGCGGTGGCGAAGCTGAGCACCTGTTCCGAGACCACGATGCTGATCTTGCGCAGCTGCTTGATCTCGTTGAGGGTCGTGGCGAGCTGTTTGATGATCGACGGCTGGATGCCTTCGGTGGGCTCGTCGAGCAGCAGCACTTTCGGGTCGGCGGCGAGTGCACGGGCGATCGCCAGCTGCTGCTGTTGGCCGCCGGAGAGGTTGCCGGCCTTGCGCCGACGCATGTCGCGCAGCACCGGGAACAGGTCGTAGATGTCCTCCGGGATCTTGCGCCGGCCGGTGGCTTCCAGGCCGGCGGCGATGTTCTCCTCGACCGTGAGGGTGGCGAACACGAGCCGGCCCTGGGGCACATAGGCCAGGCCGCGGGCGACCCGCTCGTAGGCCTGGCGCGAGCCCACCGATTCACCCCTGAGCATGATCTCGCCCTTGCACTCGAGAATGCCGATCAGGGATTTGAACAGCGTGGTCTTGCCCATGCCGTTGCGGCCCATGATGGCCACGGTTTCGGTGTCGCCGACTTCGAACGAGATGCCGTGGATGACTTCGCTCATGCCGTAACTCACGCGCAGGTCTTTGGTACTGAGCATGTTGGGTTCCTTAATGTCCGAGATAGACTTCGATCACACGTTCGTCGTTCTGCACGGTTTCCATGGGCCCTTCGGCCAGGATCCTGCCCTGGTGGAGCACCGTGACCTTGCGGCCGATGTCCTTGACGAAATCCATGTCGTGCTCGATGACGATCACCGCGCGGTTTTCCTTGATCCGGTTGAGCAGTGCCGCCGTGGCCTCGCGTTCGGGCACGCTCATGCCGGCGACCGGTTCGTCGAGCATCAGCAGCTCCGGGTCCTGGATCAGCAGCATCCCGATCTCCAGCCACTGTTTCTGCCCGTGGCTGAGCAGGCCGGCGCTCATGTCCAGTTCGGCGACCAGATAGATGGTCTCGGCGATTTCGTCGATACGTGCGGTCAACGTCGGCGTGCGCCGGAAGAACAGGCTCGACAGCACCGTGCGCCCGCCGGGCGAGGACAGCTCCAGGTTCTGGCGCACGGTCAGGTTTTCGTAGATCGACGGGGTCTGGAACTTGCGGCCCACGCCCGCATGCACGATCTGATGCTCGGAGAGCTTGGTCAGGTCCTTGTCGCGGAACTTGATCTTGCCGCCCGAGGCACGGGTTTTGCCGCAGATCAGGTCGAGCAGGGTAGTCTTGCCGGCGCCGTTGGGGCCGATGACCACGCGCAGTTCGTTGCGTTCGACATAGAAGTTGAGGTCGTCGATGGCCTTGAAGCCGTCGAAGGACACGGTCAGGTCCTCGACCTCGAGCAGCATCTGGTCGCTCATGAGTGTTGCTCCTGGGGCGTGGTGGTCGCGGTCGTGGACACTGCGTGGGGGGCGCCGCGGCGGGTGCCGGTTTTCTTGCGGTTGACGCGGCGTGGAATCAGGCGCGGCGCATAGTCGGCCACCAGCCCGGCCATGCCGCGCGGGAAGAACATGACCACGCCGATGAACAGCGCGCCCATGACCACCGGCCAGACCTGCGGAAAGCTGTCCGACAGCGACGTCTTGGCCCAGCTCACCACGAAGGCCCCGCAGGCCGCACCCGCGATCGACAGGCGCCCGCCGACCGCGCAGAACACCACCATCTCGATCGAGGCGACCGCACCGACGAAGGTCGGCGACATGAAGCCCACCTGCAGGGTGAAGAAGGCGCCGCCGATGGCCGCGAATACCGAGGCCAGCACGAACACGAACACCTTCATGTTGGCGACGTCGTAGCCGGAGAAGCGCACCCGGTCCTCCTGATCGCGCATGGCGATGAGCAGGCGCCCGAAGCGGCTGTTGATCACGAATTCGCCGATCAGCAGACACAGGATCAGCGCGACACAGCAGGCGAAGTAGAGGATGTAATGGGCGCTGTCGGTACGGATATCCCAGCCCAGCATGGTGCGCAGATCGGTGATGCCGTTGATGCCGCCGGTATAACCCTGCTGGCCGATGATCAGAATGGTCAGAATGGTGGCCACGGCCTGGGTGATGATGGCGAAATAGACCCCGCCCACCCGGCGCTTGAACATGGCGTAGCCGATCAGCCACGCAAAGAACGCCGGCACCGCGATGATGGCGAACACGGTGAAGGCGAAGCTGTGGAAGGGTTGCCAGAACCAGGGCAGGGCGGTGATCTGGTTCCAGTCCATGAAATCCGGAATGCCGGGCGTGCTCTGGATCTTGGTGGCCTCCGGCGTGGAGGCCTCGAGCTTGAGGAACATGGCCATGCAGTAGCCGCCCAGGCCGAAGAACACGCCCTGGCCGAGACTGAGAATGCCGCCATAGCCCCAGCACAGCACCAGGCCGACCGCGACGAAGGCATAGGTCAGATACTTGCCGAACAGGCTGAGCCGGAAGATGTCGGTGGCCAGCGGCAGCACGATGATCAGCAGCACGGCGATGACCGTGATCTGGATCAGGCGGGTCGGCCCGCCGAATGCCTTGAGAAAACGTTGCACGATTGAGTCTCCCTGTAGGCGCCTAGCGGCGCACCTTGCTGGCGAACAGGCCCTGCGGACGCAGCATCAGCACGATGACCACGAACAGAAGCGTGTAGACCTTGGCCATCGAGCCGGACCAGAAAAACGACAGAATCGACTGCGATTGGGCGATGCCGAAGGCCGACACCACCGTGCCGAGCAGGCTGGCCGCGCCGCCGAACACGACTACCAGGAAGGCGTCGACGATATACAGCGAGCCGGTGGTCGGCCCGGTCGATGCGATGGTGGTGAAGGCTGCACCCGCCACCCCGGCGATGCCGCAGCCCAGCGCGAAGGTGAGCCGGTCGACGCGGTCGGTGTTGATGCCGGCGGCGTTGGCCATCATTCGGTTCTGGGTGGTGGCGCGGACCTTGATGCCCCAGCGCGAGCGATACAGCAGGGCGAACAGGCCGATGGTCATCACCACGGTGATGGCGACCAGGAACAGCCCGTTGAGCGGAATATCGATCATGTCGGTGGCGCGGTAGGAACCCAGCAGCCAGTCCGGCATGGTCACGGTCTTTTCGCGTGGCCCGAAGGTGGAGCGATAGACCTGTTGCAGAATCAGTCCCAGACCCCAGGTCGCCAGCAGCGTGTCCAGAGGTCGCTTGTAGAGATAGCGGATCATGAAGCGTTCGACCAGATAGCCGAGTGCGAAAGTGCCCGCGAAGGCGCAGACGATCGCGACCGGGAAATACCAGGTCAGCGCGAATTCGCCCCAGTCGGCCGCCTGGGCCGATACGAGATAGGTGATGTAGGCGCCCAGGGTGAGAAACTCGCCGTGGGCCATGTTGATGACGCCCATCTGGCCGAAAATGATCGCCAGACCCAGGGCCATGAGAAGAAATACGCAGAACAGGCTGAGGCCGGAAAAGCCCTGCATCACGAAGATGGCGGTCAGTTCCTGCCCGGTGAAGTCGCCCATGATGTGCTCCGGCTAGGATTGCCGGAGAGCACGTGCTCCCCGGCAATCATCAGATGAAAAGGCGTGAACGCGAGGCCCGAGGGGCGTCTAGTTGTAGCCCTTGGGAAACGGGTTCGGCTTGATCACGTCGGACTCGAAGACCACCTTGGCCTGACCGTCGTTCTGCCACTGGCCAATGCGGGTACGCATCCACAGATGGTGGTTGGGGTCGATCTTCAGATAGCCGTGCGGCGAATCCTTCCATTCCATTTCCGGAGAGGCGGCCACGACCTTGTCGACATCGAAGCTGCCGGCCTTCTCGACCGCGCGCTTCCACAGCCACGGGCCCAGATAGGCGGATTCGGTCACGTCGCCGATCACCGCGTCGTCTCCGTATTCGGCCTTGAACGCCTTCACGAAGGCGGCGTTACCCGGCAGATCCAGACTCTGGAAATACTTCATGGAGGAGTAGAAACCGGCCACGTTCTGCTTGCCGATGCCCAGCACTTCGTCCTCGGTGACCGAGATCGTGAGCATGGGCTGACGCTTGGCGCTCATGCCCGCCGCCTTGAGCTGCTTGAACCAGGCCACGTTTGAACCGCCGACCACCGCCGCGAACACCAGGTCCGGACGCTTGAGCTTGATCTTGTTGATCAGCGAGCCGAACTGGGTGTTGCCCAGTGGGTAGTAGTCTTCGCCCACGACCTTGCCGTGCAGATGCTGCTCGATGTGCTTGCGCGCGATCTTCATCGAGGTGCGCGGCCAGATGTAGTCCGACCCCACCAGGTAGAAGCTCTTGGCGCCCAGGGTCTCGCTGGCCCAGTCGAGTGCTGCCAGAATCTGCTGGGTGGCTTCCTGGCCGGTGTAGAAGACGTTGTGCGATTGCTCCAGGCCTTCATAGAAGGTCGGGTAGTAGAGCAGGCCATTGGCCTGTTCGAACACCGGCAGCACGGCCTTGCGCGAGGCCGAGGTCCAGCAGCCGAATACGGTCGCGACCTTGTCCGATTCCAGTAGCTTGCGGGCTTTTTCGGCAAAGGTCGGCCAGTCGCTGGCGCCGTCCTCGACCGTGTACTTGATCTGGCGTCCGAGCACGCCGCCCTGTGCGTTGATCTGCTTGATCGCCAGCTTCTCGGCCTGGATCGAGCCGGTTTCGCTGATCGCCATGGTGCCGGTCAGCGAATGCAGGATGCCGACATTGACGGTGTCGTCGGTCACCGACAGGCCGGTGGTCATGACTTCGTCGGTGGGCGGCGCGGCGGCCTGGGCCTGTGACATCAGGACACCGGCCCCGAGGGTGGCGGCGACCAGGCTGTGCAACAGCTGGCGGGTGAGCGGGCGTCGGCCCGGAATACGCGATTTCATCGATGGTCTCCCTTGATTACGTGGTGCTCGAAAGCAGCTTCAAACGCCTGCGCTTTCGGCATGGCAAGGATCGGCTCGGCTGCCGGCGTCCCCTTGCGATCTAGACTGGCGCAGGCTCGGGAGCGGTCATATACGCCGATCAACGCACCTGCCTACGTCATTCGACGTATGCCCTGGCCCGGTTCCTGCAAGGGACTGCCCTTACCATCGGAGGGCACCACGCCCTGTCCATTGCTCCAGTCCAAGGCAGCCATGAGCTCGTCGCCCCAACGCATCATCAAGATCCGTCGTGCCTACAACCGCTGGGTGGGCGATGAAACGCTCGAGGACTACGCGCTGCGCTTCACCGCGCGTTCTTTTCGCAAATGGTCGGAGCTGCGCATCGCCAATACCGCCCTCGGCGGGATCTCGTTTCTGGCGCTGGAGGCGATCGGCGCGGTGCTGATGGTCAATTACGGATTCACCAACGCGGCCTGGGCAATCGTTGCGGTATTCAGTGCGATCTTCGCCGTCGGTCTGCCGATCAGCTACACGGCGGCGCGCTACGGCGTGGATATCGATCTGCTCACGCGCGGGGCCGGTTTCGGCTATCTGGGCTCGACGATCACGTCACTGATCTATGCCAGCTTCACGTTCCTGTTCTTTGCCCTGGAAGCGGCGATCATGGGCCAGGCGATCTCGATGTATTTCGGGGTGGCGCTGCCGGTGGCCTATCTGGTGAGCGCGCTGGCGATCATTCCGCTGGTGACCTTCGGCATCACCGCCATCAACCGGTTGCAGTGGCTGACCCAGCCGCTCTGGCTGGGCCTGCTGGTGCTGCCCTACCTCTGTGTGTGGTGGCAGCGACCCGAGACCTATCGTGATTTCACCACCTTCGTGGGCCTGCACGGAGACGGGGCGTTCAACTGGATTTCTTTTGGCGCGGCCTGTGGTGTGGTGCTGGCGCTGGTCGGGCAGATCGGGGAGCAGGTGGACTATCTGCGTTTCCTGCCCGAGAAGACGCGTGAGAACCGCCTGCGCTGGTGGGTCGCCCTGATCGCGGCCGGGCCGGGCTGGGTGTTTCTCGGGGCGTTGAAGATGTTCGGGGGCACGCTGCTGGCTTTCCTGGCGTTACAGCATCAGCTGCCCTATGCGCGCGCGACCGAGCCTACTCATATGTACCAGGTGGCGTTCGGCTATGTGTTCGCTTCGCCCGGTCTGGCGCTCGCGATCACGGTGCTGTTCGTGGTCGTCTCGCAGGTCAAGATCAACGTCACCAACGCCTATGCCGGTTCACTGGCCTGGTCGAACTTCTTTGCGCGGGTCACACGCAGCCATCCGGGGCGGGTGGTCTGGCTGGTATTCAACGTGCTGATTGCGCTGATTCTGCTGGAAGTGGGGGTGTTTTCGGCCATCGACAGCGTGCTCGGCCTGTACGCCAACGTGGCCGCCGCGTGGATTGGCGCGCTGGCCGGCGATCTGCTGATCAACAAGCCGCTGGGGCTGTCGCCCAAGGGCATCGAGTTCAAGCGCGCCCACCTCTACGATATCAATCCGGTCGGTATCGGCTCGTTGCTGCTGGCCGGCACCGGGTCGATGCTGGCCTATTGCGGTATCTTCGGCGAAGGCGTGCGCGCCGCATCCGCGCCCATCGCCCTGTTCGGCGCGTTCGCGGCCGCGCCGACGATCGCCTGGCTGACCGGCGGGCGTTTCTATCTGGCCCGCACGCCGGCCAGCCGTGCCGACATTGCACCGGGCGGGGCCAAGGTGGCCCGCTGTGTGCTCTGCAACAATCGGTTCGAGCCGGAAGACATGGCGATGTGTCCGGCCTATGCCGGCACGATCTGCTCGCTGTGCTGCAGTCTCGACATGCGCTGCGGGGATCTGTGCCGGCCCCAGGGTCGCGTGACGGTGCAGGCCAGTGCGGTGATCCGTCGGGTCCTACCGCCGTCGCTGTTGCCGCATCTGTATACGCGCCTGGCGCGCTATACGGTGGTGCTGGGCATTCTCGTGCTGGTGCTGGCCGGCGCCCTGGTCGCCGTCTACGCACAGGTAGCACCGATGGTCGCCGCCGCCGACACGCGGTTGCTGCTGGATACTTTCCTGCGCACCTTCCTGCTCATGCTGGCGCTGGCGGGGGTGCTCGCCTGGTGGCTGGTGCTCACCCGTGAATCGCGGCAGGTCGCGGAGCAGGAAACCTCGCGCCAGACCCAGTTGCTGATGCGCGAGATATCCGCGCACAAGCAGACCGATGCCAAACTCCAGCGCGCGACCACCGAGGCCGAAGCCGCCAATCGGGCCAAGAGCCGGTATATCTCCGGGCTCAGCCACGAACTGCGCACGCCGCTCAACAATGTGCTCGGCTACACCCAGCTACTGCTGGGTAACCCGGCCACCCTGCCGGAACAGCGCGACAAGCTGGCCACCATCCAGCGCAGCGGCGAGCATCTGCTGGCGCTGGTCGACGGCCTGCTCGATATCGCCCGCATCGAGGCCGGCAAGCTCAGCCTCAACTATAGCGATATCGACGTCGACGCGATGCTCGATCAGCTCGACGCCATGTTCGCGCCGCAAGCCCATGCCAAGGGTCTGGATTTCCAGATCGAGCGCATCGGTCGTATTCCCGCGGCGGTCAAGGCCGACGCCCAACGGGTACGACAGATCCTCATCAACCTGCTGGGCAATGCCATTCGCTTCACGCGCACCGGAACGGTGCGTCTGCGCCTGAGCTATGCCTGGGAAATCGCGACCTTCGAGATACTCGACACCGGCCCCGGCATCGGGGCCGATCAGGTCGAACAGATCTGGCTGCCTTTCGAGCGCTTCGATACCCGCGCCGACGGCGCCAACCCGGGAACGGGGCTGGGGCTGACGATCTGCCAGCTGCTGACCCAGCTGATGGGTGGCGAACTGTCGGTGGTGCCCAATAAACCGGCGGGCTCGCATTTCACGCTGCGGTTGTTCCTGGCCCAGCGCAAGCAGGCCGCGACTCTGGCTACCGACCGGGAACCGATCGTGGGCTACGAGGGCGCGCGCCGGCAGATCCTGATCGTCGACGATCTACCCGATCAGCGCCGTATTCTGCGCGAAACACTCGCACCGCTGGGTTTCGGGATCCACGAATGCACGGACGGGGTGCAGGCACTGCACTGGCTGGGCACGCAGACGACCGACCTGATCATCATGGATGTCGCCATGCCGGGACTGGACGGCTTCGAGACGGCACGGCTGATCCGCGACCGCGGCCTGAGCCTGGCGCCGATAATGGTGATTTCGGCCAATGCCTATGCCGACGACGTGGCCCGCAGTCGCGAAGCCGGCTGCGATGCGTTTCTGCCCAAGCCCGTCGATATGAGCCGTCTGCGCGACAAGCTGGCAGCGTTATTGCATCTGCAGTGGTGCCGGGCGTCATCGTCGGGTCAGGGACCGGCCGCTGTGGCGTCGACGCGGCACAGCGAGTCGGTGCCGGCCGTTGGATCGCTTCCCGCCGCGGTCACCGCACGCCTCGTGGCGGCAGTGGATACGGGCCATATGGCGGGGGTGATCGTGGTCATCGACGAACTGGAGCAGGCGTATCCGCAACTGGCGTCGAAGCTGGAGGTGCTACGCCGGGCGGCGCGCCGCTACGAGTTGAACCGACTGCAGGGCCTGCTCGGTGACGCGGCGGGCACGGATTCGACCATGGGGACACAGACATGAATAGCGTAATGATGGCCGCCGACAGCAGCGACAGTCGAGCTCGGCTGCCGCCGATGACGCCGGTCGTCGACGACGAAGAGATTCGTGGCGTGATCCTGGTGGTCGACGACCAGCCCGAGGCGCTGGCCTATATCTGCGAGGTGCTGGGCGACGACGGCTATACCGTGATCGCGGCCCTCGACGGTGCCAGCGCGCTCGAGCGGGCGCGTCTGATCACGCCGGATCTGGTGCTGCTGGACGCGCGCATGCCCGAGATGGACGGCTTCGAGGTCTGTCTGCGCATGAGCGCCGACCGCGCCCTGGCGGATATTCCGGTGATCTTCATGACCGGTCTCACCGAAAGCGAGCATATCGTGCACGGCTTTCGCGTCGGCGGTTCCGACTACGTCACCAAGCCGGTCAAGCCGGACGAAGTACGGGTGCGCGTTCAGGCGCATCTCAAACGCGCCCGTGCCCAGCGTCAGGCCGACATGGTGGTCAACGCCGGCGGGCGCGCAGCGCTGATCGCCGGTACCGACGGCCGGGTGCGCTGGCACAGTTCACGCGCCGGCTATTATCTGCAGCGCTATCTGGATACCGATGCCGCCGGCCTGCTGCCCGTGCCGCTCAGGCGCTGGCTGGGGCAGTGCGATTCGCCGTCGCGCCCCTACGAGTGCACCGACGGCCAGGCGCGGCTGTCGGTGCGCATCGCCGGGCCGGCCGGCGCGGACGGCTGGATACTGACGTTGGCCGAAGTCGACGACGATGCTTCGCTGCACGATTTCGTCGAGCGCTTCGGGCTTACGCCGCGCCAGGCCGAGGTGCTGCTCTGGGTCTCGCGTGGCAAGACCAACCGCGATATCGCCGAAATTCTCGACATGAGCCCGCGCACGGTCAACAAGCATCTCGAGCATATCTTTCCCAAGCTGGGCGTGGAGACACGCGCGGCGGCTGCGAATATCGCCCTGCAGGCGATCGCCGGTTAGCCCGGTCGCGTGCCGCTCAGGCCGGCCGGCGGTCGGTCCAGCGCAGCCAGCGGCGGATCACGCGGACGCTGATCCACAGCGTGGCCAGCAGCCAGCCGGCGCTGGTGACGAATACCGCGAACATCAGCTGGCCGATACCCAGCTGCGGCCAGGCGGCGGCCAGCGTCTCCGCCGGATGGGGCGCATAGGCCAGCGTGTTGAGTACGGTCATCGCGCTGTTGTAGAGCGTTGGCAACACCAACAGGGGCGCGATCAGCACGAGCAGAAGCACCACGCACGACAGCGCGTGATGGCGGGCCAGCCAGCGGTGATGCGAGTGTGCGATCGGGTTGTGGCCGCCCGCGGCGAACCAGTGCAGCAGCGCGAACACCAGCATCAGGGGCATCAGCAGCACACCCACGCCGATCCAGAGCGCGGCGGCGGTGGCGCCCGCCACCAGATAGCCGACGGTGATGCCGGGCGCAACGACACGGGCGGCGACTGTACTCAAGAGGTCGGCCCGGGCATGGGGCGGCGCTCCGCGTAGGCGAGCGCGCCGCGGATCACGCGGTAGAGACACCATATCCAGAGCACGGCAAAACCGATCAGACCGATGACGACCGTGGCCAGCACGGTGCAGACCAGCGACCACAGCAGGCCGAACCAGAACGTACGCATGAGCCAGCGATGGTGGGTGAACGCCACGCCGTCGCGGCAGTCGCGCAGTTTGACGTGGTTGATGATCACCCCGGCGACCGCCGTGATCGCGGTGAAGAATCCAAGCCCGTAGAGCACGTAGGTCACGAGCAGCACGTTGCGCTCGACTTCGTCTCGGGTCACGGGCGTGTGGTCGGGTTCGTATGCCATGGCTGTATCGCGTCGCAAGGGAATGGTGGGCCGGGAACAGGGGCCGTGGTTTGCTAGACTCGCCAGCTATCGGGTTGTTCAACCGGCCAGGAATTCATGCTTCAGCTTTTCACCCACCATCGCAGCGTTTCCGCGCATCGCGTGCGGATCGCCCTCAACTACAAGGGCGTCTCCTACAAGTCGATCTTCACCGACATGGATCACGCCCGGGGTGATCGGCTGAGCTATCTCAACGTCAACCCGCAGGGGCTGATTCCCGCCCTGTGGGCAGAAGACGATCTGGTCATTTCGCAATCGTCCGCCATTCTAGAATATCTGGAAGAACGCTATCCTGAACGGCCGCTGCTGCACGGCGATATCGCCGAACGCGCGCGTATCCGTTCGTTCGCGCAGATCGCGATTGCGGACACCCACCCATTGAACAACCTGCGCGTGCTGCGCTATCTGCGCGACAGCATGAACGTCGCCTATGAGCAGCGCCGGGAATGGTTCGAGCACTGGATCCGCAAGGCTTTCGGGCCGATGGAATCGATTCTGGCCGAGCATGCGCGCGAGCACGACGACTACAGCTACTGCTTCACCCAAAAGCCGAGTCTGGCGGACGTGTGTCTGGTACCGCAGGTGTCGATGGCGGCGCGCTACGACGTCGATCTGAGCGCTTATCCGACCATCCGTCGGGTCTATCGCGCCTGCATGACCCTCGCCGCTTTTCAGGCCGCCGATCCGGACACCCAGCCGGATACGCGCTGACGCGAGCGCGATCGCCGGCGCCGTTTTCGCGACCGGCGCGTTCCTGCTGCTTGTTCTTGTCATCGACCCGGCGCTAGTGTGGCTGCTAGGCCAACCGCTGAATACAAGGGCAGGCAATGAACAAGACAGTCACGATCGTTGCAGATGTGAGGGCCCGGGCCGCCGCCTACGACGGTGAAGACAAGGCCCTGCTACTGGACTTCGTCGATGCCTGCTTCGACGGCGTGCTCGACGGCGCACTGGCGGCGCGTTCGCCGGCGGCTCTGTTCGCCGCTGTCTGCGACGAGTTCGAGCTGATTCGCGAGCCGCGCACGCGCGGCCATGCCCGGGCCACGGTGCAGCCGCTGGATGGCAGCGAAGGCCGTTGCGACATGGCGCTGATCTCCATCGCCGACGACATGCCGTTTCTGGTGGATACGGTAGGCATGGCGGTGCGCGACACCGGCGCGCAGATCGACTGGATGATGCACCCGGTGGTGCGCGTGAGCCGCGACGGCGACGGCCGCGTCAAGGCGATCCGAAGCGCCTCGGAAACCACCGACCACGGCGACGAGGAATCGCTGATCCGGCTGGAATTCGCCGCCGCCGCCGGCACCGACGGCGAGGCGTTGATTGCGCGGGTCGAATCCAATCTGCAGGATCTGGCGCGGGTGGTCTCCGACTGGCAGCCGATGCGGCGCCAACTCCAGCGCGTGGTCTCCGATCTGGATACGGTGCCTACCGGTGTGTCGGCCGATGAATGTGCCGAGACACAGGCATTTCTGCGCTGGCTCGCCGACGATCATTTCACCCTGCTGGGCTATCGCTGTCGTCAGGTCACCGAAGGTGAAGACGGCGAAGAGATCATGGTCGACAGCCCCGGTACCAGCCTGGGCCTGCTGCGCGAGGATCGGCCGGATATCGACCCCGACGGTTATGTCGCGCCCGCCGCGTCGATGGACAAGTACACCCAGTCGTCGCGCGTGCTGGTGGTGACCAAGGCCAACATGAAAGCCTGGATTCATCACGCCGAGACCATGGATGTGATTGCGATCAAGCGCCTGGACGATATCGGCAACGTGATCGGCGCGCATCGCTTCCTCGGCCTGTTCTCGGGCGAAGCCTATGCCATGAGTCCGCGCCAGATTCCGTTGCTGCGCCAGAAGGTGCGCGACGTGATGTCGCGCTCGGCGCTGCGGCCGCGTTCGCACACGGCCAAGAGCCTGCGCTATATCCTGGAAACCTTTCCCCGCGACGAACTGTTCCAGTCCTCCGAGGACGAACTCTATACCGTGGTCATGGGCGTGCTCGGCATGCGCGAAACGGAGCGCCTGCGCCTGTTCCTGCGCCGCGATCGCTACGATCGCTTCTATTCCTGCCTGGTCTACATGCCACGCGAGCGCTACACCCTCGAGCTGCGTGACCAGATTCAGGGTGAACTCGAGCGCCGGCTCGATGGCCGCACGCATGAGTTCGACGCCCAGTTCCTGCGCAGCGATCTGGTGCGGGTGTACTACCAAATCGTGGTGGAAGCCAGCAGTGAACTGACCCGGGATACGGCAACCCTCGAAGCGGAGCTGATCGCCGCGACCCGCGCCTGGCCGGACCGCTTTGCCAAGGCCGCGGATGCCGCGGGCACGCTCATGCCGGCCTATGCGCGAGCTTTCGATATCGGCTATCGCGAACGCTTCGACGGCGCCGAGGCGGTGGCCGATGCGCAGCTGCTGGCTACGCTCGAGGATGACGCGCCGCCGGTACTGCGCGTGATCGGTGTGGTCGGCGACAACGTACGCCTCAAACTCTACGGCAGCGGCGCCGAGATGCCGCTGTCGACGGTGCTGCCGATTCTCGAGAATTTCGGTCTGTCGGTGCACACCCAGTGGCCCTACGAGATTCAGCGCGGCGGTCATGCGCCGCAATGGATTCATGAATTCGAGGCCGAGCATCCCCAGGCGGCCGTGCTGGACGCCTCGGCTAGCGCCAGCCCCGGCCAGGATGTCGCGGTGGCCGAGGCCATCGCCGAGGCGTTTGCCGATATCGTGAGCGCGCGCGCCGAGGATGACAGCCTCAACCGGCTGATCATCACGGCCGGGTTTTCGCCGCGCCAGGTGGTGCTGGTACGCACGATCACCCGTTATCTGGTGCAGACGGACCTGCCGTATTCGCCGGCCTATGTCGAAGCCCAGCTCACCGCGCACGCCGATCTGGTCGCGCAGCTGGTGGCGCTGTTCGAGCGCCGTTTCAACCCGGCCAACGCCAATGCCGACGGCGCCGGAGTCGAGGACATGAGCCTGCAGGGCGATATCGACGCCGCTCTCGACGCGGTGGCGAGTCTGGACGCCGACCGGATCCTGCGTGCGTTCCACGGTGTGGTGACCGCGGCCTTGCGAACCAATTATTTTCAGCACGTTACGCAGGCCGCGGACACGGCCGACGACACGCCGCGTTTCAAGTCCTATGTGAGCATCAAGCTCGACCCCACCCGTATGCCGGAGTTGCCGCGGCCGCTGCCCATGTTCGAGGCGTTCGTCTACGCGCCCGAGGTCGAGGGCGTGCATCTCAGGGGCGGTCGCGTGGCCCGCGGCGGCCTGCGCTGGTCCGACCGGCGCGAGGATTTCCGTACCGAAGTGCTGGGCCTGATGAAAGCGCAGATGGTCAAGAACGCGGTCATCGTGCCGGTCGGAGCGAAGGGCGGCTTCGTGGTCAAGAACGCGCCTGCCGACGAATCCCGCGAGGCGCGCCAGGCGCGTGGCATTGCCTGCTACAAGACCTTCATCCGCGGTCTGCTGGATATCACCGACAACCGTGTCGGCGAGACCATCGAACATCCGCCGGAGGTGGTTCGTTTCGACGAGGACGATCCGTATCTGGTGGTCGCCGCCGACAAGGGCACGGCGACGTTCTCGGATATCGCCAACGGTATTTCCCAGGAATACGGGTTCTGGCTCGATGATGCCTTCGCCTCCGGCGGCTCGGCCGGCTATGACCACAAGATCATGGGGATCACCGCGCGTGGTGCCTGGGAAGGCGTCAAGCGGCATTTCCGCGAGATCGGCCGCGATATCCAGAGCGAGCCGTTCACGGTGGTCGGCATCGGCGACATGGCAGGCGATGTGTTCGGCAACGGTATGCTGCTATCCGAGCATATTCAGCTGCTCGCGGCCTTCAATCACATGCATATCTTCATCGATCCGAACCCGGACCCAGCGGTGAGCTTTGCCGAGCGCAAGCGCCTGTTCGAGCTGCCGCGCTCGTCCTGGACCGACTACGACGAGTCGCTGATCTCGGCGGGTGGCGGCCTCTACGAGCGCAGCGCCAAGATCATCGACCTTTCGGACGCCGCGCGTGCCGCACTCGGTATCGAGGCACGCCGGCTGGCACCGGCGGCGCTCATCCACCAGATCCTGCGGGCGCCCGTCGATCTGCTTTGGAACGGCGGGATCGGTACCTACGTCAAGGCACGCGCCGAATCGCATGCCCAGGTCGGCGATCGCGCCAACGACGGCCTGCGCGTGGACGGGCGCGATCTGCGTTGCAAGGTGGTCGGCGAAGGCGGCAACCTGGGTCTGACCCAGGCCGGGCGCGTCGAATACGCGCTTGCCGGGGGGCGTATCAATACCGATGCCATCGACAACTCCGGCGGTGTCGACTCGTCCGATCTCGAGGTCAACATCAAGATAGCGCTGGGCACGGTCGAGGTCGCCGGTGCGCTCACGCGCGAGGACCGCAACGCGCTGCTTGAACAGATGACGCCCGAGGTCATCGAACTGGTGCTGGCGACCAACTATCTTCAGACCCAGCAGATCAGCCTGATGGAAAGCGATGCCGTGGCACGCCTGGAGGAACAGGTCAGCTTCATCCGTTCGCTGGAGCGCGATGGCTGGCTGGACCGGCGGCTGGAGCGCCTGCCCGACGACGAAGCTGTGGAGGAGCGCCTGCGCAGCCGGCAGGGCCTGACGCGTCCGGAACTGGCGGTGCTGATCTCGTACATGAAGATCGCACTGGCCGACTCGGTGCTCACGGGCACACTGCCGGACGACCCCTATCTGGAAGGAGTGCTGGAAGCCGGTTTCCCGTCGGCGCTGTCCGCGCGCTTCCCGGACGCGGTGGCCGGACACCGACTCAAGCGCGAACTGATCACCACGCTGTTGACCAATCAGATGGTCGACCGGCTCGGCATCACCACCGCGCATCGCTTGCCCGCCGGTTTCGGCGCGCGTATGGACGCCGCCGTGCGTGCCTATGTGCTGGCCGATACATGGCTCGGCGGCGAAGCATTGTTCAGCGAGATCGACGCGCTCGACAACGTCATTTCGAGCGAGGCGCAGTACGATCTGCACAAGATCGTCACCGCGCTGTTGAAACATGCGATGAGCTGGCTGCTGGGCACGCCGACGATCGACGGCGATCTGGCCACTCTGGTCGCGCGTTATCAGGATTCGGCGCGCCGTCTGCTGGCGGAATTACCGAGCTATCTTGCCGGCGCCTACGCCGAGCGCTGGCAGGCCGAGAAGCAGCGTTGGGTCGCGGCCGGCCTCGACGAGACGCTGGCCGATCGGATCGCCTGTGCCGACGCGGGCGGCGGCATCATGGACATCGTGTGTCTCGCCGAGGCCCACGATCGCGACGTGTTCGAGGTTGCAGGTATCTACTTCGCGCTCGGCACGGAACTGGGCGTGGTCTGGCTGCAGGACGCCATCCACGGCCTGCCTGCGGACGGTCGCTGGGCGGCACTGGCGCGGGCCAGCCTGCGCGGTGACAGCTACCGTATCCATGAACAGATCGTGGCCCAGGTGCTCGACGTGCCTGGCGACGATCCATTGGCCGAATGGCGCGCTGCGCACGAACGTACGCTCGCCTTTATCGGCGCGCGCATGGACGAGTTGCGCGGTATCGAACAACCCGGTCACGAGCATCTGACCGTGGCGGTGCGCGACATGTCGCGGCTGGCCACGGCCCGGCCGACGACCCTGGGCGGCGCGGCCTGACGCGGTTTCAGCCGCAACCATCCGGCCGGCCCAGCCGATGCCGCCAGGCCATGGGCGTGCAGCCGTGCCAGCGCCGGAAGGCGCGCTGAAACGCACTCTGCTCGGAAAAACCGAGCCGTATGCTTACCGCGCCGATCGACAGGGCGGGGTCGGCCAGATACCGCGTGGCCAGCGCGCGCCGGACCCGATCCAGGCATTGACGGAAATTCGTGCCGCCGGCCTGCAGACGATGCTGGAGCGTGCGTTCGCTCAGATCGAGCGCCGCCGCGGCGCGGGCGAGATCGGCGCTGCCATGGGCCAGCCGACCGGCGAGCCAGCGCTCGAGCGCGTGCACGACATCCTGCGCGGCCTCGCTCTGCTCGTGTCGAGCCACCCGGGCTTCGAGCGTAGCGGCCAGTTCGGCGTCCGGCGCCCGCAGCGGCTGGTCGAGCAGGTCGGCATCGAATTGCAACGTGCTGGTGGCCCGGGAGAAGTCGACCGGGCATTTGAATAACGCTCCATAGATCGCCGGATCACCCTGGGCACGATGGGCAAACGTCACCCGCAGCGGCGCATGCGCCTGCCCGCTCGCCCAGCGGGCGAAACAGACCCATGCAGCAAAGGCCTCCTCGACGAGCGCGGGCATGGCCACATCGCTGCGCCATATCAGTTCGACATGCTTTGGCCGCTGCACCAACTCGCCGTGGCCGACCGAGTTCACCAGATGCGCGAAACGCGCCTGTACCGCCAATGCTTCGCCCAGATTGGCGCCGTGGCCGAGTAGCAGGCCCAGCGTCCCCCAGCGCTGCGGTCGTGCCGCCATGCCGAACTCCAGTCCCAGCAACGGGTTCTGGCTGGCCTCGATGCCGGCGCGCAACAGGGCGATATAACGGCTTGCGTCGGCGCGCCGCTCGGGATAGGCCAGAGCGGCCATGGCCACGCCGGCGTCATGCGCCAGCCGGCTACGGTCGAGTCCTTGCGCGCCCAGGTAATCGAGCAGCGCGCGCAGCATGGAGTGGGCGACGGTGGCATGGGGCATGGCAGCGGCTATTGCGCCCGGTGTTGCGCGTCAAGTCAATTTTTGTGACCCGAGCATCGTTTAGCCTCGCTCGAAGAACAGACGGCCGGCTCGCGGGAGCCAAGAGGACGAACGATGCGGCGATGGAACGGCTGGGGCGACGACACGATCGACAAGGCGCTGCCCGCGGCGGCGCGCGCGTTTCTGGAAAGCCGTCTCGGCCGCGGCGACACGCCGATCGATGCCAGCCTCGACAGCGCCTGTGCCCAAGTGCCCGCGTCGCGCCTGAACGCCGAGCCGGGTTGGGATGTAAGCGCCGAGGCGCGCCTGCGCCATGCCCATGGTCAGAGCTTTGCCGACTGGGCCGCGGTGCGCCACGGCGATGTCGGTCCGTTCCCCGATGCGGTGGCCACACCGGCCACCCACGCCGATACGCGTGCCGTGCTCGACCGGGCGCGCGCGCTCGGGGCGGTAGTCATTCCCTACGGCGGTGGCACCAGCGTGGTCGGGCATCTCAAGGTCATCGACGACGGCCGTCCGGTGGTCTGCGTGGACATGAGCCACAACGCGCGGTTGCTCGATCTCAACCCCAGAGATCGTATCGCCCGGATCGGCGCCGGCGCCCCCGGCCCGGTACTGGAGGCACAACTGCGCGCGCACGGTTTCGTGCTCGGCCATTATCCGCAGTCGTTCGACTACTCGACCCTGGGCGGCTGGATCGTGACCCGTTCGGCCGGCCAGCAGTCGCGCCGCTACGGGCGGATCGAGGACCTGCTGCACGGCGCGCGGCTGGCCTGTGCCGGCAGCGATTTCGACGTCGGCGGCCAGGTCGCCTCATCCGCCGGCCCGGATCTGCGCCAGCTCGTGCTCGGTTCGGAAGGGCGCCTGGGCATCGTCACCGAAGCCGACATGCATGTGTGCCCGGTGGCGGATCACGAGGCGTTTCATACCCTGTTCTTCGCCGACTGGGACGCGGCACTCGCGGCGGCCCGCTCGATCACCCACGCCGGGGTGGCGGTATCGATGCTGCGCGTATCCAACGCCGAGGAAACCGATACCCAGCTGCGCATCGCCGGCCACGAATCCGCGATCGCCTGGCTCAGATCCTATCTGGGCTGGCGCCGGCTCGGCGATCGGCCCTGCATGATGATGCTGGGCGTGACCGGTGATCGGGCACTTGCCCGGCGCATCCGGCGGGATGCCCTGGGCATCGCCCGCGCCGCCGGCGGCGTGCATATCGGCACCCGCATGGGCGCGATCTGGGCGAAGAATCGGTTCGCCGGCGCCTATCTTCGTAACAGCCTGTGGGACGCCGGTTTCGCCGTCGATACCATGGAGACGGCCGTGCCCTGGTCGCGCACCACGGCCGCGATGAGCGCCATGCAACAGGCGGCCCATGCCGCCCTCAACCGATACGACGAGCGCGCGCTCGCGTTCGCGCATCTGTCGCATGTCTACGCCGCCGGCAGCAGCCTCTACATGACCGTGATCTGGCGCCGCGGCGGCGATTACGCGACCGATATCGAACGCTGGCGCAGTCTCAAGGCCGCGGTGAGCCAGGCGATCGTGGGCGCGGGTGCGACCATCAGTCACCAGCACGGCGTGGGCGTCGATCACGCGCCGTATCTGGCTCCCGAGAAGAGCGAAACCGGTATCGACCTGATTCGCGCCGCGCTTGCCGAGCTCGACCCCGACGGCATGATGAACCCGCACAAGTTATGTTGAATCGTGGTTTCTTCCACCGCAAAGGCAGGTCTCACGCCAAGCCGCAAAGACGCAAAGGGTTAAGAACGAATGCCTTTTTCCTTTTCTTCGCGTCTTTGCGCCTTTGCGTGAGTCGTTCTTCCGGGGCCCGGCTCGTACCGACAGACAGGATGACTGGCGAGCGATTAAAGGACGGCTATGTGGACTGAAGGCTGGCGATCGCGTTTCCGTGCGGCGGCCGAAACCGGTTTCGACCTGCTTATCATCGGCGGCGGCATCACCGGTGCGGGCATCGCGCTGGAAGGTGCGCGTACCGGTCTGCGCGTGGCGCTCATCGAACAGAACGATTTTGCCTCGGGCACCTCGAGCTGGTCGTCCAAGCTGGTGCACGGCGGCCTGCGCTATCTGGCCAGCGGCGACTGGCGTCTGACCCGCGAATCGGTCCAGGAACGCCAGCGCCTGATGCACGACGTGCCGGGCCTGGTCGCGCCGCTGGATTTCATGCTGCCGGCCTATGCCGGTGACAAACCGGGACGCTTGGCTTTGCGCGCCGCGCTCGCCGCCTACGATCTGATGGCCGGTCAGTGGGTTTCGCGCTATCTGAACCGGGCGGGTTTCGCCGAGCACATGCCCTATCTACGCACCGAGGCGCTCAAGGGCGGTTTCGTCTATCGCGATGCGCTCACCGATGACGTGCGTCTGACCCTGCGCGTGCTGGCAGAGGCGGCCAGTTATGGCGCGCAGGCCGCCAACTATGTACGCGCCACAGAACTGATCATCGACAACGACCGCGTCGCCGGCGCGCAGGTTGTCGATCGAGTCAGCGGCGCCTCGTTCAGCATCCGTGCCGGCTGTGTGGTCAACGCCACCGGCCCGTGGAGCGACCGTCTGCGTGCCGGCGTGAACGGCGCGCCCCAGCTGCGCCCGCTGCGCGGTTCGCATTTCGTATTCCCGTTTCATGTCCTGCCGGTGGCGCGCGCGATCACGCTATTTCATCCCGACGACCGGCGGCCGTTGTTCGCGATTCCCTGGCAGGGGGCGACGGTGCTCGGCACCACCGATCTCGACCACGAGTCGTCGATAGACGAGGTGCCGCGCATGAGCGCGGCGGAATCGGACTATCTGATCGCCGCCGCCCGGCATTATTTCCCGGCGCTGGATCTGCGCGCCCACAAGGCTGTATCGAGTTATGCGGGCGTGCGTCCGGTGCTGCGCGGCGAGCCGGGGGCGAGCGCGTCGCAGGAATCGCGCGAGTCGGCAATCATCGTGGAACGGGGGCTGATCAGCGTGATGGGCGGCAAGCTCACCACTTTCCGGGTCACGGCCCACGAGGCGCTGACGCAGGTCGGCACGGCCCTGGGTCGCGGTCTGCGGCTGAGCCGCAAGGACCCGATCATCCAGCATCGCGTGACCGCGACCGGTGCCGCCGGCGAGCGCGCGCATCGCTACGGACCGGCCTATGCCGCGATGGCGCCAATGCCCGGCGACGACCGGCGTCTGGGAGCGAGCGATTACATCATCGCCGAACTGCGCTTTGCGCTTCTGCACGAGGCGGTCGAGCATCTGGACGATCTGCTGCTGCGGCGCACACGTATCGGCCTGCTGCTCACCGACGGCGGTGTCGACGTGCTCGACCTGATCCGGCCGATGTGCACCGGCCTGCTCGGCTGGGACGACGAGCGTTGGCAGACCGAGGTGGTGCGCTACCGCGACCATTGGCGTGCCGTGCACGCGCCGGTCCGATCGTGATGGCCGAAGCCGATCGCATCCTGGCCATCGACGTGGGCACCCAGAGCGTGCGTGCACTCGTTTTTGATCGTGCGGGCACGCTGTCCGCACGCGCGCAGATCGCTATCGATCCGCCGTATGTGTCGCCCGAACCGGGTTTCGCTGAGCAGGACCCGGACCTGTTCTGGCAGGCGATCACTCGTGCCTCTCAGACGCTGTGGCGCGATCATCCGGGCCTGGAACGACGCATTGCCGGCCTGGCCCTGACCACGCAGCGTGCGACCACCGTATTTCTGGACGCCCGGGATGAGCCGATCATGCCGGCCGTGTCCTGGCTCGACCAGCGGCGCGCCGACCGCGTGCCGCGATTACCGCTTGCGCTGCGCCTGCTCGCGCCGCTGGTGGGCGCGGCGCCGGTGATCGCGCAGCTCCAGCGCGCGGCGCCGGCCAACTGGCTGGCCGCTCATGCGCCGAATCAGCATGCGCATATTGCGCACGCCGTGCTGTTGTCGGGCTATCTCACCCAGCGTCTGACCGGGCGCTGGGCCGACAGCGTGAGCGCTCAGGTCGGCTATATCCCTTTCGACTACAAGCATCGGCGCTGGGCAAGGGCGGGCGACTGGAAATGGAACGCACTGTCGCTCGCGCCCGCGCAGATGCCGCAACTGGTGGAGCCGGGCGCGCCGATCGGGCCGCTTACCGAGCCCGCGGCGGCATCACTCGGCCTGCCCGCGGGGCTCACGCTGTTTGCCGCCGGAGCGGACAAGGCCTGCGAAGTGCTCGGCGCGGGCGCGACCGGGCCCGAGACTGCCTGCGTGTCGCTGGGGACCACCGCCACCATCAACACCTGTCGCCAGCAGTATCGTGAAATCACCCGGTTCGTGCCGGCGTATCCGGCGGCCATGCCCGATGCCTTTACCGACGAGATCCAGATCTATCGTGGCTTCTGGCTGGTGTCCTGGTTCAAGCGGGAATTCGCCGCCGATACGCGCCGTGCGGCAGCGGATCAGAATCGGCCGGCGGAGGCCTTGCTGGACGAGGCGATCGCGCCGATCGCCGCCGGCAGCGATGGCTTGATGGTGATGCCGACCTGGGCGCCCGGCGTACGCGAGCCCGGCCCGGAGGCGCGCGGGGCCATCGTCGGTTTCACCGAAGTCCACACCCGTGCCCATGTGTACCGGGCAATCCTCGAAGGACTGGCATTCGGCCTGCGCGAAGGGCGCGAGCGGATCGAAAAACGCAGCGGCACGCCGATCACCCGGCTGCGGGTGGCCGGCGGTGGGTCGCAGTCCGATCAGGCCATGCAGATTCTGGCGGACATGTTCGACCTGCCCGCCGAACGCAGCCATACCTTCGAGGCCAGCGGCCTGGGCGCGGCCATCAATGCCGCGGTAGGTCTCGGCTGGCACGCCGATCATCGCGCCGCAGCCGCGGCCATGGTGCACGCCGGTGCGCGTTTCGAGCCGAGGCCCGCGGTAGTTGCTTGCTATGCCGTGCTCTACCGCGACGTCTACACGCGCCTCTACGCCGATCTGAAACCGACGCTACGGCGATTGGCGCGGGTGTTGGCCACGGGTCAGACGTCCGGCCCGGATCGCTGACAGCAGCCGCTGGGCGATCACCGCCAGCAGCGTGGCGATGAACGGATTCACCGAAAACCGGAAGCGCTGATTCTCGTCGACCTCGAAAGCGTTGCCGATGACGCTGACATACATGATGTTCAGCCACAGAAAGATCAGCGTCGCCTCGACCGCGCTCACGCGCCGGCGCAGCAGACAGCGGATACCGATGAACAGGCCGAACAGCACTGCCAGGGTGTAGCCGGCCGCGATCAGCCAGCCGATCTGGCCTTTTTCCAGATCGAAGCCGGGTTTTTCCGGATACATGGGCTGCATCGCGAGTAGCGTCGAGAACGCCCGGCTCCAGGGTTCGATCTCGGCTCGGTTGTCGCGCAGGAACGGGTAATCGCTGGCCGGGCGCAGGAACATCAGCCAGGCCGTTTTCATCGAGCCGAGATAGACCTCGGGATGGGTCTTGATCGAGGTCAGGGCGTCGTCGAGCGCCTGCTGAGATACCTGTGCATAGGCGAGATGGTTGTAGTTGACGTGGCCCGTGGACCGGCGTTTCTGATCGAGTACGGCGATGCCGGTGGCCGGCGTGGCATCGAAGATGCCGGCATAGACGTCCGGCGGGCTGAAGGGAAAGTCGATCATGGCCATGTCCGACAGCTCGCCCGCGTCCACCATGCGCTGGCGCTCATCGTGATCGATGGCCAGCGTGGTCAGCTTGGACAGGCTCATGCCCATCCAGTCGGAGGTCGCGAAATGCCCGGTCACCATCACGTTCTTGCCATAGAGTGCGAACACGATCAGCAGTGGCACCAACGCGGCGGCCAGCACCTGGCGGCGGTGGCCCGGCATCACCAGCACACAGAATCCGGCCAGTACCACGAACCATTGCCACTGGAACATCGAACGCACGTAGATCAGCACCGCCATGGCCGCGAACAGCGCGAACGCCCGGCCGAAGGTGACCTGTTGCACGCAGCGCTGGAACAGCCAGGCGATCAGGCCGAGCAGTACAAGAATCGGCAGCGTGTAGTAGGGAATGGCCTCATAGAGCACCAGCGCGGGGGTGAGCATGAACACGACCGCGACCAGGAAGCTCAGGACCCGGTTGACCGCCAGTCGGCGCATGACCCCATACAGCAGCAGCACGCTGGCCAGGGCCATGGCGCTGTAGAGCGTGCGAAAGATGAGCGCGAGCACAACGTCGTTGTCGCTGATCTTGAGCACCGCGCCGAGCATCAGGTTGTACAGCGGCGGCTGGCCGGGCATGTAGAACACGCTCTCGAGCAGATTGTGGCGCAGCAACACCGGGTCGAGAATCTGCCAGGACGTATTCAGCGGCCGCAGGTCGAAGCGCACGCCCACCAGCCAGAAGGCCAGCCGCGATACTAGGTAAAGGCCGGTCAGCCAGGCCAGCGGATGAAAGCGCGGATACGGACGGTCGATCGGCTTCACAGACTGCTGCGATGAAAGATGGCGCGTGGCACGCAGCTGATGACCGTCATGATCAGCCGCCAGAAGCCGGGTGTGTAGAGTATCGCGCGGCGCTTGCCGATCGCCTTGTGGATATCGGCGGCGACCTTCTCGGGCTGCGCGAACAGCGGCCCCTTGTCGAACTCCGCCGTCATCGGCGTATCGACCATGCCCGGACGGATGGTGAGCACCTGCACGTTCGCCTTGAACAGGCGATGCCGCAGACCGTCGAGAAACGCGTTGAGCCCGGCCTTGGCGCTGCCGTAGACATAGTTGCTGGCCCGGCCGCGATCGCCGGCCACCGACGAGATCGCGGCGATGAGCCCGTGGCCCTGGCGTTCGAAGCGATTGGCCACATCGGTGATCAGCGCGATCGCGCTCACCGCATTGGTCTGCCATGCGGCCACCGCGGCCGCGGGATCGGCCTGACAGGCCGCCTGATCGGGCAGCGTGCCGTAGGCCACCAGCAGCGTATCCAGCCCGCCCAGCGCGGCCTCGGCGGCGTCGATCATGGCCGCGTGCGCGCCTAGGTCGTCGGCGTCCATGACGTGGGTGCCGACCTTGGCGGCGCCGCGCACGCTCAGGTCGTCGGCGATCGCGGTCAGCCGTTCGGCCTTGCGGCCGACCAGAAACAGCGCGTCGCCGTCGGCGGCGAACAGGCGTGCGGTATGTTCGGCGATGGTCGACGTGGCGCCGACGATGAGGATCTTTTTCATGCGTTGTGCTCTGAATCGTGGCCGGTGACGCGGCGCCAGAAATCCGACGAAAAACCGGGGTCGATATAGGCGCTGAATTCGCGCCATGCCGGGAAGTAGCGATCGAAGGCGGCCGCGCTCATGCGCGCGTCCTTGGCCGGATAGACCGCGCCGCCCGCGGCCATGACCACGGCGTCGAGTTCGTCCAGCAGCCGGAACGTGTCCGGGCCGCGATTGGGGAAATCCAGGGCAAGGGTCGCGCCGGGGCGCGGAAACGACAGCAGCCCGGGTGAGGCGATATCCCCGAACATTTTGAGTACCGACAGAAACGAGCCGGCGTTGGCGGCCGCTATCCGGTCCAGCAGCTCGGCGATGGACGCTTTCGCATCGGCCAGCGGCACCACGCACTGATACTGCAGAAAGCCGTCCGGGCCGTAGGCACGGTTCCAGTGGGCGATGCCGTCGAGTGGATAGAAGAACGGCTGGTAGTGCTGCGTGTCCCGGCTCTGGCTGCGCAGTTTACGGTGATAGTAGAGCGTATTCAGCGGTTTGAGCGTGGCCCGGTTGATCAGCGATACGGGAGCCACGAACGGAAAGGTCGGGCCGTCGCGGCGGCCGGGGTCGGGGCGCTGGCCGAGCGCGGGCTTGTGGTTGGCGCGCATGAACCAGCCGCGACCCAGCCGATTGCCGCGGGCGGTGCAGTCCACCCAGGCGACCGTGTACTCGTAGTCGGTGTCGGAGTCCGCGGACAGCTCGAGAAAAGCGTCGAGATGAGCAAAGCGCAGCGTATCCACATCCATGAACGCGCCCTGGATACGACGCAGCGCAATCTTCGCGCGCGTGACCAAGCCGGTGAGTCCGAGTCCGCCGATGGTGGCCGCAAACCATTCGGGGTTGGCACGCGGTGTACAGCGCAGGTGTTCGCCGTCGCTGCGGTGCAGCTCCAGTTCCAGCACGTGCCGGCCGAAGGTGCCGGCGACATGATGATTCTTGCCGTGTACGTCGTTGGCGATGGCGCCGCCGACGCTCACGAACTGGGTGCCGGGGGTGACCGGCAAAAACCAGCCCTGGGGCACGGCCAGTGCCAGGATATCGGCGAGCAGCACCCCGGCTTCGCATTCGAGGACCCCGGTGGCGGGGTCGAAGGCGATGAACCGATCCTGGGCGCGCATGTCGATGAGCGCGCCGCCGTTGTTCAGGCAGCTGTCGCCGTAGCTGCGCCCGTTGCCGTAGGCCAGCCGTGTGTGGCCGTCACCGGGCGGCAGTGCACCGTGGGCGCCAGGGCGCTGGACTTCGGCCGGCGTGCTCGCCGGAAAACGACCCCAGGAGGCGTAGTCGCTTGAGCTCATACGGGCCGGTTCACAAGGCCAGGAACATGATCAGCGCGCCCAGCAGCACACAGACGCGGCTGCCGGTATCGCGTGCGGCGAACACGATCGGGTCGTCGTGCATCTGCCCGCGCAGCGTGGTCAGCCAGATCCGGCTGATCCAGTAGAGCACCACCGGACAGAGCAGCCAGATACGTGCCGGATGCGAATAATGGTCGGTGATGTCCGGACTGTTGATATACAGCGCCAGCACGACAACGCTGGTATAGCCGGCCGCGGTGCCGAGGCTGCGCAGCGGGGGCAGATCGGAGGCCACATAGCCGCGCCCGAGCGGCGCGTCGCCACTGTGTTCCTTCATCACCAGCAGTTCGGTGCAGCGCTTGGCCATCGCCAGGCTCAGGAAAATCGACATCGACAGCGCCAGCAGCCAGAACGACAGCTCGATACCGGTGGCGGCACCGCCGGCGATGATGCGCAACGTATACAGGCCCGCCAGCGTGAGCACGTCCAGCAGCGCCAGCTGCTTGAGCCCGAGCGAATAGGCCAGCGTGAGTACGTAATAGGTGGCCAGCACCAGCCAGAACAGCGGCGGCAGGAACAGGGCGATCACGAACGCCGCCAGGATCAGAACCGGGATGGCCAGTGCGCCGTGCAGGATCGGCAGCCGCCCGGAAGCGAACGGACGCTCGCGCTTGCGCGGATGCTGACGATCGTCGCCCAGATCCACCAGATCGTTGAGCAGATAGACGCTGGAAGCGAGCAGGCTGTAGGCGATGAAGGCGAGCAGCGCCATCGCCACGGTGCCGACGTCGGCCAGCTCGTGCGCGGCGAGCAGCGGCACGAAGATCAGCCCGTTCTTGGCCCACTGATAGATGCGCAGCGCGCGCGCCCAGGTGCGCCAGTCCGCATGTTCGCGCTCGAAGGTATCGCCGAGATTGCTCTCGTCGCGCATATGCGCGGTGAGCTTTGCATCCGCGTTGACCAGCACCGCCTTGCGGGCGTGGCGCCAGATGACACGGTCGACGTCGTCATCGGCTGCGTAGTCGAAGGCGCCGCCGTCGAGATGTGCGCGCAGGGCGTCCAGCTTGGTCTGACCGGACAGATTGGTGCGTGCGTCGCTGGCCAGCACGGCGTCGAACAGGCCCAGATGCTCGGCGACCTGATGGGCGTATTTCTCGTTCGATGCGGTGGCCAGAATCAGCGTGCGGCCGTTGGCCTTTTCGGCGCGCAGAAAAGTGATCAGCGCCTCGTTGTAGGGCAGATCGGCGATGCCCAGGTCGGCGCGGCGGGCGAGTTCGGCCTTGAGCGTCGCCTTGCCGCTGCGCAGCCAGTTCGGCAGCTTGACCAGGCTATGGGGCGACCGATGCGCCACCATGAAAGCGGACTCGATCAACAGATCGCTGTTCACCAATGTACCGTCGAGATCGACGACCAGCGGCACCGGATCGGTCTCGTCCACTGCCGGATCGGCTACCGTATTCACCTGCATGTTCATCGACTCGTCCTGTCCAGCGTCTGTGGGGGATCCGTTGCTGCGGCGGCGGCCATGGATGGGTTGCGGCGGCGCCCGATTTCCAGTGCGCTCAGTGAGAACAGCCCGAGCACGACCGCAAACCACAGCGTCGCGATACGCGCGATCAGGGTGATGGCTATGGCCGTGCTGGTGTCGGCACCGGAGAGTTTGAGTAGCACGACCATCACCGCCTCGGTGCTGCCCAGGCCGCCGGGAATGAACGACAGCGCGCCGACCAGCATGCTCACCGCGTAAATGCCGATCGCGGTTTCCGGGCCGATGCTCACGCCGAGCGCGTGAGCGACCACGAACAGCGATATGCCCTCCGCCGCCCAGGCCACCAGGCCGATCGCCAGCCCGGCGTACAGCGGCCGATTGGCAAGCAGCGCAAACGCCTGATCCCAGGCTGCCGCGATGTTATGCAGCAATGTCTGGATGCGCGTGTCGGGGCTCGCGTAACGCGCCTGCATGGATTCGAGCAGGCGCCGCTGACGGATCGCCATGAGCAGCGCGGCCAGGCCGAGCAGGGGCGCGATCACCCACCACACGTAGCCGGAAAACGCGATCAGCACCAGCATGGAGAGCAGGGCGATCGCGAGCAGATCGAGAAAGCGTTCGGCGAAGAACGCCGCCAGGCTGTGCGCATACGACACGCCCAGGCGCGCCAGATAGACCGAGCGCAGTCCCTCGCCGGCTTTGCCGGGCGTGGTCGTCAGGGCGAAACCGGCGATATAGATCAGCGCGTGCCGGGCCGGCGCCAGCCGATGGCCCAGCCAGCGCATATAGCCGTGCCAGCGCACAAAACGCAGCGCGTAGTTGAACAGCGACAGCGCCAGGATGATGAGCCACCAGACCACGTCGAGCTTGCGCATCGCGGCGAAGGTGCGCCCGCTGTCGATGCCCGCCACCAGGGTGACGTAGAGTAGCGCAGCCAGACACAGCGAAAATACGATCGTTCTTGGGCGGGGCAACGCAGCGCCTCTGTCAGTAACGATGCCACGGCGCATGCCGCGTGCAAATCGTTGAAAAAAAACGAGTGTCCCCACGCTGCAGCACTCCGTGCCGCAGGCGGACCACCCGGTTCCCCTCTCTATTCCTGCCTCGAAGGCGAATGTTCACGCCTTCAATAGCTTATCGTAAAAGCAGCGCCGCGCGGCAAACATACGCCGGGCCGTGCTCATGCCGACCGCGGCCATCACGTAGCACGTCGGTTCCTGGAAAATCGCCGCTTCGACAGCGCCGGTCCGCCGTATGTTCCTTGTATCGCGGCAACCGGCTCGCGACCGACCGCCTGCCGGCACGGCCGCTGCGCGGGGCAGCGGATTGCCAGCGCCTGTAACCGGACCACGACCGGTGCGTAATGCCGGTTACCCTTACCATGCAGAATGCCGGCGTCGAGCAGATGCGATCGGCACGCCACATTTGCAAGAAGAATATCCACGAGAGGCTCCTCATGGCTGATTATCGAGCGCCGACCCGCGACATGCGTTTTATCCTCAACGAAGTACTGGACGCGGCCCGTATCCGTGCGTTGCCGGGCTTCGATGAATATGAGCCGGATACGGTCGACGCCATCCTCGAGGAAGCCGGCCGTTTTGCAGGGTCGGTGCTGGCGCCGCTCAACCGGGTCGGCGATACCGAAGGCGCGACCTGGTCACCGGAGGGCGTCGCCGCCGCACCGGGTTTTGGCGATGCCTACCGGCAGTACGTCGAGGCCGGCTGGAACGGCCTTACCGGCAGCCCCGATCACGGCGGCATGGGCATGCCGCGGGTACTCGGCTCGGTGGCCACGGAGATGTGGAACGCGGCCAACATGTCCTTCGCCCTGTGCCCGCTGCTGACCGCCAGCGCCGTCGAGGCCCTGTCGCATCACGGCAGCGATGAGCAGAAGGCGCGCTATCTGGAAAAGCTGGTCAGCGGCGAATGGACCGGGTGCATGGATCTCACTGAGCCACAGGCCGGCTCCGATCTCGCCGCCGTGCGTACCCGCGCGCAGGCCGATGGCGACGCCTATCGCCTGTTCGGCCAGAAGATCTACATCACCTGGGGCGAGCACGACGTCGCCGACAACATCATCCATCTGGTTCTCGCCCGGCTGCCCGACGCGCCCGCTGGCGTGAAAGGCATCTCGTTGTTTCTGGTGCCGAAATTCATTCTCGACGACGCCGGCGGCCCCGGCGCGCGCAACGACATGCGCTGTGCGTCGATCGAGCACAAGCTGGGCATCCACGCCAGTCCGACCTGCACCATCACCTACGGTGAAGAGGGCGACGGCGCGCTCGGGTATCTGGTCGGCGAGGAAAACCGCGGTCTGGCCTGCATGTTCACGATGATGAACGCCGCCCGCCACAAGATGGGCCTGCAGGCGCTGGGCGTGGCCGATCGTGCCTATCAGGCCGCGCTGACCTATGCGCGTGACCGCCAGCAGGGCGGTACCGCCATCGTCGAGCACGCCGACGTCAAGCGCATGCTCATGACCATGCGCAGCCAGATCGATGTCCTGCGGGCCCTGTGTCTGGACACCGCCAGCCAGATGGACGTCGCCGAATCCAGCGACGATGCGGCCGAGCGCAAAACCGCCCAGGCGCGTGTCGATGTGCTGATTCCCATCGTCAAGGGCTGGGGCACGGAACTCGGCGTGGAACTGACCAACACCGGTGTCCAGATCCACGGCGGCATGGGCTTCGTCGAGGAGACCGGTGCGGCCCAGTATCTGCGCGACGCGCGTATCGCGCCGATCTACGAAGGCACCAACGGCATTCAGGCGATCGATCTTGTCGGCCGCAAACTGCTGCGCGATCAGGGCTCGGCAATGAAAGCACTGATTGCCGACATGCGCGCCACCGCCGACGGCACCGCGCCGGGCGCCAATGCGCATCCCGGTCTGGCAGCCGCGCTCGATCTGTTCGAGCAGGCCACGGATACGCTGATCGCGGGCGGGCAGGATGTCGCGATGGCCAATGCGTTCAATTACATGATGCTGGCCGGCTATGTGGTCGGCGCCTGGTATGCCGCGCGTATCGCGGACGTGGCCCGGGTGGCCCTCGACGGCGAAACCGACGAAACGGATTTCTACCAGGCGCGCCAGGCCAGTGCCCGTTTCTATATCCGCCAGATCCTGCCCAAGGCACGCGGCTATGCAGCGATGGTCGCCGGCGGCCCGGACGCGGTCGATATGGTGGACGCCGCGCGCCATTTGTAGCGGTGCCGTAATCGCGCACTTGAAGCCAGACGCTTGAATCCACGCGAGTCGTGACCCCGGCTTGCGTGGATTCGTCGTGCTGCGCGGGCCTCTTGGCGGGCGAAGATCTTTCGGCGTATGTGACTATCCGCGTTGCGCTATCGGCTACAAACGGAAACTCACCTGGGTCCGGGCGCGGGCGGCGCCAGAGCCTTTCCCGTCGTTGTGGCGATGAGCTGCAGGCCGGGGATGAACGCCATCTGGCCGAGCGCGTCGTCGAACAAGTCGACGAAGTCTTTCGACAGCGCAGACAAGTGCTTCCAGTGTCGAAAGCCCCACCCAAAAGACGCCGGCGGAATATCCACGATAGGGACGGCGCGAACTTTGCCATTCTGGACAAAATTGTATGCCTGGACCGCTGGCGCGATCGCCTGCCCCAGGCCGAGCTCGACAAATACGCTGGCCGTATCGAAGTCGTCCAATACCAACTCCGGGGTCAGTTGCAGACCTTGGTCAGCCGCCGCGAGATCAATCAGGCGACGATGGGCGGTGCCTTCGGCCAGTCCGAGATAACGAATCGTACAGAGATCTTGCAGGCGCAGATGATTGCGGCTCGCCAGCTCGTGAGTCTCGTTCACGAGCAGGTAGAAATCCTGCATCGCCAGCGCGCGCGTGGCTATTCCGGGCGACGGCTCATGCGTGGTGATGAGCGCGAGATCAGCCTGGCCTGTTCTCAGCAGTTCGAAGCAGCGTTGCGTCGAACCCGCGGGTACGAATCGGATATGGGCATTCGGATGCCGGGCTTTGAACCGCACCACCGTATCCTTCAGGAAATGACGAACGGTCGTACCACCGGTGGTGACGGTCAGCGTGTCGTGTTCACCATGAATCAGCGCCTGAATGCGCTCTCGAGCCAACTCGATCGAACCCAGGCTCTCAAGCGCCAGTTCGCGCAGAAGCTCTCCAGCTTGAGTGGGGCGAATGCCTTTGGCGCTGCGTTCGATCAATGCAGTCCCGAACTCGTTTTCCAGACGAGCCATACGCTGGCTGACCGACGACTGGGTACGCCCCAGCCGGCGGGCCAACGCGCTCAGGTTGGCCGTGTCGCAGGCGGCGACGAATATACGCAGGTCTTCGAACGTCATGGGCTCTTAGAAAAATACGAGATATACAGGATTTATCTTAGCGTTGACTTCGATGGCTTCCTAGTGGAACGCTGCGTCGCTCGTCTTCAATGAGCGTTGCAGGAGATCTCGATGCACCCGATCACACCGTCCCGTCTGGCCGCGATGAAAGACAAGGGCGAACGAATTGCCGCGCTGACGGCCTACGATTACACGGCGGCACAGATGTGCGAGGCGGCCGGCATTCCGGTGATTCTGGTCGGCGATACGCTTGGCATGGTCGTGCGTGGCGAGGCATCAACGCTCGCAGTCACGCTGGACGATGTGATCTACCACAGCCGGATGGTCCGGCGCGGTGCGCCCCATGCTTTGGTGATTGCGGACCTGCCGTTCATGACCTATCGCATAAGCGTTGAAGATGCGCTGCGCAACGCCGGTCGGCTGATGCAGACCACCGGGGTTGGCGGCGTAAAACTCGAGGGTGGCTCCGAAATCACCGAAACGGTGGCTCGTCTGGTGCAAGCCGGTATTCCGGTCTGCGGTCATCTTGGCTATACGCCGCAATCCACCCATACGCTAGGTGGCGCCCGTGTTCAGGGGCGTAACCTCGACGCTGCGGTGCAGCTTATCGGAGACGCCAAGGCGCTCGAAGCCGCGGGTGCTTTTGCCGTTGTTCTGGAACTGGTGCCAACCGAGATTGCTGCGGCCATTTCACGGCAGTTGGATATCCCGACCATCGGTATCGGTGCCGGGCCCGATTGTGATGGCGAAATCCAGGTGTTCCACGATCTGTTCGGCCTGTTTACCGATTTCCAGCCGCGCCACACCCGGCGATATCTGAATGTTGCCGAAGATATCACCGGGGCCGCGAGACAGTTCAAGGCTGACGTGGCCGACAGACGTTTTCCGGGTGACGAACAGTCATCGGCACTCAAACCCGAGTTGAGCGCGCGTTTATCCGAATATCTCGGCCAAACAGAATCTCTTGCGGTCGAGGGCTAGGGCCTGTTGCCGTTTCGTGCGAGACCGCGCCAAGGGCTGTTTTGCGGCAAGACGAGGCGCAGCAAGTGCCGCGTAGTCATTCTACGCAAGCGCGCTGTAACGCTGTATTGCCGCAAAACAGCCCTTGTCCCGAAGGGTTGGGCCTCAAATCACCTCAGGCGGCGTTGCAAGTCTTGATCGTGGCTAGAGCCACGACCGGCGACTCGCGCCTTGCCTGACGCGATTTGAGGACGCCAACGCGGCGCTCGCACGAAACGGCAATAGGCCCTAGGCCGCTCGTCTTTGCGGACCCGAAGAACTGCTGGTGCGACAGTCTCGGCTGCCCCGCAACAAGCGTGCGACGAGGCATTGCATTTGCGCTCGCGAGCACACGTGGGCCGCCCGCCTAGGCTTCACAAAGCCCCAATAAAAAGCCCGGCCGCCGTCAGGCAGGCCGGGCCGAGCGTGGCGCGTGCTCGCCGCTACGCCTCGTCGAACAGCTTCTTGCGTAAGTCCAGCTTGCTGAACTTGCCGGTGGAGGTGCGCGGGATGGCGTCGACGAAGACATAGTCGTCGGGCACCATCCATTTCTCCATGCGTCCGCGCAGGAACTCGGCCAGGGCTTCCGGCTCGAGGGTGCGGCCTTCGCGAAGGACGACGGCGGCCAGCGGGCGTTCGCCCCATTTTTCGTCGGTCTTGGCCACGACCGCGGCTTCCGCGACGTCTTCGTGGGCCATGAGTTCGTTCTCGAGCTTGACCGAGGAGATCCACTCGCCGCCGGACTTGATCACGTCCTTGGTGCGGTCGGTGATGTTGATATAGCCGTCCTGATCGATGGTGGCGATATCACCGGTACGCAGCCAGCCGTCGGCAGTAAATTTCTCGTCGCTGTTTTCCAGTCGGTAGTAGCTGCCGGTGATCCACGGGCCACGCACCTGGATTTCGCCCATGTCCTCGCCGTTCCACGGCAGCGGCGTGCCCTCGTCGCCGACGATGCGGGTATCCACGAACGGCACCGGCATGCCGGCGGTGGCGCGGCGCGCGTACTGCTCGTCCTCGGAGAGTTTCTGGATCGACGGCTTGAGCCGGGCCGCGGAGGCCAGCGGCGAGGTCTCGGTCATGCCCCAGGCCTGAATGACGGTGCAGCCATAGGCATCGAAACGTCGAATCATCGCTTCGGGCGCGGCCGAGCCACCGACCGTCATGCGCATCTCGGGGTGCAGCTTCCAGCGCTTGGGTTCGGCGTCGAGCGCGTTGAGAATGCCCATCCAGATCGTGGGTACGCCGGCGGTGACGTTGACCTGCTCGGCCTCGTAGACGTTGAGCAGGCTTTCCGGGTCCATATGCGGGCCGGGGAAGACCTGCTTGGCGCCGGTCATCGTCGCGACATAGGGCAGGCCCCAGGCGTTGACGTGGAACATCGGCACAACCGCGAGAATGGTGTCGTTATAGGACAGATTCAGGGTATCCGGCACGCCGGCGATCATGGCGTGCAGCACGCTCGAGCGATGCGAATAGACCACGCCCTTGGGCTTGCCGGTGGTGCCCGAGGTGTAGCACATGCCACAGGCGTCGTATTCGCTCTTCTCGGGGTAGACGAACTCGCCCTCGGCGCTGTCCAGGAAATCCTCATAGCTGGTCATGCCGTCCGGTACCGGTTTTCCGGACAGCGGCACGACAATCACTTTCTCGAAATTGACCTGGTCGGCGAATTTCTCGTACAGCGGCAGCAACACATCGTCGATGATCAGAAAACGGTCTTCGGCGTGGTCCACGATCCAGGAGACGTCGTCCGGGGGCAGGCGCAGATTGAGCGTATGCAGCACCGCGCCAGTGATCGGAATACCGAAGTAGGCTTCCAGATGGGCGTAGGTGTTCCAGGAAAAGGTCGCGACGCGATCGCCGGGCTTGATGCCGGCCTGGATCAGCGCCTGGCCGAGCTGCTTGGCACGCCGCACCATGTCGGCGTAGGTTTCGCGGTGCAGACTCTTGTCCGGCATGTGGGTGACGATTTCGACGTCGCCGAACTGGGTGCTCGCGCGCTCGAGAATATCGTCGAGCAGCAGCGGGCGGTCCATCATGGTGGATTGCATGGAATCTCCTCGTTCTTGGGCTGGTAAAACGGTGTAACGATTTTTTTTATTGGATCACCGAGCATGGCACCGGACGCTGTCGGGCGTCCATATTCTTTGGTCTATACCTGTATTCTCGTGCATTCTGATACGGTAATTGCTATTACTGGAGATGGCTGCGGGTTTGCGCCAGCGGCAGGGGGTGGAACCTCGCGTTGCGTTCAGTTGCCATACCGCCACATGCGTATGCTCCGAACAAACAGGCGCGTGCCTGCTGTGCGCACAGAGTGTCAGGTAGTGTCCGGAGGAATGAATAGATGAAAAATCGTATCTGGTCCCTGTTGTTTTCCGCGGCCGTGGTCATCGGCCATGCCGGCGGGGTGATGGCGGGCGAGCTGACCATCGATGAAATACAGGGCGAGCTGGATGCCGCGACGCCGGAGCAGCCGGCCGATTTTTCCGGCCATGATCTGAGCCACCTGGACCTGTCGGGCATGGATCTGTCGGGGGTCAACCTCGCCGGTGCCAACCTGAACAACGCGCGCATGGAGAATACGGTCCTCACCGGCGCCAACCTCATGGGGGCCAACCTCGACGGCGCCTGGCTGATCGGCGCGGACTTCTCCAACGCCAATCTGCGCGATGTGCATATGTTCGGCCCGGTGGTCGCGCGCGGGCTGGACCCATCGCGTGAGCAGTCGCCGGTGTTCAAGGGCGCCGATCTGTCCGGCGCGCGGGTAATCGCCAAGCTGTCCCAGGGCAACGACGCCGAGGCCGATTTCAGCAAGGCATCGCTGGGCGCCGACATGGGCAATCAGTCCATGGGCCTGATGCGCTTCGAGGCCGAAGGCGCCGATCTGACCAACGCGAATTTTTCCGGCGCGTCGCTCAACCACGCGTTGTTCAAGTTCGCCAATCTCACCGGCGCGGATTTCCGCGATGCCGACCTGCGCAGCGCCGAATTCAACGGCGCCAATCTCAGCAACGCGAAATTCGCGGGGGCTGATGCCAGCGGCGCGAATTTCGACAGCGCCACCTTGACCGGCGCGACCGGTATGGACAGCGCCAAGGGCATGGTGGTCGACGAGTAGCCCCGCCTCGCGGTCGGGTTCTGCCCGGGGTTTGTTCACCCCGGAGATCGCGCTTGCTATAGTCGCCGCCGTTCCCGCGGAAAGGAAATCGTCGGCAGATGCGTTACTGGGAAGACTTCGAGCTCGGCCATGTCGAGACCTACGGTGCCTATCATGTCTCGGAAGCGGAGATCATCGCCTTCGCCGAGGAATATGATCCGCTGCCTTTCCACGTCGACCCCTTGGCGGCCAAGGACAGCCCTTACGGCGCGCTGACCGCGCCCGGCCTGCTGACCTGCTCGATTTTCATGCGCATGCTGGTGGACAACGTCCTCAAGCAATCCGCCTCGATGGGCTCGCCGGGCTGCGATTCGGTACGTTTCAACAAGCCCGTGTTTGCCGGCGATACGCTGTCGGTGCGCCAGGAGATCGTGGCCACTCGCGTGCTCGAGAGCCGTCCGGAGATGGGCCTGGTCAAGAATCGTTTCGAAGTACTCAACCAGAGTGGCGAGGTGGTTTGCGAAATCGCATCTGCCGGGCTGTTCGGCCGCCGTGCGGCCAGTGAGGCCGCCTCGTGATTCACTACGAAGATCTGCCGCTCGACCAGTGCGTGGTGCTGGGCCCGGTGACGTTGAGTGCCGAGGAGGTCGTGGATTTCGCCCGGCGCTACGATCCGCAGCGTTTTCATCTGAGCGACGAGGGCGCCCGCGACACCTATTTTGGCAAGCTGGCCGCTTCCGGCTGGCACACCGCCTCGCTGACCATGAAGATGATGATGACCGGGCGCGAGGCGCCGCTGGCCAGTCTTGGCTCCCCCGGTTTCGATAATCTGCGCTGGCTGCGGCCGGTCTATCCCGGCGATACTCTGTCCGCGCGTGTGACGGTGACCGAAAAACGGCTGTCGAAATCGCGCCCCGAGATGGGCCTCGTGCATTTTCTGGTGGAAACACTCAATCAGGACGAGGTCGTGGTGATGCGGCTGGATACGGTCTCGATGGTGGCCCGGCGCGAGACCGATTAGCGTCGATCAGCGCGGCGAGGCGGCTGTCGTGCTCGGGCGCAGGCTCGCCGGCGGCACCGGCAGGGCACAGTCGCCGCTGTCCTCGTGGGCGCGCTCCAGCGCCAGGCAGATGCTGTATATCACGAGCTGCGGCTGTTGCAGCTGGATATAGTGGCCACTGTTGCGGGCCACGAAGTGCACGCTGCCCGGATGTGCATCCACGAATTCCTGTTGCAGCGTGCGCCATAGCCGCTCGCGCTCGGCGTGGCGGGTATCGCTGGCGTCGATGGCGGCGCCGCGGCTGACAACGATGATCGGCACCCGTGGCAGGGGCCGGGCGGCGGCAACCTCGGCTTCGCTGACACGAAATGCCACGAATTCGTGGTGAGCGGTACGCCAGGTCACCGGGTCGTAGGTGAGCTCGCGGGCGCGCTCGGCCGCGAGCGGAGGCAGGTCGGGCGGCACGAACGGGGTCATGGTGAAATGAAAATCGCCCTTGGGCGCAATCGTCGCCCCGACATCGCGCTGATAGCGCTCGATCTGGTTGACCTGGCTGCTGTCCACGAGCACGAGCGCGGCGACGTCCTGCGGATAGGTCGAGGCGTAGAGCTGCATATTCCAGCCGCCAAAGGAGTGGCCGACCAGCACATAGGGCGGCGCGATATCCGCGCGCGCGAGCAGTTGATGCAGTTCACTCACGATGATCGTGCTGGTGCGCGGCGGCCGGCGCGCATCGCTTTCGCCGTAGCCGGCCCGGTCGTAGCTGCAGGCACGGGTGAAACCGGCGATCGTGGGCTGCACGCGGGCCCAGACGACCGCGCTGTCACCCAGCCCCGAGTCGAATATCACGGTCGCGCCGTGATCGACGGCGGAGCCTTCGCAGTCGAGGTACATGCGGTGGCCGGCGACGTCGACCAGATGGCCGGGCAGCGGGGCAGACGTGGCCTCGTCGCCGGGCGCGGTCGTATCGGCTGTGCTCGCCTGTGTCAGCAACAGAGCCATGACCAGCACGACCACACGCGGGGCCGCACCGGGGTTGTTGTTCTGGTTCATCGTGCCTCCGCGCGCTGTGCGCTCGACTCGATGAGTGTACGCATAACGCACCGCGCCGATGCATGCGCGGTGCGGGCCCGCGATCAGGCCCGGTGCGGCTCGCCCAGATAGTCGGTCGAGCTCATCTCGTGCAGGCGGCTGGCGGTGCGCTCGAATTCAAAGGACAGACGCGAGCCGTCGTAGAGATCGTCCGGCTCGGCGGCGGCGGTGCAGAACAGCTTGACGCGGCGGTCGTAGAATTCGTCCACGGCATTGATGAAGCGCCGGGCCGCATTGTTCTCGTTGTCGTCGAATACCGGCACGTTCGAAATCATGATGGTCGAGAATTCGCGTGCCAGCTCGATGTAGTCGTTGGCGGAGCGATTGGAGCGGCACAGATCCTCGAAATCGAACCAGACCACGTTGTCGCCGCGCCGGCGGATCGGGATCTTGCGCCCCAGTACCTTCACGTTGTTGGCGGCTTCGTGCTGGCGCGCGGCCAGGCGGTCGAAATGTTCGGCCAGCACCGCGTCGGCCCGTTCGCCCGGCGGTGTCTGGTAGGTGGCCGACTCGTCGATATGATCGAGCCGGTAGTCGGTGCCGTCAGCCAGATGCATGACCCGGCAATAACGCTTGATGCGCTCGATCGCCGGCAGGAAGCGCTCGCGTTGCAGGCCGTCGCGGTACAGATCGTCCGGGTCGACGTTGGAGGTGGTCACCAGGGTGACGCCGCGTTCGAACAGTTCCTCGCTCAGCCGCGCCAGGATCATCGCGTCGGCCACGTCCGAGACGAAGAATTCGTCGAAGCAGAGCACGCGGTCGCTGGCCCATTCCTTTGCGATCAGCTTGAGCGGGTCGGATCGGTTCGCGTAGCGCTTGCGCGCCTCGTGGACCTTCTGCATGAAACGATGAAAATGCAGCCGTGTCTTTTGCTCGAACGGCAGGGCGTCGAAGAAGCAGTCCATCAGATAGGTCTTGCCGCGGCCCACGCCGCCCCACAGATACAGCCCCTTGACCGGCTCCCGCCGGGTCTTGCCGAACAGGCTCTTGTGGCTGCGGTTTGCCACCAGCCCGTCGTAGATGGCCTGGAGCGCATCGACGGCTTTCGCCTGTTCCGGATCGTGGCTGAAGCCGTCGTTCTTCAGGTCGGCTTCGTAGCGCGCACGCGGCGTCCGCGGCGTCTGGTCTCCGTCTGCCATGGTTTGTCGTCTCGCCAAAAAATGGGCTCCAGTATACCCTCGCGTCCATGGCTGCCATCGACGCTCTCGACGACGATACCGCGCTGCGCATCGAGTCCTTCCTGGACGGCCTCTGGGCCGAACGCGGGCTGGCCGATGCCACGCTCGCGGCCTATCGCAACGACCTGGCCCATTTCGCCCGCTGGCTCGGTGACGCACCGTTGATCGAGCGCGCCCAGCGCAGCGATATCCAGGCTTATCTGGCGGCGCGCAACACGCCGGGCTCGAGCCCGCGCAGTGCCGCGCGCCTGCTGTCGAGCCTGCGTCAGTATTATCGCTATCAGCTTAGAGCCGGCACGATCGAGGAAGATCCGACCGCGCTCATCGCCATGCCCACCCAGGGGCGGCGTCTGCCCAAGACGCTCACCGAGGCCGACGTGGAGGCGCTGCTGAATGCGCCAGCGACCGAAACCGATCTCGGCCTGCGCGACCGTGCCATGTTCGAGCTCATGTATGCCGCCGGCCTGCGTGTATCGGAACTGGTCAATGCCAGTCGTGCCCAGGTCAACACCCGCCAGGGCGTGATCCGGGTCACCGGCAAGGGCGGCAAGGAACGGCTGGTGCCGCTCGGCGATACCGCCGTGGCCTGGCTGGAGAACTATCTGCGCAGCGCCCGTGGGCTGCTGCTGGGCGCCGCGGCCAGCGATGCATTGTTCGTGACCGGGCGCGGTGGCGGCATGACGCGCCAGAACGTCTGGCATCGGATTCGCCACTACGCTGACCAGGCGGGCATCAATTCACAGGTCTCACCGCATGCCCTGCGCCATGCCTTCGCCACTCATCTGCTCAATCACGGTGCCGATCTCAGGGCGGTGCAGATGCTGCTAGGCCACGCCGACCTGTCGACCACCCAGATCTATACCCATGTCGCCCGCGCGCGTCTGGCCGCGCTGCACGCCGAACATCATCCGCGTGGCTGATGGATGGCCCGTAATATCGAAATCAAGGCGCGTATCGACGATCGCGAATCGCTGCTTCGCGCCGTGGTGGCCGTGGCTGACGACGGGCCGTACGAAATCCGACAGCACGATACGTTTTTCGCCTGCGCCGAGGGTCGGCTCAAGCTGCGTGACTTCGGCGATGCCAGCGGCGAGCTGATCTTTTACCGGCGCGCCGACGCCGCCGGGCCGAAGCCGTCGTTCTACCGGCGTACCGCCACTGATGACCCGGCCGGCCTGCGCCAGACGCTTGCCGATGCGCTGGGCGTGCTCGGCGAGGTGATCAAGACGCGGATGCTGTTCATGGCCGGGCGCACGCGCATCCATATCGACCGGGTCCAGGGGTTGGGTGATTTCGTCGAACTGGAGGTGGTGCTCGCCGAACGAGAGCCGGAAAATGCCGGCCAGGCCGAAGCCGCGGCACTGATGCGTGCACTCGCGATCGATGACGCGTCGCTGGTCGAGGGCGCCTATATGGATCTGCTGATCGCCCGGCGCGGGCCGTGATGGTCGCGGGCCGGACGCGGGTCGCTGACTAGCGTTCGAGCAGCTCGCGCTTGTTGGGCTTGTCGGCCCACTCGTCGGCGTCTTCCGGCGGTTTCTTGACCTCGGTTATCACCGGCCATTCGGCGGCCAGATCGGCGTTGAGTTGCAGGAATTCCGCCTGATCCGCCGGCAGATCGTCCTCGGACAGAATCGCCTCCACCGGACATTCGGGCTCGCACAGGGTGCAGTCGATGCACTCTTCCGGGTCGATGGCCAGGAAGTTCGGGCCTTCGTGAAAACAGTCGACCGGGCAGACTTCGACACAGTCGGTGTATTTGCACTTGATGCAGTTTTCGATGACAACGAACGTCATGCCGGAATCCTCGTCATAAAGCCTGGAAAATTGCGCGTAAGTTTATCAGCTGCCCGACGATACGTCGGGCTCGCGCGCCAGATGCATGGCTTTCCAGTCGTCGACGCCCAGCGTTTCCGTGTGCAGGCTGAACTCGCCCGCACGGCGGTCGGCAAAATAGTGCTGGAGGGTTCGATAAATGGTCGGAAACGCCAGCTGCGGCCAGTCGATCTCGTCTTCGTTCAGCAGGGCCACCAGCTGGCTTTCCTGACCGGCGCCGTAGTGGGTACCGGCCAGGCGGCCCCGATAGAACACATGCACCTGACCGATATGGGTGACATCGATCATCGTGAACAGCTGCGCGTCGACCACCTCGGCCTGCGCTTCCTCCCGCGTCTCGCGCGCGGCGCCGTCGCGCATCGTCTCGCCGAGCTCGAGAAAACCGGCGGGCAGCGTCCAGAAGCCCAGCCGCGGCTCGATCGCGCGCCGGCACATCAGGATCCGGCCCTCGTGCTCGACGATGCAGCCGACTACGTTGACCGGATTCTGGTAAAAGATTTCGCCGGTCGCGCTGCAGATATTGCGCTTGCGATCGTCGCCCTCGGGCACGCGGAATTCGATCGGCGCGCCGCAGTTGGGACAGAAGGACATGGGTTTTGGCATAGATCGTGAAGGGTAGCAGAAGCCTGAGCAGTGAATGTCTGTCAGGCGACGACGTCTGTAGCTGCGATAGCGCTGCTATGCTCGAATCAACGCTTTGAAACGGTGACGATTGAACGATGAATCCAGCGATCAACGAGAACCACCCGGCCGCAAGTCAGGCCGACCTTCGCCAGCAGGACGATGAACTGCGCTCCCAGGTGCGCTCGGCCGGCGCGCTGCTGGGCGATGTGCTGCGTTCGCAGGCACGCGCCGACGTGTTCGATACCGTGGAGACGCTGCGCCAGGGCTATATCGGCCTGCGTGAGATCGAGGACGCCGAAAAGCGCGCCGAACTGCAGGCGCTGATCGACGATCTGCCAGCCGAGACCATGACCGAAGTCACGCGCGCCTTCGCGATCTATTTCAATCTGGCCAATCTGCTGGAAGAACTGCATGCGCATCGCACGCGGCGCGCGCTGGCGGCCGACGGCAACCCGCAGTGGCTGGGGTCGTTCAACCGCACGTTCACCGATATGGCCGCCAACGGCGACAGCCTGCAGGACGCGCTGCAGCGGCTCGAGTCGTTGTCGTTCATGCCCGTATTCACCGCGCATCCGACCGAGGCCAAGCCGCGCGCCGTGCTGGATGCGCTGCGTCGTCTGTTCGAATGGTTTCACGAACTCACTTTCGGCTCACCGGATACGCTGCGGCGAGCCGAGATCGAGGAGCATATCCGCCAGAACATACAGGTGCTGTGGAAGACCGAGGAGGTACGCGGCAGCCGCCCGACGGTCGAGAACGAGATTCGCAACGGCCTGTATTATTTCCGCGCCTCGCTGTTCGCCAGCGTGCCGGTGATCTACCGCAACCTCGAACGGGCGCTGAAGAACGCCTATGACGAGGATGTCGAAGCGCCCAACGTGCTCACCTTCGGTTCCTGGATCGGCGGCGACCGCGACGGCAATCCCTATGTCACCGCGCGCGAAACCCGCTATGCGCTGCGCATGCAGGCGCGCGAGGTGCTGTCCGAATATCTGCGCCGTATCGACAATCTCTCCAGCCGACTGGCGTTCTCCACGCGCTGGTGTACGCCCAGCGACGCTTTCTGGGCGGCGCTCGACGCCGACGAACGCCTGATTGCGTCGCATACCGGCGTGCGCGCCGAGCGCTTCGCGGCCGAGCCGTACCGGCGCAAGCTCTATCTGATCCGCCAGCGCATCGAGGCGATGGTGGACCAGATCCAGACCGAACTGCGCCTGCGCGCCGAGCGCAGCGAACGCAGCGCGATCGCCTACGACAGCGCCGCCGCGCTGCTCGACGATATCCGCATCATGCGCGAATCGCTGGTCAGCCACGGCGACGGCGCCATCGCCAACGCCGAGATCAAGGACTGGCAGCGGCTGGTGGAGACCTTCGGCTTTCATCTGGCGCGCCTGGATCTGCGCGAGGAATCCACCCGTCATACCCAGTGCGTGGATGAACTGCTGCGCGCGCTCGACATCGAGACGGCCTACGCCGACGGCGACGAGTCGCAGCGGGTGGCAATTCTTGGTCGCGAACTCGAGCGCGACCACGCGCCGTCCATCGCTCGGCTCGATGTGTCCGCCGACGTGGCGGATACGCTGGCCAGCCTCGACGTGGTGCGCGAATTCACCCGCACGCTGGGCACGGCGGCCTTCGGCAGCTATGTGATCTCCATGACCCATAGCGTCTCCGACGTGCTGGCCCTGCTGTGGCTCATGCGCGTGACCGGCGTCTACGAGCCCGGCCAGGCCCAGGAGCCGGCGCTCGCGATCTCGCCGCTGTTCGAGACCGTGGCCGATCTGGAACACATCGAGCCGGTGCTCGATACGCTGCTCGCGCATCCGGCCTACCGCGCCTTCATCGCGGCCGGCAAGCGCGATGACGATATCCTGCGCCAGGAGGTCATGCTCGGCTATTCGGACTCCTGCAAGGACGGCGGCATCATGACCTCGCGTTGGCAGCTCTACCGGGCGCAGCAGATCGCGGTGACGCTTTGTGAAAACCACGGCATCGACTGTGTGCTCTTTCATGGCCGCGGCGGTACGGTCGGGCGCGGCGGCGGCCCGACCCATCAGGCGATCATGTCGCAGCCGCCCGGCACGGTGCGCTCGCATATCAAGTTCACCGAACAGGGCGAGATGATCTTCGCCAAGTACAGCAACCCGGAAACCGCCATCCACGAGCTCACGCTCGGCGTCACCGGCACGCTCAAGGCCAGCGGCATCGCCGCGGACGACGCCGATCATTCGGCCGTCGCCAATACCCTGGCCGAAACCGGCGAACGCTATTACCGCGAGCTGACCGAAAATACCGATGCCTTCTTCGATTATTTTCAGGCCGCCACGCCCACGGCCGAGATCAGCGCGCTCAATATCGGCTCGCGGCCCGGCTCGCGGCCGTCCTCGGCGAAGATGAACAAATCCTCGATCCGCGCGATCTCCTGGGTATTCGCCTGGGCGCAGTCGCGGCATACGCTGCCCGGCTGGCTGGGGCTGGGCACCGCGCTCACGCAGGCCGGTGTCGACGCCGATACCCTGCGTCAGCTGTATCGGGACTGGCCGTATTTCGCCACCATCATCGATAACGTGCAGATGTCGCTGGCCAAGGCCGACATGCCGATCGCTGCCAGCTACGCGCGGCTGGCCGGCGAGCACGCGCCGGTGTTCGACGAGATTCGCGCCGAATACGATCGCGCGGTCGCCGGCGTGCTGGCGATCACCGGCGAACAGGCGTTGCTCGACGACGATGTCGTGCTGCAGACGTCGCTCGATCGGCGCCGACCGTATCTCGATCCGCTCAATCATATCCAGATCGTCGCGCTCGCGCGCTACCGGGAGCAGGGCGACCGCGCCTGGCTGGACCCGGTGCTGCGTTCGATCAACGCAATCGCCGCGGGCATGCGCAATACCGGTTAATCTGCGGTTTCGGTTCGAGGCGATAGGCTAACGCCACGAGCTCGGGCATACGCCTCGAGCCGGCTTTGCTTTGACGACCGGAAATGACCATGAATCGAATGACCTGGATCGCCCGCCTGCTGCCTGTGGTGGCCGTGATGCTGCTCTCGCAGAGCGCCATGGCGGCGCAGGCCGGCCCCACGGCCGACACGCCCGAGCGTCCGGTCTATCTGGACATCATGCCGGTGGCCGACGCCGACAACGCGATCCTGCCGGAGGACGTGGTCGCGGCCATGGCCAGCGAAGCGCTGTCGGGCGCGCGCCAGGCCACGATTCGGATGAAGGACCAGGCGCTGCCGGCGGGTGTACGCGTGCTGCGCATCATGTATATCGTCCATCAGCAGCCCGACGAGAACGGCATGACGCTAGCTGCCGCCGCCTCGACCGAACTGCTGCGCACGGCCAACGAAGGCGACGGCGGCGTGCAGACCTTCTCGGTCTATAACGGCATGCAGCAGACCCTGGTTCAGGGGCCGAATCTGGATCGTGCGCAGACACTGCTGCGTGCCGCGTTCAAGAAAGAACTGCAGGCGCGTATTTCGTCAGCCTTCCAGAACGCCCAGGCGCTCTGAGGACTGGTGTGTCCGCGGCAATCGCGGTGGCCTGTATTGCCGCGCGCCTTCGTCCACAGGGCGGCTCGCCGCATGGTTCCGGTCGGCGTTTCGTAGCGCCGCGTAGAAGGCACAGCAGCCAGTCTGTTCGGTGCTGCGCGCGCTTCAGGCGATCGCGACGGGTACGCATGATGCCGGCCGTTTATTCACTCACCCTTTAAGTATCTTCATGAAAAAAAAGAACAACCACACACGATTGGCTGCCCTCCTGGTCGCGATTTCGATGCTGGCAATGGCCGGTGCGGCCCTCGCTCAGTCGCCGCAGAGCGCGCAACAGCGGCCCGTCTACCTGGATATCCGCCCGGTAGCCAATCCTAATCATTCGAGCCTGTCCGATGACCTGATCGCGGACATGGCGCGTGACAAGCTGGCGTCGATGAACCGGTCGGCCATTGTTATGGGCGACAAGACGCTGCCGCCGGGCGTGTATGTACTTCGCATCCTGTATATCGTTCACCGGCAACCGGGCAGCGACGAGGTGACGCTGTCGGCATCGGCCTCCACCCAGCTTTTGCGCACCGACGATCGCGACCACGACGGCGTCGTCCAGACCTATTCGATCTATAACGGCCTGCAGCAGGTACTGGTCCAGGGCAGCGACGAGCAGAAAACGAGCGCACGGCTACGCGACGCGTTCAAGCGTCAGCTGAAGGCGCGGATTTCGGCCGCGTTCCTGAGTCAGCAATCGTTCTGACGCCGCGGGCGCTGTTATCCTTGCCGCAATAATTTGAACCAAGGACCGTAGTCATGGCCGCCAACGACATGCCAGAAATCAAGATCGACCCCGACAACATGTTCCGTGAGGAATCATTCACGGACCTTAAGGTCGGCAGTATCCGTCGGCTGGTGCCGGTCACCGCCGAGGGCGACGACGACCCCGCGCGCGAGACCCGTTTCGAAGGTCAGGCGAGCCTGATGACGCCGGCGGGTAGCCTGCCGCTGTCGTTCGAACTGGATGCGGATTCGCTCTCCGGTGCCATCGACAAGTTCCCCGATGCGGTCAATGCCGCGGCCGAGCGCGCCATCGAGGAACTCAAGGAAATGCAGCGTCAGCAGAGCCAGCAGATTCAGGTGCCCGGTCAGGGCGACTTCGGCGGTGGTGGCCAGGGCGGCGGCCGGATTCAGTTCTAGTAGGGCTGATCTAGTAGTGCGGCGGCGGGGCGTTGTCATCGCTGCCGCCGCCTTCGCCGTCGGCCATCGACTTCACCCGATTTTCGAGCTGTCGGCACAGTTCGCTCAGCCGCGCGAGTTCCTGCGACTGCTCGTAGACAACGTCGCTCAGCTGGCTGATGGCGTCGTCCTGATAGGCGATACGCATCTCCAGCTCCTGAATTGCCTCGGTACTCATGACATGCCGCCCGGCACCAGGCCCATGTCGTCGCTCAAGGCGTGCTGCAGCGCGTCGACCTCGGCGGCCGGGTAGTCGCGCACCACATCCAGATGCCCCCAGACCGGCCGTGGCCAGCAGGGGTCGTTGTGGTGGCGCGCGATCACGTGGATATGCATCTGGGCGACCACATTGCCGAGCGTGGCCACGTTGAGCTTGTCGGCCGAAAACCAGCGCGCGGTGAAGCCGGACAGCTGGCGAATCTGGGCACTGATCTGGTCATGCTCGGCATCGTCGACTTCGTGCCAGTCGATCGCCTCGGTCTCGGGCACGAGGATCAGCCAGCCGACGCTCGCGTTGCGGTTGAGCAGCACGGTCGCGCGATCGAGTGTCCCCAGGACATGGCAGTCGCGCAGCAGTTGCGGGTCGATATTCATCAGCGGATTCCGGATTCGAGGTCAGGCTGATCGCCGTGGAAGGCGATCGCGGCGCGCATGATACAGAATAGCGCCGTGCGCTCCGGCGTGCGCCGTCGCGATGCGGTGGCAACTAGCCCGCGGCTGTGCTCAGATATCTCTCCATCGCTTCGTGCACGCACCGTCTGAAAGCATCCCGTGAATAGCGAACCGCGCGGTTTCAGCGCGTTCATCCGCTCCCGACGCCCGGCCACTTTGGTCGTGCTGGGCTACGCGCTGTATATCGCCAGCGGCTTCGTGATGCTGTGTCTTCCGTTCGCGCAGGCCGGTCACGGCGTGTCCTGGCTCGACAACCTGTTCACCGCCACCTCGGCCGTCTCCACGACCGGCCTGGCTACGGTCAGTCCGGGTACGCGATACAGCCTGTTCGGCGAGCTGGTCATCGCGGGCCTCATCCAGGTCGGCGGCATCGGCTATATGACGCTGGGCTCTTTCGTGATGCTGGCGCTGCGCCACCGCCTGGACGACATGCACCGGGGTGTCGCGCGCACCGCCTTCGTGTTGCCCGAGCGCATGAACCTGGCGCGTTTCATCCGTAATGTGGTGGGCTTCACGCTCGTCATCGAGGTGGTTGGCGCGGCCGCACTGGCTCTGCTGTTCGCGCGCGCCGGCGCTCCCGAGCCGATATGGAACGGCATATTCCATTCGATCTCGGCTTTCTGCACCGCGGGTTTCAGTCTGTTCGACAACAGTCTCGAGGACTATCGCGCCAACACGGGCATCAACATGGTGGTGGCGGCGCTGAGTTATCTCGGCGCGATCGGATTCATCGTGATGAGCGACTGGTGGCGCTGGCTGACGACGCGCCAACGGCGGTCGTTGACCTCGCGCATCATCCTGCGGGTGACGTTCTGGCTGGCGTTGATCGGCACCGTGGTTATCGCGCTCACCGATACCGGCCTGGCGAAGCTGGGGCTCGAAGAGCGGCTGCTGGCGAGTTTCTTCCAGACCATGACGGCCATGACCACCGTTGGTTTCGATACCTATCCGATCGCCGGCATGAGTTCGGCCTCGATCCTGCTGCTCATCGTGGCGATGGTCATGGGGGCGTCGCCTTCGGGCACGGGCGGCGGCCTGAAGTCGACCACGATCGCCATCTTCTATGGGGCCGTGCGGTCCACGCTCGCCGGCCGTGCGCGTATCGGCCTGCTCGGCCGTGATATCGGCGCGGCGCGTATCCAGATGGCGATGGCGGCGACCGGAATGTACGTCGGCACGCTGGTGATCGGTGTCACGACGCTGATGCTGGTGGAGCGACAAGGTTTTCTACCGCTGCTGTTCGAGTCGGCATCGGCGATCGGCACCGTCGGCCTCAGCCTGGGCGCCACGGGTGCACTCACCTCGGTCGGCAAGCTGGTCGTCATCGCCATGATGTTCGTGGGTCGGCTGGGGCCCATCACCCTCGGCATGGCGCTGTTTCCGCCGCCCTCGCGGCGGCAGGCGATGGCTGGGCACGTCGAGGATCTGGCGGTGTAGCTGCGCCTCGGGGCCGCTACTCTTGGCGCTGGCACAATGGCCTGGCGGCTCCCACACTCAATCCGTTCATGTTCTATTTCATCGCCAAGTGCGTGCTTTCGGGCCTGCTTATCGCCACGGTATCGAGCGTGGCCAGGCGCAGTCCGGGGTTCGGCGCGCTGATTGCGTCGCTACCGCTGATCTCGCTGCTGGGCATGATCTGGCTGTGGCACGACACCCACGACAGCGCACGTATGGCGGCGCATGTCGGCGCGACGTTCTGGTATGTGCTGCCGTCGCTGCCGATGTTTCTGCTGATTCCGGCACTGCTCAACCGTGGCATGGGCTTCTGGCCGGCGCTCGTGATCGGTTGTGTGCTGACCATCGGGCTCTACATGGCGATGACGGCAATCGGCCCGCGTTTCGGCCTCCGGCTGTAACTGCTGATATCGCCAGAAATCGGGGCAACAGGCCTAGCGCGAGTCCAGGGCCAGCCGCAGACCGAAGCCGACCAGCACCGTGCCGGTGATGCCGTCGAGCGCTCTCGCCGTCGATGGCCGGGCCAGCACGCGCTCGAACGGGCGCGCCGCCAACGCCAGGCCGACAAACCAGAGCAGGCTCAGCCCGGCATGGAGTGCGGCCAACACCATGCTGAACGCCACCACGTTGACGCCGGTGGGGATGAATTGCGGCAGAAAGCTTACGTAGAACACGCCGACCTTGGGATTGAGCAGGTTGGTCAGGAGTCCGCGTACGAACCAGCGGCGCGCCCCGCGACCGCGTGATTCGGACTGCGCCGAATCGTGGTCGCCCATTTCCTGCGCTGTATTCGCGGTTCGGGTTCGCGCTGCGGCCCAAAGCATGCATGCGCCCAGCCAGACCAGATAGGCCGCGCCGGCGAACTGGAGCACCCGGTAGGCAGTCTCGGACACCGCCAGCACCGCGCCCAGCCCCAATGCCGTGAGCAAGCCCCAGGCCAGCACGCCGGTGACCACGCCGCAGCCTGCCCACAAGGCATGACGCGTGTTCTCCACGACCGCAGTCCGCAATACCAGTGCGGTATCGATACCGGGGGTGATGGTCATCAACGTGGCCGCGAACGCGAAGCTGATCAGCGCGGATTCAGTGGTCATGCAGGACGCCTTGCTCGGGACTGACGACCGCCAGCATGCCGTGGGGCGAGATCCGGTAGGGCCAACGGGGTCGCCGCAGGCATGCAAGAGGCTGTCGGATGGCGATGGACAGTGTGCCGCACCATAAAAAAGCCCGCCATCGAATCGATGCGGGCTTTTCGGGATCAGTCATCACGCCATTATCGAGATGGCGATGGTGCCCAGGGCGAGAATCGAACTCGCACTCCGTTGCCAGAACCGGATTTTGAATCCGGCGCGTCTACCAGTTCCGCCACCTGGGCCGATGGTCGAGGCGCAGTATACCGATCGCGCGTTCCGCGACCAATGGATGAGGCCGTGTTTCGTAATCAATAGTCGGAAAGAATGGCTTCCATATCGGTCTGATAGGCGGTGACCGTCTGGCGATAGGTGAGTCCGGGCCGCGACGGCGTGCCGTTGATGACGAAGGCGAACGCGCCGAAACCGCCGTCCTGCAGACGAAAATAACCGGCGAGCGCGCGCACGGTGACCGGCTCGCTGAGGGTGCCGGTCTTGGCGGTCAGTCGGGTCAGCCAGTCGAAATTGCCTTGTTTCAAGGTACGTGACGGCGCGGACAGCGGTACGGGCATGCTGCCGTACAACGCTGGGAACAGCGCATTCTGGCGGTACATATAGCCGAGCAGGGCGACCAGGTCGCGCGCCGAGAGCTTGTTGCTGACCGCCAGGCCGCTGCCGCTGTCGAAGATCGGGCCCGGCGTGGTCGTGGGGTGAGTGGGAAAACTCTGGCGCATGGCGCGGTCGGCCAGGGCCTCCAGCGACTGCGAGGCCAACGGCAGCGTCAGCGGCTGGTTGTACTGGCTGTCGGCGGCCAGATCGAGGGTGAGCGTATCCGCCATGTAGTTGTTGGAATAGGCCATCAGCGGGATCAGCTGCTCGGCCAGAGTATCGCTTTCCACCTGCGCCAGCGTGCGCGTGTCGCGCCCGGCGTTGGTGCGTACCCGGATGTTGCCGTCGATGCGTACGCCGGTGTCGCTGAGCATGGCGGCGAGCACGCGGGCGGTGTCGGAGGCCGGCCCGGTTACCGCGCGGTGGACTTCGAACGGGCCGCTGTCGGTGGGCAGAGAGCCGCGCAGGTGTAGCGTCGATGTGCCGTTTTCATACGTGCGCCACGCCGTCATCGTGGCGCGCGAGCCGGGCAGGCCGGTCTTGACCCGGTTGTCTATGGCATAACCGGACAGCGTGCTCGGGTGCAGCACGACGCGCGCCGGGTCGTCGGCGCGGCTACCGCCGTAGACGCTGGCATGCACGGTCGCGTAGTTGATGCCGGCCGAAGACAGCGGTGCGCTGTAGGCATGTGAGGCGCGGCGTTGCGCATCGCAGCGGTCCTTGGTGAGGCAGGGCACGGCCCCGAACAGGCCGTCGTCGACTACCAGATTACCCGTCACATGGGTTATGCCGCGCCCACGCAGGCGGCCGATGAGCGACCACAGATCGGCGTTGTCCAGGGACGGGTCGCCGCCGCCGACGAACACCAGGTCTCCGTTGAGCGTATCGCCCGATACCGCGCCGGTGCTGGCGAAGCGGGTGACGAAACGATGATCCGGGCCGAACTGTTCCAGCGCGGCACTGACCGCGAACAGCTTGCTGACCGAGGCCGGGGTCAGGCGCTGGTCCGGATTGAGCTCGGCAATGGTGGACATGTTGTCCAGGCGCACCACGAGTGCGCTGACGTTGGCGCGCTGCGACAGCGTGCGCAGTGATTGCAGATAGTTGGCGGCCGCGGCCGGCGTGGCCAGGGCTACGGCCAGCAGCGCGCAGGCGATAGCAGGAAATGACCGGCGCGTGGCCGATAGACGAGCGATATGCATGTGGACCCCGTGTGCCATGCAGGCGTCAGGAAGATGCGCAGTGTATGCGCGAGGTTGCGTGCGACTCAATTAACCGGGGCAGGGAATCGTCCAACCCATCCATTCATGCGGGGTCACGCGTCGACGGCACACGTTGCGGCGTCTAGACTGCGCCGCCATGCATCTTGAACGTCTGTCTCAATCGGGCAATGCCCGCCGCTGTTGCCTGCATCTGCCGCACGGCGACGTGGCCACGCCCGCCTTCATGCCGGTGGGGACCTACGGCACGGTCAAGGGCATGACGCCCGAGGAGATCGAGTCGCTGGGCGCGGAAATCGTGCTCGGCAACACCTATCATCTGATGCTCAGGCCCGGCACTGAAGTGATCGGCACCCATGGCGGGCTACACGACTTCATGCACTGGCAGCGCCCGATTCTGACCGACTCCGGCGGCTTCCAGGTCTGGAGCCTGGCCGAGATGCGCAAGCTTACCGAGGACGGCGTGGCGTTTCGCTCGCCCATCGACGGCTCGCGCCAGTATCTGTCGCCGGAGCGCTCGATCGAGGTTCAGCACGCGCTCAACTCGGATATCGTGATGTGTCTGGACGAGTGCACCGATTATCCGGTGGCCAAGGCCGACGCGGCCAGTTCGATGCAGCTGTCGATGCGCTGGGCCGCGCGCTGTCGGGCCGCCCACGGCGACAGCTCCAATCTGTTGTTCGGTATCAATCAGGGCAGCGTGTTCGATGACCTGCGCGCCGAATCCATGGCCGCGCTGGTGGATATCGGTTTCGACGGCTATGCCATCGGCGGGGTGTCGGTGGGCGAGGCCTGGGCCGACAAGGCCAGCGTGCTCGACGGTGTGCTGCCGGTCACGCCGGTCGACTACCCGCGTTATCTCATGGGCGTGGGCACGCCGTCGGATCTGGTCGCGGCCGTGAGTTACGGCATCGACATGTTTGATTGCGTCATGCCCACGCGCAACGCCCGCAACGGCTATCTGTTCACCAGCGAGGGCGTGATCAAGATCAAGAACGCCGTGCATCGTCACGACACCGGGCCGCTGGACGCAGCCTGCGACTGCTATACCTGCCGCAACTACAGCCGTGCCTATCTGCACCATCTGTATCGCTGCGGCGAGATCCTGGCCGCGCGTCTGCACACCTGGCATAACCTGTATTACTACCAGGGGGTGATGCAGCGTATCCGCGCAGCCATCGAGGCGGATCGCTACAGCGCTTTCATGCGCGAGTTCTTTGCCTCGCCCGAGGGGGCAGGCACCGCGCAGGCGGCCTGGTTCGGTTATGGGTAGTCTGATGGCGCGACGCGCGCACACGACTCGCCGATGGCCACAATCCCTGTGGCATACTACGCCGCTTGTTGCGTGTCGGATGGCACACACTTCTTCAGAGGGCAAGCTATGGATTTTCTGATTTCCCCGGCCTTTGCGCAGGGCGGCGCGGGTGCCGGTGGCGGCATCATGCCGACGCTGATCATGGTCGGTCTGTTTTTCGTGTTCATGTATTTCATGATCATTCGTCCGCAGATGAAGCGCGCGAAAGAGCACAAGAAGCTGCTGGAAAGCCTGGACAAGGGCAGCGAAATCGTCACTTCGGGCGGGCTGGCCGGCAAGATTCGTCAGGTCGGCGAGAATTTCCTGGTCGTGGAAGTCGCCGACGGTGTCGAAATCCGTATCCAGAAGAACGCCGTAACCAGCGTTGTCCCCAAGGGCACTCTGGAATCGCTGTAATTTAACGGGCCATGTCGTCGCGGCGCTGCCGCGCACGACAGGCCCCAGATCGTTGACCGGGCCGCTATGAACCGCTATCCGCTGTGGAAATACCTGTTGCTGCTGGCCGTGCTGGCGGTGGGTGTGCTGTACGCCTTGCCGAACCTCTACGGCGAGAAGCCGGCGGTTCAGGTATCCCAGGCAAGCGGGGATGCGGCCACGCCGGCCCTGGTTCAACGTGTACAGCGAACGCTCGACGACGCCGACGTCTCGCCCATCGAGGTCACGCTCGAGGACGGTCGATTGCTCGCGCTCTACGACGGCGCGGAAACACAGCTCAAGGCCGCCGGCGTGCTCAAGCGCCAGCTCGGCGATGACTTCACCGTCGCTCTGAACCTCGCCCCCAGCACCCCGGACTGGCTGCGGTCTGTGGGTGCCGAGCCCATGGCGCTGGGCCTGGATCTGCGTGGTGGTGTGCACTTCCTGCTGGAAGTGGACATGGAAACGGTCTTCAACGAGACCTACGACCGCTATGCCCGCGATATCCCGCGTTTTCTGCGTGAACAGTCGCTGCGCTACAGTCGCGCCTCACGCGAAGGCGACGCCGTGCGCCTGGTCTTTCCGAACGAACAGGTGATGGACGAGGCGCAGAGCGCGCTGGGCAGCGAGTTCAGCGTGCTGCAGTTCAAGGCCGCGCCCAACGCCCAGAACACGCTGCTGGCGACGCTCACGGAAACCGAAGCCAAGCGGATTACCGATTTCGCGCTGCAGCAGAACCTCACCACGCTGCGCAATCGTGTCAACGAACTGGGCGTGGCCGAGCCGCTGGTCCAGCGCCAGGGTGATTCACGCATCGTGGTCGAGCTGCCGGGCGTGCAGGACACTGCCGAGGCCAAGCGTCTGCTCGGCAAGACGGCGACCCTGGAATACCGGCTTGTCGCCCAGGGCAAGGATGCCCAGGCCGCCAAGCGCAGCGGCAACGTGCCGGCCGGCACCGAACTCTACGAGACCCGCGACGGCCAGCCGATCCTGCTCGATCAGGACGTCATCGCCTCCGGCGACCAGCTGGTGGATGCCTCGTCCGGCTTCGATCAGCAAAGCGGCAGCCCGGCGGTGTTCGTCACCCTCGACGGTCAGGCGGCCAGCAAGATGTTCGACGTGACCTCGGCACATGTGGGTGATCCCATGGCCGTGCTGTTCATCGAGAACAAGGTCGACACCAGCTATGTCGACGGCAAGGAAGTGCGCACCCGCAAGAAGGTCGAGCAGGTGATCAGCGTGGCCTCGATCCGCAGCGCCTTCGGCAAGCGTTTCCAGACCACGGGCCTGGAGCGCGGCGAAGCGCACGATCTGGCCCTGCTGCTGCGCGCCGGCGCGCTGGCCGCCCCCGTGAACATCGTCGAGGAACGCACCATCGGCCCGAGCCTGGGTGCCGACAACATCGCCCAGGGCCGTCTGGCCGTGATCGTGGGCTTTCTGCTCGTCGTCGTCTTCATGGTCGTCTACTACCGCGGCTTCGGGCTGTTCGCCAACGCCGCGCTGTTCATGAACCTGGTTCTGATCGTGGCGCTGCTGTCGCTGCTGCAGGCCACGCTCACACTGCCCGGCATTGCCGGTATCGTGCTCACCATCGGCATGGCGGTGGACGCCAACGTGCTGATCTTCGAGCGAATACGTGAGGAACTGGACGCCGGCAACACGCCACAGTCGGCGATCAAGTCCGGCTACGACAAGGCATTCTCCTCGATTGCCGACGCCAACATCACCACCCTGATCGCCGCCGTCGTGCTGTTCGGCTTCGGTACCGGCCCGATCAAGGGCTTCGCGATCACGCTGTCGCTGGGCATCATCACGTCCATGTTCACCGCGATCGTGGGCACCCGCGCCATCGCCAATCTGGTCTACGGTCGCAAGCGTCGACTCAACAGCCTGTCGATCTAGTGTCCTGTAAGGCAAATACGCTACACAATGTCGGCGCTTTTTCGCGCGATGCGGCGTTGCGCCGCCTCGCCATGGCACTGGCCATGACTCGTTGCCGCGCCTTGCCTGACACGAAAAATCACTCGAAATTCATGTTTGCGAACTTACATTACAGGGCACTAGCCGGCATGTTGCCCTCTCCGATCACGTCAAATTCGTTGCAATAGGCCGCCCGTCATGCGTCTGATCAAGCCCAACACCACGATCGACTTCGTCGGCTATGGCAAGTACGCCATCATGCTGTCGGCGTTCCTGATCGTGGTCACATTCGTTTCCCTGGGTTTCGACAAGCTCACGTTCGGCATCGATTTCACCGGCGGCGTTGTCGTCGAGGTCGGCTATCCCGACGCGGTCGAACTGCAGAGCGTGCGCGAGGCACTGGCCGACGGCGGTTATCCCGATGCGACCGTTCAGCATTTCGGCAGCGCGGATGCGGTGATGATCCGCATGGCGAGCGAGCAGGGCGCGGAAAGCTCCGAGGTGAGCACCAAGGTGATGAACGCGCTCTCCGCACAGAACAGCAAAGCCGAGTTGCGCCGGGTCGAGTTCGTGGGGCCGCAGGTCGGCAACGAACTGGTGAACAAGGGCGGGCTGGCGCTGCTGTATACCGTGATCGCGATCCTGATCTACGTGATCGTGCGCTTTCACTGGAAGCTGGCCGCGGGTGCTGTGGCCGCGCTCGTGCATGACGTGCTGATCACGCTGGGCGTGTTCTCGCTGTTCCACCTGGATTTCGACCTCACCGTGCTGGCCGCGCTGCTGGCGGTGATCGGCTACTCGCTCAACGACACGATCGTGGTCTATGACCGTATCCGCGAGAACTTCCGGCGCATGCGCAAGGCCACGCCTGACGAGGTCGTCAATGCGTCCATCAACCAGACGCTGGCGCGCACGATCATGACCTCGGGCACTACGATTCTCACTCTGCTGGCGCTGTTCTTCCTCGGCGGCGAGATCATCCACGGTTTCGCCACCGCGCTGCTCATCGGCATCCTGGTGGGTACCTATTCGTCGATCTTCGTGGCCAGCGCGCTGGCGCTACGCCTGAAGATCACGAGCCACGATCTGTTTCCGCCCAAGGAAGAAGACGCCGAGAAGGCCGCGCGCGTTACCCGCTAGTCCCCCGACATCGGGGCGGGGACGGGCGGCGCCCGTTTTGCTCGCTTCGCTTTGGCTATTACTCGGGGGCTTCGTTGATATACGCGGGTAGCCCGGGCGCTGTATGCGCGCTGCCATGGCGCACGCCGTCCGGATAATATTCCGCCCACCGCTGAACTTCGCCCGCGGTCTCGGCGCCTGCGGTAGCGGCGATGAACGCCAGCGTCATGTCCATGCCGGCGGAGATGCCGGCCGATGTCCAGATCGTGTCGCTGTGGGTGTAGCGTTGTTCGACGACGTCCACGTCACCCAGGGCACGCAGTCGATCCAGCGACGCCCAGTGGGTAGTGGCGGGTCGGCCGGAGAGCAATCCGGCGCGATGCAGCACAAACGATCCGGTGCACACGGAGAGCACGGCTTGGCATTGGCGCGCCTGTGTCGTGACGAAGTCGATGAGGCGAGGATTGTCTACTTCGCGCCGGGTACCGCGCCCACCCGGAATCAGCAGATAGTCGAGCGCGGCGCAGCTGTCGAACGTGGCATCGGGCCGAAGCATCAAGCCTTTGGCACAGCGCACCGGGCGATCGTGTTCGCCGACCAGCAGGCAGTGTTCGGGGCCACCGAACTGCGTCGCCCAGACGCCAATCAGCTCCCAGGGGCCGAGCAGGTCGAGTTCTTCGAGATCATCGAATACCAGAAAGCCGAAGCGCATGAGCGGCGCCTATCGTGCATGAGACAGGGTTCGAGGATGCCGCAGCCGTCGCCGAATCGCCAGAGCCCGATCCGCGGCTTCAGCTACGCGACGGGGTCTTGACGATCTTGTCCAGCAGCTGCGGGTAGAGCTTGGGATTGGCGGCCAGGATGTTGCCGGTCTTCATCGGGTCGCCGTCGCCGGTGTCGCCGGCGATGCCGCCGGCGGCCCGCACCATGAGAATGCCGGCCGCCATGTCCCAGGGCGCGAGACCCATTTCCCAGAAGCCGTCCAGGCGTCCGGCGGCGACATAGGCCAGATCCAGCGCGGCCGAGCCGGCACGGCGGATATCACCACTGGCCGACAACAGGCGGTTGAACACCGGCATGTGGGTGGCGACATCGCCGTTCTTGCGATAGGCGAAGCCGGTGGCGAGCAGGGCCTGGCGCATATGCACGGTGCGCGATACCCGGATACGGCGCCCGTCGAGCGATGTGCCGGCATTGCGGTCGGCAGTGAACAACTCATCCTTCACCGGGTCGTAGATCACCGCGTGTTCGATCACGCCGTTGATCTGGCAGGCGATCGACACGCTGAAATGCGGGATGCCGCGCATGAAGTTGGCGGTGCCGTCGATCGGGTCGATGATCCAGATCGTGTCCGAATCCCCCTGTTCGCCGGATTCCTCGGCCATGAACGCGTGGTCCGGGTAGACCCGGGTGATCGTGTCGATGATCGTTTTTTCCGCGCGCTGATCGGCTTCGGTGACGAAGTCGTTGCGACCGCGCTTGGCGGTGACTTCGCCGGTCTCGCCGCGTCGGTAATACGACAGAATCACGTCCCCGGCACGGCGGGCTGCGGTGACGGCGATATTGGTCAAGGGTTGCATCGGCGGATCCTGCTCGGGGTTCGGCCGCGGCTGTGAATCACACCGGACAGCCGCGAAAAGCCGGCTAGCGTACCATTTGCGCGCGATGGACGAAGATGGCATTACAGCAGATGGCACAGCAAGACGACGAAACCACCCCGGCAACACCAGCGGCATTCGATGGCGCACGGCTCTCGCGGCTGCGGATCGTGCTGGTGGGCGCACAGCATCCGGGCAATATCGGCGCCGCGGCGCGGGCGATGAAGGTCATGGGTCTGCACGATCTGGCGCTGGTGGCGCCCGAGCGTTTTCCCGATCCCGAGGCGATATCGAGGGCATCCGGCGCCGACGACGTGCTGGCCGCCGCCCGTATCTACGACACGCTCGATCAGGCGATCGGCGACTGTGTGCTGGCGATCGGCGCGAGCGCGCGCCGGCGCAGTACCAGTTGGCCGCTGGTGGATGCGCGCACCGCCGCGCGCCGCGCGATCTCGCTGGCGGCCGACCATCAGGTCGCACTGGTGTTCGGGCGTGAACGCAGCGGGCTCGAGAATGCCGAGCTCGATCTGTGCCAGCTGCATCTTCAAGTGCCGACCAATCCGGACTATCGCTCGCTCAATCTGGCCGCCGCGGTGCAGGTGGTGTGCTACGAACTGCGCATGGCGGCCGGCGACCGGCCCGAGCCGAACCCGGCGCATGAACCGGTCGAGTCGGCCGACATGGAAGGGTTCTATCAACATATGAGCGATGTGCTGATCACCAGCGGCTTTCTCGATCCGGAACTGCCCGGCGTGCTGATGCGCCGGGTTCGGCGTCTGTTCAACCGCGCCGAGCCCGATCGCATCGAGCTCAATATCCTGCGCGGCATGCTGCGCGCACTGGACCCGCGGCGCCGGCCCCTGCGAAAGGCCCATACGGCGCTACATGACGACAATCCGCCGTCGGCACTTGATCCCGGCGCGCGCGACCCGAAATAGTGCGTATATAGTTACCGATATCGTTACCGATCAGGCCGTGCCGGGATGTGGTCCGATGCCGTGCGGCAAGGGTGCCATCGCCGTGCCCTGTTCCGGGGAGACAATCAATGCTAGCTCGCATGCGCGAAGACATTCAGGCTATTTTCGAGCGCGATCCCGCCGCGCGCAGTATCGGGGAAGTGATCTTCTCCTACCCGGGGCTGCACGCGCTCTGGTGGCACCGCGTGGCCCACTGGTGCTGGACCAACCGCCTGAAATGGATCGGCCGCTTCGTGTCGCATCTGTCGCGCTGGCTGACCGGCATCGAGATCCATCCGGGCGCGGTCATCGGCCGGCGCTTCTTCATCGACCACGGCTTCGGTGTGACCATCGGCGAGACCACGGTCATCGGCGATGACTGCACCATCTATCAGGGCGTGACCCTGGGCGGCACCAGCTGGAATCCCGGCAAGCGTCATCCCACGCTCGAGGACGACGTCATCGTCGGCGCCGGCGCCAAGGTGCTGGGCCCGTTCACGGTCGGCACCGGCGCACGCATCGGCTCCAATGCCGTGGTGGTCAAGGAAGTACCGCCCGGCTGCACCGCGGTCGGCGTGCCGGCGAAGCTGGTCAAGTGCAAGGACGGCACCCCGGAGGATCGTCGCCAGGAAACCGCCGATCGTATCGGCTTCTCGATGTATGGCGTGTCTCAGGACATGCCCGATCCGGTCGCCCGCGGTATCGACGCCATGCTCGACCATATCGACTCGCTGGAGCGCCGCCAGGACGAGCTGGAAGCGCTGGCCAAGCGCATGTCGGAGCAGATGGGCGAGCGTCAGACCGACGAGGTCTGAGCGCAGGCGCGCGATGACCGTCTATTTCGACCACAACGCCACCACGCCGCTGCATCCCGATGCGTTCGAGGCGATGCGGCCGTGGCTGACATCACGCCACGGCAACGCGTCGTCGCTGCACCGCGCCGGCCGTGAGGCACGGGCCGCGGTCGAAACGGCGCGCGAACAGGTCGCCGCGCTGGTGAATGCTCATCCCTCACAGCTGATTTTCACCGGTGGCGGCACCGAAGCCGACAATCTGGCTCTCAAGGGCGTGGCCGCGGCGGCGCGCCGTCCCGGGCGCATGCTGATTTCGCCGATCGAACATCCGGCCATCACCGACGCGGCCGACGCGCTGGCCGCCGCCGGCTGGCAGATCGAGCGGGTGGCGGTCGATAGCGAAGGCCGTATCGACAAGGACGATTTACGGGCCCGGCTGGCGGGCAGTGATGTCGCGCTGGTGTCGATCATGGTGGCCAACAACGAGACCGGCGTATTGCAGGACGTGCCCGCGATTTCGGCTATCGTGCGCGAAGCGGGGTCGGCGCTGCATACCGACGCCGTGCAGGCGATCGGCAAGCACGGCTTCGATTTCGCGGCCAGCGGCGCGCACTGCGCGAGTCTGTCCGGCCACAAGATCCAGGGCCCGAAAGGCATCGGCGCGCTGGTCGTCGACAAGCAGTTGGGCATCGACCCGATCGTGCACGGCGGCGGCCATGAGCAGGGCCTGCGCTCGGGTACGCTCAACGTGGCCGCGATCGTCGGCTTCGGCGCCGCCGCCGCGCGTCTGATGACGCACCGCGACGCCGAGATCGCCCATATGCGCGGCCTGCGCGAAGAGCTCGAGACCGGCCTGGACGGCATGCCCGGCGTCATCCGTTTTTCGGCCCACGCCGACCGGCTGGCCAATACCTGTCAGTTCGCGGTGCCCGGCTACGACGGCGAAGGCCTGCTCATGCTGCTGGACCGCGACGACATCGCCGTGTCCTCGGGCTCGGCCTGTGCGGCGGGCACCGGCGAGCCGAGTCCGGTGCTACTGGCCATGGGTATCGACCCGGCTACGGCACGCGGCGCGATCCGTGTAAGTCTGGGGCCGGACAACACTCTGGACGAAATCCAGCGGTTCCTGCTCGTGCTCGGCCGGCTGGCCGGCGGCGCTCAGGGTCTGCCGGGTCATATCAGCGCGTCGGTGCTCGGATGACCACGCCCACCGCGCTCTACCTCGATCATGCCGCGACCGCGCCGCTGGCGCCCGGCGTGTTCGAAGCCATGCAGCATGCGCTGGTCGAGACCGAGGCCAATCCGGCGTCGAGTCACGCGCCTGGGCGTGTAGCCGCCGCACAGATCGATGCCGCGGCGCGATCGCTGGCGGCCCTGATCGGCGCGGCGCCCGAATCCATCGTGTGGACATCGGGCGCCACCGAGTCGATCAATCTCGCCCTCAAGGGCGTGGCCGAGTTCGCCGGCGGCGCCCCCCATATCGTGAGCGTGGTGACCGAGCATCGGGCCACGCTTGATGTGCTGACATGGCTGGAAAAGCACGGCGCACGGGTCACGCGTCTCGGCGTCGACGGCGACGGGCGACTCGATCTGGATGCACTGGCCGCGGCGATCGCCGACGACACCGCGCTGGTGTCGGTGATGCACGTCAACAACGAAACCGGCGTGATTCAGGATATCGCCGCCATCGGCGCGCTGTGCGCGGCGCGCGGCGTGGCGTTGCACGTGGACGCAGCCCAGAGCCTCGGTCGGCTCGCCATCGACGTCGAGGCCATGAATATCGCGCTGCTGTCGATGTCGGCCCACAAGATCGGTGGCCCGAAAGGCATCGGCGCGTTGTATGTGCGCCGGCGTCCGCGTGTCGGCCTGGCCGCGCAGATACAGGGCGGCGGCCAGCAGGGCGGCTATCGTTCGGGCACGCTGGCGACCCATCAGATCGCCGGTTTCGGCGCGGCCGCGGTGCATGTGAGCGCAACCCGCGAGGTAGAGCAGACTCGTCTGCACGATTTGCGCGAACGCCTCTGGGCACGGGCCGCCAGGCTCGAGGGCGTCATCCGCAACGGGTTGCCGCAAACCACGGCGGCGGCTTTTCTGAGCGTCAGCGTGCAGGCGGTGCACGGCGATGCGCTGCTGCTGGGGCTGACCGAGGGCGCGCCGGCGCTGGCGGTGTCGTCGGGCGCGGCCTGCAGTGCCGCCAAGGGCCAGTCGTCCTATGTGCTGCGTGCCATGGGCCGCAGCCCGCGCGAGGCCGGCGCGAGCATTCGTTTTTCGCTCGGCGCGGATACCGATGCCGCGGTTATCGACGCCGCCGCGGAGCGCTTCGTTGCCGAGGTCACGCGCCTGCGCGCGCTGGCCGCGGCGGCATGACTGATGCGCATGCGCCTGGTTGGCTGCCTCGTTTTCTGGCGCCGCGGCACGCGCTTGCGGAATGTGACATCATTGAATGGCACGGTGACGGTGTCGCCGATACGCCGGGCGCGGATGCGCGCTGTCGTCTTCGGGTCGAGATCGACACGCGTGGAGATGCGCCGCGTATCCGGCGCGCAGTTTTTTCGGTATTCGGACCGCCGGTTGCGGTAGCCTGTGCGGACTGGGCCTGCGAGTGGCTGGGCGATCGAACGATCGACGCAGCTCGTGGTCTGATGGTAGAGGATTTCGAACAGGCACTGGCGCTTGCGCCGGGCGAGCGATATGCCGCCCTGCTCGTAATCGATGCATTGGCCAGTGTGCTGGTCAATCTGGGATCATGACGTTATGAACGAAGCAACAATTGAATCAGAGGACCTCAACGTCACGCAGGCGGCCGCCGAGCGGATCAAGGCGCAGCTGGCCAAGCGTGGCAGCGGCATAGGGCTGCGGGTCGGCGTGCGCAAGTCCGGCTGCAGTGGCTTCATGTACACCATGGACTATGCAGACGAGGTGGGCGCGGACGACGACGTATTCACCGGTTACGGCGCGAAAGTCGTGATCGATCGCCGGCATATGGACGTGCTGCGCGGCACCACCCTGGATTTCCGTTCGGAAGGCCTCAACCGCATGTTTCGGTTCGATAATCCGCACGCGAAGAACGCCTGCGGCTGCGGCGAGTCATTCACGGTCTGAGCGCGACGGGCTTCCCGCGCCTTACAACCGGACGGTTGGGGCGCTACAATGGGAGGTTATCCGCCGCGTAAGCGTTTTCCCGCTGCGCGTTGTCAATTATTTCCAGCAGGGAGAGAACATGGCCGTTGAGCGCACCTTGTCCATCATCAAACCGGACGCCGTAGCCAAGAACGTGATCGGTGATATCTATCGCCGTTTCGAGAACGCCAATCTGCGCATTATCGGCGCGCGCATGGTGCAGCTGTCGCGCGCAGACGCCGAAGGCTTCTACGCAGTGCACGCCGAGCGTCCGTTCTTCAACGATCTCGTCTCCTTCATGATCTCCGGTCCGGTGATGGTGCAGTGCCTGGAAGGCGAAAACGCCATCGCCACCAACCGCGACCTGATGGGCGCGACCAATCCCAAGGAAGCCGAGGCCGGCACCATCCGTGGTGATTTCGCCGAATCCATCGACGCCAACGCGGTGCACGGTTCGGACGCGCCGGAGACGGCAGCCCAGGAAATCGAGTTCTTCTTCGGCAAAGACGGCCTCTGCCCCCGCTAGGCTGTCTCGGTTCGCCATGAGCACGGATGTACAGGACAACATGAGCAGTGAAGACGCCGGTGCCAAGAGTGCCGTGCGGGTGAATCTGTTCGGCCTCGATCGGCAGGCGATGTCCGATTTCTTCCGTGCGCATGGCGAGTCGGCGTTTCGCGCCAAGCAGGTCATGCAGTGGATCTATGCGCGCGGCGTGACCGATTTCGCGGCGATGACCGACCTGAGCAAGGTTCTGCGCGAGCGTCTGCCCGAAATCGCCGAAATACGCCCGCCCGCCAAGATTCGCGAACAGAAAGCCGCCGACGGCACCCGTAAATGGCTGCTGGCGGTCACCGAGGATATGGATCCGGACAACGCCATCGAAGCGGTCTATATCCCCGAGGAGGATCGCGCCACGCTGTGTATCTCCTCGCAGATCGGCTGCGCGCTGGACTGCAGTTTCTGTGCCACCGGCAAGCAGGGCCTCAACCGCAATCTGACCACCGCCGAGATCATCGGTCAGGTCTGGATGGCGGAGCACGACCTGCGCGCCCAGGGCATGGTGCACGGCAACCGCGCGTTGTCGAATATCGTGTTTATGGGCATGGGCGAGCCGCTGGCCAACTATCGCGCGGTGGTGCCCGCGATTCGTATCCTGCTCGACGACTACGGCTTCGGCCTGTCCAAGCGCCGGGTGACGGTGTCCACATCCGGGCTGGTGCCGTTCATGGATCGCCTGCACGAGGAAGTCGATGTCGCGCTTGCGGTGTCGCTGCATGCCCCCACCGACGATCTTCGCGACGAGCTGGTGCCGATCAACCGCAAGTACCCGCTGGCCGAACTGATGGCCGCCTGCGACCGTTATGTCGAAGGCAAGCAGCGCCGTGCGCACGTGGTCTACGAGTACGTCATGCTCGACGGCGTCAACGACAATCCCGAACAGGCACGGGCGCTGGTCCGGCTCATGGGCGACCGGCCGGCCAAGATCAATCTGATTCCGTTCAATCCGTTCGACGGCACCGAATACAGCCGCCCGGACGAAGCGCGAATTCGCGCGTTCCAGGACATCCTGCACCGCAAGGGCCTGCGCACCACCGTGCGCCGTACCCGTGGCGATGATATCGACGCCGCCTGCGGGCAGCTGGTGGGGCGTGTCCGCAGTCGTCAGAAACGCCATTTTCGTGACGTGCCGATCCGTATCGAGACCAAACAGGCCACGCCGGTATGACGCGTGTGCCGCGGGCCGGTGTCTGGCTGGTCATGCTGTGCGGGCTGGCGCTGGCGGGCTGCGCCGGCCACGAGAACGTTGTCGACAAGGGCCGGGCGGCGGATGCCAACGCCAGCCTGGGCGCGGATTTTCTGCGCAAGAACGACAATGAGCAGGCGCTGTCGCGCTACAAGCGAGCGCTTGGTTACGACAGGAACAATGTCTCGGCCAACTGGGGCATGGCGATCGTCAACGATCGGCTCGGCGAAACCGAAGAGGCCAGCCGCTTCTACAAGAAGACGCTGGATCTGCAGCCGGGCCCGGCGATCTACAACAGCTACGGCGTATTCCTGTGCAAGCAGGGCGATACCGACAGCGCGATCAAATATTTCAAGCGAGCGGCCAACGATCCGCGCTATGCCGGCAGCGCCGATGCGCTTGCCAATGCCGGTCTGTGCCTGCATCGTGCGGGCCAGCCCGCGGTGGCCGAACGCTATTATCGGGATGCGCTGGCCGCCAACGACAGCCAGCTGACCGCGCTGACCGACATGGCCCGGCTCAAATACGAGCAGGGCGACTTCCTGCGTGCCCGGGCGTTCATAGAGCGTGCCGATTCGGTCGCCAAACTGGATGCCGAACAGCTGCTGCTGGGCGCGCGTATCGAACTGGCATTGAACGACAGCGATGCCGCCGGCGCGTATCTCGAACGGCATAATGCCGCCGAGCCGAGCGCGAGCCTGTCGCTGCGTCAACTGGAGCAATCGCGCCGATGAACGATTCTTCCGACGATTACGAAGAACTGCAAAGCACCAATCTGACCCAGAACAAGGCCGACGGCCAGACGCCGGGCGAGATCCTGCGCGAGGCGCGGCTGGCGAATGATTATTCGGTCGAGGACCTGTGCGCTCAGACCAAGCTCTCGGCCAAGACCGTTCATGCCCTGGAAGACAACGATTTTGATGCGTTGTCGCAGCCGGTCTTCGCGCGCGGCTATTATCGCCAGTGCGCCAAGGTGCTGGGTATCGACAGCGATCGGCTGATGGCGGCCTATGGCGCATCGGGTGGCGCGAGCTCGCCGCGCGCGATGGGCGCGCCGACGTTCGTGAACGTCGTGCCGCAGGACGTGACCCCGGGGCGTTGGCGCTCGCTCGGCCTGATCGTTGCCGTGCTGGTGCTGCTGGTGGCCATCGGTGCCATCTTCCTGCTCATGCCGAGCGCCCAGTTGCCCGACGAGAATTCGGGTAGTGGCAACAATACCGTTGTATTGTCGAGCGACAGCAGTGCCGGCAGTGGCAGTGCGGATACCGGTACGGATGCCGCATCGAGCACGTCGACGCCCGATGTCGCCGGCAATGATGCGGATAGTGACGACAGTGGCCAGGCCAGCGTTTCCGGTCAGCGTCAGGGCGGGCGCAACGTCAACGAGACCCTCGGCCTGAACCCGAACGCGAACACGCCGGATAATGCCGCGCAGGCGGCCCCGGCCGAGCCGCAGGTCGACCCGAATCACCTGACGGTCAACTTCACCGACCGTTCCTGGGTGGATATCCGCGACGCCAACGGCGCCCGCCTGTTGACCGGTATCTACGAGGCCGGCGAGAAACGCGATTTCGACGGCACGCCGCCCTACAAGATCACGCTCGGCTTTGCGCCCGGCGTGAAGCTGAGCATCGGTGGCGAGCCGGTGGACGTGGCCGCACAAACCACGGGCAACAGTACCGCGCGTCTGACCGTCGCTGCCCGCAGCGACAATTAATGGTTTCCAGATGAGCGAGCGTATTCAGTCGATTCGCGGCATGAACGACGTGCTGCCGGCCGACAATGCGGCCTGGACCACGCTCGAGCGTACCGCGGCGCGTGTGTTCGCGGCCTACGGCTACGAACAGATCCGGCTGCCGATCATGGAACGCACCGGCCTGTTCAAGCGCGCCGTGGGTGAAGTGACCGACATCGTCGAAAAAGAGATGTACACCTTCGACGACCGCGGCGGTGAATCGCTGTCGCTGCGTCCGGAGGGCACCGCGGGCGCGGTGCGCGCCGGCATCGAGCACGGCCTGTTGCACAACGCCACCCAGCGCCTGTGGTACGTGGGCCCGATGTTTCGCTACGAGCGGCCGCAGAAAGGCCGTTATCGCCAGTTCCACCAGTTTGGCGTGGAGGCATTCGGACAGACCGGTCCGGACGTGGATATCGAACAGATCGCCATGGCCGCACGCCTGTTCGCCGCCCTCGGCGTCACTGGCCTGAGCCTGCAGATCAATACGCTGGGCACGCCTGCCGAGCGCGCCGATTATCGCGACGCGCTGCACGCCTATTTCAGCGCCCATGCCGACGCGCTGGACGAAGACAGCCAGCGCCGGCTGGATCGCAACCCGCTGCGGATTCTGGATACCAAGAATCCGGCGATGGCCGATCTGGTGGCCGCCGCGCCCACGCTGCGCGAATATCTGGGCGCCGAATCGAGCGCGCATTTCGACGCGCTCTGCCGGGGCCTGGAGACACTCGGCATCGACTACACCGTCAATCCACGGCTGGTGCGCGGGCTCGACTATTACACCCGTACCGTGTTCGAGTGGATCACCCGCGATCTCGGCGCCCAGGACGCCGTCTGTTCGGGCGGCCGCTTCGATGGCCTGGTCGAACAGCTGGGTGGCAGCGCCACGCCGGCGATGGGTTTTGCGTTGGGCGTCGAACGCGTGATCGCGCTCATGCAGGCCCAGGACGTGGCGCTGGCCGATCTTGCCCCGCAGGTGTATCTGGTCTACAAGGGCGAGGCTGCGGAAAATCGCGTGCCGGCCCTGGCGGAATCGCTGCGCGATGCGCTGCCCGATCTGCGTCTGCGCGTGCACGCCGGCGGCGGCAGCCTGAAGTCGCAGTTCAAGCGCGCCGACAAGAGTGGCGCCCGTCTGGCGCTGGTGTTCGGAGACGACGAAGCGGCGGCCGGCGAGATCCAGATCAAGCCGCTGACCGATCGCCGTCCGCAGGAACAGGTGGCGCTGGACGCCGCACCCGCGCGCATCGCCGCGCTTCTGAGTTGACACGCGACGTGGCCACCGCGCCATAGCGCGGGTCCGCGTCGCCTACGACACTGTCCAATAACAAAGTAAAGATAAACGCATGGCCGATTTCGACGAGAACGAAGAACTGACACAGTTCAAGCATTGGTGGGCTGCCAACGGCATGTCGATCATGATTGGCGCCGTGGTGGGCGTGGTCGTGATCGTCGGCTGGCAGGGCTGGCGCTGGTACCACGACACACGCGCAGTCAGCGCGGCCGGTATCTATCAGCAGGTCGAGCACGCCGTGGCCGATGGCAACGTCAACGACACCGTGATCAAGGTCGTCGGCCAGCTCAAGGATGATTATTCGGGCACTCCGTACGCGGCCGATGCTGCGCTGCGACTGGCTGGCTATTACGTCGACGAGAAGCAGTACGACAAGGCCCACGAGCAGCTGGTCTGGGCCATGGACAACGCGTCCACCGAGGGCGTGCGCAATATCGCCCGCGTGCGCGCCGCGCGGCTGGCCTGGACCCAGGACGACGCCGACGGCGCGCTGAAGCTGCTGGCGACCGATCATCCCGAGAGTTTCGACGCTTTGTATGCCGAACTGGCGGGCGATATTCATGCCGCCCAGGGCGACCGCGAGGCGGCCTACAAGTCCTATCAGCTCGCGCTCGAGAGTCTGCCGCCGGATACGCCGCGTCAGCCGCTCGAAACCAAGCTTGCCGATAACGCGCCGGCCGCCGAGGCCGACGCCCCGGCCGATCCGAAGAGTGCTTCCGCATCATGAATACCCCGCGTACGACATTGCGTCTGGCCGGCCTGTTCGCCGCCGCCGGTATCCTGCTCAGCGCCTGTGGCGGCGGTGAGAACGTGGCCGAGCCCACGCCGCTCACGGAACTGCCGTCGCCGGCCTATCGCATGCAGCGCATCTGGCATACCGATGCCGGCGAAGGCGCGGGCGAATATGTGAGCGGCTTCAAGGCGGCGGTCAACGGCAACCGCGTGTATGTGGCCAACCGCGACGGCTATGTCGAAGCCCTGAACCTCGACAACGGCAAGCGCATCTGGCGTTCGCGTACCGGCGACCGGCTGATTGCCGGGCCGACCGTGGCCAACGGCAAGCTGCTGTTCGGTACCCGCGACGGCCAGGTGGTGGCGCTGTCCGCCGACACCGGCGAACGGGCCTGGACGGCAGAGCTGTCCAGCGAAGTCATCGCCGCCCCCGCGGCCAACGACAATGTCGCCGTGGCGCGCACCCTGGACGGCCGACTGGTCGAACTGGATCTGGCCACCGGCGAGCGCCGCTGGACCATCGAGCGCAATGTGCCGACGCTGACCCTGCGCGGCACCTCGTCGCCGGTCATCGACGGCGACACCGTGTATGCCGGCCTCGACAACGGCAAGGTGCTCGCGCTCGACCTGGCCACCGGCGAGCAGCGCTGGGAGCAGGCCATCGCGCTGCCCAGCGGCCGCTCCGAACTCGAACGCATCGTCGATGTGGACGCCGATCCGCTGGTGCTCGACAACGAACTCTACGCGGTCAGCGTGGGCGGCGAGATGACCTCGCTGTCGCTGACCTCCGGACGGGTGCGCTGGAAACAGGACGTCGCCGCCGAGACCGGACTGGCCTACGACGACCGCAATATCTTCACCTCCGACCGCGACGGCGATGTCTGGGCCGTCAACCGGCTGACCGGCGGCAAGAGCTGGGAGCAGGAAGGCTTGAAGTATCGCCAACTGTCCGCGCCGGCGGTGCTCAACGGTGATCTGCTGGTCGGCGATTACGAAGGCTATGTGCATTGGCTGTCGGCGGATGACGGCAGCGTGATCGCGCGCGGCCGGCCGATGGATGAAGCGATTCGCAGCCAGCCCGTGGTGGCAGGCGACCGCGTGATCGTGCTCGGCGCCGACGGCGAGGTCGCCGCGCTGCGGTTCACGCCGGCCGACGCGCAATAACGCGCGCACCAGGTTTTTCCATGAACAACGTGTTGCCGGTGATTGCCCTCGTGGGCCGCCCGAACGTGGGCAAGTCCACGCTCTTCAACCGGCTCACGCGTACGCGTGACGCGCTGGTGGCCGATCAGCCGGGCGTCACCCGCGATCGCCACTACGGCTTTGCCATCCACGATTCGCGCCGGTATATCGTCATCGATACCGGCGGCATCGGCCAGGACGACGAGGATATCGACGCCCAGGCCTTTGCCCAGACCACGGCCGCGCTCGAAGAGGCCGATGTGGTGCTGCTGGTGACCGACTCGCGTCAGGGCCTGATGCCCGGTGACCGGATCATCGCCGAACAGTTGCGGCGCATGCAGCAGCCGGTGCACGTCGTCGTCAACAAGAGTGAGGGCCAGGTCGGGGTCAGCGCCACGGCCGAATTCCACGCGCTCGCGCTGGGCGACCCCTGGGCGGTATCCGCCACCCACGGCGATCGGATCAACGCCCTCCTGGCGCAGGTATTTGCGGATCTGCCCGAGCCGCGCGCCCAGTCCACCGCCTATCACGGCGATGCCATTCGGATCGCGTTGCTGGGCCGCCCGAACGCGGGCAAGTCCACGCTGGTCAACCGTTTTCTCGGTGAAACCCGGATGCTCACCCAGGACGCGCCGGGCACCACCCGCGACGCCGTGGCCAGCGAATTCTATTTCGATGACAAGCCGTATGTGATCGTCGACACCGCCGGTGTACGCCGCCGTACGCGTATCGACGATTTCGTCGAAAAGCTCAGCGTGGTCAAAGCCATGCAGGCCGCCGAGCAGGCGCAGGTCGTGATCATCATGCTGGACGCGGTCAGCGGGCTGTCGTCGCAGGATCAGCGCCTGCTGAGCCTGGCCGTCGAGCGCGGCCGCGCGACCCTGCTGGTGGTCAACAAATGGGACGGGCTGGACAACAAGCAGCGCGAGAAGCTGCACGCTGACCTGGTCAAGCGCATGGGTGCGTTCGACTATCTGCCGCTGCTGTTCATCTCGGCCCTGCACGGCTCCGGTCTGCGCGAGCTGCTGGATGCGGTGCAGGCATCGCACAAGGCGGCCTTCGCCGAACTCAACACGTCACAGCTGTCGCGCGAGCTGGAAGCAGCGGTCGAAGCGCATGCGCCGCCGGCCATCCACGGCCGCCGGATCAAGCTGCGTTTCGCGCATCAGGGCGGGCGCAATCCGCCTTCGATCGTCATTCACGGCAACCAGACACAGCGGCTGTCCGACGAGTACAAGCGTTATCTCATGCGTCGTTTTCGTGAGCGCTTCAACCTGTTCGGCACCCCGATCCAGCTGTTCTTCAAGAACAGCGAAAATCCGTTCGCGTCGCCGTCCGACGGCAAGACCCGGCCGAAACCCAAGGACAAGGGGTACGGCAAGAGCAAGGGCCAGAACAAGGGCCCAAACAAAGGCCAAAACAAGGACAAGCGTCCGCGCAAGCGGTAGCGGGGCAGGCGGCCAGCGCCGCCAGGCCACGGCTGGCGTTCATTGGATAGTCGTGAAAAGAGCTGGGTTATCGCAGATCGAGCCTGCCACGGCCGGCCTTGGCTACCCGATGTTGCCTTGCCGATGATGGGATGCTGCCTAGCGCTCGAGCGGTTTGAGGCGCCATTCGATGGCGCTCACATACCAAGATATCGAACCCATCGCCGCAGGATAAACCCGTGGTTAGGCAGGTTGTCGGCCTGTAGTCGTACAGGCCCAAACGCCGGCAGCTTGCCAATACGTCGGGGTCGCGCCGGGCCTAAGCCGTCTGCGCTTGTTTTCAGCAAGCCAGGCCCGCATCTGGGGCAACCGCAGCGCGCGGCGGTATCTCTTTACCGCCGCGCGCTGCCCATATCGCTTCGCTGCTAGTGCTTCAGCAGGAAATTGGCGACCCAGCCCTTGCGGCCGTCTTCGAATTCCACGTAGCGCCAATCCTTTTCCTCTTTTCGGATCACGACCGAATCGCCTTTCTTGGCCTGGAAAAGCACGTCGGATTTGGTCGTCGCGCGGCTGCGAATATTGACCGTACCGCCGTCGATTACGGCACGCGGCGCGCTTTCAGCTTTCTTCGGCGAGGCTTTTTTGCTCGTCGTCGAGTCGGCTGCCTTGCCGCTCGCATCAGCATTGCCGGCTGGGGGAGCGGTCTCTGCTGCGGCTGCCGCGGAGGCTTCGGCTTCGGGCGCAGGCGCGGGCTTGGGTGCGGGGCACTTGCCGAACAGACGCTTGAACACGTTGCAGTTGCTTGCCTGCGCCGAGGCACCAGCTGCCGTCGATGCGCCGGCGCCCTTGTAGGCAGAGGCGGTTTCGGTGTTGTACGGCTCGCTGTGGCCGTCCGCGTAGACCAGTTGCGGCTTCATCTTCTGCGGCACGACGGTCAGCGGCGAGACATCGATGGCCGCATCGTCGGCATTGGCCATGACCGTGGGCTGTTTGCCGTCGATATAGAACTGCCACAACTCGACGTGCAGGGTGTCGCCTTTCTGCTGCCAGCCGACGACGATACCGCTGTTGTTGTAGGTGTAGTGCAGGCGCCGGATCTGCATCCAGATCTTGGCGTCGTCGAAGTTTTCGAAGCGGCGTTGACCTTCCTCGTAGCGCAACTGGGTCACGCCCTCGGCCGTCTGCCACACCGGCGGCTTGCCGTCATACTTGATGCCCAGGCTGCCGGCGAAACGTTTTTCGCGCGGCTCCATGATCGCGCCGCGACGCACATCGTTCCACGTGAATACGCGCCGCAGGCCGGGGCCGGCCTCGATCTTGATATGGCCGAACGCGGTATTCGCGACCAGTTGGGTGTTGTCGGACAGCACCACTTCGTTGGCTTCCGGTACCGGCGGGCCGCCCTCGGGAATCGGCGGCGGTTCGGGCGTGACGAGACGCGGGCCGGTCACGCAGCCGCTGGCAAGCAGTACGAGGAGAAATACGCCGAGAATCGGCAGACGGCGCGGCATGGCCGCAGTAAAAAGACTGATCATTATCGGTGACAACCCCTGTCGTGGTCTTCGGTAACGGCCGGCGCAAACCCCTCGATATACGCACAAGCCGTGATCGCTGGAAATATTCAGGTCTCTTTGGTATCGGTCGCGGCGTGTACGGTCTGAACCTCGCAGTCGAGTCTTCCGCGTGCGAGGTCGATTGCGACGTGGTCGCCCGGTGCCGCGTTATCGGCTGAGCGCAGGACCTGGCCCTGCGCGTCGCGGGCGATAGCATAACCGCGTTCGAGCGTTTGCAGGGGGCTGACGCCGTGCAGGGCGCGGGCAACCCCGCCCAGACGCTGTTCGGCGGTGAACACACGTGAGCGTATCGCTCTATCCAGCCGTCTTGAAAAGGATTCCTGCGCCGCCTTCGCGCTTGCGATACGGTGCACGGGCGTGGCCTGACGCAGGCGACGGGCCAGCATCGCGCTACGCTCGTCGGCGCGCGTCATGCGGGCGCGCAGGGCACGCAGCAGGCGTTGTTCGGCGTCGTCCAGGCGCTGCATCGGCACCTCCAGGCGCCGGCGCGGATGCTGGCGCGTAAGCCGTAGTTCGAGTTGGTTCAGGCGCTGGCGGGCGTCGTGCAGGCGTGCCCGCATACGTGCCTGCAGGCGCGTGCTTGCCTGCGGCAGCACCGCCGCGCGCGCGGCCAGGTCGGGGCAGACCAGTTCCGCGGCCGCCGAGGGTGTCGCTGCGCGCACGTCGGCGGCGAAATCGGCGATGGTGATATCCACTTCGTGGCCCACGCCAGAGACCACCGCCACCTCGCAGGCGACGATGGCACGCGCCACGCGCTCGTCGTTGAACGCCTGCAGATCCTCGAGCGAACCGCCGCCGCGCACCAGCAGAATCACGTCGCAGTCGGCGCGTTCGCTGGCGCGCCCGAGTGCTTTCACGATCAAGGCGGGGGCCGCGTCGCCCTGCACCGGTACCGGATACACCCGCACCGCGCCCAGCGGATAACGCCGGGAGACCACGCTGAGCACGTCGCGAATCGCCGCCCCGGTCGCCGACGTGATCACGCCGATGCGCGCGGGCGCGGCGGGCAGGGCGCGCTTCAACTGCTCGGCGAACAGGCCTTCCGCGTCCAGGCGTGCCTTGAGCTGTTCGAATTCGCGCTGCAGGGCGCCGTCGCCGGCGGCCTCCACGTGTTCGACGATCAGCTGATAGTCGCCGCGCGCAGCGTAGATGCTCACGCGTGCGCGCAGACGCACCTGGTCGCCATCGTTGAGCGGGCCGCGGATCAGACGCGCCTTGCCCCGGAACAACGCGCAGCGCACCTGTGCGCCGCTGTCCTTGAGGCTGAAATACATATGTCCGGAGCGCGGTCGCGCCAGGTTGGATATCTCGCCCTCGACCCAGAGCAGGCCGAAACTGTGCTCCAGCAATTCGCGCACCGAGCCGTTGAGTTCACTCACCGAAAACACCACACGTTCGGGGGCGTTGCGGGCCGGGTCTCGGTGCAGCGGCGGGTTCGGCATGGGCGGCGGTCTACTCTCGGGCGGTGTGCGCAGTTTATCGGCGCGCGTGTATGAAAGGGTGGGACGTTCCTTTATAATTTGCGGTCTTTGCGGCGGCTCCTTTCGTGTTCGCGAAAGCCCGCCCACTGCCGGCGAGCCTATGACTCTGAGAATCAGCGAGCAAGCCCTGACGTTCGACGACGTCCTGCTCCAGCCAGCCTATTCCGACGTGCTGCCTCGCCACGTGGACCTGTCGACACGGCTTACGCGTGGTATCACACTCAACCTGCCGCTGGTCTCCGCGGCCATGGATACGGTTACCGAAGCCCGCCTGGCCATCGCGCTGGCGCAGGAAGGCGGCATCGGCATCATCCACAAGTCCATGCCGCCGGAAATCCAGGCGCAGCATGTGCGTACGGTCAAGAAATACGAATCCGGCGTGATCTCCGACCCGATCACGGTCGGCTCCGAGGCCACCATCCGCGAGGTGCTGGAACTCACCCGCGCCAGCCGTATCTCGGGCGTGCCGGTGGTCAAGGACGGCGTGCCGGTGGGCATCGTCACCAGCCGCGATCTGCGTTTCGAGACCCGTTTCGACGCCCCCGTGACCAGCGTGATGACGCCCAAGGAAAAACTCATCACCGTGCGTGAAGGCGCCGACCGCGACGAGATTCTCGGTCTGTTCCATCATCACCGCATCGAGAAGGTGCTGGTGGTCAACGACGCCTTCGAACTGCGCGGCATGATCACGGTCAAGGACATTCAGAAGTCCTCGGATTTTCCGAATGCCTGCAAGGACGGCAACGGCAGCCTGCGCGTGGGCGCAGCAGTCGGCCCCGGCCCGGAAACGTTCGCCCGTGTTCAGGCGCTGGTCGATGCCGGCGTCGACGTGGTCGTCGTGGACACCGCCCACGGCCATTCCTCCGGCGTGCTGGAAACCGTGAGCCAGCTCAAGAAACGGTTCCCCGATTTGCAGATCATCGGCGGCAACGTGGGTACGGGCGAGGGCGCCCGTGCGTTGGTCGAGGCCGGCGTGGACGCGGTCAAGGTCGGCATCGGCCCTGGCTCGATCTGCACCACGCGTATCGTCGCCGGCATCGGCGTGCCGCAGATTTCCGCGGTGGCGAATGTCGTGGCCGCGATCGCCGATACCGACGTGCCGGTGATTGCCGACGGCGGCATCCGTTACTCCGGCGATCTGGCCAAGGCCATCGTCGCCGGCGCGCATACGGTGATGATCGGCGGCATGTTCGCCGGCACCGAGGAAGCACCGGGCGAAATCGAGCTCTATCAGGGCCGCTCGTTCAAGGCCTATCGCGGCATGGGCTCGCTGGGCGCGATGAGCGGCGATTCCGGTTCCGCCGATCGTTATTTCCAGGACCCGTCCGAGGAAATCCAGAAGCTGGTCCCAGAAGGTATCGAAGGCCGCGTGCCCTACAAGGGCCCGCTCGGCGGCATCGTGCATCAGCTCATTGGCGGCCTGCGTGCCTCCATGGGCTATACCGGCTGCCACAACATCACCGAAATGCGCACCCAGCCGACCTTCGTGCAGATCACCTCGGCCGGCATGACCGAGTCGCATGTCCACGACGTGAATATCGTCAAGGAAGCGCCGAACTACCGCGTCGACTGAGGCGTATTGGTCAGATGCATCAAAGGGCGCAGGTCGGCATCGGTCTGCGCCTTTTTCATTTAGGAAAGCATGTTCCGCAGATGAACACAGATTGACGCAGATGAATGAACAGCCGCATGCAAGAGGCGCCGTAGCGCTCACGCGCGTCTTGGGTGCCGGCTTTGCATTTGCGCTTCCTTGTGTCTATTCGCAGATCCGTTTCCTTTCCGTATTTAATCTGCGTTCATCTGCGTCAATCTGCGGATAACGTCTTCAACGAAAAGCCACTGAGCCACGGATACCCCATGACCCAGGACATCCACGCCGAAAAGATCCTCATCCTCGACTTCGGCAGTCAGTACACCCAGCTCATCGCCCGCCGCGTGCGCGAGGCCAACGTCTACTGCGAGATCTACGCCTGGGACGTCACCGACGACCAGGTCCGCGCCTTCAATCCCAACGGCATCATCCTCTCCGGCGGCCCGGAATCGGTCACCGTGGACGAAGGCCCGCGCGCCCCGCAGGCCGTGTTCGACCTCGGCGTGCCAGTGCTCGGCATCTGCTACGGCATGCAGACCATCGCCGCCCAGCTCGGCGGCGAAGTGGAAACCTCATCCATCCGCGAATTCGGTTACGCCCAGGTCCGCGCCCGCGGCCATTCGCAGCTGTTCACCGATATCCAGGACCACGTCAACGACGAAGGCCACGGCCTGCTCGACGTCTGGATGAGCCACGGTGACCGGGTCAAATCGCTGCCCGACGGCTTCAAGCCCATCGCCACCACCGATGGCGCGCCGCTGGCCGGCATGGCCAACGAAGAGCGCCGCTACTACGGCATCCAGTTCCATCCGGAAGTCACCCATACCACCCAGGGCACGCGCATCCTCGCGCGCTTCGTGCACGAGATCTGCGGTTGCGGCGAGCTGTGGCAGTCCGAACACATCATCGACGACCTGGTCGGCCGTATCCGCGAACAGGTCGGCGAAGACCGCGTGCTGCTCGGCCTGTCCGGCGGCGTGGATTCGTCCGTCACCGCCGCATTGCTGCATCAGGCCATCGGCGACCGCCTGATCTGCGTGTTCGTCGACAACGGCCTGCTGCGCCTGCGCGAAGGCGACGAAGTCATGGCCACCTTCGGCGAGCACATGGGCATCCGCGTCATCCGCGCCGACGCCGAGGACCAGTTCCTCAACGCCCTGAAAGGCGAGGTGGACCCGGAGGCCAAGCGCAAGATCATCGGCAACACCTTCATCGAAGTCTTCGATGCCCACGCCGCCGAGCTGGAAAACATCGACTGGCTCGCCCAGGGCACCATCTATCCGGACGTCATCGAATCCGCCGGCTCGGCCACCGGTAAGGCCCACGTCATCAAGTCCCACCACAACGTCGGCGGCCTGCCGGCCGACATGAAGCTCGGCCTCGTCGAGCCGCTACGCGAACTGTTCAAGGACGAAGTCCGCGAACTGGGCCTCGCCCTCGGCCTGCCGCGCGACATGCTCATGCGCCACCCCTTCCCGGGGCCGGGCCTGGGCGTGCGCATTCTGGGTGAGGTGCGGAAAGAATACGCCGACAAGCTTCGCGCCGCCGACGCCATCTTCATCGAAGAACTGCGCAGCTCCGGCTGGTACGACAAGGTCAGCCAGGCCTTCGCCGTCTATCTGCCCGTCTCCAGCGTCGGCGTCATGGGCGACGGCCGCCGCTACGAACACGTCATCGCCATCCGCGCCGTCGAAACCATCGACTTCATGACCGCCCGCTGGGCGCATCTGCCGTATGAACTGCTCGGCAAGGTGTCGTCGCGGATCGTAAACGAAGTGGACGGGATTTCTCGGGTGGTCTACGACGTGACCGGGAAGCCGCCGGGGACTATTGAGTGGGAGTAGGACGCTAGTTGTCACTTGACAACTGCGGTACTATAACCGATATTGGGGCTGTCGGATGGCGCGCGACTTCAAGCATCCAGACAAAGCGATAGAGCAAGCCGTCGCGCATGCCGAAACGCATGGCTGGCGTATCGAAAAGAGCCGCGGCCATGCCTGGGGCCGGTTGTTCTGCCCGCACAATGACAGCGATTGCCGGTGCGGCGAGTTCTGTATTACGAGTGTCTGGAGTACGCCAAAAAATCCCGAAGCGCATGCGCGCCAGATTAAACGCGTAGTCGATAAGTGCACGGGTAAATCAAGCGACTCGAACTGACCGAGTGGAGATAAAAATGGAATATGTCTTCACGCTGAAATACCGCCTGCACGATCACGATGGTGATGATCAGGCGCTTCTCGACCGCCTTTTCGAGGCCGGCTGTGATGATGCGTTGCCCGGTATTGGACAGCCCGGCCGGCTAGCGCTGGAATTCAGTCGCGAAGCCGAAAGCGGCGAGCGGGCGCTCGAAAGCGCCATTGCCGATGCACGCAAAGCGATTGGCAACGCCGAACTGGTCGAAGTGCTTCCCGACTATGCGGGTTTGACCGATATTGCCGAGCATGTCGGCATGTCCCGCCAGAACCTACGCAAGATCGCCACGAAGCATGGCGCGACGTTCCCGGCCGCGATTCACGAAGGCAACCCATCGCTCTGGCATTTGTCCGATGCATTGTCTTGGCTTGCCGAGAATGGCTACGCGGTGGACACCGCCACGCTCGAAGTCAGTGCCGCCGCACGTGAACTCAACACCGCGATTCAGGCGCGCCGCCTGACGGCCGACCGCTCGCGTGAACTGGAAGCCTTGATGGCCTGAGGGCGTAGCGAGCCGGCAAGCGTATCGCGCTGACACGCAGGCTTTTCGGCTAACAGTTAGGCACGACGGTGTTATTTTGATGTAGCCATTGCTGCCTCTGGTGCCGGTATGCCCACCACATCGTTAGAACTTTCCCACGAACTCAGAGTATTGCTTAGCGCGATCGCAGAATCATGCGTGCGATCATGCTGAAATCCCTCCAGAAGACGTTCGTCGCAGCAGATCAGCAACGCGCTTTGCTGGCCGATGCCGATGCCGCATACGAACAGATGTGGGAAAGCGGCGAAGGCTACGATGCGGGGGAGGTCCATCGTTATATCCACGCGCGTGTGCGTGGCGAATCAGCCGAAAGGCCGCAGCCGAAACCGTGGCGTGAATAATCTATGCCGCCCGGGCTTTGGCCGATCTTGAGCGTGTGACCGAATTTCTCATTGATACAGAGCCGGACGTGGCTTCGGAAACCCTAGGTCTCATCACTACGGCAATCGAAACGCTCGAAGATCACCCGCTCATTGGGCGCACGTATTCGCCCGACGTTCGCGAACTGGTTATCTCTCGAGGTCGCACCGGTTATGTTGCCCTGTATCGATTCTTGCCGGCGCGTGACCTTGTCGCCATTATGTCGATACGGCATCAGCGTGAAAGCGGTTACTCGGTGGACGAACCAGCGAGTTGAAAGCCAGGCACCGTGAATAACGTGAATGTGGCAATGCAAGATATGACCCTAAGGTCGCGCGTTGATTGGTCTACGACGTGACTGGGAAGCCGCCGGGGACTATTAGTGGGAGTAGGGTCTTAGACTAATCGGCTAGATTCCGAACGCCGCTGTTTTTACAGTGAATTTTTTATTGGTGCGGTCCAGCGCGCTGTCCATGAGGCCAACCCGTTTGTGCGCGGTTTAATTATTCGCTACGAATGAGCCATGGGGAAATGCCGAGATTGTTCATCGGGTCGTATCTCGCGGCTAGTTTTCGCGTGAGTAATTATCGCGTGGATATGCACAATGCAAGACCTGACCCCGAGTGTCCCATCAGCCGTATACTTGGCGTTGGGCCGTGTGGTCATGGTGGCGGTAACTATGAAATATGAAGAAAAATTTATCGCCTTTGTGGATATCCTTGGATTTGCGTCGGCCGTCGAAAACGCAGAAGGAGAGGGCTCACTTTCTTTAGCCGATTTACGTGATGCCACTAAACTGCTGGGCAGCGACAGCGATGTTGAAGCAATTCGAACGGATGGACCCACTATTTGCCCTTGCGCACTAAGGTACGCGAGGGACGTGGGGTTCGAACTAACGCAAACCTCAGACTGTGTGATCGTCTCTGCCGAAGTGTCGCCTAGCGGCGCAATCACCATAGTAAATCAGTGTTATCTCGCCGTTTTTAGACTTCTAGAAAAAGGGTTGATGTGCCGAGGTCATGTTAGACGCGGAAAAATCTTCCATCGCGGGCATGAATTTATCGGGCCTGGGTATCAGGATGCTTATAGACGAGAAGGTACAGTTAGCGCTTTTAAACAAGATGCCGAAGATCGAGGCACACCCTTTGTAGAACTAGATCCGTCGATCAGAGATTACGTCGCCGAGTGTGGCGATGAGTGTGTTGTTGAAATGTACGAACGGATGGTGAGGCGCGACACGGAAGTTGATGCAATTTTCCCCTTTAAGCGGTTGTCGAGTTTTATCACTATCGGCGCCGAGGCTCGGCTTGATGTCGCAAAAGAGAAAAACTCCATAAATAATCTTCGTAGGATGATCAACAAGTTTCGGTCTGGTATCACGCGGCATGTTGATACGTCTAACGAAAGCGCTGTACGTAAATTCAGACACTACGAATCCGCTCTAGTTGCTCAACTGAACGAGTGTGATCGGCTGGACAATATGGTGGATATGCTGGCGGCACCGTATCCGTCCGCGGGTATTTCGAATGAAAACGGTGGCCCAACAGGTCGCTGCAGTTGACCGCCCAAAGCGCTGCCGCGCTTCGGGTTCCCTGCGCAGCCTTCGGCTGCTCAGGCGGCAACTGAGCTTGGGCGTTGGGTAACTGTGGCTTTTGTGCTGGCGCATCGGGTCGGCAGGCAATAAAAACGGCTGAATCGTCTTCGCTATTTGGCGTCCCGTCCGTCGAATAACAATGGTTATTTTGCTCTTGGCGCCTTCGATGTCAGTTTGCCGTGTCTCGGCAAATTCAGCCTTCGTAGTCGTAAGCTGTTCTGGACCCTTCGTTTGAAGCTGGAAAGCGGGCCTCGTTTGATGCTCGGAGTAGGCGGCTAGCCAAGCGGTTTCGTTCGAGCTTTGCTATCTTCAAGGTATGGGGGATCTATCAGCTACAAACCGCAGGCTTCGTTCAGCCGGCCTGGTCACCTTCGTTAACCAAACGGCGGCAAATTCAGGGCTATGCAGTCACCCAACAAGTCGCTGCAGTTGACCGCCCAAAACGCTGCCGCGCTTTGGGTTCCCTCCGCGGCCTTCGGCCGCTCCGGCGGCAACTGAGCTTAGGCGTTAGGCAGTATTAGATATGCGAGCTTTTCATTTCACTCAGGCTGAGTTCGCTTTACTTGCCATTAAGCATTGGCGGTTAAAGGTTTCACGCTTTGACGAACTCAATGATCCATTCGAGCTTTTAGGTGCGGAATTATCGCAGCCTCAATTTAGAAAAAATTTCCGAGATTTTAAACGATGGACTTCTGACAGGTTTGGTCTGTTGTGCTTCAGTCGCTCACGTAAAAGCCCGCTCCTATGGAGCCATTACGCAGACAAACACTCAGGAGTGGCTTTCGAGTTTGATATAGACGATGAAGTTGTAAACGAAGTGCACTATCGCTTAAGGCGACACGTATTAGATGTCGATGCGCGAATCAGGCAGGGCGGTTTCAGCGAAGACGATGCAATCAAGCTCGCCACCACTAAATCAACACATTGGCGGGATGAGCAAGAGATCAGAGTGTTTGTGAATTTGGCTGATTGCTCTCGGGAAAACGGTCTATATTTTGAACGTTTAAGCCGCGAAATCAGACTCAAAAATATTATCTTTGGTCCGTTATGCTCTCTATCGCATCATGACCTTGCCAAGGTGCTTCCTAAAGGTGAACGCGTAGGAGTATACAAAAGTAGGTTGGCATTTAAGTCATATGAGATCGTTTATGATAAATCCTTCAAAAGAATGGTGGTCGACGGCCGTGCCTAACGTGCCGCTGCAGTTGACCGCCCAAAGCGCTGCCGCGCTTCGGCCGGCAACTGAGCTTGGGCGTTATACACTGATCACGCGCAAGTCAGAATTGTAACTCTGCGCCGAAGGCTCAATTAGGAGGATGCACAATATGTTTGATTACTCGTTGGCACATTGGCTTACATTCTTTACGGCGGCCTTCTTATTAAACTTATCGCCCGGCCCGGATATGGCGTTTATCCTCGGCCAAACTGCGCGTGATGGTGCTCGTTCGGGATTTGCAGCCATGTTCGGCATTTGGAGTGGCGCTTTTTTGCACGTGCTATTTGCGGCTATTGGATTATCAGCGATTGTAGCGACATCTGCTGCTGCATTTGCTGTTGTTAAATGGGTTGGTGCCGGCTACCTCGTTTGGCTTGGTATACAAGCTTGGCGCACTGATGGCACAGAGGGCGAGCCAAAAGCCCGTAATGCTAACGCTTCTCGCTTGGCAATATTTCGGCAAGGTATTTTGGTCGCGGCGTTGAACCCAAAAGTCGCTATCTTTTTCCTTGCTTTCTTGCCCCAGTTTGTTGTCGAGGGCGCAGGACCAACAAGTATGCAGTTATTCTTGCACGGTGCCTTAATTATAGTAGTTGCGGCCACGATTGAACCGCCGTTAGTGATAGTCGGTGGAAAACTATCAAACCTGTTGAAAGGCAGTCCACGTGTAGGCCAGTTGATGGAACGCGCGCTCGGGTCGTTATTTATCGCCTTGGGGATCCGGCTAGCTTTAAGCGGTCGGAACTGAGTGGTTTGCTTGTATAACGAGGCGCTGCAGTTGACCGCCCAAAGCGCTGCCGCGCTTTGGGTTCCCTCCGCAGGCTTCGCCTGCTCCGGCGGCAACTGAGCTTCGGCGTTGGGCGACTAAATGATTCACGGGGCTGGCCGATATTCACACTAATTCGCTGAAATGAGCAGGCGTCAATTAGGGGGGAATTTCATGGGTAAAAGCTGGCAACCGCTTGTAGTTAGCGTTTTTTCATTACTCATGATCTGTGCGTCGCAAGCCAACGGTGCCGACAAGATTGATCGAGTCAAGAACAGTTATTTTTGGGGGTCGCCAGAATTTCTGATCGGCCAATCGCTCGAGAATCGTAGTGTTTGCGCTTCGACGCATTGGGCGCTGGTCCGCGACGCAAAGGATCGAGAATTGGTGCGCTACACCTGTGATATGAGGGGTGTCAGTAGCTATGCTAACGGGTATCTAGCTAGAAAGATCGCCTTTATCGAGAAGACGCCGAACCACCGCTACACCTCTGAGTTCGATCTCAAACGGCAAAACCATCATTTGCGGTCCTTGGAGCAATCACTAAGATCGTTAAAAGCCGAGGCGCGGCAAAATTATAAAGGCGTGAATACGTTTGAATATGGCAATCAAACGATCGGCGAACTTCGGTCTGTGATCGAGTCTGAAAAGAATGAGGTGGCGAAGCTTCAACCGGCCATCGCCGGGAACGCTCAGGCTTTCCTCGATCAACAGGCGTATAAGGGCGTGGAGATGGCCTCTTCTTGGGCATGGTCTCCGCTCGAGGACCGTCTTGAAGAAAATCAAAACTCCCTTCGGGAGGTGAGCGACACCGTTAACGGATACATCACTGATGCTAAAGAGCGCTACACGAGACCTAAAGGCTTTAAATATGACCCGACGGTCTACTCAATCCGCAACGATGAGGCGGCTCAAAAAAAGGCGCTGAGTAATCTTGACCGCATCGCTTTGATGGACACTAGTCAATTTTTCGAGGAGCGAGCCTATCTCGACGCGCTTCTACTCAAGCGCGACGTTCCGAAACTTGAATGGCAACGCTCCTTATACGAAAACGCTGAAGAACTACGTCACTCGCTCAAGAAAGAGCTGCAGACAAATTTCGATGAGTTGGGCGACAAAGTCATGCGTGTGAAGCAAGAAATTCCGAAGAAGGAAGCTGCTATTACTGATGCAATCGCATTTCAAAAGCGCCAGTATGTCCAAACCCGACACGAGGTCGACCAGACGAAGGCTCGCATCGCGGGACTTGAAGAACTCATACCACGACAGGAGGCACAAAATGCAAGCGCCAATGCACAAGACATTCAAAAGCTCAAGGGGACAGACCCCGAATCCTCCGCGGTCGAGACTTACGACTTTGTGGTACGCGACGACATGGTCGTCCTCGACGGTGGTTCCTTACAATTGAAATCCGAGGTTCTTGGCGATGCGACTCGCACCTACAGTCGGCAACAAATCGCTCGATCGTTCAAATTCATGAATCAGAATCGCGGGTGGGGCTATCCGAAATATGTCGATGCAATGGGGCTTTTCATGTTCGGTTATAAGGACTGAAATTGCGACGTTACCGCATCTTAAGTAGCACTCGGATCTAGGATCCGGGGTCTTGACCGCTCTGAATGCCTTCTCTTCCTTCTATAGATGGGCAGGCTGAACCGCCCCGATTTGCCTGAAGGCTCGTGGGTTACCGTTCAGGCAGTCCGGTTGCCTTCGTTCGACCGGGCAGCGGTACTTTTCCGGCTATGCAGTCACCCAACAAATCGCTGCAGTTGACCGCCCAAAGCGCTGTCGCGCTTTGGGTTCCCTTCGCGCTTCGCGCTCCGGCGGCAACTGAGCTTAGGCGTTGTACGGAGGTCAGTTTGTATTTCGGCCGAACTGCAAAGTCGGCTACCAGATCGCAGCCAGTAGCTAAGCCTTGGCCCGTTTTTCTCGCCGCCGGCCAGCTCTGAATTTCGCCGTCTTCGGTCTGCTTAAGCGACTTTCCGTCAGTGGCCATTCGCGGTAAGTTCGAGTTCGGAATTTCTTTCTTTCGGCGCGTCGGGCTTGGTGGCCCGCTGGCCAGTTTGGGGGACCGACAAGCCATGCAGTTCACGTACAACGAGGCGCTGCAGTTGACCGCCCGAAGCGCTGCCGCGCTTGGGGTTCCCTCCGCGGCCTGCGGCCGCTCCGGCGGCAACTGAGCTTCGGCGTTAGCTCGCATATGAAAAGTTCGTGGGAACGTATCGCAAGAACTTGTTCTGTGGCTTGTCTGCTGCTTTCATTAAGCATGTATTTTCTGAGTCTTCGAAATATCGAGTCCTTCTTTGCCTTCGTTATTTTCCCTATGCAACTCGCTGTCATTTTCAGCTTCGGAGTCGCTGTATTCAGTTTGTCGCGGCTCGACGATCCGTCTCGCGAAGTGGCTCAGTCAGTGTTGCCGAATGAAACCAGGCCAATCATTATCTGGGCGTTCGCTAAGTTTATCCAAATCGTCGTACTCTGGCTTTTACTTTTAACAATGTTGCCTTTCTCGCCGCTTTTGGCTTCGTTACCAAACCGCGAAGCAGGTCCAGAGGTTTTCTATATTGCTTGGGTCGTTTTTTCTGGTATGGCAGCCGCGTATTTTCTTCTAATTCTTCCGGCGTTCTGGAGGGTGCATGGCAAATATGCAAGCTAACAGATCGCTGCAGTTGACTGCCCAAAGCGCGGCCGCGCTTCGGCCGGCAACTGAGCTTCGGCGTTAGATCTATTTCACATACTATGTCGGCAATCAATTTCAAAGAAATTCCCGAAGCCCACCTTGGGGAAGGTCTCCAAGATACGTTTGAGCTTTTCGCGAGAGACTTTCTGTGAAAATTTGGGGTCACGTCTTGCATTGCCACAATCGCACCGTTCCAGACCGAGCTTTGCATCCGATGTCGCGTGCCCAAGGAACCGATCCCGCCGCGTCAGGTGCGAACGGCCCAGCGCATGTCGACGACGAACGCGGCGAACGAGATCAGCGAGACCGCCAGGACTGTCCATTCGACCAGCACGTAGTGCTGTCGCACCACCGAGCGGAAGGTTGGGAGCAAGTCTTACGTTGTACGCACACAATTGAGATTTTGGGGTCACGTCTTGCATTGCCACAGTCGCGCCGTTCTGGATCGCGGTAAATTTAGGGCCAGGGTAATCCCCCCATTTTTAACGCGAATCAAAAGTGGAGCTAAGCGGCCATGCCCAGTTTCTGCTTGGGTGTGATGCCGCCGAGCGCCATGTTCGGGCGTTCGTTAGCCATTCGGTCGCGGCGTCCTGGACGTTAGCGATCGATTCAAATAGGTTTCGGCTCAACCAGTCGGTTCGTACGGTTCGGTTGTAGCGCTCGACGTATGCGTTTTGCTGCGGCTTGCCGGGCTGGATGTATTGCAGCGTAATGCCGTGTTTCTCGGCCCA
>NZ_JBHRSS010000011.1:0-605 GCF_042643355.1 Salinisphaera aquimarina
CGCGACTTCAATGCCCGCTCCTACCGCCGCGCCTGCGAAGCCGCCGGCAAGAAGCTCGACAACATGGGCGGCGTCGATGCCGCGTTCTATCTGACCGAGCTCAACGTCAAGGGCCGCGACGACTTCGGCTGGCAGGTCAAGCAGGCGCTACTCACCGTCGAGGACGTGTTCTATCGCTTCGAAGCCTGCCGTGGGCCCGACCACGAAAAACACAGCCGCAAGCTTGCGCGCCTGATCTTCCAGGTGCCGCGCCGCTCCGACCTGCCGGCCGCCGAGCGCGGCGTCGACGAAGGCGTGGCCACGGCCAACGGCGTCAAGTTCGCCAAGGATCTGGGCAACATGCCCGGCAACATCTGCACGCCGACCTATCTCGCCGAGCAGGCCGTTGCCCTGTCCGAGCGCCAGAGCGCGGTGAAGACCAACGTGCTCGAGGAAGCGGACATGGAAGCGCTCGGCATGGGCGCGCTGCTGGGTGTCTCGCGCGGTTCGCGCCAGCCGGCCAAGCTCATCGTCATGGAGTACATGAACGGGCCCAAGAACGCCAAGCCGATCGTGCTCGTGGGCAAGGGCGTGACCTTCGATGCCGGCGGCATCAGCCTCAAGCC
>NZ_JBHRSS010000012.1:0-1180 GCF_042643355.1 Salinisphaera aquimarina
ATCTTGGTAACGACGCCAGCACCCACGGTGCGGCCGCCTTCACGGATTGCAAAGCGCAGACCTTCTTCCATCGCGATCGGATGGATCAGCTCCACGTTCATCGTGACGTTGTCGCCCGGCATCACCATCTCGGTGTCCGCCGGCAGCTCACACGCGCCGGTGACGTCCGTGGTGCGGAAGTAGAACTGCGGGCGGTAGCCCTTGAAGAACGGCGTGTGACGGCCGCCTTCTTCTTTCTTGAGCACATACACTTCGCACTCGAATCCGGTGTGCGGGGTGATGCTGCCCGGCTTGGCCAGCACCTGGCCGCGCTGGATGTCTTCGCGCTTGGTGCCGCGCAGCAGCACGCCGACGTTGTCGCCAGCCATGCCCTGGTCGAGCAGGCGACGGAACATCTCGACGCCGGTCACCGTGGTCTTGACCGTGGCGGTGATGCCGACAATCTCGATCTCGTCGCCGACGTTCACCACGCCGCGCTCGACGCGACCGGTGGCGACGGTGCCGCGACCGGAAATCGAGAACACGTCTTCTACCGGCATCAGGAAGGCGCCGTCCACGGCGCGTTCCGGCTCGGGAATGAAGTCGTCCATGGCGCGCACGAGCTTGGCGATCGCTTCGGTGCCGAATTCGCCTTCGTCGCCTTCCAGCGCCTTGAGGGCACTGCCGATGATGACGGGGGTGTCGTCGCCGGGGAAGTCGTAGGCGTCGAGCAGCTCGCGCACTTCCATTTCCACCAGCTCGAGCAGCTCTTCGTCGTCGACCATGTCGGCCTTGTTCAGGAACACGACGATATGCGGCACGCCGACCTGACGCGAGAGCAGGATGTGCTCACGGGTCTGGGGCATGGGGCCGTCGGCGGCACTGACCACCAGAATCGCGCCGTCCATCTGGGCGGCACCGGTGATCATGTTCTTGACGTAGTCCGCGTGACCCGGGCAGTCGACATGCGCGTAGTGACGGGCTTCCGATTCGTACTCGACGTGCGAGGTCGAAATCGTGATGCCGCGCGCCTTTTCTTCCGGCGCCTTGTCGATCATGTCAAACGCTGACAGCTGCGATCCGAACAAGCGGTTCGATACCACCGTCAACGCGGCCGTCAACGTCGTCTTGCCATGGTCAACGTGACCAATCGTGCCGACGTTCACATGCGGCTTGTTACGCTCGAATTTTGATTTGGACA
>NZ_JBHRSS010000013.1:0-1439 GCF_042643355.1 Salinisphaera aquimarina
AAAGATCTGGCGGTGTCCGCGCGTCTTGCCGACGAAATGCGCGAACCGTTTCCGAATTCGTCCAAGATCTACGTCACCGGTTCCCGGCCCGATATCCGCGTGCCGATGCGCGAGGTCGCGCAGAGCAACACGCCGGCGACCTTCGGTGTCGAGAAGAATCCGCCGATTCCCCTCTACGACTGCTCGGGCCCGTTTACCGACCCCGACATCGATATCGATCTCACCCGCGGCCTGCCGGCGCTGCGCGCCGCCTGGATCGCCGAGCGCGGCGATACCGAACGCCTGAGCGATTTCTCCTCCGAGTTCGGCCGCGAGCGCCACGCCGACAACGCCTTGACCCACCTGCGTTTTCCGTCGCCGCCCAAACCGTTGCGGGCCAAAGCCGGCAAGAATCTGTCGCAGATGCACTACGCGCGCCAGGGGATCGTCACCCCGGAGATGGAATTCGTCGCCATTCGCGAGAACGCGAAGATCGACGCCATCGTCGACAGCCGCCTGCTGCGTCGGCATCCCGGCGAGAGTTTTGGCGCCAACATTCCCGAGCGCGTCACCCCGGAATTCGTCAGAGACGAGATCGCCGCCGGCCGCGCGATCATCCCCAACAACATCAATCACCCCGAATCCGAGCCGATGATCATCGGCCGCAATTTCCGGGTCAAGATCAACGCCAACATGGGCACCTCCGCGGTGACCAGTTCGATCGCCGAAGAAGTCGAGAAGATGGTGTGGGCCGCGCGCTGGGGCGGCGACACGATCATGGATCTGTCCACCGGCAAGCATATCCACGAAACCCGCGAATGGATCATCCGCAATGCGCCGGTGCCGGTCGGCACCGTGCCGATCTATCAGGCGCTGGAGAAGGTCAACGGCAAGGCCGAGGATCTGACCTGGGAGATGTTCCGCGACACGCTCATCGAACAGGCCGAGCAGGGCGTGGACTACTTCACCATCCACGCCGGCGTGCGTCTACCGTTCGTGCCGATGACCGTGAGCCGGATCACCGGCATCGTCTCGCGCGGCGGCTCGATCATGGCCAAGTGGTGCTTGGCGCATCACAAGGAAAGCTTCCTCTACGATCATTTCGAGGATATCTGCGAGATCATGAAGGCCTACGACGTGGCTTTCTCGCTCGGTGACGGCCTGCGCCCGGGCTGTATCGCCGATGCCAACGACGAAGCCCAGATGGCCGAACTGCGCACCTTGGGCGAGCTCACCAAGATCGCCTGGGAACACGACGTGCAGGTGATGATCGAAGGCCCCGGCCATGTGCCGATGCAGCGCATCAAGGAGAACATGGAAGCCGAACTGGCCGATTGTCACGAAGCCCCGTTCTACACCCTCGGCCCGCTCACTACCGATATCGCCCCCGGCTACGACCACATCACCTCCGGTATCGGCGCCGCCCAGATCGGCTGGTACGGTACCGCCATGCTCTGCTA
>NZ_JBHRSS010000014.1:0-1678 GCF_042643355.1 Salinisphaera aquimarina
CATCTATGAAAGTACTCGTCAGCATCAAGCGCGCGATTGACTACAACGTGCGCATTCAGATCAAGCCGGACGGCAGCGGCGTCGTCGAGAACGGGGTCAAGCACAGCATGAACCCGTTCGACGAGATTGCCGTCGAACAGGCGATGAAGTGGAAGGAGTCCGGCGACGCCGAGGAAGTGATCGCGGTCACCATCGGCCCCGACGCCGCCAAGGAACAGTTGCGCAGCGCACTCGCCTTCGGCTGCGACCGCGCCATCCATGTCAAGACCGACCAACCGGTCCAGCCGCTGACCGCGGCCCGTGTATTCAAGGCCATCGCCGACAAGGAACAGCCCAAGGTGTTTCTCATGGGCAAGCAGGCCATCGATGACGATTCCAACCAGACCGGGCAGATGACCTCGGCCCTGCTGGAATGGCCCCAGGCCACCTTCGCCTCGGTGATCGAGCTGTCCGGGGATACCACCGCCAAGGTCACCCGCGAGATCGACGCCGGCCTGGAAACCCTGGACGTGGATCTGCCGGCGGTGATCACCGCCGACCTGCGCCTGAACGAGCCGCGCTATCTCAAGCTGCCCGACATCATGAAGGCCAAGCGCAAACCCATCGAAGACATGAGTCTCGAAGACCTCGGCGTATCCGCCGCGGCATTGCTGGAAACGACCAAGACGGCGCCGCCGCCCACGCGCGAAGCGGGCGTGAAGGTCGAGTCCGCCGACGAACTGGTCGCCAAACTCAAGGAAAAAGGTCTGCTATGAGCAAGATATTGATTATTGCCGATCATCTGAACGGCACGCTCAACGCCTCCACCGCCCGCGCGGTGACCTGTGCATCCCAACTGTCGCCCGAGGCGATCGAAGTGCTGGTGCTGGCCGACGACGGTGCCGCAATCGCCGCCGAAGCCGCCCAGCTCGACGGCGTCACCAAGGTGCTGCACGCCGACAATGCCGCCAACGCGCATCCGATCGCCGCCACCCTGACCCCGCAGATCGTGGCCGCGGCGAAAGACGGCGGCTACAGCCACGTGCTGTGTCCCAACACCACCTTCGGCAAGGACCTGATGCCGCGCGTGGCCGCCAAGCTGGACGTGGCCATGGTCACCGACATCATGGCCGTGCACGGCGACTACGCGTTCGACCGGCCGATCTATGCCGGCAACGCCATCATCACGGTCAAGGCGCCGGAAGATCAGATCCTGGTCGCCTCGGTGCGCTGTGCCTCCTATGCGGAAGCCGCCGGTGGCGGCAACGCCGCCGTCGAGGCCCTGAGCCTGGACGCCGAACTGCCGACCCATACCCGTTTCGTGGGTCTGGAACAGCACAAGTCCGATCGCCCGGACCTGCAGACCGCGCCCAAGGTGGTCTCCGGTGGCCGCGGCGTGGGCAGCGAAGAGAACTTCAAGATCATCTACGACTTCGCCGACAAGATCGGCGCCGGCGTGGGCGCTTCGCGTGCCGCGGTGGATGCGGGCTACGTACCCAACGACATGCAGGTCGGTCAGACCGGCAAGATCATCGCCCCCGAGCTGTACATGTGCTTTGGGATCTCCGGTGCGATCCAGCATCTGGCCGGCATCAAGGATGCCGGCACGATCGTGGCGATCAACAAGGACGAAGAAGCCCCGATCTTCGAGGTCGCCGATATCGGACTGGTCGGCGATCTGTTCAAGATCATTCCGGAG
>NZ_JBHRSS010000015.1:0-14280 GCF_042643355.1 Salinisphaera aquimarina
CGAGCGCTTCGGCTTGCGTTGAAGGCTTGCGGCGATCGAAGATACCCACCACCACGCAGCCGACACGCTGCTTTTCCGGGCTGCCACTTTTGACGAGATATTCCAATGTGTTGCTCCTGTAAAACCTAAATTCGCGAGTTTCTGGGAAGTTAGAAAGGTCGTTAGTTAAACTACAAGTGAAGAGGGGCCGGCCTGACGACTGTCAACCCGCGTCTATCGACGTAGTCCGCATATTCGTGCGATCCCTTTTATGCCATCTAGCCACTACCGCGACTGGCTATGCTTGCTCAGTGATATTCAAGAATGGGCTCTGGCCCTACAGAGTAAGCCGTACGATTGCCTTTAATACAGCATCTGGCGCGTCAGCAATAATAAAAGCGCCTGTGTGGAAATCAGCGCGTGAGATTCACATCGGTCTTCGCGTGGAATGTACCGGTCACGCTGCAGCGCCCAATTTTGGCGTCGATGTAGAGCGTCGACGGCTCGTCAATCGGCATGCCATTACTGAATTGAGCGGTGACAGTCGTCGGCTGATCGGTGCAAGTACGCGTTGCTGCCGTGACAATGACATTCTGGAATATTATCGGTACGGTCTGCGATGGATTGGCCGGAATGGCTGTCGCCGGTATGATCGCCTTCCAAGGAAACTCAAATCCCACCAGACTGCAACCGGTGGCGAAATCGCCAGTAGCGGCGCCCCGTGTGACACTCAAGGTGACGTCACCGTCGCTGTCGAGTTCTACGCTACCGGTCAGCGTCAGCGTGCAGCGAAGGTCTTGGCCCAGTCCCGTCAGGTTAGATACGCCTGAGAAGCTATACACTCCGGGTCCCGGATCGAGACGCGCTGCCTCTGCCGGACCAATCGCGGCCAGGGTACAACCCAGTAAGGCTGCGATGATAAAGGTCCGAAACGCGTTGATCATAATCCGTATTCCTGGGCCGTGAAAAGTTCCCGAGGGACAGGCGCAAGCACTGTTAGATCGACTATTGCCCCGCGCAAAACCTGTTTTCCGGCAGCACGAGCTCTGAAGTACGGGCTTCTTCATTTTTATCCCCGAGATTACAGAGTAAACGTGCAAAACGCGTTTAATAATTTGAGTTGTCGTAAGCAAAACAGCTTCCCATCCCATCAAGATGCATGCGCGCGATCGTGTTGACTCGAGCAGGCCTGGACCTCGACAGTCACATGCGCAACTGAAGAATGGGCAGTGGAGATTTTCTCTCGGTAGTGACTCGAGGGCTGGGGGTGGTGTGTCACCACGGCGACAATTACAGCGTAGAGACCGGGTCCGATTGACCAAACATGCAAATCACTCGCAATCTCGTCGTCGATTTCGATCGTGTCTCTAATCGCTCGCTCTAATATTGCATTCTGTCTATCCAGCAAGACCGCTGATGTATCGCGCAACAATCCCCAAGCCCAGCGTGTAACTAGAACCGCGCCCAGAATACCCATCGCCGGGTCCATCCAGTTCCAACCGGCGTACTTGCCGGCGAGTAATGCGAAAATCGCAAGAAGAGAAGTCAATGCGTCGGCAAGTACGTGGAAATATGCGGCGCGCCGATTGTGGTCATGGTCATGGCTAGAGGGGGGGCTGTGCGAATGTCCGTGATCATGGTCGTGCCCGAGTATCCAGGCGGACAATCCATTAACCGCCAAACCCACTATGGCGACGAAAATTGCCGCGTTAAACGAGATTGTCACTGGGTGAATAAAACGCTCGACGCTCTCGGCCGCCATGAACAGGGCAAAGCCCGCGAGCAACACAGCACCGGTGAAACCACCTAGGGCGTTGACCTTGCCCGTGCCGAAACTAAAGTGGGTGCTGTTGGCGTTCTTTCGTGCGTAGGCGTAGGCGAAGACTGCAATGCCCAAAGCCGTCGCATGCGATCCCATGTGGAGGCCATCGGCGAGCAATGCCATCGAGCCATATGACCAGCCCGCGGCGATCTCCCAGATCATCATGACGAGCGTGAGTGCCACTACTATAAGAGTGCGCTTCTCACCGGATCGTTTTTGCTCTTGTCCAAACGAGTGACTGTGCTGCCAAAGACCAATATTATTCTTGTGCATCGATAACTACTCCAAAGATTTGGTCAGACGAACATAACCGGCAATAGGGCACGGATCATTTCGGAAGCAATATTCGTAAACAGTCATCAGCCCCGAGTGTCTATGTCCCGCACGGCAGTCGTGGTCGGGAGCGCACTGCCTACGACTTTGTTTCGCACGAATTCATGTGGACAGCATCTCGCCAGAACTCAGCAACAGTCGATATTCAAGCGCGTTGCGGCAAGTTGGTTGCATGTAGAAACTCAATAATTCCTGTAACGGCCTCGTCACCGATTTAAAGTCGCGACTTGCGTAATCTAAGCGCATTCGTGATGACCGATACGGACGACAGGCTCATGGCTGCTGCTGCAAGCATGGGCGAGAGCAGTGTGCCGATAAAAGGATAAAGAATCCCCGCCGCAACAGGCACGCCAGCCGCGTTATAGATAAAGGCGAAGAAAAGATTCTGGCGAATATTGCTCATGGTTTGTTCAGACAACCGCCTTGCTTTTGCGATTCCACGCAAGTCACCTTTGACCAGCGTTATGCGCGCGCTCTCCATGGCGACGTCCGTGCCCGTGCCCATGGCGATACCGACGTCCGCTTGTGCAAGCGCGGGCGCATCGTTCACACCATCGCCCGCCATGGCGACCTTTTTTCCTTCTTTCTGAAGCTTTTTGACGAACGCATGCTTGTCATCGGGAAGGGCACCGGCGTGGACTTCGTCGATTCCGAGTTCTTTGGCAACTGCGCGAGCCGTCATTTCGTTGTCGCCGGTCAGCATGATCAGTCGCAATCCCGCTTCGTGCAGTATTCGTACAGCTTCGGGTGTCGCTGATTTGACTGGGTCTGCGACGGCCACCAGGCCGGCAAGCGTACCGTCAACGGCGACGATCATGACCGTTTCGCCGCGGCTGCGCCGGTGGTCAGCCGTGTCGGCCAGCGACTGATCATCAATGTCATAGTCGTGCATTAGTCGACTGTTGCCGATGAGTACAGTGTGTCCGCCGACGTTTCCATGCACACCGCGTCCTGTGAATGATTCGAATTCGGAGACGCTCTGCGGCTTGATATCTCGTTCGGCCGCCCCCTCAATGATCGCGCGAGCGAGCGGATGCTCGCTGGCATTTTCGAGCGAGGCCACGAGACGCAGAAATTCAGAGCGTTCGAATTCGCCCACGGTCTCGACCCCGACCAACTTGGGTTTACCCTCAGTCAGCGTGCCGGTTTTGTCGACCAGGAGCACGTCGACCTGTTCCATGAGTTCGAGCGCTTCTGCGTCACGAATGAGGACACCTTCGCTGGCCCCTCGCCCGACACCCACCATCACCGACATGGGCGTGGCCAGCCCCAGCGCACACGGGCAGGCGATGATCAGGACCGAGATTGCCGCGACCAATGCGTAGGCCAATGCCGGCGCAGGCCCGACCAGAGCCCAGACGATAAAAGCGACGGCCGCTGTGCCGACGACGGCCGGCACGAAAATGCCGGCGAACTTATCGGCCAACGCTTGAATGGGCGCACGCGAACGCTGCGCCTTGGCGACCATGTCAACGATACGGGCGAGCACAGTGTCGTCGCCTACGCGATCAGCACGCATGACGAAGCTACCGGCCTGATTGACTGTGGCTCCGGTCACCGAATCGCCGACGTTCTTCTCTTGTGGGATGGGCTCCCCGGTGATCATGGATTCGTCCAGCGTCGACCGGCCTTCGATGATCTCGCCGTCGATCGGTACTTTTTCGCCAGGCCTCACTCGAAGCCGATCCCCAGTCTTGAGCGCATCCAGTGAGACTTCCTCTTCCTCACCGTTGTCCTTGATTCGACGCGCGCTCGGCGGCGCCAGGTCGAGCAGCGACTTCAAGGCCTGCGAGGTTTGCCCGCGTGCGCGCGCTTCCATCACCTGACCGAGCAGGATCAGCGTGATGATCACCGACGCCGCTTCGAAATAGAGGGGTGCGTGGCCCGCGCCGCTCTTGAAGGCGGCCGGCAGCACATCGGGCAATAGCAGCGCGAAGACCGAAAAACCGTAGGCGGCACCGACCCCGAGTGCGATCAATGTCCACATATTGGGGCTGACGTTGACTACCGATTTCCAGGCCCGCTGGAAGGCAAAGCCGCCGCACCAAAGGACGACCGGCGTGGCCAGCGCGAACTGGATCCAGCCGAAGCTGGCGCCGAACAGGTCACGGACACCCAGCGCCGGCAGCATCTCGCCCATGGCCAGCAGTAGTACAGCCGCAGACAGCGGCACACTGAGCCAAAAGCGCCGACGCATGATCTTGAGTTCGCCGTCGTCTTCGTCATTGGCGGACACGGTGGTCGGCTCCAGCGCCATGCCGCACTTGGGGCAATCGCCCGGTGCGTCCTGAACGATCTCGGGGTGCATGGGGCAGGTGTATTGCGTCCGGCGCCGCGGCGGTCCGGACGCTTCCAGGGCCATGCCGCATTTCGGGCAATCACCGGGCGCATCTTCTTCGATCTCCGGGTGCATGGGGCAGATGTACGTGGCGCCGGGCAGGGCCTGCTCGTCCCGCGCATCGACATTCAGAAAGTGATCCGGATCGTCGATGAACCGCTCACGACAGCGCGCACTGCAAAAGTGGTAGCTGCGGTCCTCGTACGCGTATGAATGCGGGCCGTCCGTGTTCACGGTCATCCCGCAGACCGGGTCGTTTTCAGTCGTCGCGTCTGTGGTGCGCATGGCCGTGCTCTGCCGCAATGGCGTGTTGGTTTTGACGAGACACTAAGTCCGTAGTCACATACAGAGTCAAGGTCTGAAACGGCTGTCGGCATGCTGTGCATTCCTCGAGTCGCGATGGTGCGTTCCCCGGTCACATCTTCTCCTTGACGCCGATCCGAATCAGCCACCAGTTGACCGGGTAACTGGTGGCAAAGCCGAACAGCATCGCGATCTGCATCATGAACCAGAACTCGACTGTATTTGTCTTCAGTTCAGTACCCAGAAAGGCCGCAAAGATCCAGAAATGCGCCACGGCCATGAAGCCGTACATACCGATTTGCCATGCGGTGAGTGATAGCGTGTCGGCTTTAACGGCGGCAATCAGACCCTGCCAAGCGGTAACGTCACGCATGGGTTTGATGGTGAAATACTGAAAGGCAATCCCGAAGCCAAAAGCGAAGAGGTAATCAAGAACCCATACTGCGAACATCTTGGTTTCGAACAGCGTGTGCCAACCGAACCAGGTCGCAATGACTGGAAGGGAGAACGCCAGCCACTCCGCACAGATGTCGCCCAAGGTGCAGCCACTTCCACAGTGACTCGAGCCTTTGCCTACCATGGCTGGGTAGGGCGTCGCGGCCGTGTGGTCCTCGACGCCGTCCTGTGCGGCGAGGCGCCCGTAGCGATAGTAGCCCCATACCGCGAAGACCGACCCGAAAAGCGCGGTGACCGGCCAGACCACGTTCATGATCCACATCTTCTGTGGATGCGTTCGCTCGTCCGCTGCGATGATGGAGGCGCAGGCGAATGCCACGAGTAGCGACGCGATGGACAGCCAGTGAAGCCAGTTTGGAATCATGGAGTACCTTATTCTGTCGTTGAACAGCCAGTCATAACGATGTGCCCATGTCGGGCTTGTTTACCGTGTCGAACAGGGAGCGAACGTCGATCCAATTCCGGATCGACACCCGCTCATAGCACCGGCTAGTACCAGGCGCGGACGCCGACCACGAAAGCGGTCGACGATGTCGATTCGCCTTCCGCACGTGCGATGTCCTTGGTATCACCGTATTTTTGTTCCCAGCGCACGCCGATATAAGGCGCAAATTCGCGCCGGATTTCGTAGCGTAGGCGTACACCCATCTCGGTGTTGTTCAGGCCTCTTCCTAAGCCATATTCAGGTGTGTCGCGTGCCGAGGCGTTGATTTCCAGCCGGGGTTGCAGGATCAAGCGCTGGGTGAGCAGCAATTCGTACTCGAACTCGCCACGAAAGCTCACGTCGCCGTCTTCGCTGACGAACAACGCGGTATCGGATTCGAACCAGTAGGGCGCGAGCCCCTGCAGGCCGATGACTGCAAAACCACGGTCCGGATTAGGGTTGACGTCGTAACGCAGACCGACCTGAGCGCCCCAGAACGGACTGATCATTCGGTTGTACAAGGCCTGAAATTCCGTGGATTCCGGCGAGCCGCCGTTGATCGGCCCTTCGCCCTCGGTCTTGAGCCAGAGCTTGTTGAAGTCGCCACCGACCCATCCCTGCGCATCCCAGAGATAGTTATTCGGACCTTCCGGATCTCCATATTCGAGACGGTCGATTTGCACGAACTTATGCAGTTTCTGATCGTTGATCGGCTTGGACCAGGCCACCGGGGCACCGCTGGCGGAATCCATCGGGCCAGCCGGCACTACAGAGTCCAAATCCGACTTGCCATCGGAGGCGGCCTGAACGGCACTGACTGACGCCAGGAAAAGCAAAAGGCTACCGCCGCTACGAAGTAAATAATTGTTAAGCATTCTTATCTCCCGATTGATCACTCACGCGCACGACGCGGAACATGCCCATTTCCATGTGGTAGAGCAGATGGCAGTGAAAGGCCCACCGGCCCGGTTCGTCGGCGGTGATCAGCAGAGATACTCGAGAGCCGGGCATTACGCTGATGGTGTGCTTGAAGGGCAGATAATCGTCCTGCTTGTTCTCAAGCTCCATGAACATGCCGTGCAGATGGATCGGGTGTTCCATCATCGTGTCGTTGACGAGAATCAGTCGGATGCGTTCGCCGTAGGGAAACTCGATCGGCGTGGCGTTCGAGTACTTCACGCCATCGAACGACCACATGTAGCGGTCCATATTGCCTGTTAGATGAACTTCAATGGTTCTGGACGGGTCGCGGCGGTCCTGCATCGGCACGACGTTGCGCAGTTGGCTGTAGGTGAGAACCCGGTGGTTTACATCCTCCAGGCCGGTGCCGCGTTCCCCGAGCCGATAACGCTCGACATTGGCCACCGTCAGATTGCCCGGGCCGTGATGATCCGGGCCATGCTTGGCGATGATCGGTCCCGACTGCTCCATCATCGCGCCAGTGCCCATGCTGCCCGCCATAGCGCCGGTGCCGTGAGCCATCTTTCCCGACATCTTGGAACCGCCCATGTCGTGGTCTTTATGTGACATGCCGGCCGGGCCTTGGCTGCTACCGGACATGTCCATCTGCTTCATCGAGCCATGGCCCATGGAGCCACCGCCCATTTTCATGCCGCCCATGTCCATTTTGCTCATATCCATGCCCATATCGACCATGGTGCGCTGTGGCTGCTCGCGCAGAGCGGGCACAGGTGCCATCATGCCGGCACGCGGAGCCAGCGTGCCGCGGGCATAGCCGCTGCGATCCATGGTTTCGGCCATGATCGTGTACGCCTGATCCGCCTTGGGCTGAACGACCACGTCGAACGTCTCAGCCACGCCTATCTGGAACTCGTCGGTTTCGACCGGTTGGATTTCTTTGCCGTCTGCCGCGACCACCGTCATCGCCAGGCCCGGCAGGCGGACGTTGAAATAGGTCATTGAGGAGGCGTTGATTACGCGCAGACGAATGCGCTCACCAGGGGTGAACAAGCCGGTCCAGTTGGACTCAGGGTGCATGCCGTTCATCAGGTAGCTGTAGGTATAGCCGGTAACGTCGGCAATATCGCGCGGGCTCATGCGCATGTTGCCCCAGGCAAGACGGTCACGCAGTGCAGCCTGTACACCCGACTTTGAGACGTCCTCCATCAGGTCGCCGACCGTTCGCTCGCTGAAGTTGTAGTAGTCGCTCATTTCCTTGAGCTTGGCGAGCAGCCGATGGGGGTCCTCGAAGGTCCAGTCGTTGAGAACGATCACGTATTCACGGTCGGCATTTATGCCATCGTCTTCAGCCGAGTGGATGACGGTAGGACCGGTCTGCCCGACCTGTTCCTGAAGGCCGGAATGGCTGTGATACCAATAGGTACCGGCCTGGCGGACCGGGAAGTCCACCTCGAAAGTATCGCCCGGGTCTATGCCAGGGAAGGCGACGCCGGGTACGCCGTCCATCTGGAAGGGCAACAGGATGCCGTGCCAATGAATGGAGGTGGATTCGTCAAGATGGTTGTGGACCCTCAGGTGCGCGTTCTTGCCCTCCCATAGTTCGAGGATCGGGCCCGGTGTCAAATGGTTGAGTGTGATGGCTGATGCGCGGCCGCCGGCGATATCGATGGTTTCGCGACGCACATGGAAATCCATCACGACATCACGTGGCTTCCCACCCGGGACTTGCGCCGCAGCGGCGTTTAGATGGGAACCGCCGATGCTGCTTCGAGCATAGGCAGGAAGGAGGGCATTAAAACCGGCCAGCAGGCCGGTCGCGCCCATGGCGCGCAGCAAGCGTCTTCGATCACTGTCGTGAGAGTGTCTATTCATGGTGTTCGTTCCTGAATTGATTTGTTGATGCCGTTCATCCGTGCGCGTGCGCATCGTCGTGAGAATCGGATTGGGACGGGTTTTCGTTGTGCCCGCCGTCGGCATGCTCGTCGCCGTCGTCGTGACCCGCGTCGCCGTGTCCGTCTTCGTGACTTTCTCCGTCGTGGTGCCCTATGCCGTCGGCCTTGGCTGTCATCAATAGGCGGTCGTAGTCGGTTTTTGACATGTCGGGCAGCTGCTGAATAAAAGCGGTCATCGCCCACATTTCCTCGTCGCCGTGCGACGCACCCCAAGCGGGCATGCCAGATGCCTTGATGCCGTTCTTGATGACCCAGTAAATCTCGCCCGGCGACATCTCTTTGCCGGCATGAGCCAAGTTGGGTGGGCGGGGATACATACCTTGTGCAGCAACCGAGGGCTTCGCGCCCGGCGGTTCATGACAACCGCTGCACATCGCGTCGAAATTAGCTGCGCCGGCAAGCAATTGCTGTTCACTACCCAACTCAGGCGCTTTGATATCCGCCGCGTGCTGTTCCACGGAGTGGTGGACCGCCGCGGTGAGGACCCAGTGTGTAATCGGCCAGTGTTTGGCGTTGGCGCCAACGTTGTAAGCGCCCGAATAGACCACGCCCGCAGCCGCCAAACCGATGACCAGCCCGCTGACAACCAGGGTTGCCAAGACTGTCTTCCAGACTTTCATTATTTTGTCTCCGTCAAACGGTGACGCTCATGCAGGAACGCTGTCCTCGAAGCCGTCGTTCAGGGCCGAAAAACTGGAATTCCGACGATTCGACTTAGACTTCAGGCAAGCGAACGCAATGCGCTTTCACCACCGTTAACCAAATAGTCGGTGCAACAGGTGCACCGCGTATGTTCAGCTATACGGTCAGAGACGGGGGGCGGTACGGGGGACTGTAGAAGCCGCGCGCGACAGAATCGACAATACGGCTCACCAAGGGCGCAGTGGGAGCTGGCTGCGCATCGCCCGGTGAATGACTATCGATGGCACTCGATGAACAATGACCCATGAACGTGCAACAGCAACGTTCGTGGGTGGGGGATTCATCGTTCATATGCCCATTGGCACTTGAATGCGCGTCCGTCTGCGCGTGGAGATGCGTTGCGGTGGTGACGTCTGTGGACGTATTACCGCTGGTGTGTAGGCAAGAAATTCCCGGTACACCGGCTTGAGCAACCAGTGCTTGGAGCAAAAGAAGTGTGATAAGGAATGCACGCATCTTGTTCAAAATTAGCAGAAAATTGCACGCCTCACAATATATTTCATTGCCCCGCGAACTGGACCGATAGTCACTTATGGGAAGATTCATCACCAACGATGAGATACGAGCCAGAAAGAGAGCAGATCAAATTAAACTCTATTTCGGACTGGCTAACGCACTCGCGCTGAAACCCTGAGTACTTAGCTTGGTCGCAACGAGTGGAAACTCCGCGGCCCGGTGGGCACCTGCTCGAGTTTGCGACTGACTACTAAAAGAGATCGGGGCATTTACGGTGCCCCGATCTGTCTATGCAGGCCGGTGGGCCTCTCTCAATAGTGGATTACTTCTCCGGATGCGGGCCAGCGTGCATGTGCGACTGAGGGTCGACATTTACGTTATCCGAGTAAGGTTTGGTCGCCTCCATTCCGTAATTACTGCTTTTATCCCCATTGGCCGCACTATCAACGGATAAGCTTTGGGGATCTGGCCGGTCATTGTTGCCGTCGAAGTCGTCAGAGCCCATTGTGCCCTCCGTCTCTCCCCGCACATGCGCCATGCCGTGGTCACTCATGGGATGGCCTTTTGTTGCACTGTCGACCGAACCGGCGCCTGGTTCTAGACCCTCGGCATGGGTATCGCTTCCAACGGCTTCGCTGTGTGCGTCGCGGTGGGGGTTCATTCCCTGATCGCTGAGCCGTTCTCCGGACCTGCTACTGTCCGTCGACATCGCTCCGCCGGTATTTGTCTGGGCTGCTGTTGCGGTCACACTAACCAGAGCCATCGCGGCAGCTCCTATCAGCGTATTGAACAGGGAATTTCTCTTTAAATAGTACATGTTCCAATCTCCGTTATAAGACATCCAATGTCTTGAATTTCGTTTCATGATGAACGTTTCGCTATGAGACACGATGGGTGCGTCGATCCAGGCGCTCTGGATTTAGCGGCGCGGCTTCTGTTTCAGAAAAGTGAGACAAAACCGATTGAGGCGGTCTATCTCGCCCATCGCTAAAACTGAGGTGAGCCGTGGCGGGCACAGACGTACCTCAACGGCTGTTTATAGCGTCGGAGAAGGGGGGCGGTATGGAGGGAAAGCGAAGCCGCTTTCGGGTTCATTGCGAACTCGAGTGGCGGTTCTCGAAGCGCGCATGCGCGCCGCTTCGTACACAAAATACTCCGCGCCGATGGCGCTTGCTGTGCAATGACCGACTGTCGCGCAGCGGTCGTGGGAAGTAGTTTGCTCGGTGCCCACAGGATGCTTTGAGGCCGAGGCGGATGGCGCAGCAGAGGAGGCATGTGCCAGCGCATTGTCGTGCGGATTAGCCGCATGGGCATGCGTGGCATCTGGCGCCATAGCCTGTGCCGCTACAGCGACGATTAAGAGAATGATTACGGCGAAGCCACGCATAATCAGAAAATAGAGCCTATCTCAAGATTTTTCAAGGCGTGCGCCCACAATGATCGTAAGAGTCACGGCAGTACTTCGGTAGAAAGCATCGAGGGTGGCAGGCATAGGCCTGAATCATTGCATGCTTGTACTTGCGCCTTGATCTCCAAAGGCCCATCGCTGCTTCGCTCTGGCAGGCTCGCGACGAGATCGGTTCGACCAGAATAAACATGAATGGGCTCATCCAAGCCGACTGATATCTGATCTCCCACCGGATAATCCATAGTGATCGGCAATTGGGTACCGTCGGCAGTGATATGGACCTCCGTAGGGATAAGAAAATCGTATGAGGCTGGGTTCGCGTTGATGTGCCATTGGTCGTCGATAATGAGTTCGACACGAACGTGGCCCGCCTCGCGCGATGCATGAAGTTGAACGAAGCTCGCGCTTGAAAGGCGCTTTGATCTCGAGGGCAACTGGTCACCCACTACGGCGTCGGTAGTCGTACTCTCTTGCGAATATAGATCTGCGATCTCAGTACTCGAAAGGGCGTCTGCCGATGCGGGAACACTGTCGCTGGCGCCGGGATCAAACACGTTTGATTGCGATGGCCACTGCCAATAGAGAAAATAGCCGCCTACGGCTATTGCGCCCAACAGGGGTATGAGCCAGTGGGTGATGAGGTCTTTGCGATCTGCCATGATTTCAATCGGTGCTCGTTTCGATGGCTGCTTTAAGCGTGCTTACAGTGAATAAGTCTGGCAAACGACGATGAATCGAGCCGTCGGCTCTCAAGACGACGGCAAATGGAAGACCGGCCCCTCCGAACGAACGCAGGTAGGCGTCGAGTCGCGCGTCCGGACGCGTGAGATCAGCTCTAAGCAAGCGGATGTTCTTGGCCTGTGCCGATTTCACGATGGTGTCGCTGGCATACACGGTCTGCTCCAGGACTTTGCAGTTGATGCACCAATCGGCAGTGAATTCAATCAGTACCGGATCGCCTGCGGTACGCGCAGCGACTAGTTCAGATCCGGTCAGCGGTCGCCACGCCAGGCGGTCGCCCGCTGTTCCAGCCTGAGTGAATTGGATGGCGAGGGAGGCCGTGGCGAGCGTCGCAAGCACCACGGCGGGTACCAAACGCGCGCCGAACCCCGGACCAATCCATAACGCACGCAACAACCAGAACGTCAGAACGCCAAGCCAGCCACTCCACAGCAGCATTCCAAATCGCTCTGGCCCTACGGTGGTCGCGAAGAAGGTCGCGCCCGCCAGTAGAACGAGGCCCATAACCTGTTGCACGCGTGACAACCACGGGCCACTGCGCGGCACACGTACGATAAGCCCTGGCCGTGCCAGCAGAAGCAGATAGGGCAGAGCCAACCCCACGCCAACTGCTATGAACAGAGCGAAGATCGTGCTGGGTGCTTGGGTCAGTGCGAAAGCCATGACGCCGCCCAGAAACGGGCCGGTGCAGGGGGTGGACAGTATCGCCGCCAACAAGCCGGCCAGATAGGGTTCGGCGTAGCCTGCGCCTTGCACCCGATAAGCCCATTGAGGCGGCTGGAATCCGCGTCCGGCGAGGCTATACACACCGAGCCCTGCAAGCACGGCGGCCAGTGCTGCCCGGAACCATACTGCCTGGAACAGAGTGCCCCAAGTCCAGTTCAACCATGCAGTAGCCAGGGCGAGCGCGCCGAAAAAAGTCAACGTACCGGCAAGCAAAGCGACGCCGGCGAGCAGACGCTCGCGCCTGCCGTTGCCGACAACGCGCCCTATGCTGCGCAGTTTGATTGGCAGCGCGGGAAGCACACAAGGCGTGAGGTTGAGCAGCACGCCGGCAACCGTGGCCAACAATAGATTCGTCGAGATCGTCATCGCGTGGATTGTCCGGGTGAGCGGCCCCGCACGGCGGCCGCCGATCGTCCCGTCTCGTGGCCGCGCGCACGCAATCGCGTAGCCATGTGGACTGCCGCAAAGATAACGACTAGAGCAACACTTGCGAGAATCCAGGCATATACGGGCAATTCAAGCGCCTGACTTCCCAGTACAACGCTGAGGACGGTCAACGGCAATATGCCGAGGCCAGTCGTCCAAAGGAAAGTTAAGCGTGGCACACCGGCTAATCCGGCCGCATAGTTGATCAAGTTGAATGAAACGATGGGTAGCATGCGCGATACCAGCAGGGGCGCAATCCCGATATTTATTGAGAATGCGTCGAGTCGGGTCCGGTAGCGCGACGGGACGAAACGCTCTCGTGCGGCCGGCCCGAGGCCGCGCGCCACCTCGTAGCTCAGGGTCGCGCCGAGCATGGCGCCGAGCCAGGTCACCACGACGCCGATCCATGGCCCGAACACGATGCCGTTGGCGACCGCGATTATCTCGGCTGGGAAAGGCAGGAACGAATGGGCAGCCATCAGACCAACGGACGCGAGCGGCGCCCAGAGGCCGGCTTGCTCCATCAGGACGCGCAAGCCCATGGTGCTGAAATCGATACCCAGCAACCCGTATTCGACAAGGCACCACAAAATCACGATATCGATCCAGAGCAGACTGGCGGTCAGCATCACCGTTACTGCCAACCGAAGACTGTTTGTCGACCCGCGTCTTTTTGTATTTTCCAGCGATGCTCGGAGCGCAACGATCAGAAACATCGATCCGATCGCAGCCAACGCCGTACAAGCCCACAGCATGCCAGCGGTCATTGCCATGGTTGTCTTCCCCGGCGATGACTTGCCATGTGCAACCTAGCGGAAGCATGGGTATATTGGGCGCTCATGCGAACCCATAGGCCGTTGGTTTTGTAAGTCTCGATTCTCGAGGTGGCATCGCCAAAACCGATATCGAGCAATCGATCGTCGGTGGCAAGCGACAAACACGCAATGGTTTTGAGCGGGGTAGCCTCGGTGCTGCACGCCCGCCTCGCATCATATGTCTTCGACAGACGTGCGTATGTGGCAACCATCTGGCTATGCACGCGTAGGTACCTGCTTGAAAGGTGTTCCATTGGACTCGGAATGGCTTCGGCATGGCCCGCGTCGGGGGTACGGCCCTGGCTTCTACCCCCGACGCTTTTGCTCTAATGCGTTACCGGCTCGCTATTTATTCGGCTGCTTAGTCATGCGCAGATAGGGCTTGAGCTCGTTCCAGCCGGCCGGGAACAGCTTCTCGGCCTCTTCATTGGACAGCGCCGGCGACACGATCACGTCGTCGCCGTCTTCCCAGTTGGCC
>NZ_JBHRSS010000016.1:0-15680 GCF_042643355.1 Salinisphaera aquimarina
ATACCACCGTCAACGCGGCCGTCAACGTCGTCTTGCCATGGTCAACGTGACCAATCGTGCCGACGTTCACATGCGGCTTGTTACGCTCGAATTTTGATTTGGACACGACGCGTTCCTCTTATGCCTAATTACTGTTGGTTTCTGGTGAGCGCTTCGACAACATGCGAAGGCGCTTCCGAATATTTCTCGAACTGCATGGTGTAGGTCGCGCGACCCTGGCTCATCGAGCGCAGGTCGGTCGCGTAGCCAAACATCTCCGACAGCGGCACTTCGGCAGAAATCTGCTTGCCGGTGGGAATGTCTTCCATGCCCTTCAGGTTGCCACGACGACGGTTGAGGTCGCCCATGACGTCACCCATGTAATCCTCGGGAGTCACGACTTCGACATCCATCATCGGCTCGAGCAGCACAGGCGATGCCTTGCGAGCACCGTCCTTGAACGCCATCGAGCCGGCTATCTTAAACGCAACTTCGTTAGAGTCAACATCATGGTACGACCCATCGTAGAGGGTGACCTTGATATCGACCATCGGATAGCCGCTGACGACGCCGTTGGTCATCGCTTCCTGCACGCCCTTGTCGACCGCGCCGATGTATTCCTTGGGAACCACGCCGCCGGTGATGGCGTTGACGAATTCGTAGCCCATGCCGGCCTCTTCCTGAGGCTCGACACGCAGATAGACGTGACCGTACTGGCCGCGACCACCGGATTGGCGAACGAACTTGCCTTCCTGCTCGACCTGCTTGCGAATGGTTTCGCGGTAAGCCACCTGGGGCGCGCCGACATTGGCTTCGACGTTGAACTCGCGCTTCATGCGATCAACGATGATCTCCAGATGCAGCTCGCCCATGCCGGAAATGATGGTCTGGCCGGTTTCCTCGTCGGTGCGCACACGGAAGGACGGATCCTCCTGCGCCAGCTTCGACAGGGCCACGCCCATCTTTTCCTGATCGGCCTTGGACTTGGGCTCCACGGCGACGGCGATAACCGGCTCCGGGAACTCCATGCGCTCGAGGATGACCTGCGAGTCGACCGCGCACAGCGTATAGCCGGTAGTGACGTTCTTCAGGCCGACCACGGCGGCGATATCGCCAGCGCGCACTTCCTTGATCTCTTCACGCGAGTTGGAGTGCATCTGCAGGATGCGGCCGACGCGCTCTTTCTTGTTCTCGATCGGGTTGTAGACCGAGTCGCCCGAGGCGAGCACGCCCGAGTACACGCGAATGAACGACAGCGAGCCGACGAACGGATCGGTTGCGATCTTGAACACCAGCGCGGCGAACGGCGCGTCGTCCTTGGCCGGGCGCTCGATCTTCACTTCCGGATCGTTGGCATCCAGACCCTTGATCGGCGGCACTTCGGTGGGCGACGGCAGATAATCGACGACCGCGTCGAGCATTGCCTGCACGCCCTTGTTCTTGAAGGCGGTGCCGCAGATGGTCAGCGTGATCTCGTTGTTGATGGTGCGCTTGCGCAACCCGGCCTTTATATCTTCGACGCTCAGCTCGCCGGCCTCGAGATATTTCTCCATGACCTCTTCGTCGGCCTCGGCAGCCGCCTCGACCATTGCTTCGCGATATTTCTCGGCATCTGCCTGCAGATGCGCGGGAATGTCGCGCGCCTCGAAGGTACGACCACCGTCTTCCTGATTCCAGTAGATCGCCTGCATGCGAATGAGGTCGACAATGCCCTCGAATTCGTCTTCGGCGCCGATCGGCAGCTGCAAGGTCACCGGCGTACTCGCCAGGCGCGACTCCATCATCTCCAGGCAACGCCAGTAATCCGCACCCAGCTTGTCCATCTTGTTGACGAACACGATGCGTGGCACGTGGTACTTGTTGGCCTGGCGCCAGACCGTCTCGGTCTGCGGCTCGACGCCGGCGTTGGCATCCAGCACACACACGGCACCATCGAGCACACGCAGCGAACGCTCGACTTCAATGGTGAAGTCCACGTGTCCGGGGGTGTCGATGATGTTGATCCGGTACTGATCCGGATACTGCTGTTCCATGCCCTTCCAGAAACAGGTGGTGGCAGCAGACGTGATGGTGATGCCGCGCTCCTGCTCCTGTGCCATCCAGTCCATCACGGCGGCACCGTCATGCACTTCGCCCATCTTGTGGGAAATGCCGGTATAGAACAGAACGCGTTCCGTGGTCGTCGTCTTGCCGGCATCGATGTGGGCCATGATGCCGATATTGCGATAACGTTCGAGGGGATGATTCCGGGCCATGAATAGTTCTCTTTAAGCTTTTCTTGCAATTGGGTAGCAGCGCGACCGCGCGCTTACCAGCGGAAGTGCGAGAAAGCCTTGTTGGCGTCGGCCATGCGATGCGTGTCTTCACGCTTCTTGACCGCGGCACCGCGATGCTCGGAGGCATCGATAAGCTCGCCCGCCAGACGCTGCGCCATGGAGTGCTCGCCACGCTTGCGCGAGGCATCGATCACCCAGCGCATTGCCAGCGTGGTGCGGCGAATCGCGCGCACTTCGATCGGCACCTGATAGGTGGCACCACCGACACGACGGGACTTGACCTCGACCGCGGGGCGCACATTGTCGAGCGCTTCCTGAAGGACTTCCAACGGCTCGTCGGTGCCCTTCTTGGTGCTGATCTGGCTCAAGGCGCCGTAGACGATGGCTTCTGCCTTCGACTTCTTGCCATCTTCCATGATCATGTTCATGAACTTGGCCAGAAGCTCGCTGTGGTAGCGAGGATCAGGCAGGATTTCGCGGCGCGGCGCGGATGCACGACGGGACATAGCTTTACTTCCGTGTCAGTTAGATCAGGACTTCGGCTTCTTGGCGCCGTACTTGGAACGGCCCTGACGACGAGCCTCGACACCGGAGGCGTCGAGTGCGCCACGCACCGTGTGATACCGCACGCCGGGAAGATCCTTCACACGACCGCCGCGGATGAGTACCACGGAGTGCTCCTGAAGATTATGACCTTCGCCGCCGATGTAGCTGGCTACTTCAAAACCGTTGGTCAGACGAACTCGCGCGACTTTACGCAAAGCAGAGTTCGGCTTCTTCGGCGTCGTCGTATACACACGCGTGCACACGCCACGACGCTGCGGACAACCCTGCAGCGCAGGGACGTCATTTTTCTGGGGCTTGTCTTTGCGGCCCTTGCGGACCAATTGGTTGACCGTGGACACGTCGTCACCCTGCTCGATCGATAAAAAAAACAAGGCAGTCCGACACATGTCGGACTGCCGATAGAGGACGGCGGATACTAATGGTGGCGTGCGCCCGTGTCAAGCACAAACACACGCCACCGGCGCATCACGCCGAGTCTTCGTTACTCGACTCCGGGGTCGACTCGGTCTCGGAGCTTTCGCTTTCGACTTCCGCCGGCTCGGCCGCACGTGGCGCCAGCGCCGCCTTGAGGTCCAGTGGACCCTGGCGTTCGCGACGGCGCTGCTCGTGGTATGCCAGGCCGGTACCGGCCGGAATCAGGCGGCCCACGATAACGTTTTCCTTGAGGCCGCGCAGCTCGTCCCGGGCACCGCGAACCGCGGCTTCCGTGAGTACACGCGTGGTCTCCTGGAAGGACGCCGCCGAGATGAACGACTCGGTCGACAGACTGGCCTTGGTTATGCCCAGCAGCAGACGCTCGTAGGTCGCGCCGATCTCACCCTTGGCCTCGACCCGGCGGTTCTCCGCCAGCAACGTCTGGTACTCGGTCTGCTCGCCTTGCAGGAAGGTGGTATCACCGGCATCGGTGATCTCGACGCGACGCAGCATCTGACGCACGATCACTTCGATGTGCTTGTCGTTGATGCGCACGCCCTGCAACCGGTAGACGTCCTGGATTTCCTTGACCAGATAGTCCGCCAGCTTGGCGATACCCTGCAGACGCAGGATGTCGTGCGGCAACGGCTCGCCGTCGGAGATGATCTCGCCCTTCTCGACGTGCTCACCCTCGAAGACGTTGATCTGACGCCACTTCGGAATCAGGATCTCGTTCTCGTAGCCGTCGCCGTCGACGATCTTGAGACGCTGCTTACCCTTGGTGGCCTCGCCGAACCGCACGGTGCCCGCGGCCTCGGCGAGAATCGCCGGCACCTTGGGTTTGCGCGCTTCGAACAAGTCGGCGACACGCGGCAGACCGCCGGTGATGTCGCGGGTCTTGGACGATTCCTGCGGGATACGGGCACAGACGTCGCCGACGACCACTTCCTGGCCGTCCTCGACAACCACGATCGCTTTCGGCGGCAGACTGTAGGCTGCCGGAATCTCGGTGCCGGGGAACGTGAGTTCCTGGCCTTCGTCGTCCAGCAGCTTGATGACCGGACGCAGATCCTTGTTCGCCGAACCACGCGATTTCGGCTCGGTCACGACCAGCGTGGACACGCCGGTGATCTCGTCGATATCGCGCTGTACGGTCACACCCTCGATGAACTCCTCGAGCTTCACCTTGCCGGCGACCTCGGAGATGATCGGATGGGTGTGCGGATCCCAGTCGGCCAGCCGTGCGCCGGCCTTGACCTGCTCGCCGTCGGCAACGTGCAGACGCGCACCGTAGGGGATCTTGTAGCGTTCCTTCTCACGCGAATTCTCGTCCATGACGCCGATCTCGCCGGAACGCGACACGGCCACCAGATGGCCACCCTCGGCGTGCTGCACGGTCTTGATGTTGTGCAGCTTGACGGTGCCGTCGGTCTTGATCTCGACGCCGTCAGCGGACACGGCACGCGATGCGGCGCCGCCCACGTGGAAGGTGCGCATGGTCAGCTGGGTGCCGGGCTCACCGATCGACTGCGCGGCGATGACGCCCACGGCCTCACCGATGCTGACCTGCTCACCGCGGGCCAGATCGCGACCATAACACTGGGCACAGACGCCGAATGTGGCCTCACAGGTGATCGGGCTGCGTACATGCACCTCATCGATCGAATACTCTTCGAGCAGCTCGACCTGTTTCTCGGACAGCAGGCTGCCGGCATCCAGCAGCGTGTGGTTGGTCGCCGGGTCGATCACGTCCGAGGCCAGCACACGGCCCAGTACGCGTTCGCGCAGCGGTTCCACCACGTCGCCGCCTTCGACGATCGGATACATCATGACGCCGCGGTCGGTGCCGCAGTCGTGATCGGTGACGACCACGTCCTGGGACACGTCCACCAGACGCCGGGTCAGATAACCCGAGTTTGCGGTCTTGAGCGCGGTATCGGCCAGACCCTTACGCGCACCATGCGTGGAGATGAAGTACTGGAGTACGTTCAGCCCCTCGCGGAAGTTCGCGGTGATCGGCGTTTCGATGATCGAGCCGTCCGGCTTGGCCATCAGGCCACGCATGCCCGCCAGCTGGCGGATCTGGGCAGCACTACCACGGGCGCCGGAGTCGGCCATCATGAAGATCGAGTTGAACGAGGTCTGATCGATCGGATTGCCTTCCGAATCGGTGACTTCGTCGGTGCCGAGCTTATCCATCATCGCATTGGCGATCTGCTCGTTGGCACGCGACCAGATGTCGATGACCTTGTTGTAACGCTCGCCCTGAGTCACCAGACCCGAGGTGTACTGCTCCTCGATCTCCTTGACTTCGCCCTCGGCGCGCGTGAGCACCACGACCTTCTCGTCGGGGATGACCATGTCGCCGATGGCGATCGAAATGCCTGCCTTGGTCGACATCCGGAAACCGGTGTACATGAGCTGATCGGCGAACACGACCGTGTCCTTCAGACCCACATTACGGTAGCTGGAGTTGATCACAGCGCCCACGGCCTTCTTGTCGAGTTCGCGGTTGATCAGCGAAAACGGCAGACCGGTGGGCAGAATCTCGGACAGCATGGCGCGACCGACCGTGGTCTCCACGATATGGGCCACCGGCGACGCCTTGCCGTCTTCATCCAGCACCACGTCGTCGCTCAGGCGGACCTTGATATGCGCCTGCAGGTCGACCTGCTTGGCGTCATAGGCACGGAATACCTCGGCCACGTCGGAGAACACCATGCCCTCGCCGGCACAGTTCACGCGCGAACGGGTCATCCAGTACAGACCCAGCACGACGTCCTGGGTCGGGACGATGATCGGCGCGCCGGAGGCCGGCGACAGGATGTTGTTCGACGCCATCATCAGCACACGCGCTTCCAGCTGTGCCTCGATGGACAGCGGCACGTGCACGGCCATCTGATCGCCGTCAAAGTCGGCGTTGAAGGCCGTGCAGACCAGCGGATGCAGCTGGATCGCCTTGCCTTCGATGAGCACCGGCTCGAACGCCTGGATGCCCAGACGATGCAGGGTCGGCGCACGGTTGAGCATGACCGGGTGCTCGCGGATGACCTCCTCGAGCATGTCCCAGACTTCCGGCTCTTCGCGCTCGACCATTTTCTTGGCCGCCTTGATCGTGGAGGCCAGCTCCAGATGCTGCAGACGCGAATAGATGAACGGCTTGAACAGCTCCAGCGCCATCTTCTTGGGCAGACCGCACTGGTGCAGCTTGAGCGTCGGGCCGACCACGATGACCGAACGGCCGGAGTAGTCGACGCGCTTGCCGAGCAGGTTCTGACGGAAGCGGCCCTGCTTGCCCTTGATCATGTCGGCCAGCGACTTGAGCGGGCGGCGGTTGGAGCCGGTGATCGCACGGCCACGACGGCCGTTGTCGATCAGCGCATCCACGGATTCCTGCAGCATGCGCTTTTCGTTGCGCACGATGATGTCCGGCGCATTGAGCTCCAGCAGGCGACGCAGACGGTTGTTGCGGTTGATCACGCGCCGATACAGATCGTTGAGATCCGAGGTCGCGAAACGGCCGCCGTCCAGCGGCACCAGCGGACGCAGATCCGGCGGCAGCACCGGCAGCACGCGCAGAATCATCCACTCGGCCTTGTTGGCCGACTGCTGGAAATACTCCAGCAGCTTGAGCCTTTTGCCGAGACGCTTGATCTTGGTCGCGGAACCGGTCGCGGCCAGCTCTTCGCGCATACGCTGCGCTTCGGCGGCCATGTCCATGTTCTTGAGAATGTCGAGTACGGCCTCGGCGCCCATCTTGGCGTCGAATTCATCCCCGTACTGCTCGACCGTGTCGAGGTATTCCTCTTCCGAAAGCAGCGAATACGGCTCGAGCGGGGTCATGCCCGGATCGGTAACCACATAGGCTTCGAAATAGAGCACGCGCTCGATCGCGCGCAGCGGGATATCCAGCAGCAGGCCGATACGCGACGGCAGGCTCTTGAGGAACCAGATATGGGCAACCGGCGAGGCCAGGTCGATATGACCCATGCGCTCACGACGCACCTTGGTCTGGGTGACCTCGACGCCGCATTTCTCGCAGATCACACCACGGTGCTTCATGCGCTTGTACTTGCCGCACAGGCACTCGTAGTCCTTGACCGGGCCAAAGATACGCGCACAGAACAGCCCGTCACGTTCCGGCTTGAAGGTCCGGTAATTGATGGTTTCTGGCTTCTTGACTTCGCCGAACGACCACGAGCGGATCGTTTCCGGCGAGGCCAGACCGATCTTGATGGCGTCGAACTCTTCGACTTCTTCCTGACTTTTGAACAGATTCAGCAGATCTTTCATGTTCTACTCCGGATCGTGAGGGGCATCGGCACGTCACACGACGATGGGCAACCGTCGCAACCAGCCCGGTGATTGATCACCGGGCCGCCGCAACCCGTCACTGATCGTCTTCCTCGAGTTCGATATTCAGACCAAGGGAACGAATTTCCTTGGTCAGTACGTTAAACGACTCCGGCATGCCGGCATGCATCTGGTGATCGCCATCGACGATGTTCTTGTACATCCGGGTGCGTCCGGTCACGTCATCCGACTTGACCGTGAGCATTTCCTGCAGGGTGTAGGCAGCGCCATACGCCTGCAGGGCCCAGACTTCCATTTCGCCGAAGCGCTGACCGCCGAACTGCGCCTTGCCGCCCAGCGGCTGCTGGGTGACGAGGCTGTACGGACCGGTGGAACGCGCATGCATCTTGTCGTCAACCAGATGGTTGAGCTTGAGCATGTACATGTAACCGACCGTGACGGGACGACTGAACTCTTCGCCGGTCCGACCGTCGATGAGCGTGGCCTGACCCGATTCCGGCAGACCCGCGAGCTTGAGCAGCGCGCGAATCTCGTCTTCGTTGGCACCATCGAACACCGGCGTGGCGGTGGGCATGCCACCGACCAGGTTCTGAGCCAGCACCAGCATTTCGTCGTCGTCGAGACTGTCGATGTCTTCCTGGGCGCCACCTTCGGTGTAGTACGCCTTTTTCAGGAACTCACGAATCTCGCCGATCGCCTGCTGCTGTTCGAGCATTTCGCCCACACGCAGACCGATACCGCGGGCGGCCCAGCCCAGATGCGTTTCCAGCACCTGCCCGATGTTCATGCGCGACGGCACGCCCAGCGGGTTGAGCACGATGTCGGCCGGCGTGCCGTCTTCCAGATACGGCATGTCCTCGACCGGCACGATCTGGGAGATCACGCCCTTGTTGCCATGACGCCCGGCCATCTTGTCACCGGGCTGCACGTGGCGCTTCACCGCGAGATAGACCTTGACCATCTTCAGCACACCCGGCGCGAGCTCGTCGCCCTGGGTGATCTTTTCCTTCTTCGAGGTGAAACGACGCTCGAAGTCGGCTTTCTGGTCTTTCAGGCGCTGAGCAATGGCTTCCAGCTGCGACTGCGCGTCTTCACTGGCCAGGCGGATATCGAACCACTTGCCACGATCCAGGCCGTCCAGATAGGCCGCGGTGACCTTGGCATCGGCCTTGAGCTTGTTCGGGCCACCGTCGGCGACCTTGCCCAGCAGCATGGAACGCAGGCGATCGAACAGATCGTCCTCGAAGATACGCTGCTGGTCGTTGAGATCCTTGCGGACCTCGTCCAGCTCGTCCTGTTCGATCGACAGGGCTCGGGCATCCTTCTCGACGCCGTCACGCGTGAATACGCGCACGTCGATCACGGTGCCGTCCATGCCCGGCGGAACACGCTGCGACGAATCCTTCACGTCGGACGCCTTCTCGCCGAAGATGGCACGCAACAGCTTTTCTTCCGGAGTCAGCTGGGTTTCGCCCTTGGGCGTGACCTTGCCGACCAGAATATCGCCGGCCTTCACTTCGGCACCGATATAGGCGATACCGGACTCGTCCAGCTTGCCCAGCGCGGATTCGTTCACGTTCGGAATATCCGAGGTGATCTCTTCCGGCCCGAGCTTGGTCTCGCGCGCCACACAGGTCAGTTCTTCGATATGCACCGAGGTGAAGCGGTCTTCCTCGACCACCCGCTCGGAGATGAGGATGGAATCCTCGAAGTTGTAACCGTGCCACGGCATGAACGCCACCAGCAGGTTCTGGCCCAGGGCGAGCTCGCCCATGTCGGTGCTCGGACCATCGGCCAGCACGTCACCGCGCTGGATGCGATCGCCGGGCTTAACCAGCGGCTTCTGATTCAAGCACGTGTTCTGGTTGGAACGCGTGTACTTGACCATGTTGTAGATATCGACGCCGGCTTCGTCTGCCGAGGTCTCGTCGTCATAAACACGAACCACGACACGCGAGGCGTCGATCTTGTCGACCACGCCACCGCGGCGTGCGGTCACCGCGTTGCCGGAGTCGATCGCCAGCTTGCGCTCGATACCGGTACCCACCAGCGGCTTGTCGGCACGCAGGCAGGGCACGGCCTGACGCTGCATGTTCGAGCCCATCAGGGCGCGGTTGGCGTCGTCATGCTCAATGAAGGGCACCAGCGACGCGGCTACCGACAGAATCTGCTTCGGCGACACGTCCATGTACTGAACGCGATCCGGCGTCGACATGGCGAATTCATTCTGGTGACGACAGGACACCAGCTCGTCGACCAGCACACCGTTTTCGTCCACGCGGGCATTGGCCTGCGCGATCACGTAGCGGCCTTCTTCGATCGCCGACAGATATTCGACTTCGGTCTGCGCGGTGCCGTCCACGACCTTGCGGTACGGCGTTTCCAGGAAGCCGTACTCGTTGGTGCGGGCATAGACCGACAGCGAGTTGATCAGGCCGATGTTCGGGCCTTCCGGCGTCTCGATCGGGCAGATACGACCGTAATGGGTCGGATGCACGTCACGGACTTCGAAACCGGCGCGCTCACGGGTCAGACCGCCCGGCCCGAGTGCGGACACGCGACGTTTATGCGTGACCTCGGACAGCGGATTGTTCTGATCCATGAACTGCGACAGCTGCGAGGAGCCAAAGAATTCCTTGACCGCGGCTGCTACCGGCTTGGCGTTGATCAGATCCTGAGGCATCAGGCCTTCAGATTCGGCGATCGACAGACGCTCGCGCACCGCGCGCTCGACGCGCACCAGGCCGGTACGGAAGGCGTTCTCCGCCATCTCGCCGACCGAGCGCACACGCCGATTGCCCAGGTGATCGATATCGTCGGTGGTGCCCACGCCGTTGCGAATGGAGACCAGTTCCTGGAGCACGGCGATGATGTCTTCCTTGGACAGCACCGATGCGCCGGTCGCCTCTTCGCGACCCAGACGACGGTTGAACTTCATCCGACCGACGGCCGACAGGTCGTAGCGATCCGGGTTGAAGAACAGGTTCTCGAACAGGTTCTCCGCCGAATCCTTGGTCGGCGGCTCGCCGGGACGCATCATCCGGTAGATCTCGACCAGCGCTTCCAGCGGCGTGTTCGACGGATCGACCATCAGCGTGCTAGAGATGTACGGGCCATGATCCAGATCGTTGACGTACAGCGTCGGCACGTCCTTGATACCGGCCATGCGCAGGGCATCGACCAGCTCTTCGGTCAGCTCGGTGTTGGCCGGGGCCAGCTCCTCACCGGTGTCGGTGTCGACAATACCCTTCGCCAGAATCTTGCCGACCAGGTAGTTCTCGGGCACTTCCAGCTTTTCGATGCCGGCTTCTTCGAGCTTGCGGATATGGCGCACGGTAATGCGCCGGCCTTCCTCGACGATAACCTCTTTGCCCGACTTGATATCGAACGTCGCGGTCTCACCACGTAGGCGCTCGGGCACCAGCTCCATGGTCACACCCTTGTCGGACAGGTGGAACATGTTGGTTTCGTGGAAGATCTCGAGCATCTGCTCGGTGTCGTAACCGAGCGCGCGCAGCAGGATGGTCGCCGGCAGCTTGCGGCGACGATCGATACGCACATAGACGTTGTCCTTGGGATCGAACTCGAAATCGAGCCACGAACCGCGATAAGGAATCACGCGTGCGGAATACAGATACTTGCCAGACGAATGCGTCTTGCCACGGTCGTGATCGAAGAACACGCCCGGCGAACGATGCAGTTGGTTGACGATGACACGCTCGGTGCCATTGATGATGAAGGTGCCGGTGCCGGTCATGAGCGGCATTTCGCCCATGTAGACTTCCTGCTCCTTGATGTCCTTGACCGGCTTCGGGTTTGCCTTGCTGTCTTTATCGTAGATGATAAGACGCACGGTCACGCGTAGCGGCGCGGAATAGATCATGCCGCGGACACGGCATTCCTTCTCGTCGAATACGGGCTCGCCGAGGCGATAGCTGACGTATTCGAGCGCGGCACTGCCGGAATGGCTGGACATCGGAAACACCGACGAGAACGCCGCGTGCAAACCGTTGGCCGCGCGCTTCTCGGGGTCCAGGTCCTTCTGCAGGAACTGCCGATACGAATCGAGCTGGGTCGCCAGCAGGAACGGCATCTCCAGCACGGACGGCTGTTTTGCAAAGTCCTTGCGGATGCGTTTTTTCTCGGTAAACGAGTAGGCCATGTCACTCAACCCTCTGGTTGGACTTGCCACGAAACGGCTTCATTTCGTGGCCAAATAGCGCGCGCGTCGGGTAGCGGCAACGGGAAAAGGCCGGCAGCGTTTCCGCCACCAGCCATCGTCCCTGATGCGTCAAGTTATCAGTTCTTGCAATACCGTCTTCGGCAATATGCGTTTGCAATACTTGAGCGCTACCTGCCTTACTTAAGCTCGACTTTGGCGCCGGCTTCTTCAAGCTTGGTCTTCATTTCTTCGGCTTCCGCCTTGTCCACGCCTTCCTTCAGCGTGGCCGGAGCGGATTCGACCATTTCCTTGGCTTCCTTCAGGCCGAGACCCGTCAGGGCACGGACCGCCTTAATGGCGGAGACCTTGTTGTCGCCAAAGCTGGCGAGCACAACGTCGAACTCGGTCTGCTCTTCTTCAGCAGCGGCTTCACCACCGCCGGCAGCCGCCATGGCGACCGGAGCAGCGGCGGAAACGCCGAACTTCTCTTCCATCATCTCGACCAGCTCGACAACGTCCATCACGGACATTTCGGCGATCGCTTCCAGTACTTCTTCTTTCGTTGCAGCCATCATAGACTCCTAATACGTTGGGGCCGAACGGCCCGATTCAATTGCTTCAAGCAGCCTGCTTCTGATCGCGGACTGCGGCCACGGTACGGCTGAGTTTGGCGACCGGCTCGCGCGTGGTCCGGGTCAGCTTCTCGACAGGCGCCTTAATGACGCGCATCAGCTGAGCCAGGGCCTCATCGCGGGTCGGCAGCTTGGCCAGACGATCCAGTTGCTCGCCGGGCAGCATCTGCCCGTTGAACGAGATCGCCATGACCTTAAGGGCCTCGTTGGACTTGCGAAAATCACTGACCACGCGTGCCGCGGAACCCGCATCTTCCAGGGAGAACCCCAGAATGACCGGTCCGACGAACGCGTCGCTCATGCATTCGTAGTCCGTACCCTTCAATGCCAGCTTGGCCAGACTGTTCTTGACCACCTTCAGATACGCCCCACCCTCTCGGGCGTTGACGCGAAGGCTGTCCATCTGGCCAGCAGTGAGACCACGGTATTCCGCAAGTACTGCGGAATGCGCGCGTGTCGCCACATCGCTGACTTCTGCCACCATGGCCTGCTTGGCTTGAAAACTCATGGCCATAGTCATCACTCCTTGACATACCGACAGCGCATGCTGCCGGTCGGTTGATCGAACTCCTCCGGAGAAGAGTCCGCCTGACGACTGCCGCCCTTGCCCTTGTCGTCAACGGGGCGCAAGCGACTTACGTCATCTGCGTAGGCTGGCGTTGTCGCCTTTAAGAACTGAGACCTTCAGCTCGCCTGACGGTCTTTGACGACGCAGCCATCACGGAGCGGGCTGCGCTGCAAAGAACTCTCTCGTGGGCGCCGACCGCGCTTGTACGCGGCCGGCGTCCGTCATTCAGGCCGGCGTCGAACCCGCGTCCACGGTCAGACCGGGACCCATCGTCGTCGACAGCGACACCTTCTTGAAATACACGCCCTTTGCGTTGGCCGGCTTGGCCTTGCGCAGGTCGGCAATCAGGGCGTTGAGATTTTCCACCAACGCTTTGTTCTCGAAATCGGTCTTGCCGATCGCGCAGTGGATGATGCCGGCCTTGTCGGTGCGATACTGCACCTGACCGGCCTTGGCATTGCGCACCGCGGTTTCGACGTCGGCGGTAACCGTGCCCGTCTTCGGGTTCGGCATCAGCCCCTTCGGACCCAGAATCTGGCCCAGACGACCCACGACCGGCATCGCGTCCGGCGTGGCCACGACCACATCGAAGTTGATCTCACCGGCCTGAATCTGCTCGGCCAGATCGTTGAGGCCGACGATGTCGGCGCCCGCGGCGGTCGCCTTGTCGACGTTCTCGCCCTGGGTGAAGACCGCGACGCGAACGCTCTTGCCGGTGCCGTTGGGCATTACGGTGGAGCCGCGCACGTTCTGATCGGACTTGCGCGCGTTCACGCCCAGGTTGACGGCGACTTCGACCGACTCCTTGAACTTCGCACTGGCCAACTTCTTGAGCAGCTCGAGCGCTTCGTCGACCGGGTAGACCTTGATCGGATCAATCTGCTCGCGGATGGCCGCCTTGCGCTTTGACATCTTCGCCATGACTTAGCCCTCCACCTTGATGCCCATGGAACGGGCACTGCCTGAGATAATCCGTACCGCCGCGTCCATATCGGCCGCGTTGAGGTCCGGCCATTTCGTTTCGGCGATCTCTTCGACCTGGGCGCGGGTGACCGAGCCGACCTTGTCGCGCAGCGGATCCGCGGCGCCGGACTTGATGCCCGCCGCCTTCTTCAGAAGAATCGCCGCCGGCGGCGTCTTCTTGATGAACGAGAAGCTGCGATCGGAGAACACCGTGATGACCACGGGGGTCGGCAGACCGGGCTCCATGTCCTGCGTCTCGGCGTTGAACGCCTTGCAGAACTCCATGATATTCACACCATGCTGACCCAGAGCCGGGCCCACGGGCGGGCTCGGGTTGGCCTTGCCGGCCGGGATCTGCAGCTTGATGTAGCCTGTGATTTTCTTGGCCATTTGCTACTCCTAACAGGTGCATGCGTCACGGGCCTGCCCGGACTCCCTGTGGTTATTGAATCCTCGCCCGACATCGAGCGAGAACGTGCTTCTGTTCTAGCTCTTCTCGACCTGGCCGAATTCCAGATCGACGGGCGTCGAACGCCCGAAAATCGTCACCGCAACGCGCAGCCGGTTCTTGTCGTAGTTGACTTCCTCGACCACGCCGTTGAAATCGGCAAAGGGGCCGTCGGTGACACGCACTTCCTGGCCCGGCTGGAACACGGTCTTGGGCCGCGGCTTCTCGACCGACTCTTCCACCCGATTGAGGATCTGATCCGCTTCGGCGTCGGTGATCGGCGCCGGCCGGTCGGCCGTGCCGCCAATGAAGCCGAGCACTCGCGGCACACTCTTGACCAGATGCCATGTATCGTCGTTCATTTCCATGTGCACAAGCACATAACCCGGAAAGAACTTGCGCTCGGTGGTACGGCGCTGGCCGTCCTTGATCTCGACCACTTCCTCGGTCGGCACGAGAATATCGCCGAAGAAATCTTCCATGCCTTCGCGTGCCGCGTATTCCTTGAGGGAATCGCGAACCTTCTTCTCGTACTGCGAGAAGGCGTGTACCACATACCAATGCTTGGCCATAAGAATTCGCCTTGAGCGCCTAGGCGCGGCCGGTGAGCAGAGTGACAGCCCAGGCCAGCACGATGTCGAGCGCCCAGATGAAGATCGCGAGAATCAGCACGACCACCACCACCATGAGCGTCGTCTGGATGGTTTCCCGGCGCGTCGGCCAGACCATGCGGCGCAGCTCGGTACGCGAACCCTGCGCATAGGACCAGGCCATCTTGCCGACCTGGGTCTGGAGCGCGATCGCTACCGCCACGACAACGCCGCCCAGCATGCCGAGCACGCGCACCAGATCGGTATGCGCCGTGAAATAGTAGTAACCGACGATGCTCGCCAGCAGCACGACAATGGCGAGCCACAGCAGCGCCGTATCGAGCAGCGAACTCGCACGTTTTTCTTGGGTTGCCATCGACGACTCGATCGAAAAGAGGAACGACTGGGCTTCACGTGGCAGGCCAGGAGGGACTTGAACCCCCAACCTGCGGTTTTGGAGACCGCTGCTCTGCCAATTGAGCTACTGGCCTAAGCGTGAAACTTTATCGCCCGCGAAAAAGACGGCGGATGTTATCACAGTTTACCAGTTTGGCAACTGCCGTCACGACGCCGCGGGAGACGTCGCAGACAACAAGGCCGCAACCAACCCGAGTTCATCGAGCCGGCTGCGGCCAAGCAATATCCGCTTCGACTAAGCCGTAATCTTGGTAACGACGCCAGCACCCACGGTGCGGCCGCCTTCACGGATTGCAAAGCGCAGACCTTCTTCCATCGCGATCGGATGGATCAGCTCCACGTTCATCGTG
>NZ_JBHRSS010000002.1:0-33984 GCF_042643355.1 Salinisphaera aquimarina
CACCCTCGGCCCGCTCACTACCGATATCGCCCCCGGCTACGACCACATCACCTCCGGTATCGGCGCCGCCCAGATCGGCTGGTACGGTACCGCCATGCTCTGCTATGTCACGCCCAAGGAACATCTGGGCCTGCCCAACAAGGCCGACGTGCGCGAAGGCATCATCACCTACAAGATCGCGGCTCATGCTGCGGATCTGGCCAAGGGTCACCCCGGCGCGCAGATCCGCGACAACGCGCTGTCCAAGGCGCGCTTCGAATTCCGTTGGGAAGACCAGTTCAATCTCGGCCTGGACCCGTTGAAGGCACGCGAATTCCACGACGAGACCCTGCCCAAGGACAGCGCCAAGGTCGCGCATTTCTGCAGCATGTGCGGCCCGAAGTTCTGTTCCATGCGGATTTCACAGGAAGTGCGCGAGTTCGCCCACGAACGCGGCATCCATACCGCGCAGGACGCCATCGATGCGGGCTTGGAGGAAAAGGCCGAGGAATTTCGCGAGGGTGGGAGCAAGATCTACAGTTGAGCCCCTGTGGATAGCACTCACCTGTGTCCAATGCCGGGCGCGCGCTGGCCCTACGACGGCGATTCGGTGTCGTTTAGGCTCTTGCGCCAATCACGCCTCGCTCCCCTACCCGGAACGCTATGCAAAGAAAACTCACTTACGACATGCTTGGGCGTTCGACGCTCGATATCACACGCGATATCGACGACATCGTCCGCATGGCGGACGTGGATGTTGGCGTGTGCCACGTGTTTTGCATGCACACGTCCGCTTCATTGATGATATGCGAGAACATTGATCCAGCGGTGCGGGATGATGTCGAGCGCTGGATGCAGAAGACCGTCGTTGATGGTGATCCCATGTTCTTGCACGACATGGAAGGCCCGGACGATATGTCGGGTCATATACGTACAATGCTGACTGGAGTCAGTCTCAACGTTCCCGTAGCCGAGGCACGGCTTCAGCTGGGCACCTATCAGGGCATTTATCTATATGAACACCGGACCGCCTCGCACCGTCGACAGGTGATGGTGACGGTGCTTGGGGCGGCGAGCGGTTGTTAGTGCCGTCCCACGCAACGGATTCTGCAGGCGCGAAGGCTTGTTAACGTGCCCGGCGCTACCGTATTCATCACAAAATTTTTGTCTTGCACGCCTTGGACGAATGATTGCCCATGAATGACGTATCCAAAAAAGCGGTGTTCCCCCGAATCAATCGGTTGCCGCCCTATATGTTCGCGATCATCAACGAACTGAAAAAGGACGCACGTGCACGGGGCGAGGACATCATTGATTTCGGCATGGGCAACCCCGACCAGCCCACGCCCAAGCATATCGTCAACAAGTTGATTGAGGCCGCGCGAAGACCCGATACGCATCGATATTCCGTTTCCAAGGGTGTGCCACGTCTGCGCAAAGCAATCTGCGACTGGTATATGCGCCGATTCGCCGTCGAACTGGATCCGACGACCGAAGCGATCGTGACGATGGGTTCCAAGGAAGGGCTCGCTCATCTCATGCTCGCGGTACTTGAACAGGGTGATCAGGTTCTGGTCCCCAACCCTGCCTATCCGATTCATCCGTACGGTGCAGTGATAGCAGGTGCCGATGTTCGACATGTTCGCTTGATGCCGGACAGCGATTTTTTTGGGGATCTTGAAAAAGCGATTAAAGAATCGTGGCCACGACCCAAGATGGTGTTGTTGAGCTTTCCGTCCAACCCCACGGGAGAATGCGTCGAACTGGAATTCTTCGAACGCATCGTAGAAATGGCTCGCGAATACGACCTGTGGGTCGTGCAAGACCTGGCCTATGCGGATTTGTGCTTCGACGGCTACAAGGCGCCCTCGATTCTTCAAGTCGAAGGTGCAAAAAACGTTGCTGTGGAATGTTTCAGCCTGTCGAAAAGCTATAACATGCCGGGGTGGCGCGTCGGATTCATGTGCGGCAACGAAACATTGATTGCCGCGCTGGCACGCATGAAATCTTATCTCGATTACGGCATGTTTACGCAGGTCCAGGTTGCGGCAATCGCTGCGCTAGAGGGGCCACAAGAGTGCGTGACTGAAATTCGGGACATGTACCAACACCGTCGCGATGTGCTTTGCAACGGGCTCAACGATATGGGTTGGGCTATAGCCAAGCCGAAGGCTACTATGTTCGCGTGGGTGCCCATCCCCGAGCGCTATGTGCACATGGGATCGCTTGAATTCACTAAATTCCTGCTCAGCGAGGCGCAAGTGGCGGTTTCCCCTGGTATCGGATTTGGCGAGTATGGTGATGATTACGTGCGTTTTGGCTTGATCGAAAACGAGCAGCGCACGCGTCAGGCCATTCGCAATATAAAGCGCCTTTTCAAGTAAATCGATAAGCGACCGGGCGGGTACTCCGGCGTAGAGCCGCGTTTCGATTCGGCGTCGCGTGCTGATGCCGGTTTTCTATATCTTTGGAAGAATTACTCAGACTCCTCTATGACCTGCTCTAGGGCGTTGATGAACCCCGTGAGTAGCGGAGAGACGACGGGTGTTGTTCGCTGAACCCGCCACAGCGGGCGGGTCAGTTGCAGTTCCTCCAGTTGGACATATTGCACCTTTGCGTTAGTACTGGCCTGCGACGCTGCCAGTGCGCTGACGCAGGCCAGCCCGGCGCCTGCCGCGACAGCTCGCACAATCGCCCCACTGTCGTTCATTACAAGTTCCGCCCTCGGCGCTGGGTAACCATTGAGTGCCAGGCTTTGTTCGAATACCGCGCGCGTTCCCGACCCGGGCTCTCGAGATACCCAGGGATGATCGGCGAGCCTGCCAGCATGGATATCACCTATCTGATAGTTCGGTGGTGCAATAATCTGCAAGACGTCAGTCCGCCATAGTGAGACGACTACGTCATTACGCCGGGAGGGCCCCTCAATAAAGCCGACGTCGGCGCAAAGTTCCGCCACCTGAGTTTCTACATCAGCACTGTTACCCGACGTCACGTGAATCGAAAGTGTGGGGTGTATCAGCCGCAACATGGCGAGTGGACGCGGCAGCACATATCGCGCAATCGTACTCGATGCCGCAACAGACATTTGGCCGGAGAGTGCTTGATTTACGCCGCGAGGTGATAGCCGCTCAGGTATCTCATGAAGCGCTTCCAGCGGCGGCCCAGACAGTTGCAATAGTTGGCGCGCGGACGCGGTAGGAACGATGGCACGTCCTTTTCGCTCAAACAGCGGCACGTCCAGCATAAGGGAAAGCTCTGTAAGTGCTTGGCTGACGGCTGCCTGACTTAAATATAACGCGTCGGCTGCGCGTTTTACTTGCCCAGTGCGTACAACAGCGGCAAAAATCTCTAACTGGCGTAGCGTGAAGTGCGAATGAGCCATCTAAGCGACGTTAGTTCGATTGGCGAGGAATTTATAATAAACTATGGAAGGTGGTTGTATGCCAACCCGAGTCGGTCGAAACCGTAGATATCACTGTTCTATCGCAAGGATTTCAGCGTCACATAGGTCTGGCACGCTGATTGGAGGTGTGCGGAGAATAGTGCATTATTTCGTTCGCTGGGACTGCTCGGCTTTGACATTGGTCGTCCGAGGCGCGGGTTCGTCATCGGTCAGCATGCTGCAAGCACAAGCTGGCAGGAGCTGGATCTATCGCGCACTTCACGGTTGGTGGTCTGTCTACACGGCGGCGGTTAGGGTTATGCAGCCAGGATCGAGAGAATACCGTCATGAGCGCAAGCTACAGAATAGCCGGCTGGGTCGATGATCGCGGCGGCATGCCGAAGGAAGGCGACTTGGCCGCGGATCGGCCCGGTCCGGGCAGTGTGTTGCTGAGCGTGAACTGCAAATTCGCCAAGCCGGTGTATGTGGGCGATACGATCGGCGTGTGCGACGACAACCCGGCTTGCACCGTCCGTATGACGGTGGAAAAGCAGACAGGCAAGGTCTGCGTCAGCGGCGAGGCTGCGATCTGCACGACATCGCTGCCGCAGTGAATCGGGGGACGGAGTCGCCGGCGTACGGAGAATTCGCGGCGCTGACGCAGGATCCGGCGGGTCGCTGGCAGGCGCTGGCGATTCTTGCCAGTGCTCTGTTGCTCGGCATGACCACCTGGTTCTCGGCCACGGCGGTGGTGCCGCAGCTGCGTGAGGTGTGGGCACTTACCGCCGGACAGTCGGCGTGGATGACCATCGCGGTTCAGCTGGGTTTCGTTCTCGGCGCGCTCACCTCGGCGGTATTCAATATCGCCGATCGTATCGCCCCGCGACGGCTCATGCTCTATGGCGGCGTGGGTGCTGCGATCGCCAATGCGCTGTTGCTGTTCGACCCGGCTGTGCCTGAGGCCATCGCCCTGCGCGCGGCCACCGGATTCTGTCTCGCCAGCGTCTACCCGCCAGCGATGAAGGCAATGGCGACCTGGTTCAAGATCAAGCGCGGGACCGCGCTCGGCATCATGGTCGGCGCCTTGACCATCGGCTCGGCCGCGCCGCATCTGGTCAACGGGCTCGGCGGGCTGGACTGGCGCATCGTGATCGCGGCGACGTCGGTCATGTCGCTTGCCGGCGGCGTTGTCGCTCAATACCTGGGCAGTGACGGGCCGTTCGATTTCCCGCGTGCGGTGTTCAATCCGCGTCAGGCATGGCAAGTGTTTTCCGATCGGCCGGTGATGCTGGCCTGTATCGGTTATTTCGGCCACATGTGGGAGCTCTACGCGATGTGGGCCTGGTTCAGCGTGTTCTTCGGCGATGTGCTCACCGCGCAGGCGGTGGCCAATCCGCTGGCCTGGAGCGCGCTGGCGACTTTCATGGTGATCGGTATCGGCGCGATCGGCTGTTGGCTCGGTGGCGTGCTCGGCGATCGCTGGGGGCGGGGTAGAGCAACATCCCTTGCCATGGTGGTTTCGGGCAGCTGTGCCGTGCTGATCGGTTTCATGCCCAGCCTGCCGTGGCCGCTGGTATGGGTGGTTGGCCTGATCTGGGGTTTCTGGGTGGTCGCCGACTCGGCGCAGTTCTCGACCGTGATCACCGAACTGGGCGATCAGGCCTATGTCGGCACCGCACTCACGCTGCAACTGGCCATCGGCTTCGTGTTGACCGTACCCACACTGTGGCTGATTCCGGTCGTACATGACGCCTTCGGCTGGGCGCCCGCATTCGGGCTGCTTGCCGTCGGGCCGGTGATCGGCACGATCGCGATGCAGAAATTGAGCCGAATCGAACAACAGCGACACGCTGTAACCGGCTGACAGGAAACCGAACGGGCGCCGTCTGGCCTGTCACACGGGTGCAGCAGCAGGTGTCTACGAGGCTTGCGGCGACAAGATGGGCCGAACCACGCAGACGCGGCAGTCGCCGCATAAACATGCCACGTCGAGATACGTCGTGTAGGATTAGCCGCGCGGCAGCGAGGGGTGACTTGCCCTTGCGCGTGCCGACCGGTTTCGAGCGGCTGTCCGGGAAGCGTAATCCCCCGAATTCACGAGGGATTACATTCCTGAAGATGGTGCCCAGGAGAGGACTTGAACCTCCACGAGCGTTAGCTCACTAGCACCTGAAGCTAGCGCGTCTACCAATTCCGCCACCTGGGCGATGGGGACGCGCAATTTATCCACTGTTGCCCGTCTTGTCAACGTTGTTTCTGCGTTGACGGCATTCGGGTATCTTGCACTCCTTATGGAGAAATATTTTGAGTAACAGAAAAGCGGGCGCCAACGACTGGCGTGCGCGCGACCCCCACTACACGCAGGAGAAAGGCGCCTACGCCGAACCGGTGCCGAGCCGTCAGCTCGTGCTCGATGATCTGGCCGACCAGTCGCGCCCAATGACGCGCGAGGAACTGATCGAACTCTACGGCCTGGTTGACGAAAAAGCCCTGGAAGCCTTCGATCATCGGCTACGCGCGATGCTGCGCGACGGCCAGTTGCTGGAAAACCGGCGCGGTGCGCTCGGGCCGCTGGACAAGATGGATCTGGTGCGCGGTCGCGTACAGGGCCATCGCGACGGCTTCGGCTTTCTCATTCCGGACGACGGCGGCGAAGACGACGTCTTTCTCAACCCGCGCCAGATGCGCCTGCTCATGCATGGTGATCGCGCGGTAGTGCGTATCGTTGGACGCGATCAGCGTGGGCGCAGGGAAGGGCGCGTGGCCGAGGTGCTCGAGCGCGTCAACGACGCGGTCGTCGGCCGTTTCGTCGAAGAGCGCGGCGTGTGCCATGTCGTGCCCGACAACGCGCGCATCGCCCACGATATCCGCGTGGCCGACAAAGACCGCCGCGGCGCGAAGCACAACCAGATGGTGTCGGTTCGTATCGTCGAGCCGCCGTCCAAACGTTCGCAGCCGATCGGCGAAGTGGTGGAAGTGCTGGGTGACCGCATGGCCCCCGGCATGGAAATCGATATCGCGCTGCGCTCGCACAGTATCCCTTTCGAGTGGCCCGAGCAGGCCCTGAACGAGGCACGCGCCTTCGGCGACAGCGTCGCCGAGGCCGACAAGAAAGGCCGCGCGGATCTGCGCGATCTGCCGCTGGTCACCATCGACGGCGCCGACGCGCGCGATTTCGATGATGCGGTCCATGCCAAGAAGACGCCGCGCGGCTGGCGGCTCTGGGTGGCGATCGCCGACGTGTCGTCCTACGTCAAACCCGGCTCCGCGCTGGATGAAGAGGCGCAGAATCGTGCCACCTCGGTGTATTTTCCGAGCAACGTCATCCCGATGCTGCCCGAGGCACTCTCGAACGGGCTGTGCTCGCTCAATCCCGACGTCGACCGGCTGGCGCTGGTCTGCGAGATGCGTCTGGACAAGCGCGGCAACATGCGCTCCTCGCGTTTCTATTCCGCGGTGATCCGCTCGCACGCGCGCCTGCTCTACGAACAGGTGGCCGACTGGCTGGAAAACCCGGAAAACCTGCCGGCCCAGCACGCCGCGCTCAAGAAGCCGCTCGAACATCTTTACGGGCTCTACGACGCGCTGCTCGCCCAGCGTCGCGAACGCGGGGCGATCGAGTTCGAAAGCACCGAAACCAAGATCGAGTTCAACGCCGATCGCAAGATCGAGCGGATCGTGCCCACCGAACGCAACGTGGCCCACAAGATCATCGAGGAATGCATGATCGCGGCCAACGTGGCCACGGCCTCGCATCTTGCGAAGAAGCGCATGCCGTTGCTCTATCGCGTGCATAGCGGACCGGCGGCGGACGCGCTGGTCGATCTGCGCGCGTTCCTGGCCGAGCGCGGCCTGTCTCTACCCGGTGGCAACGACCCGCAGGCGGCCGACTACGCCAGCGTGCTGGCGACGGTCGCCGATCGCAGCGACGCGCACCTGATCCAGACGGTCATGCTGCGCAGCCTGTCGCGGGCGGTGTATTCGCCGCACAACGATGGCCATTTCGGCCTGGCGCTGGAGTATTACGCGCATTTCACCTCGCCGATCCGGCGCTATCCGGATCTGCTGGTGCACCGCGCGATCAAGCATCTGGAGGCCAAGGGTAAGCCGGCCACGTTCGATTACGACACCGCGGATATGGAACGGCTGGGCAAGACCTGCTCGGAAGCCGAGAAGCGTGCCGATGACGCCACCCGCGACGTCGACGACTGGCTCAAGTGCGAATACATGAGCGATTGCCTGGGCGAGACCTTCGAAGGCACCGTAACCGGCGTGACATCGTTCGGTCTGTTCGTGGAACTCGACGGTATCTATGCCACCGGGCTCGTGCATGTGTCCGGACTGTCGAACGACTTCTATCACTACGATGCCCAGTCGCGTTGTCTACGCGGCGAGCGTTCAGGCGTGGTACACCGTCTGGCGGACAAGATGAAGGTCAAGGTCGCCCGGGTGGATCTCGACGAGCGCAAGATCGATTTCGAGCTGATCGAGCCCGACGGCGCGGCCGGTAAACGCAGCAAGCCGGGTGGGCCGAAAAAGCCCGATGGCAAATCGAACGCCAAGTCCGGCAAGGGCGGCAAAGCCCGCCGTCAGGGAAATCGAGGTAAAGGTAAATGACGCGCAAGCACTCTGTATTCATGATCGTGGCCCTGCTATGCACGGCGCTGTTCCTGACCGCCTGTGCGGGTGATCCGAACCGCCGTACCAAGATCGGCGCCGGCGTGGGCGCGGTTCTGGGCGGTATCGCCGGTTCGCAGCTGGGCGACAAGTCGGGCACCAACGCGGCGATCGGCGCGGCCATCGGCGCGATCGCCGGCGGCGGCACCGGTCGCTACATGGACAATCAGCAGAAAGAGCTGAACACCCAGCTGGAAGCCGAGCAGGCCCGCGACGTGCTGGATATCACGCGGCTCGACGGCGACGCGCTCAAGATCGGTGTGGCCAGCGACGCGTCGTTCGCGGTGGACAGTTCGACGCTCAGCCAGAGCGCCCAGACCACATTCAACAAGATCGCCAGCGTACTCAAGGACTACGACAAGACCGCTATTCATGTCGTCGGCCATACCGACAGCACCGGCAGCGAGCAGCACAATCTGCAGCTGTCGCAGCAGCGTGCCCAGTCGGTGGCCCAGTTTCTGACCGGCCGGGGCGTGAATTCGCAGCGCGTGCTGACCTGGGGGCGCGGCGAATCCGAGCCGATCGCGAGCAACGACACGGACGTCGGCCGGGCAGAGAATCGGCGTGTCGATATCGTGATCAAGCCCATCGTTGAAGGCCAGGAATCGCAGGCGTTCGCGGAGCCGCCGTACCTCGGCTCCCGTTAGCGCGACGTTCCGGCGACGCCCAAAGCCCGGTATCGCCGGGCTTTGTTTCGTTAGGGCAAACAAATTTGGGGCGGAGCCGCTGGCGCCGCGCGGAATCGGATCACGAATGAACGGATCAGCGAATCCGGAGGCAAAGCGATGTCGCGAGAAGACGAACAGGGGCTGATCGGCGGTTTTCATGCCGTGACCGCGGCGATTGAGGAAGGACGGCCGATTGTCAGGATATGGCTCGCCGCCGGCCGTCAGGATGGCCGCGCCGAAGCGCTGCGTGAATGTGCACGCGCGCGCGGCATCGATCTGGTGACCGCACAGATGACCGACCTGGACTCGATGCTGCCCGATGTGCGCCATCAGGGCTGTGTGGCCGAGCGTGAACTCACGCGGGAGCTGCGCGAGTCGGATCTTCCCGCGCTGCTGGCCGCCCAGGCCACGCCCTGGGTGCTGGTGCTCGACCAGGTACAGGATCCGCACAATCTCGGCGCCTGCCTGCGCAGCGCCGCCGCCGCCGGCGTGACCGCCGTGATCGCGCCGCGGAAACGGGCCGCCAGCCTGACACCGGTCGTGCGCAAGGTGGCCGCCGGTGCCGCCGAACGTGTGGCTTTCGTGCCGGTAACCAACCTCAGCCGCGCGCTGGAGCGGCTGCAGAAGGACGGCTTCTGGGTGGTCGGCCTCGACGGCGCGGCGCCCGCGTCGATCTATGACACCGAGCTGCCCGAGAAAATGGTGCTGGTGGCCGGCGGCGAAGCTCGGGGTATTCGGGAGTTGACCGCACGCCATTGCGATACGTTGGTATCGATCCCGATGGCGGCGGATATCGAGAGTTTGAACGTGTCGGTGGCCACCGGTGTGGCTCTGTTCGAGGCCGTGCGTCAGCGTCGGCGCGACGTCGCAGTCTAGATCGGGCGTGCCGGCGCCGAGTCCTCAGACGCCGTCGACGGGGCGCACGGGCGAAATGCATTGCGCCGGGTCCGGCAAGTCTCTAGAATACCGCGCCTTGCGGTGCTTGCGCGCCGTGATTCCTTGCGCCACGACAATCGGTCGGGCGCTTCTAACCGAAAGGAAACACAATGAGACATTATGAAGTCGTGTTCCTGGTTCATCCGGACCAGAGCGAACAGGTGCCGGCGATGGTTGAAAAATACCGCGGCATGATCGAAGCCGACGGTGGCCAGATTCACCGTCACGAGGATTGGGGCCGTCGTCAGCTGGCCTATCCGATCACCAAGATCCACAAGGCACACTATGTTCTGCTGAACATCGAGTGCACCCAGAACGCGCGCGAAGAGCTGGAAGATGCCTTCCGTTTCAACGACGCCGTTCTGCGTCATCTGGTGATCGTGCGGCACAAGGCCGACACCGATCCGTCCCCGCTTGCCAAGAACGCCGATGACCGCGGCGATCGCAAGCCCGCCGCCGCCGCCAGCTAAGGAGCACTGCCATGGCCCGTTTTTTCCGCCGCCGCCGTTTCTGCAAGTTCACCGCCGAAGGCGTTGAGGAAATCGATTACAAGGATATCGAGACCCTCAAGCAGTACGTCACCGAAACCGGCAAGATCGTACCCAGCCGTATCACCGGCACTGCCGCGCGTTACCAGCGTCAGTTGTCGACCGCGGTCAAGCGTGCGCGTTTCCTCGCGCTGCTGCCGTACACCGACCGTCACTCGTCCTAGGAGGCCATCGTGGAAGTCATTCTGTTACAGAAAGTCCGCAATCTCGGCGACCTGGGCGACACCGTCAGCGTGCGTGCAGGCTACGGCCGCAACTATCTGATGCCGCGTGGCATCGCCCTGGCTGCGACCAAATCGAACCTTGAAGTCTTTGAAAGCCGCCGTGCCGATCTTCAGGCTGCGTCGAAGGATCGCGAGGATCGCGCCAACGCCCGTGCCGACCAGGTGCGTGGCAAGGAATACGTCATCGCGATGCGTGCGAGTGACGAAGGCAAGCTCTTCGGCTCGGTCGGCCCGCAGGAAATCGCGGAGAAGATCACCGAGGAAGGCGTCGAGCTCGATCCGCGCGAAGTGGCGCTGCCCGAGGGCACGATTCGTGTCGTGGGCTACCACAGCGCGCTGTTGCAGCTGCACGCCGAAGTGGAAGTCGAAGTCACGATCGTGGTCGCCCAGCAGACCGACATGGGCGTCAACATGCCGCCGCGTGGCGGGGTCGACGTCGACAACGAAGACGTGACCGCCGAAGACGTCGAAGACGAGTTGCTGGCCGAGGCCGGTGAACCCGCTGATGAAAGCGGTACCGAAGCCGATGCCCCGCTCGGCGAGCGCGAAGAAGAAGAGAATTGATCGAGCCGGCGGTCTTGGGCCGTCGGATTGATTGAATAGAACGCTGCCCCGAGGGGCGGCGTTTTTTTTGCGCCGTCGCTTGCGTAAACTTCCTTTTCACTGTCGCCGGATATCCGATTCATGGCCGAAGCCAAACTGCCCCCGCATTCCATCGAGGCCGAGCAATCCGTTGTCGGCGGGCTTCTGCTGTCCGAGCGCGCCTGGGACGACGTGGCCGGGGTGATCAACGAAGACGATTTCTATCGCGAAGACCATCGCCTGCTGTTTCGCGGCCTGGCCGACCTTGCCGATACCAATCAGCCGCGCGATCTGGTCACGCTCACCGAATGGCTGCGTAGCCGCGATCTGCTGGAAAAAGCGGGTGGCGGCACCTATCTGGGCAATCTGGCCGCCGAAATTCCGGGTGCGGCCAATATCAAGGCCTACGCCGATATCGTGCGCGAGCGCTCGATCATGCGCCAGCTCATCCGCGCCGGTGACCAGATCACCACCATGGGATTTTCGGCGGAAGGCCAGTCGGCCGACGATATGCTGGGCACGGCCGAGAAGGCGATTTTCGCCATAGCCGAGCGCGGCCGGCGCGGCGGAGAGGGCCCGATCGGCCTGAACCAGCTGCTGACCAATGTGGTCACCCGGATCGAGGAACTGGTTCAGAACGAGGGCGCGTTCTCGGGCACGCCGACCGGCCTGATCGAATTCGACAAGCTGACCAACGGCCTGCAGCCGGCGGATCTGCTGATCCTGGCGGGGCGCCCGTCGATGGGCAAGACCAGTCTGGCGATGAACATCGTCGAGAACGTCACCCTCAAGGAAAAGGTGCCGGTCGCGGTTTTTTCCCTGGAAATGCCGGCCGAGCAGTTGGTCATCCGCATGATCTCGTCCTGGGGGCGTATCGATCAGACCCGGCTGCGTTCGGGGCGGCTCACCGAGGATGACTGGCCCAAGATCACGTCGGCGATCGGCATCATGAACGAAAACGCGCGCCTGTTCATCGACGATACGCCCTCGCTGTCGCCGAGCGAGATGCGGGCCCGGGCGCGGCGACTCAAGCGCGAGCACGATATCGGCCTGGTGGTGGTCGATTATCTGCAGCTGATGCAGGTCCCCGGCACCAATGAGAACCGCACCAACGAAATCTCCGAGATCTCGCGCCAGCTCAAGGCCATGGCCAAGGAACTCAACGTGCCGGTGATTGCGTTGTCCCAGCTCAACCGCCAGGTGGAGCAGCGCGACAACAAGCGTCCGCGCATGTCCGACCTGCGTGAATCGGGCGGTATCGAGCAGGACGCCGACGTGATCCTGTTCGTCTATCGCGACGAGGTCTACAACGAGGACAGCGACGCCAAGGGCGAAGCCGAGATCATCATCGGCAAGCAGCGTAACGGTCCGCTCGGTACGGCACGAACCGCGTTCCTGTCCCACCTGACGCGGTTCGAGAATCTTGCCGATCGGGGCGACGAGGATTTCCATTGATCAGCCAGAGGCGCTCGTGAGGATCGCCTGGGTCGATAGGCGCGAGCGCGCGCCGCAGCCGGAACATGCCTTGTTCTGCGAGCGCGGGCGCGTGGCGCTGGCGGCATGACCCGCACGCTGGCCACCATCGATCGCACGGCGTTTGCGCATAACCTGGCGCGTGTCCGCGAGCTGGCGCCCGGCCGCGCGGTTTATGCGGCGGTGAAGGCCGACGGCTACGGTCATGGCGCCGTGACTGTCGCCCAGGCGCTGACCGATGCCGACGGCTTCGCGGTCTCCAGTCTGGACGAGGCGCTGCAGCTGCGCTGGGCCGGCATCGACCGGCCGATCGTGATGCTCTCGCAGCGGCTCGATGCCACGGTCTGCGAGCAGGCCGGCGAGCACGGGCTGGAGATCGTGCTGTTCCATGACCACCAGCTCGATGCGCTCGAACACTATATCGGTCCGTCGGTACGGGTCTGGATCAAGCTCGATACCGGCATGCACCGGCTCGGCTTTGCCTGTGCGCGTGCGGATGAAATCCAGCAGCGGGTCGATGCGCTCGAGCGCGTGGTGCTGGCCGGTTGGCTGACCCATCTGGCCTGCGCGGACGACCCGGCCGCCGCGCTTACGCGTCGTCAGCTGGGCGAGTTCGAAGCCGCCACCGAAGGCCGGGCCGGGGCGCGCTCCATCGCCAATTCCGCCGGCGTACTGGCCTGGCCGCAGGCGCACGCCGATATGGTCCGGCCTGGCATCATGCTCTACGGCAGCTCGCCGCTGCTCGATCGCGACGCGACGGCCTGTGATCTGCGTCCGGCCATGCACCTGAGTGCGCCACTGATCGCCCGCCAGACCATTGCCGCGGGCGAGGCGATCGGCTACGGCGCCACCTGGCAGACGCCCGAGGACATGCCGGTTGGGGTGATCGGCATCGGCTACGGCGACGGCTATCCGCGCCATGCGCCGGCCGGCACGCCGGTGTTGATCAATGGCGTACGTGTGCCCCTGATCGGGCGCGTGTCGATGGACATGATCACCGTCGATCTGCGTGCCGCCCCGGACGCCGCCGTGGGCGACCGCGCCACGCTCTGGGGCCCGGGCCTGCCGGCCGACGAGATCGCGCAGGCCGCGGGCACGATCAGCTATGAGTTGTTCTGCCGGCTTACACCGCGGGTGCGATTCGAGATCGTCTAGAGTGGACTATGGGCCGAGCCGGATCGGGCTCTTGCCGCGATCCTCGCGCTCGGCCTTGCCGTGTTCACGGCGGCGCTTGTCGATGGCCTGACTCGACAGATGTTCGCTGAAGAAGGCGATCTGGTCGGCGCTGGATTGACGAAAACCCGCGTCGCGATAGATATCGAAATGGCCGATACGGTAATGACGCTCGGTGGCGCGCGTGCCGGCGTGCAGCGCGGCGGCCTCTGCCGCGTAGGCCGGGGCCACGCTGTCTTCATCGCAGATCTGGATCAGGACCGGGCAGGCCAGGCGATTGGCGCGCCGACCCGGTCGATAGAGCGCGAGCGTGAGCATGCTGCGCGCGGTGATTTCATTGCGCCAATCCGGCGGCGTGATGGCGTGATAGCCGTCGTAGGCGTCTGCGCTCGACATCGAGGCGAGCTTGCCCGGGCGCGCCACGATCGGAATGTAGTAAGGGTCGGCGCCTGCCAGATTGGCGATCAGATCACGAATGCCGGCCCAGCTGAGCTTGAGCAACTGCAGGATGCCGGCATAGGACGCCAGGTTCAGCACCGCCGCGAGCCCGTCCATCATCGGGCCCTGTGACGTGACCGCGGCCACCTGCTTGTCGGCGGCGGCCGCGGCGATCACATGGCCGCCCGAGAACGAGCTGCCCCAGAGCGCGATGCGCTCCGGATCCACGTCCAGCTGGCGGCGCGCCACGTTGATCGCGGCCTTCCAGTCGCGCAGCTGGCGCCGTACCGACAGCAGCTGGCGCGGTTCGCCGTCGCTGGCGCCGAAATGGCGGTAGTCGAACAAGAACACCGCCAGGCCGGCGGCGGCGAAACGCTCGGCATAGGGTTCGAGTCCGGCGTCGCGGGTGCCGCCCAGGCCGTGGGCCATGACCACGCAGGGCACGCCCGCCGGGCTTCGAAATGCATCGCCGCGGGCCGGATAGAACCAGGCCCGGGCGGTGGTGCCATTGACGGGAAAGTCGATATCCAGGCGTTCGTGCATAGCGGCTCGTTACAGGGTTCGTGCGTATGAACGCAGGACCACGCCGCAAGTGCGGCCGGCCCGCGTGTCGTCGTCGCCGGGCGCAGGGCGTTTGCGCGACGCGGCGTGCATCGTTCCAATACAAGCCCTAGTATGCCGTTTTGTGTCGACCCGAAGTAAGCGCATGGCCCGCAGTAAAACCGTATTCGTGTGCGAATCCTGTGGTGCGACGCATCTGAAATGGTCCGGCCAGTGCGTGGATTGCGGCGCCTGGAACACGCTGGTCGAGAGCGCGGCGGCCGCGCCCGCGCGACCCGGGGCGAGCGCGCCGGCATCGTTTGCCGATCATGCGCCGCGCGTGGAGCGGCTCAACGCAATCAAGCCGAGCGAGACCGCGCGTACGCCCAGCGGCATGTCCGAGCTCGATCGCGTGCTCGGCGGCGGGCTCGTCGCCGGTTCGGTGATCCTGATCGGCGGTGATCCCGGCATCGGCAAATCGACCCTGCTGCTGCAGGTGATGGCGCAGTTGTCGGCCACCATTCCGGCGCTCTATGTCACCGGCGAGGAATCATTGGAGCAGGTGCATCTGCGCGCGCAGCGGCTGGGCGTGGGCGAAGCCGACCTGTCGGTGCTCGCCGAGACCTGCGTGGAGCGCGTGCTCGCGCTGGCCAAACCGCAGGCGCCGCGGTTGATGGTGATCGACTCGGTCCAGACCGTGTTCTCACAGGCGCTGACCTCGGCCCCCGGCAGCGTCTCCCAGGTGCGCGAATCGGCGTCCATGCTGGTGCGATTCGCCAAGGCCACGGGCACCGCGGTCATTCTCGTGGGCCATGTCACCAAGGAAGGCACCATCGCCGGCCCGCGCGTGCTCGAGCACATGGTCGATACCGTGCTCTATTTCGAAGCCGAGGCGTCGAGCCGGTTCCGGGTGATTCGCGCGGTCAAGAACCGCTTCGGCGCGGTCAACGAACTGGGTGTGTTCGCGATGTCGGGCGCGGGGCTCAAGCAGGTCACCAATCCGAGCGCGATCTTTCTGTCGCGACACGAGACCGCGGTGCCGGGCAGCGCAGTGATGGTCACGCGCGAGGGCTCGCGGCCGATGCTGGTCGAGGTGCAGGCGCTGGTGGACGGCTCGCAGCTGCATAATCCGCGCCGCGTGGCCCTCGGCCCGGATCCCCAGCGGCTGGCCATGCTGCTGGCCGTGTTGCATCGCCACGGCGGCATCGCTTTGGGCGATCAGGACGTGTTCGTCAACGTCGTCGGCGGCATGCGGGTGTCGGAAACAGCGGCCGATCTGGCCGTGGTGCTGGCCGCGATGTCGAGCTTTCGCGATCGCGCGCTCGGCGAGCGGTTGGTCGTGTTCGGCGAGATCGGTCTGGCCGGCGAGATTCGGCCGGTGCCGGGCGGCGAGGAACGGCTGGCCGAGGCCGCCAAGCACGGTTTCACGCGTGCGATCGTGCCCAAGGCCAATGCGCCCAAGCAGAAAAAGATGGGGGATATGGAGATCGTCGGCGTCGCCCGGCTGGCGGACGCCCTGGACGCGATCAGCGATCGCTAGCTGGGTAAAGCCGCAACATTTTCACGCTGAGGCAACGGACAGGCTGGCCGGCTCTCTTGTTCAGGCCTCGCGCTTGCGCGTCCGCTTCTTGGGCGGGCGGACCCGCACCGTCTTGACCAGGTTGGCGCGGGTCTGGGCGATTTCGAGCACGTAGCGGCCGACCTTGAGCGTGGTCCCGGGCTGGGGAATGGTTTCCAGATGCTCGGTGATCAGGCCGTTCATGGTCTTGGGCCCGTCCACCGGCAGCTTCCAGTTCATCGCGCGGTTGAGCGAGCGCAGGGTGACCGTGCCGTCGACCAGATAGCTGTCGTCGGCGTCCATATAGACGTTTTTCACCCGCGTGGCGGGGTCGGTGGTGAATTCGCCCACGATCTCCTCGAGAATATCCTCGAGGGTGACCAGCCCCTGGATATCGCCGTATTCGTCGACGACGAACCCGATGCGCCGTTTCTGATTCTGGAAGTTGAGCAGCTGCTGGTTGAGCGGCGTGCCTTCCGGGACATAGTAGGGCTCGCGCGTGAGCGCCAGCAGCGCGTCCTTGTCCAGATTGTCGTTGGAGACCAGCGCCAGCACGCGCCGCATGTGCACGATACCGGCGAGCTCGTCGATGGAGCCGTCGAAGATCGGCAGGCGGGTGTGCTGGTTGTGGACCAGCTGATCGAGTATTTCCGGCCAGGAATTGCTGATATCGATGCCCACGATCTCGTTGCGCGGGACCATGATGTCCTCGACCGTGGCTTTTTCCATGTCCAGAATCGACAGCAGCATCTGCTGATGTCGGCGAGGAATCATGGCGCCGGCCTCGGTCACGACCGTGCGCAGTTCCTCGGATGACAATGAATGCGCCGCGGCGTCGTCGGCGGAGACGCCGAACAGGCGCAGGATGCCGTTGCCTGCGGTGTTGACGACCACCACCAGTGGCCAGGCGATGCGCAGCAGCGGCTTGTAGACATAGGCTGCCGGAAAGGCGATGCGTTCAGGGTGCAGGGCGGCCAGCGTCTTGGGCGTGACCTCGGAGAAGATCAGCACGAACACGGTCAACGTGACGGTGGCGACCAGCACGCCGACATTGCCGAACATGCGGATGCCGATCACGGTGGCGACTGCGGAGGCCGCGATATTGACCAGATTGTTGCCGAGCAGGATCAGCCCGATCAGCCGATCCGGACGCTCCAGCAGTTTCGCCGCCCTCGTGGCGCCGCCGTGGCCGGTCTTGGCCAGGTGCTTCATACGATAGCGGTTGAGCGTCATCAGCCCGGTCTCGGAACCCGAGAAGAAGGCCGACAACACGAGCATCAGGATCAATATGCCGAACAGAACCGGCAGCGAAATGGCGTCCAAGGACTCAGCCTGTATTCAAATGGAGTCGCGCAGCGCCGTCGTACCCCGGGTCGTGCATGCGCGCACTACCAATGTTCGCCCAGAATGAGCTCCAGCACCAACTTGCTGCCGAAATAAGCAAGCAGGAGCAGCACATAGCCCGCGAGCGCGCCGCGTACCGCGACCCGGCCGCGCCAACCGTAGCGCCAGCGCCCGTAGAGCAGCACGGCAAAGAACAGCCAGGCGATCAGCGACAGGATGGTCTTGTGGGCCAGATGCTGGGCAAACAGATCGTCGATGAACAGCGCGCCGGTGGCAATCGCCAGGCTGAGCAGGAAGAAACCACTGCCGATCAGCCGGAACAGCAGTGTTTCCATCGTCTGCAGCGGCGGCAACGAGGTGAACATGCCCGAGGGAGGGCGGCGACGCAGCTGGCGATGCTGCATCGACAGCACCACCGCCTGGACCGCGCTCAGCGTGAGCAGTCCGTAGGCAAGAATAGACAGAAGAATATGCAGCTGCAGGGGCCACGCCAGCGACTCGGTCGCGCTGTGGGTATCCGGTACCAGCAGCCCGGCGATGGCGCAAAAGCCCGCCAGCGGATAGATCACCAGGCCCAGCGCGCCGACCGACTCGCGCAGCGAGAACAGCCACAGCAACAGAGCGGCCTGCCAGGCGAACAGGGATAGCGCGGTACCCAGGCCGATGACCAGCATGCCGGCCTGCAGACTCATGTGGATCAGTGCGATCAGCTGGGCCGTGAGCCCGACAGCGGCACAGGCGGTGACGCGCCAGTAGGCGCGGCCGTCGGCCAGATGCTGCCATACCGCGCGGGTGGCACCGGCAAAGGCCAGCGCCGCGATGAACACTTCCAGAACGACTAGCGCCATGGGGCGTGAGCGAAGGTCAAGGACATGGCTCTATTGTGCCGTATTTGCAGCATTAATGACGCCCACGAGACCGGGTCGCGGCGGCGCGCTGGTGCGGCGACATTCCGTCCCGGTGCCCTGCGTCGGTATACTCATGCCTGTCACAGCTCAATCGACGAAGCGCTTTCATGTTCGACAGTCTCAGCGACCGGCTCAATCGCAGTTTTCAGACGATCCGCGGCCGTGGGCGTCTGACCGAAGACAATATCAAGGCGACCCTGCGTGAAGTGCGCATGGCGCTGCTCGAGGCCGACGTGGCGCTGCCCGTGGTCAAGCAGTTCGTGGAGGATATCCGCGCGCGCGCCATCGGCAACGAGGTGATGACCAGCCTCACGCCGGGCCAGGCGCTGATCAAGATCGTGCGCGACGAGCTCACCGCGCTGCTCGGCGAGGCCAACGAAAGTCTGGATCTGCGCGCCAAGCCACCTGCGGTGGTGCTCATGGCCGGCCTGCAGGGCGCCGGCAAGACCACCTCGACCGGCAAGCTCGCGCGCTATCTCAAACAGCGCGAGAAGAAGAGCGTGCTGGTGGTGTCGACCGATATCTATCGGCCAGCCGCCATCGATCAGCTCAAGCGCGTGGCGGCCGATGTCGAAGTCGACTTTCATCCGAGCGTGTCCACGGACAAGCCGCTGGCGATCGCGAAATCCGCACTGGAGGCCGCACGCAAAGGCTTCTACGACGTGCTCATCGTCGACACCGCAGGCCGGCTGGGCATCGACGAAAAGATGATGGCCGAGATCAGCGCCCTCAACGACGCGCTCAAACCCACCGAGACGCTGTTCGTGGTCGACGCCATGACCGGCCAGGACGCGGCCAATACCGCCAAGGCCTTCGGCGATGCGCTGCCGTTGACCGGCGTCGTGCTCACCAAGGTGGACGGCGACGCCCGTGGCGGTGCCGCGCTGTCGGTACGTCAGATCACCGGCAAGCCGATCAAGTTCCTGGGCACCGGGGAAAAACTCGAAGCCCTCGAGCCGTTTCACCCCGATCGCGTGGCCTCGCGAATCCTCGGCATGGGCGACGTGCTGTCGCTGGTGGAAGAGGCCGAGCAGAAGGTCGACAAGGACAAGGCCGAGAAGCTCGCCAAGAAACTGCAGAAGGGCAAGGGCTTCGATCTCAACGATCTGGCCGACCAGCTGCGCCAGATGCAGGAAATGGGTGGCCTCGGCGCGCTCATGGACAAGATGCCCGGCGGCGCCCAGATGCCCAAGGGCATGGCCGCTGCCGCCGACGATACCCAGGTCAAGCGCATGCTCGCGATCGTGGATTCCATGACCGTCCAGGAGCGCGCGTTCCCCGACGTGATCAAGTCGTCGCGCAAGCGTCGTATCGCCTCCGGCTCCGGCACGCAGGTTCAGGACATCAATCGCCTGCTCAAGCAGCACTTGCAGATGCGCAAGATGATGAAGAAGCTCAAGGGCGGTGGCATGAAGAAAATGATGCGCGCCATGCAGGGCATGGGTGGCGGGGGCGGCGGCATGCCCGGAATGGGCGGCGGCGGACTGCCGCCGGGCATGGGTCGATGAGTCATGATCGCGCTATGAACGTCACTATAAACGCCGGATAATCGCCGGCTTCCATTCTCGACTTATTGGCGTACAATACGCGCTCTCTGCGGGTGCCTGCATATGAATGCGGCACTGTATAAATCAATTCCAAACGGCATAATTGGCTATGGTCAAAATTCGACTGCAGCGCGGCGGCGCTAAGAAGCGTCCCTTCTATCACATCGTTGTTACCGATCAGCGCAATGCGCGTGACGGTCGCTACCTCGAGCGTCTGGGTTTCTTCAACCCGGTCGCCGTCGGCGGCGAAGTGCCGCTGCGTCTCGACGTCGAGCGCGTCGAATACTGGAAAGGCCAGGGCGCGCAGCTGTCCGAGCGTGTTCTCAATCTGGTCAAGTCCTTCAATCGTCACGGCGAAGGCGAAGCGCCGGCGCGTGCCGCGCCGCCCGTGAGCAAGGCCAAGGAAGCGGCCAAGCAGACCGTACCCGCCGGTAGCACCGGCGACGTGTCGGCGGCCGAGCCCTCAGCCGACGCCAGCGGCGAAGACAAGAGCGCGGCAGCCGAATAAGCTGCCTCGTCGAGCATGACCGTGGCGAATACGCCCATCGTGCTCGGCCGCGTCAACGGTCTGTTTGGTGTCAAGGGATGGCTCAAGGTCTATTCCTACACCCGCCCGGCCGACAACCTGCTCGAATTCGCCGAATGGATGATAGGCCGCCAGGATAACTGGCGGCCTTTTCGCGTTCTGGAATCCCGTGTGCAGGGCAAGACGCTGGTGGCGCGGCTCGGTGACACGGACGGCGTGCCGTTGCCGGATCGGGACGCGGCGGTGGAACTGCTGGAACTCGATATCGCGGTATCGCGCGAGGCGATGCCGCCGCTGCCCCACGGTGCCTTCTACTGGTTCGATCTGATCGGGCTCGAGGTCGTCAACCGCGACGGCGTACCGCTCGGCCGCGTCACCGAAATGATGGAAACCGGCGCCAACGACGTCCTGGTGCTGGCCGGCGACCGCGAACGGCTGGTGCCGTTCGTGTACGGCGAGATCATCGACAGCGTGGATCTCGACGCGCAACGTATCGTGGCCGACTGGGATCCGGAGTTCTAGTTCAACCGGATCGGGCCAACGCGATCATGCATATCGACGTCATCACCCTGTTTCCGGAATGGATCGCGCAGTTGGAACAGTTCGGCGTTGTCGGGCGCGGTCTGCGCGATGCGCGGCTGACCCTGGCGCAGTGGAACCCGCGCGATAGCGCCGACAACCCCAATCGTCGTATCGATGACCGCCCCTACGGCGGCGGCCCGGGCATGGTCATGCAGGCACCGCCGCTGGCTCGCACGCTGGAGCGAATTCGCGCTGCGCGGGCCAAACCCGCGCCGGTCATCATGCTATCGCCGCAGGGTGAACGTTTCGACCAGGCCTGGGCCGAGAAGCTGGCCTCCACCGACGGCTTCGTGCTGGTATGCGGGCGCTATGAAGGCATCGATCAACGCTTCGTCGACGCCCATGTGGATTTTGAGCTGTCTGCCGGCGATGTCGTGCTCTCCGGGGGCGAACTGCCGGCGATGATGATCATCGACGCTGTGGCTCGCTTGCTGGATGGCGTACTCGGCGACAGTCGATCGGCGCAACAGGACTCCTTCACCCAAGGCCTGCTCGATCATCCGCATTACACCCGGCCGGAGCAGGCGCTGGGCGAGAACGTACCGGACGTGCTGCTGTCCGGCGATCACGCCAGGATCGCGCGCTGGCGCGAGAAGCAGGCGCTCGGCGCGACCTGGCTACGTCGCCCCGATCTGCTCGAGGCGCTCGCGCTGGATACGCGTCAGCATGAGCTGCTGGCGGAATTCATCGCCGAGCAGGGCACGACCCGAGAGCCGAAGCCGAAAAGCTAACATCGGTATTGCCGGGGTCGAGTGCCCGATACCGGCGCATTGCGTTCATGCCTCTGATCCGGGCTACGCTAGCCTGTTTTCAGCCGCGCATCCGGGCATCCGGGCCCGAGTGCCCGCATTGGCAATCCGAACTCAATCGATCGCCGCGCCGGCGTGGATCGGGTCATGGGCCCGACTCTCGAGCGAATTGCTGCGTCGGCGACGGCTTTCGGCTCGGCCGAGGCCGCGACGGCAGGCCGACGGCAGTTTGCTGAATCTGCTGACGATTTCGATCATGGGCGGAATCGGAGCCGATACGCGCCCGGATCCAACGCTGAAATCAAGGCTGTTACATGCATATAAATCATGGGCGTTGCGGCCGCCATACCCATTTAGTCGAAGTCAGTCCCCAATCAATTGTCTTTGCGCGGACGCCATGCTAATCGTCAATCAGTTCCGCCAGCACGGCGGATCGAGAAGTGACCGGCTTATCCGCTGATCGCGGATTACGCCAACGCAGCGTTCTTGCCTCTATAACAGCAAATACAAATCAGGCACAGGGGAGCGGCATCATGACAGACCAGACCCATCCGACGAATCACGGCCCGACCGGCGTCGCCAGCACCGTCCGGCGACAGTTGCTCACCGGCGGGGCAGCGCTGGGCGCCACGGCAGCCCTGGGCTTTCCCTTCATCGGCAACGCCGCGGCCGGCAAGACCACCACCTGGAAGGTGCAGACCTCGTGGCCGGGCGGTACCGGCCTGGAAATCTTCGAGGACTGGTGCAATAGCATCGTCGAGAAGACCGGCGGCGAACTCGAGTTCAAGCCGTTCAGCGCGAACGCGGTGGTCGGCGACTTCCAGCTGTTCGACGCGGTCAAGAACGGCGTGCTGGATGCGATGAACCCGTTCACCATCTACTGGGCGGGGCGGATGCCGTCTGCCGTATTTCTCACCTCGTATCCGCTCGGGCTGCGCCAGCCCGGCGAATGGGACACCTTCTACTATAGCCTTGGCGGGCTCGAGATCGCCCGCGAGGAATTCAAGAAGCAGGGCATGCACTACGTCGGCCCGATCCAGCACGACGCCAACATCATCCACTCCAAGGTGCCGATCCGTTCGATCGACGATTTCCGCGGCCGCAAGATGCGCCTGCCGGGCGGCATGGTGGCCGAGGTGTTCCAGGCGGCCGGTGCCAAGACGACCCTGTTGCCGGGCAGTGAGATCTTCCCGGCGCTGGAGAAGGGCACCATCGATGTGGCCGATTACGTGGGCCCGGCGGTCAACTATGCGCTTGGTTTCCAGGAAGTCACCGACTTCATCGTCACCGGCCCGCCGGGCTTCATGTCCATCTATCAGCCGGTGGATCTGATGGATCTCACCGTGGGCATGAAGCAGTGGCAGGCGCTGTCGCCGGCCATGCAGCAGTTCGTGGAAATGGAGACGCACGTCTACTCGGATGTCCATTACGCCAAGATTCAGCAGGCGGATATGGAAGCCTGGAAGAAGTTCGAGGAGGCCGGCACGCTCGTCACGCGTCTGTCGCAGGAGGATGTGGTCGCCTTCACCAAGCTGGCGATACCGCGCTGGTATGCCTGGGCCAACAAGAGCAAGGCGGCCGCGCAGATATTCCAGGTCCAGCTCGACTACATGATGTCGCCGCAGACCGGCTACGTGACGCCGGACATGATCAAGGGTCAGTCGCTGAAGATCTGATTCCGGGAATGTTCTGTTCGTAAAAGGGGGAATGACCGGTCCCGGCGCCGCCGCGACCGGTCTTCGAGGGGAGCCGCGTGCCGCCATGCCCAGTCTGACTTTCGTTCTGCCCCATTGGCTTTACTGGCTGGGGCTGATCCTGTTCCCGGTCATCGCGATTTTTCTCGTGGGGCGACGTGGCCGTGCCAGCGAGACGCCCGGCGTGAGCGCCGGCATCGCTTACATGCTGCTGATCTCGGGCGGATTCATCGGACTGCACCGGTTCTATCTACGCAGCGCCTGGGGGCTGATCTTCATCCCGCTGTTTCTGGTGATACTGCTCGCCAACATGCAGGACCGCGATGCCCGAAATATCATTTCGTCGGCGCGCAACGACGTCACCGTGGCCGAGTTCAAGGTCGAGCGCTATGCCAAGGCAGCCGAGGCCGCGCCCAGCGAAGCATTGACCCGTCGTATCGAGACGTCGCGACAGGATCTCGTCGCGGCGCGGCAGGCATTCGCCCAGGGTGAGGCCGATTATCGCTGGTGGCATAACGTGGCCCTGATCAGCGGCGTACTGATTCTGCTGCTGGTGGCGCTCGACGCGGTGCTGTTGCCCGGCATGGTTCGACGCTGCGCGGCACGCGAGCCACCCGCCCAGGACTACGCCTCCGACCGCGAGATGTACGAGGGCGGCGAACCGCGTATTCCGGGCGTCGACATGCCTTCGCCGTTCGCCGACCGCGTCGACCGGTTGAGCACGATCATCGGCGAATTCGTGGCCTGGTGGGCGGTGCTTGCCGTGTTCGCCTATTACTACGAAGTGATCGCCCGCTATGTGTTCAACTCGCCCACCAACTGGGTGCACGAGAGCATGTTCCTGATGTTCGGCATGCAGTATCTGCTGTCGGGCGCGTTTGCACTGCGCGAAGGCTCGCATGTGCGCGTGGACGTGCTCTACAACTATCTGCCGCTGCGCTCGCGCGCGGTGATGGACGTGGTGACCTCTGTGTTTTTCTTCATCTTCACCGGCACGCTGCTGTGCACCGGCTGGATCTTCTTCCACGACGCCTTCGAAGTGCGCGAAGTGTCGTTCACCGAATGGGGGATCCAGTACTGGCCGGTCAAGTTCGCGCTGCCGCTGGGGGCGGCGCTGATCCTGCTTCAGGGGCTGGCCGATCTGATCCGCAATATCGCATTACTTCGGCGCGGCGAGGCATAGCGCATGGGCTGGGAAATCGATATCGCCTGGCTCACCCTGCTGATGTCGTCATCGCTGGTGATCGTGCTGATGGCCGGGCTGCCTCTGGGCTTCGCCACCGGCGGGCTGGGCTGTATCTTCCTGTTCCTGTTCGGCGACGCGCAGATGCTCAACATCCTGCCCTCGCGCATCTTTCCGATGATGACCAACTACCAGCTCTCGGCGGTACCGTTGTTCATCTTCATGGCGACCATGCTCGAACGCGCCGGCGTGATCGAAGAACTCTTCGACATGGTCTACAAGCTGCTCGGCGGGCTGCGTGGCGGCCTGGCCACGGCGGCCGTCGTGGCATCCACCATCATGGCGGCCATGGCGGGCGTGATCGGGGCCACGGAAGTGACCATGGGCATCATCGCGCTGCCGGCGATGCTCAAGCGTGACTATTCACCGAAGCTGGCGTGTGGGGCGATCCTGGCGGGTGGCACCCTCGGTATTCTGATTCCGCCCTCCATCCTGGCGATCCTGTACGCGGTGATCGCGCAGCAGTCGGTGGGTCAGCTGTTCATCGGCGCGGTGATCCCGGGGCTGTTGTTGTCCAGCCTGTACGTGATCTATATCACCATCCGCTGCACGATCGATCCGAGCCTGGGTCCGCCGCTGCCGGTGGAGGAGCGCATTTCGGTACGCGCGAAGATAAGACTGCTACGCGGCATGATCGCACCGATATTCCTGGTGACGCTGGTGCTCGGCGTGATCTTTGCCGGTATCGCGACCCCGGTGGAGGCGGCCGGCATCGGCACCTTCGGCGCGCTTGTGGTGGCGGCATTGCACCGGCGCCTGAATGTCGGCGCAGTTCAGGACGCGGCCCTGACCACTCTCAAGGCCACGGCCATGGTGCTGTGGATCGTGTTCGGCGCCACCGTGTTCGTGGGTTTCTACATCTTAAGCGGCGGCCAAGAGTTCGTCGCCGAAATGCTGTTGGGTACGAATCTCGGACCCTACGGCATCCTGCTGATCATGATGGGGATTCTGGTGATTCTGGGCATGTTCCTGGACTGGGTCGGTATTCTGTTGCTGACCGTGCCGATCTTCGTGCCGCTGATCACCTCGTTGCCGTTCGCGGGCCTGTTCGGGCTGCCCGGCGTGGCGCCGAACGAGGTCGCGCTCTGGTACGGCGTGGTCTATATGGTCAATCTGCAGATCTCGTTTCTGAGCCCGCCGTTCGGCTATTCGCTGTTCTACCTGAAGAGCGTGGCGCCGCCCGAGGTCACCATGGCGATGATCTATCGCTCCAGTCTGCCGTTCATTGGTCTGCAGGCAACCGGCCTTGGCTTGTGTATCCTGTTTCCGGAAATCGTGCTGTGGCTGCCGCGCCAGATCTATAGCGGTTGACCCGCCGGCGGCACAGACGTGGCACAGCGCGCCCCCGCTCATGGGCCGTACACGTGGCGCCCACGCGGCTTTTCGCCGGCTATCGAGACGGTAACGAGGTGCCTGCAATCGGCATCGCGGATCACGCGGTGCGATTATTTTGTTTTTTGGCGAGATCGCAGGCGAAATCTGGATTCGATTCCGGTATACTCCCGCGTCTTTAGCAAGACCCGCGGCTCTCGAGAACGCAACAGAGACAGACCATGAGCAACATCATCGACGAACTGGAAGCCGAACAGCAGAGCGGCAAGAACATCCCCGACTTCTCGGCCGGCGACACCGTTTCGGTGCAGGTCCGCGTCAAGGAAGGCGAGCGCGAGCGTCTGCAGGCTTTTGAAGGCGTGGTTATCGCCAAGCGCAACCGCGGCCTGAATTCGGCCTTCACGGTGCGCAAGATTTCGCACGGCGAAGGCGTCGAGCGCGTATTCCAGACCTTCTCGCCGAGCCTGGCCGAGATCAAGGTACTGCGCCGCGGCGACGTGCGCCGCGCCAAGCTCTATTATCTGCGTGAGCGCAGCGGCAAGTCCGCGCGTATCAAGGAAAAGCTCTAACCCCTGCGGTTACGCTTTTCGCGCGACACGTTCGCGCAAACGAAAAACGGCGCCCGCTAGAGGCGCCGTTTTTTTGTCTGCGAATCAGGGCCGGTCGGGCCCGCGCCGTTGCGCTCTTTATGGCAGCAGACGAATCACGCCGACCAGGCGCTGTTGCCAGAACTCGTCGTCCAGACTGATGAGCGACACGCCGGTGTGGCCTTGCACGTTCGGCGCGGCCATGAGCATTTCCGCGGTCTGGGTATACAGGCCGACGAGCATCTGATCGCCGCCGTTCGCCGTTTCCACACGAAAGAACAACAGATCCGCAGGTTGCGCTTCGGCCAGATCGATGGGCTTGCCGGCATCGAGCTGCGCCTGCGTCTCGCGCGGCAGTTCAGCGCCGGCTCCGTGGTAGGCGAAATAGGTGAGGCCGCTATTGTCGAAGGCCTTGGGGCCGGCGGCGTTGGCCTGGTAGGGGGCGTCCAGCTGTTCGAGTGCCAGCGAGGCGATCGCTTCGCGCGTGTCTGTCGACGGCGCGATTTCCTCTTCGGCATTCGGCACCGTGCTGCAGGCGGCCAGTGCCAGACACAGGCACAGGAGAACGAAAAGCGCGGCGCGCGACAAGGCTATTCTAATGGAGGCAGTCATGCCCTCATCATGCCTCAAGCGTCGTGCGCCGCCTAGCTGAAAGCGTTAGATTTCGCGGTGTGCGACCTGGCTTTCCATATGTGCTTCGCGGGCCGTATCGTCCTCGGTGAGCGCGTCCAGATATTTCTCGGCGTCGAGTGCGGCCATGCAGCCGCTGCCGGCCGAGGTGATCGCCTGACGATAGACATGATCCATCACGTCGCCGGCCGCGAACACGCCGGGTTTGCTGGTGGCCGTGGCGTTGCCCTGGATGCCGCTTTGCACCTTGATATAGCCGCCGGCCATATCGAGCTGGCTCGCGAAGATATCCGTGTTCGGCTTGTGGCCGATCGCTATGAATATGCCGTCGACGTCGAGTTCCTGGGTTTCGCCGGTCTGCTTGTGCTTGATACGGCCGCCGGTCACGCCCATCTCGTCGCCGAGCACTTCGTCGAGTTCGTGATCCCAGACGATCGACACGTTGCCATTGGCCTGTTTGTCGAACAGTTTGTCGGCGAGGATCTTCTCGCCGCGAAACTTGTCGCGCCGATGGACCACGGTGACATGCGCGGCGATGTTGGACAGATACAGCGCTTCTTCCAGCGCGGTATTGCCGCCGCCGATCACGGCCACGTTCTTGCCCTTGTAGAAGAAGCCGTCGCAGGTGGCGCAGGCGGAAATACCCTTGCCCATGAACGCGGTTTCCGATTCCAGGCCGAGATAACGCGCGGTGGCGCCGGTGGCGATGATCAGCGCGTCGCAGGTATAGATACCGCGGTCGCCTTCGAGACGGTAAGGTGGTTTCGACAAATCCGTCGTATGAATATGATCAAAAAGAATTTTCGTATCGAAGCGCTTGGCGTGTTCTTCCATGCGCTGCATCAGGCCGGGGCCCTGCAGGCCTTCGACGTCGCCCGGCCAGTTGTCCACATCGGTGGTGGTCATGAGTTGGCCACCCTGTTCCATACCGGTGATGAGTACCGGCTCAAGATTGGCACGCGCGGCATACACCGCGGCGGTATAACCGGCCGGGCCGGAGCCCAGAATGATCAGGCGATGATGGACGACGTTGTCTTTGCTCATGGTTGATTCCGTGCGTCGGTCTGCGCGGCGCGATCGTATGGCTTCGAGACCCATTTAATGAGGCGCTGCCGCGGCGAATTCAAGTCGCGAAAGGGCGCGTGAGCGGCTACACTGCCACGCGTCGCCCGGGTTTGCATCCAACGCTTTCAACGGTCGTGTTGCCCGTGGCGGCCGCGACCGATCCTTCGGAGTTGCCGTGGCAAAGAAACCTTCGCTTTTGCGCCGTCTTTTTTCCGGCGTTTGGCGCACGATTGCGCTTGTCTACGCCCTGTTGTTGATCATCGTGCTGCTGGTGGTGCCGGTGGGCGTGTATCTGGCGTTCTTCAGTCACCCGAACGTCAACGTGCAGAACGACAGCGCGCTGGTGTGGGCGCCGGTGGGCAATCTGGTCGAACAGCGCAGCGGCGGCGTGGGTACGCTCGTGAGCTCGCTGGTGTCGCAGCCGCAGAGCCAGTCGGTGGTCCGCGATCTGATCGAATCGCTCGATCGTGCGGCCGACGACGATCGCATCAAGCTGGCGTTTCTGAAGCTGGACGAACTCGGCGCCGCGCAGCCCGGCCAGCTGCAGGATCTGGTCGCCGCCGTCGATCGCTTCAAGCAGTCGGGCAAGCCGGTGGTGGCGTGGTCGCCGTCCTATGACCAGGCCCAGTACGAGCTCGCCAGTCATGCGGATACAATCTATCTCGATCCGCTGGGTTTCGTCTTCATTCCCGGCTACGGCGCGTTTCGCAACTATTACAAGGACGCGCTCGACAAGCTGGGCGTGACCATCAACGTGTTCCGTGTGGGCAAATACAAATCCTACGTCGAGCCGTATACGCGCAACGACATGTCGCCGGCCGCGCGTGCCGATAACCAGACCTGGCTGAACTCGCTGTGGGCGACCTACGGCGATGTCATTACCCGTCAGCGTGATACCACCGCAGACGGGATCGGCGACTATATCGACGGCTTTGCCGATACCCTGCAGCAGCTCGGTGGCGATGCCGCGCAGATGGCGCGCGACGCGGGCCTGGTCGACCGGGTCGCCTCGTTGCCGGATGTGCGTGAAGACATGCGCAAGCGGGTCGGTACCGACGAGACGCACGGCAGTTTCCGTCAGATCAACCAGGTCGACTATCTCAATGCCACCGATGCCGATCAGCCGGCGCCGCGTACCGACAGCCGGGTCGCGGTGGTGGTGGTCGAGGGCGCGATCGTCGACGGCGAGAGCGTGCCCGACTCGGCCGGCGGCGATACCGTATCGCGCCTGATCGCGGATGCGCGGCGTGACGATCACGTCGCCGCGCTGTTGCTGCGGGTGAATTCGCCGGGCGGTTCGGTGACTGCCTCCGAGCGTATCCGCCGTGAGGTGGCACTCACCCGCGAGGCCGGCAAGCCGGTGGTGGTGTCGATGGCGGGCGTGGCGGCCTCGGGCGGTTACTGGATATCGATGAACGCCGATCAGATCTGGGCCGAGCCGTCGACGATCACCGGCTCGATCGGCATCTTTGCCGTGGTGCCGACCTTCGACGAGCCGCTCGACAAGCTGGGCATTCATACCGACGGCGTCGGCACCACGCCGTTGTCCGGCGCGCTGCGTCTGGACCAGCCGCTCTCCGAGCCGGTGAAGATGATGCTGCAGGCCGGCGTCGAACACGGCTACGGCCAGTTCGTGGGCCACGTCGCCGCGGCGCGCAACATGCAGGAAGAGGCGGTGCGTCGTATCGCCCAGGGCCGGGTCTGGAGCGGCGCCGACGCGGCCCGTATCGGGCTCGTCGACGAACTCGGCGATTACACCCGGGCCGAGCAGGCCGCTGCCAAGCTGGCGGGCCTCAGGCCGGGCGACTATGCGCTGCAATTGATGCAGCCGCCGTCGAGCTGGCGCAACACGGTGCGCGAGCTGCTGTCGTCGCACGTGGAGTCCGCGCTGATGCCGTCATGGCTGGCAAGCGTGACCCGCGACAGCGCGCTCGGCTGGTTACGGCACGGCCTCAACGACCCGCGTCATCTGTATGCACACTGTTTCTGCGAAGTCGACGGCGGCAACGACACGAGCCGCGCCGCCTCCGCCTTGAGAATGGAGTAACACGATGGGACTACTCGTCGAAGGTCAATGGAAGGATCAGTGGTACGACACCGATTCCACCGGCGGCAAGTTCGTACGTGAATCGGCCGGTTTCCGGGATTGGGTGAGCCCGGACCCGCAGGCGCGCTTCGCCGCGCAGGCCGGCCGTTATCATCTGTATGTGTCGCTGGCCTGCCCCTGGGCGCATCGCACGTTGATTGTGCGCAAGCTCAAGGGGCTCGAGAAGATCATCGACGTGTCCATCGTGGATCCCTATATGGGCGAATGGGGCTGGTCGTTCTCCGACGCGCCGGGCGCGATCCGTGACCCGCTCTACTGTCTCGAACATCTGTTCGAGCTGTATCAGAAAGCCGCGCGCGGCTATACCGGGCGGGTGACCACGCCCACATTGTGGGATAGCCATCACGAAACCATCGTGTCGAACGAATCGGCGGATATCGTGCGCATGTTCAACAGCGCGTTCGACACGCTCGCCGAACATCCCGAGCGCGACTACTATCCGCAGGGATTGCGCGACGAGATCGACGCCGTCAACGAGCGCGTCTATCACGAGGTCAACAACGGCGTGTACAAGGCCGGTTTCGCCACCACGCAGGCGGCCTATGAAGAGGCGTTCGAAGCGCTGTTCGGCGCGCTCGACTGGCTGGATGCGCGGCTGGCCGAGCGTCGTTATATCGCCGGCGATCGCATCACCGAAGCCGACTGGCGTCTGTTCGTCACCCTGGTGCGCTTCGACGCGGTCTATGTGGGTCATTTCAAGTGCAACCTGCGCCGGATCGCCGATTATCCGAATCTGTCAGGTTACCTGCGCGAGCTGTACCAGGTGCCCGGCATCGCCGAGACCACCGACTTCAGTCATATCAAGCAGCATTATTACCGTAGCCATCCGACCATCAATCCGACCGGCATCGTACCGGCCGGGCCGGCGCTGGATCTGTATGCGCCGCATGGGCGCGAGGCTGTCGGACCCGCCCAGTCCGGTGGTTAGCGACGTTCAGCAACGACGGGCTCTGGCATCGTCCAGCGCTGCCTGAAGACGCAGCGGTTCGTTGGTGAAGATCCATTCGATGCCGCGGCCGATCTCGCGCATGAGAATCGCGGACAACGCCACGAAGCCGCTGCCGACGAAGGTTCGCGCGCCATGCAGTTCGCGGATGTGGCGCGCGCGCATCAACGCATAGGGGCCGGCCAGTCCCGCACAGTCGTGTGCCAGGGCCCACTGGTGCAGCGTGGCGAGATTGAGTTTGGCCACCGGCAGGTAGCAGCGGGCCGGCAGCGCCGCCGCGCCGTCGAACAGGGCGGTGTCCAGCGACAGCATATGAAAGTCCCGCACCGGTGTCAGCGTGCCCAGGTGGTCGGCCAGGCGTTGTTCGGCGCGGGCGCTGCCGCGGGTCTTGAGTTCGATCATCAGATGCGCGCGGGTCGCGTAGCGCTCGACCAGGTCGGCCAGATGCGGCAGCTGCGGCGCGCGCCGGGCCAGGGTCTTCCAGGGCGTATTGGCAATCACGTCGGGCAGGTTGAACACCCGCTCGAGATCGGCGTCGTGCACCACCACGGGTTCGTCGTCCCGGGTGTAACGAATATCGAATTCGATCGCCGCCACGCCCGCGTCGACTACCGGGTCGAACGCGGCGAAGGTGTTCTCGAACACGGTGATATCGTCACGCTGGCCGCGGTGCGCCACGATCCTGGCCCGGGCCAGCTGTTCGGCCGAAGGCGCGCGCCCCGGCAGGCGTGAAAACACCGCCTCGGCTGTATGGGACAATAGATTTTCCAGGCGTCGATTCACATGTGGCTTGATTCGCGAGCGGCCCAAGCAGTATAGCCGCTGGCCATCACCTCATACGCAATCGGCGTGACGCTCAACGCCCACCCGGAGTGCCCGTCACGATGAAAAGAGCGACCCGTCTCGTCCACGCCGGCCGCGACCCCGCGGCCCAGCAGGGCATGGTCAATCCGCCCGTCTATCATGCGTCCACGGTCCTGTTCGAATCGCTCGACGCGCTCGAGGCGGCGACCAGGAATCCGTTCAAGGGCGTCTACTACGGGCGCAACGGCACCCCGGTCCAGTTCGCCTTCGAGACGGCCGTCGCCGAGATGGAAGGCGCGTTCGGAGCGGTGACCACCTGTTCCGGGCTGGCGGCGATCGTGGCCGCGGTAATGAGCGTTGCCGAGACCGGCACACAGCTCCTGGTGACCGACAACGTCTACGGGCCGACCCGCAACCTGTGCGAGGGGCTGCTCAAGCGCCTGGGCGTGGAGACGGTCTATTTCGACCCGACGATCGACGCCGAGGCGTTGGCGGCCCTGATCACGCCCGCCACCCGGGCGGTGTTCCTGGAAGCCCCCGGCTCGCTGACTTTCGAGATCAGCGACGTGCCGGCGCTGGCCGCGGTGGCGCATCGTCATGATCTCACCGTGCTGGCCGACAACACCTGGGCCACGCCGCTGTTCTACAACGCACTCGAGCACGGCGTGGATATCTCGATTCATGCCGCCACCAAATATATCGTCGGCCACGCCGACGCCATGCTGGGCGTGATCAACTGCAACGAAGCGCACTACCCGGCGGTACGCAAGAGTGCGGCATCCATGGGCTATTGCGCCGGCCCGGACGATATCTATCTGGGTCTGCGCGGCCTGAGAACCATGGGCCAGCGGCTGCCGGTGCACGAAGCCAATGCGTTGGCGCTGGCCAACTGGCTGGCCGAGCAACCGGCCGTCGCGCAGGTGATTCACCCGGCGCGCGCCGATCATCCGCAGCATGCGCTGTTTCAGCGCGACTTCAGCGGCTCCTCCGGCCTGTTCGCGATCGTGCTGGAACCTTGCGAGCGCGAACGTCTGGCCGCCATGCTCGACAATCTCGCGCTCTACGGCATGGGCTTTTCCTGGGGTGGCTATGAAAGCCTGATCCTGCCGATCGACCCGAATCGCAGCCGCACCGCAACCCGTTGGGACGCGCCGGGCCAGACGCTGCGTATCCACGCCGGGCTGGAGGATATCGACGACCTGATCGCCGATCTCGATGCCGGGCTGGCGCGACTTACTGGCTAGCTGTGTAAACCCACCAGGTTGTTCACAGTCAATCCGAGCCGGCTGATAGGCGGGTTGTAATCGAGGCTGGCATGGGGCCGGTGCCAATTGTAGTGATGCAGCCAGTGGGGCAGATGGGCGGCACGCTGGTCTGCGTTGTCATATGAACGCGCATAGGCCCACTCGCGCAGCGCGGTCTGGATCAGGCGTTCGGCCTTGCCGTTGGTGCGCGGCCGGTAGGCGCGCGTACGGCGGTGGCTGATGCCCAGCCGCCGGCAGGTGCGGGCGAAGGCGTGCGATTTATAGCAGGCCCCGTTGTCGGTTAGCACGCGCGTGATGCGCACGCCCAGGCCGCGGTAGTAGCGCACGGCCGCGATCAGCGCGGCCACCGCGCTGGCGCCGGTCTCGTCTGGCTTGATCGTGGCCCAACTGATCCGGCTGTGATCGTCGATGGCCACGTGCACGTAGTCCCAGCCCGCGCCCTGGCTGGCGCCACGGCGACTGCCGGTCACCCGG